>NZ_LXYE02000037.1 GCF_001659685.2 Labilibacter marinus
AATAAAAATCCTATGCCTAAAGGATTTAATTTTATAGGCATAGAATTTTCATCAAAAAAACTCCCGCACGAAATAAATCATGGGGGAGTTGTAATATCCTTTTAGTTTCTATTTACTAATGACCTAAAAACTATTCTTCTATTACTCTATCTTACTTCTTAATAAACTTAAAGTGATAAGCTTCACCTTCGTCTTCAATACGAGCAAAATACATTCCTGTAGGTAAGTGACTAACATCTACCTGTAATGCTTCACCTGCACGTTGAATTAAATTAGGATTGCTTACCTTTTTTCCAGATACGGTATAGATGCTAAGTGCATGGGCATTAAAATCAACCATGCTGTTTTTAACATACAAAACATCCGAAACAGGATTAGGAAAAATAACTGTATTATCTCTAATAATTGGATTTACTGCACTGTCATCATCCGGAATAATTTCGCTTACCTCTTTATAGTCAGGTATGGATATAGTTGCACCAGCATTTAAAACTCTATCACTACCTTCTAATGCTCCACAATCTGGTGTAGTAGAACTTGTATAACCCGTTAACTCTGCACCCGCACCCTTAGCTGCAGAACCCGCTTTTAAGGTAAAGTCGCCATTGGCTGCATCTTCAAAATGTGTACCAGCAGCAGCAAAATCAAAGAACTGGTTGTTTTCAGGATTAAAATGATACCCCCAGTTAGCACTGTGGTTTACATAGGCATTAAAATCGTGTGTAGTAATACTAGAACCAGCGGGAGAATCTTCCCACGAAACTTTGCCTCCAGTGCTGGTTATTTTTTGTGTAGTATACGATAATTTATAACCAGGTCCATTCATAAAAATATTATTGGCAAAATGCCCATCATCCATCATACCAGTATTCTCCGATTCGGCCAGACCTAATTCTTGCCAATTGGCAATGGCAATGTTCCAAATACCAATGTTTTCATCCACATTCCAAATGGTGTTGTTATAATAGTTTACAGGGTGGTGCATGGCGTTATAACGTGGTCCTAAATACAAAAACTCACCCACAGGCTCAATTTCAAAATCATGCTCTACGGTATGTTTAATATTATAAATCAAGTTATGATGCGCTGTATAGTTCTCCACATCTTCCATATAAAATGCAGTAGCTTTAACCCTTTTATAATTAAAACTAGAAACGGGAACACCTACCACATCGTGTACTTTATTATAGGCAATTTCACTATCTTTTAGATTAATAGTTCCTATTTTACCCGTACTGGTAGCTTCTATAGGACCCGCATCTTCACCCAGTTTCATGGAACCGTAAAAATCACAATCCATAATATTTACCTGTGCATCATTACCATCAATTCTAATCTGGAATCGACAGGCATCACCAAAGGTACAGTTGTTAATGTTGGTTTTATCGCTGGTGTTAATATGTACACCCGAAGTAAAAATACCAACCCAACCAAAATCTTCAATAATACAGTTTTGGAAACTATTACCCTCTCCATCTCTTACTGAAAACATATTACCCCACGAGTGAGCTACATGTAAGTCTTTAAATGTATTGTTTGAGCTATTTCTTAGATAAATTCCTTTAGGATCACTATCACCCTGTCCATAGCCTTTAGGAATCCATAAAGGGTGTACATAACGAATACTACCACTTTCTATAGTTGCCCCAGTTGCATTTTGTATATCCATGTTTCCAGCTACAAAATGAATTCCTTTGATAGTAACTCCCGACGTATTATTAAGAACCAATACTCTTTCTCTTACCTGAATTTCAATTCGAGTATCTTCAAATGTTTCTTTATTAAGAGGTAAGTAATACAGCTCATCACCATCAGCATACCATTCGCCCGGATAGTCAATCAGGTTTTTATGCATAACAAAACCCCAACTAAATTTGTGCTTGGTATTATTAAAACCTGCTTCGGCTTTCCACTCACCATTGTTCATAGCATTAAACGACACTGTATTGCCATAAGAGCTGGTAATATTTCCGTACACATACTGGCGCATTTTGCCTGTTAATCCACGAAAAATTCCGCCTGTTAAATCCACATTTGGCAATGTTGTATCGTCAAGAGTCGCTCTTCCTGTCGCATTTTCGCCAGCATCTTTATGAACATTACTCAAAGGTGCATAACCACTTTTAATATTCATCGGATCCATCATGTCACCTGTTTTATTGTTGGGGTGACGAGCCATCATCTGACTATTTCCATCGGCAAATAACTGAGTATAGTCTGTTTCAATATCAAAACCTGAAATATCGGCCACTTGAACCCCTTCGTGCATACCTGTAGCTTCAGTCCAGCCATCCACTATTTCGGCACCAGAAACCAATACGTAATCGTTTTCAAAGCTTTTAATTTGCAGATTGTTTTTATTTACCACAATCTTTTCTCGGTAAATACCTTCATGTACCAGGATGATATCTCCAGAACTAGCTGCGGCAATGGCATCTGTTATAGAATACATTTTTCCAGCTTCTTCACTTGGAGTTGTGTCACTCCACGGAATATCGGTTGAATACACATGGTGTGTCTGCTGTGCATTTATGCTAACTACAAAGCAAGCAAAAAGTAACATGAGACTAATTCGATTAGTAGAATTTTGCATATGATATAAATTAAATAAACTTATTGAACCTGATTATGATTATACCTTTTGGGCATGTTTTATATAATTACAATACGCAATTTTAGCTGATCAGTTATAATATTGCCATGTATTAAATACAATATTAAGGTGGGTTTTTTTTTATTACCCACCTTGTGCTTGTATTATACAACTATACAAACTTTACATGTAGGTGTAACCTTTAACGTGTTAACTCAATAGATGTATGATTATAATGCCTTATGATTGTTTATGAACTTAAATTGTAGAATCGTAGATGGAGTCTTTGTTGATAGAATCATTTTATACATCATAAAGCATCAAAACAAACATATTTGTTAACATTTTAGCAGTTATTATTATCAGCAATTAATATAGAAGTATACAAGTGCTTATATCTTTGAATTAATTATCTATTTTTAAATTCAATTATCAAATTTATGAAGAGAATATTAATAATACTTCTTGTTTCTATTGGCTTTTTAAGTGTTGTGTCAGCACAAAAGCAATATTCATTTTTACAAGTGAATAATGTGGATGGACTGGTAAACGATAGGGTTGTATGTATTCATAAAGATTCAAGGGGTTTTATATGGTTTGGTACAAAGGCAGGCTTAAGTCGTTACGATGGCTCTGGTTTTGTAAACTACAAACACGATTCCTCTGATTCAACTTCTATATTTGATAATTACATTTTAAATATTACCGAAGATCGCAAAGGTAATTTATTGATTCATTCCAGCATAGGTCATTTTGTATTCGACGTAACTAAGGAACGTTTTATAAGATATATAAATGAATATCTTGGACTAAAAGCTGGTTTGCCATATATAGAAAAAGTATATAAAGATGAAGGTTCTAATATGTGGATAAAGAGACATCAACACGCGTATTATAATAAAGTAAATGAAAAAGAAAATACCACGGAAGATTTATTTCCCTATAAAAAAGAGCCTGGCATAGAAACCGTGGATTTTAAGCATGTCAATGGTAATTATTACTATTTATTCTCGGATGGTACAATAGAGTGTTATGACTCTACCTATCGATTAAAATTTAAAGATGATTTTTTAGTGGGTAAGCTGGAAGGTGGCAGTTTTACGCCTGCTTTGTATGTGGATAAGGAAAATGATATCTGGTTCTATGGGAATAATAATGGCGTTTATCATTTTAACGCATTAACACACGATTGGTACAACTATTCGCAAAATGCAGGTAAAATTCGTTTGTCAAATAATATCATTTATAAAATCATTCAAGATGATAAAGGCCTAATCTGGGTGGCTACAGACCACGGAGGTATAAATATTATTAACAAGTACTCAGGTCAGGTAAGCCATATCTATCATCAATCCGAAAATCCTAAAAGTATCGCAGATAATTCTGTAACGGATTTGTATATGGATGACAATAACATTATTTGGGCAGCAACCAATAAAAGTGGGGTTAGTTACTACCACGAAAGCATACACAAATTTCCGCATTACCGAAATCTATCATCCGATGATAAAAGTCTTCCTTTTAGTGATGTTAACTGCTTTTCTGAGGATAAAAAAGGTAATTTATGGATAGGAACCAACGGAGGAGGTTTAATTTATTACAACCGAAAGGAACATAAATATACGACCTATAAGCACAGAAAAGATGATCTTAATTCATTAAGTAGTAATGTGGTGATGGCTCTTTTAATCGACCATAATGAAGAATTGTGGATTGGGACTTATGCAGGAGGAGTAAATCGTTTTGATGGAAAATATTTTAAGCGATATCAGTTTAAAACTCAATCAGCACAAGGGTTAAGTCATAATAATATTTGGTCTATTGTAGAGGATGAAGAACAAAATATATGGATTAGTACAAATGGAGGAGGAATAGAAAAGTATAACGCTGTTAATGATTCGTTTTATAAACCTGTTAATCAAGGTAAGATAGATGTACCTACCAATCATGTAGCTGATTTACATATTTTATCCGACGGGAATGTTTTAATTGGTAGTGCTTTTGGTGCATTTTTGTACGATACGAAGGAAAAGCGTTATAAAAATATAGTAGGTTTAGATAGTTACGAATCTAATAATAAATCGTGTAATGCAGTTTATGAAGATTCACGTGGTTTATATTGGATTGCTACAAATGAAGGTTTAATAGTGATTGACCCAATGACTTCTTTTTTAAAACAGTTCAATAGTAAGGATGGTTTGCCAGAGGATATTATGAATGGTATTGTAGAAGATGAATTTCAAACTATTTGGGTGAGTAAATCTACTGGATTAAGTCAGATTGTTGTTAGTAAATCTAAAGGTGATGAAGCGTATGGTTTTGAGTTTTCACATTTTACCGAAGAGGATGGTTTGCAATCGAATGAATTCAATCCCAATGCCTGTTACAAAACAAATAATAATGAATTGATATTTGGAGGAGTGAACGGGTTTAATATTTTTAAATCCAAAAATATACGTTCTAACAATGTGTTACCTAAGGTGGTTTTCACCGATTTGCAGGTATATTACCAAAGTATTTTTCCCGAAGCTAAGGTCAAGAATGTACAGCTTTTGGATAAATCTATTTCTTTAACAGAGGAGGTTGAGCTTAAGCATGCCATGAATATCTTTTCAGTATCTTTTTCGGCGCTTAACTTCTTTATTCCTGATAAAATTCAATATCAGTATAAACTTGAAGGCTTTAATGATGAGTGGCTATTGTTAGATAATAAGCAACCTAAAATTTCATATACCAACTTAGATGCAGGAGAATATGCGTTAAAAGTTAAAGCGGCCAATAATGATGGCATTTGGAATAAAGAATATGCAGAATTAAAGATTATTATTCTACCTCCGTTATTTGCTACAAAATGGGCTTTTATCATTTATGGTCTGATTATCATTGGCTTGGTGATATATTATAGATATATGATGGTTCGTAAAGAACGAATGAAGTTTGCCATAGAACAGGAGCGTTTGCTAGCTAAACAGAATCATGAAATGGACGAAATGAAATTACGCTTCCTGACTAATGTAAGTCATGAGTTCAGAACGCCGCTTACTTTAATACTAACACCGCTTCATAAGTTGCTGGAGCAAACAGAATCGCCAGGGAATAAAAAATTGTTGGAAGTAATAGATCGTAACGCGCGTAATTTATTGGGGCTTGTTAATCAACTACTCGATTTCAGAAAACTAGAACTTCATGGAATGCGTTATAATCCCTCGTTTGGTAATATTGTCGTCTTTTTACAAAAGGTGATGAAGGACTTTGAAGATGCTTTTAGTAAGAAAAATATTGATTTTGATTTTCATCATGAAGTAAATGAGTTTATGCTCAGCTTTGATAGTGATAAGCTTCATAAAGTAATGATGAACTTGTTATCCAATGCGTTAAAGTTTACACCAGAAAATGGAAAGGTTACTATTGTCTTAAATGTAGATGAAGCAAAAGATTTAATTCATATTTCGGTGTCGGACACGGGGATAGGTATTAAAAAAGAGGATGTAGATAAAATATTTGAGCGTTTCTTTCAATCGGATAACAATAAAAAGATGGGTTATTCGGGTAGTGGTATTGGTTTAAACTTAACCCGTGAAATGATTCAGCTTCATAATGGAACCATTAGTGTAGATAGCACTATGGGTAAAGGAACCTCTTTTAAAGTATGCTTGCCTGTTGAAGTTATTGAAGAAGCGGTTATAGAGGAAGAAATATTGGATGAAGTAGAGGAGCTAGAACCTGAAGTTAACGAAGAAGAGAAAAAAGAAAAATCCACTATTCTACTAGTAGAAGATAACTTAGATTTTAGGTCGTTTATGAAGGAAACGTTGCAGGATAAATTCATTATTCATGAAGCTGCTGATGGTCAAATAGGCTACGATTCGGTGCATAATGTATTACCCGATTTAATAATTAGTGATGTGATGATGCCCAATGTTGATGGGCTTGAATTATGCCAAATGTTACGTAAGGATATTCGCACCTCTCATATTCCAATTATATTGTTGACTGCACGTACCGCTGACGAAGACAAGATTAAAGGACTAGAGATTGGCGCAGATGATTATATCACCAAGCCATTTAATATGGACTTACTTATGCTGAGGGTGAATAATCTACTGCAGAAAAGAAGCAAGATGCAGAAGCAGTTTCAAAAGACGGTAGATATTAGTCCGAGCGAAGTACAAATAACCTCGATGGATGAAAAACTGATTAAAAAAGCCGTTGCCATTGTGGAAGAAAATATTGCCGAGGCTGGTTTTAGTGTAGAAGATTTAAGTAAAGAGTTGGGTATGAGTCGCGTTTATTTGTATAAAAAACTGACCGCTATTACGGGTAAATCTCCTATTGAATTTATGCGCATCATACGCCTAAAACGCGGTGCTCAGTTGTTAGAGAAAAGCCAAATGAACATAGCTGAAGTAGCCTATCAAGTAGGGTTTAATAGTCCGCGCTACTTTAGTAAATACTTTAAAGAAGAGTATGGCATGTTGCCAACCGCTTATGTAAAGGCCAAGGCAACTGAAGCAAAAGCTTAGTTTTAAATAGGGTTTAACCTACCTTTTAATTTGTGCTTTTTGCTCCATCTCGGATAATCCTTCGTAACAGTTGTTCGAGAAATATATACTTCGCATTCCATATTACTTCTTCACTATCAACCACTGATTAGTGAAGAGGTAATGTAGTATACTGAAAATAAGAAATTCCAGCACTTCTATTACTGCACCAAATAGTCACTATTCATGTACTTAATGATATTGGAAACATTTAAGTACCCTTCAGAAACATCCTATACACCTGTGTACAAATGGCACTCTTTACATTTGTATTAACAATTGGGTCAATCATATCAAGCAAAAGAAAAATGAAATACGGACATTTTGATGATTTAAATAAAGAATACGTTATTACTAATCCTGAAACGCCTTTTCCTTGGATTAATTATTTGGGCAATGAGGACTTTTTCGGATTGGTATCCAATACTGCTGGAGGATACGCTTTTTATAAGGATGCTAAGTTTAGAAGATTAACGCGTTATCGATACAATAACATCCCAATGGATAATGGGGGGCGTTATTTTTATATAAAAGATGAAGATACCGTTTGGAGTCCTGGATGGAAGCCTGTAAAAACACCATTGGATAAATATGAATGTCGCCATGGCTTAAGCTATTCAAAGATAACAGGCGTTAAAAATGGAATAAAAGCAGAAAGTACTTTTTTCATTCCGTTAAAAACATGGGCCGAAGTACATCATGTTAAGTTAAGCAACGAAGGAAGTAAAACTAAAAAGTTAAAATTCTTTTCGTTTATGGAATGGTGTTTATGGAACGCCGAAGACGACCAAAACAATCTTCAACGTAATTTAAATACAGGCGAAGTGGAGGTTGAAGGTTCAACTATATTTCATAAAACCGAATATAAAGAACGTCGCAATCACTATGCTTTTTATAGTGTAAACTCACCTATAAATGGATATGATACCAATAGAGAAAGCTTTGTGGGATTGTACAATGAGTTGTCGGGGCCACAAGCCGTATTGAATGGCGCTCCTCAAAATTCAGAAGCGCACGGTTGGTCACCCATTGCATCGCATTATATCGAGGTAGAATTAAAACCCGGAGAATCGAAAGATTTAATCTTTGTATTGGGATATATAGAAAATCCTGAGGATGAAAAGTGGGAGAGCAAAGGCGTTATTAATAAAAAGCCCGCTATAGCTATTCAGGAAAAATTCAATACGGTTGAAAAAGTAGAAGCAGCGCTAAGTAACCTTAAAGAATATTGGGAAGAATTATTGGGCGTTATCAACATAAAAAGCAAGGATGATAAGCTCAATCGAATGGTGAACATCTGGAATCAATACCAATGCATGGTCACATTTAATATGTCGCGTTCTGCTTCTTTCTTTGAGGTTGGTATCGGCCGAGGTATGGGATTCCGTGATAGCAATCAAGATTTAATTGGCTTTGTACATCAAGTGCCAGAGCGTGCCCGAGAACGGATTATCGATATTGCGTCCACACAATTTCCTGATGGAGGATGTTATCATCAATATCAACCCTTAACTAAAAGGGGAAATGATGCCATTGGCGGTGGTTTTAATGACGACACACTTTGGCTCATACTAGGAACCGTTAGCTACATTAAAGAAACAGGTGATTTTTCTATTTTGGATGAAATGGTTCCTTTTGATAATGATGAAAGCGTGGCCAAAACGTTGTTCGAGCACTTGACTATCTCTTTTAATCATGTGATAAATAATTTAGGTCCCAATGGACTGCCTTTAATTGGTCGTGCCGATTGGAATGATTGTCTTAACCTGAACTGCTTTTCAAAGGATCCCAACGAATCATTCCAGACCACTGAAAATAATACAGATGGTTCTAAGGCTGAGTCTTTAATGATTGCTGGTTTGTTTGTGGTTTACGGAAGAGATTACATTCAACTTTGCAAACAGTTAGGCAAAACTGAGGAAGCGAATAGAGCGCAAGCCGAGGTAGACCATATGGTAACTGCCGTGAAAGAAAAAGGATGGGATGGAGAATGGTTTTTACGCGCCTATGATTATTACGGAAATAAAGTAGGGTCTTACGAGAATGAAGAAGGAAAAATATTCATTGAATCGCAGGGTTGGTGTACCATGGCCGAAATAGGTAAAGAAGAAGGTTATTGTGAGAAAGCATTAAACTCAGTAAAAGAACGTTTAGATTGCGATTACGGTATTGTGTTGAATAATCCAGCTTTTACGAAGTATATGATAGAATATGGGGAGATTTCAACCTATCCTAAAGGGTATAAGGAAAATGCAGGTATATTCTGCCATAATAACCCTTGGATTATGATTGGAGAAACTTTGCTTGGTAGAGGAGAAGAAGCCTGGGAATATTATAAAAAGATAGCTCCTGCTTACCTCGAAGAGATCAGTGATTTGCACAGAACTGAGCCCTACGTATATGCACAGATGATTGCAGGTAAGGATGCATATATTCCTGGTGAAGCTAAAAATTCCTGGTTAACTGGAACTGCCTCTTGGAACTTTTATGCCATTACACAATACATTCTTGGAATTCGTCCTGATTATAACGGGTTAATTGTAGATCCTTGTTTACCACAATCGATAGGTGAATATGAGTTTACTAGAAAGTTTCGTGGTGCTACATATAAAATTCAAATTATTAACGGGACTAAAGGCAAAGGACTAAAAGCCTTGAAGGTAAATGGAATGTTAGTTGAAGGAAATGTGATTCCGTTACAAGCTGAAGGAAAAGAGCACATGGTAGAAGCTACCCTTTTTTAAAGGCTCGTTTTGTACGGATAAAAGAAGTTGTTGGTTCAAATGTTTACAAGCAATGTAGCATATGTTTATTGCTCTGGCTAAATAAATAGAAATCAACTAATTTAAATGAACTAAAAAAAGACAATTACGATGAAGGCATATTTATGGTCGTTTTTAATATTAACATTAACACTAAGTTGTTCGGCTCCTGAACAGGTAAAAAGTGAAAAGGAAAAACTGTTTGAAACGCTACTCTCGGTTAAGGGGCATGGAATTCTTTTTGGCCATCAGGACACCTATGCTTATGGTTACACCTGGAATGATGTTGAAGGAAATTCCGACGTTAAACGTGTTACGGGCGACTATCCTGCTGTATTTGGATGGGAGCTAGGCGGTATTGAAAAAGGTGTCGTAGCCAATTTAGATACGGTTTCTTTTGATAACATTAGAAAGTACGCCATTAAGGCCTACCACCAGGGAGGCATAAACACTTTTAGTTGGCATCCATTTTCTGTAGTAGATAGAGTTGATTCATGGAATACCGATAATAAAGTAGTCGATAAAATTATTCCTGGTGGAAGTCATCACGAGGCCTTTAAAAAAGATTTAGATGCCTTGGCTAATTTCTTGAACAGTGTGGTTACCGAAGAAGGAATTAAGGTACCTTTTATTTTTCGTCCTTGGCACGAAATGGACGGAACTTGGTTTTGGTGGGGTGTTGAAAGTTGCACGCCAGAAGAACTTAAGGAACTTTTTCGGTTTTCGATAGATTATCTGCGGAATGAAAAAGGCGTAAATCAGATGTTAGTTGCTTATTCTCCCGATAGAAATTTTTATACACGCCAAGAATACCTGACTTGGTATCCGGGTGATGAGTATGTTGATGTAATTGGAATGGATAATTACTACGATTTATACACGGATGGTCTAGTTGGTGAAGCCATTGATAAATTACATATCGTTATTGATTATGCCAACGAAAAAGGCAAGGTATCTGCCTTAACAGAAACAGGTTATGAAAATATACCAGATTCAACTTGGTATACCTCTAAATTGGGGAAAGTGTTGGCTGATAAAAAGGTAGCTGAAAATATCAGTTATACTTTGGTATGGAGAAATGATCCATTAAAACATTTCTTTTTTCCTTATCCAGGACATCCTTCAGCAAAATATGCCAAGGAGTTTTTAAAAAGAGAAGAGATGTGGTTGTTAAACGATTTAACCACCTTTAAGAAGCAACAATAAATCTTCATTGAATACAATAACTCCATTTTGAGAAAAAGAAGTCAGCTATGAAAAATAGAATATTTGAGGAACGCTTACAAGTTTTAAAATCAAGACATCAGAAAACGCTTTTACAAAGCAATGAAGCATTGTTTAGCGATAATGGAATTTACTGTAGATATAAAAATCCGATCCTTACGCGTGAATCTATTCCGTTGCACTGGCGTTACGATTTAAATGAGGAAACCAACCCTTTTTTAATGGAACGAATAGGGTTTAATGCCACCTTTAATTCTGGAGCTATTAAGTTAAATGGTAAGTATTTATTGGCGGTTCGAGTAGAGGGGAATGATAGAAAATCATTTTTTGCCATTGCCGAAAGTGATAATGGAGTAGATGGTTTTAAGTTTTGGGATAAACCAATTACTTTACCACAAACAGAGGAGCTAGATACCAACGTATATGATATGCGCTTAACCCAACACGATGATGGATGGATTTATGGTGTTTTCTGCACAGAACGTAAAGATCCGAATGCCGCAAGTGGAGATACAAGCAGTGCTGTTGCTGCAGCAGGAATTGCCCGCTCTAAAGACTTATTGAAATGGGAACGATTACCCGATTTAATTTCTACCACAGGACAACAGCGTAATGTGGTACTATTCCCTCATTTAATTGAAGGTAAATATGCTTTTTATACACGACCTCAAGATGGATTTATAGATACTGGCAAAGGAGGCGGTGTTGGATTTGGCCTTTCTGAAACGATAGAGAAACCAGAAGTAAAAGAAGAAGTAATTGTGGATGCCAAAACCTATCATACAATATACGAAGTAAAAAATGGTCTTGGTCCAGCGCCTATTCGCACAGATAAAGGTTGGCTGCAATTGGCACATGGTGTTCGCAATACTGCAGCAGGCTTAAGATATACTTTATACGCTTTTATCACTGATTTGGAAAAACCTTGGTTGGTAACCCATAAACCACACGGGCATTTAATAGCTCCTTTAAAAGAAGAACGCGTTGGAGATGTGTCTAACGTAGTATTTTCGAATGGCTGGATAGCAGACGAAGATGGAAAGGTATTTATCTATTATGCTTCGTCGGATACTCGAATGCACGTAGCTACCACAAGCATCGACCAGCTATTGGATTATTGTATTAACTCACCGCAAGACCAGTTACATTCTCATTTGAGTGTAAATACCATTAATCAATTAGTAGATAGTAATAAGCCATTTATGCATTTGCTGGATTAAATAAATCCAGACTCGACAGACAAGTTTATGAACGATAAAGTTTCTATAAAAGAAAAGATAGGTTACGGATTTGGGGATGCTGCGTCATCCATGTTTTGGAAGATATTTTCCATATTTTTACCCATTTTTTATACCGATGTATTTGGAATTTCAGCTGCTGCAGTAGGAACCATGCTATTGGTTACGCGTATTTGGGATACGGCCAATGATCCTATTATGGGCATCATCTGCGATAGAACAGATACAAAATGGGGTAAATTTAGGCCGTATTTACTTTGGATAGCCATACCCTTTGGAATTATAGGAGTGTTGATGTTTACAACACCAAACCTAAGTTTGTCTGGTAAAATAATATATGCCTATGTCACCTATACCTTAATGATGATGGCTTATACCGCCATTAATGTACCTTATGCAAGCTTACTCGGGGTGATGTCCTCAAAATCAAATGATAGAACCTCCTTTGCTTCTTATCGAATGATTTTTGCGTTTGCAGGTAGCATTTTGGTCGTTAGTATTTATCAACCCTTGGTAGATTGGTTTAAAGGTAGTTTTAGTGAAGCTTCTTCGTATCAATTTACCATGATAATTGTGGGAATTATAGCAGTCATCTTTTTTATTCTCACCTTTTTATGGACTAGAGAGCGCATCACTCCCCCTAAAGAGCAAAAAAATAACTTAAAGGAAGATATTAAAAATCTCGCAGGTAATATTCCATGGTTTATACTTTTAGGAGCAGGAGTGGCTACCTTAATATTCAATTCCGTTCGTGATGGGGTAGCACTGTATTATTTCAAATACTATGTGATGGATGATGCTGCCATAACCCTTTCCTTTACCACCTTAAGTTATAGTACTGCTTTTCTGTTTTTAGGACAAACAACCAATATGTTAGGCGTAATAATGGCTCAACCTGTATCTAAGTTTTTGGGTAAGCGAAAAACTTTTATGTACGCCATGTTTTTAGCAGCCATATTCAGTTGTTTATTTTATTATGCCAATCATGATGATATATGGTTAATATATTCCCTACAAGCTTTAATCAGTTTTTGTGCTGGTATTATTTTTCCATTATTGTGGTCAATGTATGCTGATGCAGCCGATTACTCGCAATGGAAAACAGGAAGAAGAGCTACAGGCCTTGTTTTTTCAGCATCTAGCATGTCGCAAAAGTTAGGGTGGACCATTGGAGGTTCAATAACACTATGGTTACTTTCTTTTTATGGTTTTCAGGCCAATGTGGAACAATCGCCAGAAACCATTAAAGGAATAAAATATATGATGAGTTATGTGCCTGGAGTGGCTGCATTAATCTCTGGATTAACCATCATGTTTTATCAATTAAGCGATAAAAAAATGGTAAAAATAATGGCCGATTTAGAAGCTAGAAGACAAGAATAATTTGAAAATTTATCATATGAGAAATGTTGTTTTAATCATTATAAGCAGTTTGCTGATGTTTTCATCATGTCAATCATCTAAATTAGAAAACATGACGGTAATGGAATTGAGCTCTGGTTGGAGCTATCAGGAAGTAGATGGGGAACATCAAGGTCAAGCCACTGTCCCTGGAACTATACATACCGATTTACTTAACAATAAGCAAATTGAAGATCCTTTTTACAGAACCAATGAAAAGGATTTACAATGGATAGATAAAAAAGATTGGGTATATGAAACCACCTTTGTGGTCAGCAAGGAAACTATAAAAAAAGATAGAACTGTAATTCATTTTAATGGTTTAGATACCTACGCCGATGTTTACTTGAATGGCAAGCTGATTCTGGAAGCCTTTAATATGCACAGAGAATGGACAATTGATGTGAAGAAACAGCTAAAGGTTGGGCGAAATAATTTAAAGGTATATTTCCATTCGCCCATAAAAAAGGGACTTGAATTATATGATGCTTCTCCTTATTCATACCCTGCCAATAACGACCAATCTGAAAATGGAGATTTAAAAGATAAGAAGGTATCGGTTTTTACCCGTAAAGCTGGTTATCATTACGGTTGGGACTGGGGTCCGCGATTTGTTACTTCCGGAATTTGGCGAAGCATAGAATTAAGAAGTTGGAATCATCTAAATATAGAATCGGTTTACATTAAACAGCCTGAAGTAAACGCCGCATTGGCAAAACTAGAGGCTGATATACTTATAGAAGCGCAAGATCTAATAAATGCAGAGGTTATTATTTCCTATGCAGCAGGACAAACTGTAGCTGCAAACAAAACAGTAGTTCTTAAAAAAGGTCATAATCGTGTTTCAATTCCGTTTGAAATAGCAAATCCTAAACTTTGGTGGAGCCAAGGTTTAGGAGCTCCTAATATGTACGATTTTAATGTACAGGTAGTCGTGCAGGGGAGTGCTATTTCAAATAAAATTATTTCAACAGGTTTACGCTCTGTAAAATTAGTTAGAGAAGAAGATAAAGATGGTGAATCTTTTATGTTTGAGCTAAACGGGGTTAGAGTGTTTGCAAAAGGTGCTAATTACATTCCTAACGATAGTTTTTTACCACGCGTTAAAAAGTCAGATTACGAAAAAGTAGTGGCTGATGCTGTTAATGCAAACATGAATATGTTACGTGTTTGGGGTGGAGGTATTTATGAGGATAACTACTTCTACGAGTTATGTGATAGGAACGGTATTATGGTTTGGCAGGACTTTATGTTTGCCTGCTCCATGTACCCCGGCGATGATGCTATGCTTAAAAATATTCAGCAAGAAGCCATTGATAATGTGGTTAGGTTGCGTAACCATCCATCTATCGTTTTATGGTGCGGGAATAACGAAATTAATACAGCCTGGCATCATTTTGGCGAAGGAGGCTGGGGCTGGAAACAACGCTATTCCAAAGAGCAGCAAGAAGAAATTCACCAAGCTTATGAATCTATTTTTCACGAGGTTCTTCCTTTGGTTGTAGGAGAATATACCGATCAGATGGATTATTGGCCATCGTCTCCACAAGCAGGTTATCAAATAGATCAACATGCCAGCGATGTTACTAAATCAGGGGATATGCATTATTGGGGCGTATGGCACGGCTTGCATCGATTTGAAGATTTTGATAAATATAAGGCGCGTTTTATGAGTGAATATGGTTTTCAATCATTCCCCAATTTTGAAACTGTAAAAACCTACACTTTGCCTGAGGATTACGATATTGAATCAGAGGTTATGGCTGCACACCAAAGAAGTGGGATAGGTAATTTACGTATTAAAGAATATCTGAGTTGGTATTATCCTCAGCCAAAGGATTTTGAAGATTTCTTATATATGAGTCAGGTATTACAGGCGCATGGAATTAGGATGGCTGTTGAGGCACACCGCAGAGCTATGCCTTATTGTATGGGGTCCTTGTACTGGCAAATTAACGACTGTTGGCCAGTGGCTAGCTGGAGCAGTACAGATTACTATCACCAGTGGAAAGCGGCACATTATGCAGTAAAAAAGGCTTTTGAGCCGATCATGATTAGTAGTGTAAATGAAGGAAATAAAGTAAAACTATTTGTGGTTTCTGATTTACAAGAAGATAATGCTGCTGAGCTTAAAATAAAGCTGATGGACTTTGATGGAAATATTCTACATGAAGAAAATAAAGATATCATCATAAATAAAAACACAAGTACTCAATTACGTGATTTTAACATAGAAAAAATTGCTAAATTAGATAAGAGTAATTGTGTAATGGTTATTAATGTGATCAGAAATGGAAAAGAACTGGCGTCTAAATATCATTATTTTGCTCAACCTAAAGATCTTAATTTAAAAGAAGCAACGGTTTCTATTAAATCTGAGAAAACGGAAGATGGATATGTGCTGCATGTGTCACCTAATACCTTAGTAAGGAATTTATACCTATATGATGCGCGTGGTGGAATGATGTTAAATGATAACTACTTTGATCTTTTACCAGGGGATAAAAAAGTTATTAAGGTTATAAGTAACACAAATACAGTGGTTAGTGATAGAGTTAACTATAGGTACATAAGGCGTTAACAAATCATCACACTTGTTAACATTAAACAATATACATTTGGTCTATCGTAATTTCCAATTGAACTACATAAGGAGGAATTAAAGCTTGTTCCTCCTTAAAATATAGAGCATGATAGAGAGTAAATCAAAATCATGATTTTTTTTGTCAATTTTAGATAGTGTGAAATATACAATAAGTGAATATTATTATTTTAATTAAAACAGTTTTTATGAAAACAAATCTGCGACTCTTTACCTTTATTGTCATGCTTTGTTTAACACAAGTTATTGTGGGACAAAACAGAACAGTAAAAGGTACAGTAACGGATGATACACAGGAACCCTTACCTGGCGTATCTATTCGGATTGAAGGTACAAGTACTGGAACCATTTCCGACATTGATGGTAATTTTAACTTAAATGTACCCGAGGGAAATGTAGTGTTACAATTCTCATTTGTTGGTTTTAAAGACCAAAGTATTGATGTAACAAACCAATCAAATCTTAATGTAGTTTTAGAGTTTGAAACGGTTGGTATAGACGAAATTGTTGCGGTTGGTTATGGTAACATGAAAAAAAGTGACATATCTGGAGCTTCTGTTTCATTAAGTGCAGATAAACTTAAAACGGCAGGTTTGGCCAATATCGATCAAGCCTTACAAGGTAGAGCAGCTGGTGTTACAACCGTATCTACTTCTGGGCAACCAGGTGGTGCGGTAAGTGTACGCGTCCGTGGGCAAAGTACAGTAAATGCAGGTGCTGAGCCACTTTATGTAGTCGATGGAGTACCAATTTCTAATACTAATACAGGTGGACAAGATTTAGGTTTAGGTGGTGCATTAGGTAATTCTCCAACATCTGGGGTATCTGCTTTATCCAGCATTAACCCGAATGACATCTTATCCATGGAAATTTTGAAAGATGCATCAGCAACTGCTATTTATGGATCTCAAGGTGCAAACGGTGTTGTTTTAATTACCACCAAAAGGGGTAAAAAAGGGGATGCTAAATTTCATTACACAGGATCATATGGAGTACAGCGTCAGGCTACAAGTATTGATATATTAAATCTGAAAGAATTTGCAGAGTATAGCAATAGTGTTTCTGAAGAAACGAAAGGAAGAGATCAAAGAGTAGAACTACTTGATCCTTCATTATTAGGTCATGGTACAGATTGGCAAGAAGCTATCTTTCAAATAGCTCCTATTCAGCAGCACCAAATTAACGTATCTGGTGGTAGTGATAAGTTAACATACATGGTTTCTGGTGGATATATGGATCAGGATGGTACTGTAATTGGTACTGAATTTGAACGTTTCACTTTCAGAAGTAACTTGGATGCACAACTAAAACCATGGCTTAAGATGGGGGTTAATTCTAGCTTTTCTCATACGAAGGAAAGACTTGGTTTAGCTGATTCTGAGGCAGGCATTATTCGTGTAGCTTTACAAACTACTCCTGATTTACCAATTTATAATATGGATGGTACTTATGCTAGTGTATTTAGAGAAGGTCAAACGAGTCAGCCAAATGCTATTGGTATGGCCATGGATGATGATAACTTGCTAAACAGAAGTACATTCGCAAATACCGTATTTTTTGATGCAACCATCATAAAAGATTTGGTTTTACATACTGAAGGGGCATTAAATTTAAACTATTCTAAAGGTGAGGTTTTTAGACCAGCTATTCAATATGGTAATTGGGAGCGACCTATAAACAATATGCGTTCTCAAACTAACAAAAATACATTTTGGCAAATTAAAAACTACTTAACCTATAAAAGAAATATTGGTAAGCATAGGGGAACAGTAATGGTTGGTCAAGAAATGTGGGAAAGTAGCTATGAGTTTCAAAGCGTATATAATACAAACCTACCAAGTAACGACATCAAGAATCCTGCTTTGGGAGATGGAGAGCCACAAATAAGTTATGGCTTCGGTAGTTCTTCTATGTCATCACTATACGGAAGGTTGACCTATAACTACGATGATCGATATATGTTAACTTACACTTATCGTAGAGATGGCTCTTCTAATTTTGGACCAGAAAATAGATGGGCGGGATTCCATTCATTCGCAGGATCATGGCGTTTAAGCAATGAGACATTTATGGACTGGGCTAAACCAGTTTTAACCAATGCAAAAGTTCGCTTTGGTTGGGGGCAAGTTGGTAATCAAAGTATAGGTGGATATAGGTGGGGATCTAGTGTATCTAGAATGGATACAGGTCTAGGTGCAGGTTATCGCCAATCTAATATTGCCAATCCTTATATTCAATGGGAAAAACAAGAACAGTTAAATCTTGGATTAGATTTCTCGGTGTATAGTTTTGCAGATGTTGTGGTAGACTTATACAAAAAGACCTCTAAAGATATGTTAATGCCTCTTCAGTTACCTTCTTATATGGGTACCAGAGGTAATGAATCAAGTGCATTAGCTGCTCCATGGGGTAACTATGGTGAAATTGAAAATAGAGGGTTAGAAGTTACGGTGGTTACCCATAACTTAAAAAAAGAGTTTAAATGGGATACAGACTTCCAGATTTCAATGAATCGAAATAAATTAGTTGCCTTAGATGGTACCCCATCTGCTCATATTGAAGGATACGGACAATGGAGTGATGTTGTTTCTTTAACTGAAGTAGGTGATCCATTATTTGGTTTCTATGGATATGTAACTGATGGAATTTATCAAGATTTAGATGATTTAAAGAATAGTCCTAAGCCAGACAAATATCCAAACGATGGAGAAACATTTGAATTTGGGGGAACAACTTATGTTGGTGATCAAAAATACAAGGACATTAGTGGTCCTGACGGCAAACCAGATGGTAAAATTGACTCTTTTGACCGTACTAATATAGGTTCTCCTATGCCAGATTTTACTTTTGGTTTCAATAATACTTTTTCGTACAAAAATTTTGATTTAAGTATCTTTATTAATGGTTCATATGGAAATGATGTGATGAACTATAATGCCATTACTTTATCTAGTATGAAAAGTATTTTTAATAACCAATTAGGTGTGGTAACGCAAAGAGCTAGATTAGTACCAATTGATGGTAATTATGACGGCGAATGGTGGACTAATGTAAGTAATGTGAAAGTAGGCAATTCAGGAACTGAAATTCCTAGAGCTGTTGCTGCTGATCCAAATGATAACGATAGAATTTCAGATCGTTACATTGAAGATGGTTCATTCATTAGAATAAAAAACATCACATTTGGTTATACTATTCCTAGCCGAATTGCCAAAAAGTTACACTTAAGCAATCTTAGAGCTTATACGAGTATTGAAAATCTGGCAACGTTTACAAACTATACTGGGTTTGATCCAGAAGTAGGAGCCAGTACGCAAAGTTCTAACGGTAATGTATATGGGCTAGATAACGGACGTTATCCTGCACCTCAAGTATTTACCTTCGGTTTAAATGTTTCATTCTAAATTGTTGTTAAGATGAAAATATATAATATAAAATTATTAATTATAGCCATCCTAATAATGGGTGGAGCAGTGTCTTGTGAGGATTTCTTGGATAGACCAGCAGAGGATACATATACCATCGATAGTTTCTATCAAAATGATGAGCAGTTGTATCAATCAGTTAATCCAATTTATAACTCTCCTTGGTACGACTTTCAACGTGGTTTTATTCAAATAGGCGATTGTTTAGCGGGTAACTACGTAGTATCGGTTGAAGATGGTTATACGAATTTTACCTTAAATTCTTCTGATCCAGTAATTGCAAATGCTTCGGCGTCATTATGGTCTGTTAACGCATATTGTAATGGTGTTATTCAAAATGTAGATGCTAAATCGGGATCTGCGGTTACACAATTAGCTAAAAATACAGTTAAAGGTGAAGCCATGGTATGGAAAGCAATGGCTTATTTTTACCTAGTACGTTGTTTTGGAGCAGTACCTATTATTCACGATAATGCAGCCATTATTGCAGACAACTCTTCAGCTACACTTAAGCGTAATAAAATTGAGGATGTGTATAAGTACATTACTTTAATTTTAGAAGATGCCATTGATTTATTGCCAGAAAGTAATGCTACAGGAAGAATAGATAAATATAGTGCATGCGGTCTGTTGGCTAAAGTATACTTGACTAAATCGGGTTATGGTATGAGCGGTACTCGTAATGATTCTGATTTGGCCAATGCTGCTAAATATGCAAAAATAGTTATCGATGAAAGTGGTAAAGCTTTACATCCTGAATATGATGAGCTATTTCAATTGATAGGAAATAACAACCAAGAAAGTTTAATAACTTGGCAATGGACTGTTGGTACGCAATGGACTTCTCAAAACTCTATGCAATCCGATTTATCTATGACAAACTTTTCTGATGCAGTTATGTCATGGGGTAATTGGCGTTACCCAACCATTGATCTACAAACTGCTTTTGAAGAGGGCGCAGATAAATTAACCAGAAATTTACGTGACACCCGACGTAAAGCTACTATAATGATGTATAGTGATAGATATGATCATTGGTGGACTGAAATTGGTGGATTTATCTATAATTGGGACAGTACAGTTGAAGGAATTTATGGAGGTAGCTTAGCTTTTGTGAGTGGCACTGGTTCAGGATGTGCTAAACACATTGTAGGCCGATTAGCAGATGCAGCTGCTCAAGGTTACGGAACCTTAGACAGAATGCATACTCCTTTAAATACTCATCTTCTGCGTTTATCCGATGTATATTTAGTTTATGCTGAAGCTGTATTAGGAAATAATGCTTCTACAACAGATGCAGGTGCTTTAAAAGCCTATAATGATGTTAGAGCAAGAGCTTTAAAATCCAATCATGTGGACGCGGTGAGCATTGATTTTGATGATATTGATTTGGAAAGACGATTAGAATTTGCCTTAGAAGGAGACCGATGGTTTGATTTAGTTAGACTTCATTATTATAAACCATCAGTAGCTATTGCGATCATTGAAGATCAAGAGCGTGGATCATGGGCTGGTTTGGATGATTTTTATATAAATAATGATGCATCAAACTTGGAAATCAATAGTCATAAAGTAACAGGTTTGACGGACGATGATTTCTTAATTCCGTTCCCCGAGGTAGATCTATCATTAAATCCTGGTTTAATGGATGATCCGGTAGACTTTGATTTTGGTTCAATTGGTTATAATTAATTCAATTCAAACGTTTAATATGAAAACGATACGTAAACAAAATATATTTATAGCACTCCTGGTACTTGTAAGCATGTCAGTAGGAGTGACTTTTCAATCATGCGAAGAGTATCCGCATGAATACGAAATAAGTAGTGGTGTACCTGATGTAAATTACATTAGAATGACCGACCCTGATAAATCGGATTCTCTGATTGTGAGTGCAGCTGTAAATGCGACTATATCTCTAATCGGCGATAACCTTACTAGTATCACAGAAATGTGGTTTAATGATAAGGAAGCATATTTAAACACCAGTTTTATGACTGCTAACTCTCTTATCGTAACGATTCCTAATGAAATTCCAGGTGTTGTTTCTGACAAAATTTATATGGTTGCAGGTAAAGATACTGTTACCTATGATTTTCAAGTAGTCGTACCCCCGCCTGCCCCAAACTCCATGTTATGCGAGTTTGTATCAGATGGAGAAGAGGCCGTAATCAAAGGAAGTTACTTTATCGATGATCCTAATGTTCCTTTAGAAGTTATTTTTCCAGGTGAATTATCAGGAGAAGTGGTTAGTGTGAGTAGTAATTTTGATGAAATAGTAGTTAAAGTACCTGCAGGAGCAGGTGTTGGACAGCTTACTGTAAAGAGTATATATGGTTCTTCACGTTCTTCATTTTATTTCCGCGATGATAGAAATTATATTCTTGATTGGGATAACTTGGATGCTGCAGGAGGATGGAGATCTGGTAATATTGCCAATTCAACCCCTACTGGTATTAAAGATAATTACGTGCGATTTGAAGGAGATATGACTGAAGGAGCATGGAATGAAGACGCTTTTAGTTTTAACCTTTGGAATGCTTCTAACGGACGGACAGATGAACCATTTTATGATGGCGATCTAAATAGTGCTTACCTAAAATTTGAAGTTAACATACTTGAAGATTGGAAATCTGCTGCATTACAAATGATATTTACACCTTATGAAGTGAGTGGAACAAACGGGTATATTGGTGACGATAGTGTTCCGCGCGGGTTATGGATTCCATGGGCTTCTTCTGGCTCTTATAGTACCGACGGTTGGACTACAGTTGCTATACCTATGTCCGAGTTTCACTATACAGCGAGCGGTGCTGATGCAGGAGCTAATGTAACTACAGAAATGCTTGGTGGACTTACCTTTTTTGTATGGAACGGAGGCGTTCAAGGAGAGGATTGTAGAGTACATATGTGTATTGATAATATTCGAATTGTACCAATGTAAATTATTTGATCACTAAAAAACGATTTGCTATGCAAACGACATATATAAAACATTTTAAAACATACTTATTGCTGTGCCTTATTGGTATGGTAGGTTTGGGTTCGCTTTTAACATCTTGCGAAAAGGATGAAAAAAACGGTACAAACGAAGTAACATTATACAGCTATGGGCCAATGCCTATAGCTAGAGGAGCCGAGCTTCAATTTATTGGAGAAAATCTGGATAAAGTAACCAGTATTATTATCCCTCCAAGTATTGAAATTATTAGTTCTGAGTTTACTGCACAGGATAAAAAAGGTATCATGCTAACTGTTCCGCAAGAAGCTGTTGAAGGCTATGTAGAATTATTAGCAGGAGAAACTAGTATTACCACTAAAACCGAAATAGGATTCTCTGAACCTATTTCAATAGCTAGTTTTACGCCTCAATCAATAAAGCCAGGTGCTGTTTTAACCATTGATGGTGACTATTTAAATCTGGTAGGTGAAGTGATTTTTACTGACCGAGTGGCTATAGATAGCTCTATGTTTATAACAAAATCACGCAAACAACTTACTTTAGAGGTTCCTGCAGAAGCTCAAACAGGTAAAATAGCTGTTTCAAATGGTGCCGATGAACCAATTATTATTTATTCCGAAACAGACTTAAGTGTAACGATTCCTACTTTAACAGCTATTGCACCTAATCCTGTTAAAGCTAGTTCTGACTTAACCATTACTGGTACTGATTTAGATTTAGTAACAAGTATAACCTTTGGAGGTGATTTAGAGGTAGAAGAGTTTGAAGAAGATGGTTCTACGATTGTTGTTGAAGTTCCCGAATCAGCCATGGATGGTAAGGTGATGCTTAATTTGGCATCAGGCCTAATGGTTACTTCTTCTGATGATTTAGTAATGGTTGTGCCTACTCTCTCTGTATCTCCAACCACAATTAAAAATGGAGGAACGCTTACTGTAACAGGTGAAAATTTAGACTTGATCAGTGAAGTTCAATTTGCTGGTGAAGCAATGGGAACCATTGAAGCAGGAGGAAGTGCAACCGAAATCATGGTCACCGTACCTGATGCTGCTCTAACAGGAGAAGTTGTCTTTAAAACGAAAGCTAGTAAATCTGTTTCAGGAGGAGAGTTAACGTTGGTTAACCCTGTAATCACTTCTTTCGCTCCAAGTTCAGCAAAACCAAATACGGATGTTGTTATATCCGGAACAGATCTTGATTTAGTTAAAAAAGTAATATTTGCTGGAGATATTGAAGGCGCTATTATATCGAAGTTAGAAACAGACTTAACGGTAACTATCCCGGTAGGTGCTATTACTGGTGCCATTAAATTAATAGCAATCAATGGCACAGAGGTCATGTCTTCTGGAGAATTAGAAGTACTCCAAAATCTACCAAATTTTATTTCGTTTTCTGAATCGAAAGGTGTTCCAGGTAAAATATTAACACTTAATGGAACCAAAATGGATCTTATTAAAGAGTTAATATTTCCGGGCAATTATACCGCAACGGCTTATGGTGAGAAAAATGATTCTAAAGTTGAGGTTTATGTGCCCGAAGATGTGCCCGTAGGTTTTGGTCAAATTTCGATGATAACCTATGAAGGAGAAGAGGGTTTACTACCTGAGCTATTCTTTGGAGGTATTGATCCTGTTGAAA
The DNA here is from genome assembly GCF_001659685.2 of Labilibacter marinus. GTDB lineage: Bacteria > Bacteroidota > Bacteroidia > Bacteroidales > Marinilabiliaceae > Saccharicrinis > Saccharicrinis marinus. The sequence goes on from NZ_LXYE02000037.1 coordinate 24,387, forward strand.
ATGAAACATTAGTATTTTTTGATTTTAATGGAACCGGAAGTAAAGATTCATGGTGGGGTAATGCAATTGGTAGTGGAATATTGGTCGATGAAGCTAATTCTGCAGATGGTTCATCATTTTGGAATGTTGATGGAATGAGTGGAGATGGTAATTGGGACGGATTATTCTTTAGGAATGGTAGTAATAATTTTGTTACTGATGGTGTTGATGTATCAAGAGATGTTTACAAGTTTGATGTGAATATTCGAGAAGCAATAAATGAAGGTGCTTTAAAAATAAGAATGGGTAATTCTTCTGATGATGGAGGCGATGGATATTGGTACGAATGGAAACCATGGGCAGGAAATGCTGATGGATACAAAACAGAAGGATGGATTTCTGTAGAGATTCCTCTATCTGAGTTTAAAGATGGTAGCGGAAATGTTATGCCAAGTGCTGATAAAGGAGGAACTGAATTTGGCATGATTTGGGCTTCAGGAGTATCTGTTAAAGTTAATATGGGCATAGATAATGTAAGATTTGAAATAAAGTAATGAATTTTAACTATTAGTTAAACGAGGTTGTTTTTAACAACCTCGTTTTATTTCAAAACATGATATTTAGGATAATGGAGAGAGATTGTATGAATAAGATTATCGCAATACTTTGTGTTTTATATCTTTTTGTAGCTTGTTCATCAAATACGGACAAAGAAGTTCATGAACCACCAGTTATAAAATCGACTACTCCAGAAGATGGGACTATAAATGTACCTATTGTAAGCACAATTGAGGTTGTGTTTGATGAAGTAATATCACTTGACAATACTCATAATATTACCATAAATGGAAATGAAGCAAATGTAAAGGCATCACAAACTAAACTTATATTTACCCTTGAACTGCAAAAAGAAACTACTTATTCAATAATAATTCCCAAAGGAGCTGTTGTAAATACTTTCGGAATTTTTCTTCAGCAAGAGCAACAATTTTCCTTTACAACAGAAGAAAATATTGAAACTATTATTACAGAAAACCTAGTAACAGAATCTCCATCTTCACAAGCAGTTAATGTTTACAACTTTTTAAAGGATAATTATGGAATAAATACCATATCATCTGTAGTAAGTAATGGTGCTATGGACACCAATGAAGCAGAATGGGTAAAGTATCATACTAATAAATATCCTGCGATGTTGGGCATCGATTATTTATTTTTACATTGGTCACCTGCCAACTGGATAGATTATAATGAAATAGGAGTTTTAAAAGACTGGTGGAACAACAATGGATTACTTACAGCTTCTTGGCACTGGAATATTCCACCAACTCAAGAAATTACAGATATTACCGAATTTACTTTCCGTCTTGAAAATGATGATGGCGTAAAAGTTCAATTTAAACCATCCAATGTAGCTATAGAAGGTACTTGGGAAAATCAAGTAGCTACAGCTGATTTTGATGAATTGATTGGCTATATCAAATTATTCCAAGATGAAAATATTCCACTTGTTTGGCGCCCTTTGCATGAAGCCGCAGGTAATATTTATGAATATAATGACGGTAAAGCTTGGTTTTGGTGGGGAATGGAAGGAGGCGAAGCTTATGTATCGCTTTGGCGATATATGTTCAACTACTTTAAAGATAAAGGAGTTAATAACCTAATATGGGTTTGGACCACGCAAACTAAAGATCATGATTTTTATCCGGGAGATGACTATGTAGATATTATAGGCAAAGATGTTTATAACAAAAACGAAATAGACGAATTAGCTACTTTATTTAAAACTATTCAAACCTCCTACCCAAACAAGATGATTACTTTAAGTGAATGTGGAAATGTAGCCAATATTTCGAGTCAATGGAATGCCGCAGCAAAATGGTCCTGGTTTATGCCATGGTGCGATCATGATAGAACTAAAGATATAAACAATGCGGATTTTACTAGTCCCGATCATGAATTTGCCAATGCTGCCTGGTGGATAGATGCTATTAATCACGAAAAAGTAATAACAAGAGACGAAATGCCAAGTCTCAAATAATTTAAAAGATATATGAAGCGATTGTTTTTCTTATTGCTGATTTTTTCAGCTTTTAATATAGCTCACGCCAAAGTATCCTTACCCGCAATTTTTTGCGACCATATGGTAATGCAACGAAATAGTGAGGTGAAATTATGGGGATGGGCGAACCCAACAGAACATATAAAAATAACTACTTCCTGGACTACTGATACAATAAAAGCTGTTGGAGATAGCCAATGTAATTGGTCGATAAGTCTGAAAACGCCGGAGGCTGGAGAATCACATAAAATAACCATATCTGGGGTAAATACCATAGTGCTAAATGATGTTTTGATGGGAGAGGTATGGCTGCTTTCTGGTCAATCAAATATGGAATGGAATGCCAGCTACGGGATAATTAATGGCGAGGAAGAAATTAAAAATGCCAATCATTCCAATATCAGACTTTTTAAAGCTAACAGAAGAGCTTCCAACTATCCACAGGATAATTTAGAAGGTGAATGGACTATTTGTTCACCAGCAACCATGAAAAACTTTAGTGCTCTTGGTTATATTTTTGGACGAACACTTAAAGATTCCTTAAATGTACCGATTGGCTTAATCAGCAATGCATGGGGTGGTTCGCCAATTGAAATTTGGATTCCTGAAGAGAGAATTACTAAGAATGAATATTTACTCGAAGAATCGAAAAAAATTAAAGAAATGAAATGGAGTGCCCACGAACCTGGTAGGGCATATAATGCTTTAGTACATCCATTACAACCATATAAAATTGCTGGGGCACTTTGGTATCAAGGAGAAACCAATGCAGCTAATCCTAAAGCATATACTCAAATGTTATCAACCTTAGTGGATTCATGGCGCAAAGGTTTTAATCACGATTTCCCTTTTTATTATGCTCAAATTGCGCCTTGGAATGGTTACGGTCCAACTTCAGGGGCGATGGTTCGCGAAGCTCAGCGCAGAGCATTAAATGTTATAGATAAAACGGGAATGGTAGTGGTTAGCGACATTGGTGACACCATTGATATCCACCCTCGAAATAAAATTGATGCAGGAATTCGTTTTGCGAATCTGGCATTAAATAAGAAATACGGAAAGTCACAGTTACCTGTTTCTGGCCCGATATATAAATCATATTCTACCAATGGCAAAAAAGTAATTGTAACATTCGATTATTCAGAAGGCCTTTATGTAAAAGGAGATGCCTTAAATATGTTTGAAGTAAAAGATAATGAAGGTCATTGGTATTCTGCCAAAGCCAAAATCAAAAATAACACCATTGAAGTATCTAATTCCAAAGTAAAACTACCTGTTGGAGTTCGTTTTGCATGGAGCAGTTCTGCCACACCTGGTTTGTTTAATAATGAGGATTTACCTGCTTCTTGCTTTACTTCAGAAAAAGATATGGAGTAATGAATATAAATGATTTAAATACTTCTATGATCAATGTAAATATTCCTAAAATTAAAGAATTAGAGGGAGAGTTACGCAGCATATTAGAGTTTTGGGGCAAAAATACTTGCGACGATGTAAATGGCGGTTTTGTAGCTGAGTTGAATGCTGAAGGAAAGCAAACAGAGGCTACAGAAAAGGGTGCGGTGTTGAATGCTAGATTACTTTGGACTTTTTCAGCTGCCTATAACTTCTTAAAAGAACCCGAGTATTTGACTTTAGCCAAAAGAGCATATGATTACTTGGTGAAATTCTTTTGGGATAAAAAAAATGGAGGAGTTTATTGGTCCGTAAATAAGGATGGTTCCGTACTTAATAATCGTAAACAAGCTTATGCACAGGGATTCGCCATTTATGGGTTTTCTGAGTATTATAAAGCATCCAAGAATCAAGAAAGCTTAAATTATGCCATTGAGTTATTTAAGCTAATAGAAAACCATTATATGTGCAGTAAACATGGTGGTTACATAGAGGCTTTAAGTGATAATTGGCAAGCTTTAGAAGATATGCGCTTAAGCGATAAAGATGCTAATGAGCCAAAATCAATGAATACTCACTTACACATTATTGAGCCATACACTAATCTTTTTCGAGTTTGGCCTAACCAGGTATTAAAAGAGAGCATTCAAGAACAGATAAGGGTTTTTAAGGACAAGATTATAGATACAGAGACCTATCACTTCAATCTGTTTTTTGATTATGATTGGTCTGTAAAATCAAATATAGTTTCCTACGGACATGATATTGAAGGAGCTTGGTTACTCAACGAAGCAGCACATGTTATCCAAGATCAAAATTTGATGGATAAAATGAAGAAATTGTCATTAAACATGGCAGAGATTACGCTCTTATCGGGCTTAGATGTGGACGGCAGTATGGTGTATGAACTTGAAAATGGACATTTAGATACAGATAAACATTGGTGGCCACAGGCGGAAGCTCTGGTTGGTTTTATAGATGCTTTTCAAAACTCTGGGGAATTAAAATACATGAATGCGGCCAACAAAATATGGCAATTCATTTTAAATTTTATCAAAGATGAAAAAAATGGAGAGTGGTATTGGAAAGTAGATGAAAATGGAAATCCTGATATATCACTTCCTAAAGTAGGCTTTTGGAAATGCCCATATCATAATTCAAGAGCCTTAATGGAAGCTATTACTCGAATTAAATCAATGAAACTAAAATAAAACATTTTACCATGAAAGTATTCATTACCATACTAATTCTATTCGTACTAAATATCACGAGTTCGCTTTCGCAATCAATTAGAGTAAATACCATTGGTTATCAACCTCTGGATGATAAAATAGCCACTATTATAGGAAATGCTAACTCATCATTTCAATTAATAGATGCCCTAGATAATAAAGTGGTATTCGAAGGACGCACTGGCGAAGAGGAATGGCAAAATGATACCAAGGAAAAATATAGTTTAATTGATTTTTCGGAATTTAAAAAGCGAGGAACATTCATTATAAAAGTAGGTTCAGAGCAATCTCCTGCCTTTGAAATTAATGAAAATGTTTTTTTAGAGCCTTTAAAAGTTTCTACCAAAGCTTTCTATTTATGGCGATGTGGTATGGCTGTTTCTGGAGAGTATAAAGGAGAGCATTTTCATCACAAGGCCTGTCATCTCAAAGATGGTTATTTGGATTATGATCCGGACAAAACATATAAAGATGGAGTTGGAGGTTGGCATGATGCGGGTGATTATGGGAAATATACAGTGAATGCTGGAGTTACAGTAGCTAGTTTGTTATTGGCGTGGCAACAATTCGAATCAACACTTAAGGACCTTAATTTAGATTTACCAGAAGACAAAGAGATAACAGCCCTGCCTGACTTTTTAAAGGAAATAAAATATGAAATAGACTTTCTTTTTAAGATGCAGTATCCTGATGGTTCAGGGAAAGTATCTCATAAGTTAACACGAAAAAATTTTTCGGGTTTTATCATGCCTGAAAAGGATAATAAGAAACGTTATTTTACTAGTTGGAGTACTGCTGCAACAGCCGATTTTGTGGCTATGATGGCCATGGCTTCTCGTGTTTTTAAACCTTATAATAAATGGTATGCCAATAAATGTTTAAGCGCCGCTGAACTAAGTTATGAATGCCTAAAAAAATACCCCGATCATGTCCCGTTTATACAGCATGACTTTACTACTGGTGGATACCAAACCAATGATAAAGATGATCGTTTATGGGCAGCAAGCGAAATGTGGGTTACAACAGGTGAAAACGGATATTTACAGGATTTTGAAAAACGTTTTACTCAATTTAATACAAAGGTTGTTACCAATTGGGATTGGGATAATGTTTCCAATCTGGGTGTATTTGCATATGTGCTTTCCAAGAGTAAGGATAGAAATATGGCTTTGGTTCAGGAAGCAGAAAAAGCTTGTATTCAAGCAGCCGATACTTTGGTAAATGGAACTGTAAATGATGCGTACGGACGTTCCTTTGATAAGTATTATTGGGGATGTAATGGTACTGTGGCTCGACAAACCATAAACCTTCAGGTAGCAAATGAAATTTCACCTGATATAAAATATAAAAAGGCCACAACTAACATTGTTGCTCACCTTTTGGGGCGTAATTTTTATGGTAGGTCATACATCACAGGTTTAGGTTATCAACCTCCATTATACCCGCATTCGCGTAGAAGTGGAGCCGATAAAAATAAAAATCCTTGGCCTGGTTATATAGTGGGAGGAGGACATACAGCAATCGATTGGGTTGATAAGGAAAGTAGTTATAGCCACAATGAAATTGCTATCAACTGGCAAGCTGCATGGGTTTATGCTTTAGTGGCAGTTCAAAACTAAAACAAGATAAGTAATGATGAATTTAATAAAGATAGCGGTTGTAATGCTGGTGTTGGTATCTTGTAATTCGAGTAATGATAGAGGTACATTTAAAACTGAAGGTAGGCATTTAATAGATGCAAACAATAACGAGTTTATAATGTGTGGTGTAAATGTGCCATTTGCTTGGCATTTGGAGATGTCATATAAAAGCCTTGAGTCAATTGCTCAGCAAAACGTTAATTGTGTTAGGATTGTATGGGAAAGTCATAAGCCAGCGCAAGGCTTGGATAGCATCCTTCAAAAATGTATTGATTTGAAAATGATTCCGATGGTGGAACTACACGATGCTACAGGAGATACCTCTGCAACTAAATTGTATAATTTAGCGGAGTTTTATGTGAGCCCTGAAATGAAAACAATCATTCGTAAATATGAAAAGTACTTGTTGGTGAATATTGCCAACGAATGGGGCGATAATGAAATGACAAATGAGTACTGGAGAGATGCCTATATAAAATGCATTGATTTACTCAGAAGCGAAGGTCTTCAATCGGTGATTGTAATTGATGCGCCAGGTTGGGGACAAAATAGTTCGCCTATATTAAAATATGGTACAGATTTAATAAACCATGATCCATTGCACAATTTGTTATTCTCGGTACATATGTATGGTTCTTGGAATGATGAGAAAAAAATCATTCGTGATTTGTCTAAAGCCCAAAGCCTCTCATTACCTATTATTGTTGGTGAATTTGGTTATAACTATAATGACGGGAATAACAATTTAAACTGCATGGTCAACCATCATCAAATATTACACACTTGTGATAGTTTACAAATTGGATATTTAGCTTGGTCGTGGACTGGAAATAATAAAGAAAATAAATGGCTGGATTTAGTAGAATATGGAGATTGGAAATCTTTAACAAAATGGGGTGAAGATGTTTTTAACTCACCCAAAGGAATAAAACAAACGGCAAAAGCAGCCAGTGTGTTTAAATAATTAAAATAAGAAAGATGAAGTATATTAAATATCTAGTAATACTATTAACGCTGACTTATTGCGTTGCATGCGGAGACAGTAAAGAGGAGTCAAAGCCTGCTCCTGTATTTAAATCGAGTAATCCTGAAAATAATGCCAGTGATGTATCCATCCAAACAGATATTGAAGTAGTTTTTGATGAAGTGGTTAAATTGGTTTCAGATCATGGTATTACAATTAATGATGAAGCAGCTAGTGTGGTGGTTTCTTTTACCAAGCTTGTGTTTGAAGAAACACTTGAAGCAAATACTACTTACACCATAAATATACCTGCAGAAGCTGTAATAAATACTTTTGATGTTCCCTTGGAAAAAAGTATAAAGATATCATTTACCACTAAAGAAGTTTATGTGCCCAGTGGCGATGGAATGAAGTTTGTTGCCGATATGGGTGTTGGCTGGAATTTAGGTAATACTTTGGATACCAAAAATGCGGATAAAACGTATTGGGGAAATCCCGAAGCATCTAAAGCGCTCATTGATGCTGTTAAAGCAAAAGGGTTTAAAACGTTAAGGGTTCCTATTACCTGGCAATATAATATGGGTGCAGCACCTGAATATACCATTGAACAAAGCTTTTTAAATAGGGTAGAGGAAGTGGTTAATTACGGACTGGATAATGACATGTACGTGATTGTAAATATCCATCATGATGAAGAGTGGCTTATTCCCACCTATGCCGAAGTAGATCGAGCTAAAGATCAGTTGGCCAAGGTTTGGGCTCAAATTGCACAACAGCTTAAAGCATATGATGAGCACCTGATATTTGAAACGCTCAATGAAACACGTCTTAAAGGCTCTGCCGAGGAATGGAGCGGAGGAACAGCGGAAGGTAGAGATTGCATCAATCAATTTCATGATTCCGCGATAACAGCTATTCGTAATACGGGAGGTAATAATACCGATCGTTATATCATGATTTCAACATATGCAGCTTCTACATCTCAGGCGGCCATGGATGACTTGGTTTTTCCTTCTTCAAAAAACTTAATTGCAGCCGTACATAGCTATTTTCCATACAAGTTTGCCTTAGCTGAAAATAATTATAACACAGAATGGGGAACCGCTCAAGAAAAAGCTCAAATGGATGCTGAATTTGATAAGGTGGTAAAAGCCTTTATTGATAAAGGTATTCCTGTTGTGATGGGCGAGTGGGGTAACCTAAATCATAATAATTTTTCCGCACGAGTTGAGCATGCGGGCTATTATGCAAATGGATGTATTAGTCGTGGTATTTGTCCTATTTGGTGGGATAACGGAGTGACAAGTCATTTTGGCTTAATTAACCGCAGTAATAATCAATGGGTTTACCCTGAAATAGCAGAAGCTATACTAAATGCTACTAATCCGTAAAGCAAATTTTATGATGAGAAAATGCTTTGGGAGCAAACAAGTGAAAGCAAAGCCAAAGCATTTTTTAATTGGTTTGAGTATAGCGGACAGTAAAACTCATTCTCTTTTTATAACCACGATTCTAGATTTGAACCTATGAAATTAAAAATATTTATAGCCTTTGTATTTATTGTTGCTATGCATTCCTGTAAGCAAGCAGATTCGAAACCCGATAAGCCCAATGTGGTTTTAATATTGGTGGATGATTATGGCTATGCCGATATTAGCCACGAAGGCAATACGCAAATTAAAACACCGGCTATTGATAAAATAGCAGAGGAAGGAGTTTGCTTTACTAACTTTTATCAGAGTGCAGGAGCCTGTGCACCTACCAGAGCATCTTTATTAACGGGGAGATATCATTTACGCACTGGTGTTTGGGGTGTACATTGGGGGCGAGATTTTATTCATACAGATGAAACAACTTTTGCTGATTTAGCCAAAGATGCAGGTTATGTAACTGGAGCTTTTGGTAAGTGGCACAGTGGAAAATCGGTAGGGTATCACTCATGGAATCGTGGCTTTGATGTGGGGCTGGAATCTAACCTTTATCAGTATAACAATACGAATGTTTTAATCAACAATAAGTTGGTAAATGTAGATGGACCTATCACCAATGTAATTACTGATAATGCCATTCAATTTATTGAAGAAAATCGTGATACCTCTTTCATTTGCTATATCCCATATCAATCTATTCATGAGCCTTTTAATTGCCCTGATGATTTATTTGTAAAATATAAAAAGCAAGGGTATACCGACCATGTAGCTCGCTTATATGGCATGATTGAAGTATTGGATAATAACATAGGCCGCATCACCAATAAAGTTACCGAATTAGGTTTAGATGAAAACACGGTTATCATGTTTATGGTAGATGATGGTTGCTCACCAGGTTTTGATCTGACCTATTCAACACGACGTATGAACGCAGAAGAAAAGGCTGAACGCATAAGAGGTTGGGCAAAAGAGCTTAGAGGTACCAAAGCAAATATATACGAGGGAGGAGTTAAATCCCCTTGTTATATTCGATGGAAAGGGCAGTTAGAAGTTGGAAAGCAGATTGAAACTGTTGCTGGCGTAATTGATGTTTTACCTACGTTAGCTGATTTATGTGGCTTTAAAATTCCTGACACAAATTTACCTATTGATGGGCAAAGTCTATATCCTCTTTTATTAGGAGAAACAAGTAATTTAGACGAGCGTTATTACTTCGATAATACCAACTTGTATCGTATTTCAACGGATAAAATAAACATGGATAAGCCTGAGATACGAGAAATGTATGTGCGCCATAAAAACTTTAAATTAGTCCGTTTAAATCATAAACTTAATGGAAGAGATGGAATTGATTATATGTTGTATGATTTAAGCAAAGATGAAAAAGAAGCGCATAATGTGATCAATGAATTTCCTCAAATCAGAGAAACATTAAAAGATACTTTATCCGCTTGGTATAAAGATATGTTGGATTCGCCACATGCTTTTAAAAGCTGCACCTATAATGTGGGTGATTGGAACGAACGGGCTACCTTTATTAATTTAGATGGTATTTCATCCAAAACAGGAAGTTTAAAAAGAGATGACGGATCAGGCTTTGAATTCACCAATTGGGATACGCCAGGCAATTCTTTAAGTTACCAAATTAATGTATTAGAAGAAGGCGATTATTATGCCGATATTTTTATTGATGCTGATCAGAAGGATTTAGGAGGAACATTGGAGTTATTTACAGAAAAGGCTCATACTTCTTTTGAGATAAATCATCGCAAAAAGCTAAAATCGGATATTTTGCATTTGCCTGCAGGTAAACAAACCTTAACCATTCAGTTGCAATCGCTGGGTAAAACTGACAAAGCCATGAACTGGATGAAGAATATTTTGGTTCATAGGGTACCTACAAATAAAGATATTGAAGTGATAAAGAATCCAGAGATAAAAGTTTTTATGCCATCACAAAACTTAGCTACGCAAGTAGGCATAAGTCATGCGCCATTTAATTTTTGCACAAATAGTGGTGTATATGGTACTACCATTAATGCCAAACCTAATGAAGAAATAGAATTAAGTTTTTCGGCAGATAATATAAATCAAATATCAAAAGTTGAATTATTTGTAGATTTTGATAAAATTTATGAATCAAGTGCTGTACAAAAGGGTTATGTCTTGAAAATACAGGAGTTGGGTTTGCACACAATAAATGCAATGTATACCAGTAAATCCGGATATCAGTGTGGCTCTCAGGTAAATTTGTTAATAAAGAATTGATTACGTTAAAATAAAGTCACGTACCAAACTAAGATAATTTGGGTACGTGACTCTTTTGCTTATTCTGTTATTAATTCTACTTTATAGCAGAAAGCATGTTTTCCTGGGTGATTATCGGGAAAGGATAACTCTACGCCATACTCATCACGTTTCCATTTTATAGTTTCATCCGTACCAATTAAACTAACATTAGCAATTTGTTTATCGAAGTAGGGTAGGATTGTAGATAACATTTTTGCTGTTACCTTACCTTCAGTTGGACGATCAAGAACAATAACATAAAGTGTATTTTCATCTTTACTGCGTGTATATCGTATGTCCTTATCGGTGTAAATAGCTTCCCAATTTTCGTTAAAATGCCCATCAGATTTTAAAGTAGTTGGGCCTTCTCCATCAATTACCCAAGGACGAGTATTGTAAATAGCTTCACCATTCATATCCAACCATTCGCCTATGCCCAATAAGGTCTCTTTTTGATCTTCTGGAATAGTTCCGTCAGCCTTTGGACTAACATCAAGTAGCAAACAACCATTTTTGCTAACTACGTCGCAAAGAATTTCAACAATAGCCTCGGGCGAACGCGATTTACGACCATTATAAAACCAGCCTCCCAATGGAGTATCACTCAACCAAGGATCTGCACGCAGACCTGTTGAACGTCCTTTTTCATAATCTAGGATACCGGCACGGGGTGGAATGCAAACGTCGAACTTTACTTTGTAACACAAACCAATGTCTTGTTTTTTAAGCTCAGCTTCGTTTAATAAATATGCAAATGCTTTTTTACGGATATTATCGCTTAACAACTCTAAGCCCATATCAAACCAAAATAAATCAGGAGAGTATTTGTCAGCCGATTCTTTTAAAATCTGAAACCAACGTTCTTCGAAATCAGCATCAGGATAGGGTTCAAAACTATCGCCATCGGGTGAAAAACCGTGTACTTTTCCATACAAATCTTCATTTCCAGGTAGGCCTCCGTCAAAGGCAAAAGAATGGTAATACCAATACCAAGTAAAAGCATGGTGGTAAGTAATCAGATATTTCATATCGCGCTTGCGGATGGCTTTTTCTAACGCACCCGTAATATCAACTTCCGCCATGTCTTTACTGTTCCAACGGCTTACATCAGAATCCCAATTCAGATAATTATCGTGGAATACACCAATAGGTCCCATGAATTTAGCACCGGCTTTATCAAAGAGGTCGGCCCATTCTTCTGCGTCAAATTTTGTAGGGTTAAATTGCTTGATGATGTCTTTATAACCAACCTCATTTTGATCGCCGCCAAAAAGACTTTTATGTCTCATGAATTCGCCAGATGGTTTAGCTTCGCCTCTTGGGGCATTATTCCAGTATACACTGGTGGTGTCGTACATAGCCCATCCATACCATTCGGTGGTTTTATGCTGAGTGGCTAAAGTTGCCGGGCCAATGCAAGTGAAAATACCAAACTTTGCATCTCGAAACCATTCAGGAACGGAATGTTTGGCAATAGAAGGCCATTCTTCTTTAAATGTTTTTCCTGCCTTCTTAGCTTGCTCAATTTGATCGACTTCGCTGGCGTTTTCCTTTTTAGCCAGTTTGTTTTGGGCATGTACATTTGCAAATTGAAATATACATACAACCATAAATAAGTATATGATTTGATTTTTCATCTGATTAAAATTTTTGTATTAGAAAAAGTGCCAAAAGTTTCTACACATTCAGGAACTCTCATTAACTTGCATAATCGTGCCCCTTTGTGCATAATCATATGCTCTTCCTATTTCTATTATAAAGGACTTAATTGAATTTTGTAACAGAATGCATGTTTCCCATTTGTATTATCAGGGAATGAGAATGTCATGTTGGTTTCGTTCTGTTTCCATTCAATGTTTTTATCAGAACCAATAAGGCTTATACTTTCAATTTTACGTGTTAGATATTCGAAACCAGCACCTAGTTTTTTAGCCACTACAGTATTTGTTGTAGGCTCATCCATTACTATTACATACAATGTGTTATTATCTTTACTTTGTGTATATCGAATATCTTTCTCAGTATAAATGGCTTCCCAGTTTTCGTTAAAATGACCGTCTTTTTCAAGTTTAGTCGGCCCTTCTTCGGCAATTACCCACGGGCGTGTATTGTAAATTGCTTCACCGTTTATTTTTAACCATTCTCCAATCCCCAATAAGGTTTCTTTTTGGTCGTCGGGAATGGTTCCATCTGGTTTTGGACTTACATCTAGCAGCAAGCAACCATTTTTACTTACAATGTCAATAAGGATTTCGATAATGGCTTCGGACGAACGCGATTTACGTCCATTGTAAAACCAACCGCCAAGTGGGGTGTCAGTGAGCCAAGCATCCTCACGTGCACTTTGTGAACGGCCTTTTTCAAAATCCAGAATACCTGCTGATGGAGGAATACAAATATCAAATTTGGTTTTGTAAGAGATGCCAATTTCTTGTCCATTTTCTTCTGCTAAATTGAGCATACGAGCATACGCTTTTTTGCGAATATCATCGCTAAGCAACTCTAGCCCCATATCAAACCAGAATAAATCCGGTTTGTATTTCATCGCTGCTTCTTCTAATTTACGAAACCATAAATCTTCGTATTCAGCATCTGGATATTCACCAAAACTATCGGGGTCATTCGAAAAAGTATGTGGTTTACAATACAAATCGTAGTATTCTGGATTTGCGCCGTCATACTTATGCGATTCAGTAAAAAACCACCACGAAAAGGCATGGTGAAATGTAATTAGGTATTTCATGTCTTTTGCTCGTATGGCTTGTTCAAGTTCACCCACAACATCAATACCTGCAGTTCGTTTCATATTCCAACGAGTAACTTCCGAATCCCACAACATAAAATTATCGTGATGACATCCCATAGGCCCCGAAAATTTAGCTCCAGCTTTGTAAAATATGTCAGCCCATTCTTCTGCATCAAACTTATCAGGCTGAAAATCCATAATCAAATCCTTATAACCGTATTCATTTTGGTTACCAAAAAGCTCTTGATGCAATTTAAAATTACGCGTTGTATCTGGTGAATCTGGACGAATCGCGTTTGTCCAATATTTTGCTTTGGTATTATACATAGCCCATCCCCACCATTCGGTAGTTTTATGTTGTGTTGCCAAAACAGCTGGGCCAAAATGGGTGTAAATACCAAACTTGGCATCTCTAAACCATTCGGGAGTTGTATGACGAGCTATGGATGGCCATTCTTCTTTGTAAACCTTTTGATGGACATTTTCTTTTTTCAACTTGGTTTCGCTGATGTTTTGTTTGCTTTTATTTTGTCCCGCTAAGGAAAAACTAATAAGGGTAAAACATAGTATAAAACCTTTCCATAATTTTTTTTTCATGCTTAATTATTTGTTGTAATTAGAACTATATATGACAAACATTGCTACTATAGTTATCATGTAAGTGCTTGTTAAAGTTTTTACATTTACTTACGCTGAATGTGTTTGTGTAAAGTATTGAATAACAATGTTTCAAAATTACATACTGTTATTGATTTCAACTAAATTAAGACTATATGATAACTATATTTTCAACTTATCAGTTCCAACATAAACTATATTTAGGACGCATTTTACGTACCTTGTGAAAGAATTAAATGAAGATGTATGCATTATGTTAAATCTCTTTTATTAAAGCTGATATTGCTGCTTGTGTTTTTTCTAAATCTCAAGGGTACATATTCTCAGGAGCCGATTGATTCTTTATATGCATTAAACCGTTTCAGCTGGGAGCGTTACAAAATGGCACAAGAAGAAACAGAACAAGCGTATAACTATTTTAAGGATGGCGCTGCTTATTTTTTATTAAAAGGAGATACTGTAAATCATTTAAATTGCATTGCTCATTTATCTGATATTGAACATAGACAAGCTAAGTTTAACGAGGCCTTTGATTTGCTGTGGGATGCTCTGCCTAAAGCCAATGAAATTGCCAACAAATTACCTTTACTCGAAATTCATCAGATGCTGGGTATTCTATATCAGGTTTATGGCAAAGACAGTATTGCTTTGCACCATAGCAAACAGGGCTTGCAAATAGCAAAGCAATATGCTCAAAACGATTCAACTATTAAAGGCAGATTGACCTCATGCTATTTAGATGTAGCGGTACAATTAGTGGCCATGCAAGAGTATAACACCGCTATTCAATATTTAGATTCGTGTTATTATAGCGACAATACGAATACGCGATTGCACTTTGTGGATGGTATTTATGGTCAGGTTTATTTAGAGCAGCATAACTATTATAAAGCTCAGCATTATTTACAGGGAGTAATTCCTTTTTTAGAGGAAAGAGGGAATGGTTTTCAAACTTCGGTGAATTATTTTATGGGAAAATTAAAATCTAAAACAAACCAGCCAGATAGCGCTATTTACTATTATAATAAGTCCTTAACTGCCATTGACTCTTTACAAAATAACCTTAAACTAAAGCCTTTGGTTTTAGAACAATTAGCGTTTGAATACGCCAAAACCAACTATAACAAAAAGGCTTATATCTATTTAAAAGCTGCTAAACAATTATCCGATAGTTTGTTTAATACCCAAAGTAAGCAGAATAAAGTCTTGTTCGAAATAAAAAATAGATACAAGGAAGATTTGCTTCGCAAAGAACAGGAGCTAAAAACTAATAATCAACTTTTAAATATTAGCAATCAAGCTAGGTTCAGATTACAATTATTGCTTGGTTTACTGCTGTTGCTTGCTATTGCGGCACTTGTTGCCATTCGTTTAAATGCCAAAATGAAACAGATTGCCTACGAAAAACAGTTGAATGAGGAAAAAAGCGAAGTCATTTTAGATATTAAAAACAAAGAACTTACTGCTAATGCGCTGCAGATTATTGAAAAAGAGCAGGCCGTTAAGGAATTACTAGAAACTGTTATGGCAAAATCGCCCGAAACTTATAAAAAACTGCAACGAAAATATAAACAGAGCAATAAAAAAATATGGGACGATTTTAATTTGAGATTTACACAAACCAATGATAAGTTTTACCAAAATTTATTGGAACAATACCCAGATTTAACACCAACAGATTTAAAACATTGCGCATTGGTAAAACTAAATTTCGACAGTAAGGAGATGTCACATTTACTAGGCATCTCTGTAAATAGTGTGCACATGGCGCGTTCTCGTATTCGTAAAAAAATGAATTTGAATAGAGAAGATAATTTGAGTAATTTTTTGAGCAAGCTATAATCCAACTAAATGTAGGTAGCTCTTTAATTACTGTATCAGCACGTTTTTCACTCATCAAAAACGTTCATTAGAAACAAATAATCCCATTCTGTAAACATTTTATACATATCAATAAAGCAATAAGCGCTTAATATTGTGATGAATAATATATTGAACAGAATATGGTACATAGAAAGAGTTTTTTTACAGTATTACTTTTATGGGTAATTACTGCTATAGCTTGTAAACAAAGTCTAAACACAAAAGATCAAAGACCTAATATCCTTTTTATTATGTCAGATGATCATGCTTACCAAGCCATTAGCGCCTATAGTAATCACTTAATTGAAACACCAAATATCGATCGAATTGCCCATGAAGGGATGCTGTTTACCAATGCTTGCGTAACAAACTCCATTTGTGCACCTTCTCGAGCTACCATTTTAACAGGAAAGCATACCCATATCAATGGTAAAATAAACAATATCCAACCCTTTGATACAACACAAGTCACCTTTCCTCAATTATTTCAGCAAGCAGGTTACGAAACGGCCATGTATGGTAAATTGCATTTTGGCAATAATCCTAAAGGAGTGGATGATTTTATGATTCTGCCTGACCAGGGAAATTATATTAATCCTAATTTTAATACCCCCAAAGGCGATACCACAATTGTAGGATATGTAAGCGATATAATTACGGATTTAACTTTAAATTGGCTAAATAAAAAGCGCAATAAAACCAAGCCATTTATGATGATGTATATGCATAAAGCACCACATCGTCCATGGTGGCCCAGCCCTCATAAGTTTAAAGAATTCGCCGCTAAAAACTTTCCTGAACCGGTTAGTTTATTCGATGATTATACCAACAGAGGAACCGCCGCAAAAACAGCTGAAATGAACCTATTAACCCACATGAAATATGGTCATGATTCTAAAATAAGACCTGAAACGATAAATGAAATGGGTGAAATTACACCTTACGTTCCACCTGTTGAATGGGGAGAAGGTTTTTATGGTCCATATAATAGAGCAAATGCCCAGCAAAAATCCTTGTATGATCCAGTCATTGATTCTATCAATACATGGTTTAAGAATAATTGGATGAAACTGAGTATGGAAGATAAAATGCGTTGGAAGTATCAGCGTTATATGCAGGATTATTTGGCTTGCATTTCCTCTGTAGATGATAATGTTGGTAGAGTGTTAGATTATTTGAAAGAAAGCGGATTAGATAAAAATACTATCGTTGTATATACCTCAGATCAGGGCTTTTATTTAGGGGAGCATGGTTGGTTCGACAAGCGTTTTATATACGATGAATCATTTAAAACTCCATTGCTTATTCGCTGGCCTAAGCAGATAAAACCAGGAACAAGTTGTGATGAAATGGTTCAGAATCTAGATTTTGCTCAAACCTTTTTAGAAGCCGCTCAAATATCTGCACCAAGCGATATGCAAGGCGAGAGCCTGATGCCTTTATTAAAAGGAGAAGATGAAAAGTGGACAAGAGATGCGGTGTATTATCATTATTACGAATACCCTTCGGTACATATGGTAAAAAGGCATTATGGTATAGTAACAAAAGAGTATAAGCTTGTTCATTTTTACTACGATGTGAACGAATGGGAATTATACAACAGAAAAAAAGATCCACAGGAAATGAATAATGTTTACGAAGATTCAAACTATCAGGAAACTGTAAAGGAATTAAAAGCTAAACTGGAAGACCTTAGAGTTAAGTATAAAGACTCAGAAAAATTAGATCAACACTTTATAGAAATTACAAAATAAAGGCTTAAAATAATCATGAGAATGAAATTTCAAAAACTCTTTTCAACCACGGTCATAGCTTTACTCATCATCAGTTGCTCAGGAAAAAGCACAAAGAGCAATAAAGAGTCTGATACAGCAAAGCGACCTAATATCATCTTTTTTATTGCAGATGATATGTATCCCGAAATGTTTAATTGCTTGCCAGAAGGTAAAGGAAAAAACTTAACCCCCAATATGGATCGGTTAGTTGCAGAAGGAACCCTAATGAAAAACCAATTGGTTGCATCGCCGGTCTGTACACCTAGTCGTTATAATTGCTTAACAGGTAATTACGCCAGCAAAGCCACCAATAAAGCTTTTACATCATTTACCAAAGAACAGGAAGGGCAAACGGTTATCCATTGGAATACTTTTATTACAAACGGAAATAAAGCCTTGCCGCATTATCTTAAAGAGCTTGGTTATACCACAGGTATGGTGGGTAAAAATCATGCTATTGAAGCGGGAACCTTATATCATTTTCCTGATTATTGGGCAGATGCTAAAGCGCCTGAGATTGTTGAGAAACTGGAGTCGAATTATAATCTTACTGTTCAGGCTATATTAGATAACGGTTTTGATTATGCGGATGGTATTTACCATGATAACCCTAATTTTGTTGGTTTAGGCGAGCTTGCGGTGCAAAATACAGATTGGATAGCAGAAGCTGGCGTTAATTTTATTGAGAAAAATTATAAGCGTCCCTTTTACCTGTATTTTGCTACTACTATACCACATGCTCCAACAGAACCTAAACGATCTTGGAATGCCAATCCTTTAATAACGGCTAAAGGTTATCTGGAAAAAGCGCCCAATGTAATGCCTGTACGTCATACTATTCCTGAGAGAACAAAAGCAGAAGGATTAGAAGGGAAGGGTAAAGAAAACCTACTTTGGTTAGATGATGCTCTTGGTGCTTTAATCCATAAGTTAGAAGACCGTAATATTTTGGATAATACCATTATTTTCTTTTTTAACGATCACGGACAAAAAGCAAAAGGCACCTTATATCAGGGTGGAGTAATGAGTCCGAGTATTGTATGGCAAAGTAAAGGTTTTAAATGCGGGAATATTTGTAATACTAAAGTACAAAACATTGATTTTGCCCCAACTATTGTTGAGATGGCCGGAGGTAATGTTGAGGAAAATCAATTTGATGGACAAAGTTTTAAGGCTCTTTTAGATGGTGAGACTTTAGATGCTGAACGTACTTTCTTTTTTGAACTCGGTTATGCACGCGCCATTATTAAAGGAGATTATAAATATTATGCCATACGTTATCCAGCTTTTGCTAAAAACAGAACTAAGGAAGAACGCGCTACAGTGTTGGAAGGATACAATTCACCACGTATTAAAAAGAAAATGGGTACAGTAAACCTAGATAATCCAATGGCTCCTTACAGTCATTTTTCTTTAGTTCCAGGAGGAGAGCAAGCAGAGCATGCATCGTATGGTCAATTGCCGGGATATTTTGACATGGATCAACTGTATAATCTAAAAGAAGATCCCAAAGAGCAAAATAATCTATTTAATGACCCATCGAGTCAGCAAGTTTTAAACGAATTAAAGGCCGAATTAAAGAAACACCTAGCAAGTATGCCCGGTAAGTTTGATATATAGAGAAAATATAAAAAAGTTGTGTTAAATAGTTGATAAAATAACAGCTCCATTGTTTTGATTGATGGGGCTGTTATTGTTTTAATACTTGATGTTAGCTGTTTCTTGTGGTTTGCAGGTAGCTCTTAATAGCATCTCAAATACATATGCAAGCTTGTTTCTGATTTTTCAGTATTGTAGCTATAATGTATTATATTTGAATGCTTGTTAAGCAAATAATTATTGAAATAGAACAGCGCCTAAATGCCAAGAACAATTTTTGAAAATATAGTTATTCAACATTTTGAGAATCAAGCCTCATTTGAATACTGCCCATATACAGCCATACGTTTTTTCGAAATCTTGTTCATTGAAAAGGGTAATGGTAAATTAATTGTTAACGGCCATAGCATTCCTTATAGCGATAATCAATTATTTATATTAGTTCCTAATGATAAGTATACCTTTAATGTAGAACAAGCTACCACGGTAAATACCATTAAGTTTTTAAATAGTTTTTTTACGGGTTCTTCAGAGGATAATGATGATAAGCAACGAAAAGAATGGTTTAAAAAAATAGAAACTATTTTACACAGCACCAATCGAAATACCAATATTGAACTTAAATCAGAAGCAGAAAGGAATAATATCCTTGCTATGTTTAACATTATATGTATTGAGTATCATGACCAGGAATTAAAAAGTGATTTAATATTAAAAAACACACTTCATTCTATTCTTCATATTATCTCACGAAATGTAAATTACGTTTCTATCAAAACAGCTTCTTCAAAAATTCAAGAAATAGTTAATTATATTCATACTAACATTTATGATGCTGACTTGATTTCGAATACAGCTATCGCAGAGCAATTTAATATTTCGGACAACTATGTTGGTCAGTATTTTAATAAACAAATGGGTATTAGTATCAAAAAATATATTTTAACTTACAAGGTAAAGTTAGCTGAAACTCGCCTAAATTATACTGACCTAACACTTTCTGAAATAGCGATGGAGTTAGGTTTTACCGATAGTAGTCATCTAGATAAAACCTTTATTGCTTACAAAGGTCTTGCTGCAGGCGCTTTTCGTCTACAAAGTAAAAACAAATAATAATTCGCTAATAAATTAGCTCTCACAGTGCTGTAATTCCCTTTTTCCTCCTTGGATAATGTCCATTTTATATTGAATAATTCGTATTCCTCATTTTTTACTAAAAGCTCATTGTTTCTTACCTGACTTAAGGTACAGCTGTGTTATACTTTTGCATTATAAACTTTAAACAATCATTTATGATGAAAAGTGCACAAGAGGTTTTTGAGAACCACATTAAAGCTGTAAGTACTTTAGATCCAGAGAAAGTAATTAATGATTATGCTTTGGATGCTGTTTTTACAACACCAGAACGTACCTATAAAGGAGCAGAACAAATTAAAAGCTTTTACCAAGAGCTTCTTCCTAAAATGGATGGGTTTGAGATTAAAACCATCAAGCAAGAAACCTACAATCATGTGGTATATCTGGTATGGCATGGTAAAAATGAAAAACTGGATGTACAGTTTTGTACAGATACTTATATCATAGAAAATGGTAAAATTAAGTATCACACTTTCGCAGGAATTATTCAATAAACACTATAAATTTTAATACTATGGATTACAAAAATTTTCAAACATTTACAGCAGAGCAGAAAGATGCCATTTTAACGGTTACAATTAATTTCGGACCTGTAAATGTACAAGGACAAGAGATGTTAGCAGACCTAAGCAGTCTTGCTTTAAGATTAGAACGTGACAGAAGCGTTAAGGTTGTTGTATTTCAATCATCTAACCCTAATTATTGGGTGTGCCACTACGATACAAACCTATTGAGAGATATGTCTACAGAAGCTGTTTCTAGATCAGAGGTAAAGTTACTCGATTTACAATCGGTATTAGAAAGAATTAGCAACCTACCTCAAGCTACAATTGCAAAAATTGAAGGTTTTGCACGAGGTGGTGGTCATGAAATGGCTTTGGCTTTAGATATGCGTTTTGCAGCTCGTGGAAAAGCTAAATTCATGCAAATGGAAGTAGGTATGGGAATACTACCATGTGGTGGAGGTGCTTCTCGTATGGCTCGTCAGGTTGGTTTAGGAAAAGCACTTGAAATTATTTTAGGTGCAAGAGATTGGGATGCTGACGAAGCTGAAAAATTTGGAACGGTAAACAAAGCGCTTGACGCAGATGAAATAGGACCGTATGTAGATGCTTTAGCAGAGCGTATTTCTAAATTCCCTGCAGAATCGATTGAGGCTTGTAAGCGCGCAGTTTATGCATCTATTGATTTACCCATTGCGGATGCTTTAAAAGAAGAAGCTTATCAGTTATTTCAGGCTACTAGCAAAACGCCTGCCATCAAACGTTTTACAATTGCCGATGAAAATGGTGCACAATTCGACCATGGTAATCAAAAGAATTGGGAAAACATGCTAATGGACTTGCAAGAAATTAAATAAAGATTGAGTATTGTTAGAGGGGGTGATGAAAGTTTACCATTAATCCCCTCAACTTTTATTCTCTCCATAAGTTTATAACACATGAAGTTTGAAGAAATTAATAAAGGTTACAACAGTGTATTTAAACCTCATAAATTAAGCCTGGGGCTTGTTATTCCTATTGAGAATTATGCACATGGTGCCACCCCTACAATGCAACAGCATTTAGAAAGAGTGAAATTAGCTGAAGCTGTAGGTTTTAAAGCAGCATGGGTAAGAGACGTTCCTTTTAATGTTCCTTCGTTTGGTGATGTGGGGCAGATGTATGACCCATTTGTTTATCTTGGGTATCTTGCTGCACAAACAACTAATATTGCATTGGGAACTGCTAGTATTGCTCTACCGTTACATCATCCTGTTCATGTAGCTAAGTCCGCAGCTACCATTGATCAATTGTCTAATGGTAGATTAATTTTAGGTGTAGCATCAGGTGATAGGATGGAGGAGTATCCGGCAATGAATATCAAATATGAAGAAAGAGGAGAGCGATTTCGTGAAGCATTTAATTTAATTAGGAACGCACAAAAGGACTTTCCAAAACTTGAAACAAGGCATTACGGAAATTTAAACGCTTCTTTGGATATCCTACCTAAACCTTTAGGCAAAAAGATTCCCTTACTAGTCACTGGACATAGCCAACAATCCTTGGAATGGAATGCTGAAAATTCAGACGGATGGATGTCATACCCAAAGGATGCATACAGCCAACGGCAAACAATAAAAGATTGGAGAGATTTAATTTCTGGTGGGAGTAAAGCCAGTAAGCCATTCATGCAACCTCTCTATGTTGACTTGCAATCCGATTCAGGTTTTAAACCTGAACCAATACATTTAGGTTTTAAAATTGGGTCTAAATATTTGGTAGATTATTTATTCCAATTACAAGAAATTGGAGTTAATCATCTGGCTTTTAATCTTCGTTTTAATAAAACTGATATAAGCCATACTCTAGATAAATTAGGAGATGAAGTGTTGTCTAAATTCCACTAAGACAAAAGCTTATGTCCTAATATCTTTCCATAATCTTCGTCATATACTTACTTGTTAAACCTTGTTTTTTACAACAAAAACCATTTTTCTTACTTGAGCACAGTTATAGATACCGATACATTTGTAATGTAAATATGCAAGGATAACTTATAACTTAAAAAAATAATATAATGAAAGCATTAGTAATTAATGAATATGGCGAGAATGCTAAATTTGAAGTAGCAGAAATTGAGAAGCCAACTATTAAAAACGGTCATGTTTTAGTGAAGATTGCAGCCTCTAGTGTAAACACCATTGACACTATGATTGTACAAATGGGTAAAAATCTACCATTATCTCCTGATGCTCCAGCACTTTTAGGAATGGATTTCGCAGGTGTCGTTGAAGAAGTAGCAGATGATGTAAAAGGTTATGCGATTGGTGATGAAGTTTACGGATGCGCTGGTGGATTAGGTGAATTACCTGGTACATTAACTGAATTTATTGTAGCAGACAGCAGATTGATGGCGCATAAGCCTAAAAACATAAGCATGAGAGAAGCAGCTGCTTTACCATTGGTTGCCATTACTGCCTATGAAGGTTTAACTCGCGCAGGTATAACAGAGGGACAAAAAGTATTGGTACAAGGAGGCTCTGGTGGTGTTGGTCATGTAGCTATTCAGCTGGCAAAATATTTCGGAACAGATGTGTATGCTACTGATGGTAGTGAAAATAAATTAGCATTAATTAAAAAGTTAGGAGCAACCGCTATTGACTACAAGTCAGAAAAAGTAGAAGATTATGTAGCGAAATACACTGGAGGTGCAGGTTTTGATGTGGTTATGGATTCTGTTGGTAATGAAAACCTAGTGAACTCATTTAATGCAACAGCATTGAATGGAAATGTTGCTACTACAGTTGCCTTAAGTCCAGTAGATTTAACCATGGCACATTTTAGAGGTCTGTCTGTACATGTAGTATTTATGTTAATACCAATGTTATACGATTTTAATAGAGCTGTGCATGGTGAGATTCTTAGTAAAGTAGCAGAAATTATTGAAGCAGGAAAATTAACACCTGTGGTTGACGAGAAGAAGTTTTCTCTTGAGCAAGTGGGAGAGGCTCATGCCCATTTAAAAAGTGGACAAGCTATTGGAAAAGTGGTAGTTGAAAACTAATCCACTTACGAAAGGTTCAAACAAGAAAGACAAAAAAGGTATTTTAAGCGATAGCTTTTATTTATTGGCGTCGCCAAAAGGTTTAATACCTCGTTAATACAGTTAGTATTCAGATTTATGCTTATGGGCTTGCCACGAGGTGGTTTATTTTATATGGGAGTATCTCTTTAAAGGGTACTCCTTTTTTGTGCAATAAAAGAAGACTAGTATAGGACTACATTAAACCTCGTTTTTTACTAAAAGTACTTTGCTTTATACCTGATCAAAGCCAAGCTACAAGCGTATTTTTGTAGGTGTAAATTAAAAGAAAGGAAATTAAATATGCATTACGAAGGAAAAATATACCGCCCTTGGATGGAGGCAAATAGTTTGCTGATTCAAACAACTATAGGTTGTTCTAATAATTCGTGTACTTTTTGCGATATGTTTAGCGATAAAAAATTTGGTGTTCGCAAATTAGAAGATATATATGATGATATTGAAGAGGCTAAGCAACTTTATGGTGCTAACATCGAAGAGTTTTTTTTGATTGATGGAAATGTGATGGTGATGAAAACAGATTTCATTGTAAACGTTCTACGCAAAATCAAAGAAGTATTTCCGAATAGCAAAAAGATCTCGTTGTATAGTCAATACAATGATTTTAAAAGAAAAACAGTAGACGAGCTAAAACAGATTAAACAAGCCGGTTTAACGATGGCATATGTGGGTCTCGAATCTGGAGATGCTAAAATTCTTGATGATGTTAAAAAAATGATGACTCCAGAAGAAGCAATAGAAGGAGCGGCCAAAGCCAAGGAAGCTGGAATTAGAGTTTTAGTTTCTATTATCTGGGGTCTTGGAGGCAAGGAACGCTCCAAAGAGCACGCTATTGAAACGACTAAACTGTTGAATATTCTTCAGCCAGAAGAGTTAGCTCCAATGGCTCTGGCTATACAACCAGGTACCGAGTTGGAAGCTCAGGTAGAAAGAGGTGAGTTCACATTACCTACAAAACAACAGGTATTGGAAGAAGAAAAATACTTATTAGAAAACCTAAAATTTGACACTTTCTATTGGGGAGATCATGGTAATAATGAGGTTTCTTTAAAAGGTCAGTTTCCAAGCAATAAAGTCAGTTTTTTAAATGTTGTAAATGGAGCCTTAGAAAATATTAAAAACAAAGATGAAAAAATTGAGACTTTTTCTTGGTAAAGGAAATAGGAGAAAACTGTAAATATATCGTATAACTGAAATTTGTTTTTTCATTTTTAGCATCATAATTCATCCAAACAGGCACTTCCTCATTGAGAAATTGTCTGTTTGGATTTATCTTTTATACTTGAAGATATTAATTCGCAAATGTAATACGTATAGTGTTGGGGATGTTACTTATATCCGCGATGGGCTTACGAACGCTCAAAAACTACACTAGGTAAATTTTGAGTTATTTAAAGGAAGATTATTAACTATAAAACATTCACAAACCTATCACATTAACTTCTATTAATTGAAAAATATGACTTTAATAGATTATTCCTTTTGCCAAACTCTTACGTAGTCAATTTCAAAATCCATGTACCCTCCTTTTTTTTGTTCTGGAGTGCCATTAAGTGTCAAGTCTTCTTTGCTTTTAGGAATGCCATGCCAAGGAAATACTTCATTATCTAACCATATATTAATGGGTTTGGTAGCCACATAGCCATTATAATTCTCTGGTACTTCTCTATTTTCTTTAGCCCATTGCGTAGCTTCTTCAGCAGTAACCGAAGAAAAGAGTTTACCATCAATATAATATTTAATACCATTTTCACTCCATGCAATACCATAAACATGAAAATCGTCAGCTCCTCTAAATCCCATTTGTTTGCGCTCTGTATAAGAAGGTTTTCCCTTTAAATGTTCCCAATCACGAATAGACCACCATAGTTCAGAATCTAAATGTTCTTTCCCTTTTGCTCTTCCATCGCCATACATCTCAAAAAAATCAAACTCTAGTTTTTCACCCATCGACCAAAAGGCACTGGTAACTTCGGCATCAGCCGCTTTGCTTCTAATTTCTATATATCCATATTTAAAAGCTTTACGCCCAATAATACACGCTGTTGTAATATTCTCGTAAGGTAAAGGATCACCAAATACAGGAACTCTTATTTCTTCACTAAACGGAAAATCAGGCTCCCAACGCACTTCCAACTTTAACATACCATCCTCTAAACGATAATTACATCCCGAAAACTGAGAGGGAGCTCTACCTGTCCATACTTTCTTTTTGGGTTTATCGGGATGTTTATAAAACGGTTTACCGTCCTTGAATTTACCCACTATATACCACCTTTCCTCGTCTAATTCTTTGGCATTAAATTCATCACTAACTATTGAATTTATTTTCCAACCCGCATTGTTGTCAGGATCAGATAATGGGTTAATTTGAGCCTTGGCGTATGACAAACATGCCAAGAATAATGTTATAATGGATATTATTTTATACATCTTCATATTATTTAGCATCAATGCTTACAACTATATCTTTAGAAATTAGATTTCCATCACTATTACGAGCTGTAATCCTGATATTAGAGGCTTTTTTAGTGGCTTGCACAGCTAATAAACATTTACCATATTCGGTATAAACCGTTTTGCTCTTAAAGCTTTTAAGTTTGGCAGTATTACCACAATCAGTACCTAAAAAACGGTGCTCTCCAGTAATTTCAAAAGTAATTTCGGTATCTATATTTTTAACTTCTCTACCTTTTTTATCCACCAGTTGAGCAACTACATGAACCACATCAGTATTGTTAGCAGCCATTTTGGTTCTATCTGGAGTTAATTTAATGGCAATAGGTTCTCCCACTGTTTCTAGGGATATGGATATCTTTTTACCATCCTTTACACCTTTTGCATTTATTTTACCATCCTTATAATTAACAGCCCATTTGTAAGTGTAGTCTTCTTGATCTTTTAGGTATTGTGTACCTAGCGACTTTCCATTCTGAAATAATTCAACCTTCTCGCAATTTGAATATACCTCTACAATAGTAGCTTCATCTTTACTATAGTTCCAGTATGCATTTACATGTTGCCACTCACGAGGAGCCAGTTTCCAGTAATCTTTCTTTTTTTCTACAACTTTACCGTTGCTATCCACCTTATAGATGGATTCTTTGGCTGTTTGCGTGTACATGCTGATAACAGGAATATCATCGCGCCATAAAGCTTTAAACATGTAAAAAGAGCCACGCGGAAACCCTGCCACATCCAATGGTCCTTGCGGTGTAACTTTTACGGGCCAATGTTTAGCTCTACGTTCGCCCATATAATCTACACCTGTCCAAAGGAATAACCCCGAAATATAATCTCTCTCCATAACAGCCTTCCACTCATAATAACGAGGTACATTTTCGGTACCCATCATTATTTTATTTGGATATGTTTTTTTGAAATAATCGTATTTATGTGGTTTGTAACTATAACCAACAATGTCTAAAACATCGGTATACCCAGTTTCAAAGCTTGAAGTAGGCAAAATACAATTAGCTGTTATATAACGTGTAGTATCTAACTCGCGCGTCCAATCTGCTAGCTTTTTAGCTGTGGTTCCAATGTTAAATGTTTGTTCTGGAAAATTCTTCCAATAATCACGAACTTCTTGTGGAGTATGTGGAGGTACCTCTGTGCGCCAAAGAGTCCAATCCATTTTATTATCCTTATCACTTTCTTTAAAAATACCTGTTGCTCCTCTATTTCCTGCGTAGGTCCACTCTATTTCGTTACCAATACTCCATTGAAAAATAGAGGGATGGTTACGACTTGATAACATGGTGTTCTTTAAATCCTCTTCGGCCCATAGTTGAAAATGCTCAGAATGACCACGAGTAATGTAATCCACCTCTTTGTCTTGCATGTTAAAACGCTTGTCTTTGGGTAAATCCCACTCATCGTAAAACTCATTTTGGACTAGAAAACCCATTTCATCGCATAGGTCCAAAAATTCGTCTGAAGCAGGGTTGTGAGAACAACGGATGGCATTACAACCACCTTCTTTTAGTAATGCTAAACGTCGCTTCCACACATCTTTAGGTACGGCAGTTCCAACCAATCCAGCATCATGGTGCAAACAAACACCTTTAATCTTCATGTTCTTTCCATTTAAAAAGAAACCTTTGTCCTTATCAAAATATATAGTTCTAATTCCAAAACGAGTATTTCGTTCTTCTATAACTTTTCCATCAACAACGATGCTTGTTTGAGCCATATACATTTGGGGAGAATCCACATCCCAGAGAATGGGATTTTTAAGCTCAATGTCTTGATTGAAAATATCATTTTTTAATGCTCCTAATGATATTGTTGTGGTTTGCTCAGTTACTTTTTCTCCATCATTATTTAAAATCGTGGTTACAAGATGTCCTTCTTTTGAGCTGCTATAATCATTTTTTAGTTGAACCTTAATATTTACCCGGGCTCTTTCTTGGGTAACTTCTGGAGTAGTAACAAATGTTCCCCATACCGGAATATGCAATTTATCAACTATGAGCATTTGAACATTGCGATATATACCGGAACCAGTATACCATCTTGAATCGGCATAGCGGCTATGATCAACACGTACAGAAAGTCTGTTTTCTTGCCCTTGAGGAGCCAATAAATCGGTTAAATCATAATAAATAGGAGCATACCCATATGGATGATTTCCAATGCGCATTCCATTTAACCAGAATTCAGCATTATTATAAACACCATCAAAAATGATATAACATTTCTGATTTTTAGTAATCTCCGTATTAAATAACTTTGAATACCAACCAATTCCTCCTGGCATAAATGCTGTACACCCTTCTAACTCTTCAGAAAAATCAGATTCAATACTCCAATCGTGAGGTAAATCTAGCTTTCTCCAATAACTAGGGTCGTATGTCGTTAAACTATATTCTGGCGAATCGGAAAGCGTAAATAACCAATCGTTATTAAAGCTAATAGGATTTGTATTTTGCGCGATACTTTGTATTAATGTACCACACAAAATATATAATAATAATGGTAATAGCTTCGACTTCATTTTGATTTTATCAAGTTTAAATTTTTAGAAATGAAAGATTGAAAAATACGATAAGTACACAGAATGAAGAGTGCAAAAATTACCCGTGAATGGTATAAAATTACCCAAATAAGTTTGAAAGAAGACTAAGTACAATTCTATTCATTTTGTGTACAAAAATGCACCTGTTGAAACTTATAATTAGGCTATTTTTGAATCGAATGTTTCAATAAATTACAATCACATGCAATATTTAAAAAGATACGGGTTACTTCTACTTTCTACTATCATGATATTTTCATGCACAAATATAAAGAAGGGGGAAGCCAAACAGGAAGAAAAACCTAATGTTATTATTATTTTTCCAGACCAATATCGTCAGTTCAGTTTAGGTTTTTGGTCTCAAGGAGATAATGCCAAATATATTCATGGTAAACCAGATCCGGTTAATACACCAGCGTTGGATAAATTAGCCAACGATGGTGTTGTATTTAGTAGAGCCATGAGTAATTTTCCGCTTTGTAGTCCATATAGAGGTATGTTACTTTCGGGGCAGTATCCAACAAAAAATGGATTAACAGCTAATTGTCGTAAAGATAGAGAAGTAGGTATCAAGGTAGATGGTAAAGCAATAGCTAATGTTTTTACCCAAGGTGGCTATGAAACAGCTTATTTTGGAAAATGTCATTGGCAAAAGACCGTTCCTATGTTTGATGAAAAAGGAACTTATCACGGTACAACAGAAGCTCCTGGAGGTCATTACATCAACAGATATGATACCTACGTGCCTCCTGGTGGACCACGCTTGGGTTATAAATATTTCTTTCAAACCTTGCGGGATACACACAAAGATCCGCTTTGTTACTCTAACGACCCTAAAGCCATTGAAGGTTTTAAAGAAGGTGAATTATATCAACCCAAACGGTTTAGTGCCGAGTTTGAGTCAGAGGCGCTATTGAATTATCTAGATAACACACATGGGCAGCGCGATATGGATAAACCATTTTTTGTTACCTGGTCATTAAACCCACCGCATAATCCATGGGATGAAGAAAGTACTGATATGAAGTTCTTTCCTCAATATACCAATCAAGGAAATATAGAGATTGACGATTTACTTTTAAGAGGTAATGCTGATAAGGAAGTGGGGGAATACGCTCCTTATTATTTCGCCAATGTAAGTGCGGTAGATTACTACATAGGACTTGTTTTGGATAAACTAGAAAAAATGGGAGTAGCCGATAATACCATTATCGTTTTTAGTTCTGACCATGGTGAAATGTTAGGGAGCCACGGACATAAAGGTAAACCTTACCCTGAATCGGAAGCTTTTAATATACCTTTTATTTTAAAGTGGGGTAAAGAATTAAACCATAGAGTAGAGGATTTAATATTAAGTGTTCCGGATGTAATGCCTACACTATTAGCTTTAGTAGGATTGGAGGATATTATTCCAGCAACAGTACAAGGGACTAATTTTGCAAGTATTATTAAAGATCCTGAAAGTAATATTACCCAAAGACCCAATGCAGTTTTATATTTCGATTATAATCAACGAGGATTATATTTAGGAGATTATACTTTTGTAGTTAAAACCTCTAACGGCGTTGATTTTAAAGAAGCCTTTTATTACGATAATGTAAAAGATCCATATCAGCTGCATAAAATTAAAGGAGACCAAATGAATTTGGAACTGGTTGAAGAGTGGAAGAAAATTTTGGTAAAACAATTAATCGCCATTGAAGATAAATGGGCGATACAGAAAATATGCGAAGGATATCTTGAGTATTAAATATAATTTATAAGCATAAAAAAAGAGGCTGTCTCAGAATAAACTGATTCAGCCTCTTTTTTTTTAGTCACAGCAAGGTATTATAAACTGCAAAGTCATAAGTCTGTTTATCGAACTGTCGGTATTTCTGAGTGCGCACCAATAATTATTTCATTTACAATAGCATTTTTACCTTCATAATCCAAAATTTCAAGTTTTAAATAACGGATATTTGAACTGTTAAATTCTATGCTTTTCATGTCACCATCTGCTTTCCATTTCTCTTCCGAAATAAGTTTAAATGAATCTCCATTTGTACTTCCGTATAGTTTACAATGCTTAATGTTGCCATCTATTAAACTTGTTTCTGGAGCTGGTTTACATCGATGGTTTTGTGTAATTTGCATTAACTCAATACCGTTATACACTTTTCCTAAGTCAAAAGTGATGGACTGAATACCATCATTGGTTGGTAGCCAGTCGTAATAGTTCTTTCCTGCAATTTTAGAAGCGTCAAAAGCATGCTCGGCTTCACCACTTGTAGCTATGGCTGCAACCGGACGAACTTCATATATAACCGGAGGTACTTGTTGAGGAAGTATTGGTCGAGAGGAATTGGGGCTCCACGAGGTTCCAATTTCCTCTAATAAATCAATATATAATGTATCTAATAAACCATCTCGATTAGGCATGCAATTCAAAAGGAAATTACAATATCTACTTTCAAGCATCTTTAGTTTATTACTTATAGTAGCAGCCGACTCTCCTTTTATTAAGCCATGGGGTGTTTTATCGCTCCAAAACCAACCATTCCCTTTTACACTGCAATGTCCCAACGCAGAAGCCATTGAGTTGGTCTCTTTAGGAAAAGCGCCAAATGGTCCCTCAAAATATGGAATATCTACATGAAACGTAGATTGCATATGCGTGTGATCTGTAATTAAGCAATCTGGTTGAAGTTTACGAACATGATCTCTTATTTCGTTAAAAGGAACTTTGTTATGCCCAAATCGCCAAAACCAACCATCAAAAACCAAGTATTTAATTTTACCATAATTCGTTAATAATTCAGTTAGCTGACCCTTTATAAATTTAATTGCCTTATCATCGATCTGGCCTTTATCAATATTATTACTAGAGTCCCAAATTGAATAATATAATCCTGGTTCTAACCCCTTATCCCTAAATGCATCTACATATTGTTTTACAATGTCCTTTTTGTATGGAGTTGAAGCCACGTCATATTCTGTATACTGACTATCCCACAAACAAAAACCTTCGTGATGTTTGGTTGTTAGTAAACCAAATTTCATACCTGCAGAGACAGCAGCATCTGCCCATTGGGCGCAATCTAAATCTTGCGGATTAAAAGAATCAATTGGATAGTTTGCTTCTCCCCATTTAGCACCATACGACATAATGTTGTAACATATAAACATTCCAAAGCGCATATCAACAAACTCTTGGAGTCTTTGCTGATGTTTTGCTTTATTATCGAGTTTTTGCTCTTTATTACAGCCTATAAGGAAGAAGAGTGCAAATGATATGATAAGGATTTGTTTCATATTAAAAATGAGTATGGATGATTTTATTTACAATTAATGCAAATATCATGAAAGAATGTCAAAATCCTTTGGATTTATTTACGAATACATTAGACAATCTTATCATATATAGAAGTCACACAGCATAATAATTCGTGAAAAGCATTATATTGTTTTATGATTCAAGGAGAGCATATTAAGTATGCTTTTGCATTAAAAAGATTTAATAATGAAAAAAATAGAACCATATCATAATTTAGAAGAAGCATTGCATAACTTGGATAATGGAGGTAGGTTTTATAACCTATTTACCAAGGCTAATGACGGACAAATTAATCAGGCAGAACTGGGTAAAGTAGGTGGCATATTTAATGATAAGCAGCATCTGATTCTATTTTTAGAGATGTCTTTACTTAAATTAAGTCAGACGGATAAAGCAGATATTATTTTTAAACTAGATTCAAAACTTCATAAAAGCTATCTCAAATATAAATCTAATTACTTATTACCAACAGAAGTGGAAAGTAAAAGTGAAATAGCTCAGAGTACAATCATGTCCGGAATTCCAACACTAATAGATTCGAAAACTGAATTTAGTGGTTTTGTAATGTTCCCTATCACAAGTGGAGATGTAACTACATTTATGATGGTACCAATCATGGAGGAATATGATATTTATGAACTATGGGATGATACAAAAACTGCACATTGTATTGTGGCACACACAAAACAAGAAACTAAGCTTCCAGAAAGTAAGGTGGTTTTAGGCGGAGTGGTAAAAGAGTTTAACTCCGATGAATTAGGAGATGGTAAAAAAGATACATTTTTAGAGGTATCTTATTATATGTAACCAATAGCGCTCTAAACGATTGTTTTAATGTTCTGAAAGTCTTATTTAGCGTCGGTCTCAGCAGTTGAGTCAAAAAACAAGGTAGAAATGACGCTTAAAAATTATTTTCTGTTTGAATCCTTTTGAGGAACGAGAAAGGGTGAGTTTAAATAATTTCAGTCATGAACCGTAGTTCTTT
>NZ_LXYE02000038.1 GCF_001659685.2 Labilibacter marinus
TAATATTAATATATAACCTATTTGAAAAAAAATGAAAATAACCCTATTAGTATTAATTCTAGTATTGCATAACCTTTTTTGTTTCGCGCAGGATAATAAAGAAGGTTTGTTCAAAGATTCGTTAGATAATGCTTTTGATATGAGCAGGTTTCTTACCGAAAAGAAAGGGGTGATGCCAGTTCCTATGGTAATTACAGAACCTGCAATAGGGTATGGAGGAGGATTAGGGCTAGGGTATTTTCATGGTTCTATCATGGAGAAAGGAAATATTCCAGATATATCTGGCGGTTTTGGAGGATTGACAGATAATGGTACTTGGATGGCTGGAGTATTTCATGCTGGCTTTTGGAAAGAAGACCATATTAGGTATATGGGAGTATTGGGTAAAGGCTATATCAACTACAACTATTATGGTCCTAATAATATTTTGCCTAAACCTGTGGAAATGAACCTAGATACGTGGATATTAATTCAGCAAATTAAGTTTCGCATTAAAGAATCTAATTTTTTTCTAGGCTCAAGATATTTCTATTATGGAGGAACCAATACCCTACAATTCCCTATTGATATTCCTGCTTTTAGTGGCAAGAGTTTTGAGTCTACATTGAGTGAATTATCATTAATGGTAGATTATGATAGTAGAGATAATGTATTTTCTCCTACCAAAGGGGTTTATGCTCAAGTAGAGGGAACCTATAGCGATAAATGGTTAGGAGGATCTGATATGTATGGAAGGTTATTTGGGACTTTTCAGGCCTTTGGTGAAGTGAGTGATCAGTTGAATGTTGGTGTTCGATTCGAAACACAATATGCTAGTGAAGACACCCCTTTTTGGGCGATTCCGGGAATTAATATGCGGGGAGTGCCTGCTGCTAAATACCAAGGCAATAAAACCAACCTGCTGGAAGTACAGATGAATTATAGACTGAATTCAAGATGGGAGCTTTTAGGCTTTTCCGGCGTGGGAGTTACCTCTCCTTTGGAGGATAATAGTAGAGTTAGTAATAAGTCAGTACAAACTGTTGGAACTGGATTTAGGTATTTGGTGGCTCGCGTATTTGGGTTAACTGGAGGAACAGATTTTGCTTGGAGCAACAACAATGACTTTGCATTTTATTTTGTTGTTGGTCATGCTTGGGCGAGGTGATTTATACTGATTTTAAAAATCAGTATAAATACTTTTAATACTAGTACGAACCGCAAACCATACCATCTTTGTATTCATGGTTTCTAGGTCATTTTTCTCGGTTCTAAATCTTCCACCCATGGCAATATTTAAATTGTTACGAGGGTTAATCAAGTAACTTACACTACCATCTAAATACATCAAGTTAGTTTTTAAACCCTGTCCAATAAAATGACCATAGTCGCCAGGACGTAATTGGTTATTTTTGTATATGTTTTTACCATAACTAACATCATCATCAAAGTCTTTCCCATACATGGCTGCCATTATCTCCGCATTAAATATCCATCTTTTATATTGGTACTTTACTTTTGTAATGCTTTCTCTAAAGTTGGCTCCAAGTGGGTGTGCTAGTTCTTGATTATAATGTCCGTAATTAGTGATGGTTTCTCTATGAGAATAGGTATAAGGTCTTACTTGATTGTATTCTGTTAAGAAGTCTAATTTGTTAATGCCGAATAAACTGAAGCTTTTAAAGCCTAGCTGAAAACCTTGTTTGTTTGCCCACCATTTATTACCACTAAATACCTCGTCAAACTTAAATTCTCCCAATACAAATTGTCCGTAAAATGCACTGTTGTTACCCACAATATATTTGGCATTAAAACCCATTGTCATATTATCTGGAGAGCCCAAAGAATATTCAACAGGCCTAAAAAAGATAACTGGATTAAGATAAGCTAACTCAAAATTTCGTTGTCCCATCGTATCTTGAGCTGCCCAAACTACACTTTCAAATAGCCCTAAGGAAAGTCGATTACCGATATTAAAATTTAAATACTGAGAAGCAGAATACTTTTCAAGATATCGAGTATCATTAGCTTCAAGGGTGGGGTCTATATTTAAATCGCGGTGTTGCGCCCACATCACATGATAATGTACTTTATTAAAATCAGCAGAAAATTTCAGGTATGGATAACTATAAGAATTATCCGATAATAATAAAGAACGGTAACCATCTCCAATAAAATGCTTGCTACTTCCAATCTGAAAGTTAAACCAGTTGCCTGGTGAGTATGAGATAAAACCAGTGGCTTGCGAATAGTCATTCTCTAAAGTTCCATATTCTTTGGTTTTTCCTTGTCCAGGTACCACCTTACGCTCGGCTATAAAAGCATCCATATAGTTAGGGAACTTAGCTTGGTTTTCCAGAAAATCGGTATAGAAATAAAAGTCATCGCCAAATGTTCCTTCAATATAAAAACCACGGGTATTATTCATCGTGTTTTTGCCATCTTCAAACTCTTTACCCAGGCCTAAATCAAATAATGGATTAATTTTAATATTCACCCCATTTTTATCCCATTGCAATAAATCATCATGCAATATTCTTTTCCAAAAATTAAGGTGCCCCGAAGGTGTTTTTATTCCATCATATAATAATGAATCGACATCAACAATAGCTTCTATTCTGCTTAAATCGTAAGAACGAACCGAAGTGTGTATATTAATGCCTGGCTTATATAGTTCTCTTTCTAATGGGTTGAAATCAGGATTGTTATAGTGGCTAACTTTTTGAGCATTACTTTGTGTTAAAACAAAAAAAGCAAGTGCAGTAAGTACAATTAACTTATATAGCTTCATCATGATGGATTTAGTTTCTTTTTAAGAATTGAGGTAATTTAGAAAGATTTTTCCATATTAATGATAGGATAGAACCAACATTATTGTCTTTTAATGCCTTTAAATCTTCTTTCATTTTAATGATTATATTACCTACATTTTGATTGCTTGTACCTCCAATGCGCATGCGGGTAATTACCAGTGGCAAATAATGGGCTTTAAAATTAGGGCGCGAAAATAATCGAAGAATAAAATCATAGTCTGCAGCAATTTTAAAATCTAATCGAAAGGGGCCGATTTCTTGGTATACTTTTTTACGCACAAAAAGAGTTGGGTGAGGAGGCATCCAGCCCGCTTTTAATAAGGAAGGTTTAAATGCTTTACTCTTCCAGTAACGTACTACTTTTTTAGGGTCTTGGAATTGAACATATTCCAAATCTCCATAGGTAGCTTCAGTTTGGTTATTTGTAAATGTTTGCATGACGGTTTCAATGGTATAATCATCATCTAGTAAATCATCGGCATGCAAAATACCGATAACATCTCCCGTAGCCATGTTAATACCTTTGTTCAATGCGTCGTATATTCCCTTATCTTCTTCAGAAACAAATTGTTGAATGAACGGTTTGTACTTTTCAACTATTTCTAGAGTATTATCCGTAGATCCACCATCAATTATAATGTATTCAATATGTGCATAAGTTTGGTTAATTAATGATTGAATAGCACTTTCTAAAGTTTTACCTGCATTATAGGTAGCTGTAATAATTGAAATTGTCATTATAAAGGTTTAAAAACAGCCACAAAAATGGCAGCTTTTATTAAATATTACAATGATTAAAAATAAAAAAGCCAGAAAGAAAGTCTCTCTGGCTAATTATGAATAATTAAGGTGTTGGTTTACCAGATGTTAACTCTGCTTTCCTTATTTAAAAACATCTGAGAATTCTCAGTAAGTTCATATGTTTTGTAGAACGCATCAAAGTTACGCAAAGCTCCATTCACTCTGAATTCACCCAATGAGTGAACATCGGTTTTTGTTCTTCTTAGTTTTTCCTTATCGCGGATATTTTGCGCCCAGATATTGGCATAACTAATCATAAATCTTTGTTTATGATTAAGACCATCTATATCTACAATATCTCCTTTGTCTTTAATGGCAGTTTGGTAGGCAGCATATGAAATATTTAAGCCTCCTAAATCTGCAATATTTTCTCCAAGAGTTAATTCTCCATTGGCATATACAGTATCTTTAATTTGATACTGATTGAATTGCTCCACCAATACCTGAGTACGCGTGGCAAATTTTGCCGAATCCTCAGCGGTCCACCATGTACTTAGGTTACCATGTTTATCGTATTTAGCACCTTGGTCGTCAAAACCGTGCGTCATTTCATGTCCGATAACTACACCGATTGCACCATAATTTACAGCATCATCACCATCTAAGTAAAAGAACGGCGGTTGAAGAATAGCAGCAGGAAATACAACTTCGTTACCTGTTGGGCTGTAATAGGCATTCACCATCTGCGGAAACATATGCCACTCTTCGGTGTCCACTGGCTTTCCAATTTTATTCATGCTATAAGCAAAATCAAAACGATTGGATGCTAAAACATTACTTACATACGAATTGGGTTCAATGTCTAGTCCACTATAGTCTCTCCATTTATTAGGATAACCAATTTTTACCTTAATGGCATTTAGTTTATCCTTGGCAGCAATTTTGGTATCCGCACTCATCCATTCCAGCTGATCTATTCTTTGGGCAAATCCAATGCGTAAGTTTTCCACCAATACTTCCATACGTTGTTTCGCTTCTGGTGGGAAATAACGCTCCACAAACAATTGTCCCACAGCTTCTCCTAAGGCATTTCCGGTAACACCTTGTACTAGTTTCCATCGTGGCTCCATCATTTCCTTTCCTTGAATCACCTTACCGTATAATTCAAAGTGTGCATTGACATAAGATGACGAAAGATAAGCGCTTAATGAGCGAATGGTCAATGCTTTTAAATAGCTCTTCCATGTATTCAAATCTTGATTCGAGATCAAGTTTTCAAGTTCTTTTAAATAAGCAGTTTGATTTACGTTAACTTCTTTAGGTGTTTCATGTCCTAGTCCTTCAAAATATGCATTCCAATTAATTCCCGGATATTCAGTATTTAACTCTTCTCCTTTAATTTTATTGTAAGTCAGGTGCGGATCTCTATTTTTTAATCGAGTGTATGATGCTTCTGCCAGCAACTTTTCAAAAGTAATAATCTGCTTTGCATTCACTTCCGAAGAAGCTTCATCCTCGCCAGAGAAGGAAAGAACCTTTTCTAAATAGGCGTGATATGCAGCTCTAATTTCTATGCTAGCGTCATCATCTTCTAGGTAATAATCTCTATCGGGTAAACCTAAACCACCTTGATAAATACCAGCAATATTTATGGTGCTATTTTTTTCATCGGCTGAAGCATAATAGTAAAACAAGGGGTTAAGCTGAAGACTATGCATATAACCAATCGTTTTAGCTAGCTCGATAGGGGAATTTATCTGAGTTATTTGGTCTAAAATAAATTGAATATTTGCTAAGCCTTCCTTTTCAATGGCTAATGTATCCATTCCTGAGGCGTAAAAATCACCTATCTTTTGAGCTACACTTCCTTTTTCTTTGCTTCCTTTAGCGGCTTCGGCAAATAAAGTTTTTAATTTATTTCGATTATTTTCTAACAATATGTCAAACCAGCCAAAGCGACTTTTATCATCTGGTATAGGGTTTGAATCCATCCAATTTGTATTTACATATCTAAAAAAATCATCGCCTGGCTGAATCGATTGGGTTAATGTTTCTTTCTTGAAATCAGGTTTTTGTAGCTGAGTTTTGTTTTCTGGTTGGGAGCATCCAGTAAACAAAATAACCAAAGCTATCACCGTGCTTTTAATTATTGGGTACGACATTTGCATGATATTATTTTTATAAAATTTGAGCAACAAAAGTACCCTATTCAAAAGATATTTCACAATTACAGAACCATTTTTAAAATTGCTTGTTTATAAATCGAATAATGCCAACAAATAGATATATGATTAGTATGAGATATGTCACTAGTGGTATTTTTTAGTAAACAAAATGTATAACTAACTTAGAATTATATTACAGAAATACTACCAGAGTTTTTGTAATAGATAATTAGAACAAATATTAAATAAAACAATATGTCAACATTTGAAATTCTTATGCCCAAAATGGGCGAGAGCGTTGAAGAAGCAACAATTACTAAATGGTTTGTTTCCGTAGGAGATAAAATTGAAGAGGATGATGTGCTGTTGGAAATAGCAACAGATAAGGTCGACTCTGAAATTCCTTCTCCAGTGGAAGGAATTGTGAAAGAAATATTATACGAAACGGATGCTTTAGTACCTGTTGGTAAACCAGTAGCTATCATTTCTTTAGAAGGTGAAGATGGTGGATCTGATGACGGTGCAGAACCAGCTGCGACGGCAGAGGTTGAAAAATCTGTAGAGGCAGCGGTTGAAGAAACTGCAAGTGCACCAGCACAAGATTTTGCTGAATCGGATAAATTCTATTCTCCATTGGTAAAAAGCATTGCTAAAGAAGAAGGCGTTTCTGTTCAAGAGTTAGACAGTATTAAAGGTACAGGTCAAAATAATAGAGTCACTAAAAATGATATTCTAGCATTTGTATCTGATAAAACTTCAGGAAGTGCAGCGCCTAAAGCGGCTAGTGCTCCTAAAGCTAGTCCAGCACCTACGCCTGCTGCAGCTCCAATTCAACGTCCGCCTGTTTCAGTAAGCGGAGAAGATGAAATTGTTCAGATGGATCGTATGCGTAAAATTATTGCCGACCATATGGTAATGTCAAAACAAGTTTCTCCGCATGTTACAGCTGTAGTAGAAGTTGACATGACTAATATTGTATTGTGGCGTAATAAAAATAAGGCCGCTTATCAAGAGAAGTATGGTGAGAAAATTACTTTCACGCCAATATTCTTTGAAGCTACAGCTAAAGCTTTACGCGACTTCCCAGGTGTTAATGCTTCTGTGGATGGAGATAATATTATTTATCGCAAAAATGTAAATATCGGAATGGCGGTTGCTTTACCTAGTGGTAACTTAATTGTTCCAGTAATTAAACAA
Organism: Labilibacter marinus; assembly: GCF_001659685.2. GTDB lineage: Bacteria > Bacteroidota > Bacteroidia > Bacteroidales > Marinilabiliaceae > Saccharicrinis > Saccharicrinis marinus. Next base: position 6,896 of record NZ_LXYE02000038.1, read on the forward strand.
GCCGATTATAAAAACCTAGCAGGTTTAACTTCTGATGTAAATAGATTAGCAGGATTAGCGCGTAATAACAAATTGGCGCCAGATGATATTCAAGGTGGTACATTTACCATTACTAACTTTGGTTCGTTTAAAAACATTATCGGAACGCCTATTATCAATCAACCTCAGGTTGCTATTTTAGCGGTAGGTGCTATCGAGAAAAAACCTGCAGTGATCGAAACCCCTACGGGAGATGTTATTGGCATTCGTCATAAAATGTTCTTATCACTTTCGTACGACCACAGAATTGTGGATGGTTCATTAGGTGGTAACTTCTTAAGAAGAATAGGTGATTACCTTGAGCAATTTGATATTGATAGGGCTCTTTAATCTATTAACATACATTAAAACTTAAGGAATATGAGTAACGAAGTAAAAGATATATATAAAATAAAAACAACCGATAAGGAAACACTTTTAAAATGGTATCATCTTCTTAAATTAGGAAGAAGCCTGGATGAACGTGCTCCTAATTATTTGAAACAAGCTATCGGTTGGTCGTATCATGCACCTGCTGCAGGTCATGATGCTATTCAATTGGCTATAGGTCAGAATTTTGATAGAAGTAAGGATCATTTATTTCCTTATTATAGAGATCTAATGACTTGTTTATCTGCTGGTTTGTCTGCTGAAGAAATTATCTACAATGGTATTTCAAAAGATGCTGATGTAGCTGGAGGTGGTCGACATATGTCAAATCACTTTGCTAAGCCAGCGTGGAATATTCATAATGTGTCGTCATGTACAGGTAACCATACCTTACATGCTGCGGGTATCGCCAGAGCTATTAAGACTTATAAGTCTAAAGGTGTAGCTATTAGTTCTCAAGGAGAATCTTCTGTTTCGGAAGGTTATGTTTATGAGGCTATCAATGGAGCTTCTAACGAGCAGCTTCCTGTGGTGTTTGTATTTCAGGATAATGGTTATGGAATTTCAGTTCCTAAAAAGGACCAAACAGCTAACCGTAAAGTAGCCAAGAATTTTGAAGGGATGAAAAACCTCAAAATTTTATACTGTAATGGTAAAGATGTTTTCGATTCGATGAATGTAATGGCGGAAGCTGTTCGTTGGGCACAGGAAGAGCAAAAACCTGTTATTGTGCATGCCAACTGTGTGCGTATTCACTCTCACTCCAATTCGGATAGACATGAGCTTTATAGAGATAAGGCTGAGTTGAATTATGTGCAGGAGTATGATCCAATTGCTAAGTTCAGAAGATTATTGGTTCGTTACGAGCGTGCTACCAATGAGGAGTTGGATGCTATAGATGTTGAAGTAAAAGCTGAAGTAAAAGCAGCACATAAAAAAGGATTAGCAGCGCCACATCCTGCACCAGAAAGTATTCATGATTTTGTATTTGCACCTGCTTATGTGCCTCAGAAATTTCCTGAGGGATTACATAACGAGGAAGGCGAACCGAAGAAATTAATTGAAGCTTTAAATGGTACGCTAAAAGAAGAGTTTAGAAGAAATCCGGATACTTATATTTGGGGGCAAGATATGGCCAACAAAGACAAAGGTGGAATTTTTAATGTATCAAAAGGTTTACAGCAGGAGTTTGGGCGTGAACGAGTTTTTAATGCGCCAATTGCTGAAGATTATATTATGGGTACAGCCAATGGTATGTCGCGTTATAACAAGGATATTCGTATTGTAGTTGAAGGTGCTGAGTTTGCTGATTATTTTTGGCCTGCCATGGAACAATTTGTAGAAACCACGCATGAGTATTGGAGAACCAAAGGTCAGTATTCGCCTAATATTACTGTGCGATTAGCTTCGGGTGGTTATATTGGTGGTGGATTATATCACTCTCAAAATATTGAAGGTGCGTTAACTACCTTCCCAGGTGTACGTGTTGTTTATCCATCTTATGCAGATGATGCTGCCGGATTATTAAGAACAGCCATGCGCTCTGAGGGTATGACATTATTCTTAGAACCTAAAGCACTTTATAACTCTCCGAAAGCAGCCACTCCAATTCCAGAGGAGTTTGAAGTTCCTTACGGAAAAGCAAGAATTAGAAGAGAAGGTAGTGATTTAACTATTATTACTTATGGTAATACTACACATATGTGTGTTGATGCCGCTAATCAATTGAATGACGAAGGTATTGGTAATATTGAAGTTATTGACTTACGTTCTTTGTTACCACTGGATGAAGAAACCATTTTAGCGTCTATTAAAAAGACTTCTAGAGTGTTGGTTGTACATGAAGATAAGGTGTTCTCAGGATTTGGAGGAGAAGTGTCAGCAACTATTACGGATTTAGGCTTTGAGTATTTAGATGCGCCTATAAAACGTGTAGGTTCTACTTTTACTCCAGTAGGATTTAACCGTACTTTAGAGGCTGCAACACTACCTAATGTTCAAAAAATTAAGGATGCTGCAATCGAATTATTGGCTTATTAAACAAACTAATTATGAAGAAAATAGGATTATTTTATAGTTTTAATTCAGTCAAGACAAAGCAACAAGCCCAAAAGATTATTGCTGGTATTGGCGAAGGAAATGTAGAAGTGGTTAATGTGGAAGAGGCAACTCAAGAGCAGTTTTTAACCTATAGTAATTTCATATTGGCTGTGCCTACCTGGTTTGATGGTGAGCTTCCTAATTATTGGGACGAGTTTTTGCCTTCCGTAGAAGATGACTCATTAAAAGGAAAAACATTTGCTCTATACGGAGGTGGTGATCAGAAAGGTTACCCTGAAAATTTTGTGGATGGTATTGGTACTATGGCTGATTTTTTAGAAGCTAGAGGTGGTAAAGTTATTGGTCATACCTCTACAGATGGATATGAGTTTGAGGGTTCAAAAGCGCAAAGAGGAGATAAGTTTGTAGGTCTTGCTTTGGATATTGAAAATCAGGCGGCCTTATCTGATGAAAGAATTTCGAATTGGGTAGAAGGTTTAAAAAAGGATTTTAAGTAACTACAACATAAAGTTAAATTTGAAAGGTCTTGCATTTATGCAAGACCTTTTTTTTGCAATTAACTTTCCGTTCATAACGTAACATAATTAACTGAGTTAGGATTTTATAAAATAGCTTTCTTTAGTTATGATACAGAATATCAAAAAAAGGTATTTTATGTCGAAATACACTTATTTGACACCCCAGTTCATCGAATGCTCAATTTTATCAGTCATTTATGATTTTGTAGTCCAGATACAACAATCATGGACTTTGAAATATATCCCAATACTAGTAAAATTCACATATCACTAATTTCATATCATATAGGATGGATTCAACTACTATTCCTATTTATTCCAGATGTACATCAACAGTATTATAGTTCAATATAGTCGATGGCATACTCCATTTGTAAATTTATTATAGAGCATAGGTGTTATCTGGTAAGTTACAGTTGTAACTTGTTTTATATTGCTTATTTTCGGACTTGCAAAGTACATATGTAATCAATTATGACATCAATATACCTATATAGGGTAGGGTATAGGTACAATTAGTAAACATTTTTCTAAAAAAATGAATAATCTTATACTACTACAACATTTGCAAAATAAGCACTGTTATATATTTTATACAATAACTATAATAGACTTATTTCATGATAGTTACGTACACTACATAAAGCTATTAAGTAAAAATGATTACACGCGGTGAAAAACTACACTAGAAAAACTCCAACGAGACGCTTAAGTAAGTCTTATTAGTCATATATCCAGCAGTTTAAAGTATTTATATGAAGTTATTGTTTTTACGTTTCAATACGATCTTCATATTTCTGTAAATAAGACATTTAGATTGCATGATTCTCTGTGTATTAAATAAAAACAGAAAGCGTTCACTAAGTTTTGTAAGCGAAATATTTATTTCATATATTTCTATTATACAATAACTTAAAGAGATGTTCTCAATGTAATATTTAAGTCAATAATTCATGATTTATTAAATATTAATGAATACATAGAAATGATAGTATGTGTATGAATGTTTTTAGGTTGTGACAAATGTATGAATATGCAACTTAGTTATTTTGTCTTTTGTAAATTGTTATATACATTTGTATACTAATTTCATTTGTGTATTCGTTGAGTTTTTTAGTTACAAATGAAACTTATCAGGGGAAATGAAATACATATACATTTGTAACGTACACTTAAAGTCTGTAAACAAATCTATTATTGATATCAGAAGTGTGTATACCATGAGCATTTAAGAAACTGAAGTGAATAAGTTGAAAGATTATTAATTTGAATATGAAGCAGAGACTACAAACATTATTAACGACAGAAAAGATGGCATCTTCTAAGTTTGCCGACCTTTTAGGCGTCAATAGATCCAGTATTTCCCACCTTCTTTCTGGTAGAAATAACCCGAGCTTAGACTTTTTACAGAAAGTATTACTTAAGTTTCCACATATTAACCCAGATTGGTTATTGCTTGGACAAGGAAATATGTATAGAAATAGCAAAGGCAACCAAGTTTCATCTGCTCCAAATACCATCGAATTTAATGAAGAAAAGCCCATTGTCCCTACACCAATATTAGAAACTCCTAAACAAGTTATTAAAGAGCCTTTACTGGAAGTAAAACAGGAAAAACAAGCTAAGGTATCTGAACCTGAAGATGCACCTGTTTATACATCTAAAAAAGAACCTAAGGAGGAAGTGCTAATCGATTCAAGTGATAAACAAGTGGAGCGTATCGTCATCTTTTATACAAATGGTACTTTTGATACTTATACGCCTAATCAAAAAATATAACGAGATATAATGTTGATATTTTAGCTTATTAATGAATCGTAAGTGCATTACTTCATTACACTTGATGTAGATTTTAGCAAATGAGCCATGTTGTATTGGGTGTAATACCTAACGTAAATTCAAATTTATAGTTGTCTGATTAGAGTCACAGTAATACTTGTTGTTTTCCATATACAGTTACGTTACATATGTATACGTTTCGAATTGTGAATATTTCAATGTGTTATTTACAGATGTAATCGGTGGGTTGTTTCATTTAATTCCTCAAAGTTTAGCCCATACAAATAATCATAAGGTATAGCTTGGCTAAGCAACCTATAACAAGTCTTGCACTTGATACTATAAATACTTCTTTGTGTAAACAACCTTTTAATTTTCCATTTAAATTACTTGATGATCTCACGCCTATACATTAGTGAACTATTAAACATCTTCCTTTGTATATCCTCGGTAATTACTTACTTTTGTGCAAATTTTTAAATAATTGCACCATGTATAAATATATTCTACGCCCTATTTTCTTTCAGTTTGATCCTGAAAAGGTGCATCATTTTACTATCGCTTTAATAAAAATTGTTTTTAATATTCCTGGTATAGGATGGTTTATTAGAAGAATTAATCGCATGGATGATTCTAGACTGGAGCGTGAAGTCATGGGTTTAAAGTTTAAAAATCCTGTGGGCTTAGCTGCAGGCCTAGATAAAAATGCAGAGGTATATAATGAACTGGCGGATTTAGGTTTTGGTTTTATAGAAATTGGTACGGTTACGCCTAAGGCTCAAACTGGCAATCCTAAAAAACGTTTATTTAGACTCATTGATGATAAAGGCATCATTAATAGAATGGGCTTTAATAATAATGGAGTAAATGAGGCAGTTAAGCAATTAAAGAAAAATAAAGGCAAGGTTATTATTGGAGGAAACATAGGTAAAAATACGGGTATTCCTGAAGATCAGGTAACGAGTGATTATCTCACCTGCTTTAAAGAGTTACATGCATATGTGGATTATTTTGTGGTAAATGTAAGTTGTCCTAATGTTGGGGTAACGGCTAAACTGCAGGATAAATCATACTTAGTAGAGCTATTGAATACATTACAAATTGATCCTTTACAAAATGAAAAGCGCAAACCTATCGTATTAAAAATATCTCCTGATTTAAACATAAATCAACTGGATGAAATCATTGAGGTGGTTCAGGAAACTAAAATTGATGGTGTTATAGCTAGTAATACTTCTATTAATCGTAGTGGTTTAAAAGCAACGGAACAGCAGCTAAATGATATCGGAAATGGTGGTTTAAGTGGACAACCGATAGCGGATAGAAGTACAGATGTGATTAAATATCTAGCGGATCATTCTAATAAATCATTTGCTATTATTGGTGTAGGTGGAGTGCATAGTGGTGAGGATGCTAAAAAGAAAATGGAAGCAGGTGCCGACTTAGTACAGATTTATACGGGCTTTATTTACGAAGGACCAGGATTGATTAAAAGAATTAACAAAGCATTGCTTAAATAAGCACTTAATAGATATATTCAGAAAGGTTAATCCGATGTAGGGTTGACCTTTTTTTGTGTCTAGTAAATTGTTTATAAAGTCATTAAGTTGAAAGCTAAAAGTAGATTAAACCAACAAGTGTACTATGGTGGAGTTGGAAGAATATACATCATTTCGTTAATGATTGAATAAGCAATAGAACTTATTGTTTTAAGAACGTAATACGAAGCACAACTCTAGAATTAACCTCGATACAAATATAAACTATGTCAATACCAACCTAGTTACATATGTAATGTCTCTCATTAATCTTTGAATTAGCCTTATATTTACAGAAGTTACATATGTAATGCGCATAGCTAGAGTCATTCATTCCTTTTGTATCTTACCTACCTTTAAGGATATACTGAAATAAATTACATCCTTAAACAACAAATATTTATCTATGATATCTTTTTCCTTATTCAATAGTACGACTCGCGCATAAATTCCAACGATTTGTTTATTTTTAAACATTATTGAAGTATGCACACTAAATTTTATTGGTTTATGCGAAAACTCCTATATATATATATTCTCTTATTCGTGCTTACCCCTATACTTTGGGTGGCAGCAGGTAAACCCTTAAAGCCTTCGCAGCAATATTCGTTTATGGATGGCTTAAGTCATAATGGGGTGACCTGCATATTAGAAGATTCGAGAGCTTATTTATGGATAGGAACATATGATGGTTTAAATCGTTACGATGGTTATGAGTTTAAACATTATAAAAATACAGTTGACCAGCATATTTTAAGCAATAATCGTATTCGTTCTATTTATGAAGACAGTGACGGAAATATTTGGATAGGTACCGAGGATGGTTTATCGATATATGAAACGCAAAAGCAAAAAATACATGAATTATACTCTAATAAGCAAGTCAATCCTGAAGCCAAAGGTCCTATTGTCTTAAATATTATTGAGGATGCCGAAAATCAGCAGTATTTATGTGCTACAGAGGATGAAGGATTATTGATTTTTGATTCTGATAAGCATTTAGTAAAAAAGATTGATCCAGATCCGATTGTTTTGGGAGTAGAAAGTAAACTTAGCTTTTATGATATCCATATTTTAAAGCCTTCGCATTATCTTTTAGCGACTTCAGCAGGTACGTATTATTATAATTTAAAGCAGAACAAGTTTACATTTGTCACTGAAAAAATGGCTCGTTTTACGGGTTTTATTCAGTCGTTAAGCAAAGATCGGTTTATCACTAACCTAGATAATGGTATTGCTCAGGTTAAGGTTAAATGGGAGGATGATAAATATGTATTTCAGATAGAGCAAACGCTTTTAGAGGATTATTCATTTATCAGTGCCTCTATAGATAAGCAAAATAATTTGTGGTTAGGAACACTGAACACTGGAGCAATTCAAGTTACAAATGTAATTAATGGAGCTTTGCCCCAAAAGTCTGATTTTAATTATTTTAATGACGGCTCCAATGAGATGGATGTAACTACTATCTTTTCATCTGCTCAAATCGGTACTTGGCTATCGGCTACTTACGACAAAGGTATTTTTCGCTTCGAGAATAAAACGAATCCTTTTAAACACGCAAGTACGCAGCAAGGATCACTTTATGGACTACCTTCTAATAATATTATGAATGTAGTTAAGATGGATGAGCAGCGTGTATTTATCACCACCTTAAACAATGGAGTGGCTTTGTTTAATATGCAATCGCAGCTATTTGAGCCTTTACCTTTTGATATCAGTCCTTTTAAACCCGAAAAAATAAAATCGATTTACGTGGATTCAAAGAAGAATATTTGGATGCAAATTGGTTTTCAGGGCATGTTTGTATTAAATACTAAAAGCGGAAGGTTGCGTAAGATTCTTTCGAATAATGAGCATCGTTTTCTGGATTTTATGATTCGTACCTATGCCGAGGACAAACAGGGAAATGTATGGATGGGAAGTCGCAGTGGTGTTCATGTTATTAAAAGATATGGATCGGGTGCCTTAAAGAGTATTGATTACCTGAACGATTTGCAAGCCTTTAATAAAAAGAAACTGTCGGGGGTGCGTTGTATTTATAAGGACCCTTTACATGATTTTATTTGGATAGCTACTGCCTCGGATGGTTTATTTCGTTTAAAGATGAAGAACCGAGTGGCCTTGGATGAGCTTGTGGTAGATCAGTATGTGCGCGAGAAGGATAATAAATATTCTATTGCCAGTAACTTTGTGACTTCTATTGCCCGATTGCCTAATAACGATTTATGGTTGAGTACCGAACGTGGGGGCATTTGTAAAGTAATTCATAGCGATAAAGATCCGCAGTTTGTTACCTATTCCGAAAAACAAGGTTTGTCGAGCCATGTAGTCACAGGTTTTCAGCATGACGAGGATCAGAACTTATGGGTATCAACCAATACGGGACTGAATAAGTTTGATGTTAAAACACAAAAGTTTAGGAGTTATGGCGAAGAGGATGGTTTACCTTTTAATGCTTTTAAATATGGTTCGGCTCATATGAATCATAAAACTTTATTGTTTTTTGGTTTTGATGGCATCTGTTATTTTAATCCGGCCGATGTTCAAGATAACGTGCAAATGCCGCAGTTGGAGTTTGGTGATCTACGCTTATTCAATCAAACCGTGTTGCCGGATGATACGGTAGATAATCGTGTAATATTAGAAAGCCGTTTGATGGATGGTGGTGCGTTAAGCTTAAAACACAGCGAAAATGTATTTTCGATAGAGCTCAAATCTTTGCATTTTGCCAATGTAAAAAGTCATATGCTGCGTTATCAGCTTTTACCTATTAATAAGGATTGGATTGAGGTTCCTTCGGATCAGCGTTTTGTTACTTATAATGAATTGCGTCCAGGTAAATATACCTTTAGGGCCATGGCTTCTAACTCTTTTAATAAATGGTCGGAGGCCAAGGAGTTAAGCATAACCATTCTGCCTCCTTGGTGGAAAACCTCGTGGGCCTTGCTCTTATATGCCTTAATTATTGCTGTTATAGTATACGTAATTGTAGCCTTTCGCCTTAAGGTGCATTCGCTTAAGCATAGTTTAGAAATTGACCAATTAGAGATTGATAAGGTGAAGGAGGTAAATGCGGCTAAACTGCGTTATTTCTCCAATATATCACATGAGATTAAAACGCCGCTTACGCTGATTTCGGGCCCGGTGGAAAACCTGATTGGTCGTTTTCAGAATCATTCCGAAATTAAAGAAAAGCTGAATATCATTCAACGCCAGTCTAAAAAAATAACACAGCTGGTGGATCAGGTGCACGATTTTCAGCGTTCGGATGCCAATGAGTTGAAGTTGATGATATCTGAATTTAGTTTAGATAGATTTATCTATGACTTGGTGGCGGATTTTGAGTTTATGGCGCAAAGTAGCAATAAACAATTTGAGCTGGAAAAAGGAGAGAAGGAAATTTTTGTGGCTGCTGATAAAGATAAGCTGGAAAAGGTGTTGAATAACCTATTGAACAATGCTTTTAAATATAGTAGTCCTAAAGATACCATTATATTAAAGTACGAAGCCAAGGGTAAAGATGTATTGATGGAGGTGAGCGATACGGGCAGAGGTATTGATCAGGAAGATTTGCCGCATATATTCGAACGTTTTTATCAGAGTCGTAATAAAGAAACCCAATATATCGGCGGATCGGGTATTGGACTGGCCTTTAGCAAAAGGTTGGTGGAGATGCACTTTGGTTTTATTTCGGCGCAAAGCCAGTTGAATAAAGGTACTTCCATTAAGCTTAAACTGCCTATTGCCATTAAAGAAAAATCGGAACAGCAGCGTATTAAAGAGGAGGAAGTTTTATCGGCGGGTAACCTTGTTTTGCCCGAGATAGATAAAGAGGAGATGGGCATTGATATTAAGATGGATAGTGCTTTTAGTAACTTACGCATCTTTTTGGTGGAGGATAATACCGATATGCGTTTGTTTGTGGCGGGTACCTTAGAGAAGTATTTTACGGTAAGGAGTTTTACCAATGGTCAGGAATGTTTGGATGCACTGGAAAAGGAATGGCCCGATATTATAGTGAGTGATGTATTGATGCCTCAGCTCAATGGTTTTGAGCTTTGTAGGGCGGTAAAAAACGATATTAAGACCAGTCATATTCCTGTGATATTACTGACGGCATGTACTACCATTCATGATGAAATTAAAGGTTTAAAGGAAGGGGCTGATGCCTATATTAAAAAGCCTTTTAGCATGCAGCATCTGGTAACCAGTATCGAAACTTTAATGCAAGGGCGTAAAAAATTGCGTGAGCGTTTTCAAATGACTTTCCCTTTAACTTTAGATAGTGAAGAACAGGATGAAAGTGCGGATAAAAAATTCCTAGAAAAGCTGTATCATGTGATGTCGGAGAATTTGGATAATCCGCAACTGGATGTGAATTACTTGGCCAAAGCCATGCTGTTGAATCGTACCCACTTATACGAAAAGGTGAGGGCTATTTCTGATCAAACGCCATTTGAGTTTATTAAAAACTTCCGTATTACAAAGGCTGCACAATTACTGGCTCAGGATAGGATGACGGTAAACGAGGCCATTGTAATGACAGGCTTTAAAAGTCGTACTTCTTTTACCAATTTGTTTAAAGAAAAGTATGGTTTAACGCCTGGTAAATATGCCGAGCAAGCACGTAAAGAAGTGGAGTAAATAGTCATATGGAAAATAAGCATTATTTTTAGTTAAATATTTAAAACATAGTTTTTAAAATAGATAAGGATGAATATAAATTTAGCAGTACTAATTGATGGAGATAACATTCCTTCGGCACATGTAAAAGAGATGATGGAGGAAATTGCCAAATATGGAAATCCTACTATCAAAAGAATCTATGGCGATTGGACCAAACCCAATCTTGCAAAATGGAAAAATATGTTGTTGGAGAATGCCATAACACCCATTCAGCAATATGGCTATACCACAGGAAAAAATGCCACTGATTCGGCCATGATTATTGATGCGATGGATATTTTATATTCCGAAAAAGTAAATGGTTTTTGTTTGGTTTCTAGCGATAGCGACTTTACCCGATTAGCTACTCGCCTCAGAGAGGCTGGCATGCAGGTAATTGGAATAGGTGAAAAAAAGACACCGAATCCGTTTATTGTGGCTTGTGATAAGTTTATATATATCGAGATTTTAAAACGTAAATCCAAAGAAAAGGAATCTGAGGATGAGAAAGAACATGAGAAGGAATCAGTAGAAAAAATAACCCATCGAGAAATTAAATTAATATCTTCTACCATTACCGATTTGTCGGACGATGAAGGATGGGCCTTTTTAGGTGATGTAGGTAGCTTATTGCAAAAGAAACAACCTAACTTTGATCCTAGGAACTTTGGTTTTCAGAAGTTAACACCCCTAATAAAGTCGACCAAAAAATTTGAGATAGAACAACGAGAAAACCCCAAAAGCAGTAACAAACTTATATTTGTGAGGATTAAAAAAAGAGGGTAGGTGTATTGCATAATGAGGTGGTTTCTTTTATAGAAGGACTTATTTAACCAATCAAGTCCTTAAGTTGGTGTAATAATTGTTGTGGTTAAATAGATATTTATTATCTATGCAACAGAATTTACACCAAACCCATGCCTAAGAACTATTTATTAAACTTTTCCTTTTTGTTATTATTTACACTGTTTAGTGTAGATTCTCGGGGTCAGGAAAACACTATTTTCACTGACGATTATCTCGATCCTTTTATTACAAATCCAGCTTTTTCTGGAGTAGATGAGTATTTTAAAGCCCATTTATCTGCCAAAAAACGATGGGTTGGAATTCCTGATGCACCGGGTTCTGCTTTATTATCAACTAATTTTAGAATAGGCAAATATGATTTTTATAATCCCAATGGATTGGTTTATAAAGGTCCATTAAAACTTAGGGGCAGAATTGGAGTTGGGGCATCGTTATTTCAAGAAAACTATGGGCCTATTGGTAATACTGGTGGAATACTATCTTATGCTTATCACTTGCCCTTAAAACAAAAATCGAACCTCTCGTTTGGCTTATCGGTAATTTTACTCAATCAATCTTTAAAAACATCTGAATTACGCCCTGATGAGCCTGGCGATAGTTACTTATTTTCGGGTAATAATTCAAGTTTTAAAGCCAAAATTGGAGGCGGTGTTTTATACCGTAAAAAAGCTTTTTTTATTGGCTTATCAATGATGAAATACGTTTCGGATAATGCCAATATGTTGGTGGAAGTGACTGAGGATAACAGTTATTTTACTATGCTAGGATATAAGTTTAAAACCAATAAAAAAGGTTTTGTCCTGGAACCGTTATTGGCCGTAAAGAAGATAAACAACTCAAGTGTAATAATGGATGTTCATGCTAAATGTTACTTAGGTAAACATCAATGGTTTGCACTGTCCTACAGTACGCTCAATAACATGAATGTACGTTGTGCTTTTCGTTTATATCGCATGTTTTATTTTGGCTATAATTTTGCTTATGGATTGGGAGATGTAAAATCATATAATTATGGTTCGCATCAGGTTTCTTTAGGGATTAATTTAGGATTAAATGGCTTTGAATTTATTCAATAGGATTATAATGGTAAAAAGGGTATTTGTATGTATAGTATTATTGGGGATAAAGTCACTGATTGTGGCTCAGTCTAGTTATCTCATAAATCCATCTTTTGAAGGTGCTATTGGGCAGGGAATTGCGCCTAGGGGGTGGTTTTCTAATAACAATAACTCTTCTCCGGATACGCAACCTTACGACGTTCGCTTAAACCCTAGCGATGGAAATTCATTCATGGGACTAGTGATGCGTGGGCAAAACGACCCTGATCCTAAAAATGAAGATGCTTGCACTCAATTATTAAAACCTTTACTTAAAGGAAATAGATATTTATTTGCTGCAGACATAGCTCTTTCTACCTATATTTTTGATGTGTCTAATGGGGATACAATCAACTATGATAATCCATGCCAAATTAAAATTTCAGGCGGAAAAGATCAGTATTCTATGGATGAAGTATTATTGATTTCAGAATTGGCTACTGATTCTGTTTGGTACAGACATAATTATGTACTTGCACCGCAAATGGATACCTGTCATTTTATTAAGATAGAGATTTATCTAGATGTGATGAAAGCGGCTTATATTTTAATTGATAACCTAGCTTTGGAAGAGGTGGAGGGGATTTTTAAGGTTTGTCCTGGAGAACAAGGGGTGACTTATAATTTACCCCTTTTCTGCCATTCGGCTAATAGCTGGACTTATACAGGTAATGGAGCTGCTTTATATGCGCAAGGCGATATGCTTAAAATTGATTTTGACGATAGCGCGACCAGTGGGCAACTAGTTTTGAATAACACCTGTCCCAATACTATAAATAGGGTAGCCTTTGATATTGAGGTACCTCCTTCTATTAGGGATGCAGGACTCGTTATTGGTGATAGTTCGGTATGTGTTAACCAAAATGGCGTAATTTACGCTATCGATTCTATTAAATATGCCGATAGTTATACATGGGAATACTCAGGTACAGGCGTACAAATTGAAGGAAGTTCTAATAAAGTAGTATTGAATTTTAACCATGATGCCACCAGTGGTAATTTATGGGTTACCAGCCAGAATAAGTGTTTTAAAGGGCCACAATCGTTATTACATCCTATAAATATTGAGTCTTTGCCCGATAAACCAGAAATAATTTCAGGAGACTTAAACGTTTGTCCTGCAAGTACAGAACTAAGCTACATGGTACCCGCTCTCCAAAATTCAAATAAATACCAATGGGATTACACTGGAACAGGCGTAACGATTCATGGAGATAACAATCAGGTTAAACTAGATTTTGACTACAATGCAACGCATGGGCTATTAAGTGTGATGGGCGAAAACATGTGTGGCTTAGGAATACCTTCAGAACCTTTGTCCATTAATATTATTCCTTTGCCAGCTGATGCTAGTGAGATTATAGGTAAAGATGTGGTCTGTCCCAATGAAAATAGTGTATCTTTTTCTGTACCAAGCATACCCAATACAGATAATTATTTATGGGAATATGATGGACAAGGAGCTACTATTATTGGTGATGAGAATGCGGTGATGATTAACTTTTTGAGTCATGCATCTTCGGGTAATTTAATGGTTAGTGGTATCAATAGATGTGGTTCTGGAGGTCAAAGTTTAGCATTTCCCATCTATGTAAATCCGTATCCCGAAAAGGTAGGTGACATCAATGGTAAACAGGAGGTCTGTTATCAGGAAATGGGAGTAAACTACAGTGTTGAATTAATGGATAATACAATTAGTTATGAGTGGGCATATACTGACTCTGAAACCAAGGTATTAGGAACCAGCAATGGAGTAAGTATTGATTTTAATAAAGCTTCTTCTGATGGATTTTTAAGCGTTAAAGGAATTAATGGATGTGGAGCAGGGCCTGTATCTTCTTCATTTCCTATCTCTATTTTTTCATGTAATCATAGTGAGTTTGGCATTAATATTCCTAATTCTTTTACGCCTAATGGTGATGATATAAACGAATATTTTGTGATTAGAGGTATAACAGATGGTGCACAATTGATTATAGTAGATGGGCTGGGCAAAACAGTATACAAAGCTGATAGTTACAACAGCAATTGGAATGGGTATGATATGGATGGCGTACAATTACCAACCAATACTTACTGGTACTTTTTAACTTTATCTAATGCCAGTAAAGTTTTTAAAGGTTATGTGTATTTAAAACGCTAACAGATATTACACCTCCCAGATTTTTATATGCTGGGAGGGTTATAATAAATACACTAATTTATTCCTGATCATATTCCAGTTCTTCCATTTCATCGTTTTGTTCTTCTATGGCTTTCGAAGAACCATATATTACATAGTCGGTATAAAAGGCTTCATTATTACCTTTCCATATTAATTTACCTACTTCGCATAGTTCGCTAATAAAAGTATATAACTCATTGGCCAGCTGGGTACGTTTTACCTTTTTTTCGCGTCGTTCCGAAACGGCAGTCGATTGCATATCAATGGCATCATCCAGTTTTTCGCGACTTTGCATTAAACTATCTAGTGTTTTTTGGCTAATTAAACGCTTGCTTAGTTGTTGCAATAGGGGCTGAGCCGTGGTGTTTATATGCAATACATATTGTACCAACTCATTATCCTTTAGTGAGTTTAGTTTACTAAAATTAAACAGGCTATACTCTATCGAATTGGCTCCAAGGGCCAGTTTACTTCGGTTTCTAAAGTCACTGATGTTGGTTTCTAAATCCTGACGAATCTGATTTTTATTGTCCGTGGCCATCCTTTGCAGTCCCGCATAATAATCATCCGATAATAATGACTTTAAAAACTCCGTTTTGCCTTCTATTTGGCTGATAGCTTCGCCATTGTAACCATAACTTTTAAACTCGTTTTCATCGCGCTTATACGAAATAACCAGTTTGTCTGCTCTTTGATTTAACTCGGCAATGGTAAAATTAAAATTTAACGCTCTCATTTTGTTGTGTTTTAAATGAATACTAAAAAATAAGAATATGCTTTATTGCTAGCTTAACTATACTTTTAAAGCATGAACGGTGGGAGTAAAGCAAAGAATGTACCATAAGTTTAGTAGGCATATGTTAATGTTTTATAAATCAATGTGTATGATGATTTTAGTGGGTGTTTTGTATGGAGTTGTTTATGCCTAAAAGCATGTATGATGAGTTATTATTGTATGAATTTATACCTATGTTGGGGATACAGTGTATTTGTATTCCTCAACAATAGCTATAAAACGCTTTAAGTATTGCTTATAAACGGAGCTTATTTAGTTGTACTATTCAGATATGGCTATTGTTATAAAATTTGCTTACTTGGCTTTGGTGACTTGAGCTTTAAAAGTATTTAAATGGCCTTTGTAAACTATATTTACCGGGCAATAATATCGCCCAAACTGGAAACTATATGTCCCAATATGGCCAATACACATCCCAAGTTGGCAAGTATGCTATACAAATTGGCAATAATTAGTCCCAACAAAACATTAATAATAACCCAAATAGGAAAATACTCTGTACAAATGGGTAATTATAACTCCCAACATGGCAAGTGTACCGCCCATATAAAAAATGAATATAACCCAAGGTGGTAATAATGATATACAAGGAGTGTAAATCATCCCAATCGCACATAAGTATTACATTCTGAAAGAAATAATACTAAAAAAATCCATTCTACCCATGGTAGCATCTCACTTTGACGATGCCCTAAATAAGAGCTTAAATACGAAGTTTAGTCATTTATTAACTAAGCAAATAATATTTTTGTAGTCACTCGGTTTAAAGGATAATGTATTACTATTGTTATTATGTTATAAAGTAGAAATTTTGTATCTCTGTAGTCGTAAATGTAAAATACTATGATGTTTCTATTACGCCATATGCTGGCAATAGAGACCATAAATGATAGACATAATGAAAATAGGAGCTATATAGGTGCTTTTATTTATTAGTTGTAGGTAATTTAGAAAACCGACCATGATTAAATTCAGCCTGATATTTTTAAGTGATAAAGTGCTTTTAAGCAAAAAAGAGTATGAGGATTGGAGAGAGATACAGGATTGTTTTTTTAATTACAAAGCATCTGTTGATTTTGAGACACTTGAAGAAGTAAAAGAGTACATAATGATTGATTACAAAGTTAGTGAGGACAAAGCATTACAGGAAATTTATAAACTAATTAAATCTTTAAAAATAGAAGTTGAAATTCTCACTGATATATAATAAATTATTAAAATGGCTATTCGAAAAGAAATAACGAAGGATAATGAGCTCTATTTATGGATGAATGAAGAAATCACAGTGTACAATAATAAATTAAGGGCCTAAACTGGCAGCATTTTTTGGGGAGTTTAGATTTTAAATTAGGTCACGCCCCCTTATTAGTAACGTTGTAAGCAATTTATCAAGTCGCATAAAACACTTTTTATAGGAAACTAAATGAGCAAAGAAGTATTTATCATTCTCATAATTGTATTAGGACTTCAAGGATGCAAAGAACAAGAGGATTCATACAGTGTTTATGATGATGTTTTGCTAGAAGTTATCGGAACAGGTAGTTATCACATCCCGTTTAATAGTATCTTTCAATACGACTCTATAACACAACGAAAACTGTGGGGTGAATATGTTGAATCAAAAAATAGACCTGTTGAAAAGAGACGTTTGTTTTTAGAAGTAAGTAGCTCGCTAGATGTTCATCCTTGGGATATTTCTGACTTGACAAATTTGTACGTAGAAGTTTCGTTATGCGATAGTATTTTAATATCAACACTTGTTGCTCCAACTAAAAAGAAGGAGGTAATGGACTTTAAAAAGATGTCAGTGATTGGAAGGTATGAATTATATCCACAAAATCGCGAGTTAGGTTTACGAACCTTTATTAAAAACAATGACGATAAATATAGAGATGTGGGTTTTATTGCAATTTCGAAAGTAGCATTTACAGATGATTATCAGAAAGGATGTTTTCTTTTTACAATGATTGACCCAGGAGGACATGGACATCGACCTAGGTTAATTTTTGTCGAAAAAGGAATAGGTAAGTGGAAGATACTAAAAGAAATGAGTATGTAAAAAACTGCTTACAATAATAAAAAAATAAGGTGGAGAGTATCGAAAGATATAGGTTTCATTAAAATATTTTAAAACTAGGATAAAATGCCAAAACTGCTTCGTACGGATTCAACACATCCAGATTTTATATCACTCGTAAAAGAGCTAGATGCAGATTTAGCCATAAGAGATGGTGAAGACCATGCTTTTTATGCGCAATACAATAAAATAGATAGTTTAAAATATGTGGTAATAGCATACCATAATGATATTCCGCTGGCATGCGGTGCCATTAAAGAGTATGAGCCTAATACAATGGAGGTAAAACGCATGTATACTAGCCCACAAAGCAGGGGCAAGGGCTTAGCATCTCTGGTACTTGCCGAGTTAGAAAAATGGGCGCAAGAACTATCCTACAAAAAGTGCATACTCGAAACAGGCATCAAACAACCCGAAGCCATTGCTTTATACACCAAAAATAACTTTCAAAGTATCCCCAATTATGGGCAATATACAGAGGTAAAGGATAGCCGATGTTTTGAGAAGGTGCTTTAAAAAAGTATTAAGAAAATAATATATATACCTCCCAAGTTTTAAAAAAATATGAGAGGTGAATGTTTTAAAAAGTAATGGTATACAAACAAAAAATCCACTTCGTTTCGGAAGTGGATTTTTTGTTTCTTGGTGGAGATGCAGGGTTTCGAACCCTGGTCCAGTCAAGGAAGCCATATGCTTTCTACATGCTTAGCTTTGACTTGATTTTCGAATAATAGCAGGATCAAAGCCACCCACTATTACCTTATCTTCTTTATTTAAGCAACAACCCGAAGTTTGCTATCGCCGGTTCTCGATTTTCCAGCATCTCTAATTTAAGCCGCCTCAAGAAAATAGCACTTAAGAGATGTCTTGTTTCAGTATCTAATACCGAATAATGCTTAATCTACTATACTTCGATTATGCTGCAAGAGCGTAATTATTTTCGCCTTGTAAAAAGTTGAAACCCGAGATTTAAGAGCCGGAATCCCTGAGCTCTGCATGCTTACACACCACTTTCACCTGCTGTCGAATCCAAGTCATCCCCGTGGTATTTAAGGATGGCAAATATAGAAAAAAAAGCCCAGTATAAAAGCCTTGTAGCTATATATAATGTAGGGTTTTCTATTTTCATGTTTTGGTTTTTTTTGTGATGTAATTAATGTGGATGTCCTTAAGGTTTGTTTGATAAGGCTTTCTGTTTAAACCTACCAGACTGATCAATTATAGTTTAACCATAAATTATATAGTCAAATTAAAAAAACATAAGCAATTTTAATTAATTGTATCATTCGCATTAAGCTAATATTGACTATTCAATTAATTGCGCTGGGTTTGTTATTATTTAATCAATTTGCACAGGGTATGAAAAAAAAGTGGTAATTTATCAACGAAAACTATTACTACAATGACTTCGGAATTTAACATAGGTATTTTACGCGAAACACAAATTAATCCTGATGCAAGAACGGCATTAACGCCTCATGGAGCTGCCCAGTTGCTGCAAGACAATAAGGCTTTAAATATATATGTGCAGCCTTCGGATGATAGGGCTTTTGCAGATGAAGAATATGCCGAAGTAGGCTGTGTTTTAATGGCAGATCTTTCGCATTGTGATGTATTGTTAGGCGTAAAAGAGGTAGCTAAAGAAAGTCTGATAGAAGGTAAGCAATATATGTTTTTTTCGCATACGGCAAAAAAGCAGATGCATAACCAAGCCTTATTACAAACCATATTAGATAAGAAAATTACCCTGATAGATTATGAGTATCTCTACGCCAGTAAAAAGAACAGAATAGCGGCTTTTGGATATTATGCGGGACTAGCAGGGGCATACAATACCATGCGAGCCTATGGTTTAAAGTATAAGCGTTTTAATTTGCTTTCGCTACATGAAATAAAGAGCCAAAAGCAAATGATGAAGGAGCTCAAAAAAAAGGTGGTAGGCAGGCAGGATAAGATATTAATTACAGGAAAGGGGCGTGTTAGTAAAGGTATTGAAGAGGTGATGCAAACCTGCGGTATTTTTAAAGTAGAGCAGGAGGACTTTTTAACTCAACGTTATAACGACCCCGTGTATTACGTGGCTAGTCCCTTAGATTACGCCAAGCACAAAGATGATATCCCTTTTACTTTTAAAGATTACAGAACAAGACCTCGGGACTTTGTGAGCAACTTTAATCGCTTTGCGCAAGTAACCGACATATTAATTACCGGACATTATTGGGATACCAAATCGCCCAAGTTTTTTAACATCGAAGATATTAGCGCCGATAATTTTAATATTAAACTGATTGGAGATATCACTTGCGATGTAGATGGTTCGGTTCCAACTACTCAAAAAACATGCACGATAGAAGAATCGTACTATGATATTATTCCCGCTACCCAACAGGTAGAGAAAGCGTTTTCTGCAGAAAACAACATCACCGTAATGGCAGTAGATAAACTACCTAGTGCCATCCCTAAAGAAGCTTCGGAGTTTTTCTCGGAGCAGCTTGTTAATCATGTACTAGGCTACTTTTGGATGGGTGATTACAACAAAGTATTAAAGAAAGCTACGATTGCCAAGAATGGTAAAATTAAAAAGCGCTTTAATTATTTGAGAAGCTTTGTGCAGGAAAAGTTGTAAATAAGTCAAAAGTTCAAGTTGAAAGGTGAGTTAGGAGGCTGGAGAAGGGAAACCGGAGAAGGAAACAATACTTTAAAGTGCTGCAAAATTTAAAGGTATTGGTAGACTATTCCAAAGGAAACTTATTGTAAATGATTTGAGTAACTGCTGTTTTAACTTATGACAGACTGTAACAGTTAAAAGTATCAACTTGAAAGATGAAAGTGTGGGAGAAACATTTTCGGAGGCGAGAGAAGGGAATTCCTCTCTTACAAAGAGCTAAAAGCTATTGGCCAATAGCAAATAGTATCGGTTTGTACCAGTTACTATTGACCATTTAACTAATTAAAGCAAAAAGTTATACCGCAAAATAATCCTCCAGCTTACCCATGGTTTCATCCGATGTAATTACATCATCAATGACCTTTCCTTTTTCCAGAATAACGATACGGTTACATAATTCGGCCACATGGTTTAAATCATGACTGGATATTAACACCGAACTATTGTTTTCTTTGGAAAAATCGCGTAAGATATGGCGCAAACGGTATTGCGAAGTAGGGTCGAGGTTACTGAAAGGTTCATCTAAAATTACTATTTGAGGTTTGCCAATTAAAGCACCTATCACCCCAATTTTTTGCTGATTACCTTTAGATAGACTACGGATATATTTTTGTTTCCCATCCAACTCGCCATTAAAGAATTCCTCAAACTGGCCAATAAAGGTCTGAACCTCGTCAGGAGATATGTTTTTAAGCTTCCCTATCATCTCAAAATACTCCTTTGGCGTTAGGTAGCCAATCAAAAACTTCTCGTCTAAATAAGCCGAAGTATACATTTTCCAATCTTCCGACTCATTTACTTTAGTTTGGTTATTCTCAATATAACCATCTGATAAGCGAACTAAATCTAAAATAGCAGAAAACATGGTGGTTTTACCAGCACCGTTATTACCAACTAGTCCAAATATTTCGCCTTTGTTAATGGTTAATGTATCAATATCTAGTACGGTATTTTCTCCGTATTTTTTTACTGTATGATAAAGTGTAATCATGATTGTATAGTTTATAAGTGAATGGTTTATTGTTTGTAAGCAAATAACATGCGGTGCTTATTATCCTGATAGCGTTTCATAACTTTATCCATAATAAGACCATGAAAAATAATGCCCAATACACCTATCATGGTAAATATGGCATAAGCCCAGTTAGCTCCAATAAAGGCATTTAAAACAGCAAATAGGATGATTGGAGGCAGTATGATAATAAAGCTCATAACCCATTGCGAAGCACCCGTTCCCTGGTAGTTCATAAAAGAACCACGTGACAGGTCAATGGGTTTTGAACTGTACGAACCCATCCAAAGCACTATATGACTCGTAAAACCAATATTAAATATGGCCATTACTGCGTTTACCATGAGTATTTTAGCTCCATACATTAAATATATGGTAGAAAATATATAGGCCAAAATGGTGGTTGCAATAAACAAGAAATACTGGGTATTCAACATTTCCTTTAAACCAAAATTACGGGTATTGATGAAAGAATAATACTGGGCGTGCCAAGCTGGTGTAAACTGACCATAACTAATGCTAAAGCTTCCTGTTACAAATAGTCCAACCAAAACCAACATAAAATCCTTGCTTAAGTTTTGAGGACTTCCGTAGACAATAAAACCATAACACAATAAAAATATAACACTAAAAAGCGCGGTTTTAGGTCTTTTATTGCGGGTAATCATTTTTAGCTCCAGTGCCAAATAAGTTCCCATTTGTCCAAACTTATTGGTCCAGTCAAAACTATAGGTAGATTGTTCTTTCTCGGTAGGTAATATACCTGAGTCGAGATACAGGCTTTCGGTAATACTTTTAATATTGATTAAATATAAGGGTACGCAAGTCACCAAAGGAATAATGGCTAAAAAGGGCTTTTCAAGCACCAATAATAAATAGTTTCCAAACCATTCGGCCACAGGTAATATTTCAAAATAAGAAATAACAAATACAATAATACCTATCACATACAATATCATGATGGTACGTTGCTTCGAAGGGGCCGAACGCTTTACCAAAATAGCCGTCAAATGGTCGATGAGCACAAAGCCCAGTAAATTAATGACCCAAGCACTCACGCTTATGGCGGTAAATTGCTTAGACAGCACCGTAAAGGCAAAAGGAAGCACTATAAACCAGGGTGTAAGATTCAGGAACGAAATAAAAGACTTATTCACCACATATTGTGCAATTTTACGTTTTTTAAACGGCAAGGATAACAGTGGTATGGTATCTACAACAGGCAACGATTGCACCAGTTGACGCATTAACGCGCTAATTAAAAAATATCCCCATACAAATTGATTGAATAAGATAACAGGATCGGCACTGGGAAAAAACTGTTTAAAAATGCTGGGGATGTTAAACCCAACGGTAAGTAATACTGCCGAAAGGTACACCGAAAAGAAGATGACTACAGCTTTGATTCCTACACTCTGCTGCCAATGCGCAGAACGATAAAAGGATTTACGGTTCAGGCTATAAAGTAAAGAGGCCATTTGATTAAAAGATTAAAGTTCATAATAGTTTGTTCGTTTTTAGTAGTTGGGTATTAGTTTAAATTACCAACTGCTTTACACAAGTAGAAGAATGCATAGCCCAATAGGCTTTACCATCCAACCATTAAAAAAAAGACAAACGTATTATTGTGGTTATTGCTACAAATATAAAAGATTATAGCAATTAATCATATCTATCTCATGATAAAAGGTATATATGACTTTTAGTAGTCATCTCAATCAAGCTCCAGATACCATATATTAAAGCTAGGCATTTCATCTCTAAAGCCCTTATTTACTTCGCCATAAGTGCAAACAAATCGCAATTTGCGATTATTCAATCTTGTTTTTATACTTATTGACAAGGTCGAGTGATAAATGAGGTTTCATATTTAATATACCTTCATAAAACTCTTAATTTCACTAGTCAGGTATAAAGATCAATGCTAATTATAAACAGTACACCCTCCCTATATTTCTAATAACTAACACCTATTTTGTAATCCCATTTTCATTAAAAGCTTCAATCTCGAAGTAATACTCCTGATTGGCATTTAAACTTCTAATAGTGACTGTTGTATCTGCATATACTAAGTAGTTATGATATAACTTATCAGGATGACTACCAAAACTGATATTATAACCTGTTGCTCCAGCAGATTTATCCCAACTTAAGGTAACAGATCTGCGGTCTGTTTTATTTCTTACTGTAGTAAAGTTGGTGACTTGGGTGGGCAATTGCCCCTGACCTTTACCAAACACACGAAAACCACAGATAGCAATATTTCCGCTAGGTACATGTATGTTTTTTATCCGTATGTAACGATAATTGACTTTCTGTGGAAGCTGAATATAATCATGAGAATTATCCGTTTGATTATTGGATTTATCCACAATAGTATGCCATGTTTTTGAATCATTAGAAGCTTCAATAATATACTGATACTTTAAATTAGGTTGGCGACCATATATTTTAGTATTATGCTCTGCAAAGTTTACCTGCAAAGCATAAATGTCATAGTTCTCCGTCAGGTCCATCATCATCCATTCATCCGGGTTATTCGTGGCTGCCGACCAATAAGTTCTTATTTCTTCATCATTGACATTAGGAGCCGTATACTCGGATAATTCCGAAGAAACCTGAACAGGTTTTTGGTAGGATAGAAGCATCCACCCTGGAAATAAATCATCAAAATTATCTACTTTATTATTGGGAATAATGATGGGGTAATCGCCATATTTAGTGGTGGAATGCATAATACCATCTTTATCCCAGAAGGCAGGATAAAAGCCTATGCGGCGCTCAAAAATATGCTTGACTGAAATAGAAATAGTACCCAGATGCCAATAATTACCATAGGCATCAGCAATCGTGCTTCCATGTCCAGCACCACAGGCAAAACCTTCTGGTTTGTATGCAAAGGGATTATGTGCCGCCAAAGTAAAAGGTCCCAAAGGATCATTGGCTACATAAACACCATCAGAGTAGGATTTTTCGCGGGTGCCCGGAGCAGAGTATTGCAAATAATATTTACCCTGATGTTTATTCACCCAACAGCCCTCTAACCAAGGCGCATTATCATATTCGGTATTGTAATCACCACGAACTTCCCATCCATATTCTGCTGGATTTTGATGAATGACTTCCTGTGTTTCTCCGCGCAAGGAAAAACTATTCATATCTATTTCGGAAGCATATAAAGGGCGCACATTGCTGCATCCCCAATACAAATATAGCTGGTTATTGTCCTGATAGAAAAATGGATCTTCAACGGCAAAATCAAGGGTATCATTACTTATCCAGTGGCCACTTAATGGGTCGGCCGTTTTATATATTTTATTGTTCTTTTTAGAGGATACAGCCATAAAAATAGTATCGCGTAATACGATGGCAGTTGGGGCGTAGTCCTCAGTCGGAATCTCATTATTTTCAATAAAGTTCCAAGTCGCTAAATCCAGCGAATGCCAATAGCCACCCGATTTGGAAGCAAATAGATAATAAGCCCCTTTAAACTCAATCACGGTGGGATCCGCTGCTTCTCTTCGCGATGGTTCCTCTGGACGAAATCGATAACTCAAATTCATCGGATTACAAACAGTTTTAAACTCCTGTTGCACAGGATTTGTTTGAGGAGAACAGGCTGCAAGAATAGCCAAGGATAATATCAATAAGTATTTCATCTATATCTGTTTTGGATGGTCATATGAAACTCCCAAAATATAATCAGCTCCTTGTGTGAGAGTTTTTATCATGGTCGTTTTAGGTAATTTTTTTAGTATCTGATTAGGTTATTATTCACTAGCTACTTCATTGCTACAGTACTTAGATGGTGATACACCAAAGTGTTGCCTAAAGCAACGACTAAAATACCTAGGTGTGCTAAAACCAACCGAATAGGCCACTTCAGAGATATTCATTTCTTCATTGTTTTCTAACAATAATTCAGCAGCTTTTTTCAAGCGTACAGATAGAATAAAATCATTGGGTGTTTGTCCCGTCACTCCTTTTAGTTTGGTGTATAAACGTGTCCTTCCCAAATTCATCTCTTTGGCAAAATCTTGTACATCAAACTCTGTATTGTCCATATTTTTTTCAACAATACGACGAGCCTGAGTTAACAATTTTTCATCGATAGAATTGGTCGTTACATCCTTGATCTTGATTTTAGGGTTTTGTTTGAATTTCTCCTGCATCAAAACACGGTTGTGAATAATATTTTTGACTCTGGCTTTTAATATTTTGGTATTGAAAGGTTTGGTGATATAATCATCAGCTCCCGTTTCTAAACCATCAATTTTGTAATCAACCGAAGCTCTAGCTGTTAGTAAGATGATAGGAATATGGCTGGTTTGAAAATTGCGTTTTAAAGTAGAACACATTTCGGTACCCGACATATTTGGCATCATTACATCCGAAATAATTAAATCGGGTTGTTTATCAATGGCCATATTTAAACCTTCCTTACCGTCATTCGCCATCATTAAATGATAGCTAGGACTCAAAATCTCTTTTAATAATTCCTGTACCTCTAGGTTATCTTCCACAAGTAATATTTGAGGGGCATTTTTAGAAGCTTTAGCTTCTTTCTCCTCCAATTCGGCATACAATTGAGAATGTTGATTAGAGCTTAACTCGATAGCTTCACTAGCTTCATTTAAATCCAGGTCTTTAAAATGGCGATTTCCTTTTAACAGACGAACCGTAAAACAAGTACCTTTATCCAGCTGACTATCTACCAGTATTTCGCCATGATGCTCTAAAATAATACTTTTGCATAAAGCCAAACCAATACCTGTACTTGCTCCTTTAGTAGGCGCTTGCATATTATCTATTTGATAATACATATCAAATATCTTTTGCGTTTCATCCTGTGTCATACCCGTACCGTTGTCTTCCACCAAAACATCCACATGGTTGGCTGCTTCATTTACCTTAACAGATATATTACCAATGCCATCTTTTACGATTTTCAATGCATTAGAAATAAGGTTGTAAAATACTTTTTCCATTTGTGAGGCATCCATCCAAATAGCCAAATTATGCGATGGTTCCTGGTAATGAAAGTTAACCTTATGACGATGTGCAAAGCCTGTAAACGATTGATATACCTTCTGCATTAAATCGTTCAGTTTAACCTCATGCACTTTTAACTTTAGGTGACCGTGTTCCAGTTTTCTAAAATCAAGTAATTCGGTAATTAAGTTATTTAGTCGAACTGCATTATGGTAGGTTTTAGAAAGCTTATTGTAATTTTCTGGTCTGGTTTTACTATCCTCCATAATAGATTCCAAGGTTCCTGTAATCAACGTAAGCGGTGTTCTGAATTCGTGCGAAATATTGGTAAAGAAATTCAGTTTGCTTTGGTTCAGACTTTTTATTTGTTCTTTTTCACGCTGTTCCGCTTTAATTTTATCGACCAAACCTACACGGGCGCGATACATTTTATTTAACCAAATAAAACCAGCAATAATCACAAACACATAAAAGGCAATGGCATACCACGAGCGATAAAGGGGAGGAGTAACTATAATGGTGATAGATTTCTCATCGATCACTTTATTTTCTATACTGCTGATACCTCTCAGTTTTAAAACGTAGGTGCCTGGATTTAAATTTGTGTAGGTCACCGAGTTTTTACCCACATCTTTAATCCATTCGTCACTAAAATTCTCCAGCTTATATTCAAAGGAGTTTTTATTGGTAGATATGTAGTTGTTGGCAGAATAATTAATGGTAAAAACGTTATGCCCAGGCTTTAACCTGATGGCTTGTGTATATGGTAAATCCTGACTTAATACCTCCGTGTCGTCCAATGGCTTAACCTTATTATTATTCACGTATAGCTCATTAAACATGACGTTAAACTGATTGCTTCGGGTTAACATTCTACTTTCGTTAAACGATATTAATCCGTTAATACCACCCACAAATATTTCGCCATCGCTGGTTAAATACAAGGAGGCCAGGTTTATTTCGCTTAAAGGAAAACCATTTTGCTGGGAATAATTATAAATAACATTTGAACTCACATCAAATCTTGATAGACCTTTAGAAGTAGCTATCCACAAACTACCAAAATTGGATTCTTTTATACCTTGAATAAAATCGCTGGGCAAACCATTACTAGCCATATTATAATTGCTAAAGCTATTCTCTTCGCGATTATACAGGTTAAGGCCACCACCTTGTGTACCAATCCAAAGCCTAAAATGATGATCCTCATAGATGCATGAAATATTATTGGCACTTATAGAATGTATATTACTCGAATTAAAAACATACTCCTGTACTTCTCCCGATTCTTTATCGTAGGAATAAAGACCTTGACTTTCGGTACCCACCCATAACTTACCAAAGCTATCTTCATTTAAACAATGAATGCCTATTTTATTGAGGCCATATACATCTTCACCTTTGATAAAATGGGTAAAATGCTCTGTTTCAGGATTAAACAAAACCAAACCTTTTTGAGTTGCCAATAAATATTTATCGTAATAGGCAATCACATCATTCACCACATCCGAAGGTATGGATAAGGAATCATCTGGATTATGCTGATATGATTTAATATGACCGTTAGCGGTATTTAATATATTTAGCCCTCCATGATGCGTGCCAATCAGCAAGGATTTATTCTGTAAAAATAGCGCCTTTACATTGTTATGCGATAACCCTTTAGTGCCTGTTTGATGTGCGTAATGTGTAAAAGAATCGTGGGTTCTATCATAATAGTCTACACCGCCACCTTCGGTTGCTATCCAAAGGTTTTTCTGGTCATCTTCAATCATTTCTCCAATTACCTCAAAACCAGTTCCATTTTTATTTTTAGCACTTAGTACGTCGTAACGCTTGTATAAATCAAATTCGGAGTTAAAATAACTGATACCGCCAAAATAAGTACCTAACCACATACTACCTTGCTTGTCTTTAACAATGCTATATACACTATTGTGCGATAAGGCGTTCGAATCGAATTTGTTAGATTGATAATGTTGTACTTCATTTTGGTTTTGATTAATGACGCTAAGTCCTAAAAATGTTCCAACCCAAATGTTGCCGTTGGTATCTTCGTTAATATCACGAACTACATCATTAACCAATGGGTTTGAAGTATTGGATTTATGATAATGCCTGACTACCTCATGATCATGATTCAGCAAGTAAACACCATCATTTAATGTGCCTACCCAAATTTGCTTTTTACTATCCGTATAGGTACAGCTGGTTCTTTTATTCAGTAATTTTTTCGAGATATCCCGCTCAGGGTAATACGCATATAAACCTTGCTCACTACAAATCCATAAAATACCCGATTTATCGGAGTACAATTTATTGATAGATACATCATGATTGATGATATCATCATATTTAGTTATTTTCTGATTTTGTGAATTTAAATGGTATAAGCCTTCTGTAGAACCAATCAGAATTTCGTCTCGGTATTTAATAATTGATTTAAAGCCTTGACCCGCAAAACGTTTAAACTTTAACGTTTTAATATTAAGACGAGAGATACCCGTTTTTGAGGCAATCCATACAAATTCATTGTCTGTATATACATACGTAATAAAATGCCCTAATAATGAGGTAGAATCTCCTCTTATTGGGCGATAGGTATTGATATGAGTGCCATCGTACATATTTAAGCCATCACGCGTTCCTATCCACATTCGGCCTATGCTATCTTGGGTTATACTAGTAACCGAATTCTGAGAAAGTCCTTCGTTAACCCCTAAATATTCAAAAGCCATATTTTGTGCCGGAAGGATACAAACCGATATTAGAAAAAGGATAATGGTTATTCTTGTTTTTCGCATTTATCAATACTTTATAATTGTATTACACTACTCATCGTTTAATGGAAGAATCGTGTTAAATTAAACCTTTACAAAGAAAGGTTGTAATGTATTTACTTAGGGGTAAAAATGTACGGAACAGAGCACCGAATGTACATGGCGGCAATATGGACTACCTCAAAATCCCTTTATACAGACCGCTTTATACAAATTGAACGATTTTTGCTTTCATTCATATTATGATGCCCTATCCTGATAAAGTAAAAGTATAAGTTTGCTGTACAAACAAAAAATGAATACCTAAAATAAAATACAAAATATGAAGTTATTGAAAGGATTTATGGTCGGCATGTTGTCTTTAAGCATGTTGGCCTGTCAAACTAAAAAAGAAGAGGAAGGCTTTTGCGATAAAAACCTCAAATCTGCAGAACAACAAACAGCCTTATTAGTTAAGGAGGCCATGATGCATAATAAACTTCCAAGAACTTTAACGGCAGAAGGTGAAATGCATTGGGCGCGTTCTAATTTTGATTGGACGGAAGGTTTTTTTCCGGGTGTTTGTTGGTATTTATATGAGTATTCTGGAAATGAAGCCTGGAAAAACCAAGCCAGTGAACTTCAAAGCATGTTCGAAAGTCACAAAACTTTAACTACTAACCATGATTTGGGTTTTGTATTTAATTGCTCCTATGGGAATGCGTATCGTTTAACGCAAAATGAGGCATATAAGCAAGTGATGATTGAAGCAGGAAACGCTCTTATTACTCGTTTTAAACCAGAAGTAGGCTGTATAAAGTCGTGGGATGTTGATGGAGGTTGGCAAGCTAAAAGAGGTTGGCAATATCCTGTTATCATTGATAATATGATGAATTTGGAGTTGTTGTTTGAGCTTAGCGAACTAACCAAGGATGACAAATATAAAGAAGTAGCTATTGCCCATGCCAATACCACTTTGAAAAACCATTTTAGAACGGATAATAGTAGTTATCACGTAATAGATTACGATTCGATTAATGGGGAGCTTAGAAATAAACATACTGCTCAAGGTTTTGCACACGAAAGTGCCTGGGCACGAGGGCAGGCATGGGGGCTGTATGGTTATACGGTGTGCTACAGATATACAAAGAATCCTGCGTATTTACAGCAAGCGCAAAAAATTGCCGAGTTTATTAATAATTATGAAGGCATGCCGTCTGACCATGTTCCGTATTGGGATTATAACGCACCTAAAATTCCTAACGAACCTAGAGATGCTTCGGCAGCAGCCGTCACAGCATCGGCACTTATTGAGTTAAGTACTTATACTGACACAACTTATTTGGAGGAAGCGAAATATATACTAGAAAGTCTGGCATCTGACAGTTATCAAGCTAAATTAGGCGAAAATGGTAAGTTTGTTTTAAAACATAGTGTTGGAAGTATTCCCCACAACAACGAAATTGACGTGCCTTTGGTTTATGCCGATTATTATTACATAGAGGCATTAATGAGATTAAAAAAGCTAGAAAAATAATAG
The DNA here is from genome assembly GCF_001659685.2 of Labilibacter marinus. Lineage (GTDB taxonomy): Bacteria > Bacteroidota > Bacteroidia > Bacteroidales > Marinilabiliaceae > Saccharicrinis > Saccharicrinis marinus. The sequence continues at coordinate 37,780 of NZ_LXYE02000038.1, forward strand.
ATATATGGGTTCGTAATTTTAGGCCTATTCATTATCCGATTAACGAACCAATTTAAAAAATCATCGATGAGAATAATTATTTTCCTTGTAGTTTCGCTTTTAAGCGTAAGTACCTATGGTCAAGCAAAAGATGTTTGTCAGATATGGAACGATTACGTATCCAGTAAAAAGAATAATACCTTGCCTCCTTTGCCTGATTTTTCCTATGCTGGATATAAATTTAGTGAAGAAGCTTTACCAATACACGATTATCCAATTTTTGATGTTACCAAGTATGGAGCAATAGCTAATGATACTTTATCGGATAAAGAAGCGATAAAAAAAGCAATTGCTGCGGCAGAAATGAATGGTAAAGGCATCGTGTTTTTTCCTTCTGGAAAGTATTATATCAATACGCATAGCGACGATAACAGCATTATTTATATTCAGCAATCGAATATAGTTTTAAGAGGAGAGGAGGCTACTTTGTTTTTTCAGCGTGATTTACCGCCTGCCGATCCAAAAAAAATGTGGACTTGTCCTTATGTTATAGCTACCTCCATAAAAAAGGATAATAGTGAAATTACAGTGGTGACAGGTGCAGCTTCTAGGGAAAGTTTTGAAGTTAACGTAGCTGATGCGAGTCAAATTAAGGCAGGTGACTGGGTGATGCTAAGCATGGAAAATAATAGTCCTGAAGTATTGGAATACGAATTACAGCCCCGAGAAACTTCTGAGAAATGGAAAAGCATTTTAACAAAAGGAGTGATTGTAAAAGAAATCCATTTAGTGGATAAAGTAGAAGGTAACACCATTACCTTTTACGACCCTATTCATTATGATATTAACCCGCAGCATGGCTGGACCATTAACAAATATGCTCATTTGGAGAACATTGGTTTTGAACACTTAAACTTTGAAGGTAACTGGTTAATTCCTTTTAAACATCATGGTAATGCCCAGCATGATGGAGGTTGGAGCATCCTTAAAATGGAAAGAGTCGTGAATTCGTGGGTACGTGATTGCAAGTTTATCAACGTAAGTAGAGCAGTATCCATTGCTAATTCGGCGGCTAGCACTGCATTAAATAATACCATAGAAGGAAATTTAGGACATAATGCTATTTCAATAACTTCGGCTTCTACGGGTATTTTAAATGCAAGAACCAACGACAAGGCAGGGCAATGGCACGCTTGTGGTGTTGGCAACGGCAGTATTACACGTAATGTAATTTGGAGGTGTAAACATACACCTTCTACATCCTTTGAGTCACATGCTTCGCAACCTCGATGTACCTTATTGGATAAGATGGAAGGTGGATTCTTTTTAGGTAGAGGAGGCGGTGCATTGACTAACCTGCCGAACCATGGACGTTATTTGGTATTATGGAACTATAAAGAAACGGATGAAGGAGAAAAAGACTTTGAATTCTGGTCTACCAAGACTTGGTTTTGGAAAGTTATTCCTCCTATCATTGTTGGCTTTCATGGTGCAGGAACTACTTTTAAGCAGAGTGATTTAGGCTACGAAGAAAGTACTGGCAGAGCAGTTGAACCAGAATCATTATTTGAAGCGCAGCTTGAACTGCGTTTGGGTAAATTGCCTGCTTGGGTAGAGTTAGAGACAAGTAAGTCTACCTTAGATTAATTTTACTAAGAACTACTATAATTAAAGGAATTAGTCATTTTGATTTTACTCAAAACCTCCCAAGTTTTTAAAACTTGGGAGGTTTTTTTTGACTATACCTAAAGTTAGTGATTGCTTGAAAATGATAGTTCAGCGAATAGGTATATCAGTTCATATTTCAGAGAATAAATTAGCTTCTTTCTATTAGTAAGCTAAAGCTGATTCACATTATTACCTAGTGCCTAACAACTAAAGCCTGACTACTTATGCTGAATTAGCACTGCATCTGCCTCTCCATGCCAAGGCGATATAAAATGTTGCTTTTTGGTGATCGTTACTTCATCTGAATATTCCCCTGTATAAGTATTAAACCATTGGTAGGTCACAGGCTTCTTATCCTCAAATACATAACCTGTATGATACCAATACGTTTCCTTAGGAACATAAAAAAGATAACGCTCTTCATTTGCATGAGCCATGGCATAACCCGCTTTGTTCTCGGCCACTACAGGTTTGTACTTACTAAAATCGTGAGCCGTAAATAAGGCAGTCATGTGTTTAAAGTATTCAAATTTGGGTTTGTAAAAGCTTTCGTCTTGCTCAAAAGGATTCCAAATGAGCGCATTCCAAGAGGTTCCTTGCCAGTAATAGGTGGAATAAGCCCCAGCAAAAGCACATTGATAATTACGGCGCAAACAGGCTTCTGCACTGATGTAACTACCCGAGAAGACCACATATGGCGATTCTTCATAACCTCCATGCTCAATATTAAAAATGGGCTTATCACTGTAGGTCTTTAAATCGTTTATCATGTTGTGGTATAAGGAAAAAGTCCAATCCTGACGCGATATGTAATCCACATGTTCTGTATTGCGTTGGCAAAACTTATAATCGTGTACAGTCACCAATCGGTTAAAATAGTTGGCCTTTCGTAATCTTTGTATACGTTCCAAAATATACTCGTCATCGGCTCTGCCATAAAACAGGGCTTCCTTGGATACATCCCACATAATATTCGGGAAAGCTCCATATCGTTTGACTATATAATCGTAATACATATTGTCGGCTTCAGTATTCATATCGGGCCAGTTGACCTCCTTATTCCATACATAAATCATTAAATGCGAGATGATATCTTTCTCATTCAGCAAATCGATGGTGCGGTCTAGTTTCTTAAAAAAATCAATATTTAAGGCTGAATAATCAGGATTTTCGTTATTGCCTTTAAACGGAAAGATATCTTGAGGTGCACCAAACTCATGTTCAGGATGTTGTTTGAGCAGAGGATCTTTTCCCCATTTCCAATTTACATCGTACGAAAACACATTCATCACAACCTGATTTAAACCATTATCATTGAGTAAATTCAATAGATGATTAGTTTTAGGTAGGCCATCCTCGTTATGGTAATCAAGAGCATATAACCAATCACATTCAAAAGCCATTAAAAAATACGGTGTACCATCTTCGTAATAAAAATGCTGTGGGTCGTTTTCAGGAATTACAATTCCACCATGGCTGGCTTCTGCTGTTTCTTGGGCTATGATTAAGCTACCTTTTTTTCCATTTAAGGCTTTTAACGACGACGAAGTGGAGTAGGTCCATTTTCCTGTTTCAGCGCCTGAAAAGCGAATAAGCCATTGGTTGTTATCGTTATAAAAACCAGCGGCCTTTTGCTTTTTACCCGATGGAGAAATAAAATCGGCAATAAAATCGACCTTAAATGGCGACTTTGATTTGGCTTTAAAAGAAATATCAACCACTTCCCATTTTTTAATAGAGATGGTTTGTTTAGCGGCGTATTTACTTTGTTTTATATCTGCAAAAGCGTTGGAAGAAAAAGTAATTAGAGTAAGCAATATGCAACAGTAGAGTTTGTGTAGATTCATGTTTGTGTCTATTAAAATATACCAACAAAGCTATCACATGAAACTTAAAGCTATGGGCAAAAACATGCATTCGTCGGGTATTTTTGTTCACGAATTGTTTTTACAGTTTTATTAATATACCACAGAGAGAGGCTCATTTACTAATGTAAGAAATAAGCTCCTCCTTCAAAGTTCATGTGATTCGTGAGGCTTTGAGCCATTAATACGGAGCCACTAATCCTAATATAGGAGATAGTAAATCATCGTATTTTATATCTATTAAACTATTTAGAAGAGAGTTGGTATATTTTAAAGTTTTTGTACCGAGCACCACGCGTATACATATGGCGCAATCCAATGTAGCCTTCTTTAACAATAGGAAAATCGCTATAATTCCATCGGTATAAAGTAGCTTCTCCATCGTTAGCTTGCACTTGCATAAATAAATCAAAACCTATTTTAGCAATTGTAATTTGATAAGGAATGTTTGTTTTAAAAAGTCCAGTGTTTTCGAAGGATTGTCCGAAGTTGGTTTTGCCTAAGGTCTTTGTTAAAGGCATGTATCGGCGTGCACGCACATAATCAGAATCACTTCCTGCAACAGGATACGCAGCATAACTAATGTGTAAGGTATTCATATTATGAAAATACTTAAACATGGAAGGAACGGCTCTTTTTTTGTGCCATTGATGGATGTTTTTATCCAAAGGTTTTTCCCCTGTAGCTTGGATGTAGATAATATTTACGTTTCGGTTTTGCGTATCTAACCTGGTATATTCATATTGAAGTAATAAATCTCCTTGAAACGATTTTTTGGTCCATAGCACAGCATGGCAAGTATCATTACCTTGCTCTTTACCGGCGAAAAAATCCATTCCTTCATCTGTATTGTTAACTGTTGCCCGCTGTCCATCCAAGACCCATTGTTTTGTCCAATCTTGCGTGAAGTCATCATTAAAGACTTCTACTTTTTTAACGGACTGTAATATCTGATCTAGCTCCGTTTTAGCTGTTTTTTGGCAAGCACTTAATAACACCACCAAGACTATTAAAAATACGACATTATGCTTTGAAGACATGTTAATTGGTTTAAATACGAATGAGTTCAAATTACGTTAAAACAATGATGATTAGAGTGTATTATAGTTTATTCCTTGTATAAAATTGTACAAACTACCTATCAAGTAATAATGGAACTATTCTTTTTTGCACCATTTATCCTCCTCATTAGGGAAGATCACACCATTATCTGCCAACCAGTTAAAAACCGACAGCCATTTTTCTTCTGGCAATGCCAATAAACTTTCAATTTGATCATATTTTACTGGAGTCAATAATAATTCTAGCATTTTTTCCTCTATCGCACTAGCATCCGATTCGTTTACGCCATGCTTTTTCTTATCTAAACACACATCGCATTGACCACAATCCTTCGTATTTTTCTGACCAAAATATTGTAATAAATACCTACTTCTGCACACATGGCTAAACTCCGCATAATCAATTACAGCATGCACTCTTTCTTCGTATTGTATTTTACGGTCTTTATAAACCTCATTGGGTAATTTTAAATAACGAACTTCCTCTCTCGGCTGAATGTATTGAATTAAAGGTGTCTTTTTACGCGGTATATAATGAATGATTTTAAGATGATTTAGTTTATTTAGGTATTTATAAATTAAGTCCGCCGACACATTGGCGCGTTGAGCTAAAAGCTGCTCGTTAATCACCACATATTCAGTAAAAAATCCCGTGTAGGAGCGAAGCAATAATTTTATAAATGCATTAAACGCTTCGTTTTTTACCTGAAAGCTATATAATTCTACTTTTTGCACTAAAAAATGAACCCTCGAAGGCAGGTTAGCTTCTTCGCTATATTCCAAGTAAGTTGCTCGTTGCAATATTTTGAGACTGTTAAAAACAGTGAGCATATTAAAATGATAAGCCTTACAAAATTGAACAATATCGAAATCATAAACCATATCTTGTCCGTGACCTGTAGCCAGTTGAAAAAAGTTACCCAACGCATTATATACCCTGAATACTTCCTCCTTTTCGGGAAAGGAGATTTTAATATTTTTCTTTAATCTGGTTTTATCCGCATTTTCAAAAAGTAAGACGGCATAAGCTTTTTTGCCATCACGCCCGCCACGACCAGCCTCTTGAAAGTAGGCCTCAATGGAATCAGGTGAATCCATGTGCACCACCAAGCGAACATCAGGTTTATCGATACCCATACCAAAAGCGTTGGTACAAACCATTACTTGTACCTGATCGTTCATCCATTCGCGTTGCTTTTTATCTTTGCTATCATGGGTTAAACCAGCATGATAATTATGTGCCGAAATACCATTTTCTCGCAACCACAATGCATATTCTTTGGTCTTTTTACGATTGCGAACAAATACCACTGTACAGCCGTCAATTGATTTTACGATATTAATTAGTTGCCTCAGTTTATCATCGGTATGACGCACTATATACGCCAGATTATCGCGTTCAAAACTTTTTTTAACTACATTTTTTTTCTCAAATACTAAACGTTCCTGTATATCATCTACAATTTGCGGAGTAGCAGTTGCTGTCAATGCCAAAACAGGCACTTCGGGCAGCTCCTTACGAATATCTGCAATTTTCAGGTAAGAAGGCCTAAAATCATATCCCCATTGGCTTATACAGTGCGCTTCATCCACCACCAACATATTCACCTTAAAGTGAATTAACTTTTCTAAAAATAGGGTAGTAGTAAGGCGCTCGGGTGATAGGTATAAGAATTTATAATCTCCAAAAATACAGTTATCGTAAGCAATATTTATTTCTTGCCTAGTTAGGCCTGAATATACTGCAATAGCCTTTATATTCTTGCTTTTCAGGTTACTGACCTGATCTTTCATAAGCGCTACTAAGGGAGTAATTACAATACACAAACCATCCATGGCCATAGCAGGCACTTGAAAGGTAATGGATTTTCCACCTCCCGTGGGCATTAAACCTAAAGTATCTTTGCCTTGTCCAATAGATTCTACAATTTGGTCTTGCATGGCTCTAAAGCCATCATATCCCCAATATTTTTTTAATATCTGAAGGTACTTTTCCAATCTAAATTAACTTTATAAGCTTCGAAGATACGCTTTATTTGAAGCAATAAAAACCTATACTAGAGCGTAAGTTTATTTATAAACCTAAGGATCTAAAATTAAGATAATCACTGTTGAAAAGCATAAATAATCGAATATTAAACTATACGACCCTAATGTTTGAATATTGTATTTTTTTATGATTTAGGTAAAAACTAAGCCTTACTTGTTTTTGTACAAGATTTTGTTTGTACGTTGCGCCAAATTTGGGCAATTAATTTTGTATGAAATTTAATTATCTAGGTAAATCCCAATTAATTAAAACTTTAGTGTAGAATAACTACACTTTTTTAAAATGAATTTGGGCGAGAAATGTAGCTTCATAAAATTGTATTATGGATTCTCCCAGTTACATAATATAAAAAATAAGTTCTGCGCTCTCTCCCTAAAATTTAAAATGTAACACATGAAAAAAAGTATTTTTATGATTATTCTTTCAGTAATCAGTTTACTGACATATGCTGAAGGATATCAGGTAAATGTACAAAGCCAGAAAAACACGGCCATGGGGCATACAGGAACCGCTCTATTATTGGGTTCTTCCTCTGTTCACTTTAATCCTGGGGCACTGAGCCTTATGGATAAGGATTATGATTTCTCATTTGGAGGAACTTTGGTGTATTCCCAAGCTTCATACGCTAAATCAAATTCCGACTATCAAGCAACTACGGATAATCCAGTTGGTACTCCATTTTATCTATATGGAGCTAAAAAAATAGGAGAGAAGTCGGTCATATCAATCGGGGTAACCACACCATATGGTAACTCATTGGCATGGGATGACGATTGGTCTGGAAGATATTTAATCCAAAACATCTCCTTAAAAGCCATTGTGGTTCAGCCTACTTATTCTTATAAAATATCAGATAAACTAGGTGTGGGTTTAGGTGCCATGCTGGTATTTGGTAGTGTTAATTTAAATAAAGCATTACCCATTGAATCAGCTCAAGGCGAAGGAAGTGCAGAATTAGATGGTTCTACCACTTCATTTGGTTTTAATGCAGGTATATATTACCAGGCAAGTGAGGCTTTATCTTTTGGCTTAAACTATCGCTCTAAAGTAAAAATGGAAATGGTAAGTGGTGATGCTAGTTTTGAAACACCTAGTGCTTTAGCAGCTTATTTCCCTGCAGACAATACTTTTGATGCGGAATTGCCATTGCCTGCCAACCTTACTTTTGGCCTAGGATATCACCTTAACGAAAAGTGGACCTTAGCTGCTGACTTTCAATATGTATTCTGGTCGGCTTACGAAGAGTTAGTGTTTGATTTTGAAAAAAACACCGACCTTTTGGCAGATTCATATAACCCTAGAGGATATGAAAATACATTAATTTATAGAATTGGAGCAGAATTTAATCAAAGTGACAAACTAGCCTTACGTGCTGGCGCTTACTATGATCAAACACCTATTTCAGATAATTTATTAAACCCCGAAACACCAGGAATGAATAAAATTGGTTTGTCGTTTGGAGGGACGTATATGCTATCCGAAAAGCTGGCTTTAGATGTATCTCTATTGTATATAAAAGGCTTAGAAAGAGAAGCAAGTTATTCACCAGCTAATTTTTCTGGTACCTATAACACTACTGCCGTTCTACCTGGTTTAGGCTTATCGTACACATTTTAATACATCTATTTAAACAATAAAAAATGAAACTGGCACAGCCATAGCAAATTCATACATACACAAGAGTGTGATGGTAGTTTGTATTGGTCTTCAAGGTTTTGCTAATTATTTAGAATATGAAAACATATATATATTATTACCTTATTCTGTCACTGGTTTTACTAGCTGGTTGTGAGGTAAAAACAAGTGATTTTAAGCCAGCAAGTGGAGAAGCAGACTTTTCTACGTTTGTGGCTATTGGCGATTCGTATACAGCAGGATATACCGACGGAGCATTAGGAGCAAGAGGACAGGAGTCTAGTTTTCCGAATATCATGGCTCAACAATTTAAAGGCGTTGGTATAAATGGTTTTAAGCAACCCATGATAAGCTCTAACGGAAGTATTAGTGGAAGTGGTACTGGATATATGGATTTGAAGATAGTTAATGGTAGTTTGGCTCCGGTACCTGGAGAAGGTGATATGAGCATACTTTCAGACCGTTTATATGATTCGGAGGCACCTATTCAAAACTTAGGTGTTCCAGGTGCATTATCATTTCATTTATTAGGCGATGGTTATGCTACATTAAATCCATTTTTTGCCCGATTTGCAAGCACTACAGCTACATCTGTAATAAAAGATGCTATGATGATGGAGCCTTCCTTTATATCCTTGTGGATTGGTGGAAATGATGTATTGAGCTATGCCTTAGCTGGTGGAGAAGAGGGAGCTATTACAGACCCTACGATGTTTGCAGGTTATATGAATATGATAACGAACACATTGTTTGCAGGAGAGACAACAGGTGTTATAGCTAATGTGCCAGATATTGAAAGTTTACCATTTTTTACGCATATATTGTCAGATGGGCATTTACCATTATTGATTGAGGATGAGAATGCACCAAATGGATTTAGAATATTATTAGAAGGGGAGAAGGTTTTACTTTCAGCAAGTAGTCTTTTACAAGCTGGATACGGTCAATCAGTTGAAAAACCATTACCCTCAAACATGGTTTTGGATGCTAATGAACTAAAAGATATTAAAGATGCTATTGCTGCGTATAATACTACCATTAAAAGTCTTTGTAGCGAATATGGTTTAGCGCATGTAGATTTAAATGGTTTTATGGCTCAGTTAAGCACTAAAGGCTTGATATTAGATGGGAATGCATATTCATCGACATTTGTTTCAGGAGGTATATTCTCTTTAGATGGTGTTCATGTTACAGAACGTGGATCTGCCATTGTAGCCAATGAGTTTATCAAGTCGATTAATACAACATATAAGGCAAATATACCGCAAGTAGATATTAATCAATATCAAACAGTTATTTATCCTTAGGTAAAAAATATAAGAGCATTTAAAGGTCGTTATTTATAACGGCCTTTTTTTTGGCTGTAATAAAAAGTATATAAAAAAAGAAAGGAGAACTATAATAGTTCTCCTTTTTTCTGTGACTCAGCTGAGGTTCGAACTCAGGACCCCATCCTTAAAAGGGATGTGCTCTACCAGCTGAGCTACTGAGTCATCGTTTTTTTTTTGCGAGTGCAATAGTAGTAATTTATTATATATGCAGCAACTTTATTTTAGCTTTTTCAGCAACATTTTTTTTCGTTTTCCAGACCTATTAACTCCAATTCCTTAATGATGAATGGTTTTGAACGGAAATATTAATAATCGATTTAAAATTATTTTTTGAAAAACTCCACTTTTCAGGATATTGATCGAATAGGGTATTTATTCTTTCCCTATTCTTACTGGTATAATCAGAAATAGCAGCTGCAGAAATAGGAGTATCCATAGCACCTCCTACATTTACACCTGTAAGATTAAGTTTAGATTTGTTAACGGAAATACATGCTGCTTCTAATCTTTCCATAAAGTCGTAAACCTTTTGTAGTCTTAAGGGTAGGGCAATAGAGTCATTATTCGAACTGTAGTTTAATTCGCTATTCACATCTGTAATATACTGAATAAATTCCGCCTGAATCACTTTGGTTACATCTGTAATTATCATTTGGGCGTAATCTACAGCTTCCTCTATGGCCTGTTTAAAGTTAGAGAATGCTCCAACATAGTTTTTAATTTTTCGAACAGCCTCTTCCGAATAAACATAATTAACACCCTCAGATTCGTTTCTTTTCTGAATATACTCATTGGCGTAGGAATAGATAACTTCTTCTAATTGCTTTTTTCGAATAGTATCTTCATTATCTGTACGTTGAGCAGACAGAATGTTTTGTGTTTTTTGCACAAAGCGATTCATCTGAGCTTTCTCTTTCGCATATAAATTACAATAAGAATTAACTGAACCAGAAACAAGTTGGCCAATAATGGATTTATTATCGGTAGACAAAGAAGATTTTTGATGCTGAACACCAAAGCTATTAATGTCATCTTTAAAGTAGATCATTAAAATATCTTTGAGCATATTATCGCCGGGCAATGCAACCAGTAATACCAAATGTTCATACTCATCAAAAATATTTAATTGAACTTTGGAGTTAACTGCTGTGTTAAAAGGGATTTGGTTTTTATCTAACCATTTATAGCTACTGGTCTGTTGTCTTATATTATCAATTTTACCCTCTAGATTTGATAAATTAAGTACATGTTCCTGCAGCTTGTTGTTTCTATATTCTAATGAAATACCGCATAGCTCTTCCTTATCGGGATGTGAGTATATCCCAATAATTTTTTCCACGCCAACTACCATCTGTGTAATATGGTCGATTAGGGAAAAAAATAATTCTTCAGATAATATAGAACTATAGTTGGCCATAAATTACTAACAACAACAAATATACGTAATTAAGCAATTCAATTAAGTATAAAAGCTTAATTAATTAAGTCATTATTAAGCCATATGGTTTACTTATTTCTTACCTAACAATCGCTTAATCTATTTAATCGACTGATATAGTTTAGCATACGGTTGTAATTTTGTATTTGAATTTAATTATCATAAAATAATATTAAGCCATGGAAGTAATAAAATTAAGAGTAGATAGCTGGATCATTAAGTGGACAAACATTTGTGTTGAATGGTTTATGAACTTTTTTGCTGACCCTGAATATTACTGGGTTGAAGAAACTTACCCTAATAGCAGTAGCGTAGCTAAAAGAGAAGAAAAAGGAGAAGTTATAATCCACAGCAGTCAAAATGCAGGTTTACACTTAAATAAAATTAGATTGAGTATTGATGCTATGGAGAATATAAGCAATAAGCTAATTGCACGTGTAAGTTCTTCTGATAATCTGCAGTTGTGGGCAAGTTCCACTTTTAAATCTGTATTAATTAATGGATCAAGAGTTTTCAGGCCTTTTCAATTTGTCTATATTTGGGACAAATTAAAATATCATGTTTCGAATCCTATTTAGTGCCATTTTTATATTTCTATTTTCATCTGTTTTTGCCGCGCCAATTAAATTAAGCGACGATGCGCAAATATCTATTTTAACCTGTTCGCAGGGCGATGAGTTGTATTCGGCTTTTGGTCATAGTGCCTTGCGCGTTTCCGATACTGCCAATAATATTGATTGGGTATTTAATTATGGAACATTTGATTTTAACACGCCTAATTTTTATCTCAAATTTGCCAATGGGCAGTTGAAGTACATATTGAGCATTAGTGAGTTTAAGCATTTTTTACCTGAGTATTTTAAAAGTAACAGAAGCGTCATTGAGCAAGTTTTAAATATTAGTGCAACTGACAAACAAAAGCTTTTTGAAGCCCTAATGACTAACTACAAACCTGAAAATAGGTATTATAAGTACGACTTTTTTTACGATAATTGTGCCACCAGAATCTTTGATATTATTGATGAAAATATTGAAGGAGGAATTATACTAATAGAGGAACCGAGTGATGTTACAAGCCGTTCTTTTAGAATGTATTTACATCATTATTTAGCTCAGTTGCCCTGGGTTGAAACAGGCTTAAATACTATTTTAGGTTATCCTGCGGATAAAATAGCTACCCAGAAAGAGTCGACGTTTTTACCTGACTTTTTAATGGATGTTATCGATGTGGCTCAAGTGCAGAGTGATGATGGTAATTCAAAATCAATCGTTCTGGAAAAAAGGATTTTGCTTGAGTTTGAAGCAAACAATAGCAATACATTTAGTTTGACACCTGTATTTGTTTTTTTTCTGCTTCTAGTTGTAGTAGTAGTTTTCTCTATTATCAAGAAAAGAAACGCCCTTAGTAGCTTAGACAGAGTATTATTTTTTGTTTTAGGTTTCATTGGTGTTTTAATCTCTTATCTATGGTTTGTAGCAGATCACAGTGCTACTGGATACAATTACAATGTATTATGGAGCTTTCCTAGTTTTTTATTCCTAGCATTTGCTAATAGTAATAAGGAACTATATCAATGGGTATTAAAATTGAATTTGATTATTGTGATTGTTTTTATTGTTGGTTTTACGATAATACCTCAATCTTTTCCATTGGCTACAATACCTGTTGCTTTAATAGTGGGATATAGATTATTCTCTATAATAAGAAACAGAAGACCGATTCACTAATATATCTATACGTTTTAGAACTTGGGATAGAGAACTTATTGATAAATTCCACGTATATTACTTTTAAATGACCAAAAACACGGACAAAAAGCCTGTTAAGTCTATGCTTTTTTGCTGTTGTACAAGCTTTTCGTTATTTTTGCGGTTTAAAGTAGATATAAATGACCATTATATATAAATCAGGAATTGCCCTATTAGGTGTAATTGCTTTAAGCATTGCCAATTTAGTTCTATTCAACTCAGGAGATTCCTTTGGTGGGGACTTTGTTCCTGCAACGCCGTCTGTTGCCTCGCATAGAATCTCTAACGCTTTCTCCGATCAAGATAGATTCAAAGTAATTGACCAGAGTGTTAATCGCTTTATTCGAAGAAATCATCTTGCTGGAGCCTCTGTTTCGGTAGCCAGGGAAGGTAAGTTAGTCTTTACCAAAGGTTACGGCATGGCTGATAAAGAGAAATCGATTCAAGTACAACCTTATAATTTATTTCGTATAGCCAGTGTTTCAAAGCTTGTAACTGCTGTAGCTGTAATGAAATTAGTAGAGCAAGATAAGCTTACTTTAGATAGCCATGTTTTTGGTAGTAATGGTATTTTAAATGATTCCATCTACCTTAATTATAGAGATAAAAAGGTGGAGAGAATCACCGTTAAACAATTATTAAATCATTCTGCTGGTTTTACCAATAGGTACGGAGATCCGATGTTTATACCAACGGTAATTGCAAAAAAAATGGACTTAGAATATCCTGTAAAACAAGAAGATATTATTTCTTTTATGTTAAAAAAGAGATTGCATTTTCCTCCAGGAACCATGTCTTCGTATAGTAATTTAGGCTATGCTATACTTGAAAAGGTGATTGAAAAGTCATCTCGGATGGATTATGAGTTGTACGTAAAAACCAATGTATTGTATCCTTTAGAGATATTTGATATGCAAATTGGAGGTAGTTATACTTGGGAACGTTCAAACCTGGAAGTTAAATATTACGAGCCTGATGATGCCTTTTTAGTGGAAGATCATAATGGCGGGACTGAATTAGTACCTAGAAGTTATGGAGGTAATGATATTAAAACACTTGGAGCTGCTGGAGGTTGGATTGCTTCAACAACTGATTTACTTCGCTTAATTGTGGCTATTGATGGCTTTGATACACCTCATGATATTTTAAGTGCGAATAGTATTCAGGAAATGAGTTCAACCGAGCTTTTAGGTGGTAGCCCTTTGGGTTGGCGTGGTGTTAGGAAGAACTACTGGTATCGCACAGGAACATTAGCAGGAACATCAGCATTGGTGGTTAGACAAAATGATGGTTTATCGTATGCCATCGTATTTAATACAAACTCATGGAAAGGACCTGAATTTGCAAATGATATAAAGTACATGATGGATCGTACTTTAGCAAAAGTTGACTCTTGGCCTAACTACGACATGTTTGACTTAAAAAACAACGAATCTTCGAAACGTAAGTCCATCATTTTCTAAACCTTTTTTTTGCCCTGATGTTATTCATCTATTATTAATGCAATTTTAAATGGTTTCATTAGGTTAAATAGAATTACATGATAGATATTTCATTATTTACAATTACAGAATTACCATTTGGTGAAAGAAGGACAAACTTTAAACCAGATATAAGTATATACAACTATTTAAAGGAAGATGGAGTTCGCCAAATGGTAAACGATCATTACGAATTATTGGTAGAAAGTAATATTAAGGAAATTTTTCCTCCCAAAGGAGAATTATTAGAAGGTGCTAAAAAAAGATCAGCTGATTTCTTTGTGCAACGTTTAGGCGGTCCAGAATATTATAAAATGAGCCGAGGAAATCCGATGTTAGCTAGTAGACATTTACCATTTAAAATAACTCCAAAAACAAGATTGGTATGGTTGGATTGCTATAGACAAGTATTATCTGAAATGGATACTGTGCCAGAGGAATTAGTCTTAAATTTTTGGCGTTGGTTAGATGAGTTTTCAAACTGGATGGTGAATGATCACGATCAACCTGCATTTAAGTTAGGGTTCTCAATATAGAATTTAGGCATCATAAAATATGATGCTTTTTAATTCACCACATTTGTCTTATAGTTGATATTATGTTAGTTTTATATATTAAAATTGCAAAATGTATTAATGATGCATTGTTTTTAAGTTATGCCCTAAAAAGCAACTTAAAAGCATTTATCAAGTATGTTTTGTGTGAAGAAAATAGAACTAAAATATTATACAAAAATTGATGATTGCTATCGGGTAAAACTCGGTAATGGTTTTGAATTCTCATTCAAACAAGAAAAGCAAGCACAATCATTTCTCCGCAAAACCAATAAGTTTTTAACCGAACAATTAGCCTTTATTAATCACGTCTATTCACAAGTATTTTTAACGTATAGACAAAATTATTTACTCTTTACTCCTGATTCAGGAAAAAGACAAGGTGCTATACTTCAGGCCGAAAGGAACATTAATAAATATCTTACTGGTGTATCGGAAAGTTTAAGTAAATCTGTATGGATGAGCAATACCAAAAATGGTAATTATATCGTTTTTAGTGCTTTTTATTACTGTGTTTCAGCTCTTAGAAACATTTGCTTAGACCTGAATCAATTAGTTGAACGTCAAAAGTTAACAACCTTAAAGTATCAAGTAATAAACTTTCATAATGAGGTAAATATGATTGAACGCTCATTAAATGAGTATGAGCAATTGAAGGCATTCGCAGTGATTGAGCGTGTTAGATATCAGGATATAGAAAAAATAACAATGTCAAAGGTGGTCTAGTATAGGCTACCTTTTTTTTATTACCCTAAAATAAAGAAGTATGATAGTAAAATTAAAAAATTGGTTGAATTACAAAACGGCTTATGCTGTTGTAAAAATGTTGGATAAGTATGGTTATCAGTTTCATGTGATTTCATCATTAAGGACAATAGTTTTAAAGCCTGAAAGGTTAAGAATACAAGGAGCTATGTTAGCAATGCGATGCGATGTTAGTGAGTTGGTTTTTAAAATTGTAAAAGTCAAATAACTATGGACATACACAAAATTAAAATAGAAAATCAGCATTATTTAGATATAGCGATGTTGCGAAAGCGTTTTGAAGTAAGAAAATGTGAGCGTGATTATAAAGTTGGTGATTTGTTAGAATTGCATAGATATAATGAGGGTAAACCATTGCATAATGAGGTTTTGTATGTGAAAGTTATACATATGATTCTTGGGGGTATGTATGGGATAGAGAACGGTTATTGTGTAATGAGTATTAAAGTAGTTGATATCTAAAAGTGGTAAATAAAAAATAGGGGACTCTCCCCTATTTGGTTGGCTTGTCTACCCTCCCACAACTCCAAAAATACCCCGTAACAATTTAAGAACTAATTAAATGGATACTTTACAACCGATTTTATTAGATAATGGCTTTGTTAAAATGCCTGCTTTGTCTGTTTCCCCATTAAGAATAACAGCCTATCACAAGATGTTTACACCTGATGGCAGAGAGTCGAACCCATTAAAAGGTAAGAAACCTGATTGCATCAATAAAGAAAAAGGCGATTTAAGCAGTAAAGGGAAAAAAGCATTAGAGAAAGCTGTTTACTGGTTCTTATATTCTGTAGACGAACGCATATTGACTACGGGTAAAGGAAAAGATAAGATTTCATTTATCACGCTTACACTCCCATCACGACAAGTGCACTCGGATAAAGTCATAAAAAGTAAATGTTTAAACCAATTTTTAACAGAATTAAAGGCTAAATATGGTGTTGAAAAATATATTTGGAAAGCTGAAAAACAAGAGAATGGAAATATTCATTTTCACATATTATGCGAACAACGAATACCATACCAAGAAATTAACGATATATGGAATAGGATTGTTGGTAAACTTGGTTATTTATTTGAATATGCTATTAAAATGCGTGCACTTTCTTTTGACGAGTATTTGGGTCTACGTAATAAAGGAAAAAAGAAAGTAAACATTAACCAAATTAAAAAAGCTTATGAACGTGGCGAAGCGTGTAACTGGCGCAACCCAAATAGCACCGATATAGAAAGCTTAAGAGGTGTAAAAAATATAGCTGCTTATATTTCTAAGTACATGAGTAAAGGCCACAAGGAAAAAGATAAACCCGAATTACAGGTTATTGGGCGAATTTGGTACTCTTCCCAGTCGGTCGCAAAAATGAAAAATTTACAACTGGATGGAACGGATAATTTAATCATGGATGAATTTGTGGAGATTGTTAAAAAATCCAAGGATAAAGATGTATTCGAAAATGATTACTCTTTAACTGTCTCCGCTCCTATTCAATACCTAAAGAAATGGGGTTATAAATTAATACCTGATGAATTTATGAACCATTGCAAACTAATATTTTCTAAGATTGGGGGCTTTTTTCGTAAAATATATACATCTGATGTATTTGAAATACCTTGTTACGAAGATGTAAAAAAGAAAGTTAAAGAAGCATTACAGCCCAAACAAAAAACCTTGTCTTTTATTCAACAGTCAATATGTCAATGAACCTTTCATCAAAATATTAAACCATGGGAATAGTTAAAAAATTTCGCTGTATAGCTAAAATAAAAGACGTTAAAGGCTGGCGATTCGTTAAACATCACGTGAACGACCTTATTAAATATACGGCTTACCTAGAAAGAACTTTTGAAAGTTGGGCGTATTTCAATGTTTACGATAAATCAAACGGAGACCAAATTGGGAATTTTACTAAAAAAAATAAACCTACAAATAAACACTTATGGAACTAACTATTAAGGATATTCAAGAATTTTATGGGGTCTCTCCTGTTACTGCTCGTGCTAGAGTTAAAGAAATAAAGGAAGCATTAAACCTTAAAAAGAAAGGTCGTGTTTTACTTGCTCATATGGCAAAATATGAAGCTTTAACAATAGAGGAAGTAAAAAATATAATGAAATTAAAAGAGTATATGAAAAGGACTAAAAAGGACTAAAAACGAATAGAAATTAATAGAAATGAATAAGGGGGGGCGTGTGCTCCCCCTTTCTTTGTTTCAGAAATTAAAACAAAGTAAAAATGAAAGTATTAGGATTTACAGGACGCACGGATGAAGTAGCGAGAATTTTTAAACCAGTTTCGCACATTCTTGTCGTGAAAAACGGGAATTGGAACGGTGAGAAAGTTGAAGTTAACCGCGTGAACGGTCAAACAGGAACACACGATAAGTGTATGCCCCGATTAATAATGACGAATGTTTTTGAAATCGGTTCTCATGGTGAAGGATTATTTATTGATTCAGACCAAGAAAGTCGTGGTAGTATTCAAGTGGGTATGGAAGGAAGTATTAAACTTTCAGATCAGCGTTATTTAGAAATTGATATGTCTAGTCTAGAATCTAGTAAAACATATACAGTTTTCGGATTGGAGCAAGGCGAAATTGTTGAGGGGCTTATGTCATATCACCCAATGACCATAAATTCTGATGAAACTGAAAAGGTATATGGTACTACTGACAAAGAAGAGGTTGCACTTCCATTAACTGGACTTGAAAAAGTTGAAATGATTCGAGATAATGGTCAGTCAATGACTTATACGCCTACTGAATTAAAAGCTTTAATGGAGCAAGAAAATGATATGGTAGCTATCTCTACTGTGTCAGGTACGGAAACCGCTTATTGGGGTTATAAGAATTATGCGCTTTTAGATATCGAGGATATCAAAGAGATTAGAATCACAAAAACCGCTGGTGCAGCGTATGAATTAATTTTGGTTAACTCTAAAAACTAGTTTCGATGGGTAAAGCACGTAGAAAAAGAAGAAGAGAAAGGCGCAAAGCTCGTAGGGCTAAACGTAGGATTCGTAGAAGAGAAAAAGGAGGTTCATGGTTCGGGCGTGCAATTAGAAACGTGGGTAAAGTAGTTGGTAAAGCTGCTCAGATAGTCGGGCCAATTGCAAGTATTTTGCCAATGGGTGGAGTTATCGGAAACCTAGTAGCTAAAGGTGGTAAGGCGCTGGAAAAAGCATCTATTAAGCTTGCTCCTATCCAAAGCAAATTAACTAAGGTTACTGCTGTTTTGGGTGAAAGTCGAATAGCTAAAATGGCTGATGCTGTGGATAGAAAAGGCTTTGTGAACTTAAAAAGTATTGAAAACACATTAAAGGCAAAAGGTATTGCAGCAAGTGCGCCTATTGTAAATGATGTAAAGTCAGTACTTCAAAAAGTTATTGAAGTGAAAAAGGAAGTTGAAGAAGATGCGAAAAACGGTGACTTTTTAAGTCGTATTAGTATTTCAAGTTTGAAAGCTGCTACCAAAAGCGAAGTAACTGAGGCAAAAGTGTCAACGGAAGCGGCACAAGCAAATCAAATGAGAGCAAAAGCGGTTTATGGGGTAAGTGCTCCAAGCCGTGATTTAATTAACCCAGATAAAAGAACAATGTTAGAACAAATAAAATTTAAAATTGAAAGTGCATATGCATGGGTTAAGTTAAACCCAAAGCTAGCAGCGTTATATATCGGTTTGCCATTTATTGTAATTGGTGGTGTAATCGTGTATTTGAAGAGAAAACCGAAACGAGGTAAAAGACGATAAGTTATGGCTAAAAAGATGAAAACGGGTAAAGATGGTAAGCAATACCCCGCTAAATCAGGAGCAAAGCTTACAAAATATACCTCTCAGGATGGTAACATGGGCGAAGTTATTAACGCTTGGAACGCTTCAAAAAAAGGATTCCTTTCTTTAAAAGCTTATAAGCTGACTGAAAAAGGTGCAAAAGCAATTGCAAAGCTTAAGGAATATGATAAAAGCTATTCGCCTGAAACGAGTAACGGGAATGAGCGTTGGTATTATCAGGTAGAGTTTAAGCAAACTGGCGAAGTAGCAAAGAAGTATTACAAAGGTATTGCAATCTTCAAGCGTTCATCACAAAAGCTCTATATCAGCCGTTTAGGAATGGTAGCAAGTTGTAAAAACGATGTTTTTTGTCAAATCTCAGGAGGTAAGTAATGAAGTGGGTAAGTGGAGTAATTAGCACCTTGAAAAAGGTAAAAGAGGTAATTCGTTTCGTATTGGCTATTGAGGCTGCAATTGATGCTTTTAACAAAGTGTTAGAGAAAGATGAGCCTGTAAAAGTTATCGAAAATGAGGAAAAAGAAGAGTAATATAAATTTAAAAGGGGTGTTAATAGCACTCCTTTGTTTAATAGTTGCAGTAATGGCAAGTTTTAAAATGAAAAAGAAAATTCCTAATACTGGTTCAGACCAGACTAGAGGGAAGAAAAATAATAATCCGCTGAATATTCGTAAAACGCATATTCAATGGAATGGAAAAGTAGAGGGTACAGATTCAGAATTTGAAACCTTTTCAGATATGACTTGGGGTGTTCGTGCAGCAATGAAAAATTTGCACACATACTATCACAAGCATGGTCTTACTGATATCACGGGTATAATTAACCGATGGGCGCCAAAGGTTGAAAACGATACGAATTCTTATATCGATTATGTGAGTAATAAAACTGGTTTTCCGGCTCAAGCTAAACTTGATTGGAAGTTTGAACACATCAGCAAAGTTATTAATGCAATGTCGATAATTGAATCACGTTATGAGATTCCTAAAGATATCTTGAATGAAGCGTGGTCGAAAATCTAAGGTTGCGAACCTAGCGAGAAAGTATTGGTGGATTCTTTTGCCTATTGCTCTTGTAATGTTCGTTGTAGGTTTGAAAGATGGTATTAAATCATTTTTCGAGGGTGAAAATGTAGGAAGATATAAGGCTATAGCGAATCAAGTATATAAGTCTATGGATACTACGTTTTACGGTACAAATGAAAATATGCTGTTTAAATCTTTAGAGCATTTACAAGGTTTCGAATTACGTTCTGTTTATAAAGAGTTTGGTACTAAAAAATACCAAGGTTGGGGGAATGGTTTCGGGGGTAGTGAATTAGATTTGTTTGGATGGTTTAACGTAGAACTAAATGAAAAAGAAAAAACCCAAATGCGTGAAATTTGGGTTAAGAGTAATATTAGTATAACGTTTTAATTATTTGCGGTATTTTCTACGTGCTAGTTCGTAACCAATACGAAAGAATAAAGCACCTGAGATTAGGCAGAAGAAAATTACAGAATAAATGTATTCGTCTTGTGTTAAATTCATGTGTGTAAAATTTTAAAGTGTGAGTGAATTATTATTTGATTTAGCAACAATATTAAAAAAAATATTTGAGAATGGGTTTATTAAAGAATTCGGGAAGGAATTTCAAACTATGGTTATTGTCATTTGTGTTAGGGTTATTCTTGACCTCATTAACCAGTTGTACAGAAGAATTACAAACAATAAAAAAAGAAAGTGAAAAAATGGAGTTAAATGTATCAGGTTTAGGTAAGGCAGAATTTAAGGAATTTGCAGAGGATTATATGGGTTCGAGCCGTGTAGGTGTGGAGGTAGTAACGGTAAACGTAACCTTTGATAATCTACCTAATAATTCCACCGACCATAAAATGGTGATATTACCTGTTGAGGATGGAGTGTTATATTACATTAAAAAGCTAAGGTTTATAGGTAAAAAGTTAGGACAGGAGCTCGCTGCGGATAATGGTATAAATACTGTATTTACGGATAAATGGTACTCTTTTCCATATTTTTATCTCGATAGTTATATTCGAGGTAATAGATATGAAAACGGAGATCAACAGGATGATATGCTGAAAAATGTAGGTTTGAGTATCGATAATGCCATTTGGTGTGAGCAAGAAAGACCAGCAACGGGAAGGCCAAGAAACGAGTATAATATTTTGCTTGAGGATATGGTCAGAGAGGGTGTTGAGTTTTCGTGCTTGAGTATTGGAAACGGTTTGCATGACTTATGGTGTGGAGGTCATTTTGAGGTAATTTGTTATAAAGCAACAAGATTCTAGATTAAATATTGAATTATTTTAAACATGAAAGCCTGTAACATTTGATGTGTTACAGGCTTTTTTTGTTATTTATATCTATTCTAGATAAACTTAAGACTCCCCTATTCTATTGGTCTCATTCCAAGTTGTGTACTGAATGGAATGAGCATTTACGGGGTGTATAGTCAAAAAAGTGTCATGAATTTGATATTATGTTATATTTATAGGTAAAAATATATCCAGGGTATTTCACCTGGATATATATCTGTTATTATAAATTCTTCAACTTCTCGTTCACTTCATTGTATTTATCATTCATCTCAAAACGATAATATAATGTTTTTAAGCTTTCTAATGTACCAACATCCTCAGGTTTAATTTTTAAACCATTTTCAAAATGTGGTAAAGATTTTTTAAATGTCGCTTCTGCAATAGCTTTTTTAGCATCAAACTTTTTAAAGTCAGTTTCTTTATTAGCGTCATTCATTTCTTCAACACCACGGTTAAAGTACATAACACCCATATTATAATAAGCATTAAAATATTCAGAATCAACCTCTAAACACTTACTATAATCCGCTAAAGCAGCATCAAAATTACCGCTATTATCATTTAACACTCCTCTAGCATAGTAAAATGAAGGATTTGTTGCATCTGATTCAACTGCTTTATTTAAATAATCTAAAGCTTTATCATTTTGCTTAGTCTCTAAGTAATAATTGATTAACTGCGTTAAAATACGGTCATCTTCTGGATAAGTCTCGAAACCTCTCGTTAAGTTAGGACCCATTTTAGCAGAATCACCTTGCTCAGCATACATCTGGTGCATTAATATGATAGCATCTCCTCCTCCATATTTCACATCGATAGACTTATTAAAATACTTCTCAGCATTCTCCCAATCTTTACCATTATAAGCTGCTAAAGCAGTATTAAACATGATGGCAGTATCTAACTTTTCTCCTTGAACAGCTACTAAATACTCATTGGTATTCAATAAAAGCAAACCATCAAAAGCAGCTACAGCTGTTTTGAAGTCTTCTTCGTTAAAAGCTTCAACTCCTGCATTAGTTAATTGGCTACTAAAGAATAATAAAGCTTGGCCAATTTCTTTTTTGTACTTGCCAATTTTCTTACCTTTTTCATCACCTTTTTTGTCTAACTCAATGGCTTTTAGATAGAATTCATAAGCTTTAACAACGCCGTCATCTACTTTTCCATCTTGAGCCAATTGTGTATATACCTTGGCTGCAACGATAAAAGTTTTAGGCCAGGTATTACTTTTTTCACTCGCAACTGCTGCATCAATAGCATCTTTAGCTTTTTCAGCGTCGCCTTGTTCTAGCAAAGTTGTGGCCGTAGTTACTTTACCCTTCTGTGCAATAGCAGCAGAAAAAGTCATCACAACCGCTAAAAATAAAATTGTCTTTTTCATCATATTAAGTTTTTATTGTGTGGATTCTAATTCTTAATAATTAGTTTTATTCTTGTTCGTTATTAATGTCGTTATCCTCGTTAGTATTTAGGTTTTCATCATTGGTAGCTTCACCTGTTGGCGTTTCATTTTCCGTAGCTTCTTCGCTTTCAGTTTCAGTAACAACCTCTTCTTTAAATGCAGTTACTTTAGCTACAGAGGCTATTTCATCACTATTTTTAAGGTTAATTACTTTAACACCTTGCGTTGCTCTACCAGTGGTTCTTAGTTCAGATAAGGCCAAACGAATAGTAATACCTGATTTATTTATAATCATCAAGTCATTATCGTCTGTTACATTTTTAATGGATATTAGTGCACCTGTCTTGTCGGTAATCTTCATTGTTTTTACACCCTTACCTCCGCGGTTGGTAATTCGATAATCTTCAATTTTAGAACGTTTACCAAAACCTTTTTCAGATACTACAAGCACATCCTCAAGTTCTATATCTTTTACACATATCATGCCAACTACTTCATCGCTAGTTGTATCCAAAGATACTCCTCTAACTCCCAAGCCAGTACGACCGATACATCTTACTTTAGATTCGTTAAAACGGATGGCTCTACCAGTACGTGTAGCCATTAGAATTTCGTTTTCACCATCAGTTAATCGTGCTTGTATTAACTCATCATCTTCTTTAATTGTGATAGCATTTACACCATTTACACGAGGACGAGAATAATCAGCTAATAACGACTTTTTAATGATACCTTTCTTGGTACCCATAATGATGTAGTTATTGTTGATATAATCTTGATCCGTCAGTTTTTTAACCTTAATAAACGCTTTTACTTTATCATCAGCTTCAATATTCAATAGGTTTTGAATAGCTCTACCTTTAGTATTTTTAGCTCCTTCAGGAATTTCGTATACTTTTAACCAAAAACAACGCCCTTTTGCTGTGAAAAACAACATATGGTTGTGCATTGTAGCAGGATATAAATGTTCGATAAAGTCTTCGTCGCGAGTGGTACTTCCTTTAGAACCAACTCCACCTCTCGACTGTGTTCTAAATTCTGCTAATGGTGTTCTTTTGATATAACCCATGTGCGAAATAGTAATTACCATTTCATCATCGGCATAAAAATCTTCTGGGTTAAATTCTTCCGAAGAATAAACTATCTCAGTTTTTCTTTCGTCACCATATTTTTCTCTGATTTCAACTAACTCCTCTGTAATAATTTGCATTCTACGAGGTTCGTTTGCTAAAATATCTTTAAGATCAGCGATAGTCTTCATTAACTCCTCGTATTCGCCACGTAACTTATCTTGCTCTAGTCCTGTCAACTGGCGTAAACGCATATCAACAATGGCACGAGCCTGAATGTCAGAAAGCTCAAAACGCTCAATTAATTTTTCTCTTGCTTCATCAGGACTCGAAGCTGCTCTAATAATTTTGATAACTTCATCAATATTATCACTAGCAATAATTAACCCTTCAAGAATATGAGCTCTTTTTTCGGCTTGCTCTAATTCATATTGCGTACGGCGAGTAACCACATCATGGCGGTGCTCTACAAAGTTGCTAATTAAACCTTTTAGGTTAAGCATTTGTGGACGACCTTTTACCAGTGCAATATTATTAACACTAAAAGAAGACTGAAGCGCTGTTAATTTATATAAGTTGTTTAATACAACGTTAGCAATAGCATCACGTTTTAAATCAACTACAATACGCATACCATCCCTATCCGACTCATCGTTTACGTTAGATATACCTTCAATTTTCTTATCGTTAACTAACTCAGCAATTTTAATAATTAACTCAGCCTTGTTTACTAAATAAGGGATTTCGGTAATAACGATTTTATCTCTATTAGCATCTGTTTCAACTTCTGCTTTTGCGCGAACAACAACTCTACCTCTACCTGTTTCAAAGGCATCTTTTACACCTTTATAACCATATATAATACCTCCTGTTGGAAAATCTGGTGCTTTTACATACTCCAAAAGACCCTCAATATCGATTTCACTATTTTCGATATATGCTACAGTAGCATTAATAATTTCGGTTAAGTTATGAGGTGGCATGTTGGTAGCCATACCTACTGCAATACCTGAAGCTCCATTCACTAATAAGTTAGGTATACGGGTTGGTAAAACCGTTGGCTCTTGCATCGAATCATCAAAGTTCAGCTGAAAATCAACTGTTCTTTTATCAATATCGATTAAGGTTTCCTCTGCAATTTTATTTAATCGTGCCTCGGTATAACGCATTGCTGCAGGACTATCACCATCCACAGAACCAAAGTTTCCTTGGCCATCAACAAGCGGATATCTTAAAGACCAATCCTGTGCCATACGCACCATGGCAAAATATACAGATGAATCGCCATGTGGGTGATACTTACCTAACACCTCTCCTACAATTCTGGCAGACTTTTTATATGGCTTAGTGGAAGTAACTCCTAAATCACTCATTCCATACAGTACACGTCTGTGTACAGGCTTAAAACCGTCTCTAACGTCAGGCAATGCCCTTGAAACAATAACCGACATTGAATAATCAATGTAGGCCGATTTCATTTCTTCCTCAATATTAATTTTTATTATTTTCTCTCCTTCAGCCATTTATAATTAAATTATGAATTAGAATATACAAACGAAAACAGGCCTATAACAGCCTGTTTTTGGACGGCCTAATTTAGTTATTTACTTGGGAATAAGAAAGTGTTTCTTAACACAATTTATAAACAGGTAATAAACATGCTGAAAAGCGCATAAATATTACGATTTTCATACAAAAACGTATGGTAAAATTAAAAATAATAGTACTTTTAAATTAGTATTACCTTACTTTAATGTTAATCTGGCAAACAGACAATATTACTTGATAGATAATATTAATATGAAGAAATGTCAGTTTTTGGCATTTAGTATGATTATTGTAATAACTGAGAAAACTTATATCACATGAATTTGAATTTTTCACAAAGGATTAATGATGTAATTGGTTTTTCAAAAGAAGAAGCTGAAAGATTAGGCAACCCTTATATATCACCTGAACATTTATTTTTAGGTTTACTAAGAGAAGGTGAAGGAACTGCCATTGAAATACTAGAGCAACTTCAAATTGATTTGAATAAGCTAAAGAGCAACATTGAATCTAAGCTTAAAACAAATGTTGTATTAGAACACACGGATCATATTCCGTTATTAAAATCATCGGAACGTATTTTGAGACTAATATACTTAGAGGCACGTGCGGTGAAAAGCGAGAGTATTAATACAGGACATTTGCTTTTAGCTTTATTAAAGGATAACCATGGATTTATACCTGAACTTATGGCAGAAAAAAGAATTAATTACGAGAAAGTAAAAGGATTAATGACTAATAACGAACCATTAGCTAAAGCTGATTTACCAGAAGATGATGATCAAGATAGCCCTTTTTCATCAGGCGGTGGAGGTTCTGATGCACCAAGATCTTCTGGTGGATCTAAAGGATCAGACACACCTGTTTTAGATAATTTTGGTATTGACATGACGCAGGCTGCCGAAGAAGGTAAGCTAGATCCTATTGTTGGGCGCGAAAACGAAATTGAGCGTTTGGCTCAAATATTAAGTCGTCGTAAAAAAAACAACCCTATATTAATTGGTGAACCTGGAGTAGGTAAATCGGCCATTGCTGAAGGTTTAGCAATTAGGATTCACGAAAAGAAGGTATCTCGTGTACTATTCGGCAAGCGCGTTATCACTTTAGATTTGGCTTCGATTGTGGCTGGCACAAAATACAGAGGTCAGTTTGAGGAGAGAATGAAAGCTATTTTAAATGAGCTTTCTAAAAACCCTAACATTATCCTATTTATTGATGAAATTCACACTATAGTAGGTGCTGGAGGTGCAACAGGATCATTAGATGCAGCTAACATGCTAAAACCTGCACTAGCACGTGGCGAAATTCAATGTATTGGAGCTACCACTTTAGATGAATATCGTCAGCACATTGAAAAAGATGGTGCGCTAGAGCGTCGTTTCCAAAAGATAATGGTAGAACCTACCAGCATTGACGAAACGGTTGAGATATTAAACAATATCAAAGAAAAGTATGAAGATCATCATAATGTAGAATTTACAGAAGATGCTATTGAAGCATGTGTAAAACTAACGGAAAGATATATTACTGATCGTCATTTACCAGATAAAGCAATTGATGCGTTGGATGAAGCAGGTTCTCGTGTTCATATTTCAAACATCGTTGTTCCTGAGACTATCCTAAAGCTTGAAGAACAAATAGAAGAAACGAAGGAAAACAAAATAAAGGCTGTAAAGGCACAGAATTTTGAGTTGGCCGCTAGTTTTAGAGATAAGGAAAAAACTTTTTTAGAGGAGCTTAATAGCGCCAAAGATAAATGGGAAAAAGAGTTACAGCAACATAGAGAAACAGTGGATATTGAAAAAGTAGCCGAAGTGGTGGCTATGATGACCGGTATTCCTGTGCAAAGGGTTGCTCAGGCTGAAGGGTTCCGTTTACTTAAAATGGGGGAACAATTAAAAGGAAGTGTAATCGGCCAGGAAGATGCCATCCAAAAGATTGTAAAAGCTATTCAAAGAAACAGAGCTGGACTTAAAGATCCTAACAGACCTATTGGTTCATTTGTATTTTTAGGACCTACTGGTGTTGGTAAAACGCATTTAGCAAAAGTATTGGCTAAATATCTATTCGATTCTACGGATTCACTTATTCGTATTGATATGAGTGAGTATATGGAGAAATTCTCTGTTTCAAGATTAGTTGGAGCACCTCCAGGGTATGTAGGTTACGAAGAAGGTGGTCAATTAACTGAGAAAGTTCGTCGCAGACCATATTCAGTTGTATTATTAGATGAAATTGAAAAAGCACATCCTGATGTATTTAATCTATTATTACAAGTTCTTGACGAAGGTAGATTGACTGATAGCTTAGGTAGAAAAGTAGATTTTAAAAATACCATTATCATCATGACATCAAACATAGGTAGTCGTGAATTAAAGGACTTTGGTCGTGGTGTTGGTTTCCAACCTGCAAGTCAGGAGTCTGATTCAGATCATGCTCGTCATGTCATTCAAAAAGCGTTAAAGAAAGCTTTTGCACCAGAGTTTATAAATAGAATTGATGATGTTGTTGTATTTAATACATTGAATAAAGAGCATATTCACGGTATCATTGATATTGAATTAAAAGGATTATACTCAAGAGTGGAAGCACTTGGATACAAACTTGAAATAACTGACAAAGCTAAAGACTATATTGCTTCTAAAGGTTTTGATAGTAATTTTGGTGCTAGACCACTAAAAAGAGCCATCCAAAAATATCTAGAAGATGAAATGGCAGAAGTGATTATCCAAGCCTCTGTTTCGGAAGGAGATGTGATTAAAGTAGATTTCAACGAGAAAGATGAGAAAATATTTTCTACCGTTGAAAGCGAAAAAAAGAAAACTGTTAAAGATTCAGATGCTAGTGAAAACTAACATCGAATATTAGGATACAAAAAAAAAGGATGAATCTAATCGATTCATCCTTTTTTTTATACGTTTATAATTATGAATTAGCTTTTAAGCAATTCAACAATTTTAGTTTTAATAGTAGTAGCAGTTGAATTCTTAGCGTTATACTCTAAAGCTTTATCCGCTAAAGCACCTGCCTGATCTAATTCAACTTTTGCTTTTCCTTTAATAGCATCCCATTGATCAGCATTTCCTTCTACACGAGTATTTAAGATATTAATACCTTTTGTAAAAAACTCATTAGCTTGTTTAACATAGTGCGTACTTAACGCTTTATTCATGTAAGCTACATATTTACTGTTTGGAAATTCCTCAATACCCGCAAGCATTGTTTTTTCCATTTCATCCATATTACCCATAGTCTTATGAGTAGTACCAATGTAATAAGTTGCTGCATCTTCTTTATAACCTAACTCCTTAGACTGTGCATAATACTTAAGCGTTTTTTCGTTATCCTTAAGTTTTCTTGCAGAGTTAGCAGCAAGGTATATCATTGCACCATCCATATCTTCAGCTTCGTCCCAAGCATCAATGGCAGCTTCGAATGAAGCCAATGCAGTTTTGTAATCTTTTGCTTTAAAAGCAGCATTACCTTCATTTTTTAATTCTGCTGCACTTTTCTCCTCTTGCGCATATGCAGCTCCTAACATTGTGAATAACAATAATGTTACTGTAAGAATGTTCTTCATAATTTTCAAATTTTATAATTTTATGTTACGTGTTTACAATTTGGAAGCGTAAAAATAACTTTTTTTTTAAAAAACTTAACAATTGTAAAACATTTCACTCAAATTTTAACAATAACTATGCCTCTTTTAAAAGGAAAGTCTTTAATTCTTCTAATGTAGCCTTAAGCTGAATATTCTTAGGCTCTCCTTTCATGAAGGCTTGTAGCCTTTCCGGTACATCTAATTTCCGTCCAATCACGGGCTCTACCACTTCTGGAAATTTTGTTGGATGCGCGGTTTCTAAAAAGATTCCTTTTTCTCCATCCTTAAGCTTATTTTCTAAAGCCATAAAACCTGTAGCTCCATGCGGATCTAAAACATAGCCTTTGCTTTCATCAACACGCTTCACCCCTTCTCTAATCTGATCATCGGTATACGATATACCTTCCACCTTTTTAGTGACTACTTCGTGATTAGAATCATACAAATCCATCATACGAACAAAGTTACTAGGGTCACCTACATCCATGGCATTGGCAATGGTAGCTTTTGAAGGAGCAGGAATATATTCACCGGTTTCCAGATACTTAGGTACTATATCATTAATATTAGTAGCAGCAATGAATTTTTTCACGGGCAATCCCATTACCTGAGCTACAAGTCCAGCAGTAATATTTCCAAAGTTTCCACTAGGTACACAATACACTATATCATCTTTAACACCTTGCTTGCGCAATTGAGCATAACCGTGATGATAATATATGGACTGTGGTAACAAACGTGCTAAATTGATTGAATTAGCCGAGGTAAGAACCAACTTATCGTTTAACT
Source organism: Labilibacter marinus (assembly GCF_001659685.2). Taxonomy (GTDB): domain Bacteria; phylum Bacteroidota; class Bacteroidia; order Bacteroidales; family Marinilabiliaceae; genus Saccharicrinis; species Saccharicrinis marinus. The sequence continues at coordinate 67,874 of NZ_LXYE02000038.1, forward strand.
CTTGATCCATGAAAGCCTCTTTTACCATACGCTGGCAATCATCAAAGGTGCCATCAACCTCAATAGAAGTAATGTTTTCTCCTAAAGTGGTAAACTGCTTTTCTTGCACTTCGCTCACTAAACCTTTTGGATAAAGCACAAATACATTTATACCCGCAACCTTATAAAAACCATTGGCAACAGCACTTCCTGTATCTCCCGATGTAGCTACCAAAATATTGATCTCTTTATCCTGCCCTTGTACAAAATATGATAGAATACGTGCCATAAAACGTGCTCCTACATCTTTAAATGCCAATGTAGGACCATGAAATAGCTCTAAGGAAAAAATATCATCCGTCACCTTAACAGCCGGAATATCAAAACTCAAGGCATCATCCACTAAGGTTTTAAATTGATCTTCTGGAATATCTGGACAGAAAAAAGGTTTTAATACTTCAAAACCAATTTCTTGTAAGGACTTATTCTCAATATCTTCAAAAAACGAAGCATCTAATTGTGGAATTGCCTCAGGCATATATAAGCCTTTATCTGCAGCAAGTCCTCTTAATACAGCCTCTTTTAGGCTTACTTTTACATCTGGTGAATTAGTACTGTAAAATTGCATGTTTCAAGTATCTTAAATTGAGTAGCTCTTACTTATAAAAACTACTCAATTATTTTATAATCTCTTTTGTTATTTAAGTAACTCTTGCATAAACTCAGGACCATAAATCGTTCCGAAAGCTCCTTCTTTAGCCGCAAACTCATTATATTCTTGAACTGAATCTGGTGCTTGCCCTGGTTTTTTGATAAAAAACGGAACAGCATCACGTGTATGTGTTTTTAGCGCACAAGGTGTTGGATGATCTGGCAACAATGCAATAGTCACCTCTTCGTCCATTTTCTCTACTTCCTCAATCACATATTTCACTACACGTTCGTCTAAGTATTCTATGGTTTTAGTTTTTAACACATGGTCACCTTCATGACCTGCTTCATCACTAGCCTCAATATGTAAAAATACGTATTGTTTTTCTTTTAAAGCCTTAATAGCAGCTTCAGCTTTCCCTTCATAATTGGTATCATACAATCCAGTAGAACCTTCCACGTGAACGCCATCTAAACCAGCGTATGCTCCTAATCCATAAATCAGATCAACCGCTGAAATAACCACACCAGATTCAATACCATATAACTCTTTCATGGTTGGCATATCTGGTGTATTACCCGCTGACCAAGGCCATATCATATCGGCAGCTGGCTTACCTGCTTCTCTTCTTTTAACATTTACAGGATGATCTTTTAATAACTCCTTAGATTTTAGCATTAAATCCACAACAATATCAATAGTAGCTTGAGCCGCCTCTTCCTTTGCACTTGGTAATACATCTTTTACTGGAGTTCCTGGAACATCATGAGGAGGTACACAGTTGATTTTATCACTCCCTCCATTCACTACCATCAAATGACGATAACTCACTCCTGCATGAAAATTTACTTTATCATTACCCAATTTTTCCTGAAGAAACTCCATGATTTCTTTAGCTTCTTCTGTAGAAATATGTCCCGCTGAGTGATTTAATACTTTCTCATCCTCAACAGATATTAAGTTACATCTAAAAACTAAATCATCTAAAGAGGTTTTAACGCCCATAGATGCTGCTTCCAGAACACCTCTTCCTCTGTAATACTTAGCGGCATCATAGCCCATTACCATCATATTGGCTACCTCGCTACCTGGATGTAATGAAGGAGGAACCGTATCTAATAAACCAGAAACACCCTCTGCACATAACTGATCGATGTAAGGTGTTTTGGCTGCCATTAATGGCGTTTTATCTCCTAACTCTTTCAATGGCTCATCCGAAGCCCCATCTGCTAATATCACTAAATATTTCATATGCTTATATTTTGATGTCAAATGACCATTATTTATTTGCTACTTTAATAATATCGGCAAACACACCAGCTGCAGTAACTTCAGCTCCTGCGCCATATCCTTTAATTTGCATTGGATGCTCTTTGTAGTGCTCCGAAGTAATTAAAATAATATTATTGCTTCCTTCTAATTCAAAGAAAGGATGTTTGCTATCTACTTCGATAAAACCTACTTCGGCTTTACCATTTTCTAGTTTCGCTCCGTATCTTAACTTTTTACCTTGTGCAACAAGCTCTTTACGTTGCTGTTCGAATACATCATCATGCTGTTTTATTTCCTCCATAAAGGTTTCTAAGCTATCTGCATCCATATATTTTTGAGGTACAAACGGAACTACTTGAATATCGCTTTGCTCCATTGGATAACCTGATTCTCTAGCCAAAATTAAGATTTTACGAACTACATCTGTTCCACTTAAATCAAGTCTTGGATCTGGCTCACTGTATCCCATTTCTTTGGCTTCCTGAATAACTGCCGATAAAGGCTTGTCCGCATCCACTGTATTTACGATATAGTTAAGTGTTCCAGAAAGAACAGCTTCCAACTTCAGAATCTTATCACCGCTCATCACCAAATTATTCAAGGGTGCAATAATTGGTAATCCTGCACCCACATTGGTTTCAAACAAAAATTTAACACCTTTGTTTAAAGCCGTTAATTTTAGTTTTTGATATAATTCATATGCTGATGAACTTGCAATTTTATTAGCTGTAACTACAGAAATATTAGACTCTAAAACACCTTGATAAATAGAAGCAATAGATTCGTTAGCAGTACAATCAACCATCACACTATTGGCTAAATTGTAATCCACAATACGCTCCTTAAAAGCTTGTAAATTGGCCGTTTCGCCTTTCTCCATTAAATCACCAATAATATTTTTACTATCCAAGCCTTGTGCATCGAGCAACATTTTACGGCTATTGGTAATTCCTGCAATTCTAATTTTTAGCTTATTTTCAGAAAATAATTTTTCTGACTGAGCATTAATTTTTTCAATTAACATCTTTCCTACAGTACCAGTTCCTACTAAAAATAAATTAAGAACTGAAAATTGAGATAAGAAAAATGCCTCGTGTGCAGTATTCAGACCTTTTTTAAGATCTTTTTCTTTTACTACAAAAGAAATATTTAGCTCAGAAGCTCCTTGCGCTATAGCATAAATATTAATTCCGTTTTTACCCATGCTATTAAATAGCTTACCCGAAATACCCGTGGTATGCTTCATATTCTCACCCACAATGGCAATAACAGCCATATTTCTTTCAAGCGAAATATTGTTGATTTGATTCAGAGCAATCTCAGTTTCAAATTCGGCTTTCACTAGGTCTACCGCTTCTTCAGATACAGGAGAATCAATCACTAAACTAATTGAGTTCTCCGAAGATGCCTGAGAAATTAGAATTACATTGATGTTTTTTTGTGCCATGGACTTAAACAATCTCATCGCAATACCTGTAGCTCCAATCATACCTAGCCCTTGAACGGTCAATAATGACACATTCTTAATGGACGAAATACCTTTAATCTTCTTACCAGTTATAGCTTCTTTCTGGTTATTAATTAAAGTTCCTTTAGCCTCAGGATTAAATGTATTCTTAATTAAAATAGGAATATTCTTTTTGTATACAGGTAAAATAGTTGGAGGGAATATTACTTTAGCACCAAAATGCGAAAGCTCCATAGCCTCAGAATAACTTAAACTATCAATACAATAAGCTCTACTGATAATCCTTGGATCAGCAGTCATGAAACCATTTACATCAGTCCAAATTTCTAGCACCGACGCATCGTAAGTTGCTGCTAAAATAGCTGCGGTATAATCAGAACCTCCCCTACCTAAAGTTGTTACTTCGCCTTGTTTGTTAGAGGCAATAAATCCTGGAAACACAGAAACCTTACCTAAATCACCTTTAATGGCATTTAGTTTCGATTCTGTCATTTCAAAATCAACAGAGTCACGACCAAACACTTCGTCTGTAGAAATAAAGTCTTTGGAGTCGTACAACTTTGCATCATTAATATATTCCGCAATCATAAAAGATGAAATACGCTCTCCAAAACTGGAAATGATAGCATGACTTTTTACGGTCATTTCTTTTAGCATATATACTCCTTTAATGATGGTACTTACCTCTTCAAAAAGTTGATCTACTTTAAATTTTATGGTTTGAGCTACATCCAAAGGAAATAACTCACTTATTATTTTATAATGCTTTTCTTTTACTTCACTAGAAACATCAAAGCACTCTTGGTTTCCAACTTCGGCCAAATGTGCAGCTTTAATTAGCTCATCCGTAATTCCTCCTACAGCAGAAACCACCACTAAAACTTGTTCCTGTTGCGATTCAACAATCTTTTTAACCAATAATATGCTATCTGAGGAGCCTACTGATGTTCCTCCAAATTTTAAAACCTTCATCAATACTTATTTTTGGATTTATTCACCGTTCTTCAACAGTGTCATCTGATTGAATTATTCTTTTCACTAATTGCTTACTTGTGATCTTACAACCAAGCTTTGGATCAATACAAATTTCTAATAATAAAGTTTTAGAAAAAATCTCAGAAGGTGTTTATTATTATAAATAAAACCTCCCAATGGTAGGTATATAACAGCTAGACCCCCCTAGGGGTGAACGTAGAAGTAGTTGTTGTAATAATTGTATGGAGTAAATTACAAACCATAAGCTGTATATGCGTTTCTCTTATAAATTATAATGCAAAAATAGACATTTATTTTAAATCCCAAAACAAAAGCATGACTTTTGCTACCTTTTTGTTGTTTTCGAAAATGTAGAAGGATAAATTAACCTAAATCTTAAATTTTAGTGGCTTTCTCAAAGTTATACTTTGAGATACTTCGGTAGTAAGTAGGAGATTCTTGCACAAAATAATATAGCCCTCCCCAATTATGCTTAACTCTATAAAAGGCTTTCTGATAGTTATCATTTTTCATGATAATACGCGTGATCACTTTACCTTTTCTTTTATACGACTCAATAGACTTACCATTGGGATACAATGCTTTTAATGGAGGTAAACCAAATGGATTACTTTCATTATTCGAAGCATCTTTCTCTGGCCTGCTTACAGCTGTTTTAACAGGAACTATTTTTTTCTTTTGGCTAGTTTCTACTCTCTTTTGATACCTTAAAGCAGCCACTTCTTGATTTTTTACCACAATTTCTTTTGCAGGAACTGGTTTTGAAATGTTTTGCTTTAAAAAACTTTGATAATCTTTTTTTAGTTTCTGCACCTTCTCTTTTACCACCAGTTGATAATTGAGATCGTAATCAAAATCATTATTGATATCTGAATATTTTATTTTTGCTACGGGATTTCTAAAAAACGCGGTATCTGCATGCGGAAACATTGGAAACAACTCGACTAATAATTGATAGGGATATAATCTGGATTCATTTATGTTAGTTGGCACAATAGTAGAAAAATCTATTTTTTTACTGATATAACCAGGTTTCGAAAAATAAAACTGATAATTATTATTCCAATCCAACTGAGTAGTGAAGTCTCCATCAATATCCACAGGAATTCTTTTCTCCCTATCAGAGGAAAATACGCTAAGGTTTACTCTATCCGCTTTCCCATCTTTAATGTACACAGTACCCCGTACTGCATACATTTCTTGACAATATAGCGCACCTTGAGCAAGCCCAAAAATGACAATAAACAATAAAATATATTTCCCCATGGAGATAACAAGTATCTATTCAGGCTTAAAATTAAATAATTAAGCATGAAAAACCAACAAAGGAGTAGTTGAATGAAATAACATTTTTTTAGCAACCGATGGATTCAGTAATCTTGAGATTAAATTTCTTTTAAATGTGGTAAACGACAATACATCAATATTATCAAGTTGAATAAAACCTTCAATACCTACCCAAAAATCTTCATTATTAACCAATTTAAAGTCTAATGGCAAATCTACACGCTTATTACTAAAGTGTTCAATCAATCCATCCATCTTTACTTTATCCTGTTCAGACTCTTTATCTGTAGTGATATGAACACACTTTACTTTAACATCTAAAGCACGTATTATGCTTGCTAATTTTTCTATGGCGATATAATCACTTTCTCCAAATACCGACAGATAACCAATGTTTTTTATTTGTTCAATACTTTTATAATTGAAGCTCTCTGGAACTGCTAAAACAGGCACTTTAGCACCTTCAATAATTTCGGCTGTTACGCTTCCAATTAAATCTACTACCTTTTTGTCCGCACCTCGCGTACCCATAACAATAAGCGAAGGTTTATATAGTTCGCTATAAGTAATTATTTCGTGTTCGGCTATTCCTCTTCTTAATTCGGTTGCTACCGTTACATCATCTATATTTTCCTGGGAAATACGTTCATCGAGTCCCTCTTTTAAAAGGCTAAGTTTTTTTTCAGCTTCCTCTTTTAGCTCGTAACTAACTTCTTCCGAGTTAATGTCATAAGCAAAGGAATCTCCAAAACCAACACCTGTACCTACAGGTGAATAATAGGCATTAAATAAAATAATCTCGCCTTTTGTTTGAACTACCCAGTCAAAGGCTATATCAACTGCTTTTTGGGAGTATTCTGAAAAATCGACAGGAACTAAGATTTTAATGGTTTCTGGTGGTGAAGTCTGTTTATGTTTTAATTCAAAATCTGTTTCTCGGATTGCATCAAATATCTTAATAGCTTTTTCAAAATCTAACTCATTAATCTGCACTTTTACTCCAGCAGCAACCGCTCCCTGAAGCAAATTAATATGTTCGAGAAAACATTCTACACCCTCATTAATCAATAAGGTTTTTACTATTTGAGCTTTTTCAAACGAAAGCGTTGCTAAGGTGATTATTTTATCGTCCATGGTCTTGATTGTTTAGATTAGTTCTTGGACTATTAATTTAATAATAAATCCAGTAAAAGTCCACTAATCAAACATCAAAAACATATAATTTATTAGAAGGAAGAATTCCTATGGGCGTTTAAAGCTATTCCAAAAATCAGCATCTTTTTTAGTATTGTTGAAATATTGACGACTAGTAATACTTTTATCCAATGGCAATATGTCAACTACTTTAAGCCAAGCCGCTTCTTTTACACCTTTATATTCTTGATTTAATTTAATAGAATGAATGATATATTTTCCTTCATTAAGTTTATAACTAGTCTCTATATCATATTTTAATTCTTCTTTAGTTTCCTCTGGATTTGAGAAATTTACTCCATGTCGAAACTTACCTTGACGTACCACTTTGATAGTATTCTTAATAATGGCATTATTATCTTGAGCAATAAATATAGTGCCACTATAAGCTATACATTCAGCATCTCCAGTATTTTGAATGCTAGGGTTTTTACACTTATAAGAAATAACCCAAACTTTTTCTCCATCTATCACTTCATCATCTTCTTCATTCACGTCAAACTCATTGATGGTTTCAATAGATAATATATTACCTGGCGACCTAACAATATCCGCATTAATTAATTCTTCCGTTAATGTTAAGCCATCCTTTAATAATAGAGCTTCTTTGGTTACGTTATTCTGTACAATTTTAAAATTTCTATTCTGAAATGATTCCGTGAAAGAACGCTCACCATATCCTTTATTGTCTGATATTTTCACCAAGGCTTCCTTTTTTACACCAGACTTACTATTTAAAAAGTATGCACTTAACGTAAATGGCTTTGATGTGTAATTTTCAGAAATTAAATTCGATGCTGTTTTAATGATACCATAACCCACTTTGGATTTTGCGGCCACATTAACCTCAGAAATACCATAATTAGTAGGTGCCAACTGAATGATTAGCCCTTCTTGCCCTTCCCAATCTTTTACACTAAATCTCTTTGCTTTATACCCAACTGCCGATACGCTAACAAATTTGTCAATTATAGCTTGTGATAAAATGATTTCAAAATTACCATTTAAGTCAGAAGCTGTACCAAGATAGGTCCCTTCTACACCAATATTAGCAAACTCCACTGCAGCTCCAGTCTCGGCATTAATAACAGTGCCTGTAACACTAAAATTTTGAGCTTTTATTGGGGTTAATCCTAAAATAATTAGCGATAAACAAAACAATATATGTCGCATGTACTTTTTCATTTCTTATAATTTTAAACGATAAATGTAAGAATTATTTTGAGCTTGTTTATATTAAATTCCCATCTTCGTTTACAAACTTTAATTTTGATGGAAAGATTAAAAACTTTGTTACTTTTGACATTGATATAATCATAAATAAAAAACTTATGAAACTGACTATATTACTTGTTTCAAGCATTATCTTATTAAACGGATGTATTGTTTCAAAAAAGAAATACGAAGCCTGTTTGGCCGATAAAGCTAAGCTGAGTAAAAAGCTATCTGCTGCAAATAAAGAAAATAAAGCATTAAACAGTAGAATAGAAACCAATATATCTGATTTTGAAAAAATGAAGAATGAGCTTCATTTAAGTAATGCCGTTAAATCGGATGAAATGAGTGATTTATTGGTAAAAGTTACTCAGTTATCAGATGATAATACAGCATTAGAGAATAAGCTTAACGAAACGATAAAGCTTTATAAATCTTCAAAACAAAGCTCAGCATCGGCAACTGAGGAACTTAAAAATTTAAGAACGGATAATATTAAGCTAAAGAGAGATACAGCGAGTATTAAGTATGCTTTAAGTCTTTCTAAAGAAAGGTTTACTCAGTTAGAAGGCGAATTAGAAACGCAAAAAAGCAAATATAATAAGTTAAGTGCTGATAAAACAAAATTAAGCAAGGCGGCTGATATTAATAAGCAGAAGCTAGCCAGTTTTGAGCAACAGTTAGTCAGAAATAAAGAAAAGATGGAAACTATTTCGTCATCTTTAATTGAGCTGAGAAAAGAAATGCTTTCTGCAAAGTCTACTAAAAAAGTAATAGACCCTAATAAAAATAAGCATATTGATAAAATGGCGCGCGAGTTAGGTCATTATTAGTGGTCACTTTTAATGAGTGAAAAGATGTAAGTTAATGGCCAACTTAAACATTCTAATTATTTATAGTGTTGAAATAGGGCATTACTAAAAAATTATAAAATCATTTTTCGATAGGATTGGTGCGAACAGGGTTTGAGTCGAATATCGGCAAATTATACATTATTAAAATAGCCAAATGGTTTATGCTAACCATGCCTATTTTAATGTTATTCTACAAAGACATGGGATTCTCGGATAGGGAATCCTTTCAGTTAAAGGCGTTTTACTCCATTGCCATTGTTATCTTCGAAATACCTTCGGGCTATGTGGCTGATGTATTAGGGAGGCGAAAAACACTCATCATTGGTTCAATACTCGGAACGCTAGGCTTTTTAGTTTATGCCACTACATCTGGATTTTATTGGTTTTTAATTGCTGAAGTAATTTTAGGTATCGGACAAAGCTTTGTTTCGGGAGCTGACTCGGCAATTATGTATGACTCTTTAAAACAGGCGGGGCGTGAAAAGGAATATGTAAAATACGAAGGTAGAAATTTTACGGTAGGTAATTATTCCGAAGCGTTGGCAGGAATTATTGGAGGAACACTCGCTGCCATTAATATGCGATATCCATTTATATTTCAAACCGCCATCGCTTTTATGGCTGTACCTGCTTCATTCATGCTTATTGAACCCATTAGAACTGGCGTAAGGAAAAAACCAGGTATCAAGGATATACTAAGTGTGGTTTGGTATGCCACCGTAAAAAATGCTAAACTGCGCTATAATTTATTGTATTCGAGCATTCTCGGTACGGCTACGTTAACGATGGCCTGGATATATCAATTATATCTCAATGATTTAGGTTTTTCGGAGTACGCTATTGGTACCACCCATACCGTATTAAATTTAATTGTGGGTACCACTACCCTATTCGCTTATAAAATTGAAGCCAAATTAAAACCTAAAATGACCATTTGGTTAACTTCCATCATAATTACTGGTAGTTATGTTCTTTCTGGTTTCATGGAATCTGCTTGGATATTAGTAATACTGGCAGTATTTTATTTTAGTAGAGGAATTGCCACTCCGGTACTTAAAGATTATATCAATAGGATAACATCGAGTGATATTAGAGCTACAGTACTTTCTATACGAAGCTTAATCATCAGAGGATTTTTTGCCATTATAGCACCTTTTATTGGGTACTTATCTGATGCTTATACACGGGCATTTTCCATGAAAGTGATGGGAATTGTTTTTACAATTTTAGTGGGTTCCTCTATCTTTTTATTCCTTCGTTCTATCGACCAGAACGAGGAGGCTTAAATATCTATGATTAAATTATCATAGGCAAATTCGATTCCATGAGGGAGCAATTTATTTTCCTTTTGATACATCCCCATTTGGTGCGAAACATGTGTAATATAACCTTGTTCTGCTCCTGATTTTTGTATGACTTCAATAGCTTCGCTCAAACAATAATGAGAAACATGCGGCTCCTTACGAACTGCGTTTACTACAACTACTTTAGAGCCTTTTACATTTTCTAGTGATTCTTCAGAGATATAATTAAAATCGCTTAAATAGGTAAAATCTTTAATTCGATAACCCAAAACAGGCAGGTGCATATGTTTACCTCTTATAGGAGTTATTTCTGTATTCTGAATATAAAAAGGCTGTTCATCGATAATATTTAAATTAATTTTCGGAACACCAGGGTATGGTTTTTCTGCAAAAGCATAAGCAAATTCTACTTGCAATGCTTTTGATACACGATGCTCTGCATAAACCTCGGCAGGCACTTTGTTTACCCAGTTAAACGCTCTCACGTCATCTAAACCAGCAATATGATCTTTGTGCTCATGTGTAAATAGTATGCCGTCCAATTTTCTTACATCATGCCGCAACATCTGTTGGCGAAAGTCTGGCCCAGAATCTATTACAAGATGTAATCCATCCACTTCAATTAATACTGAAGAGCGAAGCCTTTTATCTTTTGAGTCGGCAGACTTACAAACTTCACACTGACATCCAATAACGGGTATTCCTTGGGAGGTTCCTGTTCCTAAAAATGTAATCCTCACTAATCTTATTTTTATAAAGTGTTCAAATATAACAATAAGAATGTAGCAATTGTTGGAACATACAAGCATAAAAAAAGGAACTCCTAATGAAAGAAGTTCCTTTTTACATCATTATAGATTTATCTTACAATTCTTCTTGTAATTCAATCTCGATAAATCGGAATAGTCCGCAAGGCACCTCTACTTTAACATTTGATTTATTGCTAATATCATAGTTAGTTTTATCTAAAATGTCATTCATTTTAACTGGTGTAACAGAGTTAAAAGTAATTATAGCTTCTCTGTCGTTTGGGTTTAAATACCCACCATCTATAACCGTTAATCGAAGTTTTTTAGGACCAGTTTGGGCTACCACCCAAGCAACGTCACCTTCTACCGTTAAGGGTAAATTATTAGATAATTGTTTTATATCATTGGCAATAACATCACTATACTCGTTTGCATTAAAGGTTTGTGTACCATCTGCCGAGTAATAAAAACGCCCATCGGTGATGTATTCCCTCATAATATCCTTGTATATAGGATGTAAATGATCCGTTAATTTACCACGACTAACACCTGCGCGCGCATATACACCATCTTGAGGAGGTGTAATGAGCACTAAACCACTGGGGTATGAAGGCAGGTAGTTTTGACGTCTATCTTTTACTCCTCCTGCGTAATTAGAAAAATCCCACTCATTAACTTTAGCGGCAGGCCAAGTTCCATTCTGACGACTAAAAACAAAAGGGTTATTATTCTCAAATTCTTCATCATAAAAAACTGACCATTTTACATTACTCGATTCTGTCATATAATGCTCGTCAGGATCTTTCATCGAAAGGTGAACCGGAGAATAACTTACAATTTCATTTGATTCAGGAACATAAAGCGCACCCTTGGCAATTAAATCCCAAAGAATGCTCATATAGTCCTGATCTACACTAAAGTTGTTAATATATGTGGCTCCACAAGCCATGTGATAAACTATATGACGCAGAAAGTGACTTGGCAAACGTTGGTGCGAAAATTGTCTTGAACGGTCAAAACTTGGGTTATCAGGCACTGCTCTAGTTCCCCAATCCGTAAAGGCACCCGAAGCCCATACTCCGGAACGAGCAGCAATACTAATATCCATGGCCTTATCGGTAGTTTCTTCCATAGCTGGCACAAATACATTTGCATAATCGCCATCCATTACTTTTTCCCACATTGGCAAATAGATATTGCCTTGCCAAAAATTGTGTTTAGTACGCACAAATATGTTGGCGTTTTTATCTTTAGCATAGTTGGCCAATGGATAAAACAAATCTTCCATCACCCAAGCAAAATCATCACTATGGTCCTCCAATTCTGGGTAAATCAATACAGTTTTCTTGCCGTCTGCATAATCTAATACCTGTTTGGTAGTTTCTATGTGGAACATGTATGGATCGTTACCATGACCACCCCAATAGGCTATTCCAGGCTCGTTATTGTACCATGGTTGTAAGAGGTCGAGGCATTGCTGGCGAGAATATACGTATTGCCTTCTTCCATCACGTTTATTTTTATATTTTTCATTCGCCATTGCAGAGCGATCCCAGTCTTCGGCTTTATTGGTATGCGACCCACCTAAAAATATAGGACTTTGGTAGTTTGATCGTATATTATCGGCCACAGCTTTAGCGATTCCATCATCCGTATTTTCTGTCATTAAATACACTTTACGAGGATTTCGTTCATCTGCAGGTTTTGAGTAACCTTCCAAGGCCACACGATAAGCCTCATGGTTATCTTTCATTTTTTGTAGCTTACCTGTGGGTGATATTGCTTTAAAAGACTTTTTCCAATCGGCATGTTGCGTATCTAAAATATGTATGTTGCTTCCCCCGCTCTGAACACTGGCTAAAATTATCTTGTTGCCATCTTTCCACATATCGTTAAAAGCATAATTACATGCTATTTTTTCTTCACCTGAACTTAAGTCAGTATTGATTAGTACAATATGATTTCCAACTCTTACTAGGTACTTATCCTCGCTTCCATCTTTAATTAATTCCGGTTGAGCCACAGTATACCCAAAGCCAAGTCCAGTAATTTCATATTTCAGCCAATCGTCTTTGGTTGTTCCCGTAGCTAAATCTAAACGTGATATGCTAGCACTTTTTTGATGACTTGAAACTCCTAATAAAATTTCGGCAGTACCATCATTATTGTAATCAGAAACTCGAAACTCACCAATTGGTGAAGTGGCATCCACCTTTGTGACTTGATAAGGTTCGTCTGCCAACACTTCGAATAAGTATATAGAGCCCTTGGCTTGCATATGATTGTCGCTGGCATGCATGGCTAAAACTTGCGTTCCATCAGCCTTTGTTATCGGACGAAGGAAATTAGCATAGTGCAGGTAATCATATTTTTTATCTATACCCCACGTTTTTTCTTCACTATAAGTGGATGAAGCAATCGTTTTTACCAGTGCTCCTTGCGCTGATAAGTAATACATATTTAAATCTAAACCGCCACAAACCACATATGGAGTATTGCCTTTTTTTACCACACATGTTGCATACATGGGCACCTCACTATCCTGAAACTTCCATAAAGTTTTTCCTTGCGCATCAATAGCAATTATACAACCATCAGCTGTGGCAACAATAATTTCATCGGTATTATCACCGGTTATATCGGCACACCAAATATCATGTACCATATAACCTGTCAGATTATTCTTCCACAACACATTTCCACCATAAGAAACGCCCATTAATACACCTTCGTAACTACTGGCTACTATGTAATTATTGTCATTCTCTTTAGCTACACGAACCTTTTGTATGGTATGTCCAGTTTCAATGCTTACAAGACCTTTGTCCTGTAGCACTGAATTTTCGTTAACCAAATAATTTAAACTCTTTGAACCTTTGGCCGCCTCATTACTTGAAATGCTCCAATTCGCATTGGTGTTCCACTTAGCTTCATCTTCAAAGTCGTAACTGACTTGAGCATTTGTAATTGAAAAAGTTAGAAATACGAATAATAGAAAATTATAATATCGCATAATATGATGTTTTGTATGATTGACTAATTAATTTTTATTTTTTCCACAACACGCTGATTGCCTACCTTCAACTGCAACAAGTAAATTCCGCTTGGTAAATCGGATACATAAATGGTAAAATGACTGGATGGGTTGGAAGATGATTTCATTACTTTTCCAAGCATATTACAAAGAATATATGTACAAGGCTCAGGAGTTTTTATTTGAAGAATTTCTGAACTTGGGTTAGGAAATACTTCATAGCTAAATATTGGAGTATTACCTAAAGCTACATCACTTGACACAAACTCAAATTTGAAGTCATCGATGTAAATAGAACCTTTACCTCCTCCATAAGCTGGGTTATTATTCACTTGAATAATAAATTCTGATTGTTCTACTTTTTTAGGTATGATAAGTTGTTGTGTTAATTCAACCCACTCATCTTTAGCAAGCGATTCCATATCCCAATCCAAGGCCAACCAAGGCTCATTGATAAAGGTGTAGAATTTAGAAATACTTGTACCATCTTCTATAAACACTTTGGTTTTAACATCATAGGTTCCTGGTTCCAAATCTATTAATCCACCTGCTTTGGAGTTAACATTGGATGTGTACGGCAGTTCTTCAATTTCTGCAGGAGCATCATCCCAAATGGCTATTTCATCAATATAAAATGTTCCTTTTCCACCATAGGTTTGATCCATGGTTATTATACTAGCAGAGCCATTAATGGCTTGAGAAAATGATACTTCTTGGGTAAGCATCACCCATTTTTCTCGTTCAACACCTTCAATATCCCATTTAATATTTGTCCATACAGGATCTTTTATTATCGTGTTAAAGGCGGTTAGTTCAGTACCATTGACAATCCAAACTTTTAATGTCATGGTATATGTGCCTGCATCTAGCACTATGGGATATTCTACTAAATTACTACCATGTGCTTTTTTCGAACCATCGGTAATTATCGTTTCATTGGAGTATTTTAAACTATAGGAACCATGCGAGGCTATTTCATCGGATAATTGCCAATATTCATCGTGCTGCAACCACCAACCATTTCCACCTGATTCAAAACCGAATAAATACGGGGCAAGTATGTTGACTTTATCTCCTTCAGCTTTTCCCAAATGAAATATGCTTAAAAATAGCACATAGAATAAATAGTGTTGTATTTTCATGTGTAATTAATTGTAAGATTTCAATTCCATAAAAAAATGGTTTTCTTAATTGAGGTTAAGAAAAATATTTATACAAATAAAGCATTAAGCTATTCAAAGAATTGTCCTCGTAATTTATCCTTTGTGCTTTAGCGTAAATATCTATTTATGGAGTTTGAAGAAAGAAAAAAGCCCCTATTTCAGTTGAAATAAGGGCTTCATATTTTTATGAAATACTTTGTTTTTTGCTTTTTTTATGTGCGGACCAAAGCTTCATTTGTTCCTTGGTAGATAAGGCTTTTAACTTAGTATGAAACGTGGTTTGAATTTCTTTTTTAGCAGCTTTGTAGTCATCAGATCCTTTTTCGTATTTTTTATTTACTGCTTGTGCTTCTAAAGCACTTTCCTTTTTATACTCAAGAACTTTCGCTTTTTGGGCATCATCTAAACCCATTACCGTTGCAATCTCTTCTACTTGAGTTTCAATTTTCTCAAGGTGCTTTTTACCAATCGCCTGAGCGCTAATGTTCGTTACACCAGCTACAATCATCAATAACATTATAAACCCTATAAATCTTTTCATCATTCAACTTTAATTAGTGACTACAAAAATCTTTGATACAAAGCTATAGTACTACATGTATATACTTGTACTTGGGAGTTTATTCAATGTGTTTATAGAGTAAACGTTATTTCTTTCATTACGAAATTTCGATTGGCGATGATCTTTTTACTGAGGAGTCTATATTTCGAATACGTAAGTAATTAAAGGTATCCTCTTCAAACATTTCTGCCTCCATAATTATTAAATCATATTTAAAATATGGAGCAGATAATACCATTGTGTGATATTCACCATTTTCGCCACAAGCGTCAATCTTACCTTCGTTTTCCATTTGCAACAACTCCGCTACAAAAGCAGGATTTAACATGCGACCGGTTATGGTTTCTTCAAAATACTTTTTGTAAGATAATGAGCAAACCACTTTAAATTGATCTTCATCAATACGTTTCATTAAGCTTTTGCGCTCTAATTCCCATAAAGGCATATCTACATCTATAATGCCCGAAGCACACTCCGTTATCCAATTAGGATGTCCGTCTACCGTTGATATATCACCCGTGATCAATACCTCTATATTGGATTTTTTAATTTGGTGCATCGCAGCGACATAACCCTCTTTAAAAGGTTCTTTCACCTCAATTAATTCATGAGGCAAGCCAATACTATAGGCTTGCGCTTTCATTACCTCAATGGAATGAGCAAAAAATTCTTCGTGATTCTCAGGTACAAAGGTAATTAGTTTTACAATGTTATATTTTCCAATGGAATCCATTAAGGCAAAAGCACAATCTTTGCCCCCGGTCCATAATACTGCGGCTTTCTTCATCTAAATCTTTTTTATTAACCGCAATATAAGCCTTTAAAACGGAAGCATAACATCTAATTATAATCTTAAGTTGTTTTACTTATAAGCTATTCATCATCTACGGATAAAGCGTTAATGGCACTATCTAATTTTTCTGCTAATTGATTCGTACTATTGATGTATGTTGTTATTTGTTGAATCGCGGAATTAATATTATTCGTTTCGTACGATTGCGTTTGACTCGATTCTCTAATTTTAGCAATAAAACCAATTACATTTCCAATCACAGTTTGTAGTTCCACTATTTTAGTATTCGCCTCATGCGACTGCAATAAACCAGCCTCACTCAAACCTTTTATTTTATCTGCTACCTCCTGCGAATTATCTGCTAGCTTTTTAATTTCACCCGCTACTACCGCAAAGGTTCGCCCATGTTCTCCTGCTTTTGCTGCCTCAATGGTGGCATTTAATGATAATAGGTTCGTAGTTCGTGCAAAATCCGAAATAAAACTAATTTCTTTAGTAATATTTTCCATGGAATCCACGGTCTGCGAAACAATCTTCACACTCAACTCGGCATCCTCTTCGATGCTCTTTGAATCCTGATGCATTGTTAGGGCATTGTTGGCATCTTCTTTAATATTGGCAGTCATCTGCTCTACCGAAGATGAAATTTCTTCAATGGTAGAAGCTTGGCTATTTGTCGCATTTAATAATTCCTCAGAGGCCTTACCTAACTCATTTTTTACATCCTGCATTATTTTGGCTATTTTATCTTTAGCCTCCTCTAGTTTAGCATTTCTACTTTCTACTTGGGCAGTAGCCTGATCTACTTTTTCCTTTAGTAGTTTCTGATCTTCTTTCAGTTTTTGAGTACGCCATTTAAAAAGAAAATATAAACCTACAATTACTGATAGAATGCAAAAAACTATAAAAAAAGTTGTTTTCCAGAATGGAGGTTTAACTGTTATCATCAAACTTGTTACTTCACCCCAAACTCCATCGCCATTGGCAGCTTTTACTTTAAAAGTGTACTCTCCACCACGTAAATCAGTATAAGTCACAAATCGTTTTTCCGAAGTAGTACTTATCCATTCATCATCTAATGGTTCTAATTTATATTGAAATTTATTTTTTTCAGGGTTCGCATAATGGTCACTACTTAGCTCAAGTTCTATTACTCTTTCTTTATAGCTAATTTCCATTTCACTTAGTAAGCTGATTGATTGCGGAAGAACCACGTTTTTATGATATTCCTGTCCAATAATGCCAGGTTTGTTATTTATCTTTATATTCACAATTTTAGCCTTAGGCTGATAAGGATTATCCTTAATACTATCTGGATAGAAATAGTTGAAGCCATTTACTCCACCCAGTAATATTTGACCATTTTTACGCTTGATTCCTGATAAATCGAAAAAATCATTATCCTGCAGACCATCTGCTTTTGTGTAATTTCTGAATTTCTCAGTTTTTGGATTAAATTTAGATAGTCCAAATGCCGTTGTTATCCACAAATTTCCATTATCATCTTCTAAAATACATTTTACAATATTACTAGAAAGTCCATTCTCTTCTGTATACGCTTTAAATCGATCTGGTTCTCCGTTAACTCCTGGTACAAATTTATTTAAACCACCTCCGTATGTACCTATCCATAAAACTCCATTTTGAGTTTCGAATAAACAAATTGCATAATCATTACTTATCGAGTTCGAATCTTTTTCATTGGTGTAAAAAGTCTCAAACTTTAAATCAATGTCATCTTTATTATAATTTTTAATACGTGCCAAGCCTTTTGCTGTAGCTACCCATAGCGTATTGTCTGAACTGTGCACCACATCGCGAACCGTATTGTTGGGTATGGAATAATCATCATTAGCATCAAACATGAACACCTGGCTTGAATCAATGTGGCCATCCTCTGTTAATTTTACCCTAGCTACTCCACCATTAAAATGAGTATACCATAAGTCATTATTTTTATCTGCATAGTTCTGAATGCAAATTCCCTTTCCAATGGTTTCTTTGTCATCTTCTAGAAAGTGATATTTTTTACCTCTATTTAATTTTGGATCTAAATAAACAATCTTCTTTTTCCAAGTAAAAAAGTATAACGAGTTAAATTTATTAGTAGAAACCACACCAATACTATAGTTAGGTCCAGGAGGGCGTTTTCCAGAAAATACTTCATCCGTTTTGCTGATAAAATTATTATATAAACCATTATCATCAGTTTTCGGAAGCACTACCAAACCAGCCCCTTGCTCTCCAATCCAAAGGTTATCTTCTCCATCTTCAACAATTTTCCGAACACCTTTAAAAGGAAGATGACCCGGTTGGTTACTAACCTTTATATGTCCAAACTGTTTTTGATCTGCATCGTATTTATTAATACCGCCTCCTGACAATGCAAGCCATACAATATTATTTTTATCTACATAAATTCTTCGCACCGTATTAGAACTAATGCCATCCGCATTATATAAGTCGTATGAAGAATGTGTTTTAAGGTCTGTACGCTTTAATTCGGTATTAATCGTTGCAGTATAAACCCCTCTACTCCCTGTTCCTAACCACATGGTTTCATTTTTATCAATTACCAATGAACTCACATCGTATAGCCAGAACTTTTTATTACTAACACTATTATAACAATCGTATTTTTCTATCGAATATTTATTTTTGGCTTCGTAAAATACCTTATTTACCATTCCATTCGCAAAAAACCATAAATCATCATGGTCATCCTTAAATATATTTGAAGTACCCGAGGTTTCAATAAGTTCAACCTTATATTTCCCATTCGCATTGAACGAAACTACTGCCATATATTCTTTTCCAATCACCCATATTTTACCTGTTTTATCTTCCTTAATATCAGTAGCGGTTAATGGATTATTGGTTTCATTATTATTGATAGGCTGAAAATTTAATGTTGAATCTTTATAAAACTCTTCTAATGAAGCCATATAAACCTCTTCATCTTTTGTAATGGACCATATTCTTTTTTTTGAATCAATAAATACCTTGCTTGAACTATTAGCTTTAGAATCCTGCTGAATTTTAGATAGGTTTTTAAATCGCTCCGTATGTATATCATAAAATTCTATACCCGAATTAATAGAAGAAAACCAAATATTATTATTGTAATCTTGAGCAAAACTACCCACTACATTGGTTGATATAGCATGCGGATTCTTTTTGTCCGTGACATATTTACGCAGGTTGTAACCATCATATCGATCTGTTCCACCATTAGAGCCAATCCACAAAAAACCTTGATTATCTTGCTTTATGAATAAGGATTGATTACTAGATAAACCATGGTCAGTATTTAATTTTTCAAACTTAAGGGCAGGTAGTTCTTGTGCTAGTACATTTGTGTTAATACCAATGCTTGCAATAAGAACAATACATAGAATAATTATAAACTGGTAGATTTTCATAAAGCCAAATTTAGTCCTTCGGACATAATTATGATAAAATAAAACAACTAAATAGAGGGGGTAAATCTCATTACGTGGCAGTTAAAGATAAGTTACAAAGACAATAGATGATTACCCTATTGAATTCAAATCATTAAAATAACGCTCAATGTACTAGTTTTCTTTCTTTACTAGAATGACTTTTACCTGTATATCCTCAAAGGTTTGAAAATAGTATTAACATATAATTTGAGAATCAAATGTAAGTGTTACTATAACCAAATTACTTCAATATGATCCATTTTACACAGATATACTCCCATAGCTAAATCGTATCCATAAAAAAAGGCGCCCTTCATAGGACGCCTTCAATATCATAATTCTAAAAGTTTACTTACAATACTTTTTCTACAGGAACATAAGGTAAATCGAAAGCTTCAGATACGCCTTTATAAACAACATCTCCTTTAACGATATTTAAACCTAATTTCAATGCAGAATTCTCTTTACATGCTGTTTCCCATCCTTTATTAGCTAATTGAATAGCATAAGGCAAAGTGGCATTAGTTAATGCCATAGTAGAAGTAAATGGTACTGCACCTGGCATATTTGCTACGGTATAATGAATCACATCATCAATAATATATGTTGGATCTTGGTGTGTTGTTGGTTTGGAGGTTTCAAAACAACCACCTTGATCAATAGCAACATCTACCAATACTGTACCTTGTTGTAACGTAGGTAACATTTCCCGTGTAATTAATTTAGGTGCTTTAGCTCCAGGTATTAAAACCGCTCCAATGATTAAATCCATTTTTTGAATTTCCTCACGCATTCTCATTTCATTAGGAACTAATGTTTTCACGTTAGCAGGCATAATGTCATCTAACTGTCGCAAACGATCAATATTTAAGTCCATCATGGTAACATCTGCACCTAAACCTGCCGCCATTTTAGCCGCCTGCGTACCTACAACACCACCTCCAATAACCAATACTTTAGCTGGGTTAACTCCAGGAACTCCTCCTAGTAAAACACCACGTCCGTTATATGTTCGTTCTAGGTATTTAGCACCTTCTTGCGTTGCCATTCTTCCTGCTACTTCCGACATAGGAATTAATAAAGGAAGCTTTCTATCTGGTGTTTCAACTGTTTCGTATGCTAAACAAATTGCCTTTTGCTCAATCATAGCATTAGTTAAAGGCTCACATGATGCAAAGTGGAAATAAGTAAATAACAGTTGATTCTCTTTAATCAATTTGTACTCGGGCTCAATAGGTTCTTTTACCTTTACAATCATTTCAGCGATTGCATAAACCTCTTCAATAGTGGCTAAAACTTTAGCTCCTGCATTCTCATAATCTTCATCATAAAAATCCGTACCTAGTCCAGCTGTAGATTGAACATATACAGTATGACCAGCTTTGGTCATTTCTAAGACTCCCGCAGGAGTCATCCCTACCCTGTTTTCAGCAGGCTTAATTTCTTTAGGAACACCTATAATCATGGCTCAAAAGTTAAAATATTACTAATCGTTTTCTCATGTTTTGTACTTTCAAAATAACAGATTAGTTTGTTTTTGCACTATGAATATTATCAGGCAAAAAGCCTGTTTTTAGTCATATTAAATGCTGCCAGAAAAGATAAAATAGGTGTAGTCACTCATTCGCACCAAAGGCTTTTCAATAAAGGATAATACCTTATCTTTGTGCCCTAGTTTATTTAATGATTCATGAGCGATATATATTACTTTAATCCTACTGGCGAAATGGCAATAGCTAATGGTTTTGCCAGTTATATGCCACCCAAAGCCTTGCGACAGTTTGAGTGCGATTTAGCGTTGATGCCATCCTATTTTGCGCAAGAAGGCGATGTTGTTCTAGTTCAGGATAAACCCAACGAATCCTTTTTAAATATTTGGCAAAATATTGGATTACCAATATGTAATTATATAACTCTTAAAGAAGCAGAGCAACAAAAGAATATAAACTTTATCAGACCTTGGAGTTGGAGTCCTGCCTGTCATCATCAATTAAAGAATTTAAAAGCTAATAGCAGCTCACATTTCAAATCTAGCCCTAACTATTCATGGCAAGAGGATGATAAGATGTTTTTTAGTAGAGCATCCTGCAATAAAGTACAAACTTACCTCCAGCACAACTGCAAACATTCGGAGGTACGAATTCAAAAAGCAGCAATAAATGTATATAGCATTGATAAAGTAGAGCAATGGATAGAGCGAAATGGTAAAGCTGTTATTAAAATGCCATGGAGCTCAAGTGGAAGAGGTGTACATACGGTAGATACGGAGAACAACAGACCTTTGAATAAGGAATGGCTTAGAGGAGCCATTAACGCTCAGAGTTTTGTAACTGTAGAGCCTTTGCTTCAAAAAGCAAAGGACTTTTCGTATCAACTTAAGTTGGATAGAAATGGAGAAATTATTTTTTTAGGAATCTCACATTTCACCAACGATAATAAAGGGCATTTTACTGGAGGAATAATCCATTGGCCACATCAAACAAATGCTATCAGCGAGTTTTTTAATGAGGATTTAATTCAATCATCTGCCCAGTTATTAATTGAAGCCATTAAAAGTTTACAGCCTCATTTGAAATACGAAGGCTATTTAGGTGTTGACGGAATAGTTTATGTTGATGAACTGGGGCAATTAAAAATTCATCCATGTTTGGATATCAATTGGAGATATAACATGGGCAATGTAAATATTCAACTGCCTCGTTTTATACACTCGAATAGTAAGGGAGTATGGAAAGTGGTCTCCGTTAAAAAAGGGTTATGGAATGATTTTACGGAAGCTGAAAGCAAAAAAAAGCCACTCATTATAAGTGGCTCTAAAATTATTTCTGGTTTTATTCCGCTAACACCGCCTTCTTCTCATGCACAATTTGGTGCATATATAGAGGTGTTTCAGTAAGCTTTATCGCTTAGCATGAAATTCATAGCCTTCTCCTTCAAATACTTTTTTAAAGTCTCTTGACCTAAAACGGTATGACACGGATACATAAAATACTTGTGTCTTTTTATAATTACTTTGGTCTACCACTCCTCTTTTATAATCATGATTTAAAAAATCATCTAAATAATATTTAAACTGAATATTGGCTCGGTGTGGAAGTTGAACACCCACAAAAACAGAAGGTATAAAGCGTTTTGTTCTATCACTAAACCACTGAGAAGTTTTGTATTTCTGACCATCTTGCCAAAACTTTTCTTTGTAGTGGAATAATAATTCATACTCTGCTCCTCCGTATATGTATGCACCTTTATCAAAGGCCCCTAATTTAACGGCCAAAGGCAATCCTAGATTATACGAACGATGCACATGTTTTTCTAAATTATATTCACTATCATTAGTGATAAAACCCACGTTACGCAAAGCTAAGCCAGTGTATAATCCAATATTATTGGTAAAATCAAAATTTACATATTGTGCAGCATGGTACCATGCAGTAAAACGCATAGGAGAATTTACTTTAATATCCTCATTTCCGACATTCATTTCAACATCAGCAAATGAAAATATCATTTCCCAGCTAGTTTCCGTATACACATCGGTTTGTGCTTTTACTACAAATGGTGCTATAACCAATACAAAAGCTACAATTAATTTTCTCATGATTTTATGTTTTAGGTATTAATTTATGCACAAAATTATAAAAACATTAGTATTTATCTTCCCATATTATCTAAACAGTAACATTTATCTAATGTTTAATTTATAAGAGCATTGTAATCTTGTGTTTATTTCATAATACCACCTATGCTTAAAAAGAATCAATTTGGGAGTGATTTTGTTTGGGGAACTACAATTAGTTCCTTCCAAAATGAAGGTTGGCCAAAGGCTGAAGGGAAAGGGGCCTCCATTTGGGATAGGTTTACTTCTAATTACAACAACATTAAAAATAGCGACAAAATAGAGAATGCATCCAACTTTTATAAGGACTTTGAAAGAGATATTCAGATAGCCTCGGAATTAAACTTACGAGTATTTCGTTTTTCACTTTCGTGGACACGCATATTTCCTCAAGGCATGGGTGATGTAAACCTTGAAGGTGTATATTTTTACCATCGAGTGATTGACTGCTGTTTAAAGCATGGTTTGCAACCCTGGGTTACTTTGTACCATTGGGATTTACCTCAAAAACTAGAGGATTTAGGAGGCTGGACGTCACGGTCTATTGTACATTGGTTTTCAAAATATACAGATTTTTGCACCAAAGAATATGGCCATAAGGTAAAACATTGGTTGGTATTAAATGAGCCTATGAGCTTTGTAGGTTTAGGATATTTTATGGGTTATCATGCACCCGGAAAAACAGGCTTAAGTAATTTTTTAAAGGCTGCCCATCATGCATGCCTATGCAATGCCGAAGGAGGCAGAATAGTAAGAAGAAATGTAGAAGGTGCACAAGTAGGTACAGCCTTTAGTTGTTCTGTTATTAAGCCTATTAACAAATGGTTTATGAATCGTAGAGCCGCCAGTCGTATGGAAGCACTACTTAATCGTTTTTTTATAGAACCATCCTTGGGCTTAGGTTACCCAACGGATATAATGCCTGGTTTAAATATGATACAACGTTACTTTAACGAGGGTGATGAAGAGCGTTTAAAGTTTGATTTTGATTTTATAGGTATCCAGTACTATTTTAGGGTGGTTACAAAGTTTAGCCTATTTCCACCCGTATTATTTGCCACCGAAATTGAAGCTAAAAAAAGAAATGCTAAAGTAAATACCATGGGATTAGAAGTTTATCCCAAAGGCATGTATAAAATCTTGAACTTTTACCATCAATATAAGGGCATCAAAAAAATTATTGTAAGCGAAAGTGGTGTTTGTTACCCAGACCATGTAAGCAACGGAAAAGTATACGATATAAAACGCACCCAATATCATCGAAAAATATTGAAGCAAATATTAAGAGCTCAGAAGAAAGGTATTCCAGTTAAAGGCTATTTAATATGGACTTTAATAGATAATTTTGAATGGAAAGAAGGTTTTGAACCTCGTTTTGGTTTAGTATATAACAATTTTAAAACACAAGAACGAATCATCAAGTATTCAGGTTTGTGGTTTCAATCCTTTTTAAAAAGCAAAAAGAATTCTATTAAAAAATTAGAAAGCCAACAGGAATTAAGCACCAACGTTCACGGATGATTCTCTAATATTGAGTTTTCCATTTAAAACGATGGTTTGCGGAACAAATTTACCTGTGTTTTGTATTTGCTCTATTAGCAATTCGGCAGCTGTACGTCCCATTTCATAAGTGGGCTGTTTTACTGAGGTTAAAGGCGGATACACATTTTCAGCCAATCTTGATTCCGAAAAACCAACAATAGCTGTATCTTCTGGTATTCTAATGCCATTATTTTTCAGCGTCTTCATAAAACCAATAGCACTGAGGTCACTGGCAGAAAAAATAGCCTTGGGCAATTCATCGTTATCAATCATCTTTTGAGCCATTCCCTCCCCGTCCTTCATGGTAAAACCACAGGTTACCTTTTTACCTGGCGCTATTTTGTATTTTTTATGTGCATCATCAAAACCTTTGATACGCTCTTTTGTAAGTAGCAATTCTTCCGGACCAGTAATATGTACTATGTTTCTGTGCCCCTGAACAATTAAATGCTCTGTAGCAAAAAACGCCCATTTATAATCATCAAACAATACTCTGGAAACGTTCAAGCCTTCTAACACACGATTAAAAAATACCAAAGGCATTCCTCTATTTATCAGCTTTGCATAATACTCATTGTCTGTAACTTCTGATGTAAGTGAAATAAGAATGCCATCTACCATATTATCGACAAGAGTCTCTACATTCTTATATTCTATGTCCTTCGATTCATTGGATTGCATAATAAGCACCTGATAACCCTTTTCATGAAGCACATCCTGAGCACCAATAATTACTTCTGGAAAAAAGCTATTGACAAACTCAGGCACCACTATCCCAATATTTAATGAGCGCTGCTTAATTAACTTTCGGGCGATTGGATTGGGACGATAACCCATTTCCTCTGCCGTTTTCAGTATTAAACTACGCGTTTCGGGACGAATATCATATTTGTCATTAAAAGCCCTAGAAACGGTAGATACCGAGCAATTTAATTTAGAAGCTACATCTTTTATAGTTACGTGTTTCATTGCAATCCTTTTATTAACTTTAAGAAATCGATTCAACAATGATACTAATTTCGGAAACAAAAACAATTTTCGGAAACGTTTCCGAAAATAAAAACGCTTTCGGAAACGTTTCCGAAAGTCATTTTCACAAACTGATTGACTTAAGCATTAGTTTTGGTTTCATAAAATATATTCAATGGGTTCAATAGACATTACAGTAATTTTAGTTTTTACAGCGCTAGTTTTTATTAGTGGCGTGAGTTTTTCTCGTTCTGGAAAAAACATGAAGTCATTCTTTGCAGCAGGTGGAGCATTACCTTGGTGGATGAGTGGACTTTCCTTATTTATGAGTTTCTTCTCTGCAGGAACATTTGTGGTTTGGGGCTCAATCGCCTATCAAAGTGGCTGGGTAGCCATTGCTATTCAATGGACCATGTGTATCGCAGGATTAATTATCGGTTTTTTCATTGCTCCTAAATGGCAAAAAACAAGAGCATTAACTGCAGCAGAATTCATCACCGATAGGCTCGGTTTAAAAACGCAAAAGATTTACACCTATCTATTTCTATTTATATCGGTGTTTACCACAGGTGCATTTCTATATCCTGTAGCTAAAATAGTTGAAGTATCTACAGGTATTCCTATTTATGCCAGCATTATATTTTTAGGTGTTTTAATTTTAATATATACAGCTGTTGGTGGCTTATGGGCAGTGATTGTTACCGATGTTTTACAGTTTGTAGTTTTAACAGCAGCCGTACTTATTGTTGTTCCATTATCTTTCGATAAAATCGGAGGCATTAATAATTTCATTCAACAAGCACCCGATAATTTTTTCAATTTTGTAAATGATGAATACTCCCCCATGTTCCTGGTGGCATTTGGTTTGTATAATCTCTTTTTTATCGCAGGAAACTGGGCCTACGTACAGCGTTACACAAGTGTAGCAACGCCTAAAGATGCCAAAAAAGTAGGTTGGTTATTCGGAGGTTTATACACTATAAGTCCATTAATTTGGATGTTACCTCCAATGATTTACAGAGTATTAAATCCTGACTTAACAGGTTTAGCAGATGAAGGCGCTTATTTATTAATGTGTAAAGAAGTACTTCCTGTTGGAATGTTAGGTTTAATGTTGGGAGGAATGATATTTGCCACTTCAAGCTCGGTTAATACAACTTTAAATATTTCTGCTGGCGTTTTGGCGAATGATGTATATAAACATTTCAAACCCGAAACAAGCGATCAGCAATTGGTGAAAGTTGGAAAGCTTTCTACGGTTATTTTAGGTGTGATTACCATATTGGTTGCCTTACTGGTTCCAATGTTAGGTGGAATTGTAGAAGTAGTCATGAGTTTAGCCGCCTTAACAGGAGGAGCTATGTTCTTACCTCCTATATGGTCTTTATTTTCAAAACGTCAAAATGGTCAAACAGCTTTAACAGTTACCATCATTACATTACTCATTAATGGTTTCTTTAAATTTTTAGCTCCATCATTTTTGGACATCACTTTAAGCCGCACGGCAGAAATGATGCTTGGCGTTGGTCTTCCTGTTGTATTAATGGTGATTTACGAAATCATATTAATTGCTAAAGCACAAGAAACTACGCAATACAACCAATACATTGAGACTATAGCCAATAAAGTAAAAGATGAGACGGATGAAACCAGTGGAAACAAAAAAGGCGGACGTGTTATCGGTATTGGAGTAGCTTCCACAGGAGCGTTAATATTAATTCTATCCTTTTTAGCCGATAACGGCGCCCTTTTAGTAGGCGGTATGGGAACTGTAGTATTGGCTTTGGGTGCTATCATCATATATAGAAATAAGGAGTAGTTACTAATGAAAAATGAGTGATTGCTCATATCAGAAAAAGTAAAACAATGATTCAAGAAGATTTTTCAAGCGTAAAGCGTAATAATAAAGTAGAGCAACTACAAGCAGACTTTGTAGTAGTTGGAGGTGGATTGTCAGGTGTTTGTGCAGCTATTACAGCAGCTCGTAAAGGAACCAAGACTATTCTTATTCAAGATAGACCTGTGTTAGGGGGAAATGCATCATCTGAAGTCCGTTTATGGGCTTTAGGCGCCACTTCTCATATGGGTAATAATAACCGTTGGAGTCGCGAAGGTGGAGTGATTGATGAAATCATGGTAGAAAACATGTATCGCAACAAAGGAGGTAATCCTATCATATTTGATACAGTTTTATTAGAAAAGGTAGTAGAGGAAAAGAATATTACTTTGCTATTAAATACAGGTGTATCCAAGGTTGAAAAAGCCAATGATAGAAACCTAAAGAGTGTAGTGGCCTTCAATAGCCAAAACTCTACTGAATACGTTATCTCAGCACCATTGTTTTGTGATGCTTCCGGAGATGGTATTGTTGCTTTTCAGGCCGGTGCAAGTTTTCGTATTGGTGCCGAATCTAAAGAGGAGTTTGGAGAATTATTTGCTCCAGAAGAGTCTTATGGTCAGTTATTAGGGCACTCCATGTTTTTTTACAGTAAACCATCGGATAAACCCGTAAAATATGTAGCTCCCTCCTATGCTTTAAAGGATATTAGTAAAATACCTCGTCATAAAATTATCCGTAAAGACCAAACAGGTTGTAACTTTTGGTGGTTCGAATATGGTGGACGTTTAGATACGATTCATGATACCGAGGAAATCAAGTGGGAATTATCGAAAGTAATTTACGGTGTTTGGGATTACATCAAAAACTCAGGTGAATTTGAAGGGGTTGAAAACCTAGATTTAGAATGGGTTGGAAATATTCCAGGAAAACGTGAAAGCCGCCGTTTTGAAGGTTTATATATGATGAAGCAGCAAGATGTGCTTGGTCAGGCTAAGTTTGATGATGCGATTGCTTTTGGCGGTTGGGCCTTGGATTTACACCCTGCAGATGGTGTATATAGCGAGTTATCGAGCTGCACTCAATGGCATTCTAAAGGCGTGTACGATATACCTTACCGTAGTTTTGTAAGTAAAGATATTGATAACTTATTTTTAGCTGGTAGAATTATTAGTGCATCACACGTGGCTTTTGGTTCTACCCGTGTAATGATTACTTGTGGTTTTGGTGCACAGGCCGTAGGAATGGCTGCCTCTATTTGTAAAGAGGATAAATTACTTCCTGCGCAGATACTTGAAAATGGCAAGATTAAGAAACTACAAAACGAACTGAATAAAGCTGGGCAAAGTATCCTAGATGTGCCTATTGAAGCTTGTTCAAATACAATTAATGAAGCTAACCTAACAGCATCGTCAACATTAAAGCTTTCTGAGATTCCTGCCAATGGCGACTGGTTAAATCTTTCTGTTTCTGCAGCTCAAGTTCTACCGTTTAAAGCAGGTAAAAAACATGCATTTAAGGTTGCCATTAATGCCAAAGAAGATACTCAACTAGAAGTCCAATTACGAAGATCTGACAGAGCATCGAATTATACTCCTGAGCTTATTCTAGAATCAAAATATATTGAAATAAGCAAAGGAGAGCAAAGTGTTGAATTTAGTTTTGACACAACGGTTACCGAGGATTTATATGCCTTTGTGACGTTTATGAAAAATGATTTAGTCAGCATTCGAGAAAGCCAAGAATTAATAACGGGTGTGATGACTGTTTTTAATGGGGTGAACGAAAAGGTTTCCAACGATGGAAGTCAAAGACCACCTGAAGGAATAGGCGTAGATGCATTTGAGTTTTGGATTCCAAATCGTCGTCCAGAAGGTAAAAATATAGCTATGGAGATAAGTCCAGCCATTGAAGCTTTTGAGGTTAGTAACATAGGTAACGGACTTATTCGCCCATGGCTTGGTGCCAATGCATGGGTAGCCGATTTAAGTGATAAAACACCTTCATTAAAGGTAGAGTGGGAAGCTGAAAAGGAAATTTCAGAAATAACGCTATTCTTTGATACAGATTATGACCATGCCATGGAAACTGTTCAATTTGGACACCCTGAGGATGTCATACCTTTCTGTGTGCAGAATTACAAAATTACTAGTTTAGAGGGAGATGTAATTAAGGAGGTAGAAGGAAATTATCAAACCATCAATAAAATTAAGCTAGATTCTTCTGTTAATACTAAAGGTTTAATTATTGAAGTCGAACATCCATCAAAAAATGTTCCCGCTTCTGTTTTTGAGTTGCTTGTTGAATAATCTTTGCATACAAAACTTAAAATAAACCCATCGGGGTTAAATATTAATCCGACGCAAAGTTCGCTATTAGCAAATGAACTTTGCGTCGGAAACTTATCTAATTAATAGATATATACTATGAAATTCATCTACATATTAATCGTTGCATTAGGAATTGGATTTATTGGAAATGCCCAAACTCAACAGACTTCTTTAAATGGAGCATGGGACTTCTTTGCTTCCAATAATAAAACGGAGTACGAAGTATTAGCCAATTACAACATCGAATGGGACAAAATAACAGTTCCAGGAAACTGGGATACGCAAGATGCCTATGCTGAGTATATTGGTAAAGGCTATTATCAAAAAGAATTCAAAGTTTCTTCTTCCTGGAAAGGAAAACAAATACGCATTAAGTTTGGTGCCGTTTATCAAACATCAAAGGTTTGGGTTAATGGAAAACAACTCGGAGTTCACTTCGGTGGTTATACTCCTTTTGAGTATAATATTACCGACGTGATTAATTTCGGCAAACCTAATACAGTGTTGGTAATGGCCGATAATTCATATAAAAGAGGAGCTTGGTGGGCCTGGGGAGGTATTAGTCGCGATGTTACATTAACAGCAAATGATGATGTTCATTTGATTTACCAACATATTAGTGCAATTCCAGATTTTAACTCAAATAAGGTTCGATTTGTATTAAAATATAAAGTTGAAAACAATGCTTGCAATACCTACAAAGCAAAAATATCTTCAATCATAAATGGACATGGTTTTGAGAAGGAATTATCTTCAAAAATTTCCATCACAGGAAAATCAATACAAACCAAAGAAATTACATTTGAAGAGGACTTGTCTCATTTTCAATTATGGGATTTTAATCATCCCCACCTTTATGCACTTACTAGTGAGTTAAAAGCAAAAGGTCATATGGACAGTAAGACTGACAAATTTGGAATTCGAAAATTAGAAGTGCGCGGAGAGCAAATGTTTTTAAATAATGCGCCGGTCAGAATGAATGGCTTAAATCGCGTGCACGACCATCCCAAATATGGAAATACAGAGCCTGACCAATTGGTTAAGCAAGATATGTTGGACATAAAATCGTTGGGTTGCAATTTTGCACGTTTAATGCATGCTCCTCTATCTGAAAATTTACTTGAGTTTTGTGATAGCATTGGCTTTTTACTAATTGAAGAAATTCCTGTTTGGGGTAATGACGACCCACAATCGTTCCCAGATAATCCACTTACTAAAAAATGGTTGAAGGATATGATAGAGCGCGACTTTAACCATCCAAGTGTTGTTGGTTGGAGTGTGGGTAACGAATTAAGAGACTCGGTTCCGAATTGGGGTAAAAAACTATTGACAGCTCGTCAGCACGACTATGTGGCTAGTATGCTAGATTATATTGATGAGTTAGATACTACCCGCTTAAAAACTTTTGTGAGTTTAACAGCCTACAGTGAAGGTGCAAACCCATCTAACGAACCGGTAGATAAAGTCGATTTCATTTGCATTAACTCCTATGGTAATTCTGCAAAAGCAGTTCGTGATACACACAAAAAATTCCCAGGAATACCTATCTTTTTATCAGAGGTGGGTCGTAGCCAAATAGGTCCTGCGCCTGATGCTAAGTTTAAGGAGGATTTGGTAACCTATATGAGGGAAATGAAAGATTATCCTTACTTGATAGGTATTTCTTACTGGTGTTATAACGATTATCGCAGCAACTACAAAGGAACGCCTGAATCAGGTTTTAGAGAATGGGGAGTTGTGGATGAAAACAGAAAGCCCAAAGCGGCCTACCAGCAATTGAAAGAAATCTACGAAAACTGGAATAAATAATGACTCGAATCTCTTACCAAATAAGAACAAGTGGCATATTTTTGCTTTTGATATTATTGGTATTTTCTGCTTGTAAAAAAAAGGAAACACCGCCCAATATTCTATATATCATGTCCGATGACCACACAACACAAGCCATCGGAATTTATGGAAGTCGTTTAGCGCCTTTAAACCCAACGCCCAATATCGACGCTTTGGCAAAAGACGGAATCATCTTTAATAATGTTTTTTGCAACAACGCCATATGTACGCCAAGTCGAGCAAGCATTTTAACGGGACAATATCCGCAAACCAATGGAGTGCTCGACTTGCATCAATATCTACCTAAAGAAAAGCAATATCTACCACAAGAAATGAAAAAGCTGGGGTATGAAACCGCAGTAATTGGTAAATGGCATTTAAAAGAAGCACCTGAAAGTTTTGATTATTATGAGGTTCTTCCCTTACAAGGTAAATATCATAACCCCGATTTAATTTCAAGAGATGGTAAAAACTCAATGGAGCTAAACTTTGGTAGATATGGTAAAAAGGAAGTGCTCGTTGATAGTTACCAAGGGCATTCATCTGATATAATTACGGATAGATCCATTAATTGGCTAAAAAACAAACGTGATAAATCCAAGCCCTTTATGTTGATGCATCACTTTAAGGCTCCTCACGATTTATTTGAATTTGCCGATAGATATAAAGATTATCTGGAAGACACATACATTCCTGAACCAGCTAGTTTATATCAAATGGGTAATCATGGTTCGGAAGCTACGCGTGGTAAAAACGATAGTTTAATCCACGATATTGGTTCTTCCATTGGCATGCGAAATACCATTCGTGGCATGGGACGAGCGCTAAAAATGGAATTAGACCCAAATAATCCAGATTACAAACACAAGGTTTATCAAGAGTATTTAAAAAGATATTTACGCTGTGTAAAAGGCGTGGATGATAATATACAGCGTTTGTTAGATTATCTAAAATCAGAAAACCTGTTGGAGAACACCATTATTGTTTACACGGCCGACCAGGGTTTCTTTTTGGGCGAGCACGATTATCAGGATAAACGTTGGATGTATGAAGAAGCTATGCGCAT
The DNA here is from genome assembly GCF_001659685.2 of Labilibacter marinus. Taxonomy (GTDB): domain Bacteria; phylum Bacteroidota; class Bacteroidia; order Bacteroidales; family Marinilabiliaceae; genus Saccharicrinis; species Saccharicrinis marinus. The sequence goes on from NZ_LXYE02000038.1 coordinate 101,029, forward strand.
GCCATTTATTGTGCATTACCCTAAAGGTTTTAAGTCTGGTATTAAAACCGATGCTTTGATAAACAATACTGACTTTACTCCTACTTTGATTGAATTAGCGGGTGGAACGGTACCTGATTACATGCAAGGGCATAGTTTTAAATCCTTGCTTAAAACAGGCCATGAACCTGAAAATTGGAGACAATCTACCTATTATCGTTATTGGATGCATATGGGAAGTCGTCATGGTAATCCCGCTCACTTTGGTATTAGAACAAAGGATTATAAACTGATTTTTTATTATGGAAGATATTATAAAACGAAGGATAAGATAAAACAAGACGGTTGGGGACGTTATGATTTTGATACGCCTGTTGCCTGGGAGTTTTATGATTTAAAACGCGACCCTAAAGAAATGCAGAATGAGTATAACAATCCGAACTATTCAAGTATTGTGGACAAACTGAAGGTTGAATTGGCCAATAAAAGAACAGAACTGAACGAAGAAGACAATCATTATCCGCATATTCAAGAAGTAATTAATAACCATTGGAACGACTAAAATTTATAAACTAAATGAAAAATCTACATTTAACATTTATATTATTAACGACTTTATTTTTTACGGCTTGTATACCCAATGAGCAAGTAAACATTATCGCTCAGCAAGGTCAAGAAACAATGAGTCTTAATGGCTATTGGAAGTTTTACTCCATTTATGGCGAAGGTTCTAATTATATGAATATTCAGGTTTCAGAAGGAGACATTGTAATGGACAATAAGCATCCTAATATAGAGATGAAAGGAAACTGGAAAACGTCAAAGAAAGCTGGCAGAGATTCAAAATTTTATAAAGAAGATTATCAACTTCATTATTTTTCCTTAACCGATTTAAATGGCGATGATAAATCAGATAGTTCTTATTTCAGATTCTATCCTAAATTCAAAAAATCGGGATACTACGAAGCTTTCACTTACTACCCTTTTTCCTCACATCTTACTGCCCAGTATAATATAAAACATGCGGATGGCGTAAGTACAAAATTTGTGAGCCAAAGAGTTTTTTGTAATGAATGGAACAGCCTAGGTATTTACAAATTCAACAGTGAGGTTGAAAATTATGTGGAATTAACCGCTATTGTTAGTGGTCAGGTGGCTGCAGATGCTGTAATGTTCAGAGAGATTTCGAAAGAGAAATACTTACAAGCAAAAGAGGAACCTAAGCGCGTTTATTTAAGCGATTTTGATGATTCAAAATGGAGCGATTTAAAAGTACCGGGTCATTGGGGCATGCTTAACGAATATTCTAACTACACAGGTATTGGTTGGTATCGTAAAACATTGGAGTTGCCGCAAACATGGACGAAGAATGCAGATGAAAGGTTCTATTTGAAGTTTGAAGGGATTTATCATCTTTCAAAGATTTATTTAAACGGTAAGTTTATAGGGAAAAACAGAGGTGGTTTTACGCCTTTTGAGTTTGATGTAACAGATGCATTAAACTTTAATGGAAAAAATGTAATTGCTGTTCAAGCAGATAATAGTGCCATTGTTGGTGCCACCTGGAATTGGGGAGGAATTATCCGAGATGTTACCTTAAGTAAAAACAAAGATATTAGAATAGATTATCAATATATTCATGCTGAACCTGATTTAAAAACAGGGATAGCTAAGCTAAAATTAAAGGTTAGGATAGAGAATAATTCTAATGAAAAAAGAACCGTTAATGTTGATTCGAAGATTCTGGATAAGTCCAAAATTGGTGCATTAAAAGGTTCAATTGAAATTGCAGCCAATACCATAAAAGACATTCATCTGGAAACAGAATTAAAAGCGAAGGATGTTGAACTTTGGCACTTTGATAATCCTAAACTATATCAAATTAAAACAAGCATTTCGGAAGGAAAAAATGTATTGAATGAGCGGTTGGATAATTTTGGAATTCGCAAAGTTGAGTTGACCGACTCTCAGATGTTACTGAATGGCGAAGCAGTGCGTTTAGCTGGTTTTAATAGAGTAAGCGAACACCGTTTTTGGGGCTCTTCGGAACCGTTAGAAGTGTTAGAAAGAGATGTGGATTTAATGAAGGAAGCTGGTGCCAACTTTATGAGAATTATGCACGGAACCCAAAATGAAAAGCTAATAGATTTATGCGATAAAAAAGGAATTCTACTTTTTGAAGAAATCAATGTACGCGACTTGGATAATGATGAATTCCGCGCTAACTACTACCCTGTAGCTAAGCTTGAAAAAGAGAAAGGAATTAAGCTTAAGCTTGAAGACGAAGAAGTTTTAATGTTAGATGAGCCTTATGTAATGCTTACTGATAAGCATGGTATAGATGTTACAGACAAGAACTATTTTCTAGCCAAATATTGGCTTAAAGGAATGATTGAGCGCGACATTAACCACCCAAGTATTATTGGGTGGAGTGTAGGTAACGAGCTGAATAATCATTATGAATATGGAAAAGCGTCTATCGATTACGTTAAAAATGAAATGGACCCATACAGATTAGTTACTTGTGTCAGTAACTCGGGACAAAAAAAGGAATATACACCTGAAACGGATGCCAACACCCATGTAGATTTAATTATGCATAATATGTATCGTTGGCAAGGAGACCCTCAGGAAATACTCACTACATTAAGAACTAAATGGCCTGATAAACCAGTGTTTATTTCTGAATTTGGTTTCGACCCCTTCCCTTCTACCGCTTTAGATTCGGATAAAGAAATATTTTCGGAATGGACCAATAATTTTAGACATAAAAATGAATTTGTGATTGGAACTTCCATGTGGACTTTCAACGATTATAGAAGTGGTTATGCAGGAACAACAGCTGAAGAAAACAGAGTTTGGGGTGTAATTACATCTTGGAGACAAAAAAGAAGGTTATTTCCACGTATAAAACGAGAGCATGCGCCTGTATTAGATATTGAAGTCAGCAACATTGATTTTAAGAAAAATACGGCTGATGTAAAAATGCCAATCCGAAGTGCAAGTGATTACCCTAGTCATAGCATGCGCAATTATAAGTTGGTGTATCAATTCAAAAATACAAAAGGCGAAATTATTTCAAATAACTCTATCGGTTTACCTACGCTACAACCTGATGATAAAGAATGGAATGGTTCTATTTCTTGGAAAGCTTTAGCTGATGATGTGTTGGATTTAACTGTGAGTCTAGTAACGCCTACGAACTACTCTAGATTAGATAAAACCATATCTTTTCAAAAAGCAATTACACCACAAATTACAGAGGTAATTAAAGGTAAAGATGCAGTTAGAATCCTTTTTGAACATGTACCTAATGCATCTGAGTATTTCGTAGAGTATTCAGCTGATGGACTGGATAATCAAGAATCGTACAAAACGGTAAGTAACTATATTGATGTGGATAGTTTGGAACAAGGTAAAAACTATAAGCTTCAGTTATATGCCATTAACGACAAAGGAAATAGTGAAGCCTCAAAGGAGGTGTTAGTAGCTACCAATCAGAAAGCATTACCTCCAATTATCTGGGATTCATTTATTGTAGACAATAAGTTGGTAATTGGTTATTCCAGCGATTTTAACGATGGTATTTACACCATCAAATACGGTACATCAAAAGATAGTTTAAAAAAGGAATTCACCTCTAATGTAAGAGGCATGGTATCTATTGATTTAAATGGTGAAACAGAGCTTTATTTTAAGATAAAGAGAGTAATTAATGGTAAAGAAAGTAATTGGTCGAATATCATAAAAGTAGAATAATTTAAATCTTATTCAATGCATGAAGATACAACCATATTATTATATCTTTTAAACATTAGCTTGAGTATTGTTGCTCACAACTCTCAACAGTTACCTAATGGTATGGGAATTAACTTCGATTATTTTAGATACTACCAACATAAAAGCGTCGAGAGTTTAAATTGGCTTTGGAAGAAATAACTTACTTTATAAGTCAAATAATAGGTCTTGATGTATAACAAATAATTAAAGCAGTAACTAGTAGGATTATCCTTCTTGTAACTGCTTTAATTGACTTACAACACTCCATCCTAGGCATTTATGCTCTTCTGAACTTCTATTCGCGTTAATTTTAATAATTAATAGGACAGTTTCTTCGTCTTGGAAAAAATCCGATGAAATATAGTTACCATGATTCTCATAATTGAATAGCTACTCCTCACCATATTCATCAAATATGGATACCTCTGCATTCTCTACATAATTATTTATTGATAATAAAATAGGTGATGTATGTCTTAAAATAACTTTATACGACCCTTCAAGGTTGGTTATTTATCCATCCCAACAAAAAGGTTAACTTCCTCCCTATTTTCTACATCAAATGGTTTTATACGCGAAGAAAAACAAATTAAACTCAGTTAGGAATATAGGGTTGGTATTTTCAGTATCCTTTTAGTTAAAGATTTATTGGGTATTTGAATTTATAAAATATTTCCGAACTAAACACCATCAACATACAGGTAATATGTTTACCTAACTCACATTAATATTAATATACTTCCTTTCAAAACGAGCATAAATCACACCTAGCATAAATTGGTAGTATAATATACAAAATAAAAATACGAATACTTATACAATACCAAATATGGATATATATTCGCAATTAACACAAAGACCTATACAATAACGTATTAAACTCATAAATCACAAACTATACCAAACAAAACCCTACCATTACATTAACCAGAAATTGCAATATTTTGATAATCACATTCTATTTATTTTAAAAACACTATAACTTTTTCATAAAAACATCGTAGCGCCAGCGTAAATCGCACGACAACATATACCCAATATAGGATTGTATTTTCTGAATAAACAATCTAACAATACATATAAAATACATAGACAATAGTATTTTTTTAATCTTAAAATATACAAATTACATCCATTAATAACTAACACTCTAAATACTAATAGTGTGTTAGTTAAGAAACTTTACAAAAACTAAATACCAGAGACTTTCAATAACAAACACACTAACACATCCATAAAATAACCTATACAAACAGCGATTTTAAAAGCTTAAATATATTATAATATTTATGGAAAAAAATTAACGTTTTATTTCTTCTTTCTCAGGGTGTTTTTTAGAACATTCAGAAAATTCCACCTATCAAGATATTACACGCAACCATAGTTAACAATAATCAAAATCATCTTGATATAATTACCTAATCAAAACACACTAAATAATTACAAAAAATTACTCAGTAATTTCAATATAATTGCCTTCTGGATCAAGAATTACACTTTCGTAATAGCCATCTCCTGTAACTCTAGGCTTACCTATTATCTTGTAGTTTTCGCTTTCAAGTTTCTGTGTTAGTTCATTTACTTTTGCCATGCTCCCAACTGAGATGGCAATGTGAGTTAGACCAAAATATGTTATACCATTTTCCGCTAATTCGAGTAATTCTGGTTGATGCATAATTTCGATCCTTGCACGGCCTTCCGGAAAGGTCAAAAAATAGGAAGAGAAATTCTTGTTTGGGTTATGGTACCTTTTATTACTAGTCATGCCGAAGTATTCACAGTAAAAGGCCCTCATAAGCTCAAGGTCTTTAACCCAAAATGCAATATGCTCTAATCTCATTGTAACAATTACCTTTTACGCTTATAATGACTTTGTACAATCTGATTGAGGTAGGTTTTTGATTCTACTAACTCCAGCTCTTTTGCTTGGCCTAAATCACCAAATAAAGGCACTCCTCCTCCCAATAGAATTGGAATAGTTGTAATAATTAACTCATCTATTAAATCTTCTTTCAAAAAGCTTTGAATAGTAGCTCCTCCATCAATATATAGCTGAGTATAACCTTTATTATTTAAATGCGCTAAAACATCCTTAAGAGCCCCTTGAACCAACTCCACTTTCCCTTCATATTCTTTCGGTATTTTCTTTAGAGTATTACTCAGCACAAAAACAGGCTTAGTATATGGCCATTCAACATCAAAACTACATACCGTTTCAAACGTATTTCGCCCCATAATTAGTCCATCAATCCGAGCCATAAGAGATTCATAACCCATATCAACCTGATCTGGATTAGGAATTATATTTAGCCAATCTAAACCTCCTTTTGAATCTGCAATATATCCATCTAGACTAGTTGCTATAAATACAATATTACTTTTCATACCTATTAATTTGTTTTACATTCTAGTGCATTAATGTACCCAATAATTAAGTTGTTTTGAGAATTTAGTTCTATTTATTTCTCATTTGGCTAGCATATTTTCCAGGAGGCAGCTCATACACTTCTTTAAAAAGCTTATTAAAGTGAGCACGACTTTTAAAACCTGTCATTAAAAAAACATCATTTACTGGCAGTCGTTTATCAACTAATAATTCAGCTGCTTTTTTAATTCTGTAGCTTTTTATTAATTCGTACGGTGTGTGACTGGTTATCGCTTTAACCTTCTGAAAGAAGTGTGTTCTATTGAGATATAACTCTTTGGCAAAGGTGGCTAAATCAATATCTGAATTATCTAGATTTTTTTCAATTAGCTCGTAAAACTTCTCTAAAAAAGCTTTGTTATGTGCATTTTCCTCTTCATCTAAATTAGATAAATCCAACGGTAAATTATTCTTAAATCGTTCTCGTAATTGCTTACGCGATCGTAAAAGGGCTTCACAAGTTGAGATAAGATACTGAATATTAAAAGGTTTTTTTACGTATGCATCTGCCCCAAACTCTAAACCTTTAATTTCGTCTTCAATAGAGGTGCACGCCGTTAACAGCAGCACAGGTATATGGCTCGTTTTTATATCGGTTTTAATGGCTTTACACAGATCAAAACCATTTAACTCGGGCATCAGAATATCACTAACTAATAAATCGGGCCACTCTTTTTCCATAGCGCTCAAACAATCCATGCCATTAACAAATGACTTAATCTCAAAAAACTGTGACAACACGCCTTCTACAAACTGTCGCATTTCGGTATTATCTTCGGCATAAAATAGAGTTGCGTTAGATAATGCTGGATCGACCTTAATTTTAGAAACATCCATCTTATCCGATAAAACATCATTCCTTTGATTATCCGATTCCTTGACTAAAGCATTAGTTTTAACTTCTTCCTGTTGCTCATTGCTTATCTTAACCACAATAGGTAATTGAAGAATAAATGAAGATCCCTTATTGACAACGCTTTCAACTTTAATATCTCCATAATGCATTTTAGCTAAACGTAATGAAAAGGCTAAACCTATACCTGAGCCGCCAGTATACTCTGCATGTTTATTTTTTGACTGATAGAAGCGATCAAATACATATGGTAAATCACTCTTTTCTATACCCCTACCCGTGTCTTTAACTATTAAGAACAATCCATTTTTAACTATATTTAATTCAATGGTTATACCATCACCTTCCTGCGTATACTTAAAGGCATTATTCAGTAGGTTATTGATGATTTTACCTACTTTATCCTTATCGGCAGAAACATACACATCTTGCTCTGTTCCCACTAACGTTAATTGCTTTTTATCATTCTTTGCTAAAAAATGGAAATCTTCAATTAACTCAAATAAATAATCCTTGAAATTAAACTGAGCATAGTGCATTTCTAACATATTAGCATCCGAACGCTGAAAATCATGAACCTGATCAATCAGTTGAGATATCTTTTTAGATTGTCGTTGAACTATTCTAAGCTGTCCCATTACGTCTGCAATTCCTTTAAAGCGATCGCTCAAGATATTAATGGGCCCAGATATTAAAGTAATAGGTGTTTTAATTTCGTGTGAAATATTAGAAAAGAAACGCAATTTAGCTGCATTTACCTCTTTTACTTTATCATATTCAAGATGTTCCAATTCTAACTTATGTTGAAGCTTCTGTATTCTTGTAATTACCTTAATTACTATATAAATAATCGCAAGAATGCACAAAAGGTATATTAACATTGCAGGAATTGTTTTCCAGAAAGGCGGCTTAACTACGATGTTTAATTCCTTAATCTGCGTCCATTCATTTAATGAGTTGGAAGCTTTAACTCTAAATTGATAATTCCCTGGATTTAAATCATTGTATGAAATACTTCTTTGATCCGACGAAACTTTTATCCATTGTTCGTTAATGGGTAATAATTGATATTGTAAATAATGATTTTCGGGAGCAGAAAAATGTAGTACATTAGCCATAAATGATATACTATTTTCATTATGAGCTAATATAATTTCGTTGGTATCATTTAATCGGTTCTTCAATAAAACCCTATTATTTAGGGTATCTCCTGGCGCTATTTCTTCATTGAAGATGCTAAAATTTTCGAGTTCTAATTTTGGCAATGATTCTTGGGCACTTATATTCAATGGCGAAAAATAGCAGAAACCTTCAACGCCCGAAAATACAAAATTACCATTCTTCAGCTTTGTATTTATATACCAAAAATCCTCAAAAGGTAATCCATCTTCCTTTTTAAAATTCCTGAACTGATAATCTTTGGTATTAAACTTATTCAATCCAATATTAGTGGCTATCCAAAGGCTATATTCATCATCATACTGAATAGATTTAATAACATTATTAGATAAACCTTGCTTCTCTGTAAATGGAATAAATTCGGGTGAACTATTAGAGTTTACTACTTTACAAATGCCACCACCTTCAGTACCAATCCATAATTCGCCATTGGGAGTGCGAACAATGGCACTCACAAAATTACTAGAAATAGAGTTGAGTTTATTCTTAACTCTTAAAAACTGGTGGATATTTAAATGTTCAACCGATCTATCTTCTTGTGGTTCGATTCTTACCAAACCGTTGGAACCTGTACCAACCCATATGTAATTATATTGAGGATCTAAATACAATGCTCGAACCTGATCTATGGGTTTATCATTAAAAAGCATATGACTATTTAGACTTTCAACTCTCTCTATTTCACCATTATTACCCATACTTAATTTGTACACATCTTTCTCCTCTCCAATCCAAATATTGCTGTATTTATCTTCTACAAATATTCTAGGACGCAAGGTTTTCAGCTCAGGGAAGCGCTGAAAATCGATACTATGTCGTTTACCGTTGCTTGTCATTCTAGCTAAACCAGCATCCTCATTTGCTCTATACCATATGTGCTTTTTTGAATCTATATAAAAAATAGCAAAACTTTTACGCTCCTTTTCAGACAATTTTAAAGGTAAGGGTTCATATTGATGAGACTCTGTATTAAATATAGCTACCCCTCCTCTATTAGCACTTAAAATAACTCTCTTATCATCTAATGGATGAATATTTGAAATACTGTTTGATTGCAATCCATTGGGAGTATTTACAACATGATCTATCGTTTTAAAAACATTACCATTGTTTGAAAAGCGATAAATACCTTTATTAAAGGTACCTACCCAACAACCCGATGTTTCTGAACAATAAATGCTACTTATCCTTAGTAAGCCTGATTCTCCTTTAAACACAGCCGTTTCAACCGCTTCGTGATTTAATAGTTTAGGTACATTGTTTATTTTTCGAATGCCATTAAAGCTGGTACCTAGCCATAAATTTCTTTTTGCATCCACATTAATACAATTATATTGATGCTGAGTTATTTGATTTGGTAATATTTTAAAAGAAAAATCATTATTGACTAAAGAGTACTTCATATAGCTGACCCCAGATCTAAGCGGTATGGCTATTATGCTATCCGAAATTAACCGAATGTTGGAATTACCTCTCGTATCTTGCTCAAGTACACTTTTAAATGTCTGATGTTGAATATTGTATAAACTAATTCCTCTTGAAGTGCAGAAAACAAAGTTTAAAGAATCCAATTCGATACAATTATATACAGTGATTTTATTTCGTGGATCCTGCTCTTGTGGAATAATCTGTTGTTGAAATTGATAATTTTTCGAAAAGGTGATAATTCCATCACCTTCGGTACTACAAATTATCAGGTTCTTATTTTTATTTTCATAGATAGAACGTACAATTATATTCTTTGAGGACTTTTGACTTACCCCACTATCCATATCAATAAACTTGTCCGTTTGGTAGTGGTAAAGAGATATTCCATTATCTGTTCCTACCCAAATATTACCTCGATGATCTTCACAAAGGGTTCTAACACGGTTGCTTTTTAATATTTCGTTATCGTAGCTATTTTTGTAAGTTACAAAGCTATAACCATCATATTTATTGATTCCATCATAGGTGCCAATCCAAATATAACCTTTAGAATCTTCCATGATAGAGGTGACACCATTGTGTGCTAAACCATTGGAAATATTATAATTATACGTAGGCAATAACTTTGACTCCTGCGCCTGTAAAAAAACACATTGTAGAAAAAGTAATATGGAGTTGAAGAAGAGAGTTTTCACTATAAAATATAATTATAAAAAGATCGATAAACGATCAAAAATAAGGAATACAAATTACAATGACGAGTGATTAAAAACTCATTTTCATCAAAAAAGGTTGCCTCCATTTATTGAGACAACCTTTCCGCAATACAAAAGTATTGAGCTAAAGCCTATTTTAGCCTATAATTACACATTTAAATTAACCACCATATCCAGGATTCTGATCCCCTTCTAATGAAGGGTTTTTATCGATCGCATTTTGAGGAATTGGCATTAAGTAATTTCTGTCTTGCCAGATATACGGATTACGGCTGGTTACAGGATCTTTCCATATTTTTTCTCCAGGTTTTAATACATCATCAATCGTTTCTGGCGTACAATACAATACTGACCCATCGGCCTGACGTAAAGGGTAACAACACATCATACGACCTCCTTTTGAAGGATCGGCAGCATCTTCAGGAATTGTACCATTACAAATCTCCATTCCAATTTCCCAACGGCGAATATCCCAAAAACGTTGACCTTCAAAGCATAATTCTACTTTACGCTCATGTTTAATACGCTCAAACATTCCCTCCTTATCTAATCCAGGGTAATTTACCTCTACGGCTGGCATGCTCGAACGCTCACGAACATCATTAATTGCTTGATATACCGAAGCATCAGGTCCTGCTACTTCGTTTTGAGCTTCTGCATAGTTCAACATAACCTCTGCCAAACGCAATACTATCCAACTTTGTTCCGACATACCAAAATCACCAACAGGGGCGCTTTCATCCATAAACTTTCTTAAGTAATATCCCGTAATGGTAGCCAATCCTTGTGCATGAGCCGCATTACCATTCACTTGAGCTTTTAAATCATCATCTTTAGGTTTAGATGTCCAAGTATCCCCTTCCAGAACCCATGCAAAATCCATTGTTTTGCCATAAAACATAGATCCATGATGTAGTACTGTTTGAGATAAACGAGGATCACGATTAGTATATGGATTATTTGGATCATAACCATTAATAACTGTAGCTTCAGATCCATCGGCCATTTCGTAGGCACGCACTAAATCCTCTGTTGGGTTGTGCTGTCCACCCCAAGAACCTCTATCACTTGGAGGACGAGAGAAGTTATCAACCGTACCACCTTTTTCGTTTCCGTTAAAGATGATTTCAAATAGTACTTCCTCATTTCCTCCTTTTGAGATAAATAGTTTTTCGTAATCCTCAGCTAATTTTCTGTCCGAAGTACCATCAGCTACTGCATCCAATACTTTTTTAGATTCTGCAGCCGATTGTGCATAACGCTTAGCGTGCAACATCGCTCTTCCATTAAAACCCCAAATAGCTTCGCGAGAAATACGTCCAACATCAGACCCAACTGTTTTTAAATCTTTTGCTAAAGGAATTAAAGGAGCTACTTCATTAAACTCGGAGTAAATAAAGTCATAAATAACATCCGTGTCTTCTCTAGGCTCATAAGTAGATTCTATATCATCCGTGTTAGATACTTCAGTAATAAATGGCACTCGACCATAACGACGCACCAAATCAAAATAATAGAATGCTCTTAAGAAACGAACCTCTGCAAGCATTAACTTTACATATTCGTCATTTTTTAAGCTAGATGTAGCCACCCCCTCTAATAAAGTATTACATCTAAAAATTACTTGATAATTTTCGCTATAGTTACTGAACTGTTGTCCATTGGTTGGACTTTGCCCTTGATTTACATACTTCCACCCTTCTACATATCCACTTTTATTCGCGATAAGATCTGTAGTACAATCTAAAAAGCTACGTCGTCCATAACCACGGGCTTTGTGTCCTGTGCTCTCCCAACCAAATCCATTGGGCATAAAACTATAGATATCCATCAAGGTAGCTTGAATATATCCGACATCTTCAAATACTGCCGCACTGGAAACTTTATCCAGTGGTTGTCTTTCAAGGTAATCCTCACAGCTGTTAAAAGCTATTAAGGCCATGAAACAAACTATTATGATATTTATTTTTTTCATTTCGTTACTATTTATAAAATTCAGATGCTTTGAATGAAACTTGTCTTTTATCCTTGTTCTAGTATTAAAATACTGATTAACGACTAGTTTCATTTTTTAAAATTTTACTTTCAATTGCGTTATTCTGCTATAATGTAATGACTAGAAGGTAACTTGTACACCACAATTATAAGTTCTCATTGGCATATAATACATTGGGTGCGTACCTAAATCAGCTGATTCAGGATCCCATAGGTCAATATTACTTACAGAAAACAAGTTGCTTCCTGACACATAAACCCTTAATGCTTTTACCCCTAATTTATCCATCACATTAACTTGAGGTACGTTATAAGCAAATTCTGCTGTTCTTAACTTTACAAACCAACCATCAGTTAACCAATAGTCTGATTGTGCATCATTAATTTCATCCCATCCTAAAGAAGTACGTGGTAACCAAGAGTTCGGATTATCTGGAGTCCAAGAATCAGTAAAAGCTTGTAGACCATTTCCTGAATTTACAAATGGCGCTGGCATATATCTATGTGTATAACCTGTTTTACCATTAAAGAATGCAGTTAATTCAAAGCCTTTATATCCAAAAAATAAGTTTAAACCAAAATCCCACTCTGGCATACCACCTTTACCTATGTAGGTACGATCATATCCATCAATTACATCATCAGGCGTTCCATCGGGGCCCGAAATATCCTTGTACTTTATATCACCAGGTTTTGCTGATCCAAAATAACTAGCATGATCTGGAGAATTTGAAATATCTGTATCATCCACAAATTTACCTAGACTTATTAAGCCATAACGCGAACCAAAAGGACGGCCGGTCTTCTTTAAACCATCAGGTACATTAGCCGCTTCAGTCATTTCAATAATTTTACTTTTGGCATAAGTAATGGTACCTGTAATATTCATTTTTAAGCTACCAAAGGTGTTTTTGTAGCGTAGATTAGAATCAAAACCTGTATTCTCTGTAATACCAGCATTGGTATGAGCTACTCCAGAACCAACCTCAACAGGAATATTTGCTGGAGGTAATAAAAGGTCTTCTGTACGTTTTTTATACACTTCAAAATCTCCAGAAATTTTATTATTAAACAAACCAAAATCTACACCTATATTTAAATTTTTGGCCGTTTCCCATGTTACATTAGGATTAGGAATATTACTTGGCTGAATTCCTTGATAAAAGTCTCCACCATAAATAGTTCCCGATGGATTTCCTCTAGTACTACTAAACCCAAATGTTGATAGATATTGGAAAGCAGCAATACGATCGTTTCCATAAATACCATAACCTACACGTAATTTTAAGTTAGATAACCAAGACACATCTTGTAAAAAGCCTTCGTTAGATAATCTCCAAGCTCCAGAAAATGCTGGAAAATAACCACCTGCATTATCTTTAGGGAAGTTAAATGATTTATCGTAGCGAACATTCGCTTGTAATAAGTACTTATCTTTATAGTTGTAGTTCAAACGTCCTGCATAACCTACACGAGCATTTTCGTTAGCTTTTCCATCATTGGCCCAACGTGCGGATGATCCTGCAAATATTTGATCAATAGCATCAGAGATAAATCCATCTCTATAAGCCTCAATCCATTCGTTATAATAATCCCTGTGTTCAAATACAAAGGTTGCTCCAAAAGAATGATCTCCTGCTTTTTTATTATAATCGATAACTAGATTACCCGTTTTGTTAGTCCATTCTCTCATTAAATGGGTTAAATCAATAGATGCAATGGATGTTTTTTTATCTTCTATCGGATCTGGTCCTGTATAAAAAGTATAAGGTGTTCTAAAAGTCTTTCTCTGATGATTTGTTCTGTCAAAAGAAAAGGTGTATTTAGCTGTTAATCCAGGCAAGAATTTAGCATCATATTGTAGTCCAATCGAACTTTCAAAAGTCCCATATCTGCGATTATCGCTACCACTCTTAGATTCCCCAATGGGCGTATTATTAAAACCATTCCAATGTAGCTCCTGCTTACCATCAATCTCAATATAAGCTGGCTCATCAGGATGACTTACCGTAGTGCTCTGAAACATACCACTTTCTTCTGGGGCTTCATTTCTATCCTCTAAACGATAAGATATATTCAAATTCATTTTTAAAGATTCAGTAATCTTAGTATCTAAATTTGAACGAAAATTATAACGTTTATAATTAGACTCATCATACAACCCTTTTTGATCTAATATTTCAAATGAAGTTCTGGTTTTAATTTTTTCATTACCATTAGAAACCACAATATTATGGGTATGAATTGGTGCACTTTTATCCATGGTTTCATCCCACCAATTGGTGTTTGGGCCTTCAGTTCTTAACTTCTCAATATCTTCGTCACTGTACAAAGGATCTTGATCACTATTCATCATTGCTCTATTCAAATGAGTAGCATATTCCACTGAATTCATTCGATCTGGCAAAAACATAGGACTTTGAATACCTAAGTTATACGAGTAGCTAATTTCAGCTTTTCCTTCCTTCGCTCTTTTGGTAGTAATTAAAATTACACCATTTGCACCTTTTACTCCATAAATGGCTGCAGAAGCGGCATCTTTCAACACCACCATACTTTCCACATCCTGTGGGTTGATACGACTCATACTACGCTCAACTCCATCGACTAATACCAGTGGAGAGTTATTTCCAAAAGTACTCTGACCACGAATTAAAAAGTCTACATCCTCCGCTCCTGGTTTACTGCTTCTATTCATAGCTGTTACACCACTTATTTTACCACCTAAACTATTGGCTAAGTTAGGAGTAGCTGCTTTTACTAATTCCTCACCTTCCAACGAAGAAACGGCACCAGTTAAATCCGCTTTACGTTGAGTACCATAACCCACAGCTACCACTTCCTCTAAACCAATCATATCGCCTTGCAGCGTAATGTCAATTTTAGTTTGATCGGTAACTGTAATTTCTTGCGATATCATACCAATAAATGAGTATTGAAGTACGCTGTTGGCTGGGGCATTAATAGTATAATCACCATCGATACCTGTAATTAAACCATTAGAGGTTCCTTTAACCACCACGGTTACGCCAGGCAATAAATTACCTTGGGTATCGGTTACAACACCCGAAATTTGTTTTGTTTCTTGTGCCATCAGACTGAAACTAAGCAACAAGCAGAGTATACTTGTAAGCCCTATTTTCATTCCGCGACCTGTAAATTTAGTTTTCATACGAATTGTAAGATTTAATGAGTAATAGATTTATTTAGATTTCGTTTTATTTATACAATCGTTTGCACAGCATCTTAAAAAAATACCTGTATTATATAATTACTTGTCTTACTTTTGAATAGATTGTTTTTACACGATACTATTTTGAATTTTGTATTCGAAACAATGTTATCGTTTTCTCGTATTACTCAGTGGTTAATTTTATGCAGAATTGTGGATCAGGCTGTACAAGCAAATTTGATGTACATACATAAATTGGAAGATAGAGGGTGCAGAATCCTGCTAATTATTCTTGACTCAACTTGTATAATTTTACCCCCTCATATCAAATTTAGATGAAAAGAATAAATAGACTTACCCTACTCAATAATATTAAAATAATGCTCTAAACCCATTACTACACTTAAAGAGTTACAACTCCAATTTAAGGATAATACAATACAGAATATTGACTTATTAAATTCAAAGTCAAAAATCATACATTCGTAAAATATGGGTGCCCTAATAGTACATTTTTAGTTCTAAAATACACATTCCTATATGCCTGACATTTAGATTTAGGCACAAAAAAAGGCCACAGTAAACTGTGACCTCCTTGTACAAAATGATACTATATCTTATTGAATAAATTCCTCCATAGGAACTAGCTCTTCAAATTCAGCAATCTCAATATTTCTATAATATACTTCAGCTGTTTCTGACTGGAAACCAATTTTACCACCTTTCAACTTTAGGTTAGTGGCAATGTTTACAATTTCACCATTAAGTTTCTGTATAGAATACTTATCCTCCATTACAATTACTTCGCATTTGTTCCATTGTCCATCTAAAGCATGATAGTTATTCGTTGGTTTGGCTAGCACCTCACCTTTTTTGTTTTCTATCAGCAAACCTCCTTCGTTAGGATGTAAAAATACCGAACTATCTTTTTGAGCGTACCAATCTAAAGGTACAGAGGCCCAATAATCGCCACTATGGTTTTTGTTGGCTTTATGGTTGTACCTTATTTGATACTCCAACCCTACAGGCCATATTTTATCATCTACCACATGATAATAACATCCTGCGTCATAATGCCAATGCTTAAAATTATTGGCAATTTTGGCCCCCCATTTATATTCAAATCGTAATATAAACCTACGATACTTTTTATGGGTATAAAACAAACCGTGGGTATCATTTTCGCCATCTAAGTCAATCGTATCGGGAAATTGATCATTATAAACATGAACCATTCCATCTTCAATACTGAATACTTTTTTAGCTAAAGCTTCATCACCATTCCGTAATTTAAAATACCAACCATCCCAATTTTCACCATTAAACAAGGGTGTAAATTTAAGCTCGTTATTATTGGTACATGCCCCCATAAAAAGCAACAACATTCCGAAACAGCATACTTTAATTAAGTTTTTAATCATTACCGTATATTAAAGGTTAGCTGCTTTTAATATCTTTTTAGGAAACTTAGTGATTGGTCGGATACATATATCTTTAGCGTAAGCTTCTGCTCCCTCCGACTGAATTTGAATTTGACCTTCAGTTAAAGCATTCCCTTTATCGTCTTTAGCATCTGTTAAGGCTAAAGAAACCACTCCGTTAGTTACATGGATTGCCTTATCGCCTATTACGTATAGGTCAACACGCGTCCATTCGCCATGAGGACTTTCAGCATCAATGCCTCTTTTTGCTTTTTTCTTAATTACTTCAGAATTGGCATCAAAACGGCCATTCTCATTTACTCTTACTTGAGCACTAGTTCCAGCTAAAGTAAATAAATCTCCAAAATCACCTTCCTGAATTTGTGATTCTAAACATGATTTCCAAACATCCCAAAACGCACCGTGTTCGCCATAACAATGGTAAAGTAAACCGTTGTCTCTTAATTTATCTAAACGTGGCTCGTACTTTTTTTCGCCCCACTTAAAAAGTAATGTCATATGGTAATTAGAGTAAGTTTTTAAAGAAGTTAACCCAGCATATACTTTACCAGAAATATTCAAAACTAATTCACCATTCTTATCTTCAGTTACTTTATACATGCCTAAGGGATCACCTAGTCCAATGGGTGCTGTATTTTCTCCATTTGCATCCTTTTTATAATCGGCAGGTAAATTTTTAACTGATTTATGCGGAACACCAGTCCATACTTCCCAATGAGATAATTCTTTATCCAATAAATCGGTCCATTCTTTAGATTTTGTCTTTTTAGACGGATATTTTTTAGGCGTTTGCTTTTGAGCTATACTTGAACTACTTAGTAATACGAATACAGCTACTAAAATTGTTGTAAGATTTTTTTTCATTATTTAATTAGGATTATTTAATTATCAGCACGAAGAATACAATATTTTACTCTTCTATTGATAACGAATTATATTTTCAATATTTATTTTAGATACTCTTGATTTAATTTAAAAGCTCTGCTTTTACCCGTTTCTGCTGATGGAAAATCCGCTGGCATTGCTTGGGTTACTTTTCCCGTAGCAGCCCATTCGGTACCACGTAAAAAAGAAACAATAAAGCCAACTCCTTCAAAAGAGTAATCGTCATGACCTAAGGTAGTATGAAATATACGCCCTTTGCCATAATCTAAAACCATTAATATTGGCTCGTGACGATCGGTTGGAGCATTGGCATTCTGATCTTTTCCTGTAGCTAAAACAATCATATTTTCTGCAGGACCACGAAGTTTTGCATAACATTCATCTTTAGCCGTCAGCCATACTTTTGGCATGCCTTCTGTTATAGGGTGATCGGTAACTCGTACCGTTATTGGAAACATATGTTTGGGTCCGTGTGCACCACAACTACCTGCAGAATGGTCGTGAATTAGTTCACCTTCGTTATTATAATACACATAGGGGCCATCTTTTTCATTTCTTCCACCCCAGCCTCCAAGGCCAATCATTTGATTGTATGCTTTCCAATCAGGAAAAGAGTTATCGGCAGCATGTACCGAAACAAAACCTCCTCCAGCTTCCATATAGTCTTCTAGCGCTTTTTGTGTACTTTCTGACCAGTCTGCTGCTTTCCATCCAAAATTAGAGATTACAACATCGTATTTTTTAAATTTGGGAGCAAAGTCTGGATCATGTTTAGGCTCTTTTAAATCTTCCGACTCACCCGCTTTAGCCATGGGTAAAAAATCCTTTTCTCTACCTGCTTTCCAAGTGTATTTACTTCTATATACATCCACTTTAAACATACCTGTTTCTTCCAGGTACTGTTTCATCATAATAGTTGACTTTGGCCATACCGCATGGTTATTTTGTCCGTCAACGATTAACACTTTAATTTTTTTTGCATCTGTTGTTGTTGCTACAAATAGACAAAATGCAATAAATAAGATTTTCTTCATTTGATTATAAATTTAACTTTTAGGTCAATACTCGTCCATCAAAGCGAGATGGTTTATTTAATATTGCTCACAATATTATATTAGATGCATTAATTTGATATTAATATTGCGTATCTCATAAATTAATACCTCCGCCCAACCATAGATACATTACTAAAACACAAAGCATTATTAAATAATAATTTTATTCTTTGATATTTATTCTAAAATCAGTTGTTAGAAACAATAGTTGCCTGATCATTTAATTTTATCCTTGTTATATATGAAAAATACGGCTTATTATTCAATCTCTATTTATACGATATATAACAATTAGCATAAAAAAATCCACCAAACAAAAGCATTTAAGCTTTGCTTGATGGATTTATGCATTCATGGTTCTGACCGATTTCCTGATGATTTTATATCATACAAAAATGATTGACCAATTTATATTTTAATGCCCTCCAAAATATGCATGTTCAAAGTCATGAAGCGTTTCTCGAAGTAATTTAATATACTTTAAGTCGGTTGCTTGTTTTGCCTTCATGGCATAAACCTGAATTTTATGCATTAATGTAAGTTGCTTAATATAAACCGCATATCCTTCGGGATCAGATGAGTCCTTTACTTTAATGCGTTGGTGCATAAAATATTGACTAGCGATTTCCTGAATTTTGGTAGCATGTTCTTCTTTATTGATAACCCATCTCACCAGTTGATTATGGTCTTTAACTTCACCTTCGGATAGTTTTACAATTTGATTGATCGATTTTTCAATAGTTGCTATGTGCTCATACATTAAAGTTACACGCGTAGAATCGCCATAAATACCACACGGAATTTCGCAATGTGCTTTGGCATTATTCGACAGGCTAAATAAAGCCAAGGTTAACATTAATGTGCCTAGAATCTTTGTGATTGATTTCATTATTCATTTTTTTATAAGTTTGACACTAAGCGTTATACTTTTAACCATGCAGCATCAAACTCTTCTTGTTACAATATAATACCTTAAAAACCATTAGGTATTTCTTTTGTTCAAGAAAAGTTTGGTTTTCTCCTACATAAACACCTAATATTAAAATCCGAATATAGCATAAAATAAAAATAGCACGTTCACATTTTTTATAATATAAAAAGCCACCAAGGAATAAACGAAGTAATCGCACTTACCACAAACAGCATTACGAGCAGAATACTTTTAATCCAGTTTAAACCTTTTACTTTCTTCGATTACACCCTTACGCCTATGCCCTTTGTTTAATGTCTTTTACAAAAATGGCTCGCTCGTGGCAATTGCTTACACATTTAACACATCCAATGCAAGCAGCTGCATTAATAACATTAGATTTTTGATGTCCTTTAATTTTCACCTTATTTTACCCATAAAAGACAAATCATTCATCGCTTCTTTACTTATCTCCTTGATTTCAAAAACATTCATTGAACAAACATCAACACAAACTCCGCATCCATCGCAAGCATTAAAGTTTACATGCACCGGTGTCGATATGATTACTTTATTTTTCTTCATAACTCATCCCTTTTGATGGTTCAACAACATCATTGCATCGCGACCTTTTAAAACGATTCATAAATTGCTCTTTATGCATCTTAGATTTTTCTCTATTTTGCCAGCTTGGTCTTTGTCCTTTGCCAAATAATATTTTAGATAAAGCCAGTAAACCTAGTGCCTGCCAAAAGGTAATCACTGTTAATCCAAAAATTGCTGGCATTAACCAATTCCACAATAACATCAATGCAAATGTAAAAGCTGTTCCAGCTAATACTCCAAATGCAACCATCTTCCCTATCATTTTTATTCTTGAATACTTTTTCATCTTTTCTAAAATTTATGACTGTGCCTTAATCTGCAACATTCTCTAGCTTCAGACACAATCTGTTTTATAACTCTTATTTATAACCGCCTCGCAGTTATTCATTCATCTGATTAAATAATTCTTCTAAGTGTTCTCGCAAGTACAATACTGCATAACGCTTTCTGCTGATGAGCGTGTTTACAGGCGTCCCCATAAATTCAGATATCTGCTGAAAGCTATTGCCCTCTAATTCGTGCCATTCAAAAACTTCTCGCTGTTCCTGAGGCAATTCATTTAATCGTTCCTGTATCTCTTCCCAAACCATATCTAGCATCATTTGCTCATCAGGCATCGATTCTAACGACGGCAACAAATCACTTATATTTAAGCTCTCTCCTTCTTCATTCGTTTTATTTTCTTCTAATGAATAAGGGCGCTTTTTTCTGCGAAAATCAACAATTTTATTTTTAGCAACTGAGTATAACCAAGAGATGGTTTTGCGCAAATCCGATATATCATCAAACCCTCCCACTAAACTCATAAAAACATCTTGAACAATATCCTCCGCATCCTCTACAGAACCGATTCTTCCCTTAACATAGTTTGTTAAGCGATTCTGTTCCTGATGAAAGGTTTCTCCAATATTTTGTTTTTCTGTTGTCATAATTACTGTATCTACTTATTAAGTCGAATAACAAGAGATTATATTTTAAGAAAATGTGATTTTATTTTAAAAAAGTTTCAGACCAAACATATAAATAAACAATAAACATCTGGTTTACAACAAATATAACAACCTTATCTACATTAAAATATTTTAGATAAAGGACAAAAAAAGGCCGTTTGATAATTTCAAACGACCTCATTTATTACTGAAACAAATTGCTTCTTCTATTTCTTTAATTGATCTTTAAATAGCTTTTCAAACTTCTCTACTTTTGGTCCAACCACCATTCGGCAGTATTGATTTTCTGGATTATTAGCAAAATATTCCTGATGGTAATCTTCTGCTTGGTAAAACTTATCAAAAGCCGTTACTTCAGTTACAATAGGATCTTCGTATAGTTTTTCATCGCCAACCAACTTAATCTGTGCTTCGGCAATTCTTTTTTGCTCTTGGTTATGATAATAAACTACCGAACGATATTGGGTACCGACATCAGCACCTTGACGATTTAAAGTTGTTGGGTCGTGAACCGACCAAAATACGGCAAGAATTTCTCCAAAAGAAATCACCTCAGGGTCAAAAGTAATCTGACACACTTCTGCATGCCCAGTTGTTCCTTCACACACTTCCTTATACGTTGGCTTATCTGTCTGTCCTCCCGAGTAACCTGATTCTACAGAAATAACTCCTTCTAATTGGTCGTATATAGCTTCAACACACCAAAAGCATCCTGCTCCTAATGTGGCTACTTCTTTGTTTTTTGCTTCTGAACTCATAAAAAATAATGCTGCTGTAAATAATATAAACACTCCCTTCATCACCTATCTTTTTACGCCACTATCCCACTGTCATTATAAAAATGAACCATGCAATAGTAAGCTTTAGTTTGGTATTATAAAACAACAAATGTCAGTTTCGGTTCATCGTTATTTTACAGGTAGTTGTATCAGCAAAAAATTGTGATCTTATTTTAATACTCACTCTGATAAATTAAAAGTAAGGAATTAACCAAAGTGCATAGAATATTAAATCAACATTTCATCTCGCGATTAACGCAAGATTATTAATTTTGCCTCACTAATTAAACAAATATGAACGGTTATCCCCCATTAGCAGAAAGACAACGCCCTACAGCGCTAGATCAATACATAGGACAGCACCACTTGGTTGGTAAAGATGCTGTACTTCGTAAAATGATTGATTCAGGGGTAATATCTTCTATTATATTATGGGGACCTCCAGGGGTTGGAAAAACTACTTTAGCAAAGATAATATCGCAACAGCTTAATCGTCCTTTTTATATCCTTTCTGCTATTAATTCTGGCGTTAAAGATGTGCGAGAGGTGATTGAGAAGGCTAAAAAAACTAAGTTTTTCAATAGTCCCAATCCCATTTTGTTTATTGATGAGATTCATCGTTTTAGTAAATCTCAGCAAGATTCTTTATTGGGAGCCGTGGAACAAGGTGTAGTTACTTTAATTGGTGCAACTACCGAAAATCCTTCTTTTGAAGTCATTTCGCCTTTGCTTTCGCGATGCCAGGTGTATGTACTTAAATCGCTTGAAGTAGCAGATTTACGAGAGCTGGTAAAGAAAGCAACCACTACAGACGAGATTCTGAAGAAAAAGACCATTGACCTGAAGGAAGAAGAAGCTTTATTTCGTTTTTCGGGTGGTGATGCGCGTAAATTACTAAACATACTTGAATTGGTGATAAATGCCAACGAGGGTGAAAAGGTAACTATTACCAACGATAATGTAACCAAGTGTTTGCAATCAAACCCAGCTGCATACGATAAAAATGGAGAGATGCATTATGATATCATCTCGGCTTTTATTAAGTCTATTAGAGGCAGCGACCCCGATGCTGCTGTTTATTGGCTGGCTCGGATGGTGGAAGGTGGCGAAGATCCTAAATTTATAGCACGTAGACTAGTTATCTCTGCTTCTGAAGATATTGGTATGGCTAATCCTAACGCCTTATTATTGGCCAATCAGTGTTTTGAAGCGGTTAAAATGGTGGGTTGGCCCGAGGGTAGAATTATACTTTCGCAAACCACTATTTATTTAGCAACCAGCCCCAAAAGTAATGCTTCGTATATGGCTATTAAAAACGCGCAGGCATTGGTAAAACAAACAGGTAACTTACCAGTGCCTTTACACCTTCGTAATGCTCCTACCAAGCTAATGAAAGAGTTGGGTTATGGCGAAGAATATAAGTACTCACACGATTACCCTGAGAACTTTGTAGAGCAAGAATTTATGCCCAAAGAGGTTAAGAACAAACGCTTATATACCCCACAAAATAATGCTCAGGAAAATAAGATTTTGGAACGCTTAAAACGCCTTTGGAAAGGAAGGTATTAGGAATTTCTTGGTTCTTGATATAATTTTTTGATTTTAACGACACAAAGCGATTTTAGGGCATTACAATCAAAACCAGTCAACCCGTCATGCAAACCAAACAACCCGTCATGTAAACCATCTCACCCGCATATTAAACCAGACAACCCGTCAGTTAAACCGAACTAATTGTCAGTTAAACCAACATACCCGTACATTAAACCAACAAAATGCTTATATACTTTACTTCAGCGTTTATGCAAACAAGCTTTAAGCAAGTACAGGCATGGTTTTAAACCAGTTTCACCTATGGAATAAATCATAAAGCACTACTCCTATCTAATTAATGGCTTGTTAGAAGCGCCAATAAACGCATCCCATTAATCGAAAGTTCGTTTTTTAAACCACGATTCTACCATCGACATACTGACGCTAATACCGTAGTAATTTTCTGTAATCAACGCATTGTTATTGGTTCCTCGACTACCATAATTAAAGCTCACGTTTAAGTACGAGCTTTGACCTCGCAAAGGTATTCCTACCCCAGCAGTGATGCCTCTATCCATAATGGTTTTTCCTTTTACTTGAATGTACGAATCCTCATAATATCCGCCTAAGCGCCATAAGTAGGGGTTTAACTTGCGACTTTTTCTTCTTCTATATTCCACTCCTCCATTGAATTTATGGCTGTCCTTATATTCGGCTATAGGGCTGCTATAATTTATATTACTCCAACTCTGATAGCGATAATCTAAAGCTATTTTAATGCCATGATTATTCATCCAAGCTACGCCTCCTCCTAGGTTGGCGGGAATTTTATAATCATCCTCCTCCATTTCTTCAATAATACCAGCCCCACTGCTACTGGATGTTTGTACTTCGCGCTCGGTATTGAAATTTACAGCAGGGTTATATGTTGCCCCAAATAGCAAATTGCTCTTTTTAAGCGGAAGCTTATATTGGATACCAGCACCAACAGTCATTTGCTGCAAAAAGTCGCCGTAATCTACCGTTAAATCACCACCAATGACCGATGAAGAATAGCTTTCTTGTTTATTTAATTTTCCGAATACATAGGATAACGTTAAACCCAAGGATAGATTGCTATTTACCGCGTAAGCATTGGACACCGACACCTCACTTAACCCACCGCTTCCTTCATAATTCTTATCTATAAGCGTTGTAGAACCATCAATATAAGTCTCTGAGTTTATTTTATAAGCCAACGACGAAAACTGCGACACATTAAATGAGGTCACCCATTTTTCTCCTGGTTTAAAGGCCAAGGTTAAATTATTTAAACCTCCTGTAAAGGCACTTCCCGATTCGGTATCATGGGAATATTCGGTAAAGCTGGTTCGCAAACCTAAATCAAATATAATACCTTCCGATTTTAGCCCTGCCAATGAAGCTGGATTTAATGTATTAATGGAGTACTCCGATGGCAAAGCAATTCCTGTTCCGCCCATGGCCTCGTATTGAATGGTAGCCCCACTTTCTATTCGCCCCACACCAAACGATGTATATGCCGAAGCTGCTCCATTCTGAGCTTGTAGCCCTTCTATTATAAAACTTAATAGACCAATTATAATGAGTGAATATCTAATTTTAAATTGCATGTAAGTACGGTTTAATAATAGTAAGTGTATATTTTTAACTTAGGCTGATAGGTGGTATTCTGCTCCCCACCAAACATGACCGTGGCTGCTGTGTTTTGAAGATATTCTGAAGGTAATCCAACTAAAATGGCATTATCAGGTTCAAAATATCCTGTCACTAGGTTGCTAATAATGTAAGATGTAATATCCATGGAATAATATGGATGACTCTCAAAATTATCAGATGCAGGGTACAGTAACAGTGGAATAGCATTGCCACTGCCATCATCAACAAGGTCATTTATTTTATTCACCTTATTCGATTCATAAGCCAGTAATTGAAGTGGTAAACTATTAATATCTTCGGCTTCTTGCGTGGGAACCAAAATGAGTTCAACCTTAATAATCTGGTCGAGTTTTACTAGCTGAAATACCTTAGCAAGCCCTGGAAATCGCACCTTGGTAAGCAAGCCACTCATGCCTTGTAAAAGTGTAATATCATTGGTTTGAAGGGATGAAATATCCTCTTCCTGAATTACAAGCGGTGCAAACAAGGTTTGGCTTCTATCGTATTTAACCTGACTAAAATACTCGTACTCTCGGCGCATTTCAAACTCCGCCTTAAGCTCTTGTTTTTCACCATCCACACGATGGTAATACATATTCACACACAACGAACTATCATTTAAACCCAGCCCCAATAAAGAATGACTGAGCTCATTTTGCAATACAATACCCTTAAAGTATTCGTTAAAAGCAGTGGCATTCGCAATTTCATCTTCTTCGTTTATAAACAAATCAAATATGCGTTGTCCAAAATCATCATTTAGGCGCATTTCTAGCAATTCCCTTCTAGTAGGTTTTGGATAAAAGCTTATCTGCCCTAGCGCTTCCTCTTTTGTTTTAACTCTAGT
The DNA here is from genome assembly GCF_001659685.2 of Labilibacter marinus. Lineage (GTDB taxonomy): Bacteria > Bacteroidota > Bacteroidia > Bacteroidales > Marinilabiliaceae > Saccharicrinis > Saccharicrinis marinus. The sequence goes on from NZ_LXYE02000038.1 coordinate 127,240, forward strand.
AGTATTATATAAATACGATTCAAAATCATCTAAATCAGTATCCAATTCCATTACATTTATCGTCTGTAATGATGTCGTATCACCTAATGTGTAGCCATTGTAATCAATACTTATGGTAATGGAATCAAACACATCTTCCTCCTCAAAATCGTATCTAAAAGGTACATCTAAACTATATACCGGTTCAACACCAATTTTGCCAAACACGGTATTATTATATTGTCCTATTACAAGTGAAGAACTGGCAGAAGTTGATATGGAATCAATAAGCACCGTGCTTAATGCCAAAGAAAAAGTATCAATTAACAGAATACCCGATTCATCATCGATATACTCTTCTCCCATTTTTAATTCATCCAGACTTTGATCGTTGCAAGCTTCATTAACCAGAGCCAGTGCTATTATTAGTATAATTATTACTCTTTGCATTTTATTATATTTTAATGCAAAAAAAGTAATGCTAGTAATATAAATAGCTATATCTAATTCCAATACAATTTATTTATCGACGAAAAGCGTCTTTTCATCGACATCATTATTTAACGATGATCAATCCGATTAATAAAACAATGCTAACATCTATACATCAACTACTTAATCAGAAAATCCACAATTCGTAACGCAGATAGAAAAACACTTATATCAGGTTGGTAGAAGAAATATTCCTATTCGTCGATAAATATTTACCCGCTATCTAAGGCCTGCTTCGCAAGCCATGTTGATGACGTATGTTTGTATCGTAACAAAACAATAAACACAAAATATTTGTAAGGAAATGACAAAATATTCACTAATAATTACCCTCGCATTATTTATAACAAGTTTATCCTTTACCGGATGTAGCAGCGATGATGATGAAGATTATTTAGGAAACTGGGTTAGAATGGCCGATTTTGATGGTATACCACGTACTGAAGGTGTTTGTTTTACCATAGATAATAAAGCCTATATAGGAACAGGTTACGATATTGATAACAAGGAGCGATTAACGGATTTTTGGGTATATGATGCCGAGAAGGATTTTTGGAAGCAGGTAGCCAGTCTTCCTGGATTAGGACGAAACGGAGCCATAGCTTTTAGCTCGAGCACTAAGGGTTATGTAGGAACAGGCTACGATGGTGATAACAAACTGAAGGATATGTATGAATACGACCCTATAGATAATGCCTGGATGCAGAAAAATGATTTTCCTGGCACGGCACGTTATAGCGCCACAGCCTTTTATGTAGATGGCAAAGGTTATATGGGAACGGGTTACGACAATAACTATTTAAAGGACTTTTGGAGTTACGATGTTGATGCCGATAGCTGGACGCAAATAACAAGTATGGGCGGTTCTAAACGTAGAGATGCCATGAATTTTGTACTCAATGGAGAAGCCTATGTGTTAACTGGATTAAATAACGGTGCATATTTAGATGATATGTACAAATACGATACAGCAGAAGATAAATGGATCGAATTAGGTCGCATTTCAGATTATGAAGATGATAGTTACGACGACGACTATACCATTGCCAGATACAAGGGAGTTACTTTTGTGATGGACGGAAAAGCCTATGTAGCTACTGGCATTAATGGAGCCAATAACCAAGAAACCTGGGAGTACGAGCCAGCTACAGATAGATGGACACGCAAAACTGATTTTGAAGGAACTGCTCGCTCAGGGGCTGTTGGTTTTAGCCTAAACAACATAGGATACGTTGCTACGGGAGGAAATGGTAGCTACTCTTTTGATGATGTTTGGAAACTGAACCCTAGTGAAGAATATGAAAACAAAGATTAAACACCTTTCATATATCCTGTTGATAGCAGCTTGTTTTGCTTGTACGCATAACAGCCGTAAGAAAGTTTATATGCAAACCTTCTTTGAACAAGGATACTGGGGATACGATATTATTGTTAACGATAAAATATGCATACATCAGGATTATGTACCAGCCATTATTGGCAACCAACGTTTTGCCAACAAAAAAGAAGCTGAATTAGTAGGTAAAATGGTACTGAAAAAAATCTTGAATAAAGAAACCCCAACTGTGAATGCTGGGGAGTTAGAGCAGTTGGGCATTAAAGTTACTTCTTAATAAAGAAGTGTGGGATATGATGGGGGTCGGCACTTACAAGGTAAGTAGCACGACCCTTTTTTTTATGCCAAAAATGAAATTTCACAAGCGCACCATATGTATTATCGGATAACAAGCTCTATTAAACAATCAACAAATTAAACTACTTTTAACCTAAAGTGTTATTTGATTATGCATAACGAAATAGCTACATACGGACTTACTAATATCGAAGGTGAAAAAGTAGATTTTATTTTAAAAGATATTGGCGACTTGCACGATAAGTTTAACGGTATCAGTGATGCGCCGCATAGGCACGATTATTATACCATTGTTGTTTTTGAAAAAGCCAATGGTAGTCATGCCATCGATTTTAAGGAGTTTCCTATTGAAGATCAATCTATACATTTTGTATATCCTGGTCAGGTGCATAAAGTAATAAACCCAAGCAGACCCATCGGTTGGGTGATGAATTTTACGCGTGAATTTTTACTTAAAAACAACATTCTTCAAGAACTTATTAATCAGGTTTATTTATACAATACTTATGGCGACTCTCCTCCTCTAAAATTAAGTATGGAAGAATATGATAGGTTTAAGAACATCATACAACAGTTTAGCTTTTATATAGAAAATGATACTGCTTATAAATATGAAGCTTTAGGTGCTATCTTAAAATTGTTTTTCATCAACATTACCACTTTGTGTTCTCAGCCTAAATTAGAGTCGAACATGCACAGCTCGGGTATTAATAACCTGATTGTAAATTTTAAAAATTTAATTGAGCAACACTATAAACAGCTGCATAAGGTGATTGATTACGCCAATAGTTTATCGGTTAGCAGCGACTATTTAAATAAGTACGTAAAATCACAAACCAATAAGTCTGCAAAGGAGTTTATTCAGGATAGACTAATGGTTGAAGCCAAGCGTATGCTTCTTTTTACCGAAGAAAGCAATAAAGAACTGGCCTATCATTTAGGCTTTGAAGAACCTGCTCATTTTAGTAACTTTTTTAAGAAACTAGCCGGACAAACCCCTGGTTCGTTTAGAACTGCCAGTAGAAAATAGCAATAAAATACCTTTAAGTCTGATTATTGCAATTCATCAACTGATTTTTGCAATCCTTCCTCACCCAACATGCTGTATGTTTGTATCAAATAAAAACAACAGTTATGAAAGTGCAATTATTTAAATCTGAAGATAGAGGTCATGCCAACCATGGTTGGTTAGATGCCCGACATTCGTTTAGTTTTGCCAACTATTACGACCCCAAGAAAGTAAATTTTGGTGCACTACGCGTTTTAAATGATGATACCATTGCAGCTGGAGCTGGTTTTCCAGAGCATCCACACGATAATATGGAAATAATCACTATTCCTTTGTCAGGAATGATAGCCCACAAAGACAGTATGGGTAATCAATCTGTTATTAAGGCAGGAGAAATTCAAGTGATGAGTGCAGGAAGCGGTATTTTTCATAGTGAGTTTAACAACAGTAGCGACGAAGAACTAAAGCTTTTTCAAATATGGTTATTTCCTAAAGTAAAAAATGTTGAACCCAGGTATGACCAAATTAGCATAAGTACCCTAGAAAAAAAGAATGAGTTATTCCAGATTCTAAGTCCTAATAAAGATGATGATGGTGTATGGATTCATCAGGATGCTTGGTTTAACATGGGCAATTTTGAAGCTGGCAAAAATGCTACTTATAATCTGAATAATAAAACAAGCGGTGTATACTTAATGCTGATTGAAGGAGAAATAAAAGTGGCTGACCATACACTTACAACAAGAGATGCCATAGGTATTACGGAAGCAGAAAGCATTGATATTGAAACTAAAAGTAGTGCTAAGTTGTTACTGATGGAGATACCCATGAATTATTAAATGAGGTTAGAAAAAGAATAATTAATATAAAATGAATACACTAAAAATGATGAAAACAATTAAATTTTTATTCGCAGCAGTTGCATTATTGGTTGCAACATCCACTTTTGCACAATCGTATCAAGTAGATACTAAAACATCCAAAATTCATTGGGAAGGAAAGAAAATTGGCGGTGCTCATGATGGCCACATAAAATTTAAGGAAGGGTCATTTACCGTTAAAGATGATGTTATTAAAGAAGGTAACTTTGTTATTGATATGAACTCAATAACCAATGACGATATTGAAAGTGACGAATATAGAGCCAAGTTAATTGGTCACCTTAAATCAGATGATTTTTTTGGCGTTGATAAATATGCAACAGCTCATTTAAAAGTAACCAGTGCTGGTAAATTTGTTGAAGGTGTAGCCGTAGTTAAAGGTGACTTAACGATTAAAGGCACTTCGCACCCGATTGAATTTGAAGTTAAAAAAACAGGTAAAGTATACGAAACTGTATTAAAGGTAGATCGCGCTAAGTATGATATTCGTTACGGTTCAAAGTCATTTTTTGATAACTTAGGAGATAAAGTAATTGATGACATTTTTACGTTAACCGTCAGCTTATCTGTTCAGTAATTTCACATTAAACCGAAATAGCAAAGCCACAGAATAGCATCTCTATTTTGTGGCTTTATTTATTCATTTAATGAGTATTGTATGTTATACCAAGCTTCCTTCAGGGCTTGTCTGAACTTTTGAATTCCCTTCCTGCATAACAGGAGTTTTCTTTTGCTGCTTATTCTTTGCTTTTTTCATTCTTTCTTTGGTGCTAGTTTCATCCACCTTAAAAAAGTGTAAACTTTCTTTTAAACGGTTAGATAAATCTTTTAATTGCTCCGTAGTAAAAGCTATATCCTCAGAAATGGAGACATTATTGTCATTGATCTGATTCAATTCCTTCAATGAATAATTAACCTCTTCAACACTAACTTTTTGGTCTGAACTTGCATCGCAAATCTCAGCTACCATATTAAAGTTATTCTCCATTTGTGGTAACATATCTTCAAATAATTCACCTGTTTTACCCACAAGCTTTTTACTATTTGCTGAAAGATCTGTGATTTGTTCTGCTGTTTCTTTACTTCGTTCAGCCAATTTACGAATCTCAGTGGCTACAACTGTAAAACCTTTTCCTGAGGCACCTGACTTTACTGCTTCAATGGCTGCATTTAAAGCTAATATATTCGTTCCCTTAGCAATATCATCAATCTCTATGGTTTTACTCGAAATCTCATCCACCATGATAATTAAATCCTTCGACAATGAGAATAATTCTTGTAATCTTCCCATATTTTTTTGAGACAACTCATTACTTTGAGAAGCATTATGGGCATTCTCTCCGACCCGATTAGCGATATCTCCCATAGTACTTTCCAGCTTTTTGCTAGAAGCAGCTTGTTTACTCGTATCATTAGCTAAACTGCGCGTATTATTGGCTAAAAGTACACTTGATTTTGATAATTTCTTAGAACTTTTATTAATCTCTTTAACCAGATGTTTTAATACTAATACCAGTTTTTGAATGTTTCCTGTCAGTAACCCCAACTCGTTATTTTGATGATCTATATCTTTTACATTGCCTATTTGTAAATCACCATCGGCTATTTTACCCAATTGATCTACCGTTTGTAATAGGGGTTGTTGTACCTTACTTTTAATTCTTAAATAAAAACCACCTGTTATAGCACTCACTACAGGCAAACCCCAGAATAAGTGAATCAAACCAAAACTGCCTACAGCAAAATATATTAAGGAAGAAAAATAAACTATGAGCAGATTAAGCCAAGAAAGCGAAAATATAATCGATTTTTTAAAAACAATCTTTAAGGCAAAGTAACCAACTGGTAACATCAAAGACATCACCACAAAAAAAACAAGAAAATCCTCCATAGACCCATGAGATAATATAATATCACAAAAGTATAATTTTTAGTATCTTATTACATATGTAGAGATATACATTTATCTATAAATTAAAGCGCTTAATCAAAAGCTCTACTTAATTACTAGGTTATTAAACTTATGTATCCTTATTTTATATATTGGGTATTCCTTATAAATTAGCTTTTATAGTCCTTTTATCTCAATAAATTGCATTTATGTATTACTTTTGAATTTCAATTAAAAAAAAGTTAAGAAAAACAACATCATGAACAGACTTTATTATTTTGCTGCCATCCTGTTAATCACATCGATAGTTAGCAGTTGCAATACTAAATCCAATAAAAAAGAAGCTACAGATACCGTTGTTGCCGATAAAACTGAAATTAAAGCAGAGAAAGTATTTGATATTCCATTCATTATGGAATCTGCTTTAGAAGGTAATATCGCCACTATTAAAGGTGCTTTAGATAACGGTTACAATGCTAACTCTATTGATGAAAATAAACGTACAGCTATCATGTTGGCGGCTTATAATGGGCACACTTCTATTGTGGACTTACTAATAGAAAAAGGAGCTGACGTAAATCTTGTAGATAATATTAACCGAACTGCTTTAATGTATGCTTCAACGGGCGATTTTGTGCCTACGGTTTTAAGTTTATTAGAAGCAGGTGCAAATCCGAACATGGTTGACAATGAGGAAAGCTGGACAGCAGTTATGATGGCTGCTGCAGAAGGCCAACTTGAGGTGGTTAAAACTTTGGTAGCCCATGGTGCTGATTTAAGTATGGTTGATGTAGATGGAGAATCTTCTTTGGATTTTGCTAACTCAAAGGGACATAAAGCAGTGGCTGAATATATAAAGGCTCAAACTAAATAATAAGCTGTAATAGAAGATCAAACCAATTGCTTTGGTCTTCTATTCATCTCCCTCCTCAAAACCTAAGTTCTCAGATATATTTCTATATCGCTCGGCTTCATCCTTCTCTCCCATTTTTTCGCAGACCTCTGATAAGTAATAATAAGCATCTGCATGATCATCTTTTAAGTGCGTAGCTTTTTTAAGATCGTTGTAGGCACCGTTATAATTACGCAATAAAATACGTGTTCTACCTCTATTATAATATACTTTAAAAGTACGCGGTTTTAATTTTCGAGCTAAGGAATAATCTTCATCAGCACCTTCTAAATCTTGTGTTTCTACCTTTAAACCAGCCCTTTTAAAAATAGCATCAAAAAAATCGGGACTTAATAATATGGCTTTGTTTAAATTAGCGATGGCTGCTGTCCTATCCTTAGCTTTCACCAAACATTCATTAGCCATTAAAAAGTACTCTCGTGAAAAGTCTTTTAGCTGCTTATTTCTCTTTTTTTCTCTATTTTCTAGCTCTTTTACTTTATTGCGAAGCTTATGAATTACCTGAAGTTGCCTAGCCATAAACCGCAATACAACTGGTTTTGTAAGATCATTTCGTTTACTAACCGCTTTACCCAACTCTTGCATCGATGTTCTAAAGTCATTCTTTTTAAACGCTTTTAAGGCACTTTTATAACTGTCATCTGCATGCGCAGAATCCAGGCTCTCCTTAATTTGCATTTTATTGTTTGACTTACGCGAAAAATCAACACATTCTCTTTTCACAATTACATCGCGAGGAGTTACTTGCGACTTCATGATAATACCTTCCAATGATCGGCAACGACTCAATGCAACGTACAACTGCCCACCAGCAAAAGCACCTCCCGAGAAATCAATCATCACCTTATCAAAGGTTAAACCCTGACTTTTATGAACTGTAATAGCCCAAGCCAGTTTTAACGGGTATTGCTGATATGAACCTATTTCTTCCTCAATAATACGATTATTCTTCTCATCGTATTTATATCGTACATTACGCCATACTTCCTTTTCAACCAGATGAATCTCATCATTCTCCAACCTAACGTAAATGCCCTCTTCGTTTATTTCATCAATTCTGCCTAGGCTGCCATTAAACCACTTTCTATCGGGAGAATCATTTTTAATAAACATTACCTGCGCATTCTCCTTTAAAATTAACTGACGCGGAGTTGGTAAAGCAGATTCAGGAAACTCACCTGATATATATCCTTCAAAGGTAATTTCTTCTTCTTCGAGTTCAGCCAGTTTATGGTCGTTGATATAGTCAACTGTATCGCGTCTGGTCGCCAAGGTGATAAAAAGCTCATCGATGGGCGCATTATAAGTAGGGCTATAGCGCTGGTTGATGGTTCTAATATCATCCTGTTTAACGGCATTCACGCGCACTCTATCCAGCAAATTAACAAACTCAGGGTTGCTTTGGCGATAAACCTTTTTCAGCTCTATTTGAACCATGGGTAAGTTACGAAACACTCTGGCCGAGAAGAAAAACGGTGTTTGATAAAAACGCTTTAATATACCCCACTCCTCTCTTCGTACAACTGGTTCTAACTGAAAAACATCACCCACCATTAACAACTGTTTGCCTCCAAAAGGAAGCTGCATATTACCCGAAAAAACACGTAATACCCTATCTATAAAATCAAGTATATCCACGCGAAGCATAGAAACCTCGTCAATAATCAACAACTCGAATTCACGTATTAACTTTTGGTGCTCTTTTCTGTATTTAAGAAAATCATATATACGACCATCCTTGGTACTCAAGTCTGGGTCATCAGGTAATATTGGTCTGAATGGGATTTTAAAGAAAGAATGCATGGTTTGCCCACCTGCATTAATAGCTGCTATTCCCGTAGGTGCAACCACTACATGTTTTTTATGCGTTTGAGCACAAATGTATTTTAAAAAGGTGCTCTTTCCTGTTCCAGCCTTTCCTGTTAAAAAAACGGAGCGATTGGTATATTGCACCAGCTTTAGTGCATCCTGAAATTCGTTATTATCTGTATCAATATTTTCGAGCCATTCCTCCATTTATTCCTCTTTCTCCTCTTCCTTTTCCTCTTGCTCAGCAATACGTTGCATACCATAACGTTTGATAACGTTATAGGCTTTATATAAACCAAGCTCACCCGCTTTACTTAAATCTAGGGTTCCTTTTTCGTCCTCTTTCAAATAAATTTGCGTTAAACCTCTATTAAAATAGGCTTCCGCAAAAAATGGATTTAATTCTATGGCTTTATTAAAATACTCAATTGCTCCTTCATAATCCTTTCGAATACACTGAAGGATTCCCAAATTATAATAAGCAAACTCAAACTTAGGATCTATTTCTAGTACTTTTCGAAGGTCGCGTTCTATTAGATCGTAATCCAGCATTTGTTGAATTACCCCGTCACCCTTTTTAGTATCTTTTTTAGTTGTTGTAGATGATGATAATGGTTTTGCTAATAGATTGGCAGGCAATTCCTCCTCGGTAAAAGTTTGCATCATTTCAACCATCTTATAGCGTATATATGCGCGATTAAAATACGAGAATAAGCCAACGTTGCCTTTCGGATTGCTTTTAATCAAATCATCATACTCATTAATAGCACTACTGTAATTTAATACAACACCATACAAAATAGCTCTGGTATAACGTAAATCTACACTTGTTGGCTCTTGTTTTAAATCTTCGCTTATTTCTTTAATGGTAGTAAAATATTCTAAAGCTTTTTCTCCATCATTCTCGGCTTCTCTGTTAGAGAATACAAGTGGTCGACCAAACTTTTTACGCTGATTAAACTGAGTTACAGTAGGCTTAAAGTACCTTGTTCTGTTTACCAAAGAATCAACAGAAAAGAAGGTTAAGCCATAAACCGTTTCCAAATCAATAATTATATTACGGTTTTGAATTTTACCACGTAGGTTATCAATTTCTTCAACTTCGGTTTCTTCAACACCAAAGTCGTCCAGCACCGCTATCTTATCGTGGTTATTAATATCTTCATCCTTCTCACTTCTGGTCTTTTTAGGCTTACTTGAGCTACCACTCTTAGCTGCTTGTGCCGCCTTTTTACGTCCGTCTTGCTCCAGCTTATAAGCCATATTATAATCTTTACCCGCAGCAGCCGTATTGTTTAGTCCATTGTGTGCTTGCGACCTAGCCATATAAGCATTGGGATAATCTGGGTAATGCTCAATGATAAGATTTAAGTCAGAAATAGCATCTCTATATTGACCAACTCGGATATAAAGCAAAGACCGATTAAACAGTGTTAGTAAATCATTAGGATTTAAAGCCAGCACCCTCGAAAAGTCGTCAATGGCATTATTTACATCTCCCACTTCCACTCTTAGAATACCACGATTAGCATAAGCCATTGTATTTTGCGGCTGCAACTCAATCACTTTATCAAAGTCCCCCATGGTTCCCATCAAATCATCCGTTTGATAACGAATAACACCTCTCATCATATAATATGATGCTTCATGCTGATCTAAATTTATAGCTTCATCAATACGAGCTAAAGCTTTATCAAATTGATTTATTTCATAATAAATGGATGAACTAAAACGGTAAGCATCGGCCACTAATGGGTTTACTTCAATGGCTTCATCCATATCCGTAACAGCACCAATAGTATCTTTTAAATTAAGCTTCGCAATAGCTCTATTGATATATGCTCCATACTGTGCATTATCTATTTTTAAAACGGAGGTAAAATCTTCAACACTCTTTTCGTATTCCTTAAGATTCATATAAACCAAGCCCCTATTAAAAAAAATACCTTCGTCTTGGGGACTAATCTCTAAGCCTTTTGCATAATCATCAATCGCATCATCATAATCACCAAACCTATTTCTTATGTCCGCTCTAAAGCGATAAAAACCAGCATGAAACGGACTAATATCAATGGCTTTGGTCATATCATTTTCGGCACCTTTTAAATCATCTAAACTATACTTAGCATAAGCTCTAAAGTAATAAGGTTCTGCCAAATACGGTTTTACACGAATAACTTTATTAAAATATGATATAGCCAAAACGTAATCCTCATAATACAAAGCGTTTCTACCAATAATCAATACTCTATCGGTATCAATCTGGGCCTTTGTATTAGTACCAATACCTAATAAAAAGAGGATATATAAATAGCAAAAAAATTTTCTCATAAAATATTAACTCGGCACAATGATTTTTCACCTACCATATTTAACCGAACAAATATAATAAGTTTAGCGGATTCAGCTAGAACCATAAGCCTCTTTCACTTTTTTTTAACTTAATAAATGGATGAGAATTGAAGAATAATACAAATTCTACTATCCTATAGCTTTAATCTGGATAGTAAACTCTTCTTTAATTCATTGCCTGGATTAACAAAAATAAAGTTCTCTGTCTGCACCTCTTCCTCTCCTTTCCATCGATATGCCGCCAATGCACCTCCACTAGCAATACATGAATCGACACAACAAATATTATGGCGAGGAACCATATTTTCTTTTTTCATGCAATAATGACCAAAGAACACCAAAGGTTCCTTTTCTGTATATCGTCGATACGGAAATAAAAGTTCCTTAGGTATGGTGTAATCTGGCAATCTGAATTTATTACCATAACTGAGTTCAAAAAAGGTTTTATCTTCAGCTGACTCCCACCATTTAATTCTAAAATTATTACGCCTATTATTTTCAGAATCTTTAATAATCAAATCGTTCGGTAATTTTATTTCAATTCCCTTAGTTGATTTTTCTATTGCATTTCCAAGTGGGTGATTACAATCTGCCATTAAAGGCAGTATTTTTTTTCGGAATCTACCTTCCTCTCTGTACGATTCAATTACGGCAGCATACTCATCATTCCAATACGCATGAACCACCCTAAACTTTCCAAAATCTAAATGAATAGGTAATGAACGCAGCCATTTTAAATAGGACTTGAAAAGCTTTTCTTCGCCCACAAATTCTCTTTTAACCTTCTCTGCCATCTTTTTGCCAGATTCAGATAGCTTTTTTATAGGTTTGCCGTCTTCTCCTTTTCTAAAGTGATAAAGGGCATTTAGCTCATGATTTCCTAATATGGCATATGCAAAACCATAGCCCACCATATTACGAACAATCTCCAAAACTCTTTTAGAACTAGGGCCTCTATCAATAAAGTCGCCTGCAAAAACGGCTTTACGATGCTCATGACGCCAAACGCCATACATTTTTCTATAACCCAGCTTTAATAATAGCTCTTCTAGTTCGTTAGCGTTACCATGAACATCGCCTATAATATCGTAGAAACAATCTTCTTGAATTATATTTGTTTTTTCGCCTTTTACCTGCTCCAAAATTCAATATCTTTGATAAATGATACCAGCCAAAATTATAACTTTTGTATCTATAAAAAAACAATATTCAAATGATAAATACAATTAACTGGGGAATAATTGGTTGTGGTGATGTAACCGAGAAAAAGAGTGGCCCTGCATTTAACAAAGTTGAAAAATCGACCCTGATTGCGGTGATGCGAAGAGATTTAAATAAGGCGAAAGACTACGCTGAACGTCATCAGGTACCTTATTATTTTGATAAGGCGGAAAAATTAATCAATCATGAAATGGTGAATGCCATTTATGTAGCTACTCCTCCATCAACCCATGCGCAATACGCCATTGCAGCCATGCGTGCAGGCAAGCCTGTTTATGTTGAAAAACCGATGGCTACTTCCTATCAAGAATGTAAAGAAATGCTGAAAGTTTCGGAAGAAACAGGCGTACCGTTATATGTTGCCTATTATAGGAGAACGCTACCGGGCTTTTTAAAGGTGAAAGAATTGTTAGATGAAAATATCATTGGGCAGGTTTTGACTTGTAATATTCGCTTATCGCGAGAAGCAAATGAAGCCGAAAAAAGTAATTCGTGGCGAGTAGATCCTAAAATTGCAGGAGGTGGTATATTTCATGATTTAGCATCGCATCAGCTTGACTATTTAGATTTTTTATTTGGTCCAATAACTGATTTTAAAGGTTTTGCTAACAACAATAACAGCTGGTACAATACTGAGGATACGGTTTGTGCATCGTTTAAATTTTCAAATGGTGTAGTAGGAAGTGGTATGTGGAGTTTTGTTACACACCGAGATGCAGCGCAAGACAGCATGGAAATTATTGGCACCAAAGGCTCCATATTATTTAGTGGATTTAACCATCAGCCAATCAAACTCATCAAGGATAATGGAGTCATTGAATTCCCGTATTTAAACCCCGAGAATATTCAACATAATTTAATTAAACAAGTTACTGAAAGTATATTAAATGGAACAAATTGTGTTAGTACAGGAGAATCTGCTGCTAGAACGAATAAAATAATAGAACAAATTGTTCAGCCATAATAGCTTTCACTACTTAAATCATACAATAAGCTATAAACTTTTAGTATCTTAGGCGCGAAATCATTGACCATAAATATGGTTAAACATATTGAGTTAGCATCCTGTATTTTATAATGAAGTTGTATTTAAAATTTATCTGCGCTTTAGTTTTTTCTTTAGCACTTAACCATATTTCTATTGCCCAGAATATTCAATTACAAGGCTCTCCTTTTATTGAGAATTTTGATCCTAATGATAATCATGGCAGTAAATTTATTTGGTCAATAGCCCAGGACCAAAGAGGCATTATGTTTTTTGGCGATCGCCATGGCTTGCTCGAATTTGATGGCAATTCGTGGCGAATGCATCAGGTTCCAAACAAATCGGTTATTCGATCTATAGATACAGGGCCCAATGGTATTATATATGTTGGTGCTGTAAATGAATTTGGATTTTTTAAACCAGACTCCATTGGTTCGCTCAAATATAATTCTCTTCAACACTTATTGCCAGAAAATTTTTCTTATTACCAAAGCGTTTGGAAAACCTTTAACACGGCTAACGGGGTATACTTTTTTGCTAACAATTATATTTTCCGATATAAAGACAATAAGATTGATACCATCTCGGTTCAACTGCAATCTCCGAGTGCTTTTTATATAGACAATACCATTTATATTAAAGACAAAGAAAAAGGACTAGCGTACATTAACGACACTTCCATTATATCACTACCAGGCTGTGAGGCTGTTAATAAATTTAAACGAGGTAGCTTTTTCATCGTTCAAAACGAAAAAGATAAACTGCTATTATCTACTAGTAGTGATAAAAAAACATATAAATACGACTTATTGCAAAACAAGCTTGTTTCTTATCAATTCCCCAAAGAAACGGAAGCATTTATAGATCAATTCTTTGGACATTCCATTACACCTATAGGTAAGCAACAGATGGCTATATCCACTTATTCTGGAGGAATAGCTTTAGTCGATAATGATGGTGTTATAATTAAAGTAATCAACGAAAGTAAAGGTTTATCCTCCAATTGCGTGTATGCACTTTCTTTAGATAGAGAGGGTAACCTATGGGCGGCCACAAAAAGAGGAGTATCCAGAATTGATATTAGCTACCCCATATCTCATTACAGCAGAAAACAAGGTCTTTTTGGGGATGTGGTTAATTCTATATTTCATGATAAAAAACTATACATTGGAACGAGTATAAACACGTACTACCTTTCTGAGAATCCTTCAACTAAGAATCGTATTAATAAAGAAGTAAAACAGGTAAAAGGCATTCAAAAAAGTGAGGATTTTAATATTGTAAATGATCATCTATTGGTATGCGATGTTAATGGTTTGTCGGAAATAATAAATGGTGTAAATCATAAGCTATTATCCAAATCCAGAGCTTTTTGCACTGCATATGATAAACGATATAACAACAAGTTAGCAGTAGGACAAAATCAAGCTTTGGTTATTTGTACTTTTAAAGATAATTGTACCAACAAGAAATTAGAAATTAGTAAAACCTTTGAAATTAAAAATAACATCAGTCAAATTAGGTCAATGACTTTTGATTCGAATGGTGACCTTTGGTTAGCTTCTTATAACGAAGGAATTAGTCTGATTAAGTTTGAAGACAAAAGTTTGGAGAAGTATAGTATTACACGTTTTTCAACTTCAGATGGATTACCTGCTGAAATTCAAGGTGCCTTTGTAACTAAATTTAATAACCAGATAAATATCTTTACACAAAAAGGAATTTATAAGCCCAATCAAGAAACTAAACTAACTTTTGACCACGATACATATTGGAATAGATTTATTAACGAAGATTCCTTGTCTATCATAGGCATTGAGCAAATTAAAGAAAATCAATTCTTTGTACATGGCGACAAAACGGGTATCTACCATGCAAAAGGAGATTCATCTCAACTCATTGAAAAACCTTTTAATATATTAAATGAAATATTCTCTGTATCTATTCGTGATCAGCGATATATAAATATTGGTGCCAGCGAATCTATTTTAATTTACGATACTTTTAAAGAAAAAGATTATTCTAAGCCTTTTGATGTAGCTATTCGAAAAGTAGTAATACCAACAAATGATTCTCTTATTTTTAATGGAACATACCTTGATGCAGATGAGAATAAGATTGTAAAAGATCAACCAAAACATTACATTCCTGAACTCAAGAAGAAATTCAATTCGCTTCAAATATATTTTAGCGCTACATTTTTAGAAGCCGCACAACAAACGCAGTATAAATACAAAATTGAAGGTTTTGATAAGGCATGGAGCCCATGGACTAAAGTGCCGTCTGCCCTATATAGTGAACTACCTCGTGGTAAATACACTTTTAAAGTAAAGGCTAAAAACGTATTTGGCAACCTAAGCAGCACCGCCTCCTACACTTTTGTTATTAAACCTGCTTGGTACGAAACCAGAATAGCCTATATTGTTTATATAACCGCCATATTAATCTTTATCACACTCATTGTTAAGCTATATAACAGATCGCTTAGCAAGCAAAACACAAAACTGGAAGGTCTGGTAAAAGTAAGAACAAGCGAGTTGAGCAAAGCCATTGATGTACTAGAAAATCAGAAAATTGAATTAAAGGACAAGCAAAAAGAAATACTTCTTCAAAACACCACCTTATCTGAACAAGGAGAAGAACTACAAAAAACCATCAACCAGTTAAAAGAAACCCAATCTACCTTAGTTCAGCAAGAGAAAATGGCTTCATTGGGAATTTTAACTGCCGGTGTTGCTCACGAAATCAACAATCCACTCAATTATATATTAGGTGGCTATACGGGTCTAGAATCTTATTTTGATCAGCAAGGTGAAAAAAGTGAAGATATAGAAGTGCTAATGTACAGCATTAAAACGGGTGTTGATAGAGCTGCTGAAATTGTTTCGGGTTTAAATCAGTTTAGCCGTACCAAAAATACTTTTGATGAGAACTGTGATATACACTCTATTTTAGACAATAGTATTTTAATGATAAAACACCTCACAAAGGGGCGAATTGAATTAATTAGAGATTATGATGCAGCTTCATACAATGTGATGGGTAACGTTGGAAAAGTTCATCAAATATTTATAAATATACTAACCAATGCTTGTCAAGCAATAGAGGATAAAGGAACCATAAATGTAACTACCTTAAATAAGGACAATAACCTAATTATTAGCATACAAGATACGGGTGAAGGCATTGATATGGATCATATGGATAAAATAACAGATCCATTCTTCACAACCAAAGAACCTGGTAAAGGATCTGGATTAGGTCTTTCTATCACTTATAAAATTATACAGGAACACCAAGGAACATTAAAATTTGACTCAGAGCTTGGTGTTAGTACAACAGCAACCATAACCTTACCATTAATCTAAACTAAAATGCCAAAAACCAAAATACTCTATATAGATGATGAAGATATTAACCTAAGAATCTTCAAAATAAACCTCGGCACCAGGTTTGATGTTCTCACTTGCAATTCGGGCTCATGCGGACTTAAGTTATTAGAACAACATACGGATATACCTGTGGTAGTAACTGATATGAGGATGCCCAACATGAATGGTTCTGATTTTATTAGAAGTGCTAAACTATTGCACCCTTCCATCGCTTTTTTCATTCTATCTGGTCATGATATTACGGATGAAATTAACCACCTGATTGAGTTAGGCATGGTAAAAAAGTACTTCCGTAAACCTTTTAATTTAAAAGGCATAGGTAACGACATAGAAGCCACCATTTCAGAATCCTAAATCAAGACAAAAAAAAGACTCAAGCTTTATGCAAACTTGAGTCTTCTATATTTTCAATCTTTTTAGGATTTATTCGTCTTCTAACTTCCAGGTTCTTACCCAGTCTACTTTCATTGTATTTATGGAGTTATCTGCTAAATCCGATTTTGGAGGAAGTCCACCCAACCAGCTAGCTTCATTGGTCCAAAGGTCAAAGATAATCTCTAACTCACGAGTAAATACTCTGTCAGAATATACTGTGCCATCTTGATGATGACCAACTGTTACACTACCCGCTGGCTCTCCATTTAAATAGAACTGAATATGCTTCTCATCTTTCCACCAAACACCGTATGTATGATAATCTTCGTTCCACTTCACTCCTTTTAAAGGATTAGCATCCGACATTACCGATTGACTAGCATTACCCTTATTTCTAATTTCTACTGGGTCTTTTGAAGAATCGGCATGAAAATACTGCGAGTTCATCTGCGTTGGAAATTCTGGCTGACAACCACATGAAGGTTTTGAATTGTTTTCAATGATATCAATTTCATCCCTATTGCTAGAATTACCATTATTTAACCAATAGGTATTATAAGCAGAAATATGCGCTGTTTTAATGCGTGCCTCCGTATACATTGGATAGCTTGTTTCAGCTTTGGAGTGAATTCGAGCAGTTTGAAACCAACGTCCTTCCGAATTACTTTCATTTAAGGTAGCTTTTATCCAAAGATTTCCACCTCCTACTCCAGAGTTATCAGCCGATTGAGACATAAATACTGGTACGCCATAGTTCCAGGTTGATTTAAACCACTTATTAGAATCCCAAGTATCAAACTCATCTGACATACTTTCCTTTTTTACCCATACTTTGCCTTGGGGTGTTGTATTAAATATTGAAACAAACGAAGGTAAATTTGGATCAATATTATCAAAATCTCCAGCTGATGGTATAAACTTATTAACCGTAATATTTACAGTTGCATTATCCGTTTCTCCTTCAGCATCTGTAAGCGTATACGTAAAACTATCTTCTCCATAAAATTCTGTATTCGGTATATACTCAAATACACCATCGGTTATTTCTGTAACGCTTCCGTTTGCGGCACCATTTAATAAGCTGTAATTATCATCGCTTCCACCATTACCACCAATATCATCTGTTAAAGAAACGTCAATCTGATTTTCTGTTCCTGCCTTACTGCCCTGTTCTACTGTCAAGTCATCATTTTCCGCCTTTGGCATAAATTTATTAACAGTCACATTTACGGTTGCATTATCCGTTTCACCCGCAGCATCAGTAAGCGTATATTCAAAACTATCTGAACCATGAAATTTTGCAGTAGGTATATATTCAAATACACCGTCACTTATTTCGCTTACGCTTCCGTTGGTAGCATCACTCAATAAACTATAATTATCATCACTCCCACCATTATCTCCAATATCATCAGTTAATGAAACATCAATTTGATTAGCTGCTCCTGGTTGACTATCCTGCTCTACCGTCAGGTTATCATCTACGGCCGTTGGCTTATCATTTGGGGGTGCTGGATTCTCCTCCTCCTTTGAATCTCCTCCGCAAGCGCTTAATATGAATAGTAAAGATAGTACCCAAAACAGGCGCCCTTGTGTGTTTTTCCTCTCTCTTTTTCGCATCATCTATCTGTTTTTTGTATTTATTTAAAACTATACATACTTTTTTAATACTCCTTATTTTACAACTAGACTCCTACTAAACAATACTAAATACCAATGTTGATTTTAAATATACCCCCTATGCCCAAATTAACGCGTAAGTTCTTGAAATTTCGATGCGATGTTAACGCGATGTTAAACCCCACATATTACAATTATTTCCAACGTTAATACTATAATATTACCATGCATTTGGGTTTACTTTGTTAGCACAAACGAGTACCTAGTTAAGTAAACAGTCATTTAAACTTTCAGTTATGAAAAAACTAAGCATTAGTGATATTATTAACATTATTCTGGCAGCAGCCATTATAATATTGTTGTTGACTATATGAGCAAGGTAAAGATGAGTAAGCAAGTATTACAAAAAGCTTATGTAGTCATTATGATTACTTTATTGCTCGGGGTAGTTGCCATGCGAAACGAAAGTATTCTGGGAAACCGATTATTTGTAATCGATACGGGTGAACCACAAATTACAGCATTTGCTTTAAGCGATATAAAAGAACTCTACCCCAGTGCCAATAAATATACGGTTGTACAAGATAGTATCCTTGTTTACGCTGATGATAATAAACTAGGGTGGGCTTATAATACCAGTCCTGGTTCAGATTCTATTGTAGGATACACTACCTCTGTTCCTTTGCTATTAGGCTTTAATACTAACAATAAAGTTATTGGAATTAGGCTACTGAAGAATTATGAATCGCCTGATTTTGTAGAGAAAATAGTAAAGTCGAGATTTTTGGATTCATGGGATAAAATAAGCTTAAACGATTTACCCCAAACTCATATTGATGCTTTTTCGGGAGCTACCTTGACCTCGTCTGCTATTATTAAAACCGTTCAGCATAGCACTGGCAAACTCTCCCAACAGAGTGTGTCCTTAAAAAGACCTACAGATATATTATATATTCTAAAGGTAATAGCAGGATATTTATTAATCCTTTTGGCTTTATTGCAGTTTTTTGCTCCCAAAAAACTAAGGAAAGTAAGAACCATATACTTAGTGTTAGTAGTTGCTATACTAGGCTTTTGGTTGGGAACTTTTCTCTCCTTGTTTTCCTTTAACAATTGGATTATATACGGAATAGACCTTCCCTCTAAACTATTTGTGTTTACCATACTTGTTTTAAGCCTAACGCTACCGCTTATTACAAACAAGGCTTTTTATTGCAGCCACTTATGCCCTTTTGGTGCCTCACAAGATTTATTGGGCAAAATCAGAAAAAAGCGTTTTAATCTTTCCAATAATCTTAAGCAGTTTTTGGCTACACTCCGCGAAAAAGTATTTGCCTGCATAATGCTGTTGCTTTTTACAGGTGTAGCTTTCGACTTAACCAATATAGAACCATTCTCGGCCTTTTTATTTAGATCTGCCTCCATACCTATAATGGTGTTAGCAGGCACATTTTTATTGCTCTCTATATTTATACCACGTCCTTGGTGCAACTATGTTTGTCCGACAGGATATTTATTAGAAACAATTAGAAAACCCTTTAAAAAATAAACAATCATGAATAAGAGTCATATATTATCCTTGTTATTAGCTATTGCTTTGTTTTTAAGCATTTATAAACTGGCGGAAGTAAAAAATGAAATTAAAAATACTTCAGAATCTACATCAAGTAAAGAGGAAGCTATTTTATCCGTAATCCATAACCGCAAGAGTGTTCGGAATTATACCGATCAGCCAGTATCGGATGAAGATATTACTACTATACTAAAAGCAGGCATGGCTGCTCCAACAGGCTTTAATGCACAACCTTGGCAATTTATTGTTATTAAGGATAGAAACACCATGATGGAGCTTAGAAAAGAATTGGTGTATGCCCGTGGTTTAGATGGATCGCCAGCAGCAATTGTTGTATGTGGGGATATGACTAAAGTACGAGAAGAGGCTCCTGAGTTTTGGATTACCGATACCTCAGCGGCCACGCAAAACATGCTATTAGCCATGGAAGGAATGGGTTTAGGTGGTGTGTGGAGTACCCTATATCCTGGTGTGGAACGTATGGCACATGCCCGCAAAGTACTTAACCTACCAGAACACATTATGCCAATGTGTGTTATACCTTTTGGGTACCCAACAGGTGTAGAAAAACCAAAGGTTAAATTTGATGCGAACAATATCCATTTCGAAAAATGGTAAATACAAGCAGTTATTCTATTCATTTATATCAATAATCTTAACAACATATAACATGAAAAATTTAATGTATTTAGCCCTAATTAGCATATTAGCGGCTTGCAATACCACCCCTAATTCATCTGAAAAGAAAGAAACTCCATTTAAACAAGATGCAAGCTACGAGGTAGTATTAAAATCGGAAGTAGATTGGACTTACCTGAACCCTAAAAGAGGAGACTTAGCCCCAATGGCTGGCACGCTTTGGGGAGACAGAAACGGAACCGAAGCTACAGGATTCTTACTTAAGCCAAGTGATGGTTTTTCCTCGCCTCCTCACATCCACAATGTTTCTTACCGAGGTATTGTGATGAGTGGAATGATTCATAATGATGACCCCAATGCAGCGGATATGTGGATGCCTGCGGGTTCGTTTTGGACACAGCCTAAAGGGCATGTACACATTACTGCAGCCAAGGGAACCAACACTTTTGCTTACATCGAAATTGATAAAGGACCTTATTTAGTGCTTCCTGCAGATGAACATTTTGATAGTGGCGAAAGACCGGTAAATGTGGATCATACCAACTTAGTCTGGCTGAATGCATCCGACATTAGATGGGTGAAACCTAGCAATGATTCTGCAAATGGAACTAAAGTTGCTTTTTTATGGGGTAATACCAAAGCTGGTGCACTGGGCGGAACCATGGTAAAGCTACCTGCCGGGTTTAATGGTGAATTAGTTAGCTATGATGCTGTATTGCGATCTGTAGTGGTGCAAGGAAATATTCAACATCAAGTTCCTGGCGAAGAAAAGATCAAAGACTTAGAAACTGGTAGTTACTTTGGTTCGAAAGGAACGGGTATTCATAAATTGAGCAACCCAAATAACACAGAGGCTGTGATCTACATTCGCACCGATGGTAATTACGAAATTAAAAACTCGTAATTAGAATAGGATAAAACCCAGTTTGCAAAAAGGCTGCATATATAAGTTTTAAATCAATAACTAAGCTTATCTCTATCAAGTTATATTAAAATAAATCACCATCCCGTCAGCTTTAACGGTGTACTTCCCTTTATCTTCATAGATAAAGGGAAGAGTCATTTACATTTAGTCTACCAATAGCAATTTGCTTTAAAACACTTACTATTAATATTTCATTGTTAAAACAAACAAAAACCTCATGAGCAAAAGTCATTTACTCTCTTTATTACTCGGTATTGCATTACTGGTGAGTACTTATAAATACGTACAACAAAAATATCAGGTAAAAGAGCTATCCAATAAAACTGTATCGCCGAAAGAAGCCATTCTTTCTGTCATTCATAATAGAAAGAGTGTTCGGAACTATCAGGACAAAGCGGTTTCAGAAGAAGACTTGATGACTATTATGAAAGCAGGTATGGCGGCTCCATCGGGCATTGATACCCGACCTTGGAAGTTTATTGCTATTACAGACAGTAGTATAATGCGAGAGATAAAACAAGCTGGGATTCCGGCTGCCATTGTAGTTTGTGCAGATATGAGTAAGCTTGACGAACGAGCACCTGAATTCTGGATTACCGACACTTCTGTAGCTACTCAAAATATGTTATTAGCCATTGAAGGTATGGGTTTAGGCGCAGTTTGGCGTTCCATCTATCCATGGAAAGATTATATGGCTCATATAAAAGATGTGTTAAACCTTCCAGAGCACTTTACGCCTCTATGCGCCATCACCATTGGTTATCCAACGGGTATTGAAAAACCAAAAGATAAATTCGATTCGGATAATATTAGATGGGAAAAATGGTCAAGTACCCCTGAATAAAAGTGGGTGCATGACTGCTAAATTGAGCCATCATTCTTTTGGAATAGCCATGGTATGATTTGCTAACAACAAGTACTTTGCTCCTACCTTTACATAGGTGCGCATAAAATGATATTTGGTTGGCTTTGGTCCTCTATCCACCGTTGTATATCCCGTCACTATAGCCGTTTCTTGTAATACGATCACTTTTACATCGGAAGAAGTACGCGCTTTGGTATTATTGTTCTTGTTTTTTAAATGTCTTTTAGCTCTTTCAATAACTGCCTTCTTATTATCCACTGTGCCTGCATGGTTGTGTACCCAAATAAAATCCTCAGCTAATAAAGACTCTAAGTACACAAAGTCCATTTCCAATTGCGCCTTTTCCCAAGAGGCATCTAAGGCCAGTAGTTTTTCAGTAGCTGAACTTGTTTTTTGAGCGCAAGCCGTAATGGTTGACAGTCCTATGAACAGGATAATAGTGCTAAGTAGTTTCATATTAAAGTTTACTTGATATAAATAGTATTCGCTTCTTTTATATTTTCTTTAGTTCTTGAGGTTAATTTTACCAGGTTCAGTTCTATATTCTGATTAGAAGTTTTAATCTGTTCAAACTCTATTTTTAAAATTTGATCTTCATTTACCATATAACTGTTATAATCGGCTTCAATTACATTATTATCAAGCTGAAAAACAATTGGATTATCATTTAATTTTAAATACCTATCTATAACCTTCTTAAGTGTTATGAACTTAGGTTTGTAACTACTATGTGTTTTTACAAGGATTTTCCCTTCGTATTCTATTCCACCTATATGAATAGGTTCCTTTTCTACCTTTATCTCTTCAATTTTACGAGGGTTTAAGTTAAAATCTATATTTTTACCTTCCAGAAAAACACCATTAATAAAATAAGCTACATTCGAATGTTTTGATTGGGTAATTGTAATACTATCTTTATTAATAACCTTAATTTTTGAGTCCTCTGAGTATACAGATTTATTCTTCACAGTTAAGCCAGGCACTTCAAGTTTTGATATTGACTTTGTTTGACTGCTTATAGATAATGAAATGGATAGTAGGACTATTATTAAAACTTCTTTCATTGTTTAGGTTTCTTTAAATGTAGTTAATCAGTTTCTTGCAAGGCTATCAATTAAACTTATTACATCAATATTGTTATCCTTATGTTATTTATAAAGCAATCTAGGGTAGCGTTTTCAACTTTATAGTTATATTTTTGTTGAGAACACCCCAATATACCGCATATCACAATAGCTTCATAATTACATTCTTGCTTGAATAATTACATAAATAATATAAAATTCAAATGAAGAAAGCACTTCTAGTCAAAACGTAGCTAATAGCGATGATTATTAACTTCTGACTAGATTCTTATTTATTCCAACACAGCCATTCTTCTTCCTGCATAACCATAAATATATGAGTTGGCTAACATGCAAATACTATAAGCATCCGTTACGTTTAATTCTTGTAAAACCTTACCTGTTTCTAAATCAATAATGGAAGGATTCTGATCATAGTAATTCTTGGTTCCTATGGCATACTTAAAATTTAGCGAGTATGAATCCAGTTGAAAAATATTAAAACTTAGCTGTTCATCTATTTGCATAGATTCTAAATCTAAATAACGTACTTCCTTTTTCTTATTATATACAGCATTATTAAAAAACAATACAGTTTGCTCTTCTGGTAAAAAATGCCCTTCTCCCAACCCGTATACCAATGAACAAGTATTGCCTTCAATAGCGCATAAACCACTATTTAAGATGATGAACTTACCATCTGCAGACACTTCGCTGTCGCTTAAAGATAAGCCATAATTTTCCTCCATCGTTATTTGCGTCACCTCTTCTGAATGCTCATTGTATCTATACAAAGTATACCAACTTCTATAATCCGATATAATGATATAATAATTGCCTATTTCATCAGCAATTACTCTTTTAAAGTAATATCCATAACCTAAACCAGCCTTCTCTTTAAACTCTTGCAGAGAAATTATTCTTTCAGTTTCCAGTGCTTCAGGGTCTAACCTTAACACATAATCACTATTGACACCTACTATTTTTTTACCATTTTGAGACAAAGCCCATGGAGCCCCATAGAAATAAGAACGGGCATAATCATTAATGTAAGCCTCTTTAACAACTCTGTTTGTGGATTCATCATATATTGCAAAGTTGTAATTAAAATATACTACAACTTGTCCTGTTTCCTTATTGTAAAACCTGTTTTTATTTATTACTTCAATAGGGGTCGTTTCTCCAACAGCTATATTGGTGACTTTAGAACCTTCCATGCCGTCCTCGTAATCAGCACCCGTCCCAATAAAATTAAGGTTAAATTCAAGGCTTCGACCAAAAGGAAGATCTTTAATAAAAAAGGAAGTATCATTTAAGTTCTCCGATTCAAACCAAACAGTGCTCGAATACATTCCGCCTACTACATACTTAATATCTGCTTTAGGAAATTTTGTTTTATTCCAATAAAATCGATAGCCACCATCTTCTTCTTCGTACCATAACGGAGGTAATGGATATGTAGCGCGTCTCGTATAAGTACTTACCTCTCTTCCTCCTGCAAATACACTTAATTCGTAACCTTTATTGAGGCCCTCGTAATAATTTTCATCATAATAATAAGTTTGGTTTTGATCTTTTATATGTGCTGTATACAGTATCTCATAATAATCAAAATCAATATACTCATAAGGCCTCCAGCTTAACTTAAGTGCCCCATCTTCAATTGAAGTGCTTAAAGTATTAGCAATACTTGAATACATCGGAATTTTAAAAACCTTAAATTCATACACTTCAGATACGAATTCTACTTCTGACAAATCAGCTATACTTTTAGTTCCTGAATTAAAAGCCAATTCTACCCGTATTGTATTAATCCCTTCATTCAGTTCATATAATTCCAATTCTACTCTCACAAAATCTTTATCAAGCTCCATCATACTACCTCCATTTACCGAATATCTCGCTCCCATTACCCTTCTGCCCTCTTCGGGACATGAGTAATACATACGAAATTCATAAAAATGAACATATATTGTATCATTGATAAGCTTATTATAAAAACTAAATCCTTCTTCGGAATGAAGCGGAAGAGATGGGGATTCAACCTGTTGTTCAAATACACCGTTAGGATCGTACTCACATGAATATAAAGTGCAAATTATTACGAAAAAGATAATGAATAAATATAATTGTTGACGAATCATAGCCATAGTATTAAATGTTTTATCCAATTATAAAAGCAATTACCGCATTTAATCTAACTCCACTAAAGTCTGCTCCAATGGACCTATCTTCTAATTGTAGCTCTAAATCTTTATCACTTTCTAAATGAAGTGGTGATGCTGAATCAAACATATATCCAGTCTGTACAGAAAACACAAATTTATGAAAGGGTACTGACAACTTTAAACCAGGTTCGATATAAAAACCTGAAGAAGCCAGACTAGCCACATCGCTTGGCATATATTCTTGTCCAATCTCAAATTCTTCTACCAGTTTATACGAAGTAGCCAAATAACCAACATTTGCATTGAATGCCAGTTGAAATATATAAAACTCCGATAATAAACCTTCATAAACTACTCCATACTGACTTGCCTTTACTTTTTGATCTATATTGTACGAACCAGAATAGTCAGTTACGTTTGCTCTGCTACCTGTTGACATATTACCAAACGACAATCCAACCTTATGTTGTCCATTTTCTAAATGGTACATTAATCCAATACGGTAATTTACATACGAAGGAAAGTTATCTGTTATTTTAAGTGGAAAAGGAACCTGGCTTATGATGTCATCTTGAAATTTCTTTAAATCTTCCATTTTATAAGAACCGTACCCAAAAGAGAAGAAAGGCTCAAACTGCTGACTATAAAGTGAGCATGCTATGGTAGTATAAAAAAAACTAATCAGTAATAATTTTCGGTTTAGGCGTTTTGTAGTAATCATCATGTAAGGTTAAATATATTAGGCAGCGCTAATATAAGCTAATTATCATTTAGATGATAATTAGCTTATATTTTTTCAGTTTTCATCCATATTATTTCCTTCAAAGATGGTAATTTAGTTTCTCCTTTATTTTTGAATAAACAAAATGGATTATTCCGTTATAAAAAAATACCAAAGTTAACTCTTAGTATCTAAAAATTAAAATATATAGATTTTCCACTAGTTTACATTCTGTAAATTATTAATCTAGAGCCATTTAGGATCATTTAAAAACTTTTGACAATAGCAATCAGAGAACAGCAATTGATAAAAGGGTAAGACTACATTTAATTACGACACCTAGTTAGTAGCGGCTAGTAATTCGTTCTCTTCTTCCTTTTTAAGAATTCTCTGATCTACAATGAAAGTAGCAAAGGGAAATAAAGATGCAACCAAGCAGATGAGTGTTTTTATAAAGTTCCACCTCTTTTTTATCGCATAAAATACTACCCAAACACAATATAAAATGAATAGAATACCGTGAATACCTCCAACAATTTTATTAGGCAGTCCCATCTCAAAGCCATACTTAAGAATAACGGTTGGTATAAGCAGTAGGTAAGAAATTCCTTCAACGATTGCTAGTATTCGTAATTGACCAAGTACAGTGTTAAATTTCATATTATATTAATTTGTTTAAACACAACAAAGTTCAACCCGCACAATGCATTAAAAAACTTATCGCCCATTTAAACCGCTCCAAAACAAGTCGCTTATTTGCTTTACTTTAACTCACTAAAACGATGCTACGCCTTGTTTCAATAAAGCCTTATTTTTGGGCGTTTTCAATGTTCATAACGATGTTTTAATACATAATCAGGGTTTAAAATCGTTTGTAAATATTTTCTTTTACAATTACCTCAAACCTCTTTGAAAGAACTTTGAGTAATCGTTCTTACAAAAAACATCCTCTCCATGAAAAAGGTTCATAATATAAGCCCGGGTAATTGCGAATAATCGATTTATAACTTCATAGTATAAACGCAGAAAAGGCTGCCCCTATAAGAGACAGCCTTGCCATTTTAATCAATATATAATTTAGCAATCCGGATATTCCTTTACAGAACAATTACTAAACTCTTCAAATATTGCAATATACTTTGTGACAAATGCCCTTTTCATCACAAGTAGCAAAGCCACCAAGTAACTTGATGACCTTACTCCTTACATTACAAATTTGGATTTACCTGCGTTTCGGTAGCTGGTATTGGCATAAAATAATCGCTTTTATCCAATCCACCGATAGGCTGAAGATCATCGGGATCTTTAGTTGAATTAGCCTCTTCTACTTTCTCGGTACGTACTAAATCAAACCAACGAACCCACTCACCAGCATGCTCACGTGCTTTTTCGGTTAAAATTAAGTCTTGGGTTAATTGAGCAGCCGTATAATCATAAACACTTGCTGTATAAAGCGGTTGGTTATAAGCTCTGCGTACAATAATATTTAAAGCTTCCAAAGCTTCGTCTACATCACCACCTGACATAAGTTCTGCCTCAGCATAAATCAAGTATACTTCTGCAAATCTTTCTAAAGGCAGGGACTGACCTAGGTACCAATTATTTCTTTCTCCCTCAAATTTTTGAAAGAACGGACGTGCACTCTCAAAGTCCTGCCAAGGGATAGTGGTCATCACACCATCTATGTCTTTCTCTATTGACGTTTTATAAGTAAGATCTTTACGATACTGATCTGGATAATTATTGAAAAAGGTTATCTCTGCGCATATATCATTCCAACCACCTTCGTCAGCAGGTCTGTTTGCAGAACCGTATAATGCATTACCATTCCAGTTTTGAGAAGTTCCTAAAAAGGTAATTGCAAACACCTCTTCACTATTACCATCGTGCTCAGCTTGCCATAAATCGGCCCAGTCATCTACTAAGCCCAATCCATAAATAGCTCTATCATCTATTAAATCTTTAGCTACAGCTGCAGCCTCGGCATATTTAGCTGTTTGCTTAAGGGGATATCCAGCCATATGTAGTAAAGCCTCTGCTTTTAAAGCCATCACACTACCTTTACTTGCTCTACCTGGTTGAACTCTAGTATCGCTTACCATAGTAGCTAAAGCTAAATCGCAATCTGCAATAATTTGATTGTAAAGAGCCAACTGATCAGAAGGTTCCATAGTTAAATAATCAAAATCAAATGTTTGAGAATGCAAAAGAATAGGAGCTTCTTCCCACATACGAGCTACCCAAAAATAATTATAAGCGCGTAAAAAATAAGCCTCGCCTGCATATTGCATGATATTATCTTGATCACCTGTAGCCTCTTCATAATTATCAATAATTAAGTTGGCTCCTTGAATGGCCTTATATGCGCCATCCCAAATAAATTGCAAACGGTAATTAATATCATTTACATTAAACTGGTCGAACTCACGAAAATCGGCTTTATTACGTGCTTTGTGTGTTGTTAAAATATCATCACCACAACAAACACCTTGTGTATTGGAGTTACCCAAACCTGTATTCCATGTATATGACATAGGTTTATACGCCCCAATAAGTGCAGAAAACATTCCTGTTTCCGTTTTGATTGCCTCACTATCATCCGACATGATAGTTGATGTATCCTCTTCTAAAAAGTCGGAACAAGCAGAGAGGAATGTTGCTATAAATAAGAATAATATTAATTTCTTCATTTCTTCAAATTTTACCATGACTTATTAAAAGTTAATAGTTGCACTTAACGAATACATTCTTGAATTAGGGTATGATCCCATATCCAATCCTTGAAGTGAATCGTCGTTATCCTGATTTGAGTATGCCTCTGGATCTAAACCTTTGTATTTAGTAAATGTAAGTAGGTTTGTTCCTGCCAACATTAACGAAAGATTCTTTCCTTCACCTAAAGCAATATCATACCCCACACTTAAATTCTTTAAACGTAAGAAACTAGCATCCATTACAAAACGAGATGTTTGAATATCAGTTGCAGCAGTTGAACTAAAGTGAGGAATGTCACTATTAGGATTTGTATTTGCATCCCAACGGTCTTGAATATCAACATGTGTTGGAAAAACTCCACCGTAACCAGGTGTTACTGCAAGTGCATAAGTTTGAGCATATCTATCAACACCTGTCATAGCTTGGAAGAACACATTTACGGTAAATTTCTTATACTTCATGGTATTGTTCCAACCATATGTAGCATTAGGTATTCCGTTTCCGATGATTCCTTTATCCTTAGAGTCGATAACGCCATAACCATCTTCACCTTCTTTTTGTAAATCTAAAAATCTTGGATCACCAGGAACGGCATCATACATTGCTGCTTCTGCTGCTTGATTCTGTTTCCATGTTCCTAAATAAGTTAAACCATAAAAGGATGATACGCCATAACCTTCTTTAACCATGAACGAATAACCTTCGGTAGTTTCGTTTCCGACACCAAATTCATCTTGACCTAGAGACAATACTTCGTTGTTTAAAAAAGTAGCATTAAAGTTGGTTGTCCAAGAAAAAGCTCCATTATCAATTACATCAGCATTTATAGAGAACTCAAAGCCTTTGTTTTCAACTTCTCCAACATTTTGATACATACCTCCTCCACCAGAATACTTTGGTAGCGGTACATAAAGTAACAGGTCGTAGGTGTTTTTCTTAAAATAATCCGCCGTAAAAGTTACACGGTTAAAAAGTGCTAAATCAACACCTATATTTATTTGTTCCGTTGTTTCCCATTTTAAATCTTTATTACCAGGATCATCCATCACTACACCAGGAACGCTCTCTCCATTTTCAAAAGAAGTAGATATTTCTTTTGGTGGACTGGTTTTAATCTGTCCTCTTGTGCCATATACTCCAACAGCCTGATTTCCGGTTTTACCCCAGGAAGCTCTTAACTTCAATTGATCGATTGCATCAACATCCATGAAGTCCTCTTCAGAAATAGTCCAACCAGCACTTAAAGAAGGAAAGTTAGCCCATTTATTATCGCCTTGAAATACACTTGAACCATCACGGCGCATAGAAGCAGTAAAGTAGTACTTATGATCAAATACATAATTCACACGACCTACATACGAACGTATTTTTCTTTCGCCCAAATATGCATCACCTGTTAAACCTCCACCTTCGCTAAGCAACGACAAGTTGTTGTAACCAAATGATGGGAAAAGTAGGCCTTGAGCATCCACATTAAAGTCGTCGTCAATTTCTCTGGTCTGCTCATTAACAGCAGTTACTGTAAGGTCATGACCTCCATCAAATGACTTTCTATAGGTTAATACATTTGTATTAGCATAATAGATATCTTCACTCGCTTTACGTGTTGCTGAGGCTGCATCATCTGAGGTTAAACCCATTAACAATGCCTGATTAAAAATTCTCTCCGAACTATTTCTATATCTAACCCCTAAACCAATATCTAATGTTAATCCTGGTATGATATCATATATTAGGTTACCATTGGCGGTAAAAGTATTAGCCGTTTTTAAATTTTCGTCGGTTGCAAGCTCTAAAGGGCCTTCAAAGGTACTACCCACATTATCAACAGGGTTTATACTACCATCCTCTAAGTACGCTGGCGTAGTTGGTGCCCAACTTAACATTTGGTTCATTGAAGTACGGAATCCCCAACTTCCTCCAGCATTATTTAAGGCTTCACTGTGGGTAAAATTAGTTCTAACATTAGCCTTTAACTTGTCTGAAAATTTAGTGCTGATATTAGCTCTCAAGCCATATCTTTTATAGTCTGAGTTAATAACAATACCTTCCATATCGGTTAAATTACCAGATACATAATAGGTAGTTGTTTCGTTACCTCCCGAAAAACTCAGCTGATAATCCTGACCTTTAGCCGTCCTTAAAAGTAAATCTTGCCAATCAGAACCTCCATTTTTATAGAAGCCTTGCACATCTTGGTCTGTAAATGGAGGTGTATTACCTAAAGCCGTATAATAGTCATTAGCTACATCGGCATATTCTCCGGCTCCTAATAAATCCCACTCGTCAATTACATTAGATAAAGAATATGTAGCTCTAAACGAAATTTTGTTTTCGCCAGCTCTACCACCTTTAGTTGTTATAATAACCACACCGTTAGCACCTCTACTACCATACACAGCTGTTGCCGAAGCATCTTTTAATATCTGCATATCCTCAATATCATTCGGATTCAGACTATTAAAGTCGCCTCCTACTAAACCATCAATTACATACAATGGATCATTATTACCTGTAATGGAATTGGATCCCCTTACGCGAATACGCGCTGTACCACCAGGTGCACCCGAAGCTTTTATTACAGAAACCCCAGCCGAACGTCCTTGAAGTACTTGACTCACCTCTGTGATAGGCTGATTTTGAAAATCCTCGTTTGTCACCGAACCAACAGCACTTGTTAAATCCTTTTTACGCGCTGTACCATATCCAATGGCTACAATCTCATCCAGGGAAACGGCATCAGGCTTTAAGGTAATATCAATTGCAGTTTGATCTCCTACAAGCACTTCTGTAGCACGCATCCCTATAAAAGAAAAAATAAGTATATCGCTTTCTTTAACATTCGAAAGAGAATATTTACCATCTACATCAGTTATAGTACCTGTAGTAGAACCATTTATAATAACCGTAACACCAGGTAAAGCTTCACCAGAATCATCAACTACTTTTCCTGTAATTGTTTTGGATATAGCTTGTACATAGCTGGCATCTATACTCTCTGGCGAAATAATTATCTGCCTATCCATAACAGAAAATTGAACTTGCTGCCCTTCGAAAATATGATTTAGGGCATCCGAAATAGGTTCCTGTTTAATCTCAACGTCAACCTTACGTTCAACATCTACCAATTCATTATTATATAAAAAGAAAAATTCACTCGTATTTTCAATCTCTAATAGAACTTCTTTTATTGATGTGTCATCCATTTTTAATGATACTCTGGCTTCTTGAGAGTAGGTAGAGGATGCCATAAGTTCGAATACTGCTAGAAAAGTGATAAATGCAGATAATTTCATAACAAGCAGAAATTTAGGCGGAAGAAATCCATTGAGGAAATTCCTCCTATTTACAATCTTTTTCATAAATTTGTTAAGTATTTAATTAGTACAAAATTTTACCTGAGCTATCATTCAGGTAGAGTAATTTAAGAAGGTGCGCCAACACCTTCTTTTTTTTTAGATTTTTCTTTTACTTCATAAGCACATAGATTTTTAATTTTTCATAGATTTTACTTCTTGACTTTTAAGGTTATTTTTCTCTTACTAAAAGAGTTGTCATCTTGTTTTCTTGCTGATGTTATTTTATAGTCCATCGAAGAAGATAGACTTAGTAGATTTAATACTTGTTCTAATGATTCATCAATAAATGTAGCTGTAAAACGATATTTATTTAGCTCTTTATCCGCCACATCAATATCTACATTATACCATTTTTCTAATCGACGAACTACAACCCATATTGGATCGCCATAAAATATAATTTGTCCATCTTTCCAAGCTGTGTGCTTCTCAATATATGAATCCTTTTTACAATCAAGTTTTCCACTTTTGTTATTAAAAACAGCCACTTGTTCTGGTTCCATTACAACAAGTTCTTCATCTTTCAAACTTCCGTCCTTTATTAAACTAACCTTCCCCTCTGTTAAGGCAACCGTCATATTTCTATAACTATTGTAGGCCGAAACATTAAACGAAGTACCATATACTTTTACATCTAACTTGGAGGTATTAACAATAAAAGGTCTTAAAGAATCTGTATGAACCTCAAAGAAGGCCTCTCCATCTAACAACACTTCACGTTTCTTTCCTTGCTTAAAAGCGGTTGGGAATTTTAATGTACTTCCAGAATTTAACCAAACCTGTGTACCATCTGATAATAATAGTTTACTACGAGTTCCGTATGAAGCGGTAATTTCTTGATATATGGTTTTCTCGTTAATCGCAATCTTAGAATCGATAGGACGATTTTGATATAGATAACTGATCAATAATGAAAGTAATAAAACAGCTGCTGCCTGACGGGCATATACCAGCCACCTTTTCGGAGTTTTAAAGCCTATTTGTTTTTTAGTCTTTTTAAGCGAGACTTCTACGTCAATTTCATCCGACAGTACTAGTTTTTTAGACTTGTTCCATATTTTACGGTAAGCCTGATAATCCTTTATATTCTTATCAGATTCTGCAAGCCACTTATCTAAAACCTCTTGTTCATTAGCTTCAAGCCCTTCCAAAATTTGCTTAGTAATGATATTTTCGATGTATGTATTGTCCACAATTTATGCCTTTGTTTCTTATAAGACGAACCAAGACTACACATACCCTATGTCATTTTTACAAAAAATTACATTTTTATTTACTTTTTCATAAATAACACAGTATACATCTTCCTATAACTAGAGCATACTTACTGGTTATGTGAATATTACGAAACACGAAAAGATGTTGAGAAAAAAATAAATGAACTGTTATAAAATTTCACCCATGTTAAAAATGGTAGCTATAATTGGTAAATAGTCTTTTAGCTCAGCTCTTAAAATTTTTAAAGAGCGGCCTAATAGCGCTTCTACGGCTTTTACAGAGATATCCATTTTAGCCGCAATTTCCTTATAACTTAAACCATCAAAGCGACTATATTCAAAGGCTTGTCGACTTCTTTCAGGTAACATAGCTAAGGCCACAACCAGTTTTTCTTCAAATTCGCCTAGCTCTAAAAGCTGCTCCGAATTATTTTCTGGTTCATTTAACGCGATATTGGTTTTAACACGATCAAAAGTTTTAACAGATCGTAAATAGTCGATACAATTATTCCGAACCATAAAAGACAGATAGGAAGACAGATTATTTATACTCTCTGCTTTTTGTCGGTTCTCCCAAAGTTTTACAAAACACTCCTGCACTAAACTCTGAGATTTATCTAAATCGTGTACATATAAGTTAGCTTGAGCGCAAAGTGACTTGAAGTATTTACGAAAAACAAAATCAAACGCACCTTCTTTGCCTTGGCGGAATTCAGCCAGTAAATATTGATCTTGATCTTGTTTTTCCATAGGTGTTTTAAGTCGTACTCAAACACCAAATATAGAAAAAATTAGTAATCTGCAATATGACAGAATATTTCAACAGGGTAGAATATAAATTAAAGCATAGCGCTTTAATCCTCAAAAGTTAGAATTAAATTCAAGGAAGGCAACTGGTTACCAACACAGTATACCTCCCCAATATTTACTTTGAATTTATTTTACGGTTAAAGCCTCCACAGGACCTAAACGTTTTGGCAAATCATGTTCATCATCATGAAGGTCGAATTCAGGTAGAATAGATTGTAACATTTGGTAATCCTTTACATCTTGTTTTGAATAAGATGACCAATCTTTAACCTCTGGAAAACTGATTAAGTCTGCAGGGTACTCCGAAACGTCATACATATTATTATTCCCATCAATCAATACATTTTTACTTCGTATCAATTGCTTCTCCATATGATAAGCATAAATCCATTTTCTATGCTCTTGCTTATCTGTTGTTAAAAATGGTATTAAACTTTCTCCATTTATCTCGTAGCTATCTGGTATTTTAACACCCGCAATTTCTGCAATAGTAGGAACTAAATCGGCTATATTCATCAATACATCCTGCTCGCCCTGCTTGGTCATATTTAAACAAGGTGCGTAAATTATCATGGGTACGTGTACCCCTTTTTGCGAAACAGGACTTGATTTTCCGTATCCACTAGTTCCATTATCGGCACAAAAAATAAATATGGTATTATCATCAATACCTAGTTCCTTGAGCTTATTTATATATTGCCAAACCTGATAATCGATATAATTAATATGCGCGTGAATTCCCGGCTCACTGACTGTTCCATGTGTATTATAAACACCTTTATCTCCCGTAATCTTTGGTTCTGTTCTATGGTATTTACCTTTTTTCCATTCAATCTTTGGTGTGCAGGGCCATTTTTGCCTGGTATTTTTGTTGATATCACTACTGAAGAAATCCCATCCATCATGACCTAAATGCGAAGTGTGGTAAACAAAAAATGGTTTGCCTTCTTTTTGTTTTCGCTGCATAAAATCAAAAACATATTCCAACTCAACATCTGGTCCGTAAGTATGCAAGCCATACGATTGTTTTGCCCGTAAGGAGTTGGGCCAAATTTCAAATTTTGTTTTAGAATCTGGATGATTCATTAACTCAACATGAGGTTGCCAGTACCAACCAAACTGCTGATAGTAATCTACTTCTGCCCCAGTATCTTCATTAATCAATACTCTTTTTCCATTCTTCTTTTTCGTAACAACTTTAAAATCTGTGTGAGTATTTTCCTTATCGTGCACGCCTGGCGTAAAAACCCCTTCGTCAAAACCAAACTGATCTACGCCCGACATTTGCGTTTTACCAGCCCAAATACTCGCATACCCTCCTGCTTTTGCCACAAATGCATTGGTATGCGGTGAAGCAGCATAAATAGGAACCGATTCTTTCTTGCCCTTCTCATTCACCCAAGTTCCCTTGTCTTTATTATGCCACCACTTATGGCGATGCGCATAACGCCCAGTCATCATCATAGCACGACTTGGCATACAAACGGTTGCTGCCCATGCTGTTTTAATCCAAAGGCCTTCGTTAGCTAACTGATCTAACACAGGCGTTTTGGCTCTATATTTAGCATCTGATGTATCTCCACCCTGCGGCGGCTTGCTCCACTTTGAAGAACCGTAGATAGGCAATTCTCTTGCACTAATATCATCTGCAAAATAGATAATGATATTGGGCTTCTTTTTAGCTTCTGCCGAAACACTTAATAACAACACTACAGCCAAAAGTTGAATTGTTCTTGTAAAAATTGAATTCATAATGTCTTCTTATAATATTTAATGAAGGCTAATCTCTTATTAGGAAACTAAATAAACAAAATCCAAGATAACGGACGTCCAATAATAAATGGTTTAAACGGGTAATAAACAGCTTGACATGAAATATCTTAATCTATTTGAATTTGTATAGTGTAAGATTAAATGATAAAACCAGAATTATACTAAAAAAGTCATTTGCAAGATACTCAAAGACAAAAAGGCAAGAAGTATATATACAACTTGCCTTTTCAGTTTTTGTAACTATACACTAAATATGCTACTTACTCATCTCTGTATTTTGTTTTTTAATTCTAGCTTTTTGTTTTTCACTAAGGCCATATTTAAAATATTCTTCAGGCTTACGCAGGTAATTATGATGTTTCATCTCTGGGTCATGAACATCTCTACTCAAATCACAATCAAAGCGATATAATTCAGAATGCCATCTATCCGCGCCTTCGGATTTAAAATTAATAAAGTGACCTATACCCCACGTTATTCCTCGGCCATCTCCATTATCTGCAAAAGCATCAGGAATATAGGCATTGGGACCAACAGGCATCATCTCTGTAATGGACATCACATCAAAATTAACCCAGTCTTTGGCATATTGAATGGTAAAGTGTTCTGAACCATCTCTTATTGTCAACGAAGCGACACCTTCTTTCCAAGGAAAAAAGCATATTTCGTGACCTGAATTTTGAACTGGATTTAAAGGATGCTTTTTAAAAGGTCCCAAGGGATTATCGGCAATCGCCAAACCAATTCCGCTCCAAACCGTTCCTGGCCTATTAAAAGCCGCCTTATAATAAACATATATTTTACCATCATGTACCAATGGTGTTGGTGCCTGAATGGCAAATTGGTCCCACTCCCCTTTGGCTCCGGTTGGAATCACCACATCATTCACGTGCGTCCATGGTCCATCGGGCGAATCGGCATAGGCTACACCCACTGGGCAATAATCTCCTCGTACGCCACTAGGCTCCGTAAAGGCTTGATAATAGATATAGAATTTTTCTTTAAATTTTAAGATATCTGGTGTTGCAACTGCCCTCCAACCAGGTATTGGAGCTTGAGGACGCGTTACAGCTACACCTTGCTCTTCCCAATGAAACCCATCCTTACTCGTAGCATACCACACTTCGGCTAAGTCCCAATCGGTAGTGGGTATCGTATCATTCCAAACCACCTGGTCACCAACCACCTCCATTACTTTGTAATCTTTAGAAAATCTACCTACTGGCGGAATTGAGGTGTGGCGCTTAGTGTACCACACATAGTATTTTCCATTTTCGAAAAGGATTTTTGAAGGATCGCGACGAGTAATAGTTGCATCTCCATCATTATAATCGAAACCTGTGAGTTTAGTATACTTAAACTGACTATACAACTCATTTTCGGCATTTACATGCGATGGATACTGATTAAAACTCCTATCCAAAGCAGCGCTTAGTTTATAATCAACAGAATATTCCGTTACTTGATAAGGAAAAGCTTTTGTTCCTGGCTTAGGCGTTTTTAAAGGAATCACCAGCGAATATGAAATTTCACTACCCTTTGGCAGGATGGCAATAATTAAAGCTTTTGGCACTCCTTTTTCCATGTAAAACTTAGGCATATCAGCCGTTCGTGCTGTTTTTGTTATGGTACCATCTGTCCACTTAATTTCTCCAGCTTTTAATACTAAAAAGTTTTTGGCAGGCTTCCAGTTCAGTCCCATATCATCGCCTTCAAACAACATGGTTGATCCATCCGGGTAATCGCTCCAAGCCCCGCGCGAATCTTTTGCAATGCAATAATAATTACCATTAAAAACCCATTCTACATGATCATCAATAGCAAAAGAAGCTGTTGGGTGCGTTATAAAAGGAATGCCGGTGTCTTCAAAAGGCCCCATAGGCGATCTGGATGTTGCTGTAACATGAACCACCTTTCCATTTTTAAACTTAGGGTGTGGCTCAACATATTTATAGGCCAACAGAAACTTTCCATCATTTCGCCTTGATATAGTAGGCGTTGAAGTCATCATTCTATTTCCTGTAACATCAATTAAAGGTTCATCAAAACGCTTCCATTCTCCATTTAAATCATCAGCCACCGCTACGCCTACGCGTTGATTGTTACGGTTTACCCACCACTCTTTATCTTTATATAAAGGCATTCTATCATCAGGTGTTTCATCCCAATAACCACTTCCTCGGTTTCCCATATGATATAAATAATACTTTCCATCATACTCCATTACATGTGGGTTATGGGTACAATCTCCATCCCAGTATTGCTTACCTCGGGCTGGTAGTACCACATTTTTAAACGTATAAGGACCTGTTAAATGATCGGATACAGCGTGAGCAATCTCAGAATGTGTTACCCATCCATGATGGCCACGACTCTTAAGCCAACGCGAATATATGGCATGGTACTTACCATCTTTTCCTTTAAGAATATTAGTACCCCAAACATTATAGTCCTCTTCTTCAATAATATTGGCTTTATCAAACTTATCGGGAAGCAGATCGGCAAAGTTAAATTCTTCTTGTGCAAATACTTGAATTGACACCAACATCAAGCAAATCCATACCACACTAATCAATTTCTTATTCATGTGTTTGTTTTAATGGTTATTAGTTAACGAAAATATACTTCATATTTAAATATCTTATTCATATTTGTAACTAAAGCTAAAAAAAGACTATTATTTTTACGGAAACGTTTTCGCAAAAACAATAGTCCTAGATCCTTTTAAATTACAACTGAGGAATAATTTCTTTAGGAATATCTAACTTTTTATTATCAGCTCCTCCAGCAAAATTACTAATGGCGTAGCTATTGGGCTTTGTCCAATCACACTCAACACGCCTATCTCCTAAAACTATATTTCCTAGTTTATTTCTAAACCAATCGGCAAGTTTTATATAGTCTTTATCATTAGCCAAATTATTCATCTCCAAAGGATCGTTACGCAAATCATATAACGCCATATCGGCCTTTGGTCTTTCGCAAGTGAGCGCCCACATGATATCCTTATTTACATTTTCTGAAGTTGCCACATCCCACCTATCGCGGGTTCTCATGCTGAATGCAAAATCCTTTCCTCTAATATACGCCCTATGTCCGCAAACTACATTAACCTCGCCTACGGCATATTCTCGATTATTCTTTGTTGGATTTGAGATAACTTCCTGCAAGTCGTATCCATCCAAATACGCATACTTATCTTGTTGTATATTAATTCCAGCTGCTGCTAACATTGTTGGTGTAAAATCGACAAATTCAATGATATCATCTACAACTTTTCCTGTAGGAATCTTGGCTTTATCAGATGAAACTACAATAGCAGCATCCTGAACGGATTGCTTCCATGGCCCAAACTTTGCCATAATACCTTGTTCTCCAAGATGCCAACCATGATCGCCTACCGTAAATATGATTAGGTATTCTTGATTGTTTGTAGAACAATATTCCTTAAACGCCTTAACAGACTCTCCAATCAACGCATCTCCATATGCACAAAACGCATAGTAATCTTGAATCGCTTGCAGTTTTTCTTTATCCGTTAGCTGATCGGCTTTACATTCATTATAAAGAGTTACCAGTTGCGGTGGAAAGTTAGACAGTTCATCTGTACTAAACTCCGGAATATTATATTTCTTCTTTTTAAACTGATCTCTGAATTCCTTTGGAGGAAGAACAGGCGTATGTGGCCATGTAAAGCCAATATTCACCATCAAAGGTTGACCAGACTTAGCACCTTCGGCATTTTTTCCTGCTAATGTTTTAAATGCCTTATCCTGATTTTTTAGATAGTTTTTAAATTCAGTTACCACATGACTATCTAAAGTTTTTCCCATTGGGTGCGGATTAACTCCTCCTAATATTAAGCCTTGATTAGGTCTGGTGTATGCTCTTAAAATATCAAAGTCCTCTTCTACTTTAGCTTTTAGCTGTTGATCTTTCAAGGGAATTTCTCCATCACGTTGTTGTTTTCGGTAACTTACTTTTTCTCCATTGGGATAAATAACTGTTTCATCAGAATAAATAACTTCAAATATTCCATCTGGGAATTCATACTTTCCACCACTCGTAAAAATATCTCCTAATCCTGCGTGGTTTATATCTCTGCCAAAACTTATGGTATAGTCGTAAAAGGAAAGATCCCCTTTATCTCCTTTAATTCCCCATCCCGTTTTACCAAAAACTGCAGTTCCGTATCCATATTCCCGTAAGGATTGAGAAACCGTTGGTTTAACATGATCTGCCTTTTGATGAGATTTAAACTTATAATGCCCACTGCGAAAAGGATACCTGCCTGATTGCATAGAACTACGAGATGGGGTGCACATAGGCGAATTACAGTAAGCATGTGTAAATAACACACCTTCTGCTGCTAACCTATCTATATTAGGTGATGATACATACCCTAAATTACTTTCACTCTTACCTGTTGTGGCTTGGTTATAACACTCTAAGGCATCAGCTCTATGATCATCTGTTATTATCCAAAGTATATTGGGTTGATTTGATTGAGCATTTAGCTTAATAAAGTATACTAACATTATAAGAAATGACAATATAAAAGCACGTTTGAATCTAGCTATATACATATTGTATAGTTTTCGTTTAAAATCTATTTCAAAAATACTCTAAATCAATTCGGTTTATTATAAATTACCATATACAAATACTATACACTCTACTATAAATCCATATAATTAATTTCTACAATATTTTTTTTAAGTACTTTTATCACCTCTAACTAAATAAAAGATTATGAACCTATTTATCAAGAACTTAAAACCCAAACCATCCTTTATAATCATATCTATATTTTTTATTAGCACTTCAATTATTGCATCTAATTCTATATACAGAGCTAAAGACAGTTATACAGATGAATTAAAAAAGAGCATTACAGATTCAGTTGAGACAAACTCAAAAAAAAATAATAGAACCGCAATACTACCTTCCAAAAAAGATACCTTAGAAAGAATAGCTGAGCTGATTATTGAAGCTAAGCAAAATCAAAATATCGGTAAGTACAGTACATCATTTAATGATTTATGGGAAGGCCTTTATTTAGCAAATTCTTCCAACAATAATCAATCAGTCATTAAAATTCATACCATGCTATCAAAGCTCTATGTGAGTTTTAATTTGAACGATGCAGCGTTAATTCATCTTCAGCAAGGCTTGAACATAGCGAAGAAAATTCCTGAAGACGACCCAAATTTCGCCTCCAATTTAATTGCTACTTACATGAATTTAGGCATACGCCAGCGTAGCATGGGTAATTACCAAATGGCCTTAAATTATCTTGACACCTGCTTAATGATTGAAAACCAATTTGAAGAAAAAGAAATTTCTTTACCTTTTTTTGATGCTGAAATTGGTTACGTACATATGAAAACAGACAAGTTGGAAAGTGCTTATAAATTCTTGACCAGAGCTTACCAAGGGGTTTATGAAAAAAAGGTAAATTATAAACCTAACTTATACCTATATCTGGGTGAGTACCATTTAAAAACCAATAATAGAGATAGTGCCGTTTATTATTTTAATAAATCGATTGATTACATTAAGAAAAACAAAGGTGACCTAGCTTTGCTGCCAGAAGCATATTTGTTATTATCCAACATTTATAAAGAACAAAAAAAATATCACAAGGCGCTTATATATTTAAATCATCATAAGGAAATAAAGGACAGCCTAATTGAATTTCAGTTGAATGCAAACAGTGATTTATTTGAAGTTAAAAACTCTTATTTAAAGTCTATTAAAGAAAAAGATAACTATATAATAAGTCAGCAACAGGAGTTAGATTACCAAAAGCAAATTCAATCTCGATTAAAAATAATATCTATATTAATAATACTGTTAGGCATTGCCGCCTTTGCTGTTGTACGTATCCGATTAAAGCTAAAGAAAACCTTACTGGAAAAAAACACTTCTGAGTTAGAGGCTAAACTAAGCGAGAAAAAGATAAAAGGAGAAGTTGAACTAAAGAGCAAAGAGTTGACTTCCTACGCACTACAGATGATAGATAAG
Organism: Labilibacter marinus; assembly: GCF_001659685.2. Taxonomy (GTDB): domain Bacteria; phylum Bacteroidota; class Bacteroidia; order Bacteroidales; family Marinilabiliaceae; genus Saccharicrinis; species Saccharicrinis marinus. Next base: position 169,648 of record NZ_LXYE02000038.1, read on the forward strand.
GACACAGCTATTGATGAATTACTTGATATATTAAAAAAGGAAGCTCCTTCGAGTTATAAGCCTTTACAAATAAAATATAAAAAGGGCGCAAAAGACTTATGGGATCAGTTTAACCTGCGCTTTACAGAAGTAAATACCGTATTCTATAATAAATTAAATACAAAACACCCAGACCTAAGCCCAACGGAGAGGAAACATTGTGCTTTGATAAAACTAAATTTTGGCACTAAAGAAATGGCCCGCATACTAAATATTGCACCTCACAGTGTGCACATTACACGCTCTAGGATGAGAAAAAAGATGGGTCTTGATCGATCTGAAAGTCTGGAAAAATATATAGCAAACCTGTAAAACAATTGGTGGTTATACAAAAAACGCAAGGAAATCATCTATGTCCTTGCGTTTTTTTTCGTTTATAATTTGTATCAAACTATTTCTTATCCTTAACCAACTCATAAGTATGTATCCAATCTACATACATGGTGTTTATATTATCGTTAGATAAATCTTTTTTATCAGCTATACCTCCTGTCCAAGTATCTTTACTGGTCCACAGATCCCAAATAATATTTTGCTTACGAGTAAATACCTGCTTCGACTGGACACTTCCTGCTTCTTCTCCATTAATATAAAACTGAATATTGTGCTCATCTTTCCACCAACATCCTAAAACTTGGTAATCTTCATTCCACTTTTTTCCTTTAGCAGGGTTATCATCCGACAACTTACGATTATCAAAGTTTCCATGATGCCTTTCGGTATCTCCGTCTTTCACAACAAAATATTGCGAATACATGGTATACGGCCTATCCTTCTGGTCAATAAAAGATGGTTTTGAATTATGCTCACAAATATCTATTTCATCTCTATTATTACTATTGCCATTGTTTAACCAATATGTACTAAAGGCTGAAATATCAGATGTCTTCATTCTACATTCAGTGTACATCGGAAATCTTATTTGTTTTTTAGACATTACCCTAGAAGTCTCAAACCAACGACCATCCTTATCTTGCGATACCGATTTATCTAATGTGGCTTTTATCCATAAATTACCTTCTGCTACTCCAGAATTTTCTGCTTTCATTTGAACAGGAACACCATAATTCCAAAGAGACTTACCCCATTTAGAAGAATCCCAAAAATCAAATTCATCACTTAACTCAGGTACAACTTTCCACACCTTACCTTCTGGAGCAGATGGCTGAGCCATCAAATTATGGTTTATAAAAAGAACTAATACCATAATGCCTATAAAGAATCTCTCTTTTCCAGAAATAAGGTTATTTCTTACATGTTTCATATTAATCAGTTTTGTATGGTTTTAAATTACTTAGCAATAAACCATAATAATTTATGATTGTGGGGTTGTAAAAGAAAACCATACAAAGGAGTTTTTAATTGTCTAGTTTAAATTCATGTTTACTTTCTAAAATATTAAGTTTTTAAAAACTCATTATTTATTGATTTGGCAAAGGCTATATTTCTAATTTTATTTATTCAACTCATCTAACACAGGAGTTCTTTTTACATCCATTCTCTCCATGGCATTTACTTCATACAGGCGCTTCAATTGCCATAGTGGTCGCTCCAGCTCACCTTCCCATTCCCACAATAATTTAAACATTTCTCTTACTTTTTCAGGATGCTTATGTGCTAAGTTGTTACTCTCCGAAATATCTTTAGTAATATTATATAACTCTGCTGGTCTGTCTGGATAGCGTAACATTTTCCAATCACCTTGACGTACAACACCTCTGTTTTCTTTTTTCCAAAATAATAATTCATGAGGATCCGACTTATTTTCACCAGTTACATATGGAATTAAATCAACCCCATCGATATCTTTAATCTTTTTTGCATCACCTCCAGCTACATTTACAAAAGTAGGAAGCATATCTAACATACTTACAGAAGGATTATACTGAGTTCCTGGCTTTATCACATTGGGTAATTTCATGATACAAGGAACTCGAATTCCTCCTTCCAGGTGATTGGATTTACATCCACTTAATGGATAGTTACAAGTCTTTGATCCATCTGGGCCTCCATTATCGTTTGAAAAGATTACCAAGGTATTCTCTTCTAAACCAAGCTCTTTTAGTTTTGCCAAAATATTACCACAGGCTCTATCTAAAGCTACATTCATGGCGGCCAACGTTTTACGGCGACCAGTTAGGCCTAATCCTTCAACCTGTGCTAAATCCTCCTTAGTGGCTTGCATTGGTGTATGAACGGCATTAAACGAAACATACATAAAAAATGGTTTCTTTTGATTTCTTTCCATAAAATCGCAAGCTTCATCAGCAATTGCATCCGTCAGATACTTCTCAGGTTCTTCATACACACCAATACCTCTTTCCATCCTATCTTCAGGTTTATCTGCTGCCTGCTTTTGTGTTAAAGGGAAAAACGATCTGGCTCCACCCCTAAAACCGTAAAACTCATCAAATCCTCGATGCAATGGATGATACCTATCTGCATTTCCAAGATGCCATTTTCCTAAGATAATAGAAGTATAACCTAATGGATCTAGATAATCGGCAATCGTTTTCTCATTTAAAGGCATTCCCATTTCATCACCCATCAATTTAGAAGAATGACTCATGTACCCAGGCACATTATTTTCTTCGATACCAAAGCGTTGCTGATATTTTCCTGTTATTAATCCTGCACGAGAAGGACCACAAACCGCTGCTGTTGTATAGGCCTGTTTAAAAACTACGCCTTCTGAAGCTAACTTGTCTAAATGCGGTGTTTTAAATGTTTTACTTCCTTGAAAACCAAAATCGTGATATCCTGCGTCATCCGAAAATAGAAAAACAATATTTGTTTCCTGAGCATTAATATTAGATGTTATTGTACATACTACTATCAAGCAAACCCCAAACAGCTTACTTATAACTTTAGTCTTTTTTTCCATTCTAAATATATTATTAATAGGTTATAATTACATCTGCAATCAGGTAGCATTTCACTACCGATACTTACTACATAAATCCACCTCCTAAAGTATCAACTTATAAAAACTTTCATAATAGAATTGCACGAACACTTCATAGACACAATGTTAAAAACAATAGACTCTCAATAGACATACAACATTAACAATCAACACATATTGCTGATATTTAATATTTAGCATATCTTTGCTTGAGTACCAATATATAAACATAGCAATATTCAACATGTACAGAAGTCTATTTTCTCATGCACTTTTTTTATTCCTTTGTAAATACTTCTTACTAAATTTACTTTTCAGTTTCATTACAGTAGATGTTACTTCTCAAAACTCATTAAGTATAACGAATGCCATTTCTAGTTTATATCAACATAAAACTACCTACCATGATAGCTTACTGATAGAATTACCTAAGATAACTAAGCAACATCTATTAAATGGCGATACAATAAATGCCATACAATACTTAATCAAAACCTCCAGATTGAATTCTACAGGAGGCAACTACACCAAGGCTTATGATGGATATTGGGAAGCCTTAATTTATTCTGAAAGTATAAATGACTCTTCCTATGTAAGTGATATATATAGAGGCTTAGGTATTCTTTATGGTTTATACGGCAGAGTAAATGAAGCCGAAAGTTATTTTAATAAGTCAATAGAGCTGCAAAGAAGTCTGATCAATATCCAACACCTAAAGCGTTCTGTTTTAATCGATGATTTTTATGTAATTGCTAGTTTTCATAGAGAACTGGGTAACTATAACATAGCTCAATCCTATTTAGATAGTTGCTGGAATATAAAAGCTGAATACAATACCGCTGCAAAACTTCCATTTTTAATAGCTGAACAAGGGAGGATATACTACTATAATAAAGAAACTAAAAAAGCGGAGGAGTTTTTACTTGAAGCTGAAGATATACTCATTGCTAATGAAAAACCATATTTGGTTATTCTGTATTTATATTTAGCAGACTTATATTTTGAACAAAGGGATTATACGAAAAGTGAATACTATTACTTAAAATCAATTGATATATCTGATACATATAACGCCCATAAAAACATGTTAACTCAGGTATATCAAAACATTGCAGAATTGTATGTGCAGATGGGAAAGTTAAAGCTGGCCTACGATTACCAATCAAAATCAAGAGAACTAACAGAACAACTTTTTGATGCACGGGGCAAGAGTAATAGCACCATATTAGAAATTAAAGATGAATACCGTCGAGAGCTTGATGAAAAAGCCAAGCTATTAGAATTAAATAAGCTAAACGAGCTTGAACAGGAGAAAAAAATACTGTTTTTAAAAAATAGTGTTCTTTCTATTTCGGTAGTTTCACTATTATTATTGGCAGCAGCTTTTTATTGGTACTTACAACACAAACGTAAAACAGATAAACTATTCTTTGCCAAAGAGCAAAAAATAAGCTCAGAGAAGAACAAAGAGATTGTAGAAATTAAAAACAAAGAACTTACTTCCTCTGCTCTGCAGTTAATTCATAAAGATGAACTACTTCTCGAGATAAAAGAGATTATAGCAGAATTAACTTCATCAATGAGTAATAAAAAACTCGATGATATATTAAATAAGATTAGAATAAACAGCAAACAAGATTGGAATGAGTTTGATATTAGATTTACCTCCATTAATCAAGAATTCTACAAGTCCCTATCCAACCAACATCCGCAACTCACTTCTAAAGATCATAAACTATGCGCTCTAATTAAGTTAAATTTCTCAAGTAAGGAGATATCACAACTTTTGGGTATTTCTATGGAAAGTGTCAATACATCTAGGTATAGACTAAGAAAAAAAATGGGATTAAGTAAATCAGTTCATCTAGTTGAATATATTAATAGGATATAAGTTTTGATTCAAACAATGAATAGATTCAACTGCTCACTGCTCCATTAACCGTTATTTTTCCATACTTTTGGGCTAAATTCATATACGGTCAATAATTGAAAAATGGAATACACTAAAGTAAGTTTCACCATATCGCCGCTTAACGACTTTATTAGAGACATATTAACTGCCGAATTAGCACAGTTTGAGTTTGACAGCTTTGAAGAAACGGACAATGGAATAAATGCATATATCCCAACCCAACATTATAATGAGGATAACATCAAAAGCATTCAGCTACTTAGCAATGAGGAATATTTTATTTCATTTAAATATGAAAATATAGCTGATCAGAACTGGAATGAAACTTGGGAAAAGCACTTCTTTAATCCCATTATTATTGGCGACCAATGCGTTATTCATAGCCCTACCCATACTGATATTCCTAAAGCAGAATACCACATATTAATTGAACCAAAAATGGCTTTTGGTTCTGGTCACCACGAAACTACAGGTTTAATGGTAAAGCATATTTTAAATATCGACTTTAACAATAAATCGGTATTAGATATGGGTTGCGGCACAGGTATACTTGGTATATTAGCATCACAAAGAGGTGCACAAAAGGTAATGGGTATTGATATTGAAGAATGGGCCTACAATAATGCTATAGAAAATGTAAAAATGAATCATATCACAAACATGGAAATTGCTTGTGGAGATGCGTCTTTATTCGGAGATGAGATTTATGATGTAATTTTTGCCAATATAAATCGTAATATTTTGTTGCAAGATATTAGTAAGTACACTAAAGTTCTAAAGCCTGGAGGCACCCTACTTTTAAGTGGTTTTTACCAAAGCGACATCGAAAAAATTGATAAAGTATGCAATGTTAATAACTTGGTAAAAAAACACCTTAAGGAAGATAACAATTGGGTGGCCATTGCGTATACATTGACTAATTAAAACGCAAGCAATGAGAATAACTTTTACTCTATTTATTTTATACTTTATAAATATCAGTGCTTTTTCTCAAAGCCCATCTCAAGTATTTACAGACAACACAGAAGAGTTCATCCCAAAAATGGAAGAACTCTTTAAATCTATTGCAGATAAAAAACATGCTAAAAGCTACATTGAAGAATTAAGCACATTTTGGTATTCTGCTGACAATACAGAGGAAGATAAGCTATTGATTATCACAAATTGTAATCATCTGGCCAAAAAGAAAGCCCGTCCAATTCCAGACTACGAAACCTACCTTAACTGTGCAAGGACTTATTTAACTGCTGATATTGCTAAACCATCGTTTGAAGCATGGAATAACTCAGTAGTTGATTTAGCAACTAAACCTAGGTATCAACTCCGAAAATTAAACTCCTATTTAAAAATAACCACTAATTTAATTACGGATAAAATAATATACTCTACCCCTTCCAACAAATGGAAATCAGACAATAGTAACTGGACCTTAAAATACATCAACAAGGAATTGATAGCAACGTTTCCTTCTTTAAAACTAACTTGCTATTCTAAAAACGATAGTATTCAAATTTTTGATTCGAAAGGAACCTTTAATTACGCCACCAACATTTGGGAGGGTGATAAAGGTAAAATCACTTGGGAAAGGTCTGGCTTTGATCCTGCTCAAGTAAACGCAACATTTGGAGCTTATAGGTTACCGCTTAAACAATCATATATCGAAATTGACTCTGTTCAGTTTTATAACACTATCTATTTTGATCATCCATTAAAAGGTAAGTTAAGGCACAAAGTAATGAATATTAAATCGCCCGAAAGTTCTACTTATCCACAATTTTTATCTGTAGAACAACGCTTTAAATTAGACAATATTCATCCTGATATAAATTACGAAGGAGGCTTTTCTCAAAATGGAGCTAAGTTCTTAGGATCTGGAACGCACGAAAACCCAGCTACTATAACCATCTTTCGTAACGACACCGCCTTTTTAACAGCGAAATCACTTTATTTTGCTTTACGTAAAGATCAGATACTTAGTAGTGATACTGAAGTGAAATTTAGAATGGATCAGGACTATATTTACCACCCAGGTCTTATTTTTAAATTAATGGTAGATGAAAACGAACTTCATCTAATTAGAAATGGCGAAGGATTAGCTTTAAGTCCTTATTTTAACACCTACCATAATGTTAGTATGGACATCGAGCTATTAACCTGGAAACTAAACAGTTTGTTGATGGACTTAAAAATGGTTTCTGGTGCTGCTGAAAACCATGGTGAGTTTGAATCATTAAGTTATTTCAGAGAAAGCTTTTATAACCAACTGCAAGGAATGGATGCCATCCACCCACTTCAAGGTTTAAGAAACTGCTCTAAATATTTTCACGGGAGACCATTCAGTGCTAAAGAATATGCAGGTATGATGGGCTTGCCAGAAAATCAGATACGTCAACAAGTCATACAACTGTCTTTTTATGGGTTTGTGAATTACAATGTAAACACAGATATGATTCAAATAACGGACAGGCTTAATGACTACTTGTCCTTTAGATTAGGTAAAAAGGATTATGATGTTATTAGATTCGTATCTCATACTCCTGGTGGATTAGCCAATGCACAAATTGACTTATTAAACTACGATATTGATATAAACGGTGTACAACAGATATCTATTTCTGATAATCAAAATGTAGTTTTCTTCCCTCGCAATGAGCATCTATTATTAAAGAAAAATAGAAACTTTGTTTTTGATGGCGCCATTAATGCTGGTATGCTTAATTTATATGGCGATGGTTTTAAATTTAACTACGAAAACTTTCTGATCGATATGAAAAATATCGATTCGGTTAGAATGAAGGTGCAAACCGGTGAGCTAGATTATTTTGGCCAACCTAAACTCACTTATGTAAATAATGCCATTGAAAATTTATCTGGTAGCTTAAAAATTGATCAGCCAGATAACAAATCTGGTAAAGATTTTTATAGTGAATACCCTATCTTACATAGTTCTAAGGAGTCATTTGTGTATTACGACAAACCCGAAGTACAGGGAGGACAGTACGCCCGCGAAAAATTCTATTTTAAACTAGATACGTTTAGTATGGATAGCATTAGTAAATTAACGGCTAAAAACTTCGACTTTTCGGGAACATTCGTATCTAATATCTTTCCAACGTTTGAAGAGAACTTAACGGTAAGAAAAGACTACTCTCTTGGTTTTAAAAGGAAAACACCAGAAACTGGATATGATATTTATGATCACAGAGCAAAATTCACCAACGATATTGATTTAAGCAATAAAGGTCTTAGAGGTTCTGGTACATTAAACTACCTTTCTTCAACTTCTAAATCCGAAAACTTATTATTTTTACCTGAAGAGACTAGAGGGCAGGCTCATGAGTTCACTGTTCAAAAAAGCGAAGAAGGAACAGAATATCCAGATGCACAAGGCAAATATAATCATATCTCCTACCTACCATATAGTGATAAGTTGATTTCAAATTCTCAGGAAGAATCTTTCACGATGTATAACAGTGAGGCTCAGCTAGAAGGTCAGATTGTAATAGGCCCATACGGGGCAACTGGAAAAGGAACTTTTTATATGGAAAAAGCCAATATAAAATCACCTGACATGACTTTTGGTGGCCATATCTTGTTAGCTGATTCATCTGACTTTAATTTGGTAAGTGCAGATATGGAAGATGCTGTATCCTTCAATACAACCAACCTGGTTTCTCAAATTGACTTTGAAGAGCGCCAAGGTAAGTTCCGCTCTAAAACTGGAGGTAGTGAGGTTAACTTTACCGATAATAGATATGTTTCGTACATTAGTGAATTCTCATGGGATATGGATAAAAATGACATCTTTATGGGAGCTCGTGGTTCGGAAGGTAACCGATTTGTTTCAACACATAAAAGACAAGATTCTCTAGAGTTTAGAGTACCACTAGCCCGTTACGATGTAGAAAACAAAGTTATCTATGCAGAAGAAGTAAAGGAGATTAAAGTAGCTGATGCGAATATTATACTTAGCAATGGAAATGTAATCATTCGCGAAGATGCAGATATGGCACCACTGGACAGTGCTGTTATAGTTTTAACAGCTGATACAAGTTTATCTCACACTATCTATAATTCCCATTTAAAAATAGCAGGTAAATTTGATTATTCGGGTTATGGAGAGTATGATTATATCAATGGTAACGGTAAAAAATTCACCATCCAGTTTAATGATATTGGTTTAAATGATGACGTTAAAACCACGGCAGAAGGAACAATAATTGGTGAAGATTTATTTACGTTTGATAAAAACTTTACATTTAAGGGGAAAGCAAAACTTACCTCTACCGAAAAACATTTAAACTTTGATGGAGGTGCACAAATGCTTCACCAATGTTCAGGTGGACCTCAGACTTTTACTTATTTTAATGCAACGATCGATCCTCATAAAGTTAGGATTCCTATTGGAGTAGAACCAGTTAATTACGAACGAAAAAAGATATATAGAGACTTTTATATCACAAAAGATTCATCCCACCTGTATTCGACCTTCTTGACTAGCAGAAAGGATTACAGCGATATACCAATGATTACTGCTGGAGAATATCTATACTTCAACGATAAACAGAATGCCTTTGAAATAACTGATCTTCATAGAATTGAAAACCCAGATACAACAGGGGTGCTATTTAGGTATTCTAATACAAACTGTACTGTTCTTGCTGAAGGTAAAATGGATATGGGAATGGATCTTGGTCAGGTTAAACTTCTAAACTCAGGCACAATTATCGATGATCCTAAAAAAGAAAAAATAACCCTTACTTCAATGTTAGGAATTGATTTCTTTTTTAATGAAGTAGCTACTGAGCAAATGACCAGTGCTATTTTAGCATCTTCTGCTAGAGAAAGTAATGTATCCAATGAATTATTCCAAAAACGCGCGGCAGAACTAGTCGGCCTTAAAGAATCTAAAAAGCTTACTAAAGAGTGTCAATCAATACAATTAATTGAGGAACTAAATGAAACCATGAATAATATGTTTTTATTTAGTAATATCGATTTTATTTTTGATGGAAAGTACCATATGTATATTGCTGATGGTACGGCTGACCTATCTATGGTTAATAATCAAGTACTCAACAAAAAAGTAGATATCAAAGCTGAAATTGTTAAGAAACGAAGTGGTAACTCTATCGACTTATTTTTAAGTTTTGATAAATCAACTTGGTTCTACTTTAGCTATAAATCAAAAATGATGTATACTTTATCTTCAATAGAAGCGTACAATTCAACGGTATTAAATTTAAAATCGGATGAACGAAAAGCTAAGTCAGGAGGTTTTACTTTTATACAAGCACCAGCGAGCCGTTTAAATCGTTTTATTAAGAAATTTGGCTTAGCTCCTATTAAAACAAGCTCTGGCGCTAGTGGACAACAAATTAATACTGAAAAAACTAAAGATGATAATCCAACAAACTAGATAAAATATTAAAGTAGATATAATTTATTTTACTTTTTATTGAGGGACTAAAATTTTTCGAAACTCCACATTTTATCTATTTTTGGTGCATTCATAACACAAATAACAAATGCTTAAATCAATTATATTAACAATCATTTTAATGTATTCAGTTTTACCAATTTCTGGGCAAACTCGATTAACAACTGATTTTAAAGATTATACTTTCGAAGTATTTCCGTTAGGAGATATAAAAAGGTTAGATATTAGAGCAAAACATGCTCAAATAAATCTGTTAAACTGGGATAAAGATTCCATCAGTGTAGAAACAAGCATTGAAATAATATCTACCAAACCCAACATTTCTAAAGAGATGCTTGAAGAGGTTTATGTTAAGAAAGTTAGATACGGGAATACCCTACAGGTAAAAACTACTTTTATAAAAGAATTCAACAGAACGATTCCTTATAAAATCAGCTACAATATCTTTTACCCCAAAAAACTGGCTCTAAGAATTGACAATGAACACGGGGATGTTAATATTGGAGAAGTAGAAGGTGGTGTTGATGCAAATATTGGATATTGTAACTTAAACATTAAAAATATCAATCAAATAAATGATTCTATCCCTAACCAATTAAAAATTATACATTGTAAAGGAAAAATTAATCATTTAGGAACGGCAAACTTAAATATTAGTAATTCTAATATAGATATTATAAAAGGTAAGTATATTTCTGCAATAACTGAATATAGCCTATTAAATTTCAATACCATATATCATTATCAAGGAGAGTCTATGGTAGATAATCTTGAAATTAATAAGCTGGATAGTATTAAACTTAAGTCTGACAATAGCATTATTAAACTTCACTATTTCTCCACTAAAGGATTTTTTGAATGTAAAAATGGAAGTTTAAATATTCAGGATTCGGATGCATATTTTAGTGAACTGGTTGTAAATAATAACCAAACATTAACAGAAATTCATTTGAACTCAGCTTCTTCATACTCTATTAATGGGGAAGTTATAAACGGTTCATTTACACATCCTAAATCAGAAAACATTCAAATTATTAAAGATCTGGAAAACGTTTCAATTTCAGGAGAAGTTGGTAATGATGCTAGTTCCAAAACAAAAGTTATTATCTTTAACCGTAACGAGTCTATTGAATTTAAATAATCCCAAAACTCAACAATATGTCAACTGCAGATAAAGTATTTTTACTTCGTACCAAAATGCTCTCATTGGGCATTGATGCTTTTATAATTCCAGGTAGTGATCCTCATATGAGTGAATACACTGCGGCTCATTGGAAAAAAAGAGAGTTTATTTCTGGTTTTACTGGATCGGCAGGAACTGTAGTTGTACTTGCTGAAGAAGCAGGTTTATGGACGGATAGTAGATATTATTTGCAAGCCGAAGAAGAATTAACTGGTAGTGATATTGAGTTGTTTAAAGCTTCCGAACCTGAAACCCCAGATTACGCTGATTGGATTGCAGAAAGGTTAAACCCAGGAAGTACAATAGCTTTTGAAGGAGAGGTTTTCTCAATTGATGACGCTAGAAAGCTTTCAAAAAAATATAAACATTATGGTATTACCATTGATCCAAACCAGACTTTATTGGATGAGATATGGGAAGGTAGACCGCCAATTCCTGACAACAGTATATTTGTTCATGAAACAAAATATGCCGGATTAAGCCGTAATGAGAAAGTAGAAAGTATTCGAAAAAGAATGCGCGATCTTGATGCATCGCATTATATTATAACTGCATTAGATGAAATTGCCTGGACCTTAAATTTAAGAGGCAATGATGTGGCATATAACCCAGTTTTTCACGCTTACTTAATCATATCACTTGATGCCGTTTATTTATTTATAGACACTCATAAAATAACAGCTAACATTGGTAAAGAATTGGCTAAAGATGATATTTCAATACATCTGTATTCAGATATTTTTAAATGGGTAAAAGACATGCCTGTTGAATCTGGTTTAGTTTTTGACTCATCCACAACCAATGCCAAGATATTTTCATTAATACCAAGAGAAATTATTAAAATTGAGGAAGATAGCATTGTTCGTGAATTAAAAGGCATAAAAAACCCAACGGAACAAGAAGGTTTTAGAACAGCCATGGTAAAAGATGGTGTAGCTATGGTTAAGTTTTTACATTGGCTCGAAGTAAATGTATCTGAAGGAAATGTTAGTGAATTATCAGCATCAAAAAAACTAAAAAAGTTTAGATCTGAAGGTGATAATTTTGTAGGTGAATCATTCGGAACTATTTCTGGATTTGCTGAGCACGGTGCTATTGTTCACTATACGGTGAATAAAGAAACTGACGTTAAATTAACTCCTGACAACTTTTACCTTGTTGATTCAGGAGGTCAATATTTAGAAGGTACCACGGATATTACACGTACTATTCATTTAGGTAATCCTACAGAACAACAGAAAGTAGACTTCACGATGGTATTAAAAGGTAATATTGCCTTGGATACAACTTATTTTCCGGTGGGTACCAGAGGAGTTCACTTAGACATATTGGCTAGAAAACCACTATGGTCTAAAGGCTTAAATTATGGCCATGGTACAGGACATGGAGTTGGCTGTTTTTTAAATGTGCACGAAGGTCCTCAAAGTATAAGACCTGATGATAATGGAGTACTATTTAAAAATGGTATGATAACATCCAATGAACCTGGGTTGTATAGAACAGGTGAGTATGGTATTAGAATCGAGAATTTAATTCTAACAACCGAAGCAGACACAACACAATTCGGTGATTTCCTAAAGTTTGAAACTTTAACCCTCTGCCCTATTGATATAGATTCTATTGAGGTTTCTTTATTAAATCATGAAGAAAAAGATTGGTTAAATAGTTATCACAAGATGGTTTTTGACAAGCTTTCTCCTTTGCTTAATGAAGAGTTGAAAAATTGGTTAGAGGAAAAGACTAAAGCAATTTAATACAATATTATTCTAACATGTTATCCATTTGCATTCCTGTTTATAATTACGATGTTACAACTTTAGTTGGCAAATTATGCGCACAACTAAAAGACATCTCTCAAAAAGCGGAAATAATAGTGATGGATGATGGCTCTAGTAATGATTATAAGCTAATAAATAAAACCATTAAAAACGATTACAAGGTTAACTATATCGAATTAAAAGAAAACGTTGGGAGGTCAGCAATTAGAAACCTTTTGGCTAAGCGAAGTATATTTAATTACATCCTTTTTTTAGACTGTGATTCTGATATTAAACCTAATTTTGTAAAAACTTACATGAATAATATCGATAAAGGTAGCGAGGTTATTTGTGGAGGCACTCTACATCCCAACATATGTCCATCTCCAAATAAAACTTTAAGATGGAAATCAGGAACCATGAGAGAAGACCGCTCTGTTTCAGTGAGAGAAAGGAATAAATATACATCCTTTACTTCCAATAACTTTGTTGTGAAAACTGAAGTATTTTATCAATATTCCTTTAATGAAAATATAACGAAATATGGTCATGAAGATACTCTTTTTGGCATCGAATTAGATATCAACAGTGTTAAAATTAAACACATTGACAATCCTGCTATTCACATTGGCATTGACTCAAATATTGAATATTTAAATAAAACTGAACAAGCTATTGAAAACTTGGTTCAGATTTTGCTTGATAATAAATATTCCAACGCCTTATATGATAAAATTAAACTCCTTCGGTATGCTAAAATGATTCAACAATACGGACTAAAAGGTATTGTCATTAAGCTGTACTTAAAATTTAGACTGAAAATAATTAATAACCTTTGTAGTAACAATCCAAACCTTTTATTATTTGATTTATATAAAATTGGTTACTACTTTAATATAAAGGATAAAAAGTAATCCGCAAATACGATGAACCATAAGATACTAAGCTTAATAATAACACTCCTACTATCCTTTATTACTTTTAATGGATATAGCCAGAATAAGGGTTACGCTATAGACGTAACTGTAAATGGTTGGCAAGACACCACTTTAATTCTAGGGCATTACTTCAACAAAAAAATGTTGGTTAATGATACTATATACCTTAATGGCGATGGTCAGGGAAAGTTCGAGGGTGATAACAAACTGGCGGGAGGTGTTTATATTATTTACATGCCAGATCAGAAGTACTTTGATGTAATTATTGACGATGAGCAACACTTTTCATTATCTGTTGATAAAAGTGATCCTGTTCAGACACTTCAAGTAAATGGTAATAAACAAGAAAAGGCATTCAATAACTATCAAAAGTTTATTTTCGAAAGGCAATCAAAAGCTACAGCTATAAACAACAATATTAAAGATAAGAGTAAAACAGAACCTGACTCTGTAGATATATGGAAGAAGCAACTATCTGAATTATCGACTGAGGTCAATAGTTATTGGGATAATATTTTGAAAGAGCATGAAGGAACATTTTTATCTTCCTTTGTAAATGCAATGCGAGAAGTTACTGTACCTAATTTTTATGAAATTAACGAATCGGACTCATTAAAACAGATTAGGAAATATCAATATTATAAACTTCATTATTTTGATAATATTGATATGAAAGATGATCGACTTTTACGCACTCCATTCTTTACTAGCAAACTAGAAAACTTCTTCTCAAAATTGGTGGTGCAAATGCCAGATAGCGTTGTAAAGGAATCTATTAGGGTAATAGATATGGCCGAAGGAAATAAAGAAATGGAAAAGTATCTTATTCAATACACATTCAACAAAGCTAACGAGAGCAAGTTGATGGGTATGGATGCTGCGATGGTTGCCTTAGGGGAAAAGTATTATTTATCTGGCTATGCCGATTGGGTAGATGAAGAATTTATTACAAAACTAGAAGATCGTATTACTAAACTAAAACCAAACCTGATTGGCAATACTGCACCTGACCTGCTCATGATGTCTCCCAATAGTCAACACTTTAAACTTAGCGAGGTATATGCTCCCGTTACGGTACTTGTTTTTTGGGAGCCAGATTGTGGTCACTGTAAAAAGGAAATTCCTAAACTTAAAGAGGTTGTGTGGGATAAATACCAAGATCAAGGCGTTAAGATATTTGCAGTATTCACCCAACACGAAACGGAAAAATGGACTGAATTTATTACGGATAATCAGTTAGAGGAATGGATGAATGTGTATGATCCATATAATCAAACTAATTTCCGAAATTTATACGATATATACAGTACACCCGTAATTTATGTTTTAGATGAGAATAAAAAAATAATTGGAAAAAGAATTGGAGCAGAACAAGTTCCAGGCTTTATTGATCATCACCTTAAGTTAAATCAGCAATAATTTTGTAATTACAGAAGTGCATCAAATGAATAAATTCAAATATATAATATTATCTTTTCTTACATTCTTAATTGTATGTACTTCTTGCGAAGAGTACGTTAAGGACATTCCACCTTCTGAGATCTTTTTAAACATGCCCGAAGGAGGTTATGAAATAAATGTTAATGACACTATTGTTATAATTCCAAGAATAACCTACGACTTTAATTCTACTTACGCATGGGTGCTTAATGAAGAAATTATATGGGATGAAAAGGATTATCAATTAATCCCCAATGAGCTAAACAAATACACTTATCATTTTAGTATAAATAACGATAGAGGTAGTGATGACACTACTATTGTTGTACAGTCGATGTATAAAACGGATTTTGAGGAATTTGAACTTGAAAAAGATACATTTTGGCTTAATACAGAAACTAATAATTCGTTAATATCAGATCAAATAGAATTTGATATTAGCGGCTCTTATAATAATCAACCTTGGTATGGATTTACTTATTCAAACTTAACTGGAAGTGATAAATACGAGGACAATGAGAAGTACAGTTGTCACAAAGCCTCCAGTGATTTTGAATCAACCATTTTTGGGATCATGTTGTTGGATAAAAATCCTCAAAATGCAATAACTCTTAATACAAAAGATGGTAGTAATCATCTTTTCAAAAGCATCTCCGTCAATAACTCTTATTACTTATATGATGCTGTTAATACTGGGGCACATGGTTCTAAAAAGTTTGGCGGCGAAGATGGAACTGATTTAGACTGGCTTAAACTTATTATTGTTGGAATAGATAACAATGATACTAAACAAGGTACTATTGAGTTTATGCTTGCTGATTTTACATTTGGTACTAATAGGGATAATTATATCGTTGAAGATTGGACTACTATAGATTTAACTACTTTGGGGCACGTTAATACAATCAAATTTTACTTATCTTCTTCAGATACTGTTGATGGAGTAACCAATTCTCCAGGCTTTGTTTGTTTTGATGAAATTAAAATTATAGAATAATCGTAATTTAAAAATGGCATTTACCTTTGTTCTCTTGAGCAAAAGTAAATGCCATTTCATTTTCCTTCGTAAAAGGAATTACTGAACTACAAATGACTTGACCTGCTCCTCTCCTTCTAAATATACCTTTAATACATAAAAACCAACAGGTATATCTCCAACTTCTATTGGTATTTCCGATCCTATTAAATTAACCATATTTCCAGTTATCCTTCTTCCAATATAGTCATAGACCTCATAGCGATCAACAAACTTACCATTACTATTCAAAAATAAGGTATGGCCTTTAAGTGGTACAGGATAAATATAAACACTGCCTGCTTTATTTTCTGGGACTTGCGTATCCTCATACACTACCATATCTGCTAAAACATCTAGCCATAGACTGTAGTTATTATATTCGTAAATTTCAGATGCATACGACCATCCATCCACATTATCATACACTAACATTGAATTATGTTTATTATTATTACGAACAGAATAATAAACCGCTAAAGTATCTACAGGTGTGTCTTCATAGTTGATTTCATAACCCACAAAAAAGTTTCCTTCAACATTAATTGGTGTATCAAATTCGAAATAATGCACTTCCGAACTATCTTTATCACTATTACCTAACTCAGAAAATTGAATTCCTACCTTTTTACTAATCAACACTTCAGGCTCTATATCTCCTTGCCACACACCTAAATTAAATGTTTGATTAGAACCCCACTTTACTTCACTCGGCGCAAAATATACTCCTTTTATTCTAGCCGATTTAATATCTGTAAACCGTTCGGCATAAATAGTGTTTTGAGAAGCATTATGTCCACTCAAGAATCCGCCTTCGGCAATTTCCGTACTAGTTGGCGTATCACCAAATTCAATATTGGATAGACGTTTAAATTTATTGCTTTCATATGGATCAACACCTTGTAAACTTTGATCTCCTGAATTAATAGGGTCTAACCACTCTTTAAAATGTTGATCCCATGATTTATAGAATTGCGTATAATAGTCATTAACTGGGTTGGTACAAATAGCTGCTCCGCCAGATAAAGTACCCACAAACATATCATTGCCATCAAACAATGGCCCTCCTGAAGACCCTGGCTCCGTGGTAGAGGTAGTCCATTCTGAAACCTTCCAATGAACATTATCTACCTGTGTATAAGGATAATTAGCTGGAATATTAAACGAAGAAGCTTCTATATCTCCATCGAAGGTGGCAATTTTTTTCACATCTCCCCATGGGTGATGAATGGCTTTAAAAGGAGAAGGAGGAGCTGTACTTAAGGTCCAACCTGCTAAATAAGGTCTGTAATAGGAAGGTGGAGTATTATTCATTTCTAATAAAGCGATATCTAAATCATCTTCTAACACCCTTGGCACTCCTCCCGAAAGACTATGTCCATAATATCCTTCAATAATCTGAGCACATTGCGGAGTTTCATAATTAAAGTGAACCAACGCCGTACTTCCTGTTTTATCCGGCCTAAAACAATGTGCTGCTGTTATTATATACTGCTTTTTTTCTGAGCCAGTGTTATTAATAAGAGTACCCGTACATAAGTCTGTACCGTTCATGATAACTCTAACTACAGCCCTCTTTATATTCATTTCCGTTCCTTCTTCATAGCAACTTATATCAACATCACATTCCTGATCTGCCTCACCAAAATAATCACTTATTTTTAAATCATATATATTTAAATAATCATGATTAACAGCACCTATTAGTATTTCCGTTTCGCCTTTTACATTACTCGGCTCTTGATATTCAACGATCACTTGATCTCCTCTAATAGGAGAAGTAGCTAATACTCCAGACGGCTGATTGTTTGCTTGAGTAAACGCACCCAATACTTCCGAACGATCTGTATTATATATGAATAACTTACCTCCATCTGGCAGCTTATACCTATCAAAAATTAAATTAAGAGAATACGCCCCTTGCGAACTAATAACCAAACGCCAAATCTTTGTTCCATCATCCAACGTTGTCCATTCTCCCGAATTAACTAAAGAATAGTTAACCGAGAACTGATGTGCAAATTTTAATGATTCTCCTTTATCGACTTGGCGTGCACTTTTTAACCTAGTCTTTGATGGTAAGTAGAAGTGTTCCTTGGCATCAACATATAGCTCTTTACTTACTTCAACATCAAAAACTGGACTACCAGACTCACTTATTTGAGCATTTAAAGAATGTTGCATCATAATTAATGAAGCAAATATTAATATCGTTAATCTTAAATCTATCTTTTTAATCATATATAAAATCTTCCAAACTTTACCTACCTTAAAACACCTATACTATGCTTTAGTATTTATATCTTTTTGCTTAGCAATCGATTTCAATGAAATACTCGTTTTTAATTTCACTACTTTTCTTAATCTCCCTGTTTTACCGAGTTTGTAATGTACCAAAGCCCATGCCATTATAATGCTTGAACCCAGAATTACAAATAGTAATATTCCTGTTTCAAAATCGTTTATTAAAAACTCATCGGGTATCGCAAAATACAATAAAACAGATATTAAACCTCTTGGCGCGATAAACACATGAGGCACAAAATCTTTTTTAACAATAATCTTAAACAACAACCATCTTCCTAAAAAAATTATAGCTAAAAATGCAAATGCTCCTAGTACAATCCTAGTTTCAAAAATACCTGCAATGGTAATACTTAATCCAAATACAAAAAAGAAAAAAGTACGCACCACAAAAGCACTTTCTGCTGTTAATAGTTTAAAATCAGCCAATACTTCCTTTACTTTCTCTTCTCGTAAAAACTTTTTCATTACACCAGAAAAGAAAATATGTCTATTCTCTAATATGAGCCCGAAAACCAATATTATGAGTAACGATGATAAGTGAAAAACCTTGCCTATCGCATACAGTAAAAGTAATACGGAAATAAATAAAAAGAGTTTTACATGACTATTAATACGCTGAAAAAATATAATCATTGCATAGGACAAGACTACTGACAGAATTAAAGTTCCTCCCAAATTAGAGACTACATTTAATCCTATTTTAGCCACCTCGCTTGTATGTACGTTATTAATAACCGTATAAAACAAGATTAAACCAAATATGTCGGATAATGTACTTTCGTAAATAAGAAATTCTCGTTTTTCCTCTTCTAATTGAGTTACACTAGGAATTACAATGGCACTGCTAATGATAGAAAGCGGAATAGCATAGATAAAAGCAGTTAGAAAATCTAAATTAGATATGAGTATTTGAATTCCGTAAGTAAAGAGAAATACATTAATTATTAAAGATAAAAAAGCGATTAATCCTGACTTCCAGATCATGGGCCAGCGCTCTTTTGATAACTTTAGGTCTAATGCTCCTTCAAGTACAATCAACATCAACCCTACTAAACCTAATATCTCAAGAGAGAATATCCAATCGACATCAGATACTCCTATATTAAAAACCTTTTTACTGAAGAACCCCAAAAATATTAATAGAATTACACTGGGTATAGCTGTTTTTTGAGATACAACCGAAAAAAGATAAGACAGGATAATAACTAATGAAGCTCCTATTATTAAAAAATAAGCTACATTATTTGTATTTATATATTCCTGTATTGACAAAAGCTCCATAAGTTGTATTCCTTTTACTTTAGCAATAATAAAAAAAAGTTGCCAATGAATACACATTAACAACTTCTTTTAAAACGTAAGCTTTAATATTTTGTTTAATAATTACTCATACACCCTACACTCCACTTCTTCGCGTAATGCGGATAAGCCATTTTGCATTAAGGCAGTCATTTCATCTTCACCAGGATAAACTGCTACAGGAGCTATAAAATCAACTCTTTCCTTAATGTATTTAATTACAAAGTCATCGTGGGCAATACCACCAGTTAATATAATTCCATTAACCTTTCCTTTTAATACAGCAGCACAACCACCAATTGCTTTGGCAATTTGATAACACATTGCACTCAATACAAGCTCAGCATGTTTATCTCCTGCTTTTATTCTTTTCTCCACTTCATAAGCTTGATTGGTACCTAAATGAGCCACTAAACCTCCATTACCATTCACGAGTTTATTCATTTCCTCATGGGTTTTCTCACCACTAAAACAAGCGTCTATCAGAGCACCAGTTGGCAATGTACCCGCTCTTTCAGGAGAAAATGGTCCATAACCAGAAAGGGCATTATTTACATCAACCACTTTTCCTTCTTTATGCGCTCCAATTGAAATACCACCGCCCATATGTGCTACAATAAGATTCAACTCTTCGTACACAAAACCTCGTGTACGTGCAAATAATCGTCCTACCGCTTTTTGGTTTAAGGCATGAAAAATAGATCGTCGCGGCATAGATGGACAGCCTGTTACACGTGCTACATCTTCTAATTCATCTACTACCACAGGATCGGCAATAAATGCTTTGGCATGGGGTAAAGAATTGGCTATGTCATCTGCAATGAGTCCTCCAAGATTACTAGCATGTTCTCCTAAAATACCCACTCTTAAATCATGTTTTAAAGCTTCATTAACAGCATATACACCCGACTCTATAGGCTTAACTAAACCTCCCCTACCTATTATTCCATCAATCCTTTCAATGTCTATATCAGCTTGTATCAATTCATTTAAAATTACTTCCTTACGAAATTCGTATTGAGCAGCAACTGTATTGAATGGTTCTAAATCCTCATTTGAGTGTTTTATATTTTTTAGAAAAATAGATTTTTCATTGTCATACACCGCTATCTTAGTTGATGTAGATCCTGGGTTAATCACTAAAACTCTAAAAATCTTCATAAATTAAAATTCAATAGTTAACATTTAATTTGACATTAGGCATGCTAAAGCTAAACAATAGTATTTAGATTTAAAACTCTCGCTGCGCGACATCACCACCACTGGATGAGTTGTGCCCTGTATGAGTCCTGCCAAATCGCCATTTCCGAACAACATTAATCCTTTATAAAAGGGATTACTTGCTTCTAATGAAGGAAAAAGAAGGACATCGGCATCGCCCTCGATGGGTGATATTATTTTTTTAGTTTTTAAACTTTCTGGATCACAGGCTAAAAAAACATCCAAAGGTCCATCCATTATGCATTTGCCAAAGCCTCCTTGAGCTGCCATTTCTTTCATTTCCTGATAATCTAACGAATTAGGAAAGTGTTCCGAAACCTTTTCTGACGCACCGATTAGGGCTACCTTCGGCTCATTAATACCCAATTTATTCGTCATATCAATAGCATATTGGGCCATAGCTATTTTTTGCTTTTTTGATGGAAACGGAAGTACAGCAGGATCTGTAATAAAAAGGAGTTTGTGATATGCTGGAAGTTCCAGGGCGCAAACATAACTGAGCACTCCCTCCTCCTTCATCAATCCTTTTTCCTTATTCAATACCGACTTTAAGAAAATATCTGTATTAATTAGACCTTTCATTAAGATATCCGCCTCTCCATTGTTCACCATATCGACAGCCAAATCTGAAGCTTCCTTTGGGTCTTCACATTCCACAATATCAAAAGCATTTTCATTAAGCAACAGCTCATCAGGTATTAAAGAAATAATCAATTGCTTATTACCAATAAATATAGGTTTCAAGAAACCATTTAATATTCCCGCAATTACTGCTTCAATCGTGTTTTTGTCTTCGGCCATAACCACAGCTACTTTAAACCTTTTGTTTAAAGAAATGACTATTTCTGGAAGCTCGGAAAGTCTTGACACTGGTCTCATACTAATCCTTAAATTAAGCTAATGCAGCTAATAAGATACTATGATATTTAGATTCTTCGGAATCACTCCGGGAAGTTAATACAATGGGTTTTTTAGCACCAAGAACCACCGATGCTACCTTAGCCTTTGCAAAAAACACCAGCGTTTTATACAAAACATTACCTACTTCAATATCTGGCATTAACAATAAATCTGTATCACCAGCAACTGCACTTTTAATATTTTTGTTTTTAGCACTTTCAAAACTAACTGCATTATCAAAAGCCAATGGACCATCAATAATACAGTTTTTAATCTGGTCGCGCTGATTCATTTTTGACAATAAAGCGGCATCTAAAGTAGCTTGCATGCTTTCATTTACCATTTCTATAGCACCCAAAACCGCTACTTTAGGTTTAGCGATACCCATCTTATTTAAATAACCTACAGAGTTATTCACAATAGCTATCTTATCCTTAAGATTTGGGGCAATGTTCATAGCTACATCTGTTATAGCTATTAATTTATGATAGGTATTTACTTCAAACAAAGCAAAGTGAGACAACAAGGTACCTGTACGTAAACCCCATTCCTTATTCAATACGCCTTTTAGCAATTCTGGAGTAGCAACTTTACCCTTCATTAAAATTTGTGCTTCATCATTATGTACCAACTTAACTGCTATCTCCACACATTTTTGATGATCCAATTCGTTGATAAATACGGCACCATCAAAGTCATAACCTTTTTCTTTGATGATATCTCGTGTTAAGACTTCGTCTCCAATTAATATAGGATTTACAATTCCTACTTTATATGCTTTATGGATCGCATTTAATGAATACTGATCTTGCGACACGGCAAGAGCTAAAGTTCTAACAATTTTATTCTTGCTGATTAAACGCTCTAGATCTGATAATTTTTTAAACATAGACCTCT
This sequence comes from Labilibacter marinus, assembly GCF_001659685.2. GTDB lineage: Bacteria > Bacteroidota > Bacteroidia > Bacteroidales > Marinilabiliaceae > Saccharicrinis > Saccharicrinis marinus. The sequence goes on from NZ_LXYE02000038.1 coordinate 192,901, forward strand.
ATTTTTTTTACCATTAAAATTCTCTTTTCGAAGTACACTAAATTACGCTAGCAAATCAAGTATAAAAATGACTTTTATAAGCAAAAAAAAGAGACGCAACTCATAAAAAGTGCGTCTCTTTAAATATTTTACGTTGTAAAACTATCTACTCGCTAATTCTTCAACAATTTGTTTTGTGTCCTTTGCAATAACCAATTCTTCATCTGTAGGCACAACCATTACAGTTACTTTACTACTATCTGAACTAATTACAGCTTCATCACCTCTTGTTTCATTTTTATCGGTATCCATTTCAATACCCATATATTCCATATCAGAACAGATATTAAACCTGGTTTCGATACCATTTTCGCCAATACCTCCAGTAAAAAGAATAACATCAGCTCCGCCCATTGCAGCAGCATACGAACCGATATACTTTTTAATACGGTAATAATACATATCCAATCCAAGAATAGCTTGCTTATTACCCTCAGCTTTAGCTGCTTCTACCTCACGCATATCCGATGACACACCTGTAATTCCTAACATACCACTTTGCTTATTAAATAGTACGCTGGCAGATTTTGTACCAATCATTTCCTTGTCCATAATGTAAGTAGCTGCACCAATGTCTAAATCACCTGCACGCGTACCCATTATTAAACCTTCAATTGGCGTAAAACCCATTGATGTATCTACAGACTGCCCATTTTTAATAGCTGCAATAGATGCTCCATTACCTAAGTGACAAGAAATAACCTTAGTTTTAGAATAATCTAAACCTAAAATTTCACAAGCTCTTGCTGATACATATTTATGACTAGTTCCGTGGAAACCATAACGACGAATTCCATATTTTTGATATAAAGAATACGGAAGTGCATACATGTAAGCATGCTTTGGCATTGTTTGGTGGAAAGCCGTATCAAACACACCTACCTGAGGTACACTTGGTAACAGTTGCTCAATTGCCGAAATACCACTTAAGTTTGGCGGATTATGAAGTGGAGCTAAATCAATACACTCATTCATTTTATCCACCACCTCATTTGTAATAAATACACTTGAGTTAAATGTTTCACCACCATGAACAACTCTATGCCCAACAGCATCAATTTCTTCAAGGTTTGAAATACATCCGTGCTTTTTACTAGATAGTACTCCTAAAATATAGTCAATACCTGTTTGATGATCTAAAATTTCACCTTCAAGTAATACTTTTTCTCCGTTTTCTTTTTCGTGCTTCAAAAATGACCCCTTAAGTCCTATTTTTTCAACGCCTCCTTTACCCAATACATCATGACCATTATCATCCATATTGAACAACTGATATTTAATTGAGGAACTTCCACAATTTAAAACTAATATCTTCATTGGTTTAATTTCTTTCTGTTTAATAATTGGCAAACTATTCAGTTATAATATTGCCATTGTCATCGTACTTATAAAAACCTTCTCCAGTTTGTTTTCCTAGATGCTTAGCTCTCACTAATCGTTTAATTAACGGATTAGGTTTATATTTAGAGTTACCAAACTCTTCATATAAATTATCCATCCATCTAGAAATTTTACTTAAACCAATAATATCAGCAGTTCTAAATGGTCCGAATCTCATACCCAGACCTATATTCATTGTTTTATCAATGTCAGCCATTGTTGCAATGCCTTCCATTAATACCTGACAAGCTTCATTTAAAAGCGTTACATACAAGCGCACACTAACCAATCCAGCAGATTCCTCTACAGGAATAACATCGCGGTTGATTAACTTAACGAAGGTACATACCTTATTATATACATCTTCTGAAGTATATAATCCTTTTACAACTTCAATAATTTTAGCTTCTGGCGAAGTCACAAAAAAGTGTAAACTAATACATCTTTCTGGTTTCTTCATTTCAGAGGCTAGTTCTGTAATGATAATTGTTGTAGAGTTAGTTGCGATGATCGTATCTTCTCTAACAATCTCTTCAACTTTTGTAAATACTTCTTTACGCTCATCAATACTACGATAAGCCGTATTAGAATCAGAACGGATAGCCTCAATTACAAAGTCACAATCTGCTAAATCTTTGTAATCAACAGTTCCTTTAATTCGGCTCATGATGGCCTTTTTCTCGCTAGAAGTTAAACCCCAGTTTTCAATTCTATTGTCTAACTCTTTACCAATATTGGTAATTGCACTCTCAATTTTCTCTTCGCTTAACTCCAAGAATACAACTTCCATGCCGTGCCAGCTTGCGATACGAGCAATACTTTGCCCCTCTTTACCGCAACCTATAACTCCGACTTTTGAAAAAAGCGTTGTCCCTTTTTTCTTGTCCTTACTTAGCGCATAACCTTCTATAGGTTCTACTAAAATTTCAGCCATTTATATTGATTTTGTTATTACAAGACTAACATTGAAGTTAATGATAATACTTCAAATTAAATATTTATACTAAACCTGCCGCCTGATTAGCCGTAATAGCCACCAAGTTTACGATATCACTTACCGAACATCCACGAGATAAGTCGTTAATTGGAGCAGCCATACCTTGTAATACAGGCCCTATAGCCTCTGCATGTGCCATTCTTTGAACTAACTTATAACAAATATTACCTGTTTCTAGATTAGGGAATACTAATACGTTTGCTTTACCCGCAATTTCACTTCCTGGCGCTTTTTTTGCTCCAATAGCCTCTACAATAGCAGCATCAGCCTGAAGTTCTCCATCAATTTTTAAGTTTGGATCCATCTCCTTAGCTAAGCGTGTAGCTTCAACTACCTTATCCACCATTGCATGCTTTGCACTTCCTTTGGTAGAAAAACTTAGCATAGCCACACGTGGCTCAATACCAACAATAGATTTTGTTGTTCTACCTGTAACTACAGCTATTTCAGCAAGCTCACTAGCTGTTGGGTCTGGATGAACAGCTCCATCTGCAAATACTAACATACCATTCTCACCAAATTCATCAGTAGGTAAAATCATAATAAATGCACCTGAAACTACTTTAATACCTGGTAATGTTTTTACAATTTGAAAAGCAGGTCTTAATACATCGCCAGTAGAATTTTCAGCACCAGCTACCTCTCCATCTGCATCTCCATTTTTTATCATTAAAGTTGATAAGTAAAGCGGCTGAACAACCAATTTTTCTGCTTGTTCGCGTGTTAAACCTTTACTTTTTCTTAACTCCACTAACAAATTGATATACTCTTCTTTTTTATCATGATTTTCAGGATCAACTAAAGTAGCTTTATCAATGTTACCTAAATTAAACTGAAGAGCCTTTTCCTTAATTACTTCAGGATTACCTATTAAGATAATCTCAGCAAAACCTTCACTAATAATAGTGTCGGCAGCTTTAAGCGTTCTTTCTTCTAATCCTTCAGGAAGCACAATTCTTTTAATGTCTTGTTGTGCTTTTGCTTTAAGTTTGTTAATGAATTCCATTACAGGTATGTTATTATAAGTTTATTAGTACAAAATTATTTATTATATCTCGACAATAATATGCGTTTTATCAATCCTTGAAATTATAAACTGAGATAAACGGCAAATGACAACTTAAGTTACCAATGCTTGAATTCCAGTTATATTTTTCTTAACTTTTAATAAAAAATAAGATGGACTTGCAAGCTATTTTTTCGAGACTATTTGATGATTACAAATCATTAAATCCTTCCGTTGATAAAATTCATACACTATTAAAAAATAGAAATGAAACTATTGTAAATGACCACATTGCATTTAGAACATACAATTTACCACAAATCAACATTAATGTGCTTGCCAAAGCTTTTGAAGTTAGAGGCTACAAAGTAAAGGGAAATTATCGATTTAAAGAAAAAAAATTAACAGCAAATCACTACGAAAACGAAGATTTTCCGAATGCACCCAAAATTTTTATCAGTCAATTAGAAGTATCTGAACTATCCAAAGCTAACCAGATGCTTATTAATGAGCACTATCAATATATATTAAACAAATTACCGCAACACCCTGATATTATTTTTGCAAATAACATGGGCTTTACTCCCAATTACAAAAAATATCAACAACTAAGAGAAGAATCAGAATATGCTGCTTGGATGTATGTTTTTGGTTTTAGAGCCAACCACTTTACCATATTCATAAATCATCTAAACAATTTAACTAGTCTAGAAGATTTTAATGAATATATATTAGAAAATAATTTTGTACTAAACGCATCTGGGGGTATAATTAAAGGTAGTAAAGAACAATTTTTAAAGCAGTCGAGTATTTTGGCCGATAAAGTAAATATTGCTTTTACAGAAGATATTTTTGAGGTACCCGCTTGTTATTACGAATTTGCTCAAAGATTTCCGCTTAGCAATGGTCATTTATTTCAAGGGTTTATTGCAGGTTCTGCTGATAAAATATTTGAGAGTACTGATTTTAGAAAGTAAGTTAATGAATAGTTTATTGCCATATCTGTAAAAAATTATTGCAACATAAAATTGATAGGAACGGAATATTGAACCCGTACAGCCTTACCCCTTTGTTTACCTGGGGCAAAATTAGGCAGGTTTTCTATTACACGAATAGCTTCTTTATCTAATGCAGCATTAACTCCTCTAGCAATACGAACATCTGTTACAGCTCCTATGGGTGATACCACAAAAGTAACGTAAACCTTACCTTCTACTCCATTTTCTGCAGCTATAACAGGATATCTTATCGCCACAGCAATATATTTCATTAATTCTCTATTTCCTTCCTTTGATGTATTACAAATATCCGGTCTAAAGATGGGCATTTGTTCAACGATAACAAATATAGGCTCTTCCTCATCTTCCTCCTGTTCAGGAATCATTAAATCAACAAACTCAACCATTTGATTTTCATCCGTTTCGCTATCAAACACTTCTAATTCTTCTTCAATAATTACATCGTCATCAACAATATTAATGATGTCAGAAGCAACTACTAATTTTGGAGGTGGTGGTTGAATTTGTTGTTCCTGCCTTGTAATGGGCACCATTTCTTGTTCAGGAATTACTTCACCTCCTTCCACAATAGAAGAGGAATCCTTTGCGACAAAGTTTAATTCCATCATAAATAAAACTAGGCCTAAACTAAGCACAAAACCAACTTCAAAAAACAAGGAGCGTTTATGCTCTAAATCTGCTATGTTATTTTTTTTAGGTATCATAACTCAAAACTTAAGCGGTTAATAATATATTGAACCTACTCAGCAATGAGTTTTTCTTTTGAAGAAAGAGAAGCTTATGTACTGAGAGGTATTTAGTACCTTTGCTCCATTATATTTCGTTTATATGTTTATACGATCATTAATGTATTGAGTTACAAAAAGAAATGGATATTTTTTTATTATTTCAACAAAAACTCTATCTTTGCGCTCGATTATAAAATAATCTGCATGTAATCTCTTATTGAACAGAAAGTTCACGTAATATTGCATGTATTTGTTAAATGCAATCATATTTTAAAAATGGATTTAATTAAAATTGCCGAAGAAGCATTTAAAACTGAATCAAAAGAACAACCTTCTTTTGGAGCAGGAGACACCGTATCAATTTCGTACAAAATTAAAGAGGGTAACAAAGAGCGTATCCAGATCTTTAAAGGTGTTGTTATTCAAGTAAAAGGTTCAGGTAGCGCAAAAACTGTTACCGTTAGAAAAATGTCTGGAAACCAAGGTGTTGAAAGAATTTTTCCATTAAATTCTCCTTTTATTGAAAAAATTGAGGTGAACCGTTATGGTAAAGTACGTAGAAAACGTATTTACTATTTACGTGACCTTACTGGTAAAAAAGCCAGAATTAAAGAGAGAAGAATGTAAGAAACTCTTCATAAAAAGAAATCCCCGACCATTTATTGATCGGGGATTTTTTTTGCTCAAAAAACTATTCTCTTTTCGGTGGCTTTATTATCTTAACCTTCATAGTTGGATCTACTCTTACTAAAATACCATCCTCTGTTATATACTGTATATCATATTTTACTGTTCCATCTATGTTTTTAGATATTACAGCATAACACGTTGTTTTGTCCTCGTTAAAAATAAGCCCGTTCTTAAAAACATCTTCAACATCCTCATTAATAAGAATAATATCTTCAATAGTACGAATATTACTGGCTTCATCAATCTGCCAATAAACAGTGTCTCCCTGATTAATAACACTTACAAATTCTAGCGCTCCAGCCTTTAAACCTGTTTCATCAGATAATTGAAGATTTTCACTATCTCCATTTGGAATTCGCATATTTATATGCGTTGACTTAGCTTGTACTAAATCAATAATTTCCTCATTAATTATAGTTTGCTCGTTTTTACATGAGCCAACTAAAAAGGAAGCGAACAATAATGTGCCAATTACTTTTCTCATTTTAAGTTTGATTATAATTGATAATAAATATATTTTACCTCATAAAGATAAAAGTTATTTATTATCAATCAATATATTTCCTATGTAATATTATAATAATGCAGCAATAAATTATATCCTAGCTTCTTCTTAATTAACTATCTATAATCCAAAATAATTTTTAAATCCCTCTAATACATTGGTAACCGCTACGGCCGATAATATTAATCCCATAATACGACTAATAATGGCAGCACCGCTATTTCCGATGTACTTGAATATTTTAGCAGATAGCACCATCAACAACCAAGCAATGCCAATTACCAACAACATCATTAAGGTAGTTAAGGATTGATGTACTATATTAAACTTTGTATTCTCGGTTAGGAGGATGGCTGCCATAATAGCTCCAGGACTAGCCAAAGACGGCATAGCTAAGGGGAAAATAGATTTATCATCCTTCTTGTTAATATGAGAAAGCTCTTCTTCTGGTTTACTTTCTCCGAATATCATTGTAAGAGCAAAAAGAAACAGTACAATACCACCTGCTATTTGAAATCCTTCTAATGGAATGTCAATGGCAGACAAGATTACTTCACCCAATATTATAAAAAACAATAGCACCCCAGCTGCCGTTAAAGATGCTTTGCGAGCCATTTTTTTTCTTTCTTCGGGACTAGCTAGAGCAGTTACCGCAATAAATACTGGTACTGTTCCAATAGGATCAATTACAGTGAAAAAAGTAATGAAGGAACTTAATAAATCGTTTATCATTGCTGATTGATTAAAGTATAAAGCATCAATATATGATTTTCAATTGTTTTGAAAAAATAAATTTAAGAAGTAGGTACTCTACTATTATGAAGTAACTACTCTTGCTAATCCATTCTATTTTACGCAGGTTCCCTTGCTACTCTATTTCCGTTTCTATGGCAAAAGATAAACAACCTCCTACATCAAGCTTTTTATACCTTGACTTTTTACTAATTTCAGTTGGCTCATCTTCTCGGTCCGTTACACCTAACCAAGGTTCTATGCATACAAAATCAGCACCTGGTTTAGACCATAAGGCTAAATTTGGATAGTTAGTAAAACGAACTACAATACCTTTTTCTTCATTCTGCTTGCGCAGACGTACCCAATCAAAATCAACATCCATAAATATTAAAGCATCCTCGTTAAACAAAGTATCAGAAAGAGGAAGTAAAGTATCATAAGTTGTTATCTTTCGTTTTTCATCGGTCAATAAACCTGAAGTACCCAAAACAACTGTTTCCAAACTTACCGCATCAGGAAACTCAATGACATAATCCGAAAGCTGTGTGTTATCATTTAAAGGACAAGCATAGGCTGTATGGCCACCACAGGCAAAATACATAGCTACCTGATCTTGGTTTTTGATGCTATAATTCATGATTAAACGTTTCTCCACTAAGGTATATTCCACCGTAAAAGAAAATTTAAAAGGATATTGCTTGAGAGTTTCGTGAGAGCTTGTTAATGAAAATGAGCACTGCGAAACACTTACCTGCTCAAAAATCAGTTTATCATTATTTCTGATAATACCATGTTTGGGCATGGCGTAAGCTTCGCCATTATATTCTATCTTTTCGTCTTTAATATTGCCTATGGCCGGAAATAAAACTGGCGAACTACTTCCCCATATACTCGGGTTAACCTGCCAAATATACTCCTCTCCCGTTTCTTTGTTTTTTAAAGAACGTATTTCTGCTCCATTGGATTCGATGATACAAATCAGCTTTTCATTCTCTATAGTATGTTGCATCTTGAGTATTATATAATTCTTTGTTTCTATTATGTCGATTACCTGTACTTCTACATTTATTTACCTTTCAATATAAAACTATTTTCCTTTATGCTGAATCTTCCTTCTATCATCATAAAAGAACTTTAAGGCATCGTAGGTGGCAATCAAAGGTAATGAACCATGGGTCTCGTCTTCATAAAATTTAGATTTTACTTTGAGGTGATTCATGCTACACTTATAAAAATCGTCCTTAAACGTTAACATAGATCTCATATGATAGGAGTCTACTGTGGTATCATTCCTAATGGTAGTTGTATCTGTTCCTGATAATAAACTATTGGCTATGGCAAAATATAGCTTTTTGTCATTCAGGTCTGTTTTATCAAAGCGCGCTAAGTAATCTGTCAAGTACTTATTACTTAACCACCATAAACACGGATCTATCGCCAGATAGTTATCAAACAGTTTTGGAGAATTCATCATAGTATGAATCACAAACAGACCACCTAAGGAATGTCCCACAATTGAATTCTTACCACTTGTTCTATACTTTTCATGCACATGAGGCATCACTTCATCTTCAAGGAATTGAGTAAACTTTTCTGAGCCTCCTGTTTCTATCTTAAAGAATGGATCTTTTTCAGGAGTTAAGTCCTTCCATCTATTCTTATTCTTAATTCCAACTATAATCATTTCAGGAATAGCTGTGCGCTCATTAAATGCGCTCAGATGCTCAATCATACCAGCGGTATAATCAAAGTGCATTTCGCCATCCAACAAATACACAACAGGATACTTCTTGTTCTTAAACGTCTCCTTTTTATAACTCTTAGGTAAGTGTATGTATAGCTCACGCCACTGCGCTAATGAATCTGAATATACTTTATCTAAATGTCCTATTACAATCTCTTGCTTTTCGGCTTCCTGACCATTAATAAAGCCAAAAATACTTATTGAAAACAGTATTAAAAGAAAATATCTCATGGAATGTTTTTTAATCTAGGTTCATTACTAAACTCTTCTATTCTTTATTCTTGTAATATTCTTCAAAGAATTTTATCAAGTAATCGATGTGCCGTGGCGAAGAGAATTCTTCCTTGGTTACGGGATCTTGGTCCATTCCTGAAATAATGCCGACTACTTTACCGTCTGTATTTATAACTGGTGAACCACTTAATCCTCCTCCATTTTTAGGAGCAATAATTTTGCGCATATTAAAGCGTAGTCCTTTCGATTCGTGAAAGGTATATTTATAAACCCTTTGAGGACCTTCTTTATCATTATACGACCAACCTAAATTATATAAAGTATCACCTAACTCGGGTTTTTCAGTACTTAATTCCAGTGGTGTAATATTAGAATGATTTGATTTTATCTTGAAAATTAAGAAGTCATAATAGTTCTCTGCACTCATCATAAAATCCCAAGTAAGCGAGTCGGTGGTATCTTTGTTTATAAGCTCACCCATGGTAACATATTGCTGCTTGTCGTCCTTACGATACATTCTCCACTCTTTTAAATCGCCTTCAAAATTTGTGGTCTTCATGGCATCTGTTTTTGCCACAATAATGATATGCTTGGCGGTTATAGCAAAAGTGTCTGTTTTATATTTAAGCAGAAATCCACAGCCAATATTTAATCGATTAAACTTACTGTCTTTGTACATAACATCATTTACCATGGTAGTTGCAGGGAAAACCGCGCGCTCCTTTTGTGCAGAGCAAAAAGTACTAATGGTAATGATCAACAATAATAAATAGCGTTTCATTGATTTAAGGTGTTTATTAGTGGGTGAGTTATTATTTGTTCTTTAATTTAATCCTGTGTCTTAGAGCAATTATTCCTATAGTCAATAATAAATTAAACAAAAACACAATTACAATCTGCTGTAAATCCATACTAATAAAACCTTTATGTTCTGCATTTATTAGAAGCGTATATAGAATATGTTACTGTTTTCATATATATATTTGCTTTTATGCTGAAGCTTACGGATAGTTTAAGAGGCGCCGCGCATTTCAGAGCACTTCCTTATCCCATTATACAGACACTAAGTAAAAGTTTTATTGCCTAAATATAGCACAATCCGCGCACTGTATTTTACACATCTTTAGGCTTAGTTAATTCATCTATCCACTGATTTACTGGCTTACTAAATAATAATATCAAAGCAAACAATTTCATTAAAATATGAAGAATATAAATCAAAGTAGACATCAATGGTAATTCTAGTCCTAGCATGAATCTAATTGCTATGTATGTGTTCAAAATAAAACCAACTAAAAAAATCAACCTGATTTTAAAATGTCCTTTTATAAAAACCTGATCAATGAAAATTAAACTTGCAATGCTGAAAATATCTGGTAGATAAGGAATCTCAATTGCTCCATTCCCAAAATAACTCTCAACCAAGAGCATCTTTATAATCCTTAAAGCAACAGATACATATATCAAAACTCTAGCAATTTTCACTTTTGAAGGTAAAGTTTTAATAACTATTTTCTGCCTTTTTATTTCATCCTCGACAGCCTGTTTTTTAACTTTTGAAGTTTCAATAATTTTAAGTGTCTCTGTTTCATCAAAATCTATATTTCTTGCCTTTAACTCATAATGTGCAGCCAAAACAAAACCTTTCTGGTAATCATTGTGCTTTTCAATCATAAGTAATAATTCAGAGTCACTCCTTTGTTTTATTCTCTTTTTAATTGTTTCATTCATTTACCTATATCTATTACTTTTAGTTACCAATAGAAGGTAATAAATCACCATCTATCAAATTCTCATGTATTTTGTACGGCCGAGCCAAAAGCTTGCACGAGATTCGACCGTGTCGAATTGACACATTCCCTACCAAGCCATATTACCACGTGTTAGGCACTGTAGTATTCTCAAATTTTTTATTTCTCGGATGACATGCCTTATTCCCTAGCTTATATTTTTTCGCTCTTTTGGTTTCTCTTATAAATGATAAATTTAGATTTATTTTCAGATCTGTCGTATAAGAATGAATTAAATTGCCGTTCCCCATAAAATTATCTTTTTGAGGGTGTTTGTCTACTTTAGTTACTCCTGCTTTTTCAAAATGCATTGATTTACCATAGATACTCTTTATGTATTCAATATTTGTACCTTCATTAAAATATATGTTATCTTGACAATTTAAAATTTGAAGTATGTTAATTGATTCAATCTCCTTTTCTGATTTAATAATTATCCTATTTGAAAAACGACTGCCTATAGAATAAGTTTCTCCATCATATAATATCAAACATTTCTTTGAATCTATAGGAAAAAAATACTGTATCCCTTTTACTCCAACCCCAGTTATTCCACCATGAACTTTTCTATTCTCTAAAAATTGATTGTATTTCAAAACAGGATTATCTGACGTAATAAAGTCTTGTTTAGTTTCATTATTTATAAGCTTTATTTTTAGGTCTATCGCCAATAGAATTTGTTTTGCTGTAACTCTCAAAGCAAACGAAGCAGGTTTCTCTACTGCTATTTTATGGTTATTAAGAAAATCTCCAATTTCTGAATTTCCTTCGAAAGCTCTCTTGTATACTTTATTAATATTAGAATCAACTCTTATTCCATTTGATTTAGTACGTGCTTCCTGAAATAAAATAAATGCAATAATTGTAGTTCGTTCAGATACTAATTTTGGGAGATTATTCATTTTATCAATCTTTACCAAACATTTAGCTGTTTCTTCCTCAATCATACTCAAAGCATCTTCAACTACATTATCATTGTCATAAAAATTACTAATTGAAGCTTGCTTCTTTATGGCTGCTTTTGAAATAATTTTTTGGCTAGTACAATTAAATAAATCTATGTACGGAGATTTTGATGTTTTCGTGAATCTTCTTAAATAAAACTGAGGAACAAAATGTTGATTTTTCTTTTTTGTCATTAATTTGTCTCTATAGTGCCTAACGTATGGTGCTATGAATAGTTGCCGATTGCGGGTTGCCTCCCTGTCCTGTTGCTCTGAACTTACTGCGTGTTACAACCCTTGAATAACCTGCTAAACGGCAATTATTTATGAGCACGTGTTGTGTGCCGTAATTTATCTTTCCGAATTAACCTTCCTTTATTGTCATAGTATTCTTCCAAAATCAATTGATGTTGAAAATTGTATTCTAACCTTTTACCAAGTTTTAAATATTCAATGTTGGTCTTTTTTCCAAAACTTATCGCTTCTTTTATTTTAGTCCCAAAGTCAGACCGAAAAAACATATAACTACAATTTAAATGAGTATCTTTTAAAGGTGCGTATTTAGGTTTTTGATAAACTAAACCATTGCTTACATATTCTGGTCCATAAATAGAGTAACATGACAATACCATTTCAATTGCTTCAATCGGTTGCTTAGAATAGAATTCTTCATCAATTGGATATCGAGGTTTACTTTGAATCATTTTAATAAAAATACGTAATGTGTCATTAGTATAGTTCCAATAATCAGAACAGTCCTTAGATTGCCATTTAAAACCATTCAATTCGGTTTTAAGGTCATTTAAGTTTAAATCTGCAAGTTTTATAAAATGTCCATTGGGTAATGTTCCCTCGAAATCCTTTGTTAATCTTATTTTATTTATAATATCTGAATTTTCTTCTTTTCGAAATATTACTCCTTTTATACTATCCGAAATGAAACCCTTGTAAAAATCAACATCAGAGTTATTACTTCGACAACTTTTAAGATAATAATAATCCTCTATATCTATTTCTGTAAAGTTATAACCTTTGTATTCAAGTTCTGATAAATTTGTTTGACACAGACAAAAGTCTCCAATAGTTATTTGAGGTAAGATGCTATCATAATCTTTTATTGAAATTTGGTTTATTACTAATGAATCTGGAATTACTTGTCTACCTGGTTTTTCTTTTCGTTCTATTCCACAGCTTGATATTACAAAAAGAACTAATATATATACTATATTTCTCATACGTTTTTTATGGCACACAACTACCTAATAAAACCACGTCAGGAGTTGTTATTTTTCTTTTATCAAGCTTAAAGATGCATAATACACACTATATAGCCAAGAATAATATTGATTATATGTTAACTCAATAAAATATTATCACACATTATTAAAAAACAAAAGGTCAGCTCTTACGAACTAACCTTTTGCCTGAATGAATCTAGTAAATTACTAAATCGGTTTCTTATCGGTACAATACTATTCTTCTGCTATGTGATATTCCATCGCCAGTAAAGCTTAAAATATAAATACCGTTGCTTATATTGTCATTGATATCCATACTAAAGCTATGATTAGATGGGTCTATGCTTTGTTTGTTATGCTGAATTAACTTACCACTTAGGCTAAATAAAGATACTTTTATATCGCCAGAGTAATCACCTTTGTTGGTAATTAGAAATGCCGTGTTATCTTGGTTAGGATACACCAACCAATTGTTACTACCAGACACTTGTTCTACCACAGAAACATCTTCTGGCTTGCCATTAAAAGCTCCAATATTTACTTTACCAGATGCTAGGTCAATCGGGTTTCCGTAAAAGTCTACCGTTGGATAAGGTGTTAAATCTTTAAATACACTATACCCTGCATTATTGACCTCTGGTCCTGTAATATTAGTACCTGCGTCAATCGCTGGACTACCAGCTGTTAGTTCAAAAGGCATTTTATCCTCTCCTTCACCCGTAAATTTTGGGTCTCCTTGTACAGGACTAGCATCCATATCTACCCAGGCAGTATTCACATCTCCTTCGTATAAATTATGGGTCATGCTTAATTGAGACTCTTCGCGGACGGTACATTGCAAATGCCCCATGGTAGCACCATTAGTTGACGAAAAAATATTGTTATATATAAACATATTATTGGCATCGGCACTAAAAGTTGTGGTAAAAGGTTTATCTATAACCACTGTATTATTATATACATATACGCCATCGCTTAACATCAAACCAGACTGGTCAGGCTCTGTCCACCTATCGGAATAAATATATATGGTACTACTACCCGCTTTCCAATCCGAAACACCTTCGGTATATCTAAAACCACTATTCACGCTCACATTAAAACGGTACACCGCATCTATATTATCGGCCAATATTTCTACGAAACCACCAATACAGTCGTCCATATAATTATATTGCACAAAGGTGTTGGTATTATGCTTGTCAATATGTATTCCGTACGAGTCGAGATAACCACGCGTACTTAAACACATATTATATTGCACCACAGTATTCATGGCTTTGTATGTCCAAACAGAACTTCCGCGAGCAGGCATACGAGGGTCTGTATCTGCTCCTGGGTGGTCAAAAATATTATTTTCGATGATACAGTTATAAGTACCATTGGGCAATACCGCCGTTCCTCCGTTATAATAAAACTCATTGTTGCGCACCTCAATATTCATGATTCTATTGATGGAATCATTCCCAATACCCTCTGCAGCTCCTCCTCCTTTAAACTGGATACCTAAACGCTGTAAATTGGCAAAATAGCTATCTTCTATTAATATGCCATCAATGGTTTTCTCTTTTCCTTCAACGGTATTTCTAGCACTAGTAAACCTGATACCCGATACTTGAATAGCATCAAAATCTTCGTGACTCAACATGGGCTGAACCGCAAAAACATCCTTAACAGTCAAGTTGCGAAAAACAAAGTTTTTCATGGTTTTATCGCTGCTATTGTGAATAGAAATACCAAACGCATCTGTATCTCTTACGCCAGACCTAGTAACCAATCGGTCGTTTTTAACTTCAATACCATCCATAATAATATTGTCGCAGTTCTCTATTCTAATGGCCTCCTGATAATCACCTCCTGCTTCTGTTCCTACTTGTCCGTTGATGATAGGTTTATCTCCATCGCCATAGGCAGTAATCAGTACAGGGTCTTCTACACTTCCAGAACCACTGACCGAATAGTGTCCTTTAAACTCATCGCCACGCTTAAACAAAACGGTATCACCGGGCATTAAAGTAACTGCACTAATTTTTTCCAGCGTTAGCCAAGGTTCATCTTCAGTACCTATATTATCATCATTTCCTTCAGAGCTACTTACATAATAAGCGGTTTGACGCGTAGTTTGCTCCACTTTAAAATTATCTATATCAATAGTACCCGCCCAGTAATGTAAAAAGGCAATTTTAACCTGTGTGGCTCCTGAAGGCACAGTAAAGCTAATCTCCATGCTTTTCCATTCCTGACCTTCGGTATCGTTGGTTGGTTTATAATCTGGTGACGAAGCTAAAATATCATCATCCATAGATAAAACGCGTAGCTGCCTTTTAAAAGGGCCTTTACTTTCAACACTATACAAGTAAGTTTTACCGGCCTCTACACTTATAGTCTTGGCCATTTGCATATCGGCACCTGCATTTACATCGGCCACCATTCGGGCAAACTTATTTCCTGTATTTTCAGTAACCACAGCTGTCACCGTTCCAGTATAGGAATCTTTGTGAGAAAGCACATATGCTTCGGTGGTTAAATCTAATCCCGTTATTTTGTCTTCAAAGTCCTCTTCGAAAACCGTTTGGGCACTTAGGGTGGTGGTTAAAAGTAAGATGGATAAAAAGTAGATTACTTTCATGCTATATATTTTTATGATCGTTTTATGGATTCATCAATGCTTTACTCTTCTACTAAAGAAAAACCGCCTTCAAACTGCTTGATATTTGGTTTTACATAGGCATTTTGGGTAATGATTGAATTCTTGTTTCCTCCCCTATCACTAACCCCTTCCTTACTAGAGCTATGGTACATGGCATTTTGCGAAATAACACAGCCATTAAGGTCTTTAGCTATAATACCGTAATATGGAAAAGGATAGGTAAACGAACCTTCTTTACGATTGTACCATCCCCATAAGGAATTACCTGTAACACTGGTTCCTTTACAATTCTCAAGCCATATTTGACTACACCAATCTCCTTGCTTTTGCGCACCATTGCTCCTTACCATATTTCCTGTAATAGTATTGCCAATACTATTTACCATTCTAATTCCTGGCCCAAAGTTATGGTCGATAGAACAGCCTGTTATTTGCATAGAGTTAGAACCTTTTAAAAGTATCCCTCCTTCTTTATTCCATTCTATACGATTGGCTGTTACCATCACTGATGCCGTGCCAAAAAACTTAAGGTCTTTAATCTGATCTTCCGCCATTCCTTCGCGAGCTTCGCCACGGGCAAACAAACCAGCTCCTTTATTGGCTGTTAATTGTGTATCTATAATCCAACCATCGTAACCTCCCGTTAGGTCTACACCATGTTCGTCGTTAAACATGAGCAAACAACGACGAATAGAAAACACCCAAGAGCGTTCCAAACGAATTCCTGATCCCGTAAAATGCTGAATACGACAATCCTCAATACAATTATATTGCTCACATTGCGAGTGACGGGCATAAATGCCATGCATGCGTTTTCCCTGATGATTTCCGTTAATGGTTAATCCAAGAATACGTATTCCTCTATTATTACCTAAATCAAGTAAAGCACGAGCATCTCCTGACAAAGCGCTTAAAAAGGTTTTTCCTTCAAAGTCTTCATCTCTCTTATCCTTATTTTCATAAGCCCAAGCCGAATGCCCTAATAAAGTAATATGACTAGGCACCTGAACGGGATGAATAGCATAATTACCGTGCGGAAAGTAAACCGTTCCTTCTGATTGTGTAGCAGCCTCCATAGCTTTTAACAAGGCAGGCGTATCGTCGGAAATACCATCACCTTTAGCTCCATACGATTTAATATTTAAATATGTATTTTCTTGCTGCTGAGCCCACATATTAGCATGAGCAAAAATCATTAGGTTAAAAATAAGAACAAAATATATCGACCTTAGCTTCATGATGTAATGTTTTAATTGATTTTGACACTTTGTCAAATATAAAAATACCCGCCTAGAAT
>NZ_LXYE02000039.1 GCF_001659685.2 Labilibacter marinus
AAAAGTAAGGCTGAAAGCCTGACCGTTTTAGCGGTATTGCTTTTAATATATCCATCGCACTTACAGCGCTCCATTTACAAGGTGCTTAATTCATAGGGTTATCACCCTATGCTGATACCTAACAGCCTTACAGGCTATACTTACAATGTTGTATAGAGAAAATTGGATACAAAGCACGATTTGTTTTATGTATTCATGCTGCTTATCTTAAAACGATAGGAGAAAGACCAACGTATTAATCCCATATTCCATTTGATGTGGTCAGAATGATTGGTTCTTCATCGGTAACTAATATTGTATGCTCGTGTTGGGCAACATAACCGCCTTTGTTACCTACTAAGGTCCAGCCATCATCTAATTGCTCAGCCGTATTTGAATGCGTAGCAATAAAGGTCTCTATGGCCACCGTCATACCTTTTTTAAATACCTCTTGGTTGGTTTCGTCTTTGTAGTTTAATATTTCCTCTGGCGCTTCGTGCAAGCTATTTCCAACACCATGTCCAGCCAGGTTTTCAATAACCACATAACCTCTCTCGATAGCTGCCATCTCTATTATATCGCCCACATCACAAACCTTTATGCCTGCTTTGATATAATGAATGGCTTTATGCAATATTTGCTTTGAAGCATCCACAAGGACTTGATGATGATGAATGTCTTTTCCCATTACAAAGGAGCCACCATTATCCGACCAAAACCCGTTTAACTCTGCCGACACATCAATATTAATTAAATCACCTTCTTGTAATATTTTATCCGCAGAAGGAATGCCGTGCGCGGCTTCGTTATTTACGCTAATGCATGTGTAACCAGGGAATTTATAGGTTTCGTAGGGTGCCGATTTTGCACCATGCTCTTTTAAAATCGCTCCTCCGTAATCATCTAACTCCTTGGTCGACATGCCCACCTTAGCATATTCCCTCATTAGTTTTAGTGTAGTCCCAACCACTTCACTGGCCTTTTTCATTCCATCTAATTGCGACTCTTCTGTTATTAACATTTATCTAGTTATTTATGGCTTATTATTTTTATATCAATGATGCTTAGCATCCGAAGCTATTAAAACAAGCGTTCTTCATTCTTGTTTAACCCGCTTTTTTTCGCAGGCTATCGCACTTAATTCATAGGGTTATCACCCTATGCTGTTACCTATGAGCCTTTCAGGCTATAAAATGCAATATATGCTTTGGGATGATAATATAAAATAGGGTTCACTTATGTACCTAAGATATTAATGCAACCCCATACGATTCTTTTTTTGTGCTCTGCTTATATCATCTCGTAAATAAAACACTGAAAGTGTTTTCGGTACTAGCATAGTCATTTATGGCTATGTGTTAGGCAAGATGCAAAAGCAAGGCTGAAAGCCTGACCGTTATAGCAGTATTACCTTTAATTATGCATCGCACTTACAGCGCTTAATTTACAAGGCGCTTAATTCATAGGGTTATCACCCTATGCTGTTACCTATGAGCCTTTCAGGCTATAAAATGCAATATATGCTTTGGGATGATAATATAAAATAGGGTTCACTTATGTACCTAAGATATTAATGCAACCCCTACGATTCATTTTTTGTGCTCTGCTTATATCATCTCGTAAATAAAACACTGAAAGTGTTTCCGGTACTAGCATAGTCATTTATGGCTATGCATTAAGCAAGATGCAAAAGTAAGGCTGAAAGCCTGAACGGTATTTCTTTATTCCTCAACAAAACAAACTCCAATACCTTTTTCCTCCAACAGCTTTACCGACTTAGAGCAAATATTATTGTTACATAGTAAACTCACTTTTAACAAGGGTTCTTTATGCTGAATATCCTCAGCAATAGTCACTATTTTAAGCGCATCCTTCATAATTATTCTACTCTTAATGAGCTTAACAATAGCTATATGTCCATCGGTAATGGCTTGTAGTTTTACCCGCGATGATAATCCATAATATAGAGGAGAGGTGTTCATTTTAATTTGCAAAAGTTGATGTTATAAGTATCTCTTTTATTTCCTATTTTTTCCAGTTGGTTCCATCCAAGCTAAAAGAAACTAGGCTTCAGGTAAATAGTTTTTAAGCGTTATAGGTATTACATAACGATATCCAGCTGTTTACCCTCGGCCAATGCTTTTTTATCTTTTTGCGCACCTAATACCGCTCCAATCATCAAGCCTATGGGCAGTCCAACACCCATGAACCCTATATTACCAATGATAGGTCCAATAACAATACCCATAGGTAAACCAAATACAACCATACCCAGTGCTAACCACCTGTGCTTATAAAAACCTTTAGGCACAAGTCCTGTTTCTTTCTCTAGTTGGTTATATATCCCTGACTGCATTTTAACGATATGCCTTCTGAAATCAACACCTGCATCGGGCAAAGCATTAAAATCCTTTATTTTGCTGTTAATAAAATCTATTATTTCGGAGGGTAATTCCTTTGTTCTTAATTCAGCTAAAAGCTGATTTAAGCTTGTAAAAGCTATTAGAGCTTTATTGTATTCGCTAATGTCGTGTCTGATTTTAGGTTCTATAATAGTCATTCGTCTTTATTGTTTTATCTATATTTTTGTTAAATGCCATGCCATTGCACACTAGCTAAAGGTTCCTTTTTATTAACCGAACAAATATAATAATTGGAACGAAAGGCTCTCGTATACTTTTAATTTATGGGAGGTTTTGTTTTTATATAAACACATCTAACATAAACCACAACAGCTCTCTACAGTCACAGGTATTAGATAACTAATGAAAGCATAAGGGCATAATTAATGAAAGTTTTTGCTATCAAATTAATGATTTTTCCAGTTTGTTTGCTCCCCAAAAATTAATATCCCTTTTTAGGAAAAGAGAATTTATTATAAATGCATCTATTGTTTATAAACTTTCTTCACGCTTAATTTATCATCTATTTGAACCTGCAATAAATATATGCCTTTAGGAAAAGCCGAAATATTAATCTTGTGTTTGATTGAAGAAAGCGTCTTACTAATTTGTTCTTTTGCTAAAACCGATCCTGAAACCGATAAAATGGAAATAGATACTTCTCCTATTTTTTCGTCATCAATAAAAATATTAATTTCATTTTGTACAGGGTTTGGTGCCACGGTACACTTTAAGGTTTCTTCTTTTATGTCACTTTCAACCGAAGTATCTTGCGCATGAGGCAATATATAAAGATATATACTTTGCTTCCCATTTATGCCGGCAACTGACATGATAGAGTTAGCTGATAATTTGTGTTTCTGTCCGTAATAACAATTACTAGCGATATCACTAGGCTGATAGGTATTATCAAATATCATTTCTCCCTCAGTCTGTGAGAAAATTCCAACTGTACCTTCATTTGAACTATCCCCATTGTAATAAGGGCTTCCAATAGTCATATATAGTTCGCTCATATTCAATGTTAATGGTACGGAATTATAACCATATCCTCCAGAAATCCAACTTTGGTTTAACAAATCGTGCGTTGAATCAACTGTAATTGTATTATTCTTCAAGGAGCAAATTCCTAATTCCCTTTTGTAGGTATCGAAATAAGCTAATGAGTTTTCAAAAGTGGATAGAATAACATTTGAATAAGATGAATTATTTTCATTCACTTCATCAATATAACTTAGTTTATCCTCTTCTAACGCCCATATTTTAATACTTCTTAATTGATTGGAAAGCACAATTCCATCATTCAGCAATAAACATTTATCACCTAACGATTCCCTTTCGTCACCCTGGATAGAATCAATGGGAGCAAAGGCCGCGTTTTCGTATTTTAGAAGTTTTGCTTTTCCAGCGTAACTTGCTTCGTGCGGCGACGACACAAGTAATTTTGAATTTTTAAAATCAAAGTTATCTATCTGGTTAAACCCGGCAATAGAAAACTGTGATTTAAACACACAGTTATAGTCGTTGATTTCAAACATCAGAAAATTTCTTTCGGAATCGCCACATAAAATCCTGTTTTGATCAATTTTTATATTTCTCCAATATCCTTCAGGAATATCCAAAACACCTCCTTCTCGCCAAGAGTATTTGGTTTTTCTAAACCATACCAATTTTTCAACTCTATATTGTCCAAGAAGAGCCACCGCGTATTCATCACTTAAATCAAAGTCTACTATGTAGTCATCCAATTTATTTATCCAATTATACTCCCCAATGTCATCTGCTCTATTAATTACATTTATAGTCATTTCTTTATCCAGACTTAAACCAGTTTCATCCTCAACTCTTATTCTTACATAACACTCTCGGTTTTTTTCGTAGTCAATTTTTTTCTCCAATTTTAATGTATCACCATCTAAATAAAATAAATCATTGTGATCATCTCCATCACCTGAAACAAGACTATAACTAAGCGTAGAGCCCATATTATAATCCAAACCTTTTAATACGCTTACTTTTTCTCCTTTATACACTTCTTCCATGATCGAGTTTCCATCATGATAGAGCAGATGTGGTGCTTTCTCTTCATGAACATACCCAATCGAATTACAGCTATGGATTGTAAGTCCCTCTTCATTAATTACCCCAAAGAACTTACGAGTTAAGCATAATATTTTATCGGAAGAAGCCAAACCATTATAGCCCCACTCAACCTTTTTAACAAAATCCCAGTGACCATCTTGTTCCATGTATATTTTTACATAATCCTGCCCCAGAACAGCACAACTATTTCTGGTTAATTCAAAACTATTTGCAGTTCTTTTTTCAATAGTATCTGGTACATATAACATTGTACAATCCTTGAAATCGAACTTTTCGCCATACGGATATAAATAAACAGCTCCAACATTTTCTTTAAAGTTAAGCTCTATAGATCGCGCAGCAACACCTACGTATGATCTAGTTATAGCAACATCAGTTCCAAACGATCCTTCTAAATCTGTAATCCCCTCCGGATAAGGAATGTCAATTGCTTCACCATTCCCTGTT
Source organism: Labilibacter marinus (assembly GCF_001659685.2). Lineage (GTDB taxonomy): Bacteria > Bacteroidota > Bacteroidia > Bacteroidales > Marinilabiliaceae > Saccharicrinis > Saccharicrinis marinus. Next base: position 4,932 of record NZ_LXYE02000039.1, read on the forward strand.
AGATCAAAAATATGAGCAGATGTTCTTCCGTTATAAGTTTCCGCTGCATTGGAATATGCACCTACCAAACCGTACTTACCATATACATCCACCACATACCCAAAGTCAGCTCTTTCAGGTAAATTATCTGCCTGAAGAGATGATACCAGCGACCAATCCCCATTTCCCATGTTTTTATATCGATATGCTTTGTTATCGTCAGTACTACCAACCATTAAGTATTCATCAGTAATAGCAATCTTTTCACCAAAATCACCCCACGACCTGTTACTCTTTATCGTGGTAATATGGTTAAACGCATCATGCTCTCGCTTGTATATATAAATATGATTTGATCCAGTTCCTACTGCTAAATAATTTAAAGAAAGACTTACATCATAACCATAAGCATCTCTATAATAGTTATCATCTTCGGGAAACAGATCCTGGAGTTTCTTCCACCCATCAGCGCCTTTTCGGAATATACTTACTTTGCCCGGACTGTCATCACTATACTCTTCGGAGTAATGATAACCCACAGCAACAATATTCCCAAAAGCATCAACACTACTGGGCTTATCCTTGTATTCATCAGACATATAGCCTAAGTTTTGTTTTAAGGGTATATTATCCAGTACTCCATTTACTGTCAGTTGTTTTTCAAAAGCATGTCCTTTCTCATCTACAACACGTACAGTAAAAGAATAGTCTCTCTCATTCTCATCCAGCTCTTTTTTCAGGTACAGGTATCCATCTTCAATTGTAAAATAGGAGGCATCTCCCTCGGTACTGTTTAAAATTGTCCAGGTATGCTCTTCGTCCTTATCCATATCACCAGCCCATATCTTTAATACATCCATTCCAGCCGGTTCATCAATAAATATAGAGTAAGCGTTAAGGATAATATCAGAAGGAGATTCAGGCAAATCACCAATCTCTATTATCAATTTCTTTTCTGTAATGATTTCTCCATCACTTTCTATTTTAATTCTTACAGTGCAGATTGGTGTTTCTTCATAATCTATTGGCTCATTACTTTTTAGAATATTACCATCGAGGTAGAATAATTCGTTATGGGCATCTCCCTCTCCCGTTATTATAGTATATGTGTAAGTATCCTCTTCGGCCGAACCACTAATAATGGTACCTAAAGTACTGTTTTTGGGTTCATTTTCGTTAAATATATCATCGTAAACCAATGTTCCTATTGGAACAAACTGAGTTGGCGTTACAGGAGTGGAAGCTCTGTTAGCAGCATCAACACGCTGAACCGTTATGTCAAATACTGTATCCTTGGGCAATGTGAAGTTTGCTTTACGAACAAAGCCCATATTTCCATTTGAATGCGACATTAACTTACCAGAAGAAGTGGTAAAAGGAGCTTTTAAGAATTTATCTCCTTGCTTTAAACTCAGGTTATAAGTGTATGCATGGCTTGGTTCGTCTAAATCCCAGCTTACCTCTATTTCTTTTTCGCCAATATGATTAATCGTAAAATTTTGAATAGGTTGCGGAACAGCAACGGGATCAAGGTTATTTAAAAAGATCCAGTTAAAATCATTCGCCTCAACGTACAAATCCAAATTACCATCATTATTAAAGTCGGTAAAAGCTAACCGCTTTTCTCCAAAGTTAAAATCTGGCAATCCATCTAATTTGCGATCGAACCCAGTACCGTTGTTTAAGTATATTGCTGTTGCGTTCCTTTCGGAATAAATAAATTGACCAGACAAAATTATGTCCGCTAATCCATTATTATCAATATCGCCCACCGCAACTTTTGAATTACGAACCAAAGGTAAACTAAAATGCAATTTCCAGTCATCATTATCTTTCACCCACACTTCAACCGTATGCTCGTTTTCCTCCGGATGGATAACCACATCCATTTTGCCATCACCGTTAAAATCAGCAAATTCATATAACGATTTGTATTTATATGGAATTGACGTCTCCACTCTAGTAAAACCTTCCGGCAGATTATAATAGCAATTTACATTTCCCTCTATACTTGGACCAAATATATCCAAACGACCATCTTCGTTTAAATCAACAATCTTGAAATAATGTGTTAATGCAATATTAGTAGAAAACTCAGTAGGCTCCTGATTAAGATCATTCCAGTATTGATAAATACTGGGATAAGCATTTTTAATTACACCAATAGATTCAATATAAAAATCGTTATCAAAATCAGCAATTAAACCATTCCAATAAATATCCTCCAAGGACGTAGGCAAGGGTTGATCAATCCATGAAGAATCTTCGTTTCCCAGAAGAACTTTTTCTTGCAGTATGAGGTCTGGGATGTTGTCATGGTTCCAATTAACACTATGATAATACTTATCCGTTTTTATTTCAACCGTATCCGCCTCATCATACCTTAATTCACCTTTAACGTTAGGTATAGTTACTATTTTGTACGGATACCTGATTTGACAAATCAGGTCAGGAAATCCATCTCCAAGCATATCAATCCAATCTACATGGTTATAATCCTTAGCAGGCAGTTTTATACTATTATCTTCGCTATAAATATTTTGAGCCGTATTTAATATTGGGATGGCAAATAATAAAATTGCCACAATTTTATATTGTAATTTCATTTTTAGCTTAGTTAAGGTTAAACTTTTTTACACCAAACGACTCGCTGTCAATTTGCATTAGGATGATGTATATTCCGTTAGGATGTTCATTCAGGTTTACAATTACATCCTGGTTATTTGTGTTAAAATAGTCTTGGTTTTTCACACACTGACCAGCTGTATTGAATATTTTAATAACTCCTTCTCCAAAATTCAAGTCGGAAGGTGAGAGTCTCAAAACTTTGTTTGAAACATGTACTCTAAAGTAGTCGTCGAACTTAACCTTGTTTATCCCAACAATACTTTTTTCAACCATGAAATAATATCGATTCCTACAGTTCTTATCATCGTAAATATCTACCCATAAATATTGCGAATCATTTAAGTCAGACGTATTCACCATTACACTATTCTGGTCGCTTCCATTCCACCATGCTACCGAATAAGTATCCGGTATATTCAATGTAAGGTTGGTATTATCATCAACTATAGTGTCGTTTATTATACTTAAAGGCCATTCAGGCATTTCTACATAAATAGAATCAGTATATCTACAGCCGTTATCTCCCAATGCTTCAACAATATATTTACCAGGTTCGTTAATAGTCCTGCTAGAACCATAACTTGTTTGTCCATCGCTCCAGATATATTTGCTGATATCATATGAGTTGGTCGCATACATTCTTACATAAGGTCTATTGCATGATTCAATCGTATCGGAATCAAACCAGAAATAAGGCTGACGCAACATCTTTACATTTATTTGCCTTAGCTCTTCGCAACCATTACTTTTTGTTACAGTAACTTTGTAATCATCTGAAGCCACAATCTGTAAAGTGTCGTTAACTTCCTGAGTAAACCAATGTACTGCTGCATCTTCCACATTCAGAATTAAATTATTCCCTTCGCATATAGAAGTATCTGAAGGAAGATGAAAACTTGGTCCTTCCTTGGCTAAAACCGCTAATATATCAGAAGTATCCCGGCATCCGTATTGATCAATAGAAACTGTTTGGTAAGCTCCCGCTTCTTTAGCCCAAAAATAGGCATGGTTGGCTTCATTAATTATATATTCCTTTAATAACCAATTGTAAGATAACCCTCCACTAGCTTCTAATTTAATAGAGTCGTGAGGACATAAATTTACGTCATCTTGAGTTGAAATTCCAGCTATAGCGGGCCGAACTATTGACCAATCCACTATTTCACTTGTGTCGTTACCTAGTGCATGATGTAATACCAACTTATATTTACCCGCCTCTGACAACTCCTTAGTCGCAGTCATACCGTCATCAATCGTTACACTATTTAATATCATCTCATATTCATATCCCTCTACTTCAGGTAAATTAACTGTGGTTGTTGCATTGGAACAAATAACTGTGTTAACATTAGGCCAGGCATTTTCTACCAGACTTATAACTTTGTTCCCATTTATGTTTTTATAAATTCTTTGTAATCCTGATGGCCAAAAAACTTTAAGAGAATCAACTGTTGCTTGATCTCCTAATCCAAAATGAATTACATGAGAAGTACTGACATTACCCTGACAACTATTTGTTATTTGCCTTGATTGTTTAAAAATTTTGCCATCTACTGTATTGTATAAATCAACCCTTGCCCCAATAGCATTCCAATTACTTTTAATGCCTTTTAACTTAAACTCAATCCAATTGTTGGTCAGGGATTTCCGACTTGTTGCATATGCTCTCGAATAGTTAATATGTACCCAATCCAGATTTCCATTTTCATCCAAATCAGAAAGCATTAACCTATTGTTATAACCCGTATTGATATCTAGTTTATTGAGACCAAATGACTGATCCACAAAAACCATTTCGCCCATGTTATAAAATAAGCTTTCTTTTTCAGTTCCAGAATATAAAATATCTATACGTCCATCATTATTCATATCTCCCATATCAAAGCAAACCAGCGAATTTTCCCTTCCATCCAATTCTGCTTCTCTTAAAAAACCATAGTCTAAAGCCTCATATGTTCCAAGATTATTGCTTTTTATAATATAAAAATATTCGCTCGATCCTACGGCAAAATCTGGATAACCATCGTTGTTTAAATCTCCCTGCCGGATATATGTCCCCTTGGCATTATTGAATTGCTTTACCTGAGTCAATGAATTCCCATTATTTGAATACATATGTACCGAAGAGCTGGTGGTAACAATCATATCGAGATATCCATCCAGGTTAAAGTCAGCCCAACATAAATTATTGGCTGAGATATAACTGCTAAACCCTAAGGTTGAAAATGAAAAATCACCATTATTAATAAACAGCTTAATCATTGACTGGCTATCTATTCCTGACACATCATTAAAACCATCGTTATTGAAATCTAAAGCTTGTACTTTCTTAAACCCTTTTATGTAATTAAAATCAACAGTCTCCACATTGTATTTCTTTGGGCTGGCTACTACTCCATAATTCTCATTGGAAGCTACAACTTCATCTATTCCATCATTATTTATATCGCCCACCGAAATATTTTGACTGGTATAATAATTGGTTGGCATAAACGGACCTGATAAATCATCGTATTTCAGAGGCTCGGTATTAATTGCCCAAAACCCCTTGTTAGTTTGCCAGCCTGTTGTAGCTATGTAAAAATCAGGATTTGCATCATCGCTGAATTGCCCCAATGCTAAACATTGAATCTCTCTATATACATCCGTCAATCCAACAACCTCTATTTTTTCAAAGTTGTCTTCAATGGTATTATCAGAGGAATAAACTGGAAAATATTTTTCAGCTTCTCCTTCACAATATTGGTTGGAGTGTTTAAATGAGGCTTTATAATAACCTGTACTTGTTAATTCATTTATTGGGTTAACTTCTGTACTCGTACTTCCATCGGAGAAATTCCACGAGTACTGATCCCACTGAAACCAGAACTTAGTGAAAAACTGCTGATCGGTTGATCCCAAAATATTAATGGTATTATCCTTTACGCCAATGTTATCTTCCTGACCGTCACAAGTTTTATGTAACATTCGAACAATACCTTTATCCGTTGCCAGTAGCAAGGCATTCCCGGCCCATACCATATCGTTTACCGCAGTAATGTCGTTTCCTAATTCTATTTTTTGAGGTTGGGTATTACCACTATAATCCTGAAGGTATAAACCACTGGATGAAGCCACCAAAAAGTCGGAACCGTAATAACTGAATTCTAAAGCAACAAGTTCATTAATTTTATCCTCAGGCAAAAATGGAACCCAGTTTTTTCTATTGAAGTATAAACCCTTATCCGTTGCCAACCACCAGTACCAACTCCCATTGTCCCAAAATTCAAAATCATTGGGTGTAGGAATATCGGTTGATTTGTAATAAGAGGATCTAAACACATTATAAGACCTGGGTGTACTTACTCCTAATTCAAATTCATCATCAGCCAATATTTCCAGTTTCTGCCCGGTTCTAATATATTTTACCTTACCCTGGTTGTATTGAGGAACCGTATATTTCAGCTGTTGATCATCATCAAATTCAAAAGAATGTTTAGAAGAGTCGGCACAAACACCGAAACTATTTCTTTTGTGATTATTGGAAGGATAAGAAATTGAGAAGACATCTTTTATTTCAACTGTATCTCCAAGAATTGAAGCATCTATCGCTTCCAATTTATCATTATGAAGATAGAATAATCCTTGCCCTTTGGTTCCAATGATGGCTCCTGTGTTTGCCGCAGCAAAATCTGTTATTTCTGTTGTAATTTGTTCATCCAAGATATCTGATACATCACTTATCTTCCAACCTGGCTTAATAACGTACAGCTGGTTCGTTTCATCCGCGTTTTGACACCAGATGTCGCCATAACCGGAGACTTTTATCTTACTAAAGGAGTTCTCTTTAAAGAATACTTTATCAACAACAAATTGGTTTTGAGCAGAAAGAAATTCAGGGAATAGCACCAACAGTATTGGCAACAACAAAATTTGGCAAATATTTTTCATGGGTTCTGGGCAAAGATATTAACAGTATGCTGCCAAAATTAATCAATATTTTCGACTGATTTGTTAAGAATTACGGAAATTTATCGCTCCTCAAAAGCAATCTCCAATTTAATAACGCATTTAAACTTACATCACACCGTTATTCACATGGGTATTTACCATGAATTATATGCTTTTTTCTAACATCTACTGCAAACAAATACCCTTATTAAAAATAAAAACGTTTTTTGGTCCAGAATTCTGAAATATTTTATACTTCATGCAGTAATAGCTTAGGAATAATTCAGCAAAGCAGTATTCATTCATATTATTACTTCAATTTTTTGGTTTCAGAAAATTGAACATTTGCTGCGGTTAAAAATGTCCCCAGGCATAAATTATTATTAACAAGCTATTGATTTGATTATGAAGCTATCTGATAAACTACTAATAACTATTCACTTACTTCAAAAACAAAAAGTAACCAATGCTAAAGGATAAAGTAGGTTTTACGGTATAGATTTCGTATTCAGAGAAACGATGGGGCATTTGGTGGGTGTATTCAAAGGTAAAATCAAAGTCACCTAAGTTAAGCTCTACGGGGAAAGAGATGGCTGCACTTAAAAAGCCAAAGGTGTTTTTATAATTGTAATCGTAAACGGTTTCTAGTTGGATTTCTGAAACTACCGTTACATCGGATAGGTACTCATGTTCCGAGAAGAATAGATTTAAGTCGGGCGTAAACTCAAGCGAGTTACCATTTTTCCATTTAAGGAGTTTAAAACGTTTATACAGGTTAGCGGTCAGCTGAAAGCTACTGTATTCGCCTATCAAGTAAGAAGCTCCAAAGCGAGTAGCTACATACTTTGCTTTAGGAAATGAGAGGGCAGTACTAAAGGTGTTAGAGCTAGATATTTCGTGTCCTGCCTCGCTACTGATAGAAGTACCACGACTGTAGCCAAATCGCATACGGGCTTTGTCATTTTTTCCTAAGCTAAAGGAATAGCCTCCTGAAAACACATAGGAATTATTCACCGGAAATTCTGCTCCATACTTTACCATGCCCACACCAAACATCCAGCCGCGTGTGTTAATATAAAATATTTGCGGCAATGTACTTCCCACACCTGAGTAATAATCGCGCCCAGCATAAGGCGTTGAGCTAGCCATGGTAATACCCGAATACAGGAAATGATGATTTGTTTTTACATTTAAAAATTCATCTACAATAGCATCACCAGAAGGTAGGTTCTCGTTGTATTCCTCAGAAATCTCTTCTGTCAGTTGATCCAAAATATCATCGCTGCTTTGTGCTTGAGCACTAAAGGAAACCAAAATCAAGAAGCATATCCATAATATGTTTTTAAGAGATTTCATAACGATGATTTTAAGATTTGAATTTTTGGATGTGGAAGACTCGACTTGAAACTTTTAGTTAGAAAGGAATTTTCCGGAATAAATAATACGACAAGCGCCTTTAAACAAAACTCCCCCAGGAAGGAGACTCTCTTACCCTGAGGGAATTTATTGCTTTTTTTATATGAAGCGCTTAGCTTTGCGTACTTTCGCTTTGCTGCTTTCTATTCTTCTTTTCTTTCGACATTCTTTTGGCCACTTTGCGTTTAGCCGCTTTCTTTTGCTCGTCGCTTAATGTAGATCTCAACTCTTGACGATTTTCTTTCACTACACTTTTTTGCGCTTTTACCAACTCTTTTTGCTCGTCGGTAAATGTAGTACGTAACATTTCTTTTCTTTCATCTTTAGATAAAGCTTCGTTTTCCAGAATAGCTAATTGCTCTTCAGAAAATGTGGCTTTAATAGATTCGCGGCCTTCTTTTCTCTCCTCTTTATGTGTGGCTACCAACTCTTTTTGCTCATCAGTAAGTGTTCCTTTGAGGGCTTTAGCTTTCAATTCTCTCTTTTGCTCATCGCTTAAGGTTGCTCTAAACTCTTCCTTACTAGCATCCAATTCTTGCTTATTCTCTTTAGCCATTGCTTTTTGGTCTTCGGTAAAAGTGGCTCGTAGCTGACTCATTTTTTCCTTCGGCTTCAACTCATCATTTTCTAAAATAGCCAGCTGGTCCTCTGTAAAAGTTGCTTTAAACTCCTCACGATTAGCTTCTTTTTGTTGTTTCTGTTCGGCCAGCATTGCTTTTTGCTCTTCGGTAAATTCAACTTTTACTTTCGCATTTTTAGTAGCTTTGGTATCTACTTCTGCCTCTTGTGCAAAAGCAGCTGTTGAAATAAGTAATGTACTTAATAGGGCGATAGATATATTTCTTAACATTTTCATAATTTCTATTTTTTCGAGATTAAAACTGTTTAGTGAACGTTCAATTATAAGACTGAGCGTTTTTATCAAGGTTTAATGAAGCTGTTAAAAAAAAATAATCACAACTTGGAGAAATTACATTACGGCACTATTATTCTGACACTTACAATGCATTTAAAAAAATACATTTTTAACTATAATCATTTAATATTTAACAGATATTGAAGAATACTTACCTGTAATTGCTGTAATTTTGCAGCCATAAATAATCTGTGATGATAAACGCTTTTAAAATAATTAGCATATATATTATGCTATATATGGCCAATGCCTTGTGGAAAGTATTTTATAATATTTACTTGGCTGAGATTGGTTTAACGGGTAGCGAGATTGGCACATTAAACTCCATTATACAAGCTACCATTTTTATAGCGGTTGTTTTATGGGGCAGGTATGCCGATAAAAAAGGAATTCGCCCAACCTTGCGTATTGGTATGATTTTCACAGCTATATTTATGATCGTGTTGGCCTACCTACAAGACTTTTGGGCCCTGGTGTTCTTTTTACCTGTACTTACTTTTTTTTATCACCCTTTAGGAGCCTTAACCGATGCCATGGCTATGCAATATGCTGCCATCGAAAAAAAGCATTCTTACGGTAGTTTTCGCCTTTGGGGTTCGTTAGGCTGGGCAGTTGCCGCTACAGTGGGTGGGTATTTATTTACTTCAGTTTCTTTAAAATATACCTTTGTAGCCGCTAGCATTTTGTATGTGCTAATTGTGCCGTTTTTATCTACCCGTAAAAAAGTACGTACCTACAAAGCCAATTTTAAGTTAGTTGGCATAAAGGAAGTAATCGCCAACAAACCGCTGTTATATTTTATCGTTATTTTAAGCTTTTATGGCATCGTATGTTCTCCCATGTTTTATTACCTGAACTTATATTTCTCCGAATTAAATGCTTCTAATACTATAGTCGGCTTGGCTTATGCCATTATGGCCATCAGCGAAATTCCCTTGTTTTTGTTAGGCACTAAATTATTGAAACGCTTTGGCATCAAACCTATCATGATTGTTGCCATGGCTTCTATTGCTATTCGATATTTTGTGCTGGGGTATTTTCCATTTGTAAATCTGGCCTTGGCTATTGGTTTATTGCAGGGTGTATCTTTTGCTTTCTTTTTGGTGGCTGCAGTTAGCATCATTGAAAAACTCATGCCCGAAGGTCAGCATGCCACTGCCCAATCGGTTATTTGGGGCTCATATATTGGTATAGGGCAAACCTTAGGTAACCTTTTTATTGGAGCTATGCTTAGTTCCACAAATGTGGTTGGTGTTATGCAAATATCGGTTTATGTTAGTTTAGCATGCTTGCTAGCAACAATCTTGTATTTTAAAAAATACGCATTACAAGCTTAACTATTTTTATAAAACAAGAACTCTTTTATAACTTAATTATTATTTTTCACGTACTGCCACTGAACATATTTGATGCAGAATGACTATTTTGCATTAAAATAGATGGTGTTGTTATTTTAAAGCACCATATTTTTAGTGATTAACCTAGTGAAAAATAACTACAAATGGAGTTTTTAGATTTTTTAAAGTATGGTGCCATAGGTATATCTTTGGCCTTAGCTATTCTTTCGTATCGTTTACTATCAAAGGAACAGGAAAAAGATGCAGAACGACCTGCCTTTTTAAAGTCGATTAAAAGCTATATGTTTTTAACCGTATTTCTATCGGTGTTCTTTGGTCTGATTGAGGTGTTTATTCCCAGTAAAAAATACAGTAAAAATAATACGCATGTGGATAACATCTGGAACAAACACTTTCAAGAATACAACGATTCTACCATGAAGCAGAAAGTTCGTAGAATAAATGACCATATCAATACTGCAGAAGTAAATCCCGATGAAGTATGTGAACAATATATGGCTCAGCTAGAAAAATGCCAAAACCAATTGTCGGAATACGATCAGGGTTTCTACCAGAATATTATCAAGCTCAAAAAGAAACTACAATCTACTCCCGACAGTTGGACCAATCTAAAATTTGACACCGCCTCAAAAGGAGAGACAATCACCCTGCTTAAAAACATTTTCATCAGTCTGGGATACGATTACCACCAGCTTAGTAACCAACAAATCATTAGTAAATATGAAACCACCAAAAGTACTTGGGCAGAAGACAGGCAAGCCTACATTTTTAACTCAGATATTACCGAATTAATTAAGATATATTTAAGAACCTACGAGAACAATTAACAGCAAGTATTTGCTTAACTCGTAACTTATTCATCTTTAACCATTTTCTTGAAATAGTAAGACTTGGCATTTATTTTGTTAAAAATACTATTCACATTTTACTGAAATATTAAAACCTAACAAAATGACAAACCTAAAGATTTGCATTTCAATCTTATTTATTGCATTTACCCTAAACTCCAATGCTAAAAAGAAACAAGACAGCACATGGATTCATTATTTGAATGAGGTTAAGCTGAATTTTGATCCTTCCTGCGAATTGCTTAAAAAGGCTGACGTTGAGCGTAATCAATATTTCTTTATTAATGAAGATCATGGATACAATGCCAATCATCAAATAGCATTACAACTTTTAAAAGAGCTAAAAGAAAAATCAGATTTCTCATACATTATGCTCGAAGGTGATTTGATGGCTGCTCACAATTTAAACTATTTTCTATCTACAGGGGATACTGTTTTTCTTAAGAAATACATAGATACTGGTAAGGGTCTATTCGCTTGGACTAAAGAAAATTACAATTATTACAAAGCTATATATCACCTTAATAAAAATTACAAAAACAAATTACGTTTTATAGGTGTTGATGTAGCATTCTCAGTACAATCAAACATAGATACTATTGCCGCTATTCGCCGCAAATATGACCTAACATGTGATTTTCCTATTGGAGATAAAAAACAGAATAAAGTAAATGATGAGCAAGCTTCATATGCGCAGCATATTCTTAAAACAAACACCAGTAAGTTTTCTATAGAAGATGCATTTATACATGAGTATTGCACTCAAAACCTTATTAACTATTATTCCTGTTTGCAATCCTCTAATTGGGATCAAACCAGAGATAGTTTGATATTTGAGAATTATAAAAAACTGACATGTCATTATACGCTATCCAGTGAAAAGATGATGGGTTTATTTGGGAGAAATCATGGGTACCAAGCCAAAGAAAGTGACGTTGATTGGCTTGCTTCCAGAATAAAAAACGAAAGCCAAAAGCAGGTATATTCTATTGCATTATTTTATATTTATGGCGAAAGAATGATACCTGACCATTTTATTCCTGGCGTGCTTAAGTTATTCCGTTCTAAAAATAAACTGTACTATAACCTTAAAATAACCCACGATTATAACAACTATAAAAAAGGTATTGAGCAGTTTTATGCAGTCACTAATGAGCACTCTATTCACTCATTTAATTTAAACAAAACCAACTCACCATATAAAGAAGCAAACCACTTGGTTAAACCCAACACTAAAACAAGCTCAGTAATAACCACAGATTGTTTTCAAACCGCAATAGTTTTCAGAGACCCTAAACCAGCAACGCCTCTAGGAGAGAATAAGAAAGACTAAAAAACAAAAGCCATTCAGATGAATTCTGAATGGCTTTTGTTTTTTTAGTAATTTTAATCTACTGTATCACAATTTTTTTTGAAGTTTTAAGATTATCCGATTCTAGTACCATCACATAGGCACCTGCAGTTATATCACTCATTGAAAAAATTGTACCATCAATAATATCACTCTTAACGAGTTTACCTTCTAGGTCGTATAATTTACAATAACAGCCAATCGTGCCTTCCTGATCTTTAATTATAAGCCTTTTGTTAAGATGATCAAAATAAGCTAAATCGTCCATCTTAACTTCATTTACGGCAATATCGCTATTCGCTAAACCATCCCAACCAGCAATTCTGGTTAAAATCCACCACATGGCATAGGCCTTACGGTTCGAAGTAATATGTTGGGTTGTATGAGATCCTCGACTTATCATACCATTTGGTTCACGCTTATTTTCATAAAAACCATCTCCAATACTTTTAGAATCCTCATAATCTTGGTAAAACTTTTCTGTTCCTCCATAATTAGTCGAGTTCCCATCATCTCCAGCATCATCCCAGTAAGCGGAGGTCATATCATGTGAATCAATCGCGTAATAATCCAAACAAAAATATTCATTCTCAATGCAGTAGTTATTAATCAAATCTGCTTGATTTTTCGGTTTTCCGTCACCAATATTATCATCTCTATTGGCATGTCCCGTCATAAAAATAAAATGAACAGGAACTACTCTTGTTTTTCCTTCGCCTGTACCAATTTTACTTCCTCCTTCCCCATATTCATCAATTAAACTTTGCATTCCTGGTAGGTAATTGCCAGTTGCGTTATGGCCTTTAATATCACACCAAGACCACATAACTACATTAATCTCTGCATTTTCAGGAGCGTCCAAATAATTTCTAGTTGTTTGAATGAAAGCGGTTTCTTCCCTGCTTAAATCAGCAGCATCAACTCCTTGAGGCGCATAGTCAGCCAATGCATAATCATGAAATTCTAATTTTCCTGCTTGGGGATTATCATTGGTGATAGCAAATAGTTCATCATCTCCAGGTTTGTAATCTGGTAATCCAAACATTCCCCTACTCACGTGTGTTCCATGCGAAGTATGCTGGTAGGCAATTTTTAACTCATTCCTGGCTTTATCAATAAATTCTTTCGGAATTATCCGAAGTACCTCTTCATTTGCTACAACATGATCTGCAATAAAATTTTGAGCATCAATATTAGACATTAAAACACACCACACTATTAAAGCAATTAACCTCTTCATCTCTGTTTTTTATACAATTAGTTCCCTGAATTTGTGCTGCAAATTATGACAGTTTTGATACAAAGTCAAGTTAAAATGAGGCTGGAGTAAATATTCGAATATTATTTATACGAGATCTATGCAATGGTAAATTAATAGGAGATGGATAGTTGAAAATTTATTATAAACGAAAAAAGCTTGAAATCGTATGATTTCAAGCTTTTTTGTTGTTGTCCCATTAGGTTTCGAACCTAAACTCTTCTGTACCAAAAACAGACGTGTTGCCAATTACACCATGGGACAATCCCTATTGGCTTTTGTTTTAAAAGCGATGCAAATATACGGCATTTTTTAATACGCGCAAATATTTTTTAAATATTTTTCGAAAAAAAATTGAATGCGCAATGTGAGAGGTTATTTTAGATATCTGTATTTTATTGAAAGCCTTGTTCTTATTGGCTTGGCAGACTGAAATGGAATATTTTTATTTTTTTTTGAAGTCTCCTTGATATGAAGTGAAAGAGCAAAATATATGGACATTTTAAAACTTTGTCTGACGGGATATATGTGAAAACAATCATTTTCTTGAGATTAATCAGTTAAAATGGTTGTAATATTTAAAAAGTCAGGAACATTGCATTCATTTCATCTAAATATATTATACTTGCTTGCAAAGACATTTTACATATATGCATCAGTCATCTTCTCTTTTAAAGTCACCTAATATGATAGGTGGATCTTTTGTTTTTATTCTTAGCTTTTTGGTATATAATTTAACCTTATCACCAACAGTTAGCTTTTGGGATTGCGGTGAATTTATTGCTTGTGCCAATAAGTTAGAGGTGGGGCATGCACCAGGAGCTCCATTTTATTTAATGATGTCAAGAGCATTGTCTTTTTCTGCAGTACCGCAGAATGTAGCTTATTGCATCAATCTCTTTTCAGCCTTTGCCTCGGCATTAACGGTTTGTTTGTTGTATGGGAGTCTGATCATCATATTTCAAAAAATAAATAAGGATAGCAAGAATATCATTAACCATATAGCGGCGATTATTGCTTCTTTAAGTTTTGCTTTTACAGATTCGTTCTGGTTTTCTGCGGTTGAAGCCGAAGTGTATGCACTCTCTTTATTTTTTACGGCATTTACAGTTTGGGCTGTTTTAAAATGGGAGTTAGAGTATTCTAGTACTTCCTCCCATAGATATTTGTTGTTGATTGCCTTTTGTTTGGGCGTGTCGGTTGGTGTTCATCTATTAAACCTGCTGTGTATCCCTGTGGTTACCTATTGGGTTTATATCCATATAAAAAGGGAGCAGAAGCATAGACAATGGATTGGTTTAGCCTTAGGTTTTATTGTTCTGGTACTAGTTCAATTCCTTGTTATTCAAAATGGCTTATGGTTAGCTAAATATGTAGAATTACTATTTGTAAACACCTTTAATTGGCCTGTTCATTCGGGCTTGGTGTTTTACGTTTTTACTTTAATTACTCTTTTAGTTGCGGGTATTTATTTGACGCATAAAAGGGCGCAGTTATTGAACTTTGCTTTAGTAGCTACTTTGTTGTTTACTATAGGTGTTTCTTCTTATGCAATGGTGATAATACGTGCTAATGCTCAACCAGGAATCAACTTAAATAATCCATCGCAAGTATTTTCATTAGAATCGTTTTTAAACAGAGACCAGTATGGGCAACGGCCTTTATTAAGAGGTGCATGGTTTGGGGCTGAACGTATCAGTTATGAGCCCAAATCTAGTTATCGCCTAAATGAAGATAATCAATATGAGAGCTATGATAAAGGTGGTGAGGTGGTATACAAAGATGAGGATGTCGCATGGCTCCAACGTATGTATAGTTCTCAAGAACATCATATCAATGGTTATCGATATTGGTCTCAGCTGGAAGCTGGGGAGAAACCGAGTTTTGGACATCAGCTTGATTACCTTTTTAAATACCAATTGGGACATATGTATTTCAGATATTTTATGTGGAATTTTTCTGGGCGACAAAACCATTACCAAGGTCATGGCGATTTTTTAGGTGGAAACTTTACCACAGGCTTCTCATTTTTAGATAAGTATTCATTGGGCAGTAGAAACTATAAGCATGCCAAAGAACTGATCAGTAGAGGTAGTAATAAATACTTTATGTTACCACTTATTTTTGGTCTTCTAGGAATTCTATTTTTAGTCCGTATGAAACAATGGGACCTATTGGTTTTATTAGGTTCTTTATTTGTGATTACAGGAATTGCAATTGCATTTTATTTAAACCAACCACCCATGGAACCACGTGAGCGAGATTATGTTTTTGTGGGCAGTTTTTATGCATTCTGTATGTTTATTGGGCTTGCTATTTGGGCAGTGCTTAACAAGGTAATGCAATCTTCAAGTTCTCGATTGACAACACTCTTGGTGGCTTTAATACTAGCATTAGGCTTGCCAGGTATTTTGTTTGCAAACAATTTTAACGACCATAACCGTAGTGATCGAACTTTAGCGTCGGATCTAGCGAAATCTTATTTAAATAGCTGTGAACTTAATTCCATTTTGTTTACTTATGGAGATAACGACACGTATCCGTTATGGTATATTCAGGAGGTAGAAGAGTTTAGGCAAGATATACGAGTAATAAATTTAGGACTTCTATCTGCTGATTGGTATGTGCAGCAGCAAACGTTGGCTCAAGAGGGGAGTAAACCTTTAAAGTATACAATTCCGCTTAAGCGATACATAAAAGGTGATTTAGATTATGCAGCCGTTGTGGAAAAAGATATAGCATTGACAAGTATGAGCGGTGTGCTTAGTTTTGTAGGAGATAATAGCGAAGAGACTCAGTTGCAAACCCGAGGAGGGAGTAACGTAGATTTTATTCCTCAAAAATCTTTAGTACTAAATGGTGATTCTACGATACGCATCCATATCAATAAATCCTATTTGATGAAAGGTGAAATAGCATTTTTGGATTTAGTTAGTTCTAATCATGAGAATCGCCCTATTTATTTTGCCAATGGAACACCAAAATCAGCTATGCTAGGATTTGAACAGTATCTGCAAACCCAAGGAATGGTTTCTAAGTTAATAGGTAGTAAACCTTTGTTGGATGAAGGGCAACTGTATGAACTTTTAATGCATAAAATAAATATTGCTATTCCGCAAAATAGTTGGTGGGATGAAAGTGGAGATAATGCTTGGAAGCTTACTCGATTGCATACAGCTAGTTTGCAATTAGCCAATTTATTTATTGAAGTAGGTGAGTTAGCCAAAGCCAAAGCCTTGCTGAACAAATACTATGCATTAGAAATGATGTTAATTAATACATCTTATAAACAATCTTTAATATGGATTGAAACTTTGTATAAGTGTGGGTTAAATGAAAAGGCCTTAAGGTGTTTAGATAGAGTGAGTGAAATTTCTATTCAAAACTTGAATTTTTATTTAGATTCGGAAAGTAACTTGGGGAATAACATGTCAGCTTATGCTAATGAAGAGCAGGCTTTTTTAACCCAGTTAAATAAATTAGCCATAGAAATAGAAGCTAATGATATGGCTAATTATATCCAATCGCTTATTAATTATTAAGCGTTTTACGGTTTATTTTTTTATGATTAATGCGTTAAAATCAAGTTAAACCCGAAACATTATTCAACAATAAAAATGGGTTTGATAAAAATTACTTATTTTTGGCATCGGAGTTCAAAAAGCTGAACCTAAAACATTAAAATATTAATCTGATATTCAGAAGCTAAGAGACTAAATATGAAGAATCATAAACTGCTCAATAATTTGCTAGGATGGTTATCTTTTACCATTGCAGCTGTAGTTTACACCTTGACACTTGAACCAACGGCCAGTTTTTGGGATTGTGGAGAATTTATTTCAACCTCATATAAATTATTGGTTGGGCACCCTCCAGGGGCACCTGTATTTATGATTCTAGGTCGATTCTTTACTTTATTTGCACCAGATTCAGGTTCAGTAGCTTTTATGATTAACCTGATGAGTGGTCTTTCCAGTGCTTTTACTATCTTATTCTTATTCTGGACCATCACTCACTTAGGACGTCGAATTTTCATGAATGAAAAGGATGAGGCTTGGAGATCGTGGGCTGTATTAGGAGCTGGTTTTGTAGGAGCTTTGGCTTATACTTTTTCAGATACATTCTGGTTTTCAGCTGTTGAGGGTGAGGTTTACGCTATGTCTTCGTTATTTACAGCCGTAGTTTTTTGGGCCATTTTAAAATGGGAAGATGTTGCTGATGATAAATATGCCAACCGTTGGTTAATCCTGATTGCCTATTTAATGGGACTATCTATCGGGGTTCACTTACTGAACTTACTAGCCATTCCTGCTATTGTTTTGGTGTATTACTTCAAAAAATTTGAAGTCAACAAAGAAGGGTTGGCTAAGGCGCTAGGAATATCAGCCGTGTTATTAGTAGGTATCCTTTATGGAATTATTCCTTACACTGTGAAAATTGCCAGCTGGTTCGAATTAGCATTTGTTAATGGTTTTGGAGCGCCGTTTAATACGGGTATTGCCGTTTATTTCATCTTATTAATGGGTGGATTAATATTCGGAATTTGGTACACCCAGAAAAATCAAAAGGTTATTTTAAATACCATTTTATTAGGAGTAACTGTTATTTTAATTGGCTATTCTTCTTTCGCAATGATTGTAATTCGATCTTATGCCAATCCAACCATGGATCAAAACTCACCAGAGGATGTATTTTCAATGATGAGTTATTTGAATCGTGAGCAGTATGGCGATCGCCCTTTATTTTCCGGTCAGTATTACAACTCGCCATTGGATAGAAAGAAGTCCAATGATAAAGAAGGGGCTCCGATAAGAATTAAAACAGATACAGAATACAAAACGGTTGATCACAAACCGAACTATGTGTTTGATAGTAACACCACTACTGTATTTCCTAGGATGTACAGTAGAGAAGGGCGTCATATATCTCAATATAAATATTGGGCAGGAGGTGAACCTAAAGGTTCTACCGTTCAAATTCCCGATCCTGAAACAGGAGAAACCAAAAGTTTAACCTTGCCTAGTTTCGGACAGAACATAAGTTACTTCTGGAATTATCAGGTGATACATATGTATTTTAGGTATTTCATGTGGAACTTTGCTGGACGTCAGAATGACATTCAAGGAAATGGTGAAGTACACAAAGGAAACTGGATTTCAGGAATCTCTTTCTTGGATAATTCCCGATTAGGAGATCAATCGAAATTACCAGATATCTACAAAAATAATCCCGCTCGTAATAAATACTATTTATTGCCGTTAATTTTGGGCCTTGTAGGAATGTTCTTTCAATATAGCGCAGGTAAAAAAGGAAAACAAGGATTTTGGATTGTGATGTTGTTATTCTTTTTAACAGGTTTGGCTATTGTTCTGTATCTAAATCAAACACCGTTACAACCTCGTGAGCGAGATTATGCCTATGCAGGTTCGTTCTATGCTTTTGCCATCTGGATTGGTTTAGGGGTGCTTGGATTGGTTGAAGGGTTGCGTAGGTTCTTGCCAGGAGGAGCATCTTCTATAATTGCCACAGTTGTAGCCTTAGTATTGGTGCCAGGAATCTTACTTTCAGAAAACTGGGATGATCATAACCGTGCAGGAAGAAATGTAGCACGCGATTTAGCCTTTAATTATTTAGATACTTGCGACGAAAATGCCATTATTTTTACCAATGGTGATAATGATACTTTCCCGCTTTGGTATGCTCAAGAGGTAGAAGGTTATCGACCAGATGTAAGAGTTTGTAACCTAAGTTATTTACAAACCGATTGGTATATCGATCAAATGGGACGTAAAGCTTATGATTCTGATCCATTACCATTCTCATTAACGCATGACCAGTATGTTACAGGTACCAGAGATGTAGTGCATTTACTACCTCGTTTTAAAGACCGTGTGGATTTAAAAGAAGCGATTAAGTTTTTAGCGAGTGATAATCCTAAAACAAAAGAAATACCAGGTTACCCAGGACGAATTGAGCATTTACCAGCTAAATCATTTAGCATTCCTGCAGATAGTTTAAGGATTATTCAAAAAGGGATAGTAAGTGAAGAGGATGCACATTTAATTGTTCCAGAAATAGAGTTAGACCTAAATAAGGAGTATATCTTAAAAAATGAATTAATGATTTTAGATATGCTTTCGAATAACGATTGGAAGCGACCTATTTACTTTGCGGTAACAGTAGGACAAGATAATTATGCCAGCTTGGAGGATTATTTCCAATTGGAAGGATTTGCTTATAAGGTAGTGCCTATTAAAACAAGATCTAACGAAGGTCAGTTTGGTAGAGTGGCTGCGGATAAAATGTACGATAAGTTCAAGAACAAATTCCGTTGGGGAGGATTCGATGATCCGAATGTATACTTAGACGAGAATCATCAGCGTATGGCTATGAATATCCGTAATAATATGTCGCGTTTAGCTAATTCATTATTAGATGAAGGAAAAGAAGAGAAAGCTGTGAATATATTGGATATGGCTTTGACTAAGTTGCCTGTGGATAGAGTTCCGCATAACTACTTCTCTATCTTTTTAGCGGAAGGATATTATAAAGCTGGACAGGAAGAAAAGGCCGATAATATCATGACGACTTTTGGTAAGCAGACTTATCAGGATATTGATTTCTTTACTTCGTTACCTCCTACAAAACAAAATAATGTAGGTGATGATTTTCAACGTAGCTTAGCTATTTATACGGAGTTAGCTAATATGTCTGTTAGAATGGATCGCGAGAAAGTAAGAGAGCAGTTAAGTGCATATCTTGCAAAAGTTCCTGCAGGAGTATTGCCAGATAACATGCTATCTATTTTTGCGGCTGAAGGTTTTTATATGGAAGGTAAAGTGTTAGAAGGTGATCAACTGCTTGAAAGTATTGCACGCCGAAGTTCTGAGATTATTCGTTATTACCAAGGTTTATCAGCTCAAGAAAAACAAAGGTTAGAGTATAATTACCGTCAAAGTATCATGTTCCAGAGCGAGGTTAACCAGTTAATGATAAAGTATAATCGTACAGATATGTTAAAGAAGTTAACGGGGCAAGAGGTGAGTAAAGAAAAGAGCTTGATGAAAGGTTTCGGGACTAACTAATGGTTCGTCCTCCGTTTGTAGGAAGGCTTATGCTGCCAGGTGCTACTTGGCGGCTTAATCATCAAAGTAAAGATGTATATGTTACTTTCGATGATGGCCCCATTCCTGAAATAACACCTTGGGTATTGGATGAAGCAGATAAGTGGAATGCCAAGCTTACTTTTTTTTGTGTTGGTGAAAACGTTCATAAACACCCCGCTATTTTTAAGGAAGTAATAAACCGAGGGCACGCAGTAGGCAATCATACCTATAACCATTTAAAAGCATGGAATACGGAGCGAAGCAGTTACTTCGAAAATATTGATTTAGCGGATCAAGTAATCCACTCAAAAATATTCAGGCCACCATATGGGCAGCTTTATCCGTGGGATATAAAACCATTACGCAGTAGGTTTGATAAGGTGGTGATGTGGGATATTTTAAGTAAGGATTATGATACAAAGCTAAGTGGAGAGCAGGTTTACAAAAACATAGAAAATCATATTAGACCAGGTTCTATCATTGTGTTTCACGATTCGCTTAAAGCAGAGCAGAGAATGAAATATGCTTTTCCAAAAACATTGGAGCTAATAGCCCAAAAAGGATATATAACAAGAGTAATAAAATAAAGATAAAAGAATGCTAAAAAGGGTTGATTATAAGTATTAACAGTATTAATTTGAGACTACTTTTTAACAAACAAAACTAACGATGAAAGTACTTTTACTAGGTTCAGGAGGTAGAGAACATGCATTGGCATGGAAGTTAAAGCAAAGCCCAAAGCTTACAGAATTATTAATAGCCCCAGGTAATGCTGGTACTGCGGATATGGGAACAAATATTGATATTGATCCAAACGATTTTGAAGCAGTAAAAAAGGTGTCTGTCGATAATCAAATAGACATGTTGATAGTTGGGCCTGAAGAACCATTGGTTAGAGGAATTAAGAACTTCTTTTTAAACGATCCGCAGTTAGCAAGCATACCAGTAATTGGACCTGGTAGAAGAGGAGCTCAATTAGAGGGAAGTAAAGAGTTCTCGAAAGACTTTATGTTCCGTTACGGAATACCAACTGCAAAATATAAAGCCGTTACCTTAGACAATCTGGAAGAAGGTTTATCATTTTTAGATGAAATGAAAGCGCCATATGTGCTAAAAGCAGATGGTTTAGCTGCTGGTAAAGGGGTGTTAATCATCGATAGCTTAGATCAAGCTAAAGCTGATTTAGAAACCATGTTAAAAGGTAAATTCGGTGAGGCCAGTAAAAAAGTGGTTATCGAAGAATTTTTAGATGGTATTGAGTGTTCTGTTTTTGTTTTAACAGATGGTTCGGCTTATGTGGTGCTGCCTGAAGCTAAAGATTACAAGCGAATTGGCGAAGGAGATACAGGTTTAAATACAGGTGGAATGGGAGCTATTAGCCCAGTTCCTTTTGCCGATGAGGACTTCATGAAAAAAGTTCATCGAAGAATTATCCAGCCAACTGTAACTGGTTTGCAATCGGATGAAATCCCTTACAAAGGATTTATCTTTATTGGATTAATTAAAATTGGTAACGATCCTTATGTAATTGAGTACAATGTACGTATGGGTGATCCAGAGACAGAGGTAGTAATGCCTCGTATTAAAAGTGATTTATTAGAGCTTTTTGAAGCTACTGCGGCAAAAAATCTAAAAAATTGCACCATTGAAATTGATGACCAAACAGTTACTACAGTAATGATGGTGTCGGGCGGTTACCCAGAGGCCTATGAAAAAGGCAAAGAGATGACTGGTTTCGATCAAGTTTCTGACGGTATTGCTTTTCATGCAGGAACAAAATTGCAAGATGGGAAAGTAGTTACCAATGGAGGTAGAGTAATTGCCATGAGTGGTATGGGTGCCAATATGAAAGAAGCTTTAGCTAAATCATATAAAAATGCAGAAGTCGTTAATTACGAGGGTAAATACTATCGTAAAGACATTGGTTTCGATTTATAAGTTAGTACTCGCTCGAAAAAATTAAGCACATAAAAAAGTGGTATTTTGCTTGTATTAATTAAGAAAATTAAAAATAGAGTTGGATGTAATCTCAGCTTTAACTCAAGACTAGTAACTAACAGCTAATAGCCAAAAGCTAAACGGCAAATATGATTATAAAACTGATACATAATAACAAGATAGGAGCATATGCCTTTATGCTCCTTCTTATTATTTTATTTTGGATAAAGCCATTGTTGGCGGGTGTTATCGTTGATGTTGCCTCATTTAAAAATGCCATGCCATTGTGGAACTTATTTAAGTTTACCGCTCATTCGGCATGGTTAGGTTTTGTTTTCTCGCTGGTGCTGGCGATTATAATTACCCTTTTTGTTACTCGATTTAACTCGCGTTATGCATTACTAAGCAAGCAAACTGCCTTATTGGGTTTTGTTTTTATTTTATTGGTTGCGGGAGTGTCTAAAGTACAGCAGTTTAATCCTAGCTGGATTGCCTGTTTGTTCTTAATCATTGGTTTAGAATTCTTGTTTCAAGGACATAATTATCGCAAAGCCATGCGGGAGTGTTTCTTGGCCTCGTTCTGGCTATCAGTGGGTAGTTTGGTGAGTTATAAAGTAGCGCTTTTATTTCCGTTGGTATTTATTTTAATGATTACTCTTAGGCTAATAAATATTAAAACATTTTTAGCAGCATTAATCGGTCTTGTATTGCCTTGGCTATTTTTATTGGGCTATGCACTTACTTGGGGTAGTATAGCCGAATACAATAGTTATTTACAATTTTCGTGGGATAAAATATATGAAGTTTTTCCTCACACAGCTGTGTCTTTGGGTTATTTAATTACGCTTGCATTTATTTTTATACTAGCTCTTTTTTCGGTTATTGGAGCTTATGGCACAAAAAAAATATATACCCGAAAACAATACCAGGTATTTATTTTTAGTGCATTATATATCATTGGTGTAGAATTAATCAGTGGATTAAACTTTTCTTTAATGCCAATGTTAGCTGTGCCCTTATCTATATTGATAGCGCACCTCATCGATAATATTCGATCTTCATTCTGGCAAAATACCTTGCTTATAGGTTTAGCTGTGGTAACTATTGTAGGGCAATTTTTAATGTAATGGATGCTTCAAAACCTACATTAGCTATTTATGCCATTCAGGACAGAGTAGATTCTGAAACCCCATATTTTGTGCATGATCATGCCATAACTTTAATGAATCAAGGTAAGGTTATCAAGCACCTTACTTTAGAACGATTAAGCAGGGTAAAGCACGATAATAAATTACATCAGTCTTTATACCAATTACTAAAGGATGAAAAGCTTTTGGTAGATGACTATGATATTGTATTTGTGGATAATGTGGTAGGAAGAAGCTTTATTTCCAGTTGTGGAAAAATCCGCTTTGAAGCGCCTTTAAATGAAAATTTATTGCCCAATGCTGAGCTGGGGAGATGTTGGTGGCTCGATCATCAGCGAAGTGCTTATGCCCTTAATCATGAGTTGGCCCATGTAGCCAGTTGTTTGCCTTTTTATGGATCGTATAAAGAGAATAGCTTATTGATTCATTTTGATGGAGGAGGTAGTCTTTCTAATTTTTCGGCTTGGCATTACAGCAATGGTAAATTAGAAAATATCACCTATCATTGGAAACTAAAATATTTGTCTTCCTTTTTTAATGCCAACGCCTTGGTATTTGCCATTATTGGTGCTAAATACGAACATCAAAATTCGGTTCCTGGTAAGATGATGGGTTTGGCTTCTTATGGCAATTATTCCGCCGAAATGGAATCGTGGCTAAAGGAGAATAACTTTTTTAGTGATTGTTGGGGTAAAAAAGGAACGTTCTATAAAAAAGCCAAAGAAAAATTCGACTGGAAAGCAAATCAGTTGATTACTGGTGATCCTTTTCTTCAGGATATAGTGGCTACTTTACAGCATATATTTATTCGTGACTTTTTACTGGAGTTAGAAAGTTTACAGAAGAAAATAAAGGCCGATTATCTATATTATGCAGGTGGTTCTGCATTAAATATTGTGGCTAATAACGCCATTTTAAAAACACAGTTATTTAAAGATGTTTTTATTCCGCCTTGTACCGAGGATAGTGGTTTGTCTTTAGGAGCGGCTGCCTTTATTGAGTGGCAAAAACATGGAAAGTTAGATGTTCATTCTGCTTATTTAAATAATTGGCAATTAAACAACGAAACGGTCATTGACCCTCAGGAGATTAGTGAAGTAGCTAAATTAATAAGTCAGGATAAAGTGATTGGTATTTGCAATGGTTTTGGCGAAATTGGTCCGAGAGCTTTAGGTAATAGAAGTATTGTTGCTAAGGCAGACAGTAAAGAACTTGCCAATAAGGTCAGTGTTTTTCATAAAGGTAGAGAATGGTACCGACCAGTAGCACCTTTGATGTTGGAGGAGAATGCTAAATATTATACTGGAAAATCGGAAATACATCATCTGAGCGATCATATGCTACTTGACTTTGCTATTCAATCGGATAAAAAAGGCGAGATTGAAGGGGTAGTGCACATTGGAGGTTCGGCAAGAATACAAACGATGCGTAACGAAAAGCAAAACCCATTTATGTTTGCGCTATTGCAGGAGTTAGATAATAACTTTGGTATTAAAGCCATCATAAACACTTCGTTTAATAAAAGGGGAGAACCCATTGTTCACAAGCCAGAAGGAGCCATTAGCTCAGCTATAAACATGAAGTTAGATGCTGTGGTTATCAATGGCAAGTTAAAATTGCTATAACTGTAGCTGTTTTCTGTTGGTGACCCTCAGCAATCAGTGCTTCGCTCATTACCGCACAAACACTTTCCAACCATCTTTCATTTTATACTTTACTTTTTTATCCGGAAATATTTTATTCAACGAAATATTGGTGGCCAATCCAATAGCGGTAGAGTAGAGTATTTCCTCAGTACTACTTAGTTGATCGGCATAGTTACGCATGGCGTAGTATGCACCTAAGGTGGCACCAACGGTTAAAGTAGTTTTTAGCAATAGCGATCCAGCCGATATTTTCCGAAATCCTTTAATATCTTCTATGCGAATTTCTTTTACCTGTGTAGGAGCAGCAAACAAGCGTGCTTTGCCAATCAATACAGTACTATCATTTACTTCTATTATGTTGTTAGTATATAGCTCCATTTGTTTTAGGTAGCCTTGGTACTCCACAACAATCATCGATCCTTTGATAAAAGGTATCGATTTTCCTTCTACTTGGTTATAGAATATAATACCTGTTTTCTGAGAGAATAATTGAACTCCAATAAAAAGTAATCCTATAATAATGATTAGGCGCATTTTCTTTTTGCTGTAAAAATAATAGAATAATAAGCATAAAAAAACCGGCATTGAGCCGGTTTAAAATATATTACATTTCGTATTAAAAAATAAAGCCCATCGTAAGTGCCACCTGATCATAACCAGCGTCATACTTAATCTCTCCAAAATACTTTTTATAAGTAGCTCCAAGGCCTAAATTGATTCCTGCCAACCCTTCCGTAGTACTATTATTCCCATAAGTAGTTCCATTCGTAGGGTCATAGGAATAAGAATAATTTTGAGCTGTCATTTTTTGTTCATTATAGTTAATACCTGCTAAGCCATATAGACTATATTTTTCTTTTACCAGGTAATTGTAGTGTATATCGCCGTTTATTTGCCACGAGGTGTATCTATTATTACTTGTATAGCTAGGAATAATGTAGGTATAACCAGTAGATAATGTAATTCTCTCATTAAAGGAGTAATTCGCTCTTACGTTTAAACCGCCACCAATATTTTGATTAGCCGAAATTTGGTTTCCTAAAGTTAAACCACCACCTAGTTTAAACTGAGCAAACATAGTACTAGTAGCTGTTAATACAACAGCGATCAATAATAATCGTTTCATAATTTATTTTGTTAAGATTAATTAAAAATATGCATTCGATAATCAAATATAATGCCATGATTAATGGCGGATTACAGAAGCACTTATGAAACAAAAGTAGATAATCATAAGTTACAATAGAGTTGCAGTTAGGTTAAAGGTGTGTTAAATAAGATACTTAACTCTATGGCATAAAAAACCAGCACTAGGCTGGTTTTAATATTGTAAAATTTAGTGTATGTTTTATTTTCCTCCGAAAAGAACACCTACTGTAATTCCTAATTGATCAAATGCAGTATCGTACTTAAGCTCCCCAAAAAACTTCGAGCCAAAGTTTATACCAGCACCAATGTTTAAACCAACTTCGCTATCGTCGAAATCCTCAACTTTTGCATACGTATAATTCAAACCTCCCAAACCATATAAACTATATGTTTCCTCACTTAGAAAATTATAATGAGCGTCTGTGTTTAGTTGCCATAAAGTATATTTTAAATCGCCAGGAGCGCTTGGGAAGAAGAAAGTAAAACCAGGTGCAATCGACCACTTTTCGTTAAAAGAATAATCGCCTCTTAAGTTTAGACCAAATCCTAATTTTCCACTTAGGTCATCATCAATTGATACTTCTGTACCAAGTGTTAAACCACCACCATATTTCCATCCTTGAGCGTTCGATGTTGTGACTACAGCAGCAATAAGTGCTACTACAAATAATAATTTTTTCATTGTTTTGTTTTTAAGGTTAAATAATGCGTTTAAATATTTGATAGGCGAATGTAAGAAAACTATAATTAGAAGCATATCTGTTATAAAACCATTCATCTAAGTAATCATGCCTTTTAAAAGAAATAATTGACTATTAATGTAGCTAATTAGAGTGTTTGCGTAATCTATAGGTAGACCGAAATACCGCCTGTAACACCAAATCCATCAGTTATAAGTTTAACCTCACTTCCTTCGGAATAATAGTTTAATTGTAGCTCATCATAAGTTGTGGTTGAATTAAAGTAAGCAATTCCAAAATCGAGAGAAACATGGTTTCCTAAGAATACGGCTACCCCGCCCCCTAAATCATATCCAAATGCTTTGGCTTTTTGTTTTTCACCATCATAATTCTGAATTACTTGACCATATCCAAAATCTCCCCTTAAAAAAGGGCGTACATTAGAGTTGCCAAAATAATAAATGGCATAAGGCCCTATTAAATAGTTTGTACTTATATCCTTGTCTTCTTTACTTCGAGCGTAGTCAATTGATAAACCCAACGCAAAATTATCAACTACAAAGTACCCTATAGAAGGCTTAAGTTTTAATTCTGAAGTTTTAGTAGCATTGTCTGTGTCTTCACCATCAAATTCTACTTTTTGATTTACTGAAAGAAAACTAAAATCAGATGAACCAGCTAAGTGAATGCTGCCTTCATTTAATTGGGAAAAAGAAAAAGTGCTCACTGTAAATAAAACGGCTAAAGCCGAGAAGAAAGTCTTCATGTGTAAGTAGTTAAAAGAGTTCACATGAATACACCAATTTTGCTTCTAGTAAATAGTTAGGGTGTAGTTCATGGTTTGATTAATAATTATTGATTAGCAAAATCGACGCAATATATGATAAAATACAGAAAACAAAAAAGCCATTGCTAATCAAATAACAATGGCTTTTAATATATAATATCTGAATATTGTACTACTCCGCAATTACTACAAAAAAGTTCTTTTTACCTTTTTGAAATAACAAATATTTGTCGTTAAGCAAGTAGTCGGCATTAATAACCGTTTCTGCGGAGGTCACTTTTTCTTTATTTAAGCTAACTCCGCCACCTTTAACCGTTTTACGAGCTTCTCCTTTAGAGGGGAAAATTTGCGTTTGCACCGCCATTAATTCTAATACATCAATGCCTGTTTCTATGTCCGACTTAGATATATTAAAAGTTGGAACACCTTCAAAAACGGAAAGAAAAGTATCTTCATCAATACCTTTTAGGGCTTCCATGGTCGACTTTCCAAATAGTATCTGGCTAGCTTCAACAGATGCATCGTAAGCTTCTCTTCCATGAATCATTACAGTTACCTCTTCGGCCAACCTTTTTTGAAGGGCACGAGCATGAGGAGCCTCTGCATGTTCTTTCGCTAAATTAGCTACTTCTTCTTGCGAAAGCAGCGTAAATATTTTAATATATTTCTCTGCATCAGCATCCGAAGTGTTTAGCCAGAATTGGAAGAACTTGTACGGACTTGTTCTTTTAGGATCTAACCAAATATTACCCGATTCTGTTTTTCCAAACTTACCACCATCGGCTTTGGTAATTAATGGGCAAGTCATAGCAAAAGCTTTGCCTCCTTCGCTCATTTTTTTAATTAGCTCGGTTCCTGTTGTGATATTTCCCCACTGGTCTGAGCCTCCCATTTGTAACTTACAATCGAACTCCTTATATAAATGTAAAAAGTCGGTTCCTTGCACCAATTGGTAGGTGAATTCAGTAAAAGAAAGCCCTGCATTTCCATCACCACTGATTCTCTTTTTTACAGAATCCTTGGCCATCATGTAGTTTACAGTGATGTGCTTGCCGATATCACGAATAAAACCAAGGAAAGAAAAATCCTTCATCCAATCGTAATTGTTCACCATTAAAGCTTGGTTTTTTTCGTCACTTTCAAAATCTAAAAAGCGGCTTAATTGTGCTTTTAAACAATCTTGGTTATGACGCAGTGTTGCTTCATCAAGTAGGTTACGCTCATCTGATTTTCCAGAAGGGTCACCAATCATTCCTGTTGCTCCTCCTACCAATACTATTGGTCGGTGACCAGATACTTGAAGGTGTTTAAGCATCATTACAGACACTAAGTGCCCAATATGAAGAGAGTCGGCAGTAGGGTCGATGCCCACGTATGCAGTGGTCATTTCTTTTTGCAATTGCTCTTCGGTTCCAGGCATCATATCGTGAATCATGCCACGCCATTTCAGTTCCTCAACAAAATTCATGGTAATATAATTGAATGTTTTTTTATGCTGTTTATTTTATGGATGCGCAAAGATAATAAAGTTAGAAGAGTATGGGATGCTTGGCAAAAACTTTATCTTGAATTAAATAGTTGCTTTGGTGGCATCTTCCACTTTATCCATAATATTTTCTTTATCAAAATTTAAATATGGGAAAACCTTTGGTGCGAACTCAGCTAATGGTTCATAAATGATGGAACTTTCGCGAGTTTCTTGTGGTAAAACGTCAAAAGTTTTATCAAATGAAGTAAATACCGATAACAGAATGCTTAAAATAAATCCGTATTTAATAAAGGAAAAGGCAGCACCTAGTATTCGGTTTACAAGCCCAAGGGCAACCGCTTTAACTAATTTATCCACCATCTTAGCAATTAGGTGAACGCCAACTACAATGCCTATAAAGGTGACTAAAAAAGAAATTATACCTATGTAGTCGCTATTAAAATGCTGAGTAAGCCAGCTTTCGGTAAAATTGGAAAATTTAATGGCTCCAAGTACACCCAAAACCAAGGCCGCTAAGGAGGCCAATTCAACTATTAATCCGTTTTTAAAACCTTTTACAATAGCGATAACCAGAATGATACCAATTACAATGTCGAAATAGTTCATTTCCCTTTTTAGTTTAATTTTTGCTAAAAATAGCAAAAAGCCTTATTTTATTACTTTTCAGATGACCTTATTTATAAGGGAAGTATTATATTTAAAGCATAAAATAAACCCTATGCCAATTCTAAATTCTATTATATCCCTGGTTAATATTCGACGATTGTCACAAATTGACCATTTTAAATCAAACCCCGAGGAGGTTCAGTATGAGCAACTTTTTGATTTGATTAAAAAGGCAAAAGATACTGAAATAGGGAAATACTATGATTTTGGGTCAATAAAAAGAGTCAAAGATTTTCAAGAGCGTGTGCCTGTTCAAAAATATGAGCAGATGGATACCGTGATTGATAAAATAAGGCATGGTGATAGAAATGTTTTATGGCCAGGCGAAATTAAATGGTTTGCGAAGTCTTCAGGAACCACCTCATCTAAAAGTAAGTTTATTCCTGTATCTAAAGAAGCTTTGGAAGATTGCCATTTTAGAGGAGGAAAGGATGTGTTGGCTATATACAATAATCTTTATCCTGATACCGAAATGTTTTCGGGAAAAGGTTTAACCTTGGGAGGTAGTCAGGAATTAAATCAATATAACAGAGATTCTTTTTACGGCGACTTATCTGCTATTCTTATTGGTAACTTACCTTTTTGGGTTAATTTTATTCGCACACCCGACCAATCTATTGCGTTAATGGATAAATGGGAGGAGAAACTAATTAAAATGACCGAGGCTACCATGGCCGAAAATGTAACTTCACTAACAGGAGTGCCATCCTGGTTTATGGTATTAATAAAACATATGCTTCAGTTTTCGGGTAAAGATAATATTCTGGAGATTTGGCCTAACCTGGAACTTTTCATTCATGGAGGAATCAACTTTGGGCCTTATCGTGAGCAGTATAAAAAAATAATTCCTTCGGATAATATGCGATATATGGAAACCTATAATGCTTCGGAAGGTTTCTTTGCGATTCAGGACGACCCGAATGATTCAGCTATGTTATTGATGTTGGATTATGGAATTTTTTATGAATTCATTCCTATGGAGGAGTGGGGTAAGGATTATCCTAAAGCATTAACCATTGATGAGGTGGAGCTGAATACCAATTATGCCATTGTAATTTCTACTAACGGTGGTTTATGGCGTTATGTGGTGGGAGATACAGTACAATTTACTTCAACGCGTCCACATAAAATTTTAATTACAGGTAGAACCAAGCATTTTATCAACGCCTTTGGTGAAGAGTTAATTGTAGATAATTCTAATAAAGCCATTGATCATGCTTGTAAACAAACCGGCGCTATCATTAAAGAATACACAGCAGCTCCTATGTATATGAGTACCGAGGAAAAGGGAAAACATCAGTGGATGATTGAGTTTGAAAAAGAGCCTAACGATTTGGCCAAGTTTTCTATTGAGCTCGATAATAAACTACAGGCTGTTAACTCAGATTATGAGGCAAAGAGATATAAGAACATTACCCTTGAGTCTCCGAAGATTGATGTAGCTCGAAAAAACCTATTCTTTGACTGGTTGAAGAAGCACAATAAACTGGGTGGACAAAATAAAGTACCGCGCCTCTCTAATAATCGAGATTTGATGGAGGAATTAGTAGCCATCAATCAAAAATTATAGGAGCATGACAAATTTGGTGCTTTAAGGTTTGTATTTTTTATACTTTTGAGCGAATTAACAATCAACTAAAACACACAACATGCATATCGCAATAGCTGGAAATATAGGGTCAGGAAAGACTACGCTTACTACATTGTTATCAAAACATTATGGTTGGGATTCTCATTACGAGGAGGTAGATGATAATCCATATCTGGCTGATTTTTATGAGGACATGCAGCGTTGGGCATTCAACTTGCAAATATTCTTTTTAAATAGCCGTTTCTCTCAAGTCAATGAGATTCATAAAATGGGTAAAACGGTTATTCAGGATAGAACTATTTACGAGGATGCGTATATTTTTGCACCCAATTTATATGATATGGGTTTGATGAGTAAGCGCGATTTCGATAATTACACTTCTCTTTTTGAATTAATGAGCAGTCTGGTTAAAGCACCTGATTTATTAATTTATTTACGTGCTTCTGTGCCTAAGTTGGTGGAGCAAATTCAGAGTAGAGGAAGGGATTACGAAAGCAGTATACGCTTAGATTATTTGAAACGACTAAATGAGCGTTACGAAGCTTGGGTTGAACAGTATTCGCAAGGCAAGTTATTAATCATTAATGTAGATGAATATAACTTTATCAAAAATAAATCTGATTTAAGCTCTATCATTGATAAGGTAGATACGCATGTAAACGGATTATTCTAGACTACTTCTTACCAAAAAATAATTTAGCTGTAAGTTCCCAATGGTTTTGTTTACCATGGGGATTTATAGTTACATCATCCTCAGGAAAATATTCAGGTTCGATATTTGGAATAATAGAATATCGAATACCAATTGTAGCGTATTGTTTTCTGCTTATTTGGAGTAAAGTGCCTATTTCGGGACCAAAACCTGCATGAAAAGTATTGCTAACATAGTTTACAGGGTCAATTCCATTGTCTGGCGTAAAGTTGACTAAATTACGTAGGTAATAAAAGCCAAAAGTCACCCCAATATATGGACGGACAGCATCTCCATTAAAATAAAATGCACCTTGAGCAGTTAAACTTGCCATCTGATAATTGACCTTTATATCTCCCTTAGGACTTTGATTCCAAGTATCTTTATCTTTAGGAAAGTAGGTATATGCTAACTCAGAACCTAACGATATTTGTGGGTTTGCAAAATATACCGTGCTCAGGTTTATACCTCCACCCATATTAGCCACATCGTTAAAACCAAAGTCATCGTTGCTTAATGTATTGGTTGGAGCTTTTATACTTATCCCTCCGCCATAGTAAAAACCATCTTGTGCAAAACTAAGCGTAGGTACAATGAATAGGCAAGCAGCCAAGTATAGTGCGTTTCTATAAAGTGATTTCATAGTGATTCTTTTTATCGTTGCTAATATAATTGATTTCACTTTAGTGAGATAAGCTATTTGCTGAAATATTTCGAGGAAAAATTTGCAAACCGTGTGCTTTTACATATATTTGCAACCGCAAAAATGTTAGCAATAACATTTGCCCAGATGGCGGAATTGGTAGACGCGCTGGTCTCAAACACCAGTGGGGCAACCCGTGCCGGTTCGATCCCGGCTCTGGGTACTTCGCAACCCCTTAACTAATTAATAGTTAAGGGGTTTTGTTTTTTACAGGGGCTAATAGGGGGCAAATATTTCCTGTTCTTCTTCTCTTTTACTTCCTTTGACGACTTTGTACAATATTAATTAATCTTTTATGAATACAGAAGAAAAGTCGTCAAACTATGTAAAGTTAGCTGCCTTAATGGTCAAAATTATTAAAAAATACTGTAATGACAGAAAGTTAAGTTTATACTACTCTAAACCGAGTTATTTTCGGTTACTTGAAGTTACTTATAACGCAAAACTACAATATTGGTCCTATTTCGCTCTTCTTTCTCTTTGCATCATTAGCTTCTTTATTTTATTAGGCGTTCTTTTTGTTCTGATCAATAAGTTTTGGATCTATTTTATAATTACAATTTTAATTACTGTTATATCTTATAATATTCTGATAAAGCATCTCTTTTTGTTCGATTTAAAGAATTGGTTCAGAATATTAAGTGTTTTTAGAGCCAGTGAAAATGAAAGTTCTCTTGGATTAAGATATACTCTCTATGAGATTATTTCTGAATTTAAAAAGGAAGATCCATATGTTAGAATCAGAGAAAGATGCACGTCTAAAATTTTCATTGAATTATGTGATCGGAATTTTGAAAGAAACTCTAAAGAAACTAAGATTGAAAATTTAGTATCACTTTACTACCTCCTTGATAAGAAACTAGCGTTAAAAACTACTAGTTATGAATTATTAGATATCGTCGGGACACTTCTAAACATTGCTCCCAACAGTCTAAGGTCTACGCACCTTCAGAAGTTGAATAATGTTATTAAGTTTTCCGAAAACGACTCTATCAATAGTCAGAAAATCTCAGATGAAGTAAAACGGAATATTAAGAAGACTGTGAAACTATTAAGAAGTCTAGCAGATGATCTTGAAAAAAAATCAAATAAACATTATATCATAGAAGAAAATATTGAATAATTTACCAATATCCTAATAGGATATTAACGAAAGAGAATTTTTTTAGCTATTTAATTTGCAGTCATACAATATTTTACAAAAATCGACTAAAATTAATAGCATGGAACAGATGATTTTATTGAATTCAACCGAATTTTATCAAAAACAAAAAGATTTAATTAAATCAATTCTTGACGAGTCTCTCCAATCGTTAAATACATTAAAGCAAGAGGAAGTATTAAGTATGTCTGATGTATGCGCCTTGTTACAGAAGAGCCGCCAGACGGTAATATCCTGGTCTGATCGCGGCATATTAAAGCGTAGGTATATAGGTGATTCCTCGGTTTTTTACTTACGAAGTGAAATCATGGCTGCAATGTCCACTAAAAAAAATAATGAAGAAAAGTAATCATTTTTTAATTGGAAATAAATTATGGATACTTATACTATTATTTATCAACCCAATCGGTTGACAGAAGCTGCATATAAATATACTCTTCTTCAGGAAAGAACGTTAAATGCAATTGTATTTCACTTACAAGATTATATTGTGCCCCAAATTTCAAAAAAAGTAGGATTTAGGCAACTGGATTTGTTTAAGAAAAATAATGAAGGTGTTATTCGTTTAAAAATTGCGTTAAATCATATTGGTAAACCAAATCAATATGATAGGATAAGAGAGTCTATTGTAAAGCTTGCTGGAGTTGTTGTTGATATTAAAGAGACTACTTCAAGTGGTATAGAAATGATAAGATATTCAGGTCTATTAAGAGCAAATATTCCATGCAATACTAAAAGAAATTCATACGTAATAATAGAAATAGAAAAAAAAATAGCAACTAAACTAATTGAGCTTGAAAGAAACATCAGAAATGAAGCCATCAACTTCACTCGTTATGAATATGAAATATGTCAACAATTAAAAGGAAAATATGCACCTAAAATATTTAAACTTATCTCTAGTTATCAAGGAAAGGGTGAATTTGTTATAAGCCTAGATCGTTTCAGAAGGATATTGGGTATTGAAAACAAGTATCTTAGGTATATTGATTTGCAAACTAAAGTACTTTTACCTGTTCAGAAAGAGCTAAAGCTTAAAGCTAAATTGTGGTATGATTGTGAACAAAAAGGGTTTGTGAAAAAGAAATTTGGAGAGGTATCTGCCTTATACTTTTTTCTTTATTCACAAAAGCTCTATGAAAGAAGAGATCTTCAAAAAGATAATATTATTAGAATGCTAGAATTACATTTTAGTTTTGGGGATACAGACATAGAAGAATATAAAACATTGCTGATGAATCCAAATAATCATCGTACTTTGAAGAATTTGATATTGCGAGCGGATAGTGCAAATAAAAAGATTATAATAAGAGATAAAAAAGCCTACTTGAAGGAATGCATAAACAATGAATTTTATTAAGTAGTTCACTTTTTATCATATATCATCCTTAATGTTCACTTTTCCTCACGGAATAGTTCACTTTCTTTCATATCTTATTCATTTTCTTTCACAAATAAGTTCACTTTTTGTCACGAAATATACGTGTAAGGAACTGAATACTATAATCTTATTGAGGATACAATCTACAATTGATAAAAACAATTTATTCAATATTTAATTAATCTTCAAAAATTGAATAATAGAGACCAAATTCATATAGACATAAGGGAAAAAAGGTAGATGTTAGAGGATAGTTTAGTAAAATTAGTATAAAGAAGAAGAATATGAAAATTGTATGTTCACTTTTTTTCACTACAAAGGTTGGTGAATTTGTAGAAGTTCACTTTTTCTCACTATACTAAATGTTTACCAATTAATAGTGAAAATCAAAATCCGAATTCAGGTCCACATATTTCCAAAGTAGAAGTATGAGATATAAATATTCAACAATATTTAAGTTGTAGATGAAATTGTTTAGTGATCGGAGCAAGTTATAGAAATGTCTATCCATTTACTAAATGGACATATCACTTGCCTTAAGATTTAATAATCTTAAAGAAGGTAATTACCTGTCCTACGGTTGGATAATTTGTGTTTGACAGCATTAAGAAAATAAAATGAGAGAAGTGAAAGAACCAAAGAGAAAAGAGAAAAGGAAGGCTAAAAACCTAGTAAATTTTTGGGTAACTGATGAAGAGTTAAAACGGATAGATGAATTAGCTAAGCCATTTAAGAATAGAAGCTATTTTTTACGAAACTTATTAAAGAACCATAAGCTTAAAATTCCATTGCCATCTATAAATTTAGATGCATTTCTGACTTTGGGTAAATCGGCTACAAATCTTAACCAAATTACAAGAAGAGTTAATTCAGCAGAGGCTAATATATTTCAGCGATCTACAAAAGATGAATTATTGAAAGTAATAGAGGAACTTAGAGGTGTGCTTGTCGAGGTTCAAAGGGAGATGCTTGTGAGAAAGTATAAATAATTAATCATAAAAACCTATCTTTGAATTTATGAATAAACTAAAGTTCTCTGGGCACGAAACATTTATAATCAGGACATTCTGGCCCAAGAAAGGATACGATTTTATCAATAATGGAGGGAGTTTCAATGCAGATGATGCAGTTGTGCATTTAGGAGTTGGAAAAAATATGGTTTCTTCCATTGCGTTTTGGATGAAAGCGTTTGGGCTTTTTGATGATGAAAATAAGGAGCTTACAGAGCTAGCACACTTCTTATTCGGAGAAAATGGTGTTGATCCTTACCTAGAAGATATTAATTCAATTTGGCTTTTACATTACAATCTAATAAAGACTAACTTTTCAAGTATCTACAATGCAGTTTTTAATCGTTTTAGAACGGAAAGAATAGTGTTTACGAAAAAACAATTAGCTTCCTTTATTTTTAGGTTATATAAGGAAAACGATGACACTAACTTTAATCTAAGTACAATTGAAAAGGATATACAGGTTTTTTGTAGATTATATAATACACCAGATTACAGGAATATTAAAAAAGATTTTGAAGATGAAGTTAGCAGTTTGATGCTGGAATTGGAATTAATGAAATCCTCCATTGATAAACAGGAAATTGATGGTTCTAGTAAAAGAGTAGAATGGTATAATCTGCAATTAGACGCAAGGCCAACATTGTCTCCTCTTATAGCATTGTATGTTATTTTAGATCAATTTGAAGGAGATAAAAATATAGCTATGAGGCGTCTAGAAACAGAACCAAATGGTCCTGGAATGGTTTTCATGTTAAGTAAAGAAGGGTTGTATAAGCAGCTTAAAGAGATAGAATCATCAATACCAGGAGTTATTGTTTCGGAAACATCAGGAAATGTCGTTTTAACGTTACCGGAAACAATCAATAAAGTATCTATACTAAGAAGTTATTATGCGAACTAATATATTTTCCCCTTCAATTAACATTATACGGGATCAAAATAGCGAACTAAACTATATCCCTACAAGAAATGCAGAGAATGCTTTTAATAAAATTGTCTCCACATCTGAAACGGGAACCAAATCTTTTAATCTAATAGGAGCTTATGGCTCCGGGAAATCCTCTTTTCTATTAGCCTTTGAAAGAGTATTAAATAATAAAAGTAGATATTTTGTAGGTCCTTCCATAGGTGAAGTTAAAGAGTATAAGAAAAGCTTTATTGTAGGGGAATATAATTCTTTTAAGAATGCTTTTTGTAAAGAGCTTAAATTAGATTCTAAAAAAGATATTCTACAGCAATTAAGTAAAAGAGTTCAAAAATTAAAAAAGGATAAGAATGGTCTTATTATAGCGGTTGATGAGTTTGGTAAATTTCTTGAATTTGCGGCAAAAGAGAGCCCCGAAGAAGAGCTTTATTTTATTCAGCAATTAGCTGAATATGTAAACAATCCTGGATTCCCTTTATTTTTCATAACAACTTTACATCAACCATTTGAAGATTATGCGCTTGAACTAAGTAAAGTACAAAAGAAAGAGTGGGATAAAGTAAAAGGGAGGTTAATTGAAGTTACTTTTAATGAACCAGTGGAGCAACTTCTTT
The DNA here is from genome assembly GCF_001659685.2 of Labilibacter marinus. Taxonomy (GTDB): domain Bacteria; phylum Bacteroidota; class Bacteroidia; order Bacteroidales; family Marinilabiliaceae; genus Saccharicrinis; species Saccharicrinis marinus. The sequence goes on from NZ_LXYE02000039.1 coordinate 43,305, forward strand.
TTCTTGCTTCAGAAAGGATTGCGTCTAAAAATATCCCGAACAATATTACTAAGGAGCATCAAAGAAATCTTTTCGAGGCTATTAGTCAATCGGGAGCATTTCCAATGAGGGATTACTTCTCATTTGAATTTGCTCAAAAGGTATTTCCTTTTGATATTTTATCAGCTTCAGTGTTAACTTTAGCATTTCAAACATACGGACAAAATGAAAGATCACTTTTTACCTTTTTGGAATCTCATGATTATTTAGGTTTAAGTGACTTTGGTAATGGGGATGGATTTTATAATATCGCAAATGTTTATGATTATCTAATTTATAACTTCCATAGTTTATTGAACTCCCGTTTTAACCCCCATGGGGTTCACTGGAGAGCAATAGATGATGCTCTTGGAAGAGCAGAAGCATATTTTGAAGGGGACCTTTTGGAGGCTAGAAAAATACTTAAGACAATTGGTTTGTTGTCAATTTTTGGACGTTCCGGACAAAAAATATCTTCTGATTTTTTAATTGGTTATGGAGAACATGCTTTAGCTCTTAGTAATGTCAAAGATATACTGGAGAAACTTGAAAGAAAACAATTGATTCGCTACAGAAATTATAGTGATAGGTATGTGCTTTTTAAAGGAACTGATTTTAATATTATTGAAGAACTTGAACTAGCCTCGGATAAAATATCAAAAGATTTTTCAGTTGTTAATTTACTTAGAAAGCAGTTTAACTTTCCGATTCTCCAGGCTAAAAGAAGTTTTTATGAAACAGGTACTCCTAGATATTTTGTTACAGAAATTACCGAACAGCCAATAAACAAGGAACCGCAGCACTCTGTTGATGGTTATATAAATTTAATATATAGTGATACTTTATCCATTGAAGATGTCATAAGGTTTTCAAAATCAAACTCACATGCTATACTTTATGGTGTTTATACAAATTTTGATGATGTAAGAGAGAGTTTAATTGAGTTGGAAAAGATTGAATTAGTTAAGCAGAAATGTAACGATGATTCTATTGCGCTTGGAGAATTAGAAAGTCAATCAAATGAGCTTAAGGCTGCATTAAATAAAATAGTTGAAAAGTCTTTCTTCGGAGAGAATGCATTTGTAAAGTGGTTTTTTCAGGGAGAAGAAGTATCGTTTAGGAATTCAAAATCACTAAATTCATTTCTATCCAATATCTGTGATATAACTTATTATTCAACACCTATTTATAAGAATGAGTTGATTAATAGAGAGAAGCTTAGTGGTACGATATCAGGAGCAAAGAATAGGTTAATTAATAATGCCTTAATCAATGACAATGTAGAGGATTTAAGGTTTGATAAAGGTAAATTCCCTCCAGAAAAAACAATTTATTTGTCATTATTGAAAGCTACAGGACTTCATGGTTTAGTTGATGGAGAATATCAATATTGTAGCCCTTCTGATAATTCGTTTAACGATTTATGGAATATATCTGAAGAATTTTTGGATGAATGCAAGGTAGCTCCACGCTTTTTATCTGATTTAATAAAAAAGCTTTCAGAAAGACCTCTAAAGTTAAAGCAAGGTTTTATAGAGTTTTGGGTGCCTGTGTATCTGATTATCAAAAGAAGAACTTTTGCTTTATACGAAAAGGATACTTTTATTCCGGAAATTACGGGTGATATCATTGAGATTGCCATGAAGCAACCTCAGAAGTATAAGCTAAATACGTTTGCGTTAGATGAAAATAAACTTAAGCTATTTAATAAATATCGACACTTTTTAAATCAGGTAGAGGAAGTTTCTCCTAATTCAAACTCATTTATCGAAACTGTCAAACCTTTCTTGTCTTTTTATAAAAGGTTAGTTCTATTTAGTCAGAACACAAATCAAATAAGTAAAGAAGCACAACGATTAAGAGTGGTCCTGGCCCATACCGAAGACCCTGAAAAAGTATTCTTTGATGAAATTCCAAGAGCTATTGGATATTCAACTAAAGATTTATTTTCAGATGAAAGTATGGAAAGTTTTACAATTGCACTTAAAAATGCGACTAGCGAACTAAGTGCTGCATACTCTGAATTAATCAATAGAATTGAGGAATATATAAATAGTATAATTGATAGTAGTCAATTATCTTTTCCTGAGAATAAATTGCTTTTACAGAAGCGATTTAAGAAAATTAGAAAGGAACACCTTAAAACGAAAAATAAAGTCCTTTTACAAAGGATTAACACACCGTTAGACGACAGGCAATCATGGTTGACCTCCATTGCTTCTGCGGTTGTAAATAAAACACCAAATAACTTTTCGGATGATGATGAGAAAGCATTTCAAAATCTATTCCAGCAGTATATTTCTGATTTAGATAATATTTCAGATATTAGCAAAAAGGATATTGACTCAGAAAAGGAGGAAGTATTAAAACTGGAAGTGACGTCATTTGTAAAAGGGGTTCAGAAGCACTTAATAAGAATGCCTAAAGTAAAGAGCCGAAGGTTGGATGAGAAGAAAAACTCAATTAGAGAATTTTTATCATCTGAAGATAAACAAGAAAATATTACTTTGCTTTTAAAATTATTACAAGAAGAAATAGATAATGAGTAGAAAGGTAAGACATGTGATGGGGATATCCGGGGGGAAGGACAGTACAGCCTTGGCTATATATATGAAGATTAACCATCCTGAGATAGATATGGAGTATTACTTTTCGGATACCGGCAAGGAATTGGAAGAGGTGTATACTCTAATTGAAGAGTTGGAAAGCTTCTTGGGGAAACCTATTTTAAAACTTAAAGCAAATAATAGTCATAAGGATCCGTTTGATCATTATTTAGATTTATACAATGGTTATCTTCCTTCGTCTATGGCAAGGTGGTGTACTAGCAAGCTTAAGCTTGAACCGTTCGAAAGCTGGCTTGGTGAAGATTTAGCGATAAGCTATGTAGCAATTCGAGGAGATGAAGACAGGGAAGGGTATGTTTCGACCAAATCAAACATACAGACTATCTTTCCTTTTAGAAAGCATATGTGGAGTATGGAAATTCTCCATAAAGTACTTCATAACTCAGGTATTGATAAGCTTGAGAAAATATACAGCGAAATTGGAGAGCATAACAAGCAGGATCGTTATAGAGAGGTTATTACACATAAACAATCCGCTAAGTACCTGTTTTCCCAAAAACTTGGAGATCTTTTAAATTTAGGGATAGCAACGTTCAATCTTGCCGTTTATGAGTTTTTAAAAGGAAGTGATTATCCTATTGCTCAACTTGAAGATTACGGTTTACTTAAAAATGAAGATTCCGTTGATTTACAAGGCGTATTTGATTTATTCAACTCTGCAGGAATTAATCTACCTGGTTACTACAATGAGGTTGAGTATGAGGTAGATGGTGAGATCGGTACTTTTCATCGTTCAAGGTCAGGCTGTTATTTTTGTTTCTACCAAAGAAAAATTGAGTGGATCTGGCTTTACGAGAGACATCCAGAGCTTTTTAAAATGGCTCAGAAATATGAAAAAGATGGTTATACTTGGATGGATAATGAAAGCTTGAATGACATCGTTAAACCTAATCGTATGAATCAAATAAAGCGTGACCATCTTAATAAGATTAAAAATAAACTATCTAAACCAAAGTCAAACAGACTTATTGATATTTTAGAGGATGGAGATGATTTATGTGCTAATTGTTTTATTTAGGATAGTATGGAAAAAGATTTAGTTCAATCGCTTAAAGAGTTCTTTTTTGACATTATTGGATTCCTAGTACCTGGAACACTAATATTAGTAATAATAAACCATTACTTCAATTTAAAGATAGAATTTAAAGACGGCTCGTACATTTTGCTAATTATTTCATACAGTACAGGATATCTGATTTTCGCAATTACTCTATTAAAAGACAGACTACTTGACAAGTTAAATAAATGTAAAAAGATTTTATGTCAGGATAGTGTTTTAGGAAAATTGAAAAATCGAAAAACGTATATTGAGGTATCTGAAATCATTAATAAAAACCTTGGTGAAAATAAGGAGTTATCATACAAAGGGTATAGAAATATTGCGATGTCGGCAATACCAGAATCGGATAAAAAGATCTTTACTTTCATGTTTCGTGCAGAATTATTCAACCAATTACATACAATTTGTGTTATCTTGTTCATGTTCTGCATTATTCAAACTGCATATAACCTGACAAAATCAAAGAGTATCATAGAAATGACATACTCGTTAATGGTATCACTGATTGGTATATTGGCCTTACGAAGAGGGTGGGAAAGGTTTTATAGTATTGCTATGAGCCTTCCATTTTCAATATACTTAGAAAAAAGAATTAAAAATGATTAAACCAAATGTTTATTTAGCTGGAGGGATGGGATCCGGATGGCAAGATGATATTATAAAAAAGTTTGAAGGAAAATTTAACTTCTTTAATCCAAGAGATCATCATTTAGATGCTCCTGAGGAATATACAAATTGGGATTTGTTTTTTGTTTCTAAATGTGATATTTTGTTCGGATATATGGAAAAGGACAATCCTTCTGGATTTGGACTAACATTAGAGATTGGTTATGCTAAAGCTCTTGATAAAACAATAATATTAACAGACGCACGAAGTACTATAGATGAAGTCTTTTCAAAACGATTTAATATAGTTCGGGAATCAGCAACCGTAATTTATCAGGATTTAGAGAGTAGTCTGAAGTTTCTTGAGAGATTCAGTGCCTATTCTATTTAAAGAACCAAGTTCTTTTTGTAACTCATTAACTTTATTCTCAATTACTATATCAAGTTCGCTCGGAAAAGTGTAGTCCTCAAACCTTTCTGGTTCTCCTATTAATTCGCGATCGTATAATTTATTAATAATAGTTACATGGTTAACTAAAGCGGGGGTAAATTTTGTTAGTATCCCTTTATCTTCACTGTCAGTAACGAGATTGCCATTTTCAATATAGCCTGCTTTTAAAGTTACGAGTTTCTGGCACTCTCTACCTATTTCTAAAATCCTTTCCAGTAATTCTTTATCATTGCAAATTTTACTCCGTTGGCAAGTTCTGTAACCGTTCTAAACTTTTTACCATTCTTAAAAAGATCATGTAGTTGCTTACTACTTTGCGATATACAAGTAATGGTGCATATAATTTAGTAAGTTTGTTATATATATCTTTCCGTTTCTGGTCTCTTAATTCTTCAACAAATTGAAATTCTTGCAATCGAAGCCTATATTCATGCTTTTTTTCTTGCATTTTCTTTTGATTTCTTTGTGCTATAAAAACACTTACTAAACTTATAATAGTAGAAGTTAAAATGGCAAACAGTGTGATGTAAAATTGATAATCTTCTTTCATGATAGGTTTTTATTCTTAATTTAAGCAGTAAAACTATTTCATAAATTAGATTGCTATTAATAAACCTTATTAATCAACTTAATACTTTTCCACATTATTGGATAAGGCTAACTGTTTGTTGTTTCTCCTTTTGCTTTACAAACAACGGACATACACTTGATATCGCAGCTCCTAATTCCTTTAAAAATTCAATATAATCAATAAATTCACTGATTGATAGCCAAGTTACATCATTTGAAGGATGAGCGATTCCATTTCTTTTACTCATAAAATCATTTAGTTTCTTTTCGCAATCACTTTTTACTTTGCTTGGTTCTTGACCATCAAAATAGAATCTTATATTTGCCTGTGCAGCAATATCTTCCCAAATTCTTTTATAGCTAATTTTTTTAAATAATTCACCAAGAATATTGGCCTTCATATTCCTTTCTGTCGTAGAAATGCACTGATAATTAATCGTAGAAAGATCGTTGTTGTGAATATTGTTATGTAGGTTTTTAATAAAACTATCTCTTGCACCTTCTCCATGCTGAAATTTACGTGGATCTGCTATAACTTTAGAGGTATCCTCAATAAGCGATGATTGAAATTCCGAAGGAAGTTTTTTAAACATAGGATGGATTTTTGCTACCTGTGTAGCTGTTTCTTCAAAAATTGTTTTTACGAATATTTCAAATCGACCTGCTACATACGGCACTATGGTTCCAGGGATCTTGTTAATACCTTTTGAACTATCTTTATATAGATTTTGTACTTCAATAAACTGTAATTCAAACTCACTTTTTTCATCTGTTGTACAGTTTAAGTTCTTTTTTTGCTCTAATTTCGCAAGAAGATTAACGACTCCAACAATATCATCTAAATCAAGCGAAAACTCGGAAAAGATACTTTGCATTATAATTTATCTTAAATTGTTGTTGTTAAAATCTCAATTGCTTTATTCACTCGATATTTAATGTTTTCAATAGAATTACCTTTAGTTATGATTTTATCATATTCTTCTGGTTTACCAAGCACTATTTTAAGATTGTTTAAGACGGTTTCCTTAGGTTGTATCTTATCCTCTTCTGTTATTGAGTATGCAACAAGCATACTGTCGTATAGGTTTCTAGCTCTTCTTGGTTTTTCCAATGTTGAGTTCATGATAGACTCTATTCCTATGTTTGAAAATAGACCTTGAATTGAAGAAGAAAAGTCTAATCCAAACTTCTCTAGTTCATCATCATTAGCTGACTTATACTTTTTCATAGTATCATCAAGAAGCTTCTTCATTGACCCCTCCACTTCACCATAATATGCCTCTTTTATTGCGAAAAAACGTAATACTAATTCGCAATCAGACATGTTTCTATACAACGGATTATTTTTAATTTTCTCAATATTTTCTGGGATACTCCAAAAACTTCTAAAAAATTGGTTTGTGGACAATTTAAATATAAGATCATTAAATCGACTTGAATAAATGGCATTTCTTAATTCTTGAAAATTTAGTTTTTCCCCACCTGTATTGAGCCGATTAAATAATATCATTCTCAGGTCATATTTATCAAAACTATTTGATTCAACAAGTAATATTGTTGCTGTTATTGTTCTTCTATATAACAAGCGTTTATTTTCATCTTCTAAGGTTGAAAACTTTTCTCCATCAAGGTGTGTTAAAAATTCCAACCCCTTTAATTTAAACCTATCTTTAAAGAAGTCATTAATAGCTTCTAAACGTTGCCTACCATCAACAACCTCGTATTCGTAATAATCATTTTCGTATAGAAATATAGGAGGGATAGGTATATTCATTAGAAAAGACTCTATTAATCTTGATTTCTGAATAGCGCTCCACCTTGATCTTCTTTGATAATCAGGACCTAATTGAATGTTTTTATCGATTGAATTTGCCAAATAGTCAAGATTGTAGTCTTGGTTTGATTTAATGACTCTTAAACTCTTTAGCTTATGATTGTCAGAATTGTCCTCAGGAATGGAGTTATCTTCTTCTTCCCATTTTTTCACTTCTTGTTCTTCTATTTCTTGGTTCTCAAAAAAATTATCCATCATATTAAAATTATTGTCATTCACTTAACCCTTGCATTAACTCTTCCATACCCCCAAAATTTAAAATAAACTCGGAGTAGTAAGACTGAAATACATCTTTCAAGTAATCCGCAATATCTACTGATTGTTCTTGATTATTTTCATCAACCCTTATTAATGAATATTTTTGCTTTTTTGTAATCGTGTATAAGAAAAGGGTATGAAAATACACCGATGAAATGTATTTGTTATCTGCAACGGTTAATTGTTCTTGGGTTATGTTTTTATTTTTTGATTTATAGTTTAGTATAACACCTGAATCCATATTAATGATGACCTTTTCTAAAGCATCCCCAGATGCTACAGGAATCATTACAACTTGGTGATCAATTTCTTCTCCCATTGCCGCAACATCATCCCAACTGCCTTGGTTTTCATTAGGCTCTTTGTATGCTAGTTGAAATTCTGGTAAACCAAGATTTTCTTCGGAAACCTTATCTTCATCAGGAGCCTTTTCTTTGGGCTGCTCTTTGTCGGCAATTTTAACCCAAAAAACTTGGTCAAATTCTTCGCCCGTACCATTTAAGGTTACCTTTATTTGGCACATATCACCTACCTCTAATGGAGCGCTTTTTAAAGGATTTAGACCAATTTTAATATTACCATCTTTAGGGCTACGCTTATCAACATTAAATATATCCTCTATGTCACTAATTCCGGCTCTATCACCTCCTGATGTTTCGTTTTCCTTTTTAAAGTTTAATAAGGCAATTTTCATTTCTCCTGGTTCTTCAACTCTGTCGAAATAATGATTTTCTACATCCGTGTCAAAAGACATGGTTTTTTCTCCACCTAGAGGAATACTGGCCACTTCTTTTTCTCCATCATTTTTCGCGTTTAACTTAAAAAAAGATGGAAATCGTTGTGGATTGAATGGCTCTTTTTCTTTGTGAGTTTTTGCTTGCTTGTTCTTTTCTGCTTTAGGTTTCTCTTTCTTTTGTTCCAGTTTAAACGTTTGATCTAGAAGCTTTAAAAGATCGCTATTCATAGGGAGCGATTTAGTAAAGTTCTTTAGTAAGTCTTTTGCATCATTACTGTCCGTAGAAAATGCATTCTTTCGCATCTTTTCTATTTCAGCAAGTCTTCCATCTTTTTGAGTTAACTTTTTAGAAAGAAACTTTCTCAATGCAGAAGTTTCGTCACCATTTTTTAAACGATCCCGGGAAGCCATAAATAGCTCTTTTCTAAAACTGTAATCCATATGTGTACAATCAACATGAATTAGAAGGTGATTTTTTAAAAGATTCATTTTAAGACTGCGAGAAATAAATTCAGAAGTAAAGTGACCATGAACTTGCCCATTCATAGAGAACAATACGGACATATTATTTTTGAAGTATCTTTTTTGAATATTTTCTTTGGTCTTTTTTACATCATTATCTTTTACCTTGGTTTTAAATACATAAGATGTGACCCTAGTTTTACCTATATTTTCCTCTTTATACTCATTGGACCAATACTCTTCTAAATACTCTTCCTTTTCTGCTTCCAACCTTCTTTTTAATCCAAATAAATCAAGTTCTAAAACTTTGTTGTTTGGATATCGCTTTTTTGTCTCAACTGTCAATATTGGAAGTGCAGGTTGAAATAAAAATTCATTAATACTTTGGTTTAATTCTTGAGCAAACCCATAAATGCCAGGAGGAAATTGGTAGGAGTAGAGTTTAATAATTGAGCCTGTTTTAAATTCTCTACCATGAAGATTTAAGTCAAGTTCGGTAATCTGAAATGCAGGAATTTTGCTATTAATAACAAGATATTCATACCAAGTGTTTTTCTTTTCCAACTGATCTTGCTTTGAAAAAGGGTGCTCACGTACCAGTGTGAAACCAAATTTACCAGAATTGTCATAACGTTTAGAAGCTATTAATTGGTAGCTCTTTTTACCACAAAATACTATTCCACCACTTCCGCCCATATTATACTTTCCTTGTACAAAATGGATTTTATTCTTATTGCCTCTTAATAGAGATAGGAAAGAATCTTCAAATTGTTCTGGGTGTTGTCCTTCACCATTGTCGTAAATTATTACAGAAGTATTTCTTGGCGAACCATCTGCTATAATTTGAATTTCTTCAGATTGTTTTCTTCTTACAGTTTTTAAATCCCAATCTTTATGTTTGGGGTAAAAGCGTTCTATGGCTTCAGTCATAGATCTTGGTGAATCCTTAGATTCTGGATCTATGTTTTCTTCCAAACATCTTTTTGTAAGAGTAGCATCAATGGAGTTTGTTATTTTTTCAATAAGAGCGGCTATAGGACTAGCTTGCTGGTTCTCAATGACACCATAAGTAGTTTCACTTCCGCCTAATGGCTTCCAGTTTTTCTTCTGATTAAATATTTCTGGATGTTTAGTTATTACATCTTCAACTTCTTGTTCTGTTCCTGCTTTGTACAGTTCAAAAAATAAATCTTGCATATCTGAGTTAAGAATAATTAAATGAAAAACTCAACACCTAGTAAGTAATGTATAATGATGTCAACTTTTGTAAGTTCATATTCAAAAGTAGCATAAAATATATTAGACTTCAAAATTTTAGAGGTACAAAAGTTTGAAGAACATAATGGTCAGCTAAAAAAACTAAAGTCATATTCAGCCGATAAGTATAAACTGCTTACACTATAGCATATCTTTACCAGTAGCGTTTTTCAATCTGAAATGTGCCAGTTAACTCAAGTAATCTATAATCTAAAGAAGAATATTTTTCATTACATTTATACAGGTTTTGGGCATTTGTATGGGTGCGAAGGTGCCGGTGCTTATTTATGTTAATTTTTTTAATAAAATAGAAATGGTAATACCTAAATTAATATAGTGGTTTGCGTTTACTTTATCGGCAATTGTACGGGAAGCAATCAAGAGTTACGGGGAAATTAAGGTGGCCAAGCTGTAACAGCAAGAAAACAAAAACTGTTACACAAATATTTTAAAAACTTATCATATTTACATATGACTGTTATCCAGCGATGAACACACCATAATCTATTTACCCTCTGACGTAAAGTAAGGAGGCTTGTTTAATAATACCTAATTCCACACTCCAAAAAGTAAATGAGCAATTTTAATAAAGCAGTATTTAGAGGAACAAAGGGAATTGTTTTGCATAAACAACTCCTTTCAAGGAAATTTTCTAAAATTAAGGAGTACGTGCACGAGACCAAGTCCCTTATTGAGAAAAAGCATAATGAACTTGAAGAACATGTTGGGGGAGAACTTGAAGGAATTGAAGATGCTACTACAGCTTCAAATATTATTGAATTTTATAATGAAGATTTCAATAAATATGAAAACACATATACAGAGTTACTTATGAACTCGACATTTATTACTGCGTTTTCTACATTTGAACATTCTTTCTATAGAATTTGCCAATATGCTAAAAATCAAAAAAAAGCAATGGTTTCGGTGAACGATTTAAGTGGAAATGGAATTATTGTAAAATGTAAAAAATATATTGAAAAAGTAATAGAGCTTGATTTAAGCACGTTAAATAAGGATTGGCAAGAATTAACCTACTATAATAAAATAAGGAATGTATTAGTTCATAATGCAGGTAGTTTCAAAAAAGAAAAAACTAAACCTATTGAAAAGCAGGAGCTTTACTCCTTTATTACAAATAACCCGTTAATTAAACAAAAAAATGAAAAGCATGGCTATTTTTATATCGATAATAGTCAATTTATTATAGAGTTTTGCGAAAAGGCTGAAAAGTATTTGCTGCATATTGCAGACTTGGTTTTACAGGTTAAAAAAGAAGTTTAATTAAGTTATGGCATCAATTATGCATTATGAATACTAAAATATTTGTCTTACAAAGGTATAATCGTTGGGGTAAATAAAATAATTGGGCATGAAAAATATACCAACAGAAGAAGAATATATGAAAGCTGAAGAACGAATGGAAGAAATCATCAAATCCAATCTAGTAACCAACAATACGCCGTCAAATGATCAATTGTTCCAGGAACTAGATAAGGTTTCTGATATTGTCAAAGCTTACGAAGAAATACATTTTCCAATAGAAGAATCAATAATAAAATACCGCGATTACAGAGGAACTGTCGAGTTTAGCAAAGCAGACGGATGTTATTTTGGTCAGGTTTTAGATATTGGCAAATCTCTGATTTCATATGAAGGCTCAACACTTGAAGAGATGGAAATAGATTTCAGAGATGCTATTGATGAACACATCAATGATTTGGCGGAAGAAAAGTCGCTTCATGAAGTAGCTGAGGGGGCGGCAAAAAAGAGAAATGGGAAGGTAATTTAAATATAATACGTTTAATTAATGATGAGTACATTTAGCTTAAGATATACGAATTCACAATTTGCGAATCGGCATAAATACACTTTATATGTGTGGACAAATGCGTATTGATATTATGCAGACTCGCATAAAAATAAAGTTTTTCAAATTGTTAACTTGATAGAAAAGCTGACAACAGCTTTAGAAATATCATATAAAAAGCCACAGTATAACGTTCATACTGTGGCTTTTAATCTTTAACCAAACCTAACCCTAAACTATGAGTTAGTTCAAATATAATGCTTTTTTTTACAATTGTATAGAGTCTTATCTAATTGTTTTTTATTTTTCAGCAATGAAATATCATAAATACGATCAAGTTCACTGTTGAGTATGAATTAATACTTAACTAAAAGTGAAACATTACGAGGAGGAATTTCCGTATGAATTGAAAGGGAAAGCCAAAAAAGAATTCCGTCTTAAAAAGGCATTCGGATATTATTACCCAGGATTAGTTGATATTCCGAAAAAGTTTAGCAACGTTAGAATTTCTAGGATTCAAAATTATATTGAGGTTGGAGGTTGTAATTTTTGCTTTCCTCATGGAATCGATACTCCCAATTCAACACATGAAAAAAGGAGAAACAGAAACTGGAAAAGATACCGAAAAACAAGATGGAAATGAGATTACAAGGCATCATTTATGGTGCCTTTTTTAATACCGACGAGTTTTTATAATTCCATGTTGGCGTCTTCAATGAATTTGAGAGCTTCATTATTTACCAAAGAGAGCCTGGCATTAATCTATACTTCTATTCTCTGACCTTTTATGAACTGCTCACATACGGCACCCATTACATCCATAATCAAGAATTCTTTTTGCATAGGTACATTGTTCCACTGTACATCCAGCTAAAGGAATCTTATAATTTTTTTCTTTTTTCGACATAGGTCCGGTCTTTATTTGTACGTATTTATAATGACTATCTGAATAAAAAAGCGAATAGAATTAGGTGACTTTATTAAAAAAACAAAATATAATAAGCATTGAATTGCTCAGCCATACAGAATGTTACGCCTGTTTTGTTTATGATGAAATCATTAAAATATAATATCATTATAAAATTAAAACATACTATTATACTAAAATGAAATAAGTATTTGATGATTATATGCTATAATCAATAGGCAGACAAAGGCATAAGGGAATATATTGATTACGAAACATACCCTCCTTAAAAATATTAGAAAAACTCTCTTTGTTAAATATGATTTGCTATTTTTGAAACGTAAAATATTAATAGCAATAATTGCGTCACTGACGCTTCTTCTTAGAAAAACGACCAATTTTATCAAGAGAGAGAAGCTGGAAAGTGAACGCACCTGATATGGGTGTGTTCCTTTCGCTTATATGGTTCTCTCAGGTGCTTGGTCGTACCTTCTAAGACTATATATAGCAAAGGTTCATGCCCACCTTCATTTATTTAGAGGTCATGAACTGTTAAAAACTAAAGTTTATGACCAAGTATCCAAGAGTTTACATCCCTGTTTGTTTGGACTTTAATCATCTCTCGAATGAAGGTATTCGTGAAATGGCGGATGATTACCTTAGCAAAGGAATGCCTTATGAAGAAATAGAAAAAAAATATAACGTTTCTGTTGACAAACCACTTAGGTTTGATGAGTACTTCCCTCCTTTTCAACATGATGAATGTGTTTGTCCCGAATGCGAAGTGGTATCATGGATAGATCATAACTTTCTTGGAGAAATTCGCCCATATTGTCCTATCTGTAGGGAAGTACTTTATCTGGAAATTAATGATTTAAGTAGATTTAGGTTTAACGCTTATAAGAGTTTATATGAGGAAATGGGTATTAATAAAATCCCATATCATGCTTCCTTATAATACTACAATTAATCACATTTAATTTTAATATATGAAAAAATCAATTTTATTTCTGTCATTTCTTGCGGTTGTGTCAATCGTCCATGCTGCAAAATTTAAGGTTTATACAGAAGAAGTATTTGGTAAAAATCGTTATCTCTTTATCCATGCAGAGGATCGAAGTGGTGATCTTTGGACCGATATGTCCAACTTCACTTACAAACTCACCAAAGAAAGCGAAGAGAAACAAATGGAGACTACTGTTTTGTTATTCTTTACTCAGGAAAAACACATGCCTCCCAAAGGGAAAATTAAAACAGAAAAACATATGGAGAAAGTAATAATGTTTTGCCTCCAGTATGAAGACATGAATGCTTTTTTAATTGGGTATGCAGAGACTAAAAATAAGGCAACAAAAAAGGTAGTTAAATATCCAATAAGAACACTAAAGGAAGAAGCCTTAAAAGAGGCTCTAGAAAATAATTGAGATTCGTATTTTGTGCAATGCCTGTGCACAATCTACTTTTGGGTTTAGGGAGGCAACGGCCTCCCTTTTTAATTTGTATGTTTATGAAAAAATATTCGGTCAAGTTAGAGATTCTGGAAAACGGAGATGGTTTAATAAAGTTTCCTGATGAAATTGTGAATCAGTTTCGGATAAAAGAAGGTCACAAGGTAGAGCTTATTTCCACAGCTGAAGGTATTCTGATTAAACCTTTAAAGAGTGCACCTAAGCTGGATATTGTACTTGATAGAATCAATGATGATAATTTGCATGATGAGATTGATTATGGAGAATCTCAAGGAAATGGGGAGTGGTAATTCTTTCTTCCCTTATGCCCTTTAATTCTTAGGCATAAGTGAAGAATGAAACATACTCATTCAACAGTATCCCAAGTTTCACGCATTACCTTACTTTTAAATGCATCTGTAATTTTTAAGTACTTTTTTAAATGTTGTGGCTTTTTAGGAGCCCCCATTTCCTGAATAGCTTGAAGGTTGGCTCCAAGCATCAAGCTATTTGTAATAAAAGTTTTTCTGGCTATATGAAAAGTTATGGCTTCGTACAAAGGTTTAATTTCTTGAGTTATCTTTCTACCACTGATTTTAACCTTGACGACTTTTCTTTTAAATATATCCCTACCAGTATAATTATCTGCAATTTCTTTGCAGCATTCCTTAATGTAATCATTTGCTTTTTGGTTGCTAATTTGCTTTAAAGGATAGACTTCATCAATGTATTTATTAAGTATATTTTTAGCATGCTTATTTAAAGGTACCTTTACTCCTTCATGAGTTTTTTCCGTTGTTTTACTTACCATCCCATTTTCTATATGTTCAGGCAATAAAGTGTGTGCATCAGAATGTCTAAAACCAGTAAAGGCAGCAAAACAGAACAAATCTCGGGCTTGACTTAATCTTTCAAGTTTAAAGTTCCAATTATTTAAAATCATAAGTTCTTCAAGAGAAAGAAAGACTACATCAGTTTCTTTTTCTTTTATGGACAAAAGCTCTTCTTTAGGAAATTTATTAATATCATATAGACCTCTTTTGGCAGACCATTCCATATACCTTTTTAATACATTGGCAATTTTTACAAAATAGTCGTTGTCAATTTTTTCTTTCAAAAAACAATATCTCATAAGTTTGTCTGCAAACGTTACATCAATGGTACTAAATGACATGTTAAACTTTGTGGCTTTCTCAAACTTTGCTAAGAAATTGCGTACAGTTCTATCTCCTCTATAAGTGTTATATGCTTTTGTAGTTTTGCGAAATTCAAGATATTCATCAAACAAGTCAAAGAAATTAATATCCAATTTGCCTTCATCCTTTTCAAAATCAAGGTTAAGGATGTTTCTAATTTCTGCTTCTGTTACCTTTCTTTTTTCAATGAGAGCTTTGTTATCAAGATCTCTAATGGCAGCTTTTAGATTCTGTAAAAGTTCATTTGTTTTTGCAAATTCATCATAACTGTAGTGATTTACCTCCGGTAATTTAAGCCTATGATTTTTTTTATCCCATTGACTTGGTTTACACTTACAAATAGACTTCCTAACCTTTTGGTAATTAAAAGCTATCTGAGCAATAATTGGTTGTTTTCCTTCCTTGTTAGGTTTAACCGATTTTAAATAAAACTTAACTTCTAACATGACTAATAATTTAAAATTTTGGGGGCAAAATGGGGGCAACCATCTTGTAATACTTAGTCAAATCTAGAAAGTGAAAAAGAAGAAAAACCACTTAATGGCCTGTTGTAGAGCATTATGTGTTAAATGATGTAAGGTACTGTCAAATACTGTAAACCACAAATAACTCCGGCTCTGGGTACAGATAAACCTCTTGATTAGTTATTAATCAAGAGGTTTTGTTTTTTAGTGATAGTTGATTGATAGCGAAACTTTTGTTTTACTTGACTTAGTTCTGTAACTTATTAAAAATTAACACTATTTCATATTCTTCAACAGTGTGTGGCATAAAATTGGCTTTAGATCATTCCAGATTTGGTATTAATTTAAAACTACAGTGTATGTCAGAGAAAATGAAAGATTTTGTGAAAGCGTTTGCCATTGAATTACCGCAGGAGATAGATAGTAACCCATTTGAAGGCTTAACAGCAGATGAAGTGATGAGGATCAACACGAAGTTAAAAGAAGAGGAAATATATTAGATTTTTTGAGTTGTTGGAGGATAAAAAAAGCGGCATTGCCGCTTTTTTTATGTCTTATTCTTCTCCTGAAACTTCTAAATCATCCAAACTGATGTTCGGGTATAAAAAGTCGTTATATGGAAAACGAGCAGTATGTATTGTTCTTACTTCGTTATATATTAATTCCTTAAAGTCATTTAAGTTATCCTTGTTTTTGGCAGAGATAAATACCGTATCTAAGTCACGTGCCATCCACGTATTCTTCAAATCCTCTAACGAGTAATTTTCCTGATTCATTGGAGTCAGATCATCATCATCCTTTGGTGTATAGGTAAAGGCATCAATTTTATTGAATACCATAATCATCTTTTTCTCAGTTTTATCTAGCTCTTGCAAGGTTTTATTAACGATGTCTATTTGCTGTTCAAAACCACTATGCGATATATCGACTACATGTACCAGTATATCAGCTTCTCTAACCTCGTCTAGTGTGGATTTAAATGAATCTACCAGGTGATGAGGTAGCTTACGAATAAATCCTACTGTATCAGCTACTAAAAAAGGAAGATTGCCCACAACGACTTTACGTACCGTAGTGTCAAGTGTAGCAAATAGCTTATTTTCAGCTAGCACAGATGATTTACTTAAGGTGTTCATGAGGGTTGATTTACCCACATTGGTATATCCAACCAAAGCCACACGAACCATCTTGCCACGATTCTTTCTTTGCGTTGACTTTTGTTTGTCTATCTTAACTAAATCCTGCTTTAACTTGGTAATCTTATCTCGTATTATCCTACGATCCGTTTCAATCTCTTTTTCTCCAGGTCCACGCATTCCAATACCTCCACGTTGCTTCTGAAGGTGAGTCCACATTCGCGTTAAGCGTGGCAATAGGTACTGATATTGAGCTAATTCAACCTGTGTTTTAGCCGCTGCAGTTTTAGCATTCTTGGCAAAAATATCTAATATCAGGTTTGTTCTGTCTAAGATGCGAACCTTCAGCAAACCTTCTAGATTACGAAGTTGCGAAGGACTTAATTCGTCATCAAAAATAACAGAATCAACCTCATATACTTTAACTCCTTCTAAAACTTCGTCCAACTTCCCTCTTCCAACAAAAGTCTTATTATCGGGCATTGGCAAGCTTTGTGTATATCTTTTTACAGGAATTGCACCGGCAGTTTCTGCTAAAAAAGCCAGTTCATCTAAGTACTCTTCAAGTAATTGATGTGTGATTCCTGGTGTTCTTAGACCAACTAAAATTGTTTTTTCTAATTCTTTATGTGTAGATATCTGTTCTCCCATTCACGTATATAAATAAAATCGTGTAAAGATAAGCTTTTTTAATCAGAAGCTAGTAGCGTAAAATATAGCGCAAAAAAAAGAGGCATCCTAAGATGCCTCTTTATATACTGGTAACAATAAATGTTATTGTAATACAAAGTTAATAGGTACCGTATAAGATACTTTAACTGCTTTACCACGTTGCTTTCCAGGCTTCCATTTAGGCATAGACTGAACAACTCGGATGGCTTCTTTGTCAAGGTTTGGATCTACTCCACGAGCCACTTTAACCTGATTTACAGCACCATCTGTTCCAACAACAAACTGTACGTAAACACGACCTTGAATACCATTCTCTTGAGCAATAACCGGATACTTTACTGATTGCGCAATGTACTTTCTTAATTCTAAGTCTCCTCCAGGGAATTGAGGCATTTCCTCTACAATAAAGAATACAGGTGCATCATCAGTTTCTTCCTCTTCTAAAGAAAGATCAAATTCTACCTCAGTATCTTCATCAATTTCTGTGTCTTCAATGTCAAGTTCTTCATCAAGTTCAACATCATCATCCACGATGTTTAATACATCAGTTACTTTTGGTGGTGGTGGCGGCGGCGGCGGTTTAACTTCTTCCTGTCTTGTGATAGGAACAATTTCTTCCTCTACAGCGTCATCATCTAACATATCAAATTGACTGGCATCTACATCAGATGTAGACCACTCAAAAGCAATTAAGATGATTGCCAAAACCACTACCAAACCGATCTGCATAAAAACCGGTTTTTTGGTTTCTAGATCTGCTTTAGGTGACTTTTTTACTTCCATAATAAAATTAAATTTTGGTGCCTAAAGATAGCCATTTTTATATGGCATATCAACTATTTTCAATTCTAAGTAATACTTTCAAATTTTGAGTGCATAAAAATAGGACTTTATTATAAATATCACATTTATTTGTTTCTTTTTTTAAGCATAAAAAACGATTTTATTTGTAAATGTGCTGGTTAATTAGTGGTTAGCTATTAAATTGGAGTGCATGAAGTATGAAAATGTTATAATAAAGTATGAGGAATGCAAAAATATACTATATTTGCATCGCTAAAAATGGGGGATTAGCTCAGTTGGCTAGAGCGTTTGACTGGCAGTCAAGAGGTCATCGGTTCGATTCCGATATTCTCCACATTGAAGATTAAGGCGTTCGGGAGCTTCCATCCTGGGCGCTTTTTTGTTACCGCAAACTTTCCACTTGATGAGCGACTAAATTAAATTGTACAGGATTATTTATTAGATGCTGAATTTCTGATTTAGTGCTGCTTTCGTTTAACCAAATACTCTCAAGTTCTTTATTTAAAATGAGTGGGGTTCTAGATTCTTTTTTTTTGGGGTTATTGTGAATTTCTTTCACCAGCCCTTCTGCTGTAGTTGTAACTATGCTAAGTGTATGATGAATATGTAGATTTACTGTTTGGCATTTATCCCAAATTCCAGCAAATACCATTGGAGATAAATCTTCATTCTCAATTAAGTAGGGATAAGCTTTGCCATTCATATGTTTATAATCGTAAAACCCATCAACCATAACAATGCATCTTTGGAGGTTTGCAGCTCTTTTAAAAGATGGTTTTTCAAAAATCGTTTCACCTCTGGCATTTAAGGTTTTATTACTAATATCTTTTGCTTTTTGGTCATCTTTTATCCAGTGGGGTATAAGTCCCCAATTCACTAGTTCAGGAACCAATGGTGATTGACTTTTAAAAACCAATAACGGAGGATGAGTAAATCCGGATGCTATGTTTTGTTCGCTCATACCTTTCGTCAACTCATCTAATTGAGATTCAATTTGCGCGATTTCTTCAGGATTATCCCCTCTACGTTTAGCGTATTTTAGTTTTTTTTGAGTTATATATTTAACGGTAAAACACATAATACTTCAGTTTTTGTTAAGGTAGTACGTTTCTTTTAAATTTTAAATGAGGAATGAAAATATCATATCTAAATTATGCAATTATCTTTTTAAATATCTTACAAAGAACAAAAAAGGTTAAAATGACGTTTTCAAATAGACTTTTTTATAATTTTGTAGCATGATTTATATTGTAGTACTTATTATTGTGGCGTTGGTTGTGGCTTGGTTTGTTTCGCGAAGTAAGGGCAATGAGGAGAGCGAAGAAACTAATGAAGTTGCTGACGATTGCTGTGGCGCTCATGAAGTGTGCGAATCGGATAGTTTATTGAGTGCAGATGAAAACTTCGATTATTATAATGATGAGGAATTAGACCAATATAAAGGTGTTGCTGCAAATGCGTACTCCGATGCAGCCATTGAAGAATTTAGGGATGTATTGTATACTTTAAAGGAACGAGAAGTAGCTGCTTGGATGAAGAGCATGCAGTTAAGGCAAATAGACTTACCTTTTATTGTGCGTGAAGAAGCATTGATGATTGTTGAAGAACGAAGAGCCAGTTAAGTAATCCCGTATTTATTATTTTACTTACATTTGAGCAGTATTAATTTTAAAACCTACTCAAATGAAGAGTTTATTTCTTACCCTGACGTTAAGTCTATTTATTTTTATTGGAAGTTTCGCGCAAGAGTCTTCTTTACTTTGGAAAGTAACAGGTAATGGCTTATCTAAGCCATCTTACATTTACGGAACCATACACCTTATCTGTTCTCAGGATTATTCAATGGATGAGGTTGTGAAAACTAGTTTTAGTGAAACTGAACAACTATTTCTAGAGTTAGATTTTGATGATCCTGAAATGATGCAAAACATGATGGCATTATCTGTTATGACGGATGGTAAAACAGCCAAGGATTATCTTACGGATGAAGAATATACTTTACTCGATAATAAGTTTAAATCTACTTTAGGAGCTGGAATGGCTCAATTACAGACCTTAAAGCCGCTTATGCTTTTATCTATGAGTTATATGAGCATTCTTAAATGTCAGCCAATGTCTTTTGAAACAGTTTTTGTAGGAATGGCTAAAGAAGAAAATAAAGAAGTATTGGGCTTAGAAACAGTAGAATATCAGTTTAGTGTTTTTGAAGAAATTCCTGCAGCAGAGCAATTTAAGATGATAGCAAGTATATTAAATGATGAAAGTGCTGCATTGGAAGAATTTGATGCATTGGTAAAAATGTACAATAGTCAAGATATTATAGGTCTATTAGAGCTTATGGATGATAGCGAGTGGAATATGAAAAAATATGAAGATGCTTTGATTAATAATAGAAATATTGAATGGGCTAAGAAGTTTGCCACGATTGCAGAGGCGAAATCTACTTTTTTTGCAGTGGGTGCAGGACATTTAGCAGGAAATAAAGGATGGTTAGCTTTATTAAAAGAAAAAGGTTACAAAGTAGAAGCAGTCAAATAGAAGATATATATCTAACTAAAAATGCCAGATGAATACGTATTCATCTGGCATTTTTCATATAGTGTATGACTTATTATCCAATAATAGTTACCCAGTTATGGGTATCCTCTTCGTCGCCATATTGTATTCCCCTAAGGTGATTGTATAGCTTAGTACTAATAGGACCTGCAACATTTGGGTCACCAAACTTATACGATACATTTTCGTCTACATCATCAATTTGACCTATTGGGCTAATTACAGCAGCTGTTCCACAAGCGCCTACTTCATCAAATTCAGATAGTTCCTTCATTTCTACTTGCCTTCTTTCAATTTCTAAGCCCATATCCTGAGCTAATTGAATAAGACTCATGTTAGTAATACTCGGAAGTATCGAAGAAGATAAAGGAGTAACATACTTATTTCCTTTAATAGCGAAGAAGTTGGCAGGGCCAGCCTCATCGATATATTTTTTTTCTTTACTATCTAAATATAAAACAGAAGAGTAGCCTCCTTCGTGCGCAATCTGACCAGCTTTCATACTAGCAGCATAGTTGCCGCCAACTTTTAAATGGCCAGTACCCTGCGGTGCAGCTCTATCGTATTTTCTGCTTATCATTTGCTTAGTAGGTTTAAAACCTTCTTTAAAATAAGGTCCTACAGGAGTTACAAAAACAATAAATGTATATTCTTCCGCAGGTGATACGCCTACTTTAGGCCCAGACCCTATTAGCAAAGGTCGTATATATAAAGCAGCTCCAGATTCGTATGGAGGTACATAATCCATATTGAGTTCCACAGCACGGATTACGGCTTTAGTAAACAGTTCGGTTGGTACCTGTTGCATTAAAATACCGTCTGCCGAATTTTGTAAGCGTTTTGCATTTTCTTCCATACGGAAAACACGAACTTTACCGTCTTTACCTTTAAATGCCTTTAACCCTTCAAAAGCTTGCTGACCATAGTGAACGCATGTAGCGGCCATATGAATTGTAAGCGCTTCAGAAGTAGATTCTTCTAATTCGCTCCATTGACCATCTTTATAATAACTTCGCAGGTTATAATCCGCCTTGATATAACTAAACGATAAGTTTGCCCAGTCGATTTTGCTCATGGAAAAGTGATTAAAAAATGAACTATTATTTATTTTACCGACATAAAACTATAACAATAAAATGAATAATCACATGATAGATAGCAACATTAGCGTGCTACGGTCATACTTTTACGTATGTAATAGGCAGATTAGTAGTTGTATATAATAAAATAGGAGAAATAATTAATATAAAGAATAATTTGCCATACTTCCCTAGGTATAGCCAAATCTCGGCAATAAAAGATCAAGAAAATAATATTGTTAAATCCACTTATCTATTAGCCTAGCCAAATCATCTAGCTTAACAGGTTTACCAATATAATCATTCATCCCAGCCTCAATACACACTTCTCTATCTCCTTTCATAGCATTTGCCGTCATGGCAATAATTGGAGTTTTTATATTTTTATCTCTTAGTGCTTGAGTCGCATCTAAACCATTCATAATAGGCATCTGTACGTCCATTAAAACTAAATCGAAGCTATAATCGCCACCAGTAATCATTTCAACAGCCTCTTTTCCGTTGTTAGCAATGGCCGTTTTTAAGCCGATTTTATCTAACATTTTTTCGGCAATTTTCTGGTTAATTATATTATCCTCAACCAATAAAATAATTTTATTTTTTATTCTTTCTTCAAATGAAATCTGTTTTCTTGCACCTTCACTTGTGTTTGCCTCATCGGAGAAAAACATGGCATCTATGGTAGAAAATAGCTGTGTATGCTTAATTGGTTTATGAATTACCTGATCAATGCCTTTGAAGTTATAGTCGTTTGACCACCTTGAGTCCGAAGTAAAGAGTATGATTTTTACCTTAGGAATGCTGTTTTTAATAGTATCAATAAAGCTCTCGTCAACTTTACTAAAAACATGAGAGTCGATAATCACCAATTGAAAATCTTTTTCTTTATCGATGATGTCTAAAGCCGATTTTTCATCTAAACAACTCTTGGAGATAATACCCCAGTTATTTAATGTTTTCTTTAATAAGAGAACATTGGTTTTATGATTGTCAACAACCAGTGTTTTAATATCCTTAAACTTTTCTCCTTGAAGCTCTTCCGGTGCTTGGTTTTTATCTATTTTAAACGGCAACACAAAATGGAATATCGAACCAGGGTTATCTTTACTCCAAGCAAAATTCGGATTTGGACTTTCTACCCAAATTTTACCACCCATCAATTCAATAAGCATTTTTGAAATACTTGTTCCTAAACCAGTGCCACCAAACTTGCGGGTAGTTGATCCATCGGCTTGAGTAAACGATTCAAATATCTTTTCTAATTTATCCTTAGGGATACCAATTCCAGAGTCCTCAACCATAAAGTGTAAGGACATTTGCGAACCGATTTGTTTACTTACCTCTACTTTAAGAACAACTTCTCCTTCAGTGGTAAATTTAACGGCGTTACCCAATAAATTAACCAAAACCTGAATGAGTCGACTTTCGTCACCAATTAAAATACTTGGAATAGTCTGCTCAATACTGCTGATAAGCTCAATACCTTTTTCGTTGGTTTTAAACGACATCTGATCAATTAAATAATCAATGGTTGATCGAACATTAAAAGGGTAAGGCTCAATTTTCATTTTTCCTGCTTCAATTTTTGAGAAGTCAAGGATGTCATTGATAATATTTAAAAGATTCTCACACGAACGACTAATGATAGATACAACATTGTCCTGTTCTTTAGTCATTTTAGTGTTGCTAAGTAACTCTGTAGCTCCAATAATACCGTTCATAGGAGTACGAATTTCATGACTCATATTGGCTAAGAACTCGGATTTAGCTTTATTCGATTCCGCTTCTTTTTTCTGAACTTCTTTTTGGGCACTGATATCCATAAATGCCTCCAAGTATACATTTTCATGATTCAGACGAATAGGAATAATATTTTTAAGAATAGAACGAGAAATGTTGTTTTGCTTAACTTCCAAACGTTCTTCAAGCATAGATACCACAATGCGTGTGGTAGGGTCAGAAATATGCTCTTCCTTTTGGGTGAGAAACACTTCTCCATACTCAAGACCTTTCATCGATTCAATAACCTCATCTTGGTTATTGTAACCCATTATTTTGGCAGCGGTATCATTGGCTTGAATAATTCCTTTTTTACTATTTACGATTAGGATTCCAACGGGTAGATTCTCAATAATCGTCTTCATCGAATCAATAGATTCTTCTAAGGATAGTGTAAGAATTCGTTTTTCAGTAATATCTTCCTTTATGGCAATAAAGCTTGAAATAGTATTCTGCTTGCTTAATACAGGTGCCATTAATACCTTTTCCCAATATACTTCGCCATTCTTTTTACGATTATTGACTTCTCCTGTCCAAATGCGCCCCTCTTGAATAGTTTCCCAGAATGCAGGGTCGGTTTCTTCACTATTATTATGAAAGAAGTCAATGTTATTTTTAATAACTTCTTCTTTATCGTAACCTGTAATTTTTTCAAAGCCTTTGTTTACGTACTCAACGTTACCCTTTGTGTCGGTAATCATAATTGAAATAGGGCTTTGCTCAACAGCTTGTAATAACTTACCGTTGTTTTCTTCTGCTTTTTTACGATTTAGAATTACGTTTTTAATTTGTAGAATTAAATAGTACGTAATCACACCTGCAATTAAAGTAAAGATAAAGAGGCTTAGGTATTTGTAATTGTTGTATTTGTTAATAATACGAATGCTGGCGTTGTTGAGCTTAACAACATTCTTATTAATGTCGTACGAAATTTTATTTTCGATTTCGTTAATACGAGAAAAAAGACTTTCAGACTGCTTTAGGTAGTAGGCTACTTTTTGCTTGTATTCGTCGTTATCGTTTTCTTCATTTTCAATATTAGGAGCAATGATAGAATAAATTTTAGTCGCTAGCGTACTAATGTCATTCACCTTTGGTGAAAGCTCTCGAATTTCAGGAATGGTACCTGTATATTTATCAATTTCGTGAATTACTACCTCAGTAACTAATTCCTGATCTTGCAAGTTTACAGGCTTAACTTCATTTAAAGTGCCTCCTCTATCTAAAATTTCAACAATGTTTAAACATTCAGTAACAATGTTGTTAATACTGTTTTTTGTATTGGTTAACTGTTGAGGGTGATCGATATTAGAAAAGTCTTTAAATAGTAAGTTTAGCTTTAAGATATTCTTCTGAAGCACTTTATCTATTTTTTGCTTCTGCTCTTGATTGTGTATAATCTTTTGATATCGAACAATATAAGTTCTGTCAAAGTAATTCTCGATTACTAAGATAGTAGCAATGGTAAGTAAAAATATTGCAAGTAATAAATATAGTTTTGCAATGATAGGCTCTCCCATTTGAAGTAACCCTTTTTGCGACTTAGAAGCTTTTACCACAGAAATAATTTTCTAATTATTTAATTCAGGGTATAAATTTAAAAAATTAATGTTTTCCTCCTATTAAATCCATACTTTCTAAATACAGAAATTCCTTCTTCGCTAGTTGCAAAGTCTAAAAAACTTTGCGCTAATTCAGGATTTTTACTTGTAGAAAGTATTCCCGCGTAAATTTCGGAGGGCGCTTGTTGGAATTCGGGTATAGGGAAAATATCTACAAGCTCACGATTTCCGTTATTGTAAATATCACTCTCCCAATTAATAATTAATTGCGCTTCTTGGTTTTTAAGACTTTTAATAAGTCCTCTGCTGTCGGTAGATAAAGCGACTACATTTAGTATTAAGTCACCGTATAGCTCTTTGTTAACTAAGAATTCCCTTGTATCAGAACCGAGTGTACTTGTTTCTGGGTTGGCAATAATAACGGCGTGCTTTTTATCTATTAAGGTCTTTATATTTCCATCGTAACCAGAAGGATTACCTTTAGGTGCCATTACGACCAATGAATTATAACCTATAAATACAGAATCAAGAATATGAGCATTGTTTTTGTTACTTAGTTTCTTAAATCCAACGCTCGAAGCAGGTAAATAAATATCTCCTTTTTGAGTATATTGAATTAAGCTACTTAAATTCTGAGAACAGTCGTTGTGAAGTTTTACGGTGCACGAGTTTCCTGCTTCAAATTGTTCTTTGAGTTCCATTAAAGGTCCCAGCATTGCATTTTCGCAATAAATAGTAATTTCCTTTATTGTCTCTTCTTTTACTTGTTCATTTTTTGTTTCGCCCTCATTGCAAGCAAATAGAATAAAAATGAATGATATATAAATCAAGTACTTCACTCGAGTAGATTTTATTATAATAAATTGTATGGCGTGTGATACGTATTTTACAAGTAGCAAGTTACGGAGAAACGGTGATTCAGAAAGATTTTTTTGTCTAATAATAATTTGTGTTTGTCAAATATAACTAACGTTTTATGAAGTGCTTCCGTATCCAGCGCGGAACGAGCGCACCTCCAATGAATAAATATGGATAATAACTAATAGAACGCCAGAGGAATGCGAGTGCTATTCCTGTACCTACAGGGACAATGCCTGAAAGAAATTCGTTAAATACATATTCGGCAAATCCACTACCTCCTGGAGTAGGGCTTACAATCATCATAATCCACATTACAAGCTGTTTCCCGAAAACTAAAGTGTGACCCTCAAAATCTAAATAGTGAAAGCCAAAAAAGGAAATGATAACAGTATTGACTACCCAATATCTACTAATCCAGCTTAAAGAGGTGGCTGTGAATGCTTTTAACCAGTTTTTTAAACTCCACTGCTTGAACTCCGTAGATGTATGTATTAAGTCAGTACCAGACTCGTTAGCGTTAGGCCGCCATTTGCGTATGATAGGAAGTTTAAACACCCAAAGTAATAAAAACTTTAACCCTCTTGGGTTGATAAATAGACCGTAAGAGATGATGAGGGTATATAGAAATTTCAGTCCATATCCGCTTAAGGCGAAAATTAGAAACTGATTTTTGTACCAAGGAATATCCTCTATTGCATTAACTCCAAAGCTGAAAATATCACTTCGTCCTATAAAAATAAGTACGGCAGGAAAAGCAATAATAAAGAATAACTCGTCGAGAAAGGAAGTTACCATAACTATGGCCGAGCTTCGTCCTATTTTAATACCCTCTTTATTTAAGAAGAAAATAGCGACACTAGTACCTCCAATAGCGGATGGTGTAATGGCGGAGGTAAACTCCCATAGCATGATGATAGAAAATGATTTTCGCCAACTTAATTCATTACCCGAAAGTAATTTGATTCGATACATATAACCAAAATCTCTCACCACCATTAAAACAAAGGACACCCCAAACCAGAAAACTGTATTTAAGGTAAACTGCATAGTATCAAAACTGCCTGGTTTATACTCCCGATAAAGCATAAATGCAGAAAACCCTATGCCTATTATAATAGGTAGTATGATTCGTGATGGACGAATGCTTTTTACAATTTTTCCAGAGTTATCTTGAGATGGCATTTTTTAATGATATACTAATTTATGGTTTTAATCACGTAAAGCAGATTTTAAATGACAAGTACGACAATACTTATTACAAGCAGCAAAAGATACATTACTTGTATTTATAAGTCAAGAAAATATTAAGTTAAATTTTAGCGATGAATTCAGTCAGATTTTCTCCTTTGTCTAAACTCAATTTTTGCCTAAGTCTATACCTTGAGGTATGTACACTTTCAATGGAAATACCCAATAGTAACGACATTTCCTTACTTGAAAAATTAAGTTTGATAAGTGCACATAGTTTATGATCTCGTTGAGTTAATTCTGGGAACTTCTCACTAAGTGATTTATAAAAGCCTTGGTTTACAGAAGTAAAACGAGTGTCAAACTCTTTCCAGTCGTGTTTGCTATTGGCATTTATTTTAGCAATAAGCTCTTTTAAATCTTTATTCTTTACCGAACTAAGTTTGTTTTTAATTTCAATTAATAGCTGATCCTTCTCAATTAATTGGAGGGCTGAAGAAGTTAACTCTTTGTTTTTAAGCTCTAGTATTTCATGATTCTTTTCTTCCTTTATCTTTTGCTTGTTTTTAAGTATTTTTTCGGAAACACGATGTCTATGACGTAAGTAAAAGAAGGTTACTACCGAAATGAGAATAGATGAAATAAGAATGATAGTTAAAACCGTATTTCTTAGGAATAGGATTCTTTTTTCTTGCTTAAGTTCTGTAACATTAGCCTGCTCCAGAATTTCTTTTTGCATTTCTTGCTTTTGCCTGAAATCATCTTTTACTTCTAATACTTTTCTGTTATTGGCATTTCTAACACCAAACAAACTGTCTGTTGTATTAAACGATTTCTCCAGATATTGATAAGCGCGCTTGGGTTGGTTTATTGATAAATATAAGTCGCCAAGTTTCTTGTATACATCAGGCACAAAGTTTTGGTGACTTTTAAATTCTTCAGCAATAGCTAATGATTTAAGATAGTATTCAGAACTTTTGTCTACCTTATTCATTTTTGCATAAATATCTCCCATAAATGAATAGAGAATTACAAGGTAGGATTCATTTGAACTCAAAAAGCTTTGCTCAACGTCAAGCAATAAATCTTCAGCTTCTTGTAATTTGTTGTTATGGTATAATAAATAACCTTGTTCTGCATCAATATAGCTAGTGCTTCCTACGTTTCCGGCTTCCTTTCTGGTGATGTAACAACTATCTAAATAGGTTTGAGCCTTTGAGTAATTCCCTTGATCGCGGTAATTAATAGCCATCAAATAATATGTGTTGACAACATTAGTTGTAGCGAGTTGCTTAGAGGCGATGAGACTTTTTTTAATATTTAAGGATTTCTGAAAATTTGCCAAAGCTTCTTGATGCCTGTAGTATAAACCATACAGAACGCCTAGGCCATCATAAGCACTCCCAGTGTACATACTATCTTTCATGTCTTGAGATAAACTTAAAGCTTCCCAATAACCGTCATACGATTCGGAATAATTACCTTTTGTAGCATGTAGAGTTGAGGCCTCAATGTTACATCTGATAACCTTAGTAGTGTCTCCTAAAAGCATAAAACCGTCGCTGCATTTTTTAAATAAATAAATAGCAGTATCGGGTTTATTATACTTATTAGCTTTTGCTAATTCAAAATCGGCGAGTAAACTTTCTTTGTTTTGAGCATGTAAATTACAAACTACAAAGGTCACTATTAGAGTGTAAAAAATAGCAATCGCTTTTTTATTTAAACGGAAACGTAGGAATTGTAAATTAATCATTGTTGTGAGTATTGTTTTTGGCAACAATTAAATAATGTTAGGTTGGCAAATATACAAATACTTGATAATTCCACTAAAAATGCAGCGAAAATTCAGTAAAACTTACATAGGTGTCTAGCTAAAATATTACTTTGTCAAGTTTTGGTTCAGTAACTAGAGGTGTGATTGGCGAGTTTATTTACCATTTTTGAATTTGATAATATTTTACAAACTGTAAAGTTCAATATTTTAGAATATCTTAAAGTTTTGATGAAATGCCATCGTATAATTTAACTTAAATTGTATTTGGCTTTAGCAGGATAAATAATTTTAAATAATAACCTTTTAAATTGAAATCAATGAAGATTTTTAAGCATCTACTATTAGTAACAATAGTGAGTTTATTGGCTATTAGTTGTAGTAACAAATGTAATTGCGAAAAAGAATGTTGTGCAACCGAAACTGAGGTTTCTGATGATTTAATTTATCGTTATGGTATAACGGACAAAAATCATTTGAGTGCAGCGAGTAAAAGAGCATTAAAGTGGCCTGTTAAAGGTAACGAATGGTTTATTCGTTTCTCGGAGCAATATTTAAAAGGTGACCTAGCCTACGAAGAGGGAGTGGTTAGAAGAGATCCAAGTGCGATGATCATGAATGATGGTAAATACTACGTTTGGTATACCAAGAGTACAGGTCCAACTCAAGGTTTTGATGGAGATGTTGAAAAGGATAAAGTATTCCCTTGGGATAGATGTGATATTTGGTATGCGACTTCAAAGGATGGAGAGACTTGGAAAGAAGAAGGTTTAGCAGTGCCAAGAGGTGAAAAGGGAGCGTATGATGATCGTTCGGTTTTTACGGTTGAAATTATGGAGCATGAAGGTATGTATTACTTATGTTATCAAACAGTAAAATCACCTTATTCACATAGAGTAAAGAATCAAGTTGGTTTAGCTTGGGCTAGTTCTCCAGATGGGCCATGGACAAAAAGTAAAGATCCTATATTAAGTCCTGCAGATAATGGAGAATGGTTAGCTGGAAAGAAAAACCGTTTTGAGGTAGTTAATAAAGGAGACTTTGATAGCCATAAAGTACATGATCCATGTATCATTCCTTTTAAAGGCAAGTTCCTTTTGTATTATAAAGGAGAGCGTATGGGTGAGGAGATGTATTTTGGCGGTCGTGAAATACGACATGGTGTGGCTATTGCTGACAATCCTAAAGGACCATATGTAAAGTCCCCTTATAATCCAATTAGTAATAGTGGACATGAAATTTGTGTTTGGAAATACAATGACGGAATTGCGGCTTTAATTACAACAGACGGTCCTGAGAAGAATACAATTCAATGGTCACCAGATGGAATTAATTTCGAAATCATGTCATCTATTCCTAGTGCACCGCATGCTATTGGTTTAAATAGAACTGTAGATGGCGAAAAAGATCCTACTGAAGTAATGCGTTGGGGATTAACACATGAATATGTTACTGGAGATTATCAGTGTATTAAAAAGTTTACTTCAAGACGTAAAGAACGTCATGGAAACTTTGTTGATTTTGCGCAATAGCAACATTAAATTTATATTAGAAACAAGCCCGAAGATTTTAGATTTTTGGGCTTGTTTAGTTTTTAATGAGGATTTTTGCGGTGGTAAAATAAGCGTTTAAGAATAAGCCATCCAAAAAGCACTTAAAATACACCTAAGCTTTACAAGCTATAAAACTACTTTTAAACTTTAGTATTTACCAGTGTAAATGAATTGAATCATGTTAAAAATTCTATCAATTATAAGCCTTGTTTTTTTAGGAGGCATAATATCCATGTCAGCACAAGATTATAAGGTGAAAAAGGTACCTGCAAAAGCAGAAAAAGGATATAAGTGGGAGCTTGATAAAACTTGCTCTAACGATTTTAATGCCTCAAGCAAAGAAGATGCATTAAGTCCATACTGGAAAGATATGTACATGGGTAACTGGCGTGGTCCTGGTTTAAGCTACTTTAATGAAAGTCACTCTATTGTTGAAAACGGTAAATTGGTTTTGAAAGCTTCTCGTAAGGACGAGACTAATAAAGTAAACTGCGGTATAATCACCTCCAAAGAAACAGTGGTGTATCCAGTATTTGTTGAAGCTAGGATTAAACCTTGTAATCAGGTTTTGTCATCTAACCTGTGGTTATTGAGTAAAGATAGTAAGCGAGAGATAGATATATTAGAAATATATGCGGGCGATAGACCATCGGAAGTGAAAAAGGCGCAAAGCGCGTCGCATAACTACCATGTTTTTATGCGCGACCATACTGGCATTAAGGAGAACTTTAGTTTTGTGCAATATCATAAGCTAAAGGATAATGAGCCTTATAGAAACGACTTTCATCGCTTTGGTATGTATTGGAAAAACCCTACAGACATAGATTTTTATATTGATGGGAAACTTGTAAATACCTTAAGAAAGGAAAATATGACAGATCCTGATAGTTTGTACTTTGACAGACCGATGCATTTAATATTTGATGTGGAAGATCATGATTGGCGCTCGAAAAAAGGGATTGTGGCTACAGATGAAGAGTTAGCTAACGATAGCAAGAATAAAATGTATGTAGATTGGATTAGAGTTTATAAACCGATAAAGAAATAAATTAACACCTATAGAAATGATGAAGTTCGTATTGAGAAACATGACTATGCTGATGGTGGCTGTGTTTGTGCTGAGTGCATGTACAGGTCAATCAACTGCTGAAAAGGAGCAGGAAGCGCCAACCAAAGGATTTCCTTTTATCCTACCAAAGGAAAAACCTAATCGCCCATTAAGTAAAGCGATGGAGCGTAATTACGATAATTATATGGCACCTCGTCCTGAAGATAATGAACTGTATTCGCAGTTTAAGTACACTGAATTAAAGGGTTTTGATTATAACGATCATGATGGAACTATTTCGAGAAGGGATCCATCAAAAGTAATTTTCGAGAATGGTAAATATTACGTTTGGTATACCTATCGTAATACACCTACAAAGCCAATGGGTGCTAAAAAATGTAATGATACAATTCCTTCTGCGGATTGGGATTTGTCGGAAATTTGGTATGCAACCAGTACAGATGGAATTACCTGGGAAGAGCAAGGTGTTGCTGTGCCTCGTCCTCCAAAACCAGAGGTAGGTTGGAGATCTGTTACTACTTGTGATATCTTAAAGTTTAAAGGGAAATATTACATTTATTACCAGGGGTTTATGCAAGCCAGCGGATTGCGTGGTGATGATTGTCCAGTAGCAGTTTCGTATGCTGATTCGCCAGATGGACCATGGACAGCTTATAATAAAGTAGTGGTTGATAATGGAGCAGAAGGAGAGTGGGATCAATATTCTATTCACGATCCACATCCATTTGTATATAACGATAAGATTTATTTGTACTACAAGTCTGACTTTGATGGAGATCCTCGTTTAGTTCGTATGACAGGTTTAGCTACTTCAGATAATCCTCTTGGGCCATTCGAAAAGCATCCATTAAACCCAGTTATCAACTCAGGCCATGAAACTACAATGTTTCCTTTTCAGGAAGGAATGGCAGCTTTAGTAATTAAGGACGGTAACGAGCATTTTACTATTCAGTATGCACCAGATGGAGTAAATTTTGATATTGCTGCCATTACTATGTTAATGCCTACAGCAGCTGGCCCATATACGCCTGACGCATTTACCAATACCAAAGATGGAAGAGGTATTACTTGGGGTATTTCGCATTTAACTGCAGCTACAGGTTGGGATACTAACCACGCAATTTTGTTACGTTTCGATTGCGATTTAAGTCTTGATTTAGATGACAAAGATATGAAGCACCATAATTACTATTATAAGCCTGAGCATTATTACAAGCACGGTTTAAATGGTAAGCAGAGAAAGCGTATTGCAGAAGAGAATAAGAAATTGACAGGGAAATAATTTAATTGAACTGTTCAGATAATTAACAAGCCACCTTATGGGTGGCTTTGTTGTTTAGTGATGTTGAGGCGGATGTCATTGTAGAAGGGCTTAAATCTATAATTCTGTTGGGTTTTTACACCATTTTATAACAGGGCGTTGCAGACAAATCTTCAGCCACCACTTGGCTAAGTCTACGTTTTAAACCATCAAATCGGCGCGCATCTACGGGAATAGCCATTCCATTGCTCATTAAAACAACTTTAGCTTCGTATTCAAACTTAACTACATGGTTTAAGTTGATCACAAATTGTGTATGGCATCTGTAAAATAGATAGCTCTGAAGCATGGATTCGTACCTGCGCAAAGGGCGAGCAGTTTCAACGCTTTTTTGTGCAATAAAATAGAACCTTGAGCGCCCAAACATCGATTCGCCGCAAACAATATCATGTATTAAAACCGATGTAATGCCACTATCTGTATTTAATACAATTTGTTTATCCTTATTATCTATCTCTGAGTTTTTAAAGAAGGTCTGAATTTTAGTTTCGTAGCCCACATCCATTAAATCAGCTATAGCTTGGTCTATGGTAACTATTAATTCGTTAATGTCAAAAGGTTTGTATATAAAAGGAATTTGAGCAAAACGAATGTCCTCTAAAGCATACTCCTGATATGCCGACATAAATACAACCTTATAATCAAGATGGCTAGTTTGTTTGATGACTTCTATGGCAGTACCTCCCAATAGGTGGATATCCAGAATGGCAATTTGCGGTTTAAGTTCGTTCAAACTATCTATTGTTTGGTCAACAGAATCCGTCTTTGCAACCACCTCAATTGAAACAAAATTCTGTTTTAAAATTGTTTCAAGGGCATTACAAACCTTACTGTCATCATCCGCTATTAGTACCTTCACCGTATCCATCTGTCTATTCATTTCAATAACTAAACAACTATAGCTCATTTTTATCACCAAATTATATTCGGAGTAAACTAAGTTTCTGTGTGTCTAATTAATTTGCTCTGGCTATGCCAGTTTTACTTATTTTTTTATACCTACTGTTTTTAGTTTAGTGTCAGGATTAATTAATGGCATTCTAATTTTCACTAAAACGCCTGTTTGGTTTTCTGAGTTATCTTGTAAATCGGTTATTCTAAAAGATGTATTTCTTTTGGTCATCTTCTGAATTACCTCTAGTCTTTCGTTGGTTATTTGCGTAGCCATTGATTGGTGCTTGCTACTTTCTGTTTTTAATACTTGAGAACCTGCAAGACCTATGCCATTATCTTCAATAATAACGACTAAATCATTTCTGCTCTTGGTAAATCTTACCGTTACCTTGCCATGCTTGCCAATCGATTTAATTCCATGCTCAACGGCATTTTCTACAAACGGCTGAGTAATCATTGGAGGAATTAGAGTTCTGTCTTTATCTAATGATTCATCAATAACTATTTCGTATGAGAATGGTGGGTTAAACCTGAGCTGCTGAAGTTTTAAATAATACGTAATCATGCTTCGCTCTTCTTCTAAGGATACATAGTCACGTTGTGAACTCTGTAATACTTGTCGCATTAATCGTGCAAAATCAGATAAAAAACGAGAAGAGTTCTCCATGTCATTTTCGAGTATGTATACCTGAATAGCGCTTAAGGCATTGAAAATAAAATGTGGATTCATCTGCGAACGCAATAAACGTTGCTGCATCAATATGCTTTTGTATCCTTCGTTTAATCGAATTTGACGGAAGATTAAAACTCCCGCTGCAATAAGGGCCAGTACGAAAAATGAGAAATATAGGATCGCCTTTTTTTGTTGAGAAATTAGCTTTTTTTGCAATGTGCTTTCATTGTTCAGTTGCTGAATTTGAGCTTTTGCTTTATCCGATTCGTGACGTGCAGTAACAACTGTAATGTGCCTTAAGTTGGCTTCATCGAACAGGCTATCTTTATACACCTGTGCCATTCGTAAATGTTTTATAGATAATGATAAAGCATTTGTTTTTTCATAGGCTAAAGCGAGTAACTTACTACAGGCTTCAATTTGGTATTTAGATCCTATTTCTTGTGCTATCTGTAAACCTGATTTAAGGTTGTTAATGGCATTGTAATAATCGTATACTTGGATGTATGTTTCACCTAGCATGGAATAGCTGGTAGATACATTAATGCGATCTCGGGTTTCTTTATTTAAGATTAAGGCTCTTTTTAAATACTTAAGAGCTTGGCTATAATCTTTTTTTAAGCGGTAAGCATCACCTATACTATTGTAACATATAGCTTGTCCTACCTTAGATCCTAGTTGAGTATTGTAATCTAACGACTGATAAAAATATACCAAAGCCGAATCTAAATCATTAGCTAATTTTAACGCTTCTCCAATGTTATTGGAATTTATGGCTTGTCCTAGTACGTTACCTCTAGCAACGGCTATTTGAAAGGATTTCTTAAAATATTCAACCGAAGCGTGATGTCTTTTTAATCCTAAATAAACATTTCCAATACCATTTAAAGAAACGGCTATTTGAAAAGAATCACCCACCGACTCGGCCAGCTCCATGGCCTCCATGTGCATTTCTAATGCTTGTTTGTTTTCATCAACACGACGATAAACAACCGCTGCCATATTAATGTAGTTGGCCAATCTGGAATTGTCATTTAAGTTGCGGCCAATCTCAATGGCTTTATCCGCATATTTAATAGCATTGGCATATTCCGAGCGATTGCGGTATCTAACTTCAAGCGTGTGGTATATGGAGGAAAGGGGTGTTCTAAAATTATTTTTCACAGAGATTTCCTCGGCCTCTTTCAAAAAATCATCAAATACAGGTCCAGTAATAAGATTGTCAGAATAAAAAGTTTCTGATCGATCAATAAGTGTTTTTACAACAATGGAATCTGTTTCACGTATCGATAAAGGAATATCTTCTGTTTGAATAATTATCTCGGTATCATGCCCAGAAGTGCACGAAACGATGGAGATTAACAAAACGATTGTATAGAAAAACCTATTCACAGAAGAAAAATATTAATGTGTCAAAAGTATGAAAATAAGCTTAATAACGCAGCATGTTATGCTATGCTTTTATAAACTACTTATAAACAACTAACCTAGGGTATTGGAAATATATGGAGTGGTAAAAAAAAAGCCTCCATTTAGAGGCTTTTAAGTATGATTTATTATTCGCCTTTCAACGACATAATTCTACTGATATACTTTCCTAGAATATCAAATTCAAGGTTGATAATACTTCCTTCTTTAAATTGGTGGAAGTTTGTAAAGTCATGAGTGTAAGGTATGATAGCTACCGAAAAGCGATCGTCTTTGCTGTTTACAACAGTTAAACTAACGCCGTTTACAGTTACCGAACCTTTTTCAACGGTCATATATCCTTGGCCGGCTTTTTCCTTATCTATATCATACTGAAATGTATAGTACCAACTTCCGTCAGCTTCTTTAATTTCAATACACTTGGCTGTTTGGTCCACATGTCCTTGAACAATATGTCCATCTAAACGGCCATTCATTACCATGCTACGCTCTAAATTCACTTTGTCGCCAATATTAAGAACGCCTAAATTGGTTTTATCTAAAGTTTCCTGAATAGCAGTTACGGTATATGTTTTATCTGTTTTTTTAACTACCGTTAAGCATACACCATTGTGTGCAATGCTTTGGTCTATTTGTAATTCATCCGTAAATGAACATTCCATGGTGATATGAAGATTGCTTTGCTCCTTTTCAAGACCTACAATAATAGCAGCTTCTTCAACAATTCCTGAAAACATATTCTTTGCTTTTTAGTTTATTTATCGTGTTTGAAAGCGCAAAATTATAACAATTTAATGAGATTTGTGTAATCATTTTTTTCTATCCACTTGTAAATGATAGAAGAATGCATACTCATGCAATATGTAAATGCAATAAATTCATTATCAAACCAAAGGTTTAAAAGGATTTTTGTTTCTTTGATAGCTGTATGGTAAACTAACAAAAGTAATTATGAGTATTACTGTTAAAACAAAATATATTGGTGGCCTAAGAACTGAGAATGTACATATTCAGTCTGGAGCAAAAATTATTACGGATGCTCCTTGCGATAATAGGGGTAAAGGTGAAGCTTTTTCTCCTACCGATTTGCTGGCTACTTCGCTGGGGAATTGTATAATGACAATTATGGGAATTAAAGCCATGGATAATCAGATTGATATTGATGGTACAGAGCTGAATATTACTAAAATTATGGCGGCAGACCCAAGAAGAGTTTCTGAAGTTGTGCTGGCTTTTCATTTTCCAGCTAAAGGATATACTGATGCACAAAAAGAATTAATTGAAAGTGTAGCTGGAACTAGTCCGGTACCTTTGAGTATTCATCCTGAATTAAAACAGACCATTACGTTTAATTGGTAGTCTGACTAAGATAAATATATGGTATTAGTAACTGGTGGTACAGGTTTAGTAGGAGCACATTTAATATATCAACTCATTTCGAGTGGAGTTCAAGTGCGTGCTTTAAAACGAGAATCATCCGACATTGAAAAAACGCGATTTGCTTTTGCTTTTTATGGTGAAAAGGGGGTGCAATCATTTGAAAAGATTGAATGGGTGAATGGGGATTTGTTAGACTACGATTCCTTGTGTATTGCCATTGATGGGGTTGATAGAGTTTATCATACAGGAGCTTTAGTGTCTTTTAATCCTTCGTTAAAAGATGATATGATGGAGGTAAACGAAGCAGGAACGGCTAACTTGGTGAATGCTTGTTTAGAGAAGGGAATCAGTAAATTTTGTTTTGTGAGTTCTATAGCCACATTAGGTAA
Organism: Labilibacter marinus; assembly: GCF_001659685.2. Lineage (GTDB taxonomy): Bacteria > Bacteroidota > Bacteroidia > Bacteroidales > Marinilabiliaceae > Saccharicrinis > Saccharicrinis marinus. The sequence goes on from NZ_LXYE02000039.1 coordinate 81,127, forward strand.
TTCAAAAAGTGGAGAAACCATTGATGAATTTTCGTACTGGCAAGGTGGTAAGGATCATTCGGCTTATAGTATTAGCAAATTTAGAGCAGAGATGGAAGTGTGGCGTGCTACAAAAGAAGGTTTAAGTGCAGTCATCGTTAATCCATCCGTTATTGTAGGTCCTGGAGATTGGAATCAGGGAAGTCCTAAAATTATAAAAACAGTGTATAAAGGCTTGAAATTTTATACCCCAGGAGGCACCGGTTTTGTGGATGTAAGAGATGTAGTTAAAGGCATGGTTCAATTAATGGATAGCTCCTTAGAAAATGAGCGTTTTATTTTAAATGGTGCTAATATCTCTTATCAATCTTTTTTTAGTCAGGTGGCAGGTGCATTAAAGGTAAAGGCGCCAAGCATAAAAGCAAAAAAGCATTTAATAGGCTTAGCCTGGAGGTTTGAAAAAATAAGAAATAAAATATTTGGTACGGAGCCTCTGATAACAAAAGATTCCGCCAGAACTTCATTAAAGACTACACGCTATTCGGGTAAGTTTATTCAGGAGAAATTAGATTTTGAATATACACCGATCGAAAAAACAATAGTGGATACAGCAAACTACTTCCTTAAGACAAACTAATTGTTTTTAGAAAACAATATGCTTGGGCATCTGTTTATGAGTCATATAAACGTGTGATTAATAATTATTGTTATGAGTAAAACGAATAGAATAGTTTATTACGTTTCAACAGGTTTGCTGAGCTTAATGATGCTGATGTCAGCCGGAATGTATTTTTTTAATCACGAAATGGTGGCAGCCACTTTTACTAACTTAGGTTACCCCACCTATATTATTTATCCATTAGCAGTAGCAAAGATATTAGGTGTAATCGCCATCTGGACAAAGAAATCAAAGGCCTTAAAAGAATGGGCTTATGCTGGTTTTTTCTTTGATTTAATTTTAGCAGCTGGAGCGCACATCGCTATTAAAGATGGTGAGTTTATTCCTGCTGTAGTGGTTATTATATTGTTGGCTATTTCGTACAAGTACGATAGAAAACTTTTTGCTTAATGGCAGTTGTATAAAAAGGATTAGTCATTTTTAATTTTTGAAACACCACCAGAAACAATAAATTTCATAACCTCTGCAGAGTTTGCCTCAACAGGGGTTATTTGTTTTTTAGGCACCACATATAATTCTCCCAGCATTCCGTATGAGCTCGGAAGATAAACACCTACCATGTCATCTACCCCTAATTCTTCTAAATTGGTGTTGGTGATAAAACCAAATCGGTGTAATATTCCTGTTTCATCTAGCTTAACGATTACGGGCTGGTTGAATTTCTTCTCTCCTCCAACAAAGGCCGATAATAAATCCTTCACCGACGAATAAATCATTTTTATCAGTGGCGCTTTTTTCATCATTTTATCATATGCCTCTGATAATGGTGTAGAAATCATTCTTTGTCCAATATACCCAATGGCCGTTACGAGTACTAATATTAGTACTATACCTACGCCAGGAAAATTGTACTTTGCTAATTCACCACTTTTAAATAATTCTCGCTCCATGAGCAGACCATCTACCCATATTACGCTGAATACAATAACGTATACTGTAACCGCTAGAGGTACTATATATAATAATCCTTGAAGAAAAAATCTGATTAGCTTTTTCATGTATTTAAAAAATTGTATCAAGACAGGCGAGCGTCGAAAGCCCAGCTTTTAAATCATTCCCCTGCATTAGATTTATAAATTATTGAGCTCTTCTTTTTGCTTTTTAGTTAATTTAGAAACAACTAACTCGTAAGAATGATCAATCATCTTTTTAAGCAATTCAATTTTTAAGCTTCCTTCCATTTCAACTGTGTTCCAATGGCGTTTATTCATATGATAACCTGGCTGAATAGTCTCGTATTCTTCGCGTAAAGCAATAGCTTTTTCAGGATCACACTTTAAGTTGACCGAAAAGTTCTTGTTCAAACTAGTTAAAGCATACATTTTTCCAAGAACCTTAAAAACTAATGTTACCTCATCAAAAGGAAACTCTTCAGTTGTTCCTTTTTTTGAAAGGCAGTATTCTCTAAATTCTTCTATATTCATTTTTGCAATACATTATAATATATAACCCGCTTTAATTAGTGGGTGGATAAAAAGCTTCTTTAATATGATCGATTTTCCATGTTGTGCCATCCGGAATTACAGAAACCACATCGAAACGAACTTCTAAATCAATATCGTTCTCCATGATATAAGCTTCGGTGGCGTCTACTAAAAAACGAATCTTGCTGTTTGTAATAGATTCTTGTGGATGCTCCCAATCTTCGGTCGATCTGGTTTTTATTTCTGCAATTATCAATAGATCATCCTTCTGAGCAATTAAATCAATTTCTTTAGGATGATAACGCCAGTTCCGTTCTAATATTTTATACCCCTCAGAGGCAAAATAAACGGCAGCTCTTTCTTCTCCTTCTTTACCTAGTTCGTTATGGTCGGCCATGGTTTTTGTTTTTCAAAATACAACATAATCATGTTTAATACAACCTTGATGCGTAAGTGCGTTTAAAAGGAAACCAGACTTACTTCATCATTCATAACGTTTAACTCAACTTTCTCTCCTAATATTAAAGGGTAATTGGTTTCAATATGTCCTGCAGGGAAGTTAAAGGCTACAGGGTAATTATATTCGGCAACAGCATTATAAATAATTTCTTCTATGCCTTGTCCAAAGGGAGTTTCATTGTCGTGCATATCCGTAAACTGACCAACTACCAAGCCCGACAATTTCTCTAGAACTCCGCCTAGCTTTAGGTTGTACATGGTTCTATCCAAGTGATATAAATATTCAGATAAATCCTCTATAAATAGGATTTTGCCATTTGGGTCAAAGTCGTATTTCGTTCCACGCAAAGCATGAATTAAAGATAAATTTCCGCCAACTAATGTTCCTGTTGTTTTTCCTAATCGGTTAGTAGGATAAGGATTAATCACATATTCGGGAGACTGGCCTTCTAAAAAAGCAAAAAGAATATCAACGTCCGCCGAGCTATCTGTATAATTCGAAAAGCTCTTGGTCATTGGTCCATGAATAGAGGCTAAATCATGCTTTTGTAACGCAGCGTGCAAAACGGTAATATCGCTAAAGCCCACCAACCATTTAGGACTTTTTATTATTCCAGTAAAATCCAGTTGGTCAACAATTCTGATGGCACCATAACCTCCGCGTGTGCAAACAATCGCTTTTATGTTTTCGTCATCCATCATTTCTTGTAAATCATCTTTCCTGTTTGCATCAGTAGATGAAAAGTTAAAATGATGCTGATGAACAGATTTGCCAACTTTGGTTTTGAACCCCAGGTGCTCTATGCGAACACAGGCTTGTTTTACAATATTGCTATCAATTCGTCCTGCAGGAGCCACTATTCCAATAGTATCGCCTTTTTTAATTGAAGGAGGATGTATCATGAATTATATTCTTATCTAAAACTAAGTTGTAAATGTAAAAAAATACTTAAGTGTTCGCCAATGCAAATAAACATGCTTGTGAACTTTAAAAACTTTTAACCTTACCAACTTTATAAACTTTAAAAAACCTTATCTTTGCGGCAATCATATATGATGATGATAAATCCGTGCTTAAATATTTAGCCGGATTTTTATTTTTCACCATACAATTAGCGCTTTAGAAAATGGATAATTTTAAAAGAACACTTGTTACAACAGCTTTACCGTATGCTAACGGACCTGTTCATATTGGCCACCTTGCCGGAGTATATGTTCCTGCGGATATTTATGTGAGATATTTACGAATGAAAGGTGAGGATGTTTTATTGATTGGAGGTAGCGATGAGCACGGTGTTCCTATTACTTTAAAGGCTAAAAACGAAGGTGTTACTCCGCAAGATATTGTGGATAGATATCATGGCATTATTAAAAAAGCCTTTGCTGATTTTGGGATGACCTTTGATGTTTATTCCAGGACAACTTCAGAAACTCATTACGAAACAGCTTCTGAATTCTTTAAAACTCTGCACGAAAAAGGTGAGTTTGTAGAAAAGGTTTCTGATCAGTATTATGATGATGAGGCTAAGCAGTTTTTAGCGGATAGATATATTACGGGTACTTGTCCGCATTGTGGGAATGATGGGGCATATGGTGATCAGTGTGAGAGCTGTGGTACTTCTTTAAATGCTACCGATCTTAAAAATCCAGTTTCGGTCATCTCGGGCAGTGTGCCAGTGGTTAAAAAAACCAAGCATTGGTATTTGCCTTTGGATAAACATGAGCCTTTCTTGAAAAAATGGATTTTAGAAGATCATAAAGAATGGAAGGCAAATGTATACGGTCAGTGTAAGTCTTGGATTGATTTAGGTTTGCAGCCACGTGCAGTAAGTCGCGATTTAAATTGGGGTGTACCTGTTCCTGTTGAGGGAGGAGATGGAAAAGTATTGTATGTGTGGTTTGATGCACCTATTGGGTATATTTCTGCTACTAAAGAATTAACTCCTGAGTGGGAAAAGTATTGGAAAGATCCAGAAACAAAAATGCTACATTTTATTGGCAAGGATAATATTGTGTTCCACTGTATTGTATTTCCAGCTATGCTAAAAGCTGAAGGTTCTTACAATTTACCAGAGAATGTTCCTGCCAATGAGTTTTTAAATTTAGAAGGTGATAAAATATCTACTTCAAGAAATTGGGCAGTTTGGTTGCATGAGTATTTAGAAGATTTTGAAGATCAGCAGGATGTGCTGCGTTACGTTTTGTGTGCCAATGCGCCAGAAACAAAAGACAACGATTTTACCTGGAAAGATTTTCAGGCTAGAAACAATAATGAATTGGTTGCCATATTAGGTAATTTCGTGAATAGAGCTATTGTGTTAACCCACAAATACTATGGCGGTAAAGCGCCTGCAATGGGCAGTGTTGTTGAGGATTTCGACAATGAAACTTTAGCGCAGATAGATGGAATAGTTAAAAAGGTTGAAGCTAGTTTGAATACTTACCGTTTCCGTGAAGCGGTTAAGGAGATGATGAATTTAGCTCGTTTAGGGAATAAATACCTAGCGGATACAGAGCCTTGGAAGTTGATTAAAACGGATGAGGAGCGTGTTAAAACAATCATGTATGTATCTCTCCAAATTACCGCTAATTTATCGGTTTTAATGGAGCCATTTTTGCCTTTTAGTGCAGTGAAGCTTCAAACCATGTTGAATTTATTCGGCGTTAACTGGGAGGATTTAGGACGTACAGATTTAATTCCCGAAGGGCACGAAATTAATAAGCCTGAGCTTTTATTTGCTAAAATTGAAGATGAGCAAATTCAAAAGCAGCTGGATAAGTTAGAAGCTACAAAAACCGCTAATGAAGCTGCTGCTAAAACAGTAGAGCCAGCAAAAGACAACATTAGTTTTGATGATTTTACCAAAATGGATATTCGTGTTGGTACAATTGTAAGTGCCGAAAAGGTAGCCAAAACGAAGAAGTTGTTAAAGCTTGAGGTGGATACAGGTATTGACGTAAGAACCGTTGTGTCTGGAATTGCAGAATATTACCAAGCGGATGAAATAGTTGGAAAGCAAGTGAATATTTTAGTTAATCTTGCTCCAAGAAAAATTAAAGGAATAGAATCTCAAGGAATGATTTTAATGGCTGAGGATGCGGATGGCAAATTTGTGTTTATACAGCCTTCAGTAGAAGTTAAGCCTGGTTCAGGTGTAAGTTAGTATACGTTGAAAGCGAAAATATATAAATAGCTGCCTCGTTGAGGTGGCTATTTTTTTGCCCCAAAAAAGAAAAGCTAAAGATTCGTTAATCAATAGCTTTTCGGGTCATTTGGAAAACAACTAATTATACTTGGAGAATTAGTTTCTATGTTAAAATAAATCGGAAATTAAATGGAATGTGTCATTCTGATATACGATACTAGAACGTATCTATAAAACTGTTTCATTGTGTCTTTTATAGGGTTATAGTTAATGAATGCTCTCCGAACAAAATACATTGTTGTTTTGGAATGACCATTTTAAAGATACGATAAAGAATTAAGAATCAAAATAAAAATTCTAAAAAAATATAATCGGAAATGACTAGGGTGCATAGGATTAGTCGCATTTTGTATTCAAAATGATAAGTTTTTGGCAGTGCTTTTCGGTAGGTGTAACTGCAAAAAAATAATTAATGTTTCAATTTATGTCCAAATGTTTTATATCCTACTGATCAGATAGTGTTTTTAAAAACTCAATAATTTCTTTCATTTCCTTATCGGTCAGATTTAAAGGTTCTAAAGGCAGGGTTTGATACGTACTAATTAAACCTAAGCCATGCCCGCCTCCTTTGTTATAAAAGTCCATTACCTCTTCTAGTGAATCGTATACCCCATTATGCATATAAGGTGCAGTTACTGCAATATTTCGTAGAGTTGGGGTTTTAAAGAAGTGTTTTCTTTGTTCTGCACCAAGTACATTGTATCTCCCTAAATCAGCCGATAAAAATGAATTTATGGTATCCTTGTTTGCTGGTGTTCCGATCATTTCTAATTCTGAAATATTAAAGTTGGGAGGTAAAGTGCCGTTGAATAAAGGAGCAAAGTGACAAGTAGCGCATTGTGCTTTTCCCATAAATAAGTTAAAACCGTTTATTTCAGCTGCGCTTAAATCGTTTTGCTCGCCTCTCATGTTCTCATCAAACGTAGAGTTAAACGGAGATAAAGTTCTAATATAATCAGCAATGGCGTTGCGAATATTAAACTCAGTTAAGCCATCCTTGTAAATAGAATCAAAACCGATCACATAGGTAGGATTAAGGTTAGCAGAGGCTTTTAAGTTGGAAAGGTTAGTATGGAATTCAGTTTCGTTATTTATTACGGCTACAATTTGTCCTTCTAAGCTTCCCGCTCTACCATCATGAAAAAATGCCTGTTGTAAAGCTGCGTATTTTAAAGTGGGACTATTTCGCATTTGGCCTTCAGCTAATTTTCGTCCATCTGTAAAAGCTAACTCAGGTAAATGACAACTACTACAACTAAATTTACTGTCTGTAGATAAGGTTTGGTCGTAAAACAGCATTTTGCCTAATTCTGCCTTTTGTGGAGAAAACTGGAGGTTGTAATCCATAAAATACTCCAAGTTGAAAGTAGAATCAGTAAATAAGTTCTCCGTGCTGTTAAGCAAGGCCAAAGTAAAAGGAAATTCAACTTTCCATTCGGAAGCTAAATCGTTAAGTAGAGCTAACTGTTTGTGCGTATGTTGCTGTATGAAATAGTATCGGTCAAAGCTTACGAAGTCATCATTTAGTGTATTAATAGCATGTTTAAATTCAATCAATAATGGCTCAATGCTTATAGTAGAATGTGATTCGAAGCATTTTAAGTACTCCATATTAGCTTTATATACCACTTGACTTTCATTTAATGAATTGGCTAATATAGGAGAGTCATAACCCGATAAGCCAGTAAGTGCTATTTGAACAATTGATTGCTTTAACATCCAGATGATGTGATGAGGTTGGTAGTCTATTACGGTAGAATAACTTTTAATCAGTTTTAAGCGATTAGAGATGAGTTCGGTATGATGTGTTATTTCGTTATAATTAATGCTGTCTGCGTATATAAGTTCTTCCAGAACCTGAAAACCCGAGGCCTTCATTACTTTAATGTCAGTAGCATCTTCATCGTAAACTTTAATAAATGGTGATTGGTTTAAGAAGCTGTAGTTTTCTTTGTCAACAAAAGATAGGATTGGTTCTGTTTTTTTGAAGGCGTATCTAGCGTTTAGGTAATGTGCTTGTTGCTTATGTAGATCTATCTCAGTTTTTACACTGTCAAGGTATGAGATAGAGGCTTGAAGATTCGCCGCATATAGGTTTTGAAGTTTCTTGAAACCTGATTTTTGCGTAGTTGGAGTTTTGCAGCTAATTAAAAATAAAAGAGCAAGAATGAGATAATTGACTGGGGTATTCATGATGGTAAATAAAATAGAAATCCTGCCTACTACAATAATGTGTAGCAAGCAGGAGATGGTTTATAATTTAAAGGAGTTTTAATTTATCTAGGTAGGCCATTTATTAAGTAAAGCATGCTACCTTCTTTTCGGCTGTTGGCCACATCGCTATTGGCTGTAGGGTCAGTAAATGGCGTTCCATCAGCTTTTTCCCAACCATGGTTTTGAGTAATTAATAAGAATGAGCCATTTTTACCAATCACATCAGAAACATCTATCATACCTGTTATTTCCCAAGCTTTACTTGTATTGCCATATCCTTGAGAAGCGCCTTTGTCTTGGTCGCACTCCAATACAACTTTCAACTCTCCACTTTTAAGGTTATACTGATAAAGTCTGGCATAATGCTGTTTATCGCTATTGTCAAAATATCCATTCGGATCTTCTTGAATGTAAGCGTAGTTCTCAGTAACGCAGATATTGTCAGGACTATGGAAAGCTTTTGCCTTACCATCCATTTTATCGCCATCTAAAACGCAAGTGATTTTTCCGCCTTTAGTAGGATCTTCATTATTTAGCTCTACCTTATATACTCTACCATAAATTGAGCCTTTACCAACTAAACCATCTTTTTTTCTTCCTGTCACACAGAAATATATCTCACGGTTATTGCCTGCAGAGCCTCTTCTCCAATCAATATCTTCTAAACGTGAAAAGCCCATAATACCTTTGGTTTTAGCCTCGGTATCTAATAAATCAATGCTTTTTTCTGTTAGTTCAACAAACTCCATGTCGTATGAAGTTCCTTCTTGCATATCTACTTCGTACATAATTCCGTCAGAAGTAACTTTTAAGCCATAAAGCTTCCCGTTTTCTAAATCGCCATGGTTTCCAACATACATACCTAATTGTCCAGAAGGTACTTCGTTATCACTATGGTCATCGCCAATAAAAACAACTGTTTTTCCAGGGTATGCATTTTTACCTATAGCCACTGCGTTTTCAGTAGACCATTGTCCCATGGCAGTTAACATTTTTGGTAGGCTTGCATTGTTTGTACTGCGGTAAGGGTCTGTTAAGAATACACCTTTTGAGCTACCGCCCCATTCTCCACCAGACATATATAATGGTCCGAAACCATGTTCCTCAGGAGTAATTAATGAACCACTACATTGTGCAGTTGCTGCAGTAGCACTAGCATTTAAGATATGCTCGCCCTTAACTGGAGCGAATGTTTCATCGAAGGTAATTCTGGCAATAGCATAATCAGCCTCAATATTATTAATTAAAGAAAAGGTGCCATTCTGGTTTTTTAAAAGACCAGCTCCATCAGCCATTGAGCCATAAACAAAGCTGGGTGACTCTTCTAGTTGATCTTCAGACGAAAGTATAGGATAAACCTTTAGTGTAGCAAAAGCATCATCCAGTTTTAGTAGGGTTGGTGTAGAAGAATGTGCCATTAGCTCAACCTTGGAGCTTTCGTTGTTATCATCTTCTGTGCAGGCAGCAAATAAAAAAGTTGTTGCTGCTAATAAAATCATAGTTTTAAAATTCATCATCTTTACAGTTTATTGTTTGCTGCAAAGTTGAGTTGTTAGTATAAAGGAAATATTAGCCTTGTGTTAGGGAATTGAAATTAATAACAGACAAAAAAGTCTGAAATAGGAGTGCCTTGACTTTCTATTAACACGCAAAGAAGTGACGAATTGTCTAAGATGCCTGATGGTAAAGGAGCTGTTAGAAAGAGAAGCTTTAAGAAATCATGAAGTGGTCTGAAATGTTGTGAGGGTGATACGGCCTTAGGATTAAGTACAGCAATGCTGTTTTAACACGCTTTAACTTTTTTTTGTATCGCTTCACGCTATTATGCCTTACATTTGTCATGTAGATTTTTTTTCATAGATTTAGATTTGGTTAACAAAGCTGATTTTAAGGGTAAAGGATAGATGTTCCATCTATCCTTTTTTTATGCCTTATATTTTAGGAAGATCAATGGAGGATAGGTTTTATAAAGATATAGTCAAATATAAAAGCGCCATAGTTTGTTAGCCCACACTTCGCCAGCATAGTCAATGCCTATTCTTCTATCGCGTTTGATCATGTGCTTTTTCTGAGGGTAAGTATCTTCAATCCAAATTCGTTGTGATGAATGAGTGTCTTCGCCATAAAAGCTTTTATCTATTTTCAATGCTTTGCCAACTCTGCCTGGACCAGAGATTTTATTTATACCTCTAATTAATACTGCTTGGGGTTTGTTCTCAATTCCGCAAACAAAATTAAGCATCCAATGTATACCGTATATTAAATATACATATACTTTTCCGCCTTGGTGATACATTACCTCTGTTCTGGCTGTTCGGCCTTTGCTAGCGTGGCAGGCCAAATCTTCTTCGCCACAGTAGGCCTCTGTTTCGGTAATTATTTTTCTGAGTTCAGTTCCATCTTCAAATTTACGTACTAATGTTTTTCCTATGAGTTGTTGGGCTAACTCAACGGCATCTTGCTGAAGGAATTCAGAAGGGACTCTCATCTGTAACTAATATTAGTATTCGATTTTCTCGTCGGTATCTTGCCATAGCTTAAAAGCTTTAAATGCCTCTGCATTCATTAGGGGAATAGACTTTAAACTTCTTTCGTGAATAGGTTTATCTATTTCTTGATAAATGAAATCATCACTAAAGCCTATTTTGTCTGCATCCTTTTTAGTATTGCCATAGTACATGGTGTCTATCTTGGCCCAATAAATAGCTCCCAAGCACATTGGGCAAGGTTCGCATGATGTATATATAGTGCACCCTGATAAATCAAAATTACCTAGATTCTTCGAAGCATTTCTAATGGCGGTAACTTCGGCGTGAGCAGTAGGGTCGTTGTTGGTGGTAACTTGGTTAAATCCTTCTGCAAGTATTTTATCGTTTTTTACAATAACGGCTCCAAATGGACCTCCTCCATTTTTCACATTCTCAATAGAAAGCTCAATAGCTCGTTGCATATATTCTTGATGATTGCTCATATTTTAATTTTTAGGTAAGGACAAATATAAGTAATGAATCTAGTATTAATATACCATCATGAGGAAAGAAATAGTACTGTTGATAACTATGCAGCTCATTAATAAAAGAAATATCCTAAGTGTATCATATTGAGTAGGCTTGCATATATGCATGTAATTGAAAAAGTTGTTGATATTTTTTAATTTTTATTGGGTAGATATAAAAATTAACTGTACTTTTGCGCCCGATTATTATTTGTGCCGAACAGATTAAGACGATATAACTGAGGGATTTATAAGCATATCTTCGATGGGAAGTTGATATCTATGATCTTGTCAGATAGATTGTTATGCTGTTTGAAACTGTATATTGTAATAATTTTTAGTTTAATTTTTTAACAAAGAAGACTGTGAATACTTTAAGTTACAAAACAGTATCGGCAAACAAAGCAACCGCTAACAAAGAGTGGGTTGTAGTAGATGCAAAAGACATGATTGTAGGTCGTTTGGCTTCGAAGGTAGCAAAGTTGCTACGTGGTAAGTACAAGCCTAACTATACACCTCATGTAGACTGCGGAGATAATGTAATTATTATCAACGCTGACAAGGTTCGTTTAACAGGAAACAAGTGGGAAGGTAGAACATTCTTTTATCACTCAGGTTATCCGGGTGGACGTACTGATGTTACTCCTGCACAATTGTTTGCAAAAAGTCCTGAGAGACTTGTAGAGAGAGCTGTAAAAGGTATGTTGCCTAAAAATCGTTTGGGTAGTCAATTATTCAGAAACCTATTTGTGTTTGCTGGACCTGAACACAAACAAGAAGCGCAAAAACCAAAAACAATTGATTTAAACTTATATAAGTAATGGGTATGGAAGTAACAAACGCAATTGGTAGAAGAAAAGCTGCTGTGGCTCGTATTTATTTGGGTGAAGGTAAAGGTCAAATTACCGTAAACAAGCGTGATCTTAAGGATTACTTTCCATCGCCTATCTTACAGTATATCGTAACTCAACCTTTAGCTACTTTAGGAGTTGCTGAAAACTACGATATCAAAGTTAATATCTACGGTGGTGGTATTAAAGGACAAGCGGAAGCTATTAGATTAGCTATCTCTCGTGCACTAGTTAAAATTAACGAAGAAGATAAGCCTGCTTTAAAAGCACAAGGATTTATGACTCGCGACGCTAGAGTTGTTGAGCGTAAAAAACCTGGTCAGCCTAAAGCACGTAAGAAATTTCAATTTAGTAAGCGTTAATATTTTTCGGGTGCGTTTAGTATCTAAATTCACAAGATTCTCTTTGGAGTTGAAAGTGAAAAGTGATAAAGTTGAAAGTGTACTACACTTTATAAACTTTAGGCTTTACGAACTTTTGAACTAAAGACGGCTACTTGGGGATTGTATTTACAGAATGTAAACGACTTTAAAAAAAAGAAAATGGCAAGAACAAATTTCGATGAGTTATTAGAGGCTGGAGTACACTTCGGTCACCTAAAAAGAAAGTGGAACCCAGCAATGGCTCCTTATATTTTTATGGAGCGTAATGGTATCCACATTATCGATTTACATAAAACAGTTGCAAAGATTGAAGATGCAGCTGAAGCATTAAAGCAGATTGCAAGATCTGGACGCAAAATTTTATTTGTTGCTACTAAAAAGCAAGCAAAAGAAATTATTGCTGAAAAAATGAAAGGCATTAACATGCCTTACGTTGTAGAGCGTTGGTCAGGTGGTATGTTGACTAACTTCCCTACTATTCGTAAAGCAGTTAAAAAAATGGGTTCTATCGATAAAATGATGGCTGACCCAACTGCCTGGAAAAACCTTTCGAAAAGAGAGCGCTTACAAATTACTCGTCAGAGAGCTAAATTAGAGAAAACATTAGGTAGTATTGCTGACTTAACTCGTCTTCCAGCTGCTATGTTCGTTATTGATGTAATGAAAGAGCACATTGCTGTACGTGAGGCTAAAAAGCTTAATATTCCTGTGTTTGGTGTGGTTGATACTAACTCTGATCCTTCAGAATTAGACTATGTAATTCCAGCTAATGATGATGCTACTAAGTCTATCGAATTAATCACTGATATTATGGTGAAAGCTATAAGCGAAGGATTAAGCGAAAGAAAAGTAGAGCGCGAAAATGAAGCTGCAGCTAAAAAAGATAGAGCCGCTAAAAAAAGTGAGCCTAAAAAAGAAGCTGCTAAAAAAGTTGAGGTAGCTGCTGAAAAAGCTCCTGAAGCTCCAGCTAAAGAAGAAGGTAAAACTGAATAATTGATTTAATCATCTTAAATAGATAATATCATGGCGATTAAAGCTGCTGATGTAAGCAAACTCAGAAAAATGACCGGTGCCGGTATGATGGACTGTAAAAAGGCATTAACCGAAACTGATGGAGATTTCGACGCTGCTGTTGAAATTATCCGTAAAAAAGGTCAAGCAATGGCTAATAAGCGTGCCGACCGTGAAACTACGGAAGGTTCATCTAGAGCTAAAGTAAGTGCCGACGGTAAAAAAGGTGCTGTTTTAATTTTAAAATGTGAAACAGACTTTGTTGGTAAAAACGAAAGTTTTGTTGCTTTGGCGGATTCAATCCTTGAAACAGCGCTTAATAGCGATGTTACTTCTAAGGAAGCGATCCTTGATTTAGAAATGAATGGTGCAGCTGTAAAAGATGTAATCACTGAGCAAATTGGTGTTATCGGTGAAAAAATCGAAATTGAAGATTACGCTGTGATTTCTGCTGAAAAAGTAATCCCTTATATCCACCCAGGAAGTCAACTTTCTGTAATCGTTGGTTTTAACCAAGCTGATTTCGAAGAGCAAGCGGGTAAGGATGTAGCAATGCAAGTTGCTGCAATGGCGCCAGTAGGTGTTGATAAGGAGTCTGTGCCAGCTGACATTGTTGAAACTGAATTAAGAATTGGTAGAGAAAAAGCAAAAGAAGAAGGTAAGCCTGAAGCTATGCTTGATAAAATTGCACAAGGTCGTTTAGGTAAATTCTTTAAAGAATCTACACTACTTGAGCAAGCTTTTGTTAAAGACAACAAAAAGTCTATCAAACAATATCTTAATGAAACAAGTGCAGGTTTAACTGTTACTGAGTTTAAGCGTTTTTCTTTAAGCTAATTAGTTTTACGCTTTACAATATATTATCCCGACCTGCATTGCAGTGTCGGGATTTTTTTTGATTTATTGCCATATAATAATGTAGAAGATGCAAAAAGCAGATAAAAGCTTCTTTCGAAAAATAATTAACCTATCAGGAAAAGCCATAAATCAATATAAGATGATTGAAGCCAATGATCGGGTATTGGTAGCGGTGTCTGGAGGTAAAGATTCCCTTTCGTTATTAGATATATTGGTAGAACGCCGTAAATTTTTGCCTATTGATTATGAGATACACGCCATTCATGTTATTACAGATGATGTGCCTTACGAGATAGATAAAGACTTTTTAGCTCGTTTTTGTATCGAACTGGATGTCACCTTGCATTTAATCACAACACATGCAGGTATAGAAGAGAAGTCTGATAAAAAGCCTTGTTTCACCTGCTCTTGGAATAGACGTAAAGAACTTTTTGATTTTGCTCGGAAAAACGGTTTTAAGAAGGTAGCTTTTGGTCACCATTTAGATGATGCCATCGAAACCTTAATGATGAATATGCTGATGCATGCAAACATATCTTCTATACCAGGTAAATTGTCTATGTTTAATGGGGATATAGAGGTTATTAGGCCTCTAATTTTCCTGACCAATGCAGAGATGATCAGATATTCAGAAATGAAGGAATTTGTATCCTTAAAAAAGGAATGTCCTTACGAAGATCACACGATGCGATATGCAACCCGTCAAATGATTCATCAATTCGAGAAGCTCAACCCTCAGGCTCGGATCAATCTTTTTAAAAGTATGAGTAATATTGATGAAGAATACTTGCCTAAAGTTTAAAGATTTACTTCTTTTAAATATTAATTGACTCGTGATATGCTCAGGTTTCTCATTTGGCTCACTATTAAATTCATCAATGCTAGTTATAAGTTTTTCAATTTCTGCTGGAAGCGCTTAGTATGGTTCGACTCTGTTGTTGAAGGCTTTTGGTTATCCGTATTGTCTGAGGATGAGTTGAATAAATCGATTATTAGTTTTTATAAGAGGAATAAGCAATATACCCAAGATGAGCAGACAACAAAAGGTTTGTTTAATTGGGAGAAGAATATTGCCAATAATATTCCCATTAAAAATGCACGAATTGTTGTACTTGGAGCAGGAGGAGGGCGTGAGTGTTTAGCTTTAAACCGTTTAGGGTATAAGTTGAGTGGATATGAGAGCGATAAAAAAATGGTAGAGTATGCCCAAAAGTATTTTGCTAATCTAGAGATAGATATCGCTTTTAATCATATCCCAATAAATACAATTCCTCATTCAAAATGTGATATTTTTTGGTTTGGTTGGGGCATGTACACGCATATCTTTAGTCAAGAGAGAAGAGTTCAGATGCTTTGTGATGTAAAGAAGCAAATACCACAAAATGGTTATATCATTATCTCCTATTGGAAGGAAAATAGAGAATTTACTAGAAGAAAGATAATAGAGAATATGACAAAAAAAATAAACCGTCGTCCTGTGGAAGCAGGTGAAGGTTTTAGAAATGGTTTTTGGACCAAACGATTTACCCCCGATCAAATTAAAGAAGAAGCAGCATTGGTTCAATTAAAAGTGGTTCATATAAGTGAAGTTGAATATGGGCATGCAATACTTGCACCACAATAATTTCACACAATAAAAGCAGCCCATCTGGCTGCTTTTATACTTTCAACTAGGAACTTTTAACTTTCAAACTCCTAGTTTACACAATCTCTTTAAATAAGTTTTTCATACTTACTTTTTCTTCTAGTATCTTTTCAAGATCTGCAATAGCAACACGCTCTTGCTCCATTGTATCACGGTAACGTATAGTAACGGTATTGTCTTCCAATGTTTGGTGATCAATCGTAATACAGAAAGGTGTACCAATAGCATCCTGACGACGGTAACGTTTTCCGATAGAATCTTTTTCGTCGTATTGTAAGTTGTAATCAAACTTTAATGTATTAACAATCTCACGTGCTTTATCCGGTAAACCATCTTTCTTTAATAAAGGAAGAACAGCCATTTTAACAGGCGCTAGTGCAGGTGGAAGCTTAAGCATAATACGTGCTTCTTTTTTACCTTTACCGTCTTCCACAATATCTTCGGAATAAGCTCCAGCCATAATGCTTAAAAACATGCGGTCAACACCAATAGAAGT
Organism: Labilibacter marinus; assembly: GCF_001659685.2. Lineage (GTDB taxonomy): Bacteria > Bacteroidota > Bacteroidia > Bacteroidales > Marinilabiliaceae > Saccharicrinis > Saccharicrinis marinus. The sequence continues at coordinate 97,327 of NZ_LXYE02000039.1, forward strand.
CTCTACCACATAAGGAACGTAGTTTTTATTTAATTCAGGATCGAAGTATTGCATCTTTTTGCCTGAGAACTCTTGGTGCTGAGATAAATCGAAATCAGTACGTGAGTGAATACCTTCAACCTCTTTAAATCCGAAAGGCATACGATATTCAATATCAGTTGCAGCATTAGCATAGTGCGCTAATTTCTCATGATCATGGTAACGGTATTTTTCATCACCCATACCTAATGACTTATGCCATTTCATACGGAAGTCTTTCCAATAGTCAAACCATTTCATTTCTTCACCTGGGCGAACGAAAAATTGCATTTCCATTTGCTCGAATTCGCGCATACGGAAGATAAACTGACGAGCTACAATTTCGTTACGGAAGGCTTTACCAATCTGTGCAATTCCAAAAGGAATTTTCATACGACCTGTTTTCTGAACGTTCAGGAAGTTGACAAAAATACCTTGAGCCGTTTCAGGACGTAAAAATAGTTTGCTTGCAGAATCAGCAGTTGATCCCATCTCTGTTGAGAACATTAAGTTAAACTGACGAACATCGGTCCAGTTTTTAGTTCCTGAAATAGGACAAGCTACTTCGTAATCAACAATAATTTGCTTTAAATCTTCCAAATTATTGTCGTTTAACGCTTTTGCAAAACGAGTATGGATAGTTGTTATCTTCTCTTGATTAGCTAATACACGAGGATTCGTAGCTTTAAACTGCTCCTCATCAAAAGACTCTCCAAAACGTTTTTTTGCTTTAGTAACTTCTTTTTCAATTTTAACCTCAAACTTCTGAATCAAGTCCTCGATTAAAACATCGGCACGGTAGCGTTTTTTACTGTCTTTATTGTCGATCAAAGGATCGTTAAAAGCATCTACGTGTCCAGAAGCTTTCCAGGTAGTAGGGTGCATAAAAATGGCAGAATCTAGTCCTACTACATTTTCATTTAATTTAACCATGGCATCGTACCAATACTTTTTAATGTTGTTTTTTAACTCAACACCAAGCTGACCATAATCGTAAACCGCTCCCAATCCATCGTAAATTTCACTTGATTGAAAAACAAACCCATACTCTTTACAGTGGGCTACTAACTTTTTAAAAACATCTTCCTGAGCCATATTTTATCTAGATAACAGATGATTAGATTTAAGATAAGTAACCTCCAAGAGATTATATCTTGCCTCCTTGTTGTTTATATTTTATTGAGAGCAAAAATACCTATGTAAATAATTGAATGCAGGTATTTTGCTATTTCAGTTTGCAAAAATAGTCCAAAATTCTTTTTTTCCGAATTATTCAGAATAGGAATAGTGAAATAGCTATATTTGCTTACTATTTTTTAACACTTGGAGAGGAAATTCAATATTTAGGATGAGAAAAAAAGTGGACTTTCTGGTCATCGGTTCCGGGATTGCGGGCTTAAGTTTTGCTTTAAAAGTTGCGCCGTACGGTAAAGTGCTGGTCATCAGTAAAACTAAAATGGCCGAAACAAATACCGCCTACGCACAAGGAGGAATTGCATCGGTAATGTATAAACCCGATAATTTTAAAAAGCACATTGAGGATACTATGATTGCTGGCGACCAGCTTTCAAATCCTGACGCTGTTAAAATGGTTATTGAAAATGGACCCGAACAAATTGAGCAATTAATTAATTGGGGAACAAATTTCGATAAATCGGAAAAGGGAAAGTACGATTTACATAAGGAAGGTGGACATTCTGAATATCGAATTTTACATCACCTCGATAATACCGGTTTTGAAATTCAGCGTGCGCTAATTGAAGAAGCAAAGGGGCACGAAAATATTGAATTTGCCGAGGATTTTTACGCAGTAGATATTATTACGCAGCACCACACTGGAGAAATTACCTATCGTTGGCGTACCGATGTGGAGTGTTACGGGGCCTATGTACTCAATGAAAAAACGGGTAAAGTAGATACTATTTTATCTAAAATTACCATGATGGCAACTGGAGGTATAGGTAATATTTACCAGACGACCACCAACCCAACAATTGCTACCGGCGATGGAATAGCCATGGTATACCGAGCAAAAGGTATCATCGAAAACATGGAGTTTGTGCAGTTTCATCCTACCTCATTATATAATCCTAAAGAACGTCCGTCGTTTTTAATTACTGAAGCCATGCGTGGTTATGGTGCCATTTTAAAATGTAAAAATGGCGAGGCATTTATGGAAAAATATGATGAGAGAGCCAATCTAGCTCCTCGAGATATTGTGGCTCGTGCCATTGATAATGAAATGAAAAACAGTGGGGATGACTTTGTTTATTTAGATGTGACCCATAAGGATGCAGAAGAAACCAAAGAGCATTTTCCAACGATATATCATAAGTGTTTAGAGTTAGGTATTGATATTACCAAAGACTTAATTCCAGTTGTTCCCGCTGCACATTACGTGTGTGGAGGTATTAAAGTGGATTTACAAGGACGAAGTTCTATCATACATTTATATGCTGCAGGAGAATGTTCATCGACAGGCTTACATGGCGCCAATAGATTAGCTTCTAATTCACTTTTAGAGGCGGTTGTATATGCGGATGTTGCTGCAAAGGATGCCATTGAAACGGTAAAGGATTTAAAGCATAATACTAAAATACCAAGTTGGAATGATGAAGGAACCACCCATAATGAAGAGATGGTTTTAATTACTCAAACCAATAAGGAAGTAGAGCAGATTTTAAGTAATTATGTGGGAATTGTTCGTTCTAACTTACGTTTAAAAAGAGCTTTAGATCGATTGGAGTTGATATATCGAGAAACAGAAAACTTATTTGATGATTCTATTGTAACCAAAGAATTGTGTGAGATAAGAAATAAAATTAACGTGGGCTATTTAATTATTAGAATGGCCATGCGCAGAAAAGAAAGCAGGGGACTGCATTATACCCTTGATCATAATAGATTAAGAACCAAAAGGTAATAGGGGTTGAAGGTACTGATTATAAATAAGTCGGCTTCTAATGGAGGTGCTGCAGTTGCTGCCCGACGTTTGTTTAATGCTTTAAAAAGCAATGGAACGGATGTTAAAATGTTGGTGGAGGATTGTAGCGATACTGCCCAAGATATTGCTTGCGTTGCGAATAATAAGGTTAAGCGAAGAGCTTCGTTTAAGCGCTTTGTATACGAGCGACTTTATTTTCTACCCTTCGAAAGAAATAAATCAGTGCGATTTCAGTTTTCGCCTGCTGTTGCAGGATTAGATCTCAGCAATCATCCTTGGGTGCAAGAAGCTGATATTATCCACCTGCATTGGTTTAATCAAGGTTTTATATCGCTTAAGGGCTTGGATAAACTTTTTCAACTCAATAAACCTATTGTATGGACACTTCATGATATGTGGTCCTTTACAGGGGGGTGTCATTATTCTGGAAGTTGTTCTGAGTATGTTGAACATTGTGGTCACTGCCCATTTTTAAGATATAGGCACAATACTGATTTATCGTATACTATTCATCAACGTAAAAAGAAAATTTGGAAGAAAGCCGAGATGCATGCAGTTACCTGCAGTAAATGGTTAGGATCCTTAGCTAAGGAAAGTACACTTTTACGAGGTAAGAAAATTTCAGCTATTCCAAATCCAATAGATAGTGAGTTGTTTAAACCTATTGATCAGCTTGAAACCAGAAAGAAACTGGGTTTACCCTTGGATAAAAAGTTGTTGTTGTTTGGTGCCGCTAATATCAACGACCCACGAAAAGGAATTAAGTACTTAGTTCATGCATTAGAAATTTTGGAGATTAAACAACCTGAGCTAAAATCAAAGTTTGAGCTGGTCGTTTTCGGAAAATCGAACAAAGCATTTCTAAAAAATATTCCTTTTAAGATTCATGAGATGAATTTTATTTCGAATAATGAAGAGCTGGTGCGATTATATAATGCGGCGGATGCATTTATCTTACCTTCATTACAAGATAATTTACCCAATACTGTAATGGAATCATTATCGTGCGGAACACCGGTTATTTCTTTTAAAATAGGCGGTGTGCCAGAGATGATATCACATCGTAAAACGGGTTATTTGGCCGATGCAAAAAATAGCGATCACTTATCTAAAGGGATTTATATAACCTTGTTTAAGTCGCATAATGAAAAGATGCAGCAGGACGCTCGCGAATTTGTGCTGAATAATTACTCTAATCAGATTATTGCCGAACAGTATCAAAACGTATACACCTCTTTAGTTTAAAACATGACTCTAAAGCCAAAAATTTCAATTATTACAGTTGTATATAATGGTGAGTCTACACTTGAGGCAACTATTAAAAGTGTGGCGGCACAATCCTATTCTAATATCGAGTATATTATTGTAGATGGGGCTTCAAAGGATTCAACGCTTAAGCTGATAAAAAAACACGAAGGCTTTATTTCTCAGTGGATAAGTGAGCCAGATACAGGAATCTATGATGCCATGAATAAAGGTGTTGGTTTATCCACAGGTGATTACTTATGGTTTATGAATTCTGGCGATGAAATTGCGGAACACGAAACCCTTCAGCTGGCAATTAATCACTCTCAAGGTGCGGATATCTACTACGGAGAAACGCTCATGATTGATGAGAATGGGCAAGAGATTGGCGATAGAAGATTAAAAGTGCCAGACCAACTCACATGGAAAAGTTTTAAAAGAGGAATGTTGGTAAGCCATCAATCGTTTATTGTAAAAAGAAGTTTGGTAGGAAAATACAACTTAAAATATAAATATTCTGCCGACTTTGAATGGTGCCTTAAAGCCATGAAGAGCGCTAAGGTTATTTGTAATACAGAACTGGTACTGTCTAAATTTTTGGATGGCGGATTCACCAAGCAGAATATTATTCCTGGCCTTAAAGAGCGATTCCGAATTATGGTGCAACACTACGGTTTCTTTTCTACCTTGTATCACCATTTTTTTATAGCCATTAAATTCTTTTGGTTTGTGCTAATAAATAAACGGTTTTAATACGCTACCCTTACGCACAAACAAATATAATATGTTTGATCTAAAGGTAAGCTCTAAGCTCTAAGCTCTTTAGTTATTGTTTTCTTCTCTAAAGTGATGTAAGGTATTTATTGAGATATGTGCATGTGAGCTCCCTCTTATAAGTATTGCAATATTTTTTCGAGGGATATAAACTTATTCATCGTCTAATACTTTAAATGATCATTAATTAAATAGTTTACTCATTTAAATTTTAGATAAGATGAAGAATTTAATATTTACCCTAGCTGCATTTCTAGTATTAAGTATATCTGTTAACGCTCAAGGCCCTCAACGAGGAGGTACGCCAGAAGAAATGGCCAAAAAGCAAACTGAAAAAATGAAGAAAGATTTATCCTTATCGGAAGATCAGGTAACAAAAGTTTCGGCCATTAACTTAAAGTATGCAAAAAAGATAGACGAAGTAAGAAACAATGCCAGTGGAGATAGAGCAGCTATGCGTGAAAGTATGCAGCCTATTCGAAAAGCAAGGAATGCTGAAATGAAAAAAGTGTTGTCTGAAGATCAGTATAAGACAATGGTTGAGAAGGATAAAGAAATGATGGAGAAAAGAAGACAAGGTGGAGGTCAGGGCAGAGGCCCAAGATAATATAGTGAAATTTTCATAGTTTGGTTTTTTTTGGTGCAGCTCCATCGTTACGATGGAGCTTTTTTATTAATATTATTGTTTAACTAATTTTTCAGATCCCCAAAAACCATCCTTATCAACCACATGCATAATATACATGCCTTTATCTAAATCGGTCAGAGAGATAATGTGTTGATCTTGCGATAAATAATTAACAGATTTTGCAAGTCGTCCATTAACATGATAAAACATGATGCGATCGATATTAGCGTTTGCTTTAACCGTAATCTGATTCTGAATGGGGTTTGTAAAAGAAACTTTATCTGACACCTTAATTTTTGAAACAGAACTCGTAGCATCTATTCTTTTGTAAGAGCGAATCCAATCTACTTTAAAAATATTATCTTCCGCCACTGCCAGTTCGTTGGCGGTAGGCCAAACACCATTATTTACTTGCCATCCTTGCGCTGCTCCAGATACGATAATATATTCCCTCTGGGTTAAGCCATTCCCTCCCAAATGTTCATTGGGGTCAATTATATCCGGTCCGGAAACTGTTCTTACCAGTTCTCCGTCAATATAATATTCCAGGTGGAATGGATCTCTCCAGTAAACACCTACAGTGTGGAAATTATCTCTCCATTTTGATCCGGCCGGTTGTAAGCGATAATAACTGCCTGCATCCGTTGGTTGATAATCTGAGGTTGTACCATTTTCTCTTTTAAAGGTATGATGACTAAGATGCATACGTTCTGCAAACCAGTTTTTCGAAGATTGTGCACTCTCCGAATCGCTCGAGCCATAAGCTTCAACAATATCAATTTCTTCTAAACTATTGTCACTTAGCATCCATACCGCGTTTGCCATTACAGAATTCATTACTTTCATTCTGGTTTCTACATAAACCGGATAAACTAATAATTCCTTGGAGTGAATAGCACTAAAGAAATTTAAATTTTGTCCGCTAGGATTTACCGTAGCTTTAACTTCAAGGTTACCTCCAGTTACTTTTGAATTATCAGGAGTCCATGTAGTGTTACCAAAGCCTGGCCACGAGTTGATGTAGCCATTTTCCCATCGTTCATCAAATTCAGAACCTTTATTAGATCCGGCTGGCGTTTCGTAGTTAAAATCATCTGATAATTCGTCCACTAATTCCCAGTTGTAATTAGCGTTATTGGCTTCTGCCGGAACGTCAATTCCATCCCAATCGTACTGTCCATAACATACCGTAGTATTAATGCCGAGCCAAATAATAAATAAAGCTTTTTTCATTTTGAGTTTTTAAAAATTTAAACTTAGAAATGTATGTGCTTAGCGTTTGGATTTGAGTTTGTAAAAATAGCTCTTGCTTTATGAATACTTAGGGGGAGCGAGATTAGTTTATCGTACCTGTTTGATAATACATTAGGTTTATCCCCTTGTTCATTTTATTTACCCGCTTATGAGACTTTATTCCAATAAAACTTCCTTTTGTTAATAAGGGTATTCAGAATAGTAAGTTTCAAAAAACCTCAGATGAGTTATCTGGGGTTTGTGCGATTATAGGCGATGCAGTCTTTCTTTTTTAATGATTTGCATATCTATGGTGGGCTTTTAAAAGCTATTTGTTTTGTTTTTATCCCCTGTGCAATAGTATAGACTAGTATTTGATAAGTCCTTATAATCTTGTTTGTTATCACTCTGCCCTTACATATGTATCAAGTGCGGAGGGTGAAGTAGTGAGTGGTGATATATATTTGAATGTAGATAGTTTTATCTAAAAAATGTAAACCTTATTTATTAATTAAAAGTTTAAAACATGAAAAAAATTTACACATTAATTGCAATTGCTCTTATGAGCATTTCGACATTTGCACAAACGATTACTGTGGGTACAAAGACCCTGGATAATAATGGCTTTATATGGGCCTTAACTGCGGCAGCAGGTTCATCATTAACTATTGAAGGATCAGGCTTTGCTGAGGGTGATGTAGTGTCCGGTAATTTAACCAATTGGGTAGGATGGAATGCTGGCCCTACCGTTTATGGTTCATATTCGGCCACAGCTGATGCTTCAGGAAATATTTCAGGAGATTTAGATATCGATGGAGCAACACCTCCTGGACCTTCACACGTTGTTAATCCTGGTGGATACATGATTCAATTGAATATAAACGCCCCGACTAAGGATAATTTCTATAACGGTTTCAATTATGCAAATCTTAAAATTGAAATAACAGTTTCAACTGATATTGATTCACCTGAATTAAGTGCTGGGTCGGTTTATGTTATTGGAAAGAAATTATGTATTAACGATGCAACTGCCGCTAACTACAAAGTATATAACTTGAGTGGAACAATTGTGCAAACAGGTTCAATTGATGGATCATCGGTACAAATACCATTAACATTAGCTAAGGGTATTTATATTGTAAAAGTTGGTGATACAACAACTAAGATATCATTATAGAATAATTCTATTATTTATCACGTAAAGCTCCATCATTGCGATGGGGCTTTTTTTGTACAAGAAATTTGAAGAGCCATAATTAATCATCCCCTCTTCCAATACAATTAATCCATTTATAGAGTGTATTTCCATCTTCATCCAATAGCGTTATTTTGTGCTTACCTGCTGTAGGTTGAATGGCCATTTGATGCACAAAGCTAGTTTCTCCCAGGTATTCATCATCCATATGCCAATAAATACTTGAAGAAGAATTACGATGAGCTACTTTTAATACAATAGCCTGTGTTTGTCCATCCAGACCAACTGGTAAATAAAGCTTATTGGTATTTTGAGGATAAATAAATTCCATCACTTGTGAATGTATGGATGCACAGTTAGGATGCATGGGAGGAAGTTTTTTGTATAAAGGATGATTTCTCTTATAATACCATTCCATTACTGGCGGCAATGTAAACCATTTTACGTGTTGCATCTTTGATGTGCTATAACAATCAGAATGCACCCTGTAAATCCCATTTTCATCCAGATGAACTAATTGATGATAAGGGCATAACTCACTTTTTTCTCCTTGGGTGGGCATGTAAGCCGAATCTATTCTACAGTTTGATCCGGCTTTAAAACCAGAATCTTTACATACAGGTATTTTTACCATATCATCATAAGGCGGCTCAAACCATGTAGTCTTTGGTAGATGACGAAATACATCAAACATAATGGGCCCAGCAGTCGTTCCTCCCACAATTCCAGGTCTTCCTTCGCCCGTTGCATTACCTACCCAAGCAGCAACTACATATTGGGGCGTAATGCCAATGGCCCAAGCATCTCGATAGCCAAAGCTAGTCCCCGTTTTCCAGGCTATTTTTCTACTCGAAGAAAACAATTTCCACCCCGCTTCTTCATCAGGTCTGGAGACACTGGTTAATGCTTCAAAAGTGTGAAAGGTGGCAGCAGCACTATACACTGGAAAAAACTCAGTGGAGTTTCCTTGTTGAAGGCTATCATCTGCAAATAAAATAGGCTTTTGAAATTCTTTGGAGTTATAGGTACTGTTGTTATCGGTGTAATTAATTAAGCCGCGAGTCATGGATGCATAAGCGCCTGACAACTCAAATAAGCTTGCTTCAGCACCTCCTAATATCAGTGATAGCCCATAATGGTCGGGGGACTGTTTAATGGTGCTTAAAGTAGATTTTTCTAACAGATCACAAAACCTTCCAATATCGTATTCTTCCAGCATTTTTACGGCTGGCACATTTAGCGATCGGCTTAAGGCCTCATCGGCGGGGACTGCACCCGCATATGTACGATTATAATTTTTAGGTGCAAAATTTTTATAATAAGTAGGTATGTCAGCAATTAAGGAAGTGGATAATAGTTTTCCGTCTTGCAAAGAACCTGCAAATAAAAAGGGTTTTAAAATACTGCCTGTGCTTCTGGGCGCTTGAATAACGTCTACATGGTTTTGGTGAAACTGCTGTTTAATAGGTCTGGTGTTACCACAATAAGCCAGAACCTTTCCTGTTTTAACTTCTAAAACTATGGCAGCAGCGTTGTGAATTTCATTCAATCGTAATTTATGATGATGAAAATGAATGGTTTGGTTTACGCGTTTTTGCAGTTGATGGTTGAGGGTGAGATGATATATTTTGCCTTCCTCCTGTTTTCTGCAATAATCTAATAGGTGTGGAGCCAGTTGCGGCAGCGCATAGGGGTGTTCAGGAATAGGCTCGTCTAGCGAAAGATGATAACTGGTAGAATCAATCTTTCCTTTGTTAAGAAGTTTGCCTAATAAGCGATCTCGTTTTTGTAATAATAATGTTCTGTTTTTTCCTGTATGAATTAACCCTGGCGCATTGGGTAATACGGCAAGCATAGCACTTTCAGCCCACGAAAGTTGATGCGGAGGTCGTTGAAAATATCGCCATGAGGCAGCTTCTAAACCAACTACATTTCCTCCAAAAGGAGCATGGGTGGAGTAGAGTTCCAATACTTCTGTTTTAGAATGGCTCAGCTCTAAACGAAATGCTTGAATCATTTCTATAAATTTGCTCCATACTGTTCTTTTGCGTTGGTGGGCCAAACGAATAATCTGCATCGTGATAGTACTTCCTCCACTCACTACTCTTTGCTGCGATATATTCTGAGCCAATGCGCGTCCCATAGAAAGAGGGTTTACACCAGGGTGTTTATAGAAATGCTCATCTTCAAACATCAATAAACAAGTAGCAAATTTATGAGGTACAGAATCTCCTTTGGGGAAACGCCATTGTCCGTCAGAGGCAATGTGTGCGCCTAATAATTGGTTGTTGTTAGAATATGTTACGGTGGAATAGTCAACCTTAAAAAGAGGAAATTGTAAAGAGAACCAAAATAGAACGATAGCCACTAATAAAAAAGAAAGAAGGGTTCCTTTTTTATGCTTCTTGACTGTGTGGCTCCATCTCATTATAAAGGCAATTCTTTTTGTAGATTTTTATATTTCCATATATAAACATTTAATGCTTTTTTTCCAGCTCTTTCAATGCTAATTACTTTAGGTTCTTTAGTGTAGTTTTTAAAATAGTCGGCTAATTCGGGTTTAGGTTCCTTGTGGTATAATGATGTTGTTATAAAGCAAGCATCTTGTCCAATGGAAATACCTCCTCTTAAATGATTTATTTTTTTATAAATATGTTGTGCCTTAATATCTCCTAAAACTAACAATGGCTTTTCGTTGGGCAGAGCAAAATAGAAATCAAGATGTGCTGCAGGAAACCATTTATGAGTCAGCACTACATAGTTTTCTTGTAGTTGCTTGTTCTCTATTTCTTCGTTCAAGTAAACTTGAATCTCTTCGCCAATTTTATCCCAGGCGTAAAGATCAAGCGTTGGATCTTTTCTGCCAATTTTATTTTCCTGCGTTTCGTTATCTAAGGGAATAAAACCTGTGTAGGTCTGCACCATGGCAAGCATTAAAATGGCCAGAATAAAAATATTTCCTCCATACACATATCTAGCAAAAGCTTTAGGCGATTTACGAATTAACTCTGTAGTACTAAAAATAGATGCTACTACTAATAAACCATAGTACCCTGGTCCGCTCCAATGCGGCAATGTACCGTTATACATCGACATCACTAAAACAATAAGAGATAACGGAACGCCAGTGTAAATTAAAAATGCAATGGGTTTTGAAACCGCCCAATCTCTATTTTTAAAGAAATACCATAAACTCGCTACAATAAGTACAACGTTAAACGGATTGTTGTAAAATAGCTGCCCGAAAAATTCAGGAAAGAAGTTTTTAAAATTTGGCCATATAGAACCGCTTCCCACTCTATCGCTATGAAAGTTAAGGCTAGATAAATCGTTAAAGTAATTCCAAAGTATAACAGGGCTAAATACGATTATTGATAATAATACAGAGAAAATAAACTCTTTACTAAACAGCTTTTTCCATTTATAATGAAGGAAATATAGGCCTGCTCCGCCCCAAAGAAAAACACCATGGTATTTACTTAGCATGGCAAATCCCACGACAATGCCAAAAAAGTATAGGTATTTCGATTTATCTGTATGAATGAATTGTATAAATAGATATAATGAAATTATCCAAAATAAGCTTTGTGGCGTATCGGGTAAAATAAAAACTCCCACTATAACCGAAGCATAAATAGATGCTGAAGCTAGTAAGGCCGCAACAATTCCTGTTTTCCTATCCTTTAGCAAGTACCCAATGCGATATAAAAGGTAGATATTAACCGTGCCGATGATTAAAGCGCCTAAGCGAATAAAAAACTCATCCATCAAAAGCATATCAAAAGTTGTGATACGCATTAAAACACTGATCATTGGAGGATGGTCGAAGAAACTCCAATCAGGAAATAAGCCATAAGTAACGTAATAAACTTCATCAATACCAAAATTGGTAAAGCTTGCTAGAATGGCACGAACCACAAGATTAATGGCAAGAATATAATAAATGCTTTTTCGGTGATTGAATAAAAAGGCAGTCATGGTTTTTTCAATTGTATTTTACGCTACGAATATACTGGAAATGTCATTTACTTGAATCATTAATGATGTATTTTATGGTATGGAGTATACTACTTCACTGATCATTTAACTAGTTAAAAATTTCATTAATAGCGGTTAATACATGTTAATATGTAGATAATTGAATACCTATGGCATAATGATTGATTCGCTAATCACTGAAAAACAATTTGTTTTCATGACTAGGTTAGTTTTTCGGTTTAGTAATCGAGGTGCCACAGTACCTCGATTACATTTTAAGGTAAAATAGTTTTTTCATAGATTAGGGTTTAGGTTTATAAAAAGAGCGTTTCAACGGAGGCGCTCTTTTTTTATACATATACTCAAACCTTAATCATTTTTGGAGTGCAGAATATTTGAAATAAAAGCTAGAAAAATAATTAACAATATTACACAAAACTGACAT
>NZ_LXYE02000004.1 GCF_001659685.2 Labilibacter marinus
GTTTAAGAATGTATTGTTTTCTCTCTTATGGTTTAAATGCTTCGAAAAAAAACAGCCGTATAAACCATTAAAGGGATATAGAGCTGTTCGTGTTCATTGTATGTTATAATGATGCGATTGCATTCTCGATCATATGCTTCATTATTTCCAAATTGGAACTCTTCCTTTAGTATATGGAGCATTCAATTGGTCCAGTTTCTTTCTAACATCAAGCATATCGTTTTCAACAATGTTTTTAAGTTTTTCCAGAACTGGAGGGAACTGTTCTTTCAGTATTTCAAAACTTTGTTGCGAGGTGCTAGTAATATCAGATGTACTATTAATTTGTGCATAAATAATGCTATTTAGTCTATTCATTAATGGCATTTCTACTGGAGGAATTTCTTCCCAACTTGCTTTGGCTTTTAAACCGTTAAATGAAAATAGTATAGCATCCAAGTCTTGATTAATACGATTAAGCTCAGTAATTAATTCTTGATGAGCTTTGTCTAAATATAAAGCAGTTTGCTTCATGCTGGCAATTTCTGCTTTTAACTCATTGCATAGTCTCAGACTACCGTTCATTGCTCTTGATAAATCGCTTATTTCTTTTTGGAAAGCAACCATTTGAGCTCTGTTTTTAGCAGGAAGGGTAGTGTTGCTTAATGCATCAATAGTAAATGTTTGTGGCCCTGCCAATGGTTTAGCTTCTCCGTTGAAAACTTGATTTATTTCTATTGTATAAGAACCTGGCAATACGAAAATACCGCCTTTGCTCTTTTTAATAGGTTCAAATTTGCTAGTATTCAAGATGGATTGAGAATTATATTTGAGATCCCAGGTAAAGCGACTAATACCTTTGCTCGGTTTTTTAGTCATTGTTCTTATTAAATTACCTTCGTTATCTTTAATGTTTAGAACTAGATATGCAGGTAGTTCTTCTTTCTCATTCTCAATAGTCTTCCAACTAGGTTGAGGTATACGTTCTCCTTTTTCAAAAAGCGTTTTTTCTTTTTCTTTCCTTATTTCTTTTTTTGTTTTTGGAACTTCTTTTTGATAGAATGAGAATGTTGCACCATATGCAGGGTTTGAGGCACCGTAATACGTAGCTCCCTGTCCATAAATTTTCCCTGTTTGAATATATAAATCAGCATTCTTTATAGGAAATAAGTGAGCTTCAGTTGTAGTTAGTTCTTCCGATAAATCGCGTAACGGAGAATAATCATCTAACACATAAAATCCTCTACCGAAAGTAGCTAACACAAGATCGTTTTCTCTTTCCTGAATAGCTAAATCCTTAACAGCAATAGTTGGAATGCCTTCTTTCAGCTGAGTCCAATTATTACCTTCATCAATAGAAAAGAAAACACCAAACTCAGTTCCTGCAAATAATAAGTTCGAAGATTTAAAATCTTGTTCTAAAGTATGTACTGTTCCATTTTCAGGAAGGTTAGAAGAAATAGATATCCATGTTTTTCCCTTATCTATACTTTTCAGAATATAAGGTTTAAAGTCATCATTTTTCATATTATCGAAGCAGGCGTATACCACATTCTCATCAAAACGTGATGCGTAAATGTCGCTTACATAGGTATATTCGGGTACTCCTTCAAAAGAAGATGTTTTTGACCATGTTTTACCATCGTCCTCAGTTACCTGAATAACACCATCGTCGGTTCCAACATAAATTAACCCTGGTTTTAAGGGTGACTCATCTAAAGATACTATCGTATTATATTGAGAAGTTGAAACATCCTTTTGAACCGCATCAGTACTCCAATATTTACCCATAACGGGCCAAGTGTTTCTGTCAATTTGCGCTGTAAGGTCATCTGATATGACTTGCCAAGTATTGCCTCTGTCTGCACTTTTAAATAATTTATTGGCAGCCATGTAAATTGTTGTGTGGCTGTGTTTACTTAAAATTAAAGGAGAGTTCCAATTCCAACGATAAGTTTTTTCTTCTTTGCCAGGCTGTGGTTTAATCATTATTTTTTCACCACTCTTTTTGTCGTATCGAACTACATTACCGTATTGCCATTCGCTGTATACAATGTCGGGATTGGTTGGGTCTACTCGTGACCAGAATCCATCACCAAAAACCGTTACAATCCATTCTCCACTAGTAACTCCAAAGGTGCTTGTGTTTTTAACGGGACCACCTAAAGTTGCATTATCTTGGGTTCCTCCGTATACATTATAAAATGGCTCAGCGTTATCAACCGTAACTCTATAAAACTGAGTAATCGGAAGGTTGCTCACTTGTCTCCAATTGTCACCATCGTCATAAGTGATATAAACTCCGCCATCGCCACCAATCATAAAATGCTTGTTGTTGGTAGGGTCAATCCAAATAGCATGATCATCCACATGGCGATCTTTATTACTGATTTTGGACCAGTTTTTACCGCCATCTGTTGTTACATGCGAGTAGGTTTCTACAGAATAGATTTTGTCAAACTCAATGGGGTCGCAATATATCTCGTTATAATATTGTCCGCTCGAATGATGGTCGCTCATTTTTTCCCATGATTCGCCTCGGTCGCTAGAGCGAAAGAAACCGCCCGCATTATTGGCGGCTTCAATAATAAGATATAATACATCAGGTTTTTGTGGAGAGATAGCAATACCCATTCCTCCCATATGTTCGCTTGGTAAGCCCTTGCTCAGTTTTGTCCAATCTTTACCAGCATTGGTCGATTTATATACTGCAGATTCTGGACCACCGCCAATTTTTGTATGTACATGTCTTCTACGTTGTTCGGTAGTGGCGTATAAAATATCAGGATTTCTGGGGTCACAGATAATATTATTGACTCCCGTATGCTCACTTATTTCAAGGACTCGATTCCAAGTTTCTCCTCCGTCTATTGTTTTATACAATCCACGTTCACCTCCAGCGCCCCAAACCGATCCTTCAGCTGCTACATAAACAACATCGGGGTTTCTTGGGTCTATTAAAATCATACCAATTTGGCGAGACTCTTTTAACCCCATGTTTTGCCAAGACTTTCCTCCATCTACTGTTTTGTAAATTCCATCGCCATAGCCTAAAGCTCTTTGGTGATTATTTTCTCCAGTACCTGCCCAAACTACATTGGTATTGGTCGGATCCATAGCTAAACAGCCAATAGAATATGATCCATAATTATCAAAAACAGGTTCGAATGTGGTTCCGTTGTTGGAAGTCTTCCAGATGTTACCGCTAGCCACACCTACGTAGAATTCAGTATGGTCATTTGGATTTACAGCAAAGTCAGCTATTCTACCTGAAGTAAAGGCGGGGCCAATGCTTCTTAATTTTAAGCCAGATACCAGAGAGCTGTTTATGGCAGGCTCTTCTTTATCTGCATTTTTCTTGTCCTTTTTTTGTCCAATAATATAATTTGGATTGAATAGTATACCAAAGACCAATAATAGGGGGGTGATCTTGTTGAAAGGGTACTTTAACATATGAGTTGATTTAAAATTGATATTAGAGTGGAAAAGATAAGGTTTTCTATCTGTATCATCAATGATAACTGGGGGTAAAAGAAAAGAGCCACCTAAAATAGGTAGCTCTTATTATGACGGCCGCATCAATCATGGACTATTTAAACTCCTGATTACAGGATTTGAGTGTATAAGATCCGCAGTAATCCTCCGTACCAAAAATGATAACCCGAAGGTGAGGCCCGCCTTTAGATCCCAAAACTTTACTCGGTTTTATTGTAGCGTTGAGTTTAACAATCTAAATAAAACTGATGCGGTGTTTCTTTGTCAATAACCTTAAAACAAATATAAGTTTAATAATTGTTCTATCCAAGAATTTGCGTGGCTTTTAGACGTTTTAAAGTGTGAAAAAATCATAATAAATGATTCATATTTTTGCTCTGCAAATTATCTATTCCTTTCTTTACAGATTATCAGAAATTTAGAACGGATTTATGTATACCATCATCGATATTGAGACTACGGGAGGAAACTTTAATAATGGAAAAATTACTGAGGTTGCTATTTATTTGCATGATGGCAATAAGGTGGTAGATGAGTTTGTGTCCTTAATAAACCCAGAACAGTTTATACCTGCATATATAACTCAATTAACGGGTATTACTAACGAGATGGTTGCCGATGCCCCTAAATTTTATGAAGTAGCACGTCAGATTGTAGACATTACGGAGGGAACCGTTTTTGTAGCGCATAATGCCAGTTTTGATTATGGATTTATAAAAGCAGAATTTGAGTCATTAGGTTATGGTTTTGATAGAGAGACTTTATGTACTGTGAAGCTAAGCAGAAAGCTGTTGCCAGGGCATAAATCATATAGTTTAGGTAATATCTGTGAAGTATTCGGTATTTCTAATGATGCCCGTCACCGTGCGGCAGGAGATGCATTAGCTACCATAGAGCTTTTTGAAATATTATTGGAGAAAAATGGTGGCGTAATCCTTCCAATGGAAGGAAATGGTTTTTTCTCGATAAAAGGTTTACATCCTAAATTAGATATTGAAAAGGTAAAACAGCTACCTGCTAGTGATGGCGTTTATTATTTATATAATGATAAAAACGACTTAGTTTATATTGGTAAGAGCAAAAATATTAAGCAACGTGTATTAACTCATCTGGGAAATCCAAAAGCACAGAAAGCAGTCCGTATGAAACAGGAAGTGGCAAGTGTCGATTTTGTAGAAACAGGTAGCGAATTATTGGCCTTGCTAAAAGAGTCGGCCGAGATTAAAAAGAACAAGCCCATATATAATGTTGCCCAGAGAAAGAATAGGTTCCACTTTGGTTTATTTAGTTTTAAAGATAGAAAAGGGTATGCTCGTTTTAATATAGCACCCAATGATGGAAGGGTTACTCCACTGGCTTCATTTGACTCTCTGAAATCGGCGAAAGATTTTTTATTTCAAAAGGTCGAGGATTTTAATTTATGTCAAAAACTAAGTGGATTAAATGATAGTACAGGAGCTTGTTTTCAGTATCAATTAAAAACGTGTGATGGAGCATGTGTAGGCCAAGAGTCTTCAGAACAATACAACAGTAGAGTAGAGACATTGATAGAGCAGTTAGCTTATCGCTATAAAGACTTTGTAATTGTAGATAAAGGTAGAGATTTAGAAGAACTGTCTGTAGTGGTTGTAAAAGATGGTAAATACCAAGGCTTTGGTTGGGTAGAAAAAGATTTGGCCTTTGATAGCATGGATGAAGTTTCTTCTAATATTACTCTATATGATGATAATCAAGATGCACGTATTATTATAAATAGATATTTAAAGGATAATCCAAAACTTAAAGTAATTCAGTTTTAGTTAGGATACATATTCCGATTTATTAACGATAAACCTTTCGTGTGCACCAATAGCTACGATATCTTCATCTGTATTAAAAATAGCAAAGTCAAAAAATAGCTTTGTATCCTCGACGAATTTTAGGTGAATAGAACATGTTGCGTGGTCGTTATGTGCCAATGGCAAAAGGTGCTTTACATTAATCTCCGCACTTACCGTGGTATATCCTTCTGGAATTTCTGGATGAATCATTTCGCAAATTACTTTTTCCATAATAATAATGAGCGAAGGGGTAGCTGCATAAGGAACTTCCCCCGTTTCTAAAGACGTGGCGAGGTCTCTTTGGTTAATGACCACCTTAGTGGATTGGTGTAAGCCTGACTTTAAAGCATGATCCATAACTATTTGTGTTGAGATTGTAGGTAATTACTTGTACCCAAATTACACAAAAAAGTTATGAATTATACCTTAAATATTCAATTCAAATTTTGGTTTATGTGTCTAGCCTAGAATTCACTGGTAAAGTGGAACTCAATATCTTCAAAATTTTGCTGAGCTAATTGAAGCATGTACGAAGAATCTGCTAAAAATACATCTCTTCCTTGTTTGTCTTTAGCCATATATTGGTTTTTACGTCTCTTAAAATCAGCCAACATCGCAACATTTTCAGAACGAATCCAACAAGCTTTGTGCAGATTAATAGGCTCGTATCTACACTTGGCGTTATACTCATTATTTAATCGATGTTCTATTACCTCAAATTGCAGAGCACCTACAGTTCCAATTATTTTTCTTCCATTAAATTGACTGGTAAATAACTGCGCCACACCTTCATCCATCAACTGGTCGATACCTTTTGCCAACTGCTTTGATTTCATTGGGTCATCGTTCTCAATATAACGGAACAACTCAGGAGAGAAGCTCGGTAAACCTTTAAAGTTGATTTTTTCCCCTTCAGTAAGCGTATCTCCAATTATAAAATTTCCAGAATCAGGCAATCCTACAATATCACCAGGGAAAGCTTCGTCGATAATCGATTTTTTTTCTGCCATAAACGCTGTTGGGCTCGAAAATTTGAAGTTTTTACCCTGGCGCACGTGGTAGTAGTTTTTATTACGCTCAAACTTACCCGAACAAATTTTAACGAAGGCAATTCTGTTTCGGTGATTAGGATCCATGTTGGCATGAATCTTAAAAACAAAACCAGAAAACTTATTTTCGTCAGGTTCTATTACCCTTTCAACAGTTGTGGCCGGTTGAGGCTTAGGAGCTATATGGATAAAACAGTTTAATAGCTCATTTACACCAAAGTTATTTAAGGCACTACCAAAAAATACGGGTGCTAATTCACCTTTTAAATATTCCTCAACTTCAAACTCAGGATATACACCTTCAACTAATTCATATTCTTCTCTCAACACAGTGGCTGGGTCGTCACCAATAATACCTTCTAATTCAGGATTACTAATATCATCGAAAGCAATGCTCTCTTCAACCGTTTGTTTGCTTGGCTCAAAAAGATTAAGATTTTGCTCAAATAAATTGTATACCCCTTGAAATGAAGGTCCATTTCCAATAGGCCAACTTAATGGTCGAACACTAATCTTTAGCTCTTCTTCAACCTCGTCTAATAAATCAAACGGATCTTTACTTGGGCGGTCCATTTTGTTAATGAAAACCATTACGGGAGTTTTTCTCATACGACAAACCTCCATTAGTTTTCTGGTTTGGTTCTCCACTCCCTTGGCAGCATCAACTACAATGATAACACTATCCACTGCAGTAAGCGTTCTAAAGGTATCTTCAGCAAAATCCTGGTGACCTGGTGTATCCAAAATATTTACTTTATGGTCCTTATAATCAAACCCCATTACAGAAGTTGCCACAGAGATACCACGTTGTTTCTCTATCTCCATAAAATCGGAGGTAGCGGTTTTCTTAATTTTATTTGACTTAACAGCACCCGCTACGTGGATAGCACCACCAAAAAGCAAAAGTTTTTCGGTTAGTGTAGTTTTACCAGCATCGGGGTGACTAATAATTGCAAATGTTCTCCTGCGTTGTATCTCTTCTATAAAGCCCATAACATCATTTTGTAAAAACGAGCGCAAATTTAAGCATTGTATATTTAATAATGCTTTATTATAAACATCTTTTTAGGCAGTAGGTTAATAATAATTAAAATTGGATATTTTCTTACAATATTCAGGTATTTCATGAGGTTTGAGTTTGAATTCTTTGAAAAATATTAGATTTTTAGTCGAAATTATAAAATGGCAAAGTATGGGTTGGACAAATTATCATGGTCATTGTAAATATTGTGATGGTCATGGCGAAATAGAAACATATATTTTACAAGCAATAGAAAACAAAATGCCAGCTATTGGTATTTCTTCGCATGCTCCAGTTCCATTTGATTGTTTTTGGACCATGAAACAAGAAAACTTGCATCAATATTTATCAGATATCGGTTGTTTAGAGGAAAAGTATGGTTCAGGCATTGATGTATTAACATCACTTGAGATAGATTATATACCTGATGTTACAGGACCGGATTTTCCCTTTCTAAAGGATATTAAGCTTGATTATAAAATTGGATCCATTCATTTTGTAGACCAGTTTCAAGATGGTGAACACTGGGCAATAGATGGAAGTTTTGATGAGTTTAAAAAAGGTTTGGATGAAATTTTCAATGGAGATATTAAAACAGTTGTTCAACGATTCTACCATTTAAATCGTGAGATGCTTAAAACGCAGAAGTTTGATATCATTGGGCATTTTGATAAAATTAAGATGCACAATGCAACGGAGCCTTTGTTTGATGAAAATGAAGAGTGGTATAAACAAGAGTTAAATGAAACTTTGGATTGTATTAAAGAAAACAATGTGATTGTGGAAATTAATACAAAATCATTTGAACGTAATGGCCTTTTATTTCCTGGGGTTGAATTATTCTCAATAATGCTTGAAAAGGGTATCGATATAACCATTAATAGTGATGCGCATTATCCCGAGAAATTACAAGTTGGATATGAGTATGTCGCTGACGAACTAATTAAGGCGGGTTATAAAACTTTAAAGGAGTATAAGAATAAGACGTGGGTTAATGTACCTTTTACAAAAGACGGACTTCAATGGTAGAGGAAAAAGAAGATTTTAATTTAGTTAAAATAGATATTCAGGATGAAACTCATCAACAAGCATTATTGAGTTTGATGAACGATTATATGTTGGATGATATGGGATTACATAGCCCATTGCCTGAGGAACTTGGAGTAGATATCATTAATGGACTAAAGGAGCAAAACAATTATTTAGGTTTCTTATTGAAATATGGTGGCGAATTCATTGCCTTGGCAAATTGCTTTATTGCATTTTCTACGTTTAAGGCAAAGCAATTAATTAATATCCACGACTATGTTGTATCACCCAAATATCGTGGGTTAGGAGCAGGGAAAGCTTTGTTGGAAAAGATATCGGATTATGTGCTAACTAACAATTATTGTAAAATAACGCTGGAAGTAAGGCATGATAACCCGAAGGCTCAAAACTTATATAATAAACTTGGGTTTGAGGAATGTGATCCACCCATGTATTTTTGGCAAAAAACCATATAGACTATTTAAATACTTAAGTTCTAAAGTTGGTTTCGTTTAGTTTAAATATGATAAGTTAAAAAAAACAAACTTAAATAGTGCCTAATATGGTAGGATTGATAAACAATGCTATATTTGTGACAAACAAGGAATAATGTTGGATTATTGGGTTCTTGTTTAAGAAGGTCTTTCAAGTCTTATGTTTAAGTGTTAATTTCTGAATTTCAATTGTAGAAAGTAGTTTTTCTATTGAATGGTGGGGGGTGTGTAACATTTTATGTTATCTGCCGTAATAAAAACCATGCCTTGAATAAAGGAATTTAAGCATGAAAAGAAGATTTGTCTCAGATTGTGTTAAATAGGTCATTTTTGTTTAGCATAAATTAGACCTTAAAAATACCTAATAACGACTGTGGAAAATATAAAGTATACTTAGAAATGGCAAAAAGTAAATATATATACGATCCTGAATCATTAACTTATATTCAAGTTGAGATTACATTTAAAGATAGAGCAAAGAAATTATTGCCATATGTCCTAGCGAGTGCCGCTTTTGGAGTATCTGCTTATTTTGCAATGGCTTTCGGAGGATTTGGAACACCAAAAGAAAAGATTCAAGCGCAACAAATTGATAATATGAAAGTCCATCAAGAACTTTTGGACGAAAGAATTAATGATGTTAATGAGACATTGAATTTATTGGTTTCGTTGGACGATAGCTTGTATAGGAGCATGTTAGGAGAACCTGTGCTAG
The DNA here is from genome assembly GCF_001659685.2 of Labilibacter marinus. Lineage (GTDB taxonomy): Bacteria > Bacteroidota > Bacteroidia > Bacteroidales > Marinilabiliaceae > Saccharicrinis > Saccharicrinis marinus. The sequence goes on from NZ_LXYE02000004.1 coordinate 9,603, forward strand.
GTGAGGATATTAGGATAGCGGGTACAGGGGGTACAGATAAATACGAAGATTTAGTAGGAGCTGAAGATTCTAAAGAAATTTTAGAGGCCTATAAAAAGTTAGATGGACTTGTAGCTAAAATGAATGTTCAACAAGGTTCGTATAAGGAGTTATTTAAAAAGAGCATTGTAAATAAAGATAGGCTTCAACACATGCCTGCTATTATACCTGTAGCCAACTGGGATTTAAAAAGAATTGGTTCAGGTTTTTCACCAAGAAGATTTCATCCAATCCTAAAGAAATGGCGTCAGCATGAAGGAATTGATTTTATTGCGCGTACTGGTACAGATGTTTATGCATCTGCTGATGGTAAAGTAAAGTCGGTTCGTTATTCAGATAGTTTTGGAAAAATGATTGAAATAGATCATGGCTTTGGTATCACCACTTTGTATGCTCACTTAAGCAAGCAAGATGTAAGAAGAGGTGATGAAGTTAAAAGAGGAGTAGTAATAGGTCATGTTGGAAATACTGGTTTATCAGCGGGAGCACACTTGCATTATGAAGTACATGTTAATGGAGTAGAAGTTGATCCTGTTAAGTATTTTTTTAGTGATCTAACATCAGAGGAATACAAGGCTGTTGTTGCTCAAGCACAAAGTGTAAAGGTTACAATGGAATAAATGATAGTTTTTAAAATAAAGATAGAAAGAGGAATCCAAATGGATTCCTCTTTTTTTTTATGCTTACTCAAAGTAGTATTTGTAACTGAATTATAGCTAGCGAAAGAATGGAGAATTATTTTCTTACTAGAGCGACCTCCGAGCTTAATCCATCTTTACATTCAAATTCAATGATGGTTTGTTTGGTGCTTTTTGAGATAATTTGAGCATACTTTTGATTAGCAGTTTCCATGGGGATTGGTTGTTCTTTGATATCCCATTTTCCTTTTAATGTTATTTGAACCTTATTGGAACGACTTGGCCAAAAGAACCATTCTCGTTCGTAAATAGAAAGTTCGCAGCGAGTTCCATCAGGTAGTAAATCATCCTGACCGTCATATATATTTAAATCGGGGTCAGCTACAGACAATAAGGCATAGTTCTCTACTTCCTTAAGGATAAATGTGGACTGTTTGTTTACCTTTTGCACAGTACCCTTTTTAAAGCTGGAACCTATAGCATTATAAACTGCATAAGCAGTTGCGCTCTCTTCGTTTAGTTTCACCACATGAGCTATCTTATCTTGTTGAACGACTTCAAAGGGCTTGTTTTTGCCTTGCATCTGTTTAGCGAAAGACTCCATTTTTTCTTCGTTGGCTTGTGCTATTAAAATGTAATTGTACGAACCATCAGTAGGTCGTTGTCCATGGTTGATATAAGCTGTCGCAAAGTTGCCAGTTACTTCCTTCTTATTGTTCCAATCAGGGTTCTTCTGCTCGTTGCGGTAAAGAGTAAAGGAGCTATTAGAACCAATATCATTGATGTAGAAGCCAGTATCTCTATGGTCAATTATCCAAATAGGAGAATCAACTGAACTTTCTTTATGATATGGAAATTGGCTCACCTTTCCATTGAAGCTTGAGTGTGTAGGTAAATTAGGCTTATCTAAATGACTTTGGAAAAGCGTTGTCTCAACATGGTAGTTTAAGTCACTTTGAATATCTGAACCTAAACAAAGTACCTTATCACCCACGAAAAAATAAGTCTTTTTGCCTGTAAAACCTTGTAGCTTAAATTTATCGTGCCCCTTAAACTGAAAAGCATAAATGCCACAACTATATGAGGTTGAAACACCTCCAGAAAACGCTTGGTCGCTAAATAGATATTCTCCAGCTTCATCTCTTACTTGGCCTGGGTCGGTTATCATTTCTGCGTAGGGGAGTTGAACAGAAGTTACGCCTGGCCAGCGATGCCAATCGAAGCCTGAATACCATTTTTTATTTGATGGAGTAGCACTATCTATACTTTTAGGATATGAAACATCAAGATAACCGTTGGCCACAAATAAAGGAAAGGCTAAAAACGACTTACCCCAACTCTCGAATGGATACACGTATTTACTATGCGCTCTTACGCTGATGAGGTAATCATTTTGCATTCGGTTAATTCCGACACAAGTATAAGGGAATATCTTGCATTGGGTATAATCGTACTTTTGGGTTTCAATACCTTTTTTATCTAACTTACTTTGCCAGAAAGCATGGTCTTCATCATCTTTATTATATTTAGATCGTAAATCTTGAAATAATGCAGCCATTTCTTGGTCAAACTTTTTCGAACTCAAGGCCATCATCGCAGGAATAGTATAATACATGCTAGGCAATTCATAGGTGTCAAATCGGATGTTAGCAAACGCTTTAGGTGCAATAACTTTATTGGTAAACATCTGGTATATATAGGATTCAACTACCTTTTTTAGTCTTTGGTAAGAATCGGTTGTGGCAGCATACTCGGTGCCCGAGAGCATATACATGGTAGCTGCTGCACCACCTATGGCTCTTCCTCCATAACCGAAAGCGTGACCAGCATGATGAAATACGGTACCATCTGGTTTAAATGTTTCATCCAAGGCATTGGCATATCCTGTAATTATATTAGAATAATAGGACGAGAAATGTCGAATGTCGCGTTCCTTTTCTCGAGAATCATCTTGCATTAAAATGCTGAGTAAGCGAGGTTTTAATATACCTTGTATTTCGTCGGCATTACCTGCTACTCGATTTTTATGACCATATACCAATTCTTCGTTATATACCATGTTAACGGCATAAAACCAACGGCAAATTTCTATAGCCTTGCTCAGTCTGTCATGCTTCTTTAATACATCGCGCATAATATACATGGCAGGCCCATATTCTCTAATGTTATATGAATAATGATGCAGCCAACCTAAACCCGCTCCGGCATCAAAGCCTTGGTCTACTCCATAGTCAAAAAGTTGAATAAACATATCTTCCAACTCTTTTTTTACGGATTCATCTTGTGTGTAGTAATGCAGGTTAGAAATATCTCGTAAGAGGTAATTGAAATCATGACGCCACCTTTTCATACCTTCAAACTTCTTTTTTTTAGTGAGTTTCAATTCAGCAAAGTGATCGTTCATTATGTGGGTATACATAAGTGGTCTCCCATATATACTATCTCCATCATTAGTAATTTCAAATTTATTGAAGGTGTCTTTTATTTTAGCGAGCTTTTCGTCCTTGTTTTTGCCGGCTAAATGCTTAGGCCAATAAATATCTTTTACATGTTCCTCTATGATTCTAAAATCTTTCAGAATATCATTGCTCATCGGCACCAACGAAAAACTAGGTGTCATTTTGCTATACTCTAAAAGTAAGTGAGGATACTGTGCTACCAGACGTGGATGCTGGTCGATATTGGGTAACTGTGGATTTGGACCGACAGTCCGTGGGTTCATGGTAACAGATGTACCTAACATATCTAAAAAGAAAATGCCAGAACCAGTAGTTGGAGCATTGAAGGTCACGCGAGTCATATCTTCGCGAGGAACACCGCGCATATCGCCTCTATCATAACCAATAGCTATGCTGCGCCATCCTTTAAAATTAAGATTGAAATCAAACTCGCAATCTACTATATCTCCTCTGCCAAATTGAATGCGCATACGTTGTTGGCTGGCTTTTAAATTATATACCCATGCAAAGAATCCTCTGGGAGGTTCTAACACTGGGTTAGTTTCGGAGCCACCATGACTATCTATTATACCCATATTATCTTTAGATATAATACCTTGTTTATGGTAACCAATGGGTGTGTCAAAAATAAGTTGGTCATTTCCTTGCCAGAGCCATCTTAACGATTGTTCTCCATGTTTCATGCGTTTGGTGTCAATACTTATGCTCCTGCCTGTTGAGCTTAGTCCTTTAGGTATACCATCCTCAAAACTTTCTAAAACATGAGCTGGATGTTTTGAGGCTTCGGTATTGTTCTGGGCTTTTATACTAGGGAGAAAAATTACTACTGCTATAACAAATAGGTAGGCTCTTATTGGTGTATAAACACATAAAGGTTTCTTTAATATAGCTTGTTGGTATTTGTGGCGATACATGTTTTTGCTCTTTTAATTATATCTAATTTTCTACATCTAAGATATACCAAATAATAAAGTGCAAAGGGTAAAAAAGTACGTATTAGTGGTACCAAAGTGCAATACCTTACTTTTTAGGGTTTGATTATTAGGTAATCATTTTTGCACTACGTGCAAAAATGAAAATGGACAGGAGGATTTTTAAAAATCATCAGGAGGAAAAATGAAAATGCACCTGACGATTTTAGAGGGTGAAATTATTATCTATATATCAGTTAGTTATAAGGGTGAGGAGAAAGTGCTATTTTATAGAAAAAAAGGATTGATTTAAATTTAGTAAGGCTGCTCTAAAAAAAGAGGCTAACGAACTTTTAAGGAAAACATAGCGACTGCTATATAATACCTATACTTATACTATATGCTGTCAATAGTAGTAACTATATACCATCAATAGTTACTACTATTAATGGTTTATAGCATGAGTAAATTAAAGACATCAATAAACCTTAACCGTTAGATTGCCTTTTCCAACTAAGATCGCAGGCTTCGTTTAAAATCTCAAAAATAGCTTCATCACTCAGGTCGGTCTGTTTTTGCAGTTGACCGCTAAAGTTATCTGCATACATATTCATATAGCTAAAATCACCACCTGAATTAAGAAGTTCGGCCGCGTAGGGGCTAAATAAATTGACTAGTATATCAATGATCTCTTCCCTTGTGGATTGTTTATTAATTGTAATTATTTCGTCCATTAAATTATAATTGTTTTATCTCACTACGCTAAATACCCTATTCACGGTATCCTTTTTAGCTAGTGTTAATCGTACTATACTATCCTCAATCGCTTTTAAGTCGTGCGGTACTTTTGCATCTAAAGTCAGCATGTCACCTTTAACTACTCGATGAATTTTACCTTCAACACCAAAATCGATAGTACCTTCAAATATTTCAACAACGATAGCGCCTGGTGCTGTATGTTCTTTCATTATCTGACCAGCCTTAAAAATAATACGTATTTCCTTACTGAAAGGGGTTTCTAACAAAGGCTGAATATTAGGCTTATCCTCTTTATATACTATTGCGTTTGTTAATGAAGCTGTTTTCATGGTTTACTTTTTTGTGTTTGTATCGTAAAGCATTAAAACAATACATGGCTATAATAGTTTCGAATTAACACAAGCCAGAGGGTTGAAGCTTATCATTATTTCAAAGAGGATTTACAAACTGACTTCATAAGCACCATCAAAAAAGCACTTGTGTTCTACATTAAAAGTTCCTTTAAAATGACCTCTGCATGGTGTTTTATCCTCATTATCTATGCAACATGTAAAGTCTGCAATTACTTCTACTTTACCATCCAATTCATCACTATGGTAAATATTTGTGCCATAAATATTATTTAACGGAGAGTTGAATAGCTCACAATTGAGTTCAACGCTATAGGGTATAATCTGTTCTTGCAAAGCATCGTGAATGATGTTTTTAATATCAAACTCTATGTATTCCATGTAAATTTTGTGTTTTGCGCAAAGATATAGTTTTAACTCAGATAATCCATTCTCAGAGTTTGATATAGGGCAATTGCATTAACATTTTAAAACCACCTCCCCACTCATTCTTCGCGGAGTTATCCTCTTAAATTTTAGGAGTGGTGCCGAAGGCGAGGTGGTATATTAGATATTTGTCTAAATGCGTTTACTGTGGGTTGCTATAAGTACCGTGCAATTATCGAACGCTGAATAAACCATTTAATACATTATAGGAAATACAAAAAAAATAGCCCATTCTATTTACCCCTTATTCTAAAATGCATTATATCCCGTTCCAATTTTTTGTCTAGTTTTTGAAATTAAATAAAGTGAAATGTTTAGTTATAGTATATCCAACTTATGGTAAACCCATCTAGTAATTATTCATCTTTAAATAAAATTTCAAATAATAGTTAAATCTATGCATTTGAGGCAAGAGAGGAAGAATTATTTGGCAAGTCTCGCATGTTATTATGAATAAAATTTGAACACATGAATTTAAAAAAGGGATTACTAGCATTATGTCTTTTAGTAGCTATTAATGCAAATAGTCAGAAAGCAAAGCAAATCAATAAAGAAGCTTTCTTTAAAGAAATAAAAACGAAGCGAGTAGAGTCGGATAAATCGATTGAATGGAAGAATTTTGGGCCAGGGATGTCAGGTTATAATGAGGAGTTCTGGTGTCATCCTACCGATGTAAACGTTATGTTTATGGGACCAGATATGCATGTTTCGTATGGTACGTGGGATAATGGCAAATCATGGCATACGATAAAGGATTATGATGGAGATGGCAAGTGCATGGAGCGTGTGCTTGATATCGTTTTCTCACGTCAAAATCCTGATTTTGGTTTAGCGCTTGAGCGTAGAGGAAAGATATTTAAAACGACGGATAGAGGTAGAACTTGGGACTTAATATATACAATTCCTAGAGACACAAAGTCAAGTTACAATGCACATACTAAGATGGCTATTCATCCTAATGATGATGATATTTGGTTTGTAGGAGCAGGTGATTTCTGGAATGTAAAAAGCAATCATCGTTCTCAGGAATTGATACATGGAAAAAAGCATAGTAGAGCAAGTTATGGTTATGTGTTAAAAACATCTGACCACGGTAAAACCTGGAAAAAAGTAGCCACTGATATATCTGAGGATTTAGATGTAGCGCGTATTGTGATTAATCCAGCTAAGCCAAGTCAAATGTATATAGCCACTAGTCATGGTTTTTTTGTAAGTAACGATACTGGTGATACTTGGAGTGAAAGCGGAAAAGGCTTACCGAATAATCTTCCTCGAGATTTAACATCATATTATAATGCTAAAACAAAAGAGTTTGTTTTGTATTTAGTAGAACAAACTGTTTATGAGGCAAATGGTAAGAGCATAAATACAAAAGGTGGTGTTTATAAAAGTACTAACGGTGGAAAGAATTGGGAGAGTATTACAGGTAATCTGGGTGTTGATTTTAATCAGATAAACGATACCTATCATCGTAGCAACTACTACAAAGTATTGAGCTATTGGTTTGGCGTAAATTCTAAAAAGGTATACCCTGAGTTTCCTGAAAATACTTATTCTATTTTTAATAGGATAGTGGTAAACCCTTTAAATAAAGATGAGATATACTTGGTAGCTAACCAACGTCATGATAAGAGTTTTGGACCCGGTGATGCATGGAAAACAGAGGATGGTGGTAAAAACTGGAAAATTTGTGCACGAGCAGGAACCTATTGGAATCAGCAAAAAGATAAAGAATATTGGGCAAGCAAAGGTATTGAAACAGGGGCCAATGTAGAGTTTGCGCATGTGGGAATTGCCAATGCGGAACTGAATGAAGTTAGATTCGGTAATAGAATGTTGGCTATTAATGCTGAAGGTGAAGCTTTTATTGGTGTGCAGCAACAAACACAACGTACCAGTGATGGCGGTAAAACATGGAAGCAGGTTGATGATTACGAAACAGCTCCAGGGAGTAATGCTTGGGTAGGCCGCGGAGATAGTAACCTTCCTGGTCGTTTTATGTTATTGGAGACAGGGAAAAAGGACAGATTTTTACTTTGTAGTGGAGAGCATGGCTTATGGGAAACAGCGCCTTTAGGTAACTATCCTGACAAAGATGCTGTGGCAGTAAAACAAATTGAAGGCCAGGTAAACGACCATAGCGGAAATCATGGTCTGCATTCAGCCTCAACAGTTGCAGTTCATCCAAACGACCCAAATATTATTTATACCATTGGTTGGAGACAAGAGCATCGTGGTAAAATGCGTCGTTCTGTGGATGGAGGTAAAACTTGGGAGAATATATCTACAATTTTTGAAGGCAATAATCCATCTTTTAGAGGTATTGCACCGCAATATTCGTTAATGGTGGACCCAAAGAATCCCGATAACATGTACTTCTGTGCTATTCGTCATACCATTCAGGAAGTGGGAGCATCTCCGAAGGAAAGTGTGATGAAAAAAGGTAAGTATGGTGTTTACCGTTCTAATGATGGTGGTTTTAATTGGACATTGAGCAATGAAGGATTGCCTGAGTTATGTAGTGTTCGTCGCTTAACCATGGACCCGAAAAATCCTAAAGTGATTTATGCTTCAGTGAACCAGCGTAACAAACATCATAAAGGAGGATTGTATAAATCAGTAGATGGTGCGTTAAATTGGGAAAAGGTAATAATTCCTGCACAAATAGCCTCAGTAAATAACTTGACTATAGATAGAAATACACATGCGATGTATATGTCAACGGGTTCCTCTTTTGGAGCTTATGAAGCAGGTGGAGTATGGAAAAGTAGGGATGATGGAAAAAGCTGGAAGAAGTTTTTTAAAGCTCCTTATGTGTGGCAAGCGGAGGTTTCTCCTATTAATTCAGATATCGTAACTATTATTGTTCCTTATCAAAAGGATTTTAAAAATCCTGGTTTATACTTAACGCATGATGGGGGAAAATCATGGATGAAAATTAATAAAGGTATTGGTCAGCCAGATAAGATGACTGATTTTAAACCTGATCCATATAATGAAAACTTCCTTTGGTGTGCAGCATGGGGAAGTGGTTGGTTTAAGGCAACTATTAAATAGGGTAAACGGAATAAGGAGTAGGCGGAATGCTTCAAAGATGGCAATTAGATAACCTACCACACACACACACACACACACACACACACACATTGCGCCTATATCTATAATAATTTAAAGTGAGTATTGGCTTAAAATAGAAAATTGATGATTGTGGTAATTTTTATAACTTTCCACAATCATCAATCATTCTTATAAGATTCAATACTCCTTTAAATGAAAAAAATCTATTTATCACTCTTATTGTGTTTATATCTACCATTTGTATTTGCACAAACTACCGATTTCGAATACTCAAAAGCGGGCTTCTTTGAACTAGAAAATAGTGGTAGGGAAGTTTATGATTTTAACTCAGGATGGCGTTTTATAAAGGGGAATGAAATTGGAGCCGAGCGTTTTGATTTTATTGATAAAGATTGGGAAATAGTAAATTGTCCTCATGGTTTAGAGTTGAATTCGGATCAAGCTAGTGGAAGTGCAAATTACCTAGGAGTAGCTTGGTATCGTAAGCACTTTACTATACCATTTAATACAAACAATAGAAGGGTAACGCTTCATTTTGAGGCCGTGATGGGTAAATGTAAGGTTTGGCTGAATGGCCATTTATTACAATCTCATTATGGTGGCTATTTGCCTTTTGAGGTTGATTTAACTAAACATTTACGAAAAGGAGAGAATGTTCTTTCTGTTTGGGCTGATAATAGTAACGACCCCTTGTTTCCTCCTGGAAAAGCACAGGAAAGATTAGATTTTTCTTATTTCGGGGGCATATATCGAGATGTGTGGTTGGTTTCAACTGCGCAAACATATATTACCAACCCTAATACTGTAGATGAATTAGCAGGTGGGGGTGTTTTTGTTCATTATGAAAATTTAACTAAGCAATCTGTACATGTTGTTGTAAAAACCCACATTAATAATATTGATAAGAACCCTAGAAATATTACCGTACAGCATACATTAAAAGATAGCAATGGTAATATTGTAGTGCAGGAGGATGAGAAGCTTTCTGTAAATAGTAATAGCAGTAAACATATTAGCAAAGTACTAAAGCTCAATAAACCTCAGTTATGGACGCCAGATAGCCCCACTTTGTATACCTTAGAAACAAGCATTTCTCATGGTAAGAAAACCTCTATTGATGGGGTAAGTTTAAAATTAGGAATTCGTAAAATTGAGTTTAAAGGTAAAGATGGTTTCTGGTTGAATAATGAACCTTTTGAGGGAAAGCTTACGGGAGTAAATCGTCATCAGGACCATGCTTATGTGGGCAATGCTTTACCTAACAATGGTTCGTTAAGAGATGCTTGGATACTAAAGAAAGCTGGTTGTATGATTATTCGTGCTGCTCATTATCCGGCTGATCCTGCCTTTATGGATGCCTGTGATGCTTTAGGTATGTTTTTTATTGTGGCTACTCCAGGGTGGCACCATTGGCATAAAGATCCTATTTTTGAACAGCGTGTTATCTCAGATATTCGCAATATGGTTCGTCGCGACCGAAATCATGCAAGTGTAATATGGTGGGAGCCTATTTTAAATGAAACTTGGTATCCAGCAAGTTTTGCAAAGAATGCTTGCGATGCGGTTCATCAGGAGTATCCTTACCAAGGAGCTTATACAGCGAGCGATCATCATGCCGAAGGTGGGGAGCATTCTGATTTAACCTATTCTCATCAGTTTAAACATGGATTTTGGAATCAGGCTTTAAGACCTACCAGTGATAATTATAAGGCTGTTGCTTTGGATTATAGTACGGATGATAGAACATTTTTTGTGCGCGAATGGGGTGATGCTGTAGATAATTGGTCGGCACATAATTCACCAAGTAGGGCTGCTCGTTCGTGGGGGGAGAAATCGCAATTGGTACAAGCACAGCATTACGAACAAATGGATATGGTTAATACCGATTGGGAGACACTATATAAAATGAATAAGCAACATATTGGTGGGACTTTATGGTGTGGGTTCGATCATCAGCGAGGTTATCATCCCGATCCCTTTTATGGTGGACTAACTGATGTATTTCGTCAAACGAAATACTCTTATCAGTTATTTCGTTCTCAGAAAAACCCTAAAATATATGAGCCTATGGTTTATATGGCACATGAAATGACTCCATTTTCAGATGCCGATATAAAAGTATTTACCAACTGTGATGAAGTACGTTTAATACGTTATGAGAAAGATACGTTTCATATTAAAATCAGTGATTTAAATAGAGCTATGCCACATCCATCGGTGGTATTTAAAGATGTTTACAGATTTATGGATGTAAAAGCGCTGCATGGAAATAAAGAGTTAAAGCACACCGCCAACATTAAAGTAGAAGGCTTGATGAATGGAAAAGTAGTGGCGATAGATAAAAAAGAAACGGCACAAGTAGCTTCTCAAATAAGGTTAGAACGGCTCACACCTGAAGTGCCTTTTGAAGCCAATGGCTCGGATTTTATTACTGTTATAGCATCAATAACAGATAAGGATGGAAATATAAAACGCCAAAATAATAGTCACATTAGGTTCGAAGTAGAAGGGGAAGGTGAGATTATAGATGATGGAAAAATATTTGCTAACCCTAGGTTAGTAGAGTGGGGGACTGCACCAATTTTAATTCGCTCGACCAATACGGCTGGAAAAATAACTATTATAGCTCATACGGCAGAATTAGGCATTAACAAAGCTAGTTTTGGCTCACTTACCGTAGAATCAAGTCCTGCAAAAACACCTGCGCTTTATTCTGAAGAAAGAAATTATCGAGCTCTTTTTAAAGAAACTAAATCTACTGTAAAATCAGATGATGCTGAGTTGATAGAAAAAATAAGAGAGTTAGAAAAGGAATTGCACCAAATAAAGTTAAAAGAAGTGGAGCAACAACAAACAGACTTTATAGGAGGAAAGAAGAAGGAGTAAGTTTTGGTTAGGAATAAAAAAGGCTGCTTTTTATGCAGCCTTAGTAATTATAATATTTTATAACTCGTTATATAAATGGATATGGTCTGTTAAATCTCTCCATTTCCCATCTGGGTATTTTTTAATGATTCCCTCGGAATCACTCCAAAATATTTTAAACTGTTTCTGATAGTCTTTCTTAGTTAACTTATAAGCAGCTTTATCAGAGTTCTTTTTTAGATAATAAGATTTTAAAATTCCACCTGCGGCATTAACTCCAGCAACGCCTACAGAAAAAGTTTCTTTAGCTCTTGGGTCATGGTATACAGAAATCTTTTCACTAAAAGTTGGATTTAATAACTGAACCAATAATTCCTCGGTTTTCTTTTTAATTTTCACATCAGTTTTTTCAAGGTATATATAGCCTTGGTTAATAAGGTCTTGCTCTAACCGTTGATTGTTCCATTTCTTGGCATCATGAATCATGTTGTATGCATTACCTATTTTATCTAAACCGCTAGGAGGTAGGTACATGTGTTTGATGTCTTCCGGTTTTAGTTTATGTTTATTTCCTTCGCCATCTTTTACTTTAACCTGCTCAATTAAACCTTTTTCTCTATCTAAATCAGTGATGTTTCCTTTTATTTCTGTTCCATCTTCTAATGTGATATAACTTAGTTTTTTATGAGAAAAGCCATAGGTTGGAGTTAATAGAAGTTCCTTTTCTACTTCACTAGCTTCACTTGTTGTTGTTTCTTCGGCTTGAGTTTGTGCATTTACACTCCCTACAAAAATGGCTAAAGAAAGTGTCATAGTTGATAATAATCTCATTATTAATTCAGTATTTGATTGGTACCTACTCTCGCGATTTTCGGTTTCCTCGTATTTATTATTTCATTTTGATATGTTAAAGTTTGTAGTACGGTATAATATAAAAAAGGTTTTAATAAAAGTATTATTACATGCTAATTAGGTATGTTTTAGCAATAGTAATGTTGATTGGCATATTTTCAAACTTCTTGACTGTTTTTTTTACCTAAAGTATTCACAAGAATAGTTTTTGTATTCCAGAGAACAAGATCTGAAGTTCAAAGTGCTAAACTTGCTTTTGAACTTTAAAATATTAATCATGTATATCAATAAATACTTTGTTCTTTGCGCTTTGCTTTTTGGCACTGTTGTAAATTCATTAAATGCCAAAGAGCCTAATAAACCCAACCTAGTTATTATTCATACCGACGAACACAGTTTTCGCACATTAAGTTGTTATCAAAAATTAATGTCGGAAGATCAGGCTTTTATTTGGGGAAAAGGAAATAACGTTCATACACCCAATATTGATAGAATTGCTGATGAGGGAGCTATTTGTACACGTTATTATGCATCCTCCCCGGTTTGTACACCATCACGGGCTTCCTTAATCACAGGTTTGTATCCGCAAGCAACAGGTGCCCCTAAAAATGGAGATCATATCCGACAAGACATTAAAACCTTTGGCCATATCTTAAAGGAGAATGGATATGCTACATCGTATGTTGGAAAATGGCATTTAGATGGTCATAGTAAATATACCTTTGGAATTAAATACAAAGCAGGGTTTAGTGATAATACCTATATGATGCGAGGAGGACATGCACCCTATTTGCGTTTAAAAAAAGATGGTACTTACGAAGGTTTAGGGGATAAAGCTGCGGCTAAACATCCTAAAGAAGAAATTATTCACATGACGGATTTCTTCACAAATAAAACCTTAGAAATTCTGGAGCGAGATAAAGACCAGCCATTCTGCTTAATGCTATCTATTCCGGATCCGCACACGCCTGATTATGCACGTCCTCCTTATAATACCATGTATAATCACATGAAGCTGAAAGCGCCTGTAACCATGTCGCCTGAGCTACAGGCCAAGAAACCAATGTGGGGAAAGTCAGCATCCGAAGATAAAAACGAAGCCTTTAAATTTAATGCAACAGCTTTGAAGCAATATTTTGGTATGGTCAAGCATATCGATGATAAGGTGGGTGAGATACTGGCTTTTTTGGATGAAAATAAACTGACGGAAAATACCATTATTGTTTTTACAGCCGATCATGGAGACATGTTTTACGAGCACAATCGTAGAAACAAAGGTGTACCGTACGAAGCATCAGCTAAAATACCTTTTGTAATTCGTTATCCTAAAAAGGTAAAAGCTGGAAAAGTAATTAAAACAGCGTATAATAATATAGATTTTGCTCCAACGGTACTAGGCCTGATGGGGGTAGATACTAAAGTGCCGTTTCATGGAATAGATACTTCGGAGGATTTCATGAATAATAAGGACGTAGTAGAAGGTGATAGAATTACCTATTTCGCTAAAACTGGTGGATGGTGGGTAGCTGCTGTGGATAATCAGTACAAATTAGTATTAGATAAAAAAGAAAAACCATGGTTGCTAGATATTAAAGAAGATCCGAATGAATTGATAAATTTTTACGGAAAAGAAGGGTATAAAGAAATTGGAGAGAAGCTGCAAAAGGAACTATTTATTCAAATGAAAAAATTTAAAGAGCCTGGTTTAGTAGGTAACAAAACACCATATGTTAGCCAATAAAAAATAGTTTGTAGAGTGAAAATAAATGCCTGCCTCTGAGTCGCACAGTTGCGGGCATTTTGTTTTTAAGTATCAACAGTTTTTAGGGTTCTTATACTTAACAATGTGTTTCATCATCTCATCCATGTATTTATTGGTATTTTTACTGTAAAGTGCTGATGTCTTATTTACAATTTATCTAATAGAGTGTAAGGTCTATAATATTGCTATGGTAAAACTTTATTTCAGTAAATTAATTTAATAATAAAAGAAAAATGAAAAGGTATATTTTATTCAGTTTAATACTGTTATGGCAGATAAATATTCATGGGCAAGCTAAGCAAGATAAACCATTAAATATTATAATGATTGCAATTGATGATATCAATGATTGGATAGCGCCATTGGGTGGACATCCGCAGGCTTTAACTCCACATATGGATAAGTTTTGTGATGAAGGTGCAATGGTGTTTAAAAATGCAGTTTGTGCAGCACCCATATGTGGGCCATCACGTTCTGCTTTACTTTCTGGCTATATGCCTAACCGAACGGGTGTTTATGGTAATGCTACCAATATGATTTATACCGATTTGGTAAAAGAAAATGCTACGCTTCCTGAGTATTTTTCCCAGCATGGATATCATACTTTGGCTAACGGAAAAATTTTTCACAAGCACGCTTCTGAGCATGGTGTAGACTTTGGTCATTGGGCGTTTGATGAGTTTGAGCGATCGCGCAGATATGTAAAAGATGGTCCGCAGACTTCGAAGGTTACATCTGCTAAACAAGGGAGTATAAAAGGTGAAAAGAGAGATGAGTTCAAAAATAAGAATTGTAAGTTAAGTTGGGGGCCTACCAAAGCTAATTTTGAGAAAACAGTTGATGGAAGAGTTGCAAATTGGGCCATAGATCAAATGGGTAGAGAGTATGATAAACCTTTTTTTATGAGTGTTGGGTTTATAAAACCCCATTTACCGTGGTTTGTACCTCAGCCATTTTTTGATATGTACGGTTTAGATTCGTTGCAAGTACCGTTAGTGCTTGAGGATGATTTAAAGGATATATTAAATCCAGATGGTTCTCAACTACATCATGCAACAAGCGAATATAAATGGATTAAAGAACATGGTTTAGAAAAGGAAGCAACACGAGCTTATTTGGCTAATATAAGTTTTGTAGATCGCTGTTTCGGTATGGTTATAGAGGCCTTGGAAAATAGTCCATATGCCGATAATACAATGGTCATTGTTTGGGGAGATCATGGATGGCATTTAGGCGAAAAACAACGTTATTTAAAAAATACCTTATGGTCGGAAGCGGCTAAAACACCTTTATTGGTGCGTATGCCTGGTATGGATAAATTTCAATATTGCTCAAGAACGATTAGTTTAATTGATATTTATCCAACTTTAGTAAGCCTTTGCAATTTGCCCGCTAAGGAATTAGATGGTCATGATTTTTCAGGTTTGTTAACAAAACCAAAGTCCAAATGGTCATATCCAGGCGTTACGGTTTCTGCTACGGGTACTTCTGTTATGGGGGAGCGTTACCACTATATTAGCAATTTATCGGGAGCAGAGGAATTGTACGATTTACAAAATGATACGATGGAGTTTACTAACCTTGCCAATAAGCCCGAATATAAAAAGGAGATTAAGGAAATGAAAAAATGGGTGCCTAAAGAACGTGCTGTTGCTCCGAGAATTCACTTTAAAAAGCCGCCAAATTATGTAGATGCTGATGCAGATCCAAGTATTAAAAAACAGCGTGATTTAAAGCAGTTAAAATAAAAATATTTGCAGGTA
The DNA here is from genome assembly GCF_001659685.2 of Labilibacter marinus. Taxonomy (GTDB): domain Bacteria; phylum Bacteroidota; class Bacteroidia; order Bacteroidales; family Marinilabiliaceae; genus Saccharicrinis; species Saccharicrinis marinus. The sequence goes on from NZ_LXYE02000004.1 coordinate 25,505, forward strand.
GGTTAATGGGTGTAACGCCGTTTTTAACCTGTTTAGTCTATCTTTAGTACAAGCGTTGAACTGGTGCGAACATAAAACTGAAGCCATAATAACAACTTAGTGCTGTTATTAATGAATAATCAAAACACAAAAACATGTTAAGATATTTTAAACTAGTTGCTCTGTTGCTATTTACAATTAGCATTTCTGCAAATAATTTTATTACGAAAGGAAATGGCATACGAAGTACAATTGTTGGTCAGGTTAACGGAAAGCAAGTATTGTATATTTCCGAAATAGATGGAGCCATTTCTTGTTATAGTATATCAGGTAAAAAGCTTTGGGGTAATTCTTCGGCTCAAAAGGCTGTAATGTTTGAGTTGAATACAGCGGATATTGATGGTGATGGTAATGATGATGTAGTGGCTGCAAGTGGAGATGGACATATATATTGTTATAAAAGCAATGGAAAGTTACTTTGGAAATTTAATCCAGGTCATAAAGTACGTTTTTCTGAGGTAGCTATTATTAAAAAGAAAGATGTTGTGCAAATTTTTGCAGGAGGTAACGATTATCAATTGTATGAAATAGACGCTAAGGGTAAGCTTGTTTCTAATACAGAAATTAAAGGTGTAGTTCGTACCATTGCGGCAGGTAACTTTTTGTCAAAAGACGATGCTTCTATTTTTTTAATGACCTATTCTCACGATAAGTTTCGTTGGGAGATGATGGCATTTATTAATCCAGATACCAAGGAGATTGAAAAATCGCAGAAATATAAAAGTAACCTACATAAGTCTTGGAGCAAGTTTATGGTAAATGATGTAGCCGTAGCTGATGTGGATAAAGATGCTAAGGATGACATTCTTTTTTTCGGGATTACGGATGTGGCAGTTTATAAAGCCTTGAATGGTGACTTTAAAGAGGTGGCTAGTTTTGTAGGCAATAAAAAAGAAAAACAGCGCTATGCTCATACGCAAGGTACTACTTTGTTGCCCTATAAAGATGAATTAGTTCTTCAGTTTGGTGGTATAATTTATGGATGTTCATTGACAGGCAAGCCTCTTTACAAGAGTGGTGAAAAATACAGAGAGATAATCTATAACGATTTAGTTTTTGATGCTGATTCAAAACAGCTGATTGCTGGTGGTCAAGTAGGTGGCGGAAATGGAATTTACTTTTACGATGTTAAAAAATCCAATTGGTATCAAACTAAACAAAAGCTACAAGGTAGAATGGTAGAAGTAGAGAAAAACCTCAATACCTTATATGAACAGGCCTTGGATTTTAAAATGCCTGCTTACCAAAAAAAGAGCGAGAAGGAATGGGTGATGATTACAGGGACTAAGGAAGATGCCAAAGTAGCCAAATTAAAGGGAGCTAACATTAAGTTTGTACTTCAAAAATCGCCAAAGGAAAATAGTGACCGTTCAAAAATGGTTGAAAAGATGGGCAAGATTGCCCTTAATAAGGACAAAAGAGGAAATTATAAAGAAACTCGCGAAGATATTATCAATACTGCCAAGGAGTTTGAAGCTACAGATACACCATTTGCTTTATGGGCTGGTCATGGTAACGACCCTTTTTATATTCAGATTGAAACATTGGAGGAAATATTAAAAGTGGCTCCTAATACCTGTTACGGTTTTATTTATGCCGAAATGGACGATACATCAGACCCTCGTGTGCAACACTATATTCACGAATATATTCCGCGATTGGCTAAAGCTATTCGTGTTAATGGAAAAGCAAAATTGTATTTCAGATATAAAAACATGTTTTGGGCTTTAAGCTCACATCAATCCTTATGGAAGGAATTGTTTTTCTCGAATGAGTATAGTGATATTCTAGTGCCAGCATCTGAAGATACTAGTTCACGAACGCAAGATGTGAACCTAGCAGGAAGAGTAGGCATGTTTTGTGGTGGATATGTAAATGACTTTGGTATGCGCTTAGTGGATGATAATCCAACCAGCTGGCGACCTTTAACGCCTGGAGGGCAACGGACTGTTTCTCCGTATTTACGACAAGGTGTTATGATGGCTGCCTATGGAGCTCGATATGGGATACTTTTTAGTAATAACTATATTGAAGGGCATGGCTTAAATATTTTGTATGCCCTCATGAAATCGGGTGCACTTCCTATCGTTGAAAAAGAAAATATTGTATCTAACGGAAGTTGGCATCTGATTAAAGATGTGGATAAACAACTGGTACATACAGTCGATAATCATCATAATATGAAACAATATACGCCTAAAGATGAGGATGCAGTGTTCTCTGTGGCCCAGATGCATTGGGCTGGAGCAAACGTGCCAAATCATGATTATTCAAAATTATTAGGAGTTGATTATCGATGGTTAAATTACATACCTCAATTACCTTATGGGATGATTCCTATAGCGGCTATTGAGTCTGAAAATGATTTAGAAGAAAAAGGCATACCCTATGCAATAAGTGATGGGAAACAGGGGTTTGTCAATGGTAAGGGAGTTAAGGCAAAGGATTTCGAAAATGAGCTTCAGCTTAAAGCAGAACAAGGTGCTGAAAAAATGCCTGTACTTGTAAAGGACGCAGCTTGGAGTGCCATCCGAATAGATGAGAATCATATTCGTGTTATCTTAATAGACCAAGGGTATATTGATCCGCAAGAAAGAGAAGCTAGTATTGTCTTTCAAGGAAAAGTGCCAAGCTCGGCAATTGATTTGTTCTCTCAAGAAAAATTAAAGATATCCGATAATAAGAGCGAGCTTACTGTTCCTGCAGGGGCTTTACGCTTTATTGAGCTGACTTATTAACTATTAATACCATAAAGGCTCCGTACATATGCAGAAGTCTTTATGGTTAGCTTTGTTGAAACTTATTTGTTATTGTAAAATCTATTACTCGTTCCTAAGCAAATATTACCGTCGTAGTTTTGGTCATTTCCCATTGTTGCATATTCAATCAATGTTCCATCGTCAACTATCCAATCCGAATCATTATATAACTTTTATAGCCATAAAAACCACGGCTCCATATGTTATCTTTCTCATCGATAAATACACCTCTAGAGTCAAGCATCTTATCATTTTTAAACACTGTTTTAGTTCTTTAATTAAAACTAAATGCGTGAGGTCTCTCTTCAGCTTGGAAAAATGAACTTGATAGAGAATAGTGCAAACCAATAACCAAGTCATTATTCTCCCTTATTTCAAGCGTACCAAATAATAAGGAGAGAAACTTGTTTAGGAATAGTATTGTTTGTTTGGCAAATGCGTATCAAACATTTCCTTTAGCCTTTTTGTTATAAATGTTGAATAAATACATATCTTCCTTAAAACGAAAATGCTATATAAATGAAGGGTAAAACAAAACTAATTGTACGAATATGCTTATTTACAGGAACCGCAATTTCTTTGTTCTTTGTGCCATGGATATTGGTTTGGGCTTGGTTTTTACCATTACCAAATACCGTTCAAGAACAATTGGATGAGGCCATCGGTCATGGGTTTGATGGAATGATTGTGTATGTGGATGAGGGAGGTAAGGAACCTGCCTTTTATGCTGGAGGTTGGAAGGATAAGGAAGCGAGAATACCTGCAGACCCGCATGCTCTATTTAAAATTGCAAGTATTAGTAAGTTATATGTGGCTGTGGCTATTACCAAATTAGTATATGAAAAACGATTGGCTTTAGATAAAATATTGGTGAATTACTTTCCTGAGCTGGAGGGTAAAATTGCTTATGCAGATGAAATAACAATTAAGATGCTGGTGCAACATCGCAGTGGAATTCCAGACTATACTTATATTCCGAGCTATTGGGAAAATCCTCCAAATACAAGTGAAGAGGCTCTGGAGCTAATATTCGATTTGCCAGCTCATTTTAAACCAGATGAAGATTATGAATATTCTAACACCAATTATTTATTGCTTGAAGAGCTAATCAGTAAAACAGTAGGGTATAGTCATCATCAATTTATAAAGGAAGAAATACTGATTCCGCTTAAACTAGAAAATACATTCAGTTCTTTAGTCGAGGTGGATATAAATGACGTGATGAGTGGCTATTATGTGGGGCACCCCCACGATTTAACGACAGTAGAATACGGAATGTTAGCAACAGCTGAAGATGTAGGCATATTTTTAAGGGCATTAAACGATGGCTCCGTTTTTAAGGAAGGAGAACAAGAAATATATTCTTCAATTTATGTATATGAACATGGCGGTTTAGTGCCAGGTTATCAGAGCCTATCAAAATATTATAGAGATATAGATGCAGTGGTTATTCAATTCATAAATACCACTGATTTTGAAGGGTATGAATGGAACTTGTCTCAAATAGTATTTAACCGTATTGAAAGGATATTAAGAAAAGGATAAGTATTCTGTAATTTTAAAATAGAATATGGGTTCAAGTGAGTATTTCTGATGTTATTCTGTAGGCAGAAAAATGCCCTGCAAACAAATAATTAAAATCTTTTGTGCGAGTCTTTTCCATCGACGAAAAATGTCCAAGCAAGTCTGTGCGACGTAATTATAAACTTTGGAAAACGCCGTGCAAGTTCGCTAGAAGCCTTTGTCAATATAATATTTTGTAAAAAAAAATGTATTGATGAGAGCGTAAAACGTTATAGCGTATAGCTCTTTCTTTATAGAGATAAACCATTCCGTTTATCTAATATTTAACGATATAATGACCCTGCATCGTAAGCGGTTGAAAAATGCTCAGCTAATTATCGCAATCATTCCATGTTAAATTTTATCTTTGCGTGAGCAAAAAAAATATTCATGGATTATATTGTTTCAGCACGTAAATACCGCCCATCTACATTTGTATCTGTAGTGGGGCAGCAGAATATCACAACCACATTAAAAAATGCCATCAAAGGCAGTCAGTTGGCGCATGCCTATCTTTTCTGTGGACCGCGAGGAGTAGGGAAAACTACCTGCGCACGTATTTTTGCTAAAACCATAAACTGTTCAAATATTTCGGCCGATTTTGAAGCCTGTAACGAGTGTGAATCTTGTGCATCTTTTAATGAAAATCGTTCTTATAATATTCATGAGCTGGATGGAGCTTCCAATAACTCAGTAGAGGATATCAGAAGCTTGATTGATAAAGTTCGTGTTCCGCCTCAAATTGGAAGTTACAGTGTGTATATCATCGATGAGGTTCATATGTTATCGCAGGCAGCCTTTAATGCTTTTCTAAAAACTTTAGAAGAACCTCCAAAGCATGCCATTTTTATATTGGCCACTACCGAAAAACATAAAATATTACCAACCATTTTATCACGTTGCCAGATTTATGATTTCAATAGAATTACGATTGAAGATGCGGTTGGACATTTAAAATATGTTTCGGAAAGTGAAGAGATTACAGTTGAAGAAGAAGGATTAACGGTAATCGCTCAAAAAGCGGACGGAGCCATGCGTGATGCACTTTCTATCTTCGACCAAATTGTAGCTTTCTCGGGTAAAAGCATAACCTATCAGCAAGTTATCGATAATTTAAATGTATTAGATTACGATTTTTATTTTAGGTTGATTGATGCATGTTTAGCAGAGGATACTGCACAAACCTTATTAATTTTTGATGAGATATTAAAACGAGGTTTCGATGCACATCATTTTATATCAGGCTTAAGTTCACACTTGCGCGATTTATTAGTTTGTAAAGATGCTGCTACTATTCAGTTAATGGATGTAGGTCCTAAAGTAAAAGAGAAATACGGGGAGCAGGCGCAAAAAAGCTCTATCGACTTTTTAATGGATGCCTTAACTGCAACCAATGATTGTGATTTACAATATAGAGTAGCCAAAAATAAACGTTTACATGTTGAGTTTGCTTTACTTAAGGTAGCTCGCGTTTTAGACGAACAAAGAAAAAAGTAGCAAAAAAGGCGAAGAAACAAAACGGTTCTGGTGGGAGTGATAAAAAAGTAAGTTCAACCGGTACTTCGTCAGCAGCACAAACAGTAGCTGCTAAATCCGTGGCAAAGGCAAGACCTACAAAACAAGCAGTAGGAGCGCAAAGAAGTTCAGTAAAAACCATATCCTTAAAGGCAGCTTTAAAAGGAGGTGGTAATTTATTGACGGATAAAACAAAAGAGGCTTCGGCTAATGCTAATAAGGAAGAGGAAATTATTGTTGACCCAAGTTGGAATAGTCCAGTGGAACAGGATAGGGTGAAGTTAGCATGGATGAGTTATGCACGTAAAATCCAAACCAAAAATCCAAGGTTGGCCAGTATTCTGAATAACCATATTCCAGAGTTAAGGTCAGGCACTATTCTGCATGTGAAGTTGAAAAACAAAACGCAGGATAATGAATTGCTGGAACAGAAGAACATCATTTTTCCGTATTTAAAGCGAGAGCTACAGAATGCATCGTTAGAGTTATCAACTGAATTAGTGATTGATAAACTAAATACCACAAAGGCCTTTACGGCTCAGGAAAAAGCTAAGTTAATGGCTAAGAAAAATCCTGCCCTTTTGCTCTTGACTCAAAAATTTGATTTAGATGTTGAGTAAGATGAACTTGTTGGACTTATTTTTGTTTTTGAAAATGGTCTGACTAAGCCTCTTATAAATAATTAATAGAAATAACGTAACCGATATAATTTGAGGGAAACCCTCATAAACATTTTTTGATATGACAGATACATCAAAAATTATTTACACCAAAACCGATGAAGCGCCAGCTTTGGCAACCTATTCATTGTTACCTATTATTAAAACGTTTACCGATGCGGCAGGAGTTGAGGTTGAATTAACCGATATTTCATTAGCAGGTAGAATTATAGCTAACTTCCCAGATAATTTAAAGGAAGAGCAGAAGCAGGTAGATGCCTTGTCTCAATTAGGTGAATTGGCTAAGCAGCCCAATGCAAACATTATCAAGCTTCCTAATATTAGTGCATCTATACCTCAGTTAGCTGTAGCCATTAAGGAATTACAAGACCATGGGTATGATATTCCTGATTTCCCGATGGAACCTAAAACGGAAGAAGAAAAAGAAATTAAAGCGAGATATGCAAAAGTATTGGGTAGTGCAGTAAACCCTGTTTTACGCGAAGGTAACTCGGATCGTAGAGTAGCGGATGCGGTTAAGCAATATGCCAAAGATAATCCACATAGTATGGGTGCTTGGAGTGCAGATTCTAAGTCGCACGTAGCACATATGACAGAAGGAGATTTTTATGCTTCGGAGAAGTCGTATGTAGCGCCTAAAGCAACTGCAGTTAAAATTGAGTTACACGCTAAGTCTGGTGAGGTGACTGTTTTAAAAGCAAATACGGAGTTATTAGAAAGTGAAGTAATTGATGGTTCTTTAATGAGCAAAAAAGCTTTACGCGCTTTCTTCGAAAAAGAAATTTCAGCAGCTAAAGAAGAGGATGTATTGTTGTCATTACACCTTAAAGCTACTATGATGAAGGTGTCTGATCCAATTATGTTTGGACATGCAGTTACTGTGTTTTATAAAGATGTATTTGAGCAATACACCGATTTATTTAATGAGTTAGGTGTGGATGCTACCAATGGTTTGGGTGATGTTTATGCTAAAATAGCGACTTTACCAGCAGATAAAAAAGCGGAAGTAGAAACAGCTATACAAGATGTATATAAAACACGCCCGGAAATGGCGATGGTAAATTCTGATAAAGGAATTACTAACCTACACGTTCCAAGTGATATTATTATTGATGCTTCTATGCCAGCTGCATTGCGTACTTCGGGTCAAATGTGGGGGCCAGACGGGAACCTAAAAGATACAAAGGCATTAATTCCAGATCGTTGTTATGCAGGAATCTACCAAGAGGTATTTACTTTCTGTAAAGCAAACGGAGCATTTGATGTTACTACGATGGGTAATGTTTCTAATGTTGGTTTGATGGCGAAGAAAGCGGAGGAGTATGGTTCGCACGATAAGACTTTCCAAATTCCTGCAGATGGTAAAATAGTGGTTACTGATACCGAAGGAAATATTGCTTTTGAGCACGCAGTGGCTGAAGGTGATATTTGGAGAATGTGCCAAACAAAAGATGTAGCCATTAAGGATTGGGTAAAGCTTGCCGTTAGTAGAGCAACGGCTACAGGTAATCCAGCTATTTTCTGGTTAGATGAGGAGAGAGCGCACGATGCCAACATTATTGCCAAAGTAAATGCATACCTAAAAGATTACGACTTAGCTGGTTTAGAGGTGAAAATAATGAGTCCAGTTGAGGCCATGAAATACACACTAGATCGCGTTAAAGCAGGTGAGGATACTATCTCGGTTACAGGTAATGTATTAAGAGATTACTTAACCGATTTATTTCCAATTCTTGAGTTAGGAACAAGTGCTAAGATGCTTTCTATCGTTCCTTTACTTGCAGGTGGTGGTTTGTACGAAACAGGAGCAGGTGGTTCTGCACCTAAGCACGTGCAACAGTTTTTACAAGAAGGGCATTTGCGTTGGGATTCATTGGGTGAGTTTTTAGCATTGGCGGTTTCTTTAGAAGATATCGGTAATAAAACTGCTAATGATAAAGCGCTTGTGTTGGCTAAAGCTTTAAATCAGGCTAACAGTCAGTTCTTAGCTAATGATAAATCTCCATCACGTAAGGTAAATGAGATTGATAATCGTGGTAGTCATTTTTATTTAGCTTTATATTGGGCTAAAGCTATTGCCGAGCAAACCGAAGATGTAGATTTGCAGCGTAAATTTGCTAAAATGGTATTGATGTTGAAGGATAACGAAACAAATATTCTTCAGGACTTAATTGATGCACAAGGAAGCGAATTAAATATTGGTGGATATTATCAACCAAATGATGAGTTAGCTGCCAAAGCCATGCGTCCAAGTGAAAAATTTAATAGTATATTAGATAGAGTTTAAAAGACTTTAATTAAGATATTACAATGCCGATGCTCAATGAGTATCGGCATTTTTTTTGTAATCTTCAATTAGCCGGTTTAACCCTTCCGTCAGTTCTATAAGTATAGGATGCTTTACGTCAAAGGTAAATGAGTCAATATTTTTGATGGGTAAAATTCTAAGTGAGGTTCCAGTAATAAAGGCAGCATCAATTGCGGCTAGTTCGGATGCTTTAGTACAAGCATAAACTAGGCTAAAGCCTTTCTTGTTTATTACTTCAATTGTTTTTCCTCGAATGATACCTTGCAAGACGGCATGATCAGGAGCTGTTATAATCTGCCTGCCTTTTATAAAAAAAACGTTCGATCTACTTCCTTCTGTAATTTCTGAAAGGTGGTTAACTAGAAGCGTTTCAAATATGTTTTGAGATTTAATTTTCGCATTTGCTGATTCTCTAACTTTTGTATGTGCAACTTTTATATTGGGTAAATTCCTTTCCGCATGGAGCAAAGCAGTTTCTATTCCTTCCTGATACATTTTTATTGAAGGGTAATTACTATTTATGGAAAATATGAAAAACCTATATTCATCATCATTAATAAAGTGAGATATCTTGATGTTTTTATTGCATATTTTTTCATCTGAGATTAATTGATAAATGCCTTTAAGTAATATCTCATGCTTGAATATGGCTTGTTCATTAAAACTCGTAAGTCCAGATAAAATACGAGAAAAGTGAGCGTGGATAAATAACGGTATTCCACTTTCAATACGAATTATATCATATATTTCTTTTTTACTATGTATGGTTTTAGTACTCGGAGCTTTTCCAATAATGACTCTCATTATAATAATTTATCTTCTTGATTTTTAAAATTTATGATCTCTTAAAATAGTAGGTCAAATTTAAAGCAATATATTTACGGTTTCAACGCAACCTTTCACAAATTTACTAGTCAATAGTAAGCATTGTAGAATTAAAGGAATAAAATAATAATAACATACATAAAATTACAGGAGAATGAAGGTTTTTAAGTTTAAGCAAGTTGGTGTTTTTGTATTGCTAATTGCTACATTAGTTGGGTGTATTAAAGAAGAGGAGCCACAACCTCAAAAATATAGTGGTTGGGGTTTTGTTAAAGAAATTAGTTCAGAATACTATATTTATCTGGATAATGATTTAATGCTAAAAGTAGCTAACTTGGATGAAGAAGGTGAGGAAAAGATAGAAGTTGATGATCGTATAATTATTGCTTTTACCATTAAGAATTCACCACAAGATCACCCTATATACAATCATGAAATTGATTTAGAGAGTTTTTTAGTAATTGATTATACAGAATCTATTGTAGAATTAAATGAAGCAAGTAGAGATACAATAGGAGATGGTATTGTACAAATAGGAGAGTTTACGCATTTATCTGGAAATTACTTGAATTTGGATATCTATTATGAAAAGGAAATAGGACAGGTTTTTTCTGTATGCTACGATGAAACTATTCAAGAAGATGATCAGCCTCTGATTTTAGAGCTAAGAAGTTATTATGAGGAAGAGGAAGATGGTGTATTACTATCAAACAAACTACAAACATTCAATGTGTCGAATATACCTGGTTTGACAGAGCCTAGTGAAGAAGGGTATTTTGAATTTAAATTAAGGATTAATAGTGGTGATTCTCAACAAAAAGAATATACATTTTTTTATACGATACCTCAATAATAGTTTTATATAACCAGAGATACAAGAGATGCTTCTAATTGAAGCATCTCTTTTTTTTGTAATTTTGCAGCCTGATTAAAATATAGTATGGCCAATATAATTGATATATATAATACGATTGAGAATCCTTCTGAGGGTATTTATAAAGAAAAGGGAAGTAAGTTTATTGCATATGCATATCCGGTGTATTCTGAAGATCAAATTAAGGAGCATGTTCGTAAATTAAAAGATGAGTATTATGATGCTCGGCACCATTGCTTTGCTTGGCAATTGGGAACGGATGGATTAAAGTATAGAGCCAATGATGATGGAGAGCCTTCTGGCTCGGCAGGAAAGCCTATATATGGCCAATTACGGTCTTTAGAATTAACCAATATTTTAGTAGTTGTTGTTAGATACTTTGGAGGTACAAAACTTGGAGTTCCTGGTTTAATTCGTGCCTACAGAGAGGCTACCGTAGACGCCATTAATAATGCAAGTATCGTTGAAAAAACGGTTAACGACTTTTATTCTGTAAAGTTTGATTACGGAGTAATGAACGACATAATGAAGGTGGTTAAAGAAGAGAACTTAAATATTACAAATCAGCAATTTGACTTGGCTTGTAATATTGAATTTTCGCTTCGACAGACAGAGGTCGATAAGGTAATAAATCGTTTATCAAAAATAGAATCTGTTAGGTGCGAATATATAATCACCAAATAATACTTAATGGTTTTTACTTAAGCACATAAGGTAATGAAAAACTAAATCTGGAACCTTCATCTAAGGTAGAGTCTACCCAAATTTTACCACCTATTATTTCCACTAGACTTTGAGATATTGATAAACCTAGTCCTGTGCCTCCATGCTGACGCATAATTTTAGGATTAGCTTGTGTAAAGCGTTCAAATATTTTCTTTTGTTCTTCCTTAGCTATACCTATGCCATTGTCTTCAACGTAGAATTCAATAAATTTCTCTTTTACAATATGGTATCCAAATTTGATATATCCGTTGTTTGTAAATTTTATTGCATTGCTAATTAGATTATTAAGTACTTGTCTAATTTTACCTTCATCGCTTATGATTACAGCATTTTCATTTGCTAAGCCTAATTCTATACTAAGGTCTATGTGGTTGCTCTCTGCTTTTTTTAAGAAGAACGATTGAATTGATTCTAATACGTGGTTTATATTAACAGGCGCCTTGTTCACCTGAATCTGTCCTGTTTCTATTTTTGAAATTTCTAATACATCATTTATGATTTCAAGCAGTTGATGGCCGCTTTTAACAATGACTGAAGTGTAATAATTTCGCTCCTCAGGATTGATAGTTTTAGAGGATAATAATTCAGAAAACCCAATGATACCATTCATAGGGGTTCTGATTTCATGGGACATATTTGCCAAAAAAGAAGATTTTAATCGATCACTCTCTTCAGCTTTTTCTTTAGCCTGAATGAGCTCTTCTTTAGCGCGCTCCTGATCCGATATATCTCTAACAATAGCCAAGGTATGATTCTCACTTAGAAAAACCATCCTTGATTCAAATGTATGTAATTTATTATCTAAATTCAGTTCGTACTTATAGGTGTCAATTGATTTTGATTCAAGAACTTTGGTAACTTTTTCTAACGTAAGTACTGCTATTTCTTTTGGCAGAACATCAAGTACATTTCTTTTTAAAAAGTCTTTTGCCTCTCGATAGAGCTTATTTCCTTCATTACTATGGTAGTCAGTAATATAACCACTCTTGTCAAAAACAAACATCATATCTGGAATTGCCGATAATAAACCATTTGTTTTATTAATGTGCTCTTCAAGTCTTTCGTTAGAATATTTTAAATGCTGAACCAGCTGTTTCTCTTTCGAGATATTTGTCAATGTACCAAAGCCTTTAAATGGTCTATTATCCTTAAAAAGCATAATTCCACTTCCCATAATAGAAATAGTTTCAGAAGCTTTAGAAGGCATCAAATCAAACTCCTCTTTCCATGCCGAATTGTTTTGTTTAGCACCTTGCCATAGCTTAATTACTTTTTCTTGATGATGAGAAATAATAAGGCTATTAAGCTGAGAAAACTTATTTATTGAACTTAATTGAGTTGATATGATATCAGGATTACCATACCAAATAAGTTCGTCATTCTGAGGGTTCCATTCATATATTACATCAGATAGCTGTGTTGCTACCATTCTGAATTGTTCTTCACTTTCGCGCAATGATATTTCGGCTAATTTGGTTTCTTCAATATCTTGTGCTATACCATGAATACCTACAAAGTTTCCATCTTCATTATAAACTGGCCTCATGGAGTTTCTAGTCCATCTATAAGTACCATTTTTATCCTTAATTTGTACTTCAGAAGCAACGGTATTCCCTTGAGCCACCTTTTTTATCGCATTATGAAAATTTACTTTATTATCTTCATGTATGAAGTTTATAAAGTGGTAGCCAATAATTTCTTCGGCGGTATATCCAATAAGTAGTTTAATTACAGGACTAACATAGGTGCAGATACCATTGGCATCTATAGAAAAGATTACATCGTTTATTTTTTCTACCAACTCCCTATATTTGTTTTCACTTGATTGTAGTGCTTTAGCAATATTGGTTCGAATAGAAATATCCTGAATGATACCAATACCACCAATGATTTTTTTATTCGCAAAAACGGGGGCTGTTTTTAATAGAATGGACACGCAAGTTCCACTTGTTGAGGTATTGTATTCACCCTCGTATTCATCCTCAACACCTAAAAGCGCATTCTGAAAAGTAGGTAAAACTCGTTTGTCGTTTATGTTATTAATATTCAAACCAAGAAGAACTTCTCGGTTTGACTTTAATATTTCAGCAAATTTTTCGTTTAAATCTGTAATTATTAAATTGTTATCGAAGTAAAACATTCCGATAGGGGAGAAGCTAAAAAACTCTCTTAATTTATTTTCATTGGAGAAGGAGGGTTGGGTAGCAATTACTTCTTTATTGTTTTCTTTTTTGGCAATAACAATATCTTCCTCTAATTGGACTCTAATTTTTTCTAATTGAATAATTTTTTCATCAGCTATAAGGCTTGCCTCTTTTGAGTACATACATAAGGCAGCAAATGTTTTGCCTTCATCATCTCGAACTGGAATTCCGTAAAAACATTTTAAACCAGCTTTCCCTTCTAATGTATCTGAAAGATCTGATTCTTGTATATTATTGATGAAATGGTTTTCTGAATTATATATTACTTTTTTACTGATGCTATTGCTAATGTTCTTATTAAAGAAAATACTGTTTTCTACAGGTTTGTTAAATGCAATGGCAGTAAGTAGGCCAGGTTTAATTTCAGTTAACAGAGTCAACGTACAATTCATTAAATCGGCATATATTCTAAACTGACTTTTCCAGCGCTTTAGATAATGATTGTAATTGTGATTAGATAATTTCACAGAAAGCAATTGTTAATAATAAAATAATTACATAATTGAAAAGCAAAATACTACTAATAATCATGTACTGTCCTATTTTATTGAACAATGCATTGTTTTCTTTGAGAAACCTGATGATTTACTTAATAAAGAAAATCAGGATTATAAGATTAACGGGTAGTTTCTAATTGGTGGTAGGTGAAAAATGTAGTTTCATTCTCTTTTATGTCAAATGAAAACGATTCTGAATTTTGAGCATTTCCAGATACTTTTAGGTTGACTTGATGATTTCCTTCAGTTAAAGGAATGCGGGTATAATGAATAGCATATGGAAGAGACTGCCAATTCCTAGTATCTGCTTTTTCGGTTACTGCATTCACAATACTTAATATTGTTCCTAAGGTTTCATCCTGTTGATTGGCCAATTCTTCTAAAGCTTTTTTAGTGGCTAAGCGAGCTATCCCTTGTGCAAGTTCACGAGCCATCCTATCTTTTAATGACTGAAAGGCAATGGCATTTATATTTTGAGATAATTCGAGCGGGTAGAATTGATCACCTGCTTGTAAACTAGCTGTGGTGAAAACAGGTTTTCGTTCTACATATTTTGGAAATGCCACTCTTAAAAAGGACATGTTTTTAAAGGCAGATTGCTGATCGCGACTTCTGCTGCCAATGTAAATAGGAAAGTTAAAACCATAATCTTCATTGGCTAAGGTAATCCAACCATCATTGTAACCTGTATTGGTAAAGTTTATACTCCATTCATCTTTAACTGGGCCAAAGCCATTCATCCATAAAAACACCAACGAGCCAGACTCTTCTAGTTGTGGATCGTAGTCAATCTTAAAACTATCTTTATAAAAGTTATATTCTTCTGTAAAACCAATTTCGTGTGAAACTCTTAAAATATCTTTTTTTAATTGAGGAGGAGCTCCCAAACTAAATAAATCTTTATATTGAGATTCATACGTTTCATACGCATTTCGATAGGCAATAAAGGCATTGTTCTTGTCACCAGATGCATCATAAATCATTCCCATTAAATTATGGGCGAATGCATCATTGGCATATTTGTTTTTATTTTTTTTGTATTTATCATTTAACTGCTGTAGTAGTATGTTTACTCTTCGGCATTCTACCAATGCTTCTTCGTAACTTTTAAGCATTAGGTAGTTTAACGATTTGTAATAGTGAACCATTACTGCTTCAAAATCTTCAGGTTTATAGGCTTTTACCATTGGATTCGAAATTAATGCAAGAGCTTCTGAGCCAACTGATTTTTTATAGTCTTCGTAATATAAATCCGCTTTATTAAAAAATGAATTACTGTTCTCATAATCACCCATCATAAAATTCACCATGCCTTTATTCATATAATAAAGAACTCGGTTATTTCCTGTTTCTCCTTTTTTATCGTTGCTTAAAAGCTTATCAGCTGAATTAAAGTCTCCACCTGTAATAAAGGATTGTAATTGGTGGTTCTTTTCGTAGTATGTTGCACATCCAGCAAAGAATATTGCAACAATAATACTGACAATTAAAATGGCTGCTTTAGTTTTTTTAATTGGCATAATAGGAGATATGAGGTAGGTGAATGATTTAATGGGAGTTTGTAGAGGTGAAGTAAGCCTTTATTCCATCATAACTAAACATGACGGAATAAAAGCAGTCTTGTTTTTTATTTATTGATGTATTTTTTAATCTCTTTATCGCCAATCCAAACCACCTCATTGGTTTCTATATTAGTAAGCTCCAGATTTGTTTTGTAGAAGTTAACTCTTTCTTTTTTATAGGTATCTACAATAGAGTTGATATCTCCATTCATCATAAAGTCAGCTCCAAGCTCTTTACCCCATTCTTTGGCTGTTGCCATAGAAGCAAATTCTTGTTGAGCAGCACGTTCTTTTCTAAGTTCTTCACGTTTATCGCCAGCTTGAACTAGACGTACTCTACCGCTATTAATAAAAGATCTTTCAACATCCTTAATAAAGGTACCTGCGTTAATATGTTCGTGTGATTTATTATAAATAAGACCAACAACAACAACTGGTTTTTTGCCTTCGTTTTCTTTGGCGAAATTAGTAATCCAAGCTGCTGAAAGAACTTGTTCTACCATAGCATCTGCTACCATTTTTGAGTCGGTGTCATTCCAGCGTCCACTTAAGTCTATTGCTTCATCAGGAGATACACGCTCTACTTTGTGAGTTGCACATGAAGACAATAATAAAGCCATAAAAAGTACTGAGGAAAGTAATTTAGTTTTCATATTTTTTCGTGTTATGGTTAGATGTTTTTTATTAAGTTTAATTTTTAACCTGTCAATCAAAATCAATTATTGTGCCAATTAACAATTCAAAACAGATAAATAATGATTTATTTGTTCGCTTAAATATACAGAGTTTCCTTTTTTGTCTCCAACATCAATCATTAAATCGTGTAAGCCCTTATCAAGATGAGCACAACCTACTTTAAATTTAGCAAGAGAAGTTTTCAATATATACTCATGTTCAAACTGTTCCTCTTGATATAAATCAATTAAAATATCGAAAGAGTTATTGGTGTATTGGGCGATGAGTTCATTTTTTGGTTTGTAAAACCAATTAAAGTCTTTAATACCAATGTAATGATGATTAGTATCTCCAATTAAGGTATCTCCGTTAGGTTTTAGTGGTGAGAAGCCCATTACTTCTACTTTAATATTTAAATCTTTTAAATCCGACTCAATTTTTTTAATCGTTTGTCTATCTTTTTCGATAGTAGAGTTAAATATTAATCCAACGGATTTTGCTTGTTTTAAATTACAAGCCATGGGTGAGCGTTTTAAGTTTTTTATTTTATGTTTTAATAAAAATGCTCCAATACGTATTCTAAGCTTTTTAAAGTAGTTCACAGAATTAGTTTTCTAGAAGATCCATAAATTCAGTTTCGCTAATAATAGTAACCTTCAGCTTTTCTGCTTTGGTTAATTTAGCTGGACCAGTTTTTTCGCCCGCTACAAGATACGATGTTTTTGCGGAAACTCCGCTAAGGTTTTTTCCACCGTTCTGCTCAATGATTTTTTTAAGTTCATCTCGTGAAAAATTACTAAAGGTGCCACTTACTACAAATGATTGGCCTGTAAACTTGCCTTCGCTAGTCAAATGCTCTTCACTTTCGAATTGAAGGCCAGCGTTTTTTAGTCGTGCAATCATCTGTTGATTTTCTTCATCAGCAAAATACTTAACAACACTTTCTGCTACTTTAGGACCAATGTCATCAACAGCAGTTAAGGCCTCTAGTGTTGCTTCGGAAAGCTTTTCAATGGTATTGAATTTTCGAGTTAAGGTTTTGGCAACAGTAGCTCCCACGTGTTTAATGCCTAAACCAAATAATACGCTAGGGAAGGGGATGGATTTTGAAGTTTGAATTCCATCTAATAAATTCTGCGTAGATTTTTCTTGAAAGCTAAACAGTTTCTTGCTTTCATCATCTCCAGATATTCGTGTTAAACCATTAAGTATTTCATAGTTTAAGTCGTAAATATCACTTACGTTTTTCACCAAACCTTTTTCAAAAAGTAAATCAACAACTTGCTCTCCAAACGAGTCTATATTTAAAGCTTTTCGGCTCACAAAATGCTCTATTTTACCTTTTAGTTGAGGAGGACACATCTTGTCATTTGGGCAAAAATGAGCTACCTCACCTTCGGGACGAATTAACGCTGTTCCGCATTCAGGGCAATTTGCAATAAAACTTATAGGACTAGCCAAAGGATGTCTTTCGGATTCGTTTACTCTTGTAATTTTAGGTATAATTTCACCACCTTTTTCTACGTAAACCATATCATGTTCATGTAGGTTAAGCTGCTCAATAATATCGGCATTATGCAGAGAAGCTCTTCTTACTGTTGTTCCAGCAAGTTGCACCGCATCTAAATTCGCAACAGGAGTAATTTTCCCTGTTCTTCCTACCTGATAATCTACACTTAATAATTTTGTACACGCTTCTTCTGCCTGAAACTTATATGAAATAGCCCAACGAGGAGATTTAGCCGTATAACCCAATTCATTTTGCAGGTTGATATCGTTTACTTTAATAACGATGCCATCAATCTCAAACGGAAGGTTAAAGCGTTCTTGATCCCAATGTTTTATAAATTGATTAATTTCTTCAAGAGAATGACATGTTTTATAATGCTCTGGGATTTTAAAACCCCAGGTACGAGCCTCTTCTAAATTGTTTGCATGAATAGTTGATGGAAGATTTTCGCCCAACATATAATATAAATAACAATCGAGTCCGCGTTTGGCTACATCACTACTTTTTTTCATTTTAAGAGAACCAGATGCTGCATTACGAGCATTGGCAAAAGTAGGATCACCTTCTTTTTCTCTTAACTCGTTAATTTTTATAAATTCTGAATTGGGAATAAATATCTCACCTCGTATTTCAAAGTTCTTAGGGTAGTTACCGCTCAACTGAAGAGGGATGCTTTTGATGGTTTTAACATTCGCAGTTACATCATCTCCTTTTTCTCCATCCCCACGTGTAACGGCATGTTTAAGTAATCCATTCTCATAGGTTAATCCTATGGCTGTACCATCATATTTTAACTCGCATACATATTCAATATCCTCGCCAATGGCCTTAACTACTCTTTGGTGAAAGTCTGCGATTTCCTCCTCATTATAGGTATTTCCTAGGGAGAGCATAGGGTATTTGTGGGTGATTTGTTGAAAGTCGTTAGATAAATCACTCCCTACTCTTTGGCTAGGACTATTAGCATCAGCAAATTCGGGATGCTCTTTTTCTAGTTTTATTAAACGATGCATCATCTGATCATAATCGAAATCAGAAATATTGGGGCTATTTAATACGTAGTATTTATAATTGTGTTGATTGAGTTCTTCTCTGAGTGAATTTATTTGTTGCTGTATTTCGCTACTCATCTTTCCTTTTGTTTCAGTATTGCTAGATGCGTAAAAATACAATTTTTAATGAATGATGAAATGGGAGGCGGATAAAAAAAACCTGCTACTTAACGAATAAATAGCAGGCTGAAGTTATATTGTGTTGTTCTTGTTATTTGTACAGAACCCAAGCAGGTGCAATTCCTGTTTGGTAACTAGTATTTAAGCTTCCTGTATTGTCGTACACTCTTAACTCTCCAGTAGAAGTAGTACTTTGTGAAATTAAAACATAAAGCTCATCTGTTTTAGGGTTAACAGATACAGCATTTAATCCATCAATTTCAGCAATTAAAGGCGTAGCTCCAAATTCTTTGGTATCAACATTAAATTCAAAAACACCTCCTTTTTGTACCCAGCTTTCATCTGGTAGTTGTACCCAGCTTGCTGCAGATACGTAAATTTTACTTGCATCCGCGTTAAACGACATAATAGAGCTATAGTTTGTACTTACGTTAGCTAAAGTATATGTTGCAGATAACTCATCAGTAGTTGTGTTAATATATCCTAATCCAGTAGTTTCGCTTGAGTTTGAATATGTACTAACTAACGAAACGTAAAGATTATCGCTAGCATCCTTTAAAAAGTATGAAGTTACAGCTGGTGTTTCTATAAAACTAACTTGTTCTGTTTCTAAATCAACTACGGCAATATTAGTGTCGTAATTTAAAGCACAATACAATTTACCATTGGCTATTTCTACGCCTTCAGGACCCCCAGGTACAGCTATTGTTTTTTCAACTTTATTGGATTTAATATTGTATTTGGCAATATAACCTAGAGTTGGAGTTTTCCAAACATCTCCACCGTAACAAGATATATATAAATAATCTCCACTCGCTACACAATATCTGGGTTTAATGATATCTGTGCTTACTCCGTTTTTAGATTGTTTCAATGTGCTATCATTCACATAAAATATCTCGTCCGTATTGTTACCCATAAAATATATCTTATCGTTGTATTGATAAGCATATTGAGGCTTTCCTGTCATAGATGGACCGTTAACTGTTTCAAAAAGATAACTATACATTTTAGACTCATCCGTATCAAGGCCAGAAATAGATCCCACAGTACTGGAGTAACTTCCGTAATTAATAACAAAAGCGTTAGATGCTTTTACAACATAAGATGGTGCCTCTGGTTTAGGATCATCATTTTCACATGAAGTGAAAATTACTCCAAGAATTAAAAATAAAAATAAGTGCTTTTTCATTTGATTGTTATTGAATTTTTAAAATTTATACTTTAATAATACACGATAATTGCTCTCAGGCATAGCGTATTGGTATTGGTTTTGATATACTTCGTTAAAAATGTTATTGACTTGAAAATCAACTAATAAATCATTGTCCTTAATGTTGAATTTATGGGAGGCCGAAATATTAATAAGTTTGTAAGCATTTAAATAATCACCTACTTGATTGTAGTATCGTTCTCCACAAAATGATCCATCAATACCAATGCTTGTTTTTCTAATTTTTCCTGATATAAATGCATTTGCTATATGTTGCGGAGTATATTCAAGTTGTCTTCCTAAAATATCTGTTTCTAAAGAAGACTCCTTTCTGGTAGCAGAATTATATGCATAATTAGCTCCTGTTTGTATTTTTATGTTTTTTATCGAAAAATTAGCATCTGTAGAAACCTCAATGCCCTTACTAATAACGCGTAATATATTTTGAGCACTCCAAAAGTTGCCATTAGGAATCCATTGAATCCAATTATCTACATCCATATAATATACATTAGATGAGAAATTGAAAATTACTTTATCAGAACATAAAGTATACTTTGCACCTGCTTCATAACTCAGCCCTTCTTCAGGAAGTATGTTCTCGTTACCTTCATACCCTTCCTGTCCCCAATATCGATCATTAAAAGTGGGTATTTTATAAGTCTTCTGAGCATTAGCTATTAAGCGGATAAGTGAATGATCATCTGTATGTAAAATATAATCTAAACCAAGAGAAGGGGTAAAAGGGGCATCGAACCTAGTGACAAACTGTTGTCGCATATTTAAACTGGCCTTTAACTTGGGAGTAATACGATATAATAACGCCGCATGTAAATCCAAATTTTCTTCGGTTACCGTTTTATCATAGGCATATACTTTGGGCTTTATATACCTGTAGTTTATATTAGCTTCATAGTTTAGCTTAAATAAGCTTCCTTTATAACCAGCATGCGATACGAAGCGTTGTGTTCCAATGGTATTTACTTCATCACCATTGTCAATAGCTTTGTCGTTTACATAACCCGCACCAATTTTTAGTTCATTTTTTTTAATCGTTTTTCTGTAATTAACCCAACTTCTAAAGTTGATATCTTCAATAGGTCTTACTTTAGAACTATTGTTTTGAGTCATATTTGGTTGAGCTTCGTGCCTGTTTTTTCCCAACCAAAAGAAAGAAGTTATTTGCTGATTATTATCAATCTTATAATTTATTTCTTGAAGAATGTTTTGATTCTTTATTGATGAGTTTTTAAGTGTATCTCGTCTATATTTTTGTTGTTCATAGTCATAGTACTCCGTATTTTCGTATGAGAAATTATTTTCCTTTTGATAATAAACCAATCGAGTTACAGACTCAAATTTACCATTTCCAACAAAAACTTTTGCCCCTCCAACATATTCTCCAAAAGAACCCATTGAAGTGAAAGCTTCACCGTGAACACCTTTTGTCCAGTTGTGATTAAATCCCAGCCTTACACTACCTCCAATTGACCCAGAGCCTGTAGATGCGGATGAACTGCCAAAGGCTAGGTTAATGTTATCGAAAAGGAAAGTGGGAATGTTACTGGTGTTTGAACTTCCTAAAGTTAAGGAGTTGATGTTAAGTTCGCCAATTAAAACTGAGGTATGTGTAGATGAAGTGCCTCGGAAACGGAACGATCCTAAACCACCAGCATCCGATTTTATATAAACGGGAGAAAACTTGGTAATTAAGTCTGTCAATGAACCACTCATTGCACCAATCTTTTGCATAGGAGTAAATTCCTGAGTTTTACTTCCTACCTGATATTTTTTTGAAACGGGAGAAACAATCTCAACTTCTAGAATATGAACAGTATCTTCAAAATTAATATTTGAAAAATCAACCACATTAGAATTCGACTGAGCATTAGCTCCAATACTCCAGATAATCACCAACAACGCACCAAATACTCGTAACATTTATCATACTAATGCAGCTTGAGGAAAAAAAGAGAAAGATGCTCTAAAACAAGAATATCTTTAACAGCCTAGCTCCCGAAGCCTTTGTTAAACTATTATTGGTAGGTGTTCTGACTTGCTCTGTTACTAAAGCCTTCCCATCATATAAAAATGACAGTGGCATTAGATTTTAGTAACTGTTTATTGAGCCTACAGCTGCGGGTACAGTTCCGGAATTTTAATTTTACTTAAGCACCGGATTCCCTTTTAATTCTTTGGATGATAATATCCTCCGAAAACCAAATTCGCCACAAAAGTAATTAATTAATTTAGAATAGGAATTACCATTGATAAAATTGTCCTATTAAAGCTTTTGGAGTTTCTTTTAAATACTACTAATGCAATAATATGTTATAAATAGAATACGATGAGCGGTTTTATTAATCGAAATCTTATATTTGCAGTTGAATTTAGAAAATAGTTAAATAAATGAAGAAGTTTTTCCAAATATTCCTAATCGCGGTGAGTGTAATTTCAATCATTTCATGTAATAGGGAATATCCAGATATTACAAGCGAAAAAGGTTTTAACGGACTTTTTGTTCGTAACTACGAAGGAACAGTGACTTATTATAGCGAAATTGATAGCTCGGTAACCTCAGATGTTTATTCAGATGTGAATGGAACTTCAATTGGTAATGACCTTTTAGCATTAACTTTATATGATGTTAGAGGATATTTATTGCAAGGCGAGGGTAGTGGGCAAGAAATTGAAATGATTAACTCAAAAACGTTTGTGTCCTTAGGTAAAATAGGAGGGTTTAACAACCTAACAGATTTAGTTTGTGTTTCAGACCAATTTGTATATGCATCCGAAACTACTACTGATGAATCAATGTCTGGTTCTGTATTAATTATGGACAGCCTGACACTGGATATAAATACCACTTTAAAAGTAGGTAAGAATCCAACGCAATTAGCTTATACCAGAGGAAAAAGAGCTTATGTGGCCAATACAGGCACTGAGGCATATCCGGATTCAACTATAATGGTAATTGATGTTACTGAAAAATCTGTTATTGATACTGTTGCTTTGGAGCAAGAATTGGATAATGGAAGTATAGCAAAACTTCAAAGGCCTGTTGAGATGGTGATTGATGGTTATCAAAATATTTGGGTTCTTTGTGAAGGAATAGATAATGTTGGAGCAGGTATTGCTAAAGTAAATTTTGTAAGCCATGAGGTAAAAGTATTTCCTTTTACTAATGAGTATGTAGGGCCAGGTAAAAATGGAATGGTTAGAGGTCGTTTAGGAACCACTATTTTATATGTAAACGATGGAACTTACTCAATGTCTATTGATGATGAGGAATTACCAACCACTAAATTTTTTAAAGGTGAGTTTGCTGATAAAGTGTTTGATGCCATTGGAGCCAACACCTTTACTACAAATTTCTATTGTTCAGAAGATGGCGAGAATGGTGAAAATGGAGTTACTTATGTTTTCGATAGACATGGATATAACACCAACGACGCTATGTTTGAAGTTGGTGAAAAACCACGTCAAATAATATTTGTAAGAGATTAATATTACCCTAGTTTATTTTAATCCTCTGAATTTTCAATGGTTTGATCCGTTGAAGTTTCAGGGGATTTTTTTTGCTTTTTCTTTGACTTTTTAGTTTTCTTTTTTTCGGAGTACCCAGAAATATAAGCTTTCACAAACTCCATAATAGGCTTGCCCATTTCTTTAAAAATAGAAGAGAAAAAACGTATAGGATTAATATACGATTTAAACTCCATTTTCTTTATCTCCAGTTTTTTTTCGGTTAACCTAATTTCGTACTGAAGTCTTACTTTTTCTTCTTTAAAGTCTTCAAAGGATTTTATATGAGAGAAACTATTTTTTGTCATAATCGGTATAGTTAGGAAAAAACAAATGAATAAAAGCCTGAATGATTGGTTTTTGAACAAACTTGCCTTTAAACAAGAAGAATAATAATCCTATTACAAAATAAAAACCTGCTACAATGAAAAATCCTAGTTCTAGGCTATCCAGATATCTGCCTATTGCATATGATATAGCAATGGATAAGAAAAACAAAACAAAAAATGCGATATAAAATAAAACCAGTCTTACAGCGATGGCTGCTGTAAATTTACTTAAGTCTTCAGCAATATGAAGTTTTGTTAAATCAATCTTATTTTGGACATAGGATTCAATTTCTTTTTTTACATCAGAAATCTCATCAGATATACTTTCTTTTTTGCTCATAATCTATCTAAATAAAAAATGCCTGTTCAATTTACAGTCAATGTAGTAAAATTGAAACAGGCAACAAAATATTGTACTCCGAAAGTCTAAAATGTGCAATAATATATAATATTTCGAATATTTATATTGCTATTAATTAGCACCGTGAGTTGGTTCTAAGGTACGTTTATACTCTTCGAGTAATTTTTCAATTTTACCTTCGATATTGTGAATTTTAGATTTAAGCTCTTCTTTTAATTCACCACCTTTAACTTTCATTTTTTCTTTAGTCGCATTCATTTCTTTTTCAAGCTCGTGAAGCTTTTCTTTTAATTGTTTGCGAGTTTCTGCTCCATTTTGAGGTGCAAAAAGCAGAGCTGTAGCAGCTCCCATTAATGCCCCTGCAAATAATCCTCCAAAAAATAAACCACTATTTTTCATAACTCTTGATTTTATAATATTAATAAATTTTAATTACTACTATAATATACCACTTTGGCAGTAAAAAGTCAACTTAAGCACAAAGCTTTTGATATATATGTTTTGATTAAACATATCTGTGAGTTAAATTTGACCGTCGGCAAATATGAACACTAATATTGTGCCAGATTTATTACGAAAGCAACAATTATGGAGAACCAGATTGAACTTGTTCAATCAGAAAAGATTGAAATACGCAATAATTATAGAAGCTTATTAAGGGCTTGTAAAAATATATTATCTAACGAAGATGTTACCGAAGTACGAAAGGCTATTGAAATGGCTCTTCAGCGTAAAAAGGAATATAGACGGCCATCTGGTAAACTTTCAGCAATACATTCTTTAGAAGTTGCGAACATTGTTGCCTCGGAAATTGGATTAGGACGTACTTCCATTATATGTGCTTTGTTATATGATGTGGTTCAACACGAAGATGTTGAAAAGCATGAGATAGCAGAGATATTTGGTAAGAATGTAGAGGATATAGTAAGTGGTCTGATAAAGGTAAAAGAATTATATACAAAAGACACGTCTATTGAATCTGAAAACTTCAGGAAACTACTTTTAACTTTTGCCCAAGATGTTAGGGTGATTTTGATAATTCTAGCGGACCGTTTGGAAACTATGCGTAGCTTAAATCTTTATGCGCCAGAGGCACAACAAAAGATTGCTTCGGAAGTGGGCTATTTATATGCGCCTATGGCACACAGGTTGGGTTTATATGCAATTAAAAGTGAGATGGAAGATGGTGTAATGAAGTACACCAATCGGGAGATGTATAGCTACATTGCAAAAAAACTTAACGAGACCAAAAGAGCGAGAGAAAAGTATATTAAGGATTTTATTGAGCCGATTAAAAACGAGCTAGACAGTATTGGTTTAAAGTTTGATATTAAGGGACGAACTAAAACAATTCATTCTATTCATAATAAAATGAAGAAGCAAAATACACCTTTTGAAAAGGTGTTTGATTTATTTGCAATTCGTGTTATTTTAGATAGTAAGGAAAAGGATGAAAAGCCAGATTGTTGGAAGGTATATTCTATTGTAACGGATAAGTATCAGCCCAACCCTTCACGATTAAGAGATTGGTTATCGATACCTAAATCTAATGGATATGAATCGTTGCATACTACGGTTCTTGGGCCGGAGAAAAAGTGGGTGGAAGTTCAGATACGTTCGCATAGGATGAATGAAGTGGCTGAAAAAGGTTTGGCAGCGCACTGGAAGTATAAAGGAGGTTCAGGTGAAAAAGGTATGGATCAATGGTTGGCTAATATCCGCGAGGTATTGGAAAATCCAGAGAGAAATGCGGTTGACTTTATTGATGATTTTAAGCTTAACCTTTACGACGAAGAGGTTTTTGTATTTACACCTAAAGGAGAGCTAAGAAGATTGCCTAAAGGTGCAACTGTGCTCGATTTTGCCTTTGATATTCATTCGGGGGTAGGTAAACAGTGTATTGGAGCTAAAGTGGATGGTAAGCATGCTTCTATCAAACAAGAATTAAAAAATGGAAACCATATTGAAGTAGTTACTTCAAAAACACAAGAGCCAAGAGCGGAATGGTTAAATGTGGTAGTCACTTCTAGAGCAAAATCAAAATTAAAGCAAGCACTCAAAGATTTACAGTATAAAGAGTCCGAATTTGGAAAAGAGACACTAGTTAGAAGGCTGAAAAACTGGAAGATTGAATTAACAGATCAGTTGGTACATCAGTTGGTTAAACATTTTAAATCTAAATCAATCAATGATTTTTTTAGAGAAATTGCTTTAGGTACGGTTGACATTTCAGGAGTTAAGGATTTTGTTCAAAGCCAAGAGAAAAAAGATACCGAGAAAAATCAGGAAGCGGTTGCCCAGTTAAAGAGTGCAACAAACTTTGTGGCTAATGTAGATGAAGAAATAGCCAATGATGACGATGTATTAAGGATTGATAAAAATCTGAGTAATGTAGATTATTCTTTGGCCAAGTGTTGTAATCCAATTTTTGGTGATGGTATTTTTGGTTTCGTTTCTGTAACAAGTGGAATAAAGATTCATAGAAACAATTGCCCTAATGCTCCAGAAATGCGTTCTAAATTTGGGTATAGAATAGTAAGTGCAGAATGGACAACAGGTAGCTCAGCTAACTTTCAAGCTACTTTAAAGGTTACAGGAAGTGATGATATTGGTATTGTAAGTAATATTAGTCAGGTTATTACCAAAGACCTTAAACTTAAAATGCGATCTATTTCAATTGACTCGCAGGAGGGAAGCTTCGAAGGCACGGTAACAGTGTTTGTGAATGACACAAGTATGCTTGACTTACTGATTAAAAAGATAAAGAATGTAAAAGGAATTTATAATGTATCTCGTATAGATTCTGCGAATTAGCTAATGATTTAAAAAGCAAAGGCCTGTTATCGAACGATAACAGGCCTTTGCTTTTTTATATGAATATTATTAATTCAGTTGATAACATCTTACCCAGTCAATATCCATTGAAACAGGCAGTTTGTCTTGTTTTGGCTCTGATGTAAAATGAGTACTTAATGAAATGTACATTGGTTCTTGTGGCACATTCTGCGTAATTGTATGCACAGTAACACCATTTATTTTCCACACCATTTTATCTTTCGCCCAATCCAAAGTATAAATAAAGAATTCCTCAGCGGAACCTGGTATTTTAAGCGATTGAGAATCTTCTGAAACTTGACCATCCTTACTCCAGAAATTTGCAGCTTCAAACTTATTTTTAGCGTTCTCAGGTGTTTTAAGAATATTCACTTGAGGAGTCATCTTTTCTGATAACAACCAGAATGTATGCGCAGCAGGAGCAACATGATTAAACTTAATTTTAGCTTCAAACCTTCCAAATTGTTGTCTAAAACTTTGCCCTGTACTTATGATACCAGAAGAGTATTCAAAATCTTTAGGAACAAAACCAAACTGTGCATCCCAAACTTTACCTTTGCAAGATTCATTTTTCGAAATTATTCTAGCACAGCTATCTCTTAGTTCAATATTTTCATGCTTAAAAAATTGCTTTTCGTTAGCTTGAACGTAATTGTCGTTCATCAATGCTTTTCCCCAATAGTAACCAGTAATCCACTTATTCTCATCCAATTTAGGACTGTCAAAGTCATCTTCGAATGTAAGATTCCACTTATCAATATTTTTAAATGGATTATGCTCTTTGGTTTTTAAGAACCAAACAACATCTTCACTTTTAAATAAAGTTTTATATTCTTCAATGAGTTGGAACTCCTTAGATTTTTTAAAACGATTTTTATCGTTCATTTCTGTTCTGATATCTTCAAATTCCGAAGATTCGACATAGCTTTTAAGTTTAAGGTAGCTTTTAATTTCACTTGTTTCTTTTAGCTCCTCAGCATGTTTGCTCTTATCTATTTTTAATAACTTAATGTATCGTTTAACATTGCCCGAGCGTTTCTTCTTTTTAAAGCTTTGCGCTTGGTTGTATGCGTCAGACTTTTTAAAAGGAACATCATTTTCATCGATAACCTTTTTAGTTTTTAGCTGATTAAACTCTTCCGACTCTACAAATTGCTTTAATTGTAAATACTCTTTAATTTCAGAGGTAGATTCTAATTTATTAATTTCTTCACTTTTGTCGTTACGTAGGCATTTAACGTACATTTTTACATTACTCGACCTTTTGGCTTCTTTATACTTTCTTAATTGTTGAAAAGCTTCAGTGTCTTTAAAGCGTTCTTTTTTAAGTTTATCAACCTTTTGTTTAAACTCGCCTGAATTAACAAGTGTATCTAGTTCTGTATATCTAGAAATTGTTTCAGAATTTTCTAATTCGTGAAATCTGGCTAAGTCTTCTCTTAGGTGTTTGTTTTTATTCTCATACTTCTCCGTACTTGGAAACTTACTTCCGAATAAACTGCTGAATATATTTGCCATGTTGATTTTAGATTTGTTAGTTTTTCAGGGCTATTGTACGACACAAAGCATAAATAGTTTTAAAAACAAGCTTAATTTGAACACTGAAATTAGTTATGTATGATTATTGCATTCTAAAGTTAATTTTATTCACTGAAAAATAAAAAGTTAGGAAGAGAAAGTACCTTAATGCTTTTGTTTTAGTATTTGTACAATGATAAATATTAATCCTTAAAATGCACTAAACACGATAATTTTTATATTTTTGCAACGCTAACGCGAAAATAGCTCAGTTGGTAGAGCACGACCTTGCCAAGGTCGGGGTCGCGGGTTCGAGTCCCGTTTTTCGCTCCAACTAAGGGCGAGTACTTTCGCTCTTTTTTTATGCCCAGGTGGTGAAATTGGTAGACACGCAGCCTTGAGGGGGCTGTGGGAGCAATCCCGTGAAAGTTCGAGTCTTTTCCTGGGCACACCAAAACTCCTAATTGATTTAATTCAGTTGGGAGTTTTTTCTATACTCCAATTAAGTCTCTCATTTTTTATTATTCTAATTCCTGTATTAATTTTGCAATTAATTACATGGATATCTATATTTGAAGTTATATGAATCGATATCAAAGGAGTAACTTTCTAGCTTTTATTTTTTTCATCTTTTTTACTTGTTCTGCATATGCTTCTTCAGAAATTGATAGTTTGTTGTTGCGGCTAGAACAAACAATGAACGATAGAGAAGTTTTTGATTTAGAAAAGAATAATAAAATTAAGCAGTTAAAAAGCTTACTAGAAAAAAAAGGAAATAATAAAGATCAAGTCTACTTTATCAATGATCAGATTATTGATGAATATTTAACTTATACATTAGATTCTGCTTTACACTATCTCAATTCCAACATAAAAATATCGAAGGCACTAAATAGTATTGGACTTATACATCAATCAAACATTAAAATGGCTGATATAATGGCTTCTACAGGTAGGGCTTTTGAGGCGTATGATATTTTAATGAAGATTAATAAGTTAAAGCTGAATAATGAATTATTGATTGAATATTATAAAGCCTTAATTAAAGTGTTCAACGAGGTCAGCTTTTATTCAACTTTATCTGACAATTATTTAAAATATTATTCAAAGGTTGAAGCATATACCGATTCCCTTGTTCCATATTTAAATCCAGAATCGGATGATTACTTAGCCATTCAAGAAAAAAAATATCGAGATGATAGGCACCTTTTAGAATGTAAAAAGATAAATACCCAAAGGTTATCTAAAACTAAAATAGGAAATAGGCATTATTCATTAATTACTTTTGAACGCTCATTGCTTTATCAATTGGAGGAGAATGAAGAAATGAGAATGAAATACCTGATTTTGTCAGCAATCTCTGATATTCAATCCTCCGTAAAGGATAATGCCTCTTTAACTGAACTTGCTTTAATATTAAATAAAAGGGGAGATGTGGACAGAGCACATGAGTATATTAAATTTTCGTTTGCAGATGCTACATTTTTTAATTCGGAATTAAGGTTTAAAGTTATTTCAGAAATATTACCCGTTATTAAAGAAGCTTACGAACTCAGAAACGAGAAACAAAGGAAAAAGCTTCGCGCATTATTATTTATAATTAGTGCTCTATTAATTTTACTATTGATATCTATCTTTTTTATAAATCGTCAATTGCTGACTTTAAGGCAAACTCAAAAAGAACTTAAAAAGATCAACGATCAATTAAATGCGCTTAATCAAGACCTAGCTGAATCGAACAAAAAGCTAAATCATATAAACGACCAATTATCGGAATCGAACCATGTTAAAGAGCATTATATTGGTAACTTTTTAAGTATTTGTTCCAATTATATTGATAAGATGGATCGGATGAATAAAATAGTGAACAAAAAAATTGCTAATCGTAAGGTAGAGGAACTATTTGCGGAAACAAAATCGAAGAAGCTAATAGATCAGGAGGTAAAGGAGTTTTACGAAAATTTTGACGATACTTTTTTACATATATTCCCAAACTTTGTGCAGGAATTAAATGCCTTGTTGTTAGCAGATGAGCAAATTCAGTTAAAGTCGGAGGAACGTTTAAATACCGAACTTAGAGTTTTTGCTTTAATTAAATTAGGCATTATTGATAGTTCAACTATTGCAAAGTTATTACGCTATTCAGTAAATACCATTTATAACTATCGTGTTAAAATAAAAAATAAAGCTAAGGGCGATAGAGATTCGTTCGAACAGCAGGTAACCCTTATTGGTGTTTCAAAGAAATAACATAATTCTTCAAGTTTTATTGATATCTATTAATTACTCCATTATCTTATTTTGTAGATGAAGGTAATAGAAGAATATTGTCAAAAAGTATACGGTTTTGAATAGATTACTTCCAATATTCAATTTATATTATCCACTTTTTTTATAAATGTTAAAAAATGTAACCAGTACAAATACAGGTCTTAGCGTATTTTTTAAGTCCTAATGTATCCACTATTTCACTACTTAGGTTCGGAATTACTCCCTTTTTCCATTCCCTTTACAATCGAGAAATAAATCAGCTCGAAATGTATAATCAATCGGATGATAATATCCTTAACCTCCGATTTTAAAATCTAATTAGTGATGAAAAAAATACTACTACTATTTATTACGGGATGGAGCCTAATTAATTTGAATGCTCAACACAATGTAACTTTAAAAGTAATCGATAATCAGGATGGTGCTTTAACCAATAAAGTGGACGATAACAATGAAACGAATGTGTTTTGTTGGGCGGGTAATGGTGCTGGAACACTTTATGCTGGTGATTGGTGGTATCCTATGTATAACGGCGAGGCAGGAAGAACAGGAGGACTTTTGGTAAAAGACAATGGTGTTTGGACATGGCAATGTACTTTCGAAAATGTTGCTCCAGGTGATTACTGGTGGAAACCTTATATGAAAACATTAGGTTGGTCGCCTCTTCGTAATTTATACAATTATGATGAAAATGGTGATTTACACTTCTCTGTAGCACAGGATGGTACTGTTTCTGGACAAACTTCATTAGAGCTTCCATTGACTGCTACTAACACACAACAAGAATTAACAGAAGAGCTTAATGTTTACACCAGAGACAAGGTTATAGTAGTAGCTAATGTTAAGCAAGGAGAAGATATATTTCTTTTTAATCTCTCAGGTAAACTTGTATCAAAAGCCTTGGGTAACTCAACAGAAGTAGAAATTACAGTTGCTCAATCTGGCATCTATTTGGTTAAATCAGGCCAATCCTCAATTAAAGTTTTTGTGAAATAAAGCAATCGCCAAAATGTTTCTAAGCGATATTTTTTAATCTATAATAAAATAAGAATGTATAAATCTGTATTAAGGGTATATCATAAGCTTATCTTATGCACAGTTATTGGACTAATGATGTCCTTAACTGCTGTAGCCCAACAATCAACAATTAAAGGAAAAGTGCTAGATAATTCTGGAGAGCCCATTCCTGGTGTATCCGTGGTATTAAAAGGTACTACCATAGGAACCATTACAGGATTTGATGGGAATTATGTACTTACTGGTGAAATACCAACAGAAGGTATTTTGGTATATAGCTTCATAGGTATGCTAACACAAGAGCAAAGTATTTTAGGTCGAAACGTTATTGATGCGATTTTGGAAGAAGAAGTTTTAGGCTTGGATGAAGTTATTGTGGTAGGATATGGTACGCAAGAAAAGAAAGATATTACAGGGTCGGTAGCAGTAGTTGCTGCTGATGAGCTAGAATCGAGACCTAATACTCAGTTGGGTTCGTTACTACAAGGTAGAGCAGCTGGGGTTCGCGTTGTATCAGGTTCTGGAAAACCATCCGAAGGTATTAGTATTCGCGTTAGAGGAACCAACTCTATTACTGCTGGTAGTGAGCCACTTTACGTAGTAGATGGTATTCCTACAAGTGATACTCGTTCCTTAAACCCTGCTGATGTTGAAACAATGACAGTACTAAAGGATGCTTCTTCTGCTGCTATTTATGGAGCACAGGGTGCTAATGGAGTTGTTTTAATAACTACCAAAAGAGGAAAGAGCGGTAAAACACAAGTTAGTTTAGATGCCTATGTTGGTTTTTCAGAGGTATGGAATACTTTAGAGGTGTTAAACGGTGAGCAATACCGCGATTTAATGACAGAAATGGGACAGTCAACCGACTGGGATCGATATAATAAAAATACCGATTGGCAAAATGAAGTCTTCCAAAGAGGTGTATCTCAAAACTATCAATTATCCGTTTCTGGTGGAAGCGAAAAAACTAACTACTATATTTCAGGAGGTTGGGTAAAGCAAGAAGGAGCTATTCGAAGTTCAAAGATGGACAGAGCCAACTTCAAAATAAATCTTGATCAAGAGGTAAATGACTGGTTGAGTTTAGGAACTAGAATCGCCTATACCAAATATTCTGATGTAGATGTAAATGATAATAATGCAGTAAACCAAGGTGGTGTTTTAACAGGCGTTATTAATACACCATCCGTTATTGGTATTTATAATGAGGATGGAACATTTACTTCAAACCCTTTTCAAAACTGGGAAAATCCAATCGCTAGTACGGATGGTTCTGAAAGAGAATATAAGAGCGATCGTTTTTTAGGAAATATGTATATTAATATTGATTTCTTAAAAGATTTTACTTTTAAAAGTAATTTTGGAGTTGACTTTAGTAACGGCGTTTACGATTACTTTTTAGATCCTTATTTAACCAGTTTTGGTAGAGCCAAAAGTGGAATCGGAACCAATAATACGGATCGTTCTACGTATTGGATGATGGAGAATACTTTATCATACAATAAAAAGTTAGATAACCATGCCATTGAAGCTTTAGTGGGTGGTGTAGCTCAAAAGTTTTTATGGGAAAACAATTATATCTCTACAGAAAATTTTTCAAGTAATGGTGTTAAAACAACCAATGCAGGTTCAATCATCACTTCCGCAGGTAATAACAAATCGGAGAAAACAAATACGTCTTTTATCAGTCGTTTAAATTATGCTTTTGCAGATAAGTATTTGCTAACAGCTAACTTTAGAGCAGATGCTTCAAGTGCTTTTGGTCCTGAAAACCGTTGGGGATATTTTCCATCATTCTCAGCAGGATGGCGTCTTTCTCAAGAATCATGGATGGAAGGCTTAGGTTTTTTAAATGACTTAAAATTACGTTTAGGTTGGGGTATTGTAGGTAACGATCAAATTCGTAATTATGCATATTTCGGATTATCGGGTTCTGGAGCTAATTACCCTATTGGAGGGCAAGCTATGCCAGGAACTTATCCTTCTGCTATTGATAACAACACTTTAAAATGGGAGGAATCGGAGCAAACTAATTTAGGTTTAGATTTTAGTATGCTTAATGGGCGTGTGCAATTAACCGCCGATGCATATTTAAGACAAACAAAGGACTTATTATTAGACGCACCGCTTCCGCATAGTACAGGGTACGATAATGCATTACAGAACATTGGAAACTTAGAAAATAAAGGAATTGAGTTTAGCCTGAATACAGTTAATATAGATAAAGCTATTAAGTGGAGTTCTACATTTAATATTTCGTTTAATCGAAATGAAGTGACAAATCTTGTGGTAGAAAGTTTGCCAATGGGTAATGTTGCAGGTAGAGGCGAAGCGATATTGTTAGAAGAAGGTCAACCCTTAGGTACCTTATATGGATATGTTTGGGGTGGAGTAGATCCTGAAACAGGAAACGGTTATTATATTGATAGAAATGGAGAAAGTACTTTTGCACCAACACCAGAAGACAGAACCGTTATTGGAGATGCTAACCCCGACTTCTTTTATGGATTAAATAATACAGTTGCTTATAAAGATCTTGAATTAACCGTTTTCTTAGAGGGAAGCTATGGTAATGATATGCTGAATGCAACAAGAATTGATTCAGAAGGAATGAGCGATCCTAAAAACCAATTATTAACGACAAATAACAGGTGGCGCCAACCGGGTGATATTACCGATATTCCTAAAGCTAGTTGGGCAAGTACAGACAACTCAAGAATATCAACTCGTTTTATTGAGGATGCATCTTACTTAAGAGTAAAAACAATCACTTTAAGTTATAATTTACCGCAAAAATTACTGGAAAAAATTAAGCTGAATAGGGTAAAAGTTTATGCAACAGGCGAAAACTTGTTTACTCTAACTGACTACACTGGTTTTGACCCGGAGGTTAATGCCTTTGGCGGATCAAATACAATGAAAGGGATTGATTATGGAACCTATCCTCAAACTCGTAATGTGATTTTTGGTTTAAATGTTACTTTTTAAAGAATGATAAAGATGAAAATAAAAGCATATATAATAGCTGGTTTGGTGGCGGTTTCGGCATGGTCATGTGATGATTTTCTTGACTTAAAACCCATATCTGAAGAAACCACAGCAACAGCATATGAGTCGTACAGCCAAATAGAGGCTGCTTTAACAGGAACTTACGAATCCTTTCAATCGGATGCGTATGTATGGAATAATATCCTTTTTCAGGATGTAAGATCTGATAATCATTATGCTGGAGGAGATAATCCAGAGATGTTTGAAATGGATTTATTAAAAATTTCAGCCACTAACTCCAAAGTATATCAAAGTTGGTCGAATTTATACAATGCTATTTTAAAAGCTAATATAGTTTTAGATAAAGTAGATGGAATAAATGATCCCTTATTAACGGATGAACGAAGAAATCAAATAAAAGGGGAGGCTTATTTTTTAAGAGCTTACCACTATTACAATTTGGTTAATATGTTCGGCGGAGTGCCTTTAATTTTAGCACCTACATCATCTACAGATCCAGATGCAGTAAATATTCCACGCTCAACAGCGGCAGAAGTATTCGAACAAATATTAAAAGATTTAGATATATCGGCTGGTTTATTACCAGATGTTTATGGCGACGATGCTAGCATTAATAAAGCTAGAGCAACAGCAGGTGCTGCCAATGCTTTAGCAGCTAAAGCTTGTGCACAAAAGCCTGTACCAGATTATTCAAAAGCACTTGAATATATTACTAAAGTGGAGGATAGTGAAGCGAATTATCAATTGATTGACTACGGTCATCTATTTGATGGAAATCATTACAATAATGCAGAGTCTATTCTTGAAATTCAATATATAGGTGGTGATGAAGGTAACTGGGCTCCACAAATGTTATTGCCACCTTCAATAAGTGGCGATACATGGAGGAAATTTGTAACACCATCCAATGATTTAGTGAATGCTTTTGATGCAGAGGGTGATGATATTAGAAAGAATGCCAGCGTTTTATTTGAAGAAATAAATGATTGGGTGGATGAATATTGGGGAAATGCTATGGGTAGTTCGGTGGCCTTTTCATATAAGTGGAAAAACGCTATGGGATGGTCAAGTACCGATCGTCAATATATAGTTAGATATGGAGATATTGTTTTGTTGAAAGCAGAAGCATTAAACGAAACGGATCAATTAGGATTAGCTGCGGCAGAAGTAGATCTTATCCGAGGCCGTGTGAACTTAGATAAGTTAAGCGATGATAAAAAGAGCAGTAAAGAAGCTTTGCGTATAGCCATTTTAAACGAGCGTAGGTTAGAGTTGGCGCAAGAAGGTCAGCGTTGGGACGATTTGGTGCGTTATGGAGTTGCTGTTCAAACAATGAATGACTTGGTGGAGATTGATTTACGCGATAATCAGGCTGTTGATTATAACATGACAGAAGCAAAAATACTTTTACCTATCCCTCAGCAAGAGCTGGATAGAAACCCTGCTTTAGATCCGAATCCATCTAACTAAAATCTAAAAATATTAAAGATGTATAAGAATATAAATATACTGTTAGCCCTACTTGTCATGTTAATGGCATGGGGCTGTGAAGAAAAGAGCAATCTTCAACCAGAAGGACAATGGGAGTTATCTACACCAACACAACTTGGTTTTAGTGGTGGTGATAATGTAGTGTTGGATGAGTCAAAGCCTAATGAGGAGTTATTGTTTTCGTGGCATCCTGCCGAATCATCGGCCAAGTACAACGTATCTTACGAGTTACATATTGTAAAATCTAATGCTAGTCCTGAAGATTTACCTATAATGGTTGTAGAATCAACTAATGGTGGAAAAGATACGAAAGCTGTTGTACTAGCTAATAAATTGGATGAAGCTATGTCCATGGCTGATTTTCCTGCCAATGAGGTAGGAACGATAAAGTATGTAGTTAAAGCCATTTGTTTGAGTAAAGTTTCAAATACAACATCGGATGAGATTTCTGTAAAACGTTTTGAGACAGAAATAATCCCAGAACAACTGTTTGTTTCAGGAGAGGCTACTGAAAATGGCGATGACCTAAGCAAAGCTATTCAACTTAAAAGGTTAAATGATGAAGATTTAAATCCTTCGAATAAATACGAGGTTTATACTAAGCTTTTAGCAGATAAAACCTTTATGTTTTACAGTGGTCAAAGTTTGCCAGCACATAAATATGGCGGAGCAGAAGGTGAACTTGTTAAGTCTGGAGTAGCTTTAAGTGTAAGTGAAGAGGCTGTATATAAAATCAATATCGATTTAGATAATAACACTTACGCCCTGTTTAAAGTAGATTTTATTGGCGCTATTGGTGGTGTTTTTGAAACAGGTTGGGGAGGAGACCAATTGTTGGAATATCAAGGTTTAGGTGTATTTAAGGCGAGTATCAACTTTATAGATGAAGGCGGTTTTATTTTAAGATCAAATAAAGATTGGGTCAATATTATGAAGCGTGTGGTTGGAACTACAGACCAGCTTGTAGCGGAAAGCGATGCCGAATCTCAAGGTGTTTCATATGAAGATATACCTACTGATGTTAAAGGGGTACATATATTAACTATCGATTTATCGGCCAATGGTTATACCTACAGTATCGAAGAAGATCCTGACGCTCCAGAAGGGTCTGATCCGATTGAAGCACCAGAAACCTTATTCTTATTAGGAGACGGTACGATAGTTGATCAATTGACTAAAGATGGAGATGTATTTACCACTACGCAGAATTTGGCTTTACAAACTGGCGTAACTTATCAGCTGAATACAGCATCCGATGGTACAGGGAAATCATATACTATTGATGTGAATCTGGGAGTTACTGATGCTCCCGATGGAGCCCGAGTTTCGGTAAGTGCTAATATGTTTGATGTTGCAGGTGATATCGCAGTGGAAAGAGAACAAGCATATCAGCTCGAAATTAATTTTACTGAGGCTATATTAAAATGGTCGTATTACAATTTATTTATGTTCCATTGGGATGAGCAAAATCAAGGTTGGGATGATAGAGAAGAATTCTTAATGACTTATGAACATCCTTATAAATGGAACTTAACGGCGGATTTAACAGCCGATTTCGATCATAAGTTCTTCTCTCCTTGGGATAATGATTTTGGTTCAGATGATCCTTCAGCTTTAAGCGGAACAATGACCAATAAAGGCGGATCAAACTTTACAAACATCATCAATTCAGGTACTTATAAGGTGTCCGTAGAACTTACTTCAGATTACTCTACAGGAACGTATGAGTTTGTAGTTCAATAATAATTAATTAAAAAGCGAAACGAGGCAAGGGCTAAGAAAGTCTCGTTTCGCCTTTGATTTTTAAAACATTAAAAATGCGAATAAAGATGTCATTACTAACATTAGTTGCAGTGTTAATAAGTATGTTGGGCGTGCAATGTTCTGATGATTCGGAAAATAATATGCCACCCCCTCCTGAAATTTCGGATCCATATGATGTACAATTTTATCTATCTACCTACGATGGGGTATCAAAATTTAAAAATATAGATAAACAATTCTCTCAGGTTAAGCCAAATAATAATCCAACAATCAAGATTAACACTGCTCAAACGTTTCAAGAAATGGATGGTTTTGGTTTCACCTTAACGGGGGGAAGTGCCATGCATTTAGCAAATATGGGTTCCTCGCAAAGAAGTGCATTGCTCAATGAACTATTTGCCTATGATGATGAAAATATTGGAGTTAGTTATTTAAGAGTAAGCATTGGAGCTTCTGATTTGGATGCATATACTTTTTCTTATAATGACTTATCTGCTGGTGAAACGGATGAGGATATGCAGAAATTTTCATTGGCACCAGATAAAACTTATTTAATTCCAATTTTAAAAGAAATTTTGGCCATTAACCCCAATATAAAAATACTGGGGTCACCATGGTCGCCGCCTACCTGGATGAAAAGCAATAATGCTACAAAAGGAGGAGAGTTAAAGCCTGAATATTACCAAGCATATGCTAATTACTTCGTGAAATACATTGAAGAAATGGCCAAAGAGGGTATTGTCATTGATGCAATAACAATTCAAAATGAACCTTTACATCCAGGAAACAATCCTAGTATGTACATGCCAGCTAACGACCAGGCTTTATTTGTTAAGTCGGCCTTAGGCCCTTCTTTTGAAACTGCAGGAATAAATACTAAAATTATCGTATATGATCATAATGCGGATCATACTGATTACCCAATCGGCATATTAAATGATGCTGATGCCAAAAAGTATATCGATGGTTCCGCTTTCCATTTATATGGAGGTGAAATTGGAAATCTAAGTAGTGTTCATAATGCACATCCAGACAAAAATCTGTATTTCACGGAACAATGGATTGGTGCCCCAGGTAGCTTTGGTGATGATTTAGTATGGCATATTCGTAATTTAATTATTGGAGCCTCTCAAAATTGGTGCAAAACCGTGTTGGAGTGGAACCTAGCAGCAGATTCTAATTTAGAACCTCATACCGACGGTGGATGTACAGAGTGCTTAGGGGCGCTAACGATAGATGGAAATACGGTGCTTCGTAATCCGGCTTATTATATTATAGCCCATGCATCAAAGTTTGTACGCCCAGGCTCTGTCCGAATTCAAACTAATTTGCCATCTGACTTGCCCAATGTAGCTTATAAAACACCTAACGGGGATATGGTATTAGTTATTTTAAATGAGTCGGATGGAGAGAAAGAGTTTAATATAGAATGGAATGATGAAATGATTTCTACAACCTTAGCCTCTAAGTCGGTAGGTACTTATGTGTGGAAACAGTAAAAAATATACATGATGAAGAATTATTGGATATTAATAATCATAGTACTCCTTTATAGCTGTACTGCGAAAAAGGAAGTAAAAACTACAATAGAGAAAACGAGCTACTCTACCATTGGTAAAAAGGTTAATGTTTATACTACGGCTGAAAATACGAAGGAAAGGTTATCGTTTACGCATAAATTAGAGTTCAAAGAATCTAAGCAACCTTTAGAAACCGATATCGCAGTTTTCGTTAAACCAGAAAAACAATTTCAAACATTTATTGGAATTGGTGGTGCCATTACTGATGCATCTGCCGAGGTGTTTGCTAAGCTGAGTAAAGACAAACGAAACGAGCTGATTAATGCTTATTATGGTATTGATGGAATAGATTATAGTTTATTACGAACTACTATACATAGTTGTGATTTTAGTTCAGAAAGCTATACTTACGTCGAAGATGGAGATATAGAGCTTAAAAGCTTTGATATAGATCATGATAGAGAATTTAGAATCCCTATGATAAAAAGAGCGATGGAAGCTGCTTCTGAATCTCTTCTTTTTTATGTAAGTCCATGGAGTCCTCCTGCTTTTATGAAAGGGAAAAAGGATATGCTTAAAGGTGGAAAACTATTACCTGAATATTACCAATCGTGGGCATCGTATTATGCCAAATTTATAAAAGCTTACGAAGCCGAAGGATTTCCAATTTGGGGCTTAACTATACAAAACGAACCTATGGCAGTTCAAACTTGGGAGTCATGTGTTTATACAGCAGAAGAGGAACGAGACTTTTTGAAGAATT
The DNA here is from genome assembly GCF_001659685.2 of Labilibacter marinus. Classification (GTDB taxonomy): domain Bacteria; phylum Bacteroidota; class Bacteroidia; order Bacteroidales; family Marinilabiliaceae; genus Saccharicrinis; species Saccharicrinis marinus. The sequence goes on from NZ_LXYE02000004.1 coordinate 66,033, forward strand.
ACTTAGGACCAACGCTGGAGAAAGAAGGCTTAGGGGATAAGAATATTGTAGTTTGGGATCATAATCGAGATTTAATTTCGCACCGTGCTAATACTATTTTTGGCGATCCTGAAGCGGCAAAATACGCTTGGGGAATTGGTTTTCATTGGTACGAGCGTTGGGCTGGAGGAGAATCGATGTGGGACAACCTTCGTAATGTAAAAGAATCCTTTCCAGAAAAGAATCTGCTTTTTACCGAAGGATGCATAGAAGCTTTTGTTGAAACAGATTATCAGCGTTGGGCCAATGGAGAGCGCTATGGTAAATCAATGATTAACGATTTTAATTGCGGTACTGCGGGTTGGACAGACTGGAATATATTATTAGACCATACTGGTGGACCAAACCATGTAGGTAACTATTGTTTTTCCCCTATCCATGCTGATACAAGAACGAATGAATTGATTTATACTCCTTCGTATTACTATATAGGTCATTTTTCAAAGTTTATTCGTCCAGGTGCAAAAAGAGTGAGCACAACCTGTAGTCGAAGCCACTTAGTCAGTACATCTTTTATCAATAAAGATGAATCCGTTGTAACAGTGGTAATGAACGATACTGACGAGATTATTAGTTACAAATTGATTGTAAATGAATCAGAATCTTTATTGGAAATTCCTGCACATGCTATTCAAACCTTGGTTTATTAGTACCTCATTTTAAATACCAAAAAACTACCATTTTTTAAGGGATCACTGTATCAGTGATCCCTTTGTTATTTTTATAGCTCAGGCAATAAGCGTTAATAGCGATTAAACAAATCGTTCAATGTAGCTTATTTGTTCATGCATAATATATGTTCATTAATTTGGTTTGAATATAAATTTGTGTTGCTACTGTAACATTACTTTGGGATATCATCGGCAAACCCAATAGATAGGTAAAAATTATTATTTCATGAAGTGACGAGATTTATTACAGTTATCTGCACTAGCAACTGTAGGTTTATCATGAATGCTATGTTCGGTATTTAGTTAAGCTTGAAATTTTATAATTAGTATTACTTTTACAAAAAAACATTAAGTATCTCTTATAGCAATTATGCATTTTAGTTCGTTTAAGCTTATTCGAATGTATTTTTCTCTATTAAAACTATATAACATGAATTTAAACGTGAATTGGAAAAAACTTCAAAATGGATCCGACATAAGGGGTGTTGCAATGAAAGGCATTCCTGGAGAAGAGGTTAATTTAACCAATGATGTAGCAGAAACGCTTGGAAAGGCATTTGCACATTGGTTAAATCAAACTTTAGGAAAAACATATTTAACCGTGGGTGTAGGTATGGATTCGCGTTTAACTGGTCCTAGCTTGAAAGAGGCATTTACAAAAGGTCTTACAAGTGTTGGAGTAAATGTTTATGATTGCGGCATAGCTTCAACACCTGCTATGTTTATGACTACGGTTGATCAGGATTTTGCTATTGATGCGGGCGTAATGCTTACGGCTAGTCATCTTCCGTTTAATAGAAATGGACTAAAGTTTTTTACCAATAAAGGAGGTGCCGATAAAAGTGATATTACAGAGATATTGAGTTTAGCTGCGCAGGATGGTTTAAAGCCGCTAAAAGAGGAACTAGGAACTGTTAAAATGATAGATTATATATCAAATTATTCCAATTCTTTGGTGAATGCTATTCGCTCTGGCGTTATGTTTGGCGTAAATAATCAGCTTCCATTAAAAGGACTTAAGGTTATTGTGGATGCAGGTAATGGAGCAGGAGGCTTTTTTGCCGATAAAGTACTTTCGCAACTTGGAGCAGATGTTACGGGTAGTCAGTTTTTAGATCCAGATGGTAATTTTCCAAATCATGTGCCTAACCCAGAAGATAAAGAAGCTATGGATTCTATCTGCGAGGCGGTAAAAAGAGAGAAGGCTGATTTAGGCATTATCTTCGATACGGATGTAGATCGTTCTGCCATTGTAGACAATCAAGGCAACCCGATTAATAGAAACGAACTAATCGCATTAATTTCAGCAGTTATATTAGAGGAGCACCCAGGTAGCACAGTTGTAACTGACTCAATTACTTCAGACGGTTTGGCTTGGTTTATAAAAGATCATCTAAAAGGTAAGCATCAGCGATTTAAGCGCGGATACAAAAATGTAATTAATGAATCTATTAGATTAAATGAAGAAGGAGAGGATAGTTGGTTGGCTATTGAAACCAGTGGTCATGCTGCTTTAAAAGAAAATTACTTTTTAGATGATGGCGCTTTTTTGGTGGCTAAATTATTAATTAAGTTGGCCAATCTTAGATTAGAAAATAAAAACCTATCGCAATTAATAGATGTGTTACCAAGACCTATTGAAAGCAAGGAATATAGAGTAGGTATTGAAACAGAAGAGTTTGGGTTATATGGTAAACAAATAATTGCCGATATTGAACACCAATTAAATAATGGATGGGAAGCAGTGAGTGATAATTATGAGGGTATTCGTGTTAATTGTAATTCTATAGATGAAGATGGTTGGTTTTTAGTTAGATTATCCTTACACGATCCTGTTATACCTATTAATATCGAATCCAATGTAGCTGGCGGTGTCGATAAAATTGCGATTAGATTAAAGGAATTTCTTAAAAAATATGAACAATTAAACATTGATGTGTTTATTTAAAGAATATAAAAGTAAATTGAAAAACGTCTAAATATGGTTTGTTTAGACGTTTTTTATGGTAAATTTTTATCCCCATAGTTATGGTATTAGATTACGACAAAGACGATTTATTAAAGAATAATTATAGTGAAGATGAATTACGATATTTAAACTTACTGGCAGAAAAATTTCCTACAGTGCAGTCTGCTTGTACCGAAATTATTAATCTGGAATCCATACTAAACCTACCTAAGGGAACAGAACATTTTCTGACGGATATTCACGGTGAATATGAGACTTTTAGCCATATTTTAAGGAATGCTTCAGGTATGGTGCGTAAAAAGATTGATACCGTTTATCAATATTCACTAACCGAAAAAACAAGAAATCAGTTAGCTACGCTGATATATTATCCCGAGGAGAAACTGGAAATTATCACAAAAGAAGAAGATGATTTGCAAAGTTGGTATGCAATAACATTGCGTAGGTTGATTGAAGTAGCGCGTGTTTCTGCAGATAAATATACAAGATCGAAGGTTAGAAAAGCCATGCCTCAGGATTTTTCATATGTAATTGATGAATTACTAAATGAGCCTAATGCCAAAAAAGAGAAATACTTCGACTGTATCATTCAATCTATCATTGACGTGGATAGGGCGCATCACTTTATTGTTGCCATCAGTAAATTTATTCAACGATTACTGATTGATCGTTTACATATTATTGGAGATATTTTCGATAGAGGTCCATATGCCGATAAGGTGATGGATGCTATTCAAAAACATCACTCCGTGGATATACAATGGGGTAATCATGATATTGTGTGGATGGCTGCCGCAACGGGAATAAGAGCGAGTATTGCTGCAGTTATTAGATTAAGTGCCAGGTATAATAATTTGGATACTTTAGAAGATGCGTATGGCATAAACTTGATGCCTTTGGCTACATTTGCCATGAAAGCCTATAAAGGTGATCCGTGTGAGGCTTTTATTCCTAAAAATACACCACCCGAAAATGTGGGATCTACGCATATAAAACTGACCAGCAAAATGCATAAAGCCATCATGGTTATTGAGATGAAGCTGGCTAGTGAAATTATTCATCGTAGTCCAGAAATGGGAATGGAAGACCGACTACTGCTGGATAAGATCAATTATGAGAAAGGTACCATATTAATTGATGGTCGAGAGCTTGAATTAAACGATAAATCGTTCCCTACCATAGATCCTAAAGATCCATACAAATTAACAGATGAAGAGAAAGAGTTGGCGGAAAAACTTCGTTTCTCATTCTTATACTGTGAAAAACTTCAAAGCCATATTAAAACACTTTTCTCTAAAGGAAGTACATATATGGCCTATAACTCTAATCTATTGTTTCATGGATGTATTCCACTGGATGATAAAGGGGATTTTAAAGAGGTTATTCTGCAGGGAAATAAATATAAGGGAAAAGCATTGTGTGATCAATTTGATTTGATTTGCAGGCGCGCATATTTTAACCGAGAGCATCCTGAGAGAACTTGCAAGGATCGGGATTATATGTGGTATTTGTGGAGTGGAGCAGACTCTCCTTTATTCGGAAAAAAGAAGATGGCCACATTTGAGCGATACTTTTTGGATGACAAAGAGGTACAGAAAGAAGATAGTAATGCCTATTATAAATTAAGAGATGATAAGGACTCATGTTCTAAGATATTACGTGAATTTGGGCTTGATCCAGAAACATCACATATTGTAAATGGTCATGTTCCTGTTAAAGTAAAAAAAGGCGAGAGTCCTGTTAAAGCGGAAGGGAAACTTTTTGTGATAGATGGCGGAATGTCAAAGCCATATCAGAAAGTAACAGGTATTGCTGGATACACATTAATATATGATTCGTATAGCTTAATTTTGGCAGAGCATACCCCTTTCCAATCAAAACGTAAAGCAATTACTGATGAGGTAGATATCGTTTCTACACGAAATATGATTGAACATGCTACAAAACGTATCTGTGTTGGAGATACAGATATTGGAACTAGTATACGTGAGCAAATATGTAACTTAAATAGGCTATTAGAAGCCTACCGAAAAGGTGTTGTAAAAGTTAAAAAAATATAGTGTAAACGACACAGGAGCTAGAGTTAATTTACTCTCGCATTTTTATTCGATGTTATTATAAAACAAGAGGGAAATCAATAGGTTTCCCTCTTGTTTTTTTTGTCTACTTTGTGATCTATTGAAGTATAATAAATTTCCTATTTAGATTTTAGGAAGGGGTAATTGGATAAAACATATTTCATTCTAAAATTTGATAATTCCTATATTTATGGTGTGACCTTATTAACTTAATACTCAGATGTAACTATATTTTTAGAGCTAAGTTTAAATCCCCTGCAGGTCTGGTTTTGAGGTCTTATTAGGAATGTGTATTGCTTAAATATTAGGAGCTTGGTAATATATGATGACGAGAAAATATTTTAGTAATTCTTGACTTTGTTAATAAAACAAAACATCTTTATGTATATTAATCAATATTTTTAAATCCTATAACTATGTCAAAGAAACCCTTCTTTAAAAGAATGCTTGGAAAGGACAGTCCTCTTAAGAAAATTCTGCTTTCAAAAGGGCTACCACTGTTAGCAAATGTTCTTACTGGTGGTGCAGCATCTCCTATAATTGGTTTGGTAAAAAATATTGTTGGGGTTGATTCTGATGATCCGCAAGAGCTTGAGAAAGCGATCAATGAAAACCCAGAGGTAGTAGCTAGATTGAAAGAGTTTGAAATGAATCAAAAAGTAGAGTTAGAAAAACTTGCTTTACAGTCAGCTCAGCTAGAATTAGAAGAAACCAAAGCTTATTTAGGAGATAGACAAGGAGCTAGAGATCGTGAAGTTGAAATGATGAAAGCTACGGGTAAGAGAGATTGGATGTTAATGACTCTTGCAGGTGTAGTTGTTGTTGGTTTTTTTGTATTAATTGGTTTTGCAATTAAAGACCCAGACGGTTTCGACACTAACGGACCTGTTAATCAACTCTTCGGTGCATTAGTTGCAGGTTTTAGTATGGTTTTATCTTACTTCTTTGGATCAAGTAAAGGTAGTGCAGACAAAAATGTTACCATAGCTAATCAGGCCAATAAGGCCAATTCAAAAGAAGATTTCTCAAACGCAAAAGGTTAATTATGGAACTTACGGTAGTTAGATATAGTAGTGGTAAGGAATGTACCCTTGGTTTATTATTGATCAATGGAACATTTGCAGCATATACGCTCGAAGATGAAGGACGTGATACTAAAGTGTATGATGAAACCAGGATTCCGGCAGGACGATACCAGATTAAACTACGAAAAGAAGGTAGAGTGCATGAAAGTTACGAAAAACGATTTCCTGAAATTCATAAAGGAACACTTCATCTTCAGAATGTCCCTAATTTTAAATGGATATTAATACACATTGGTAATGATGATGATGACACCGCTGGCTGTCTTCTTGTGGGAGATAAATCAGTCTCCAATATTAAAGATGAGGGAAGGATAGAGAGTAGTACAATAGCTTATAAACGAATATATCCAATTATTGCCAACACAATAGATTTAGATGAAGAAGTATGGATAACATATTTAGATCAGATACCTATTAAACCGATAGCTAAAGAATCATACAAAGTGGCCAATGTAATACCTAGTCAATTAAATATTAGATCAACGCCACAAGGAGCTAAGAAAGGTGTGTTGTTTGAAAATACAGGTGTTGTTATTAAAGACCAAGTAGATGATTGGAGTAAAGTATCATTTGAAGGGTGGGTGCATTCTGAATATATTTTATCCGAATAAGATTAATATGTATATGATGTAATTTGTACGAATTTTTTATTCTATCATTAGAATTATCAACTTGTGGTTAGTTAATAAAAAGGAGTCGTTTTATGGTTATTGACGTATGGCTTCTTTCGTGATAGGTAATTCTCTTAATTTAAAATTGTCCATATTAGAAATGACTTCATCCGCGCACAATTATCGAATTACAAACAAATATAGTATGGTACTTTAGGGTATTTTAATAGTTTGTAAGCTGCTAATGTAGTGTCATGTTCTTCTATATTACAATTGCATATTCATCTGTCAAGCTATTTTAGTATATGATAAGCGGTATAGAGGGCTGTTTTACTTTTAAAAGTATGTTCCGTAGGGGTACAGAGGATTGAAATTATTTTAAAACAACCTTCCGTACCTTTATTTATGGGCCTTGCTTAATTAGCTCCCTCGGATATGC
>NZ_LXYE02000040.1 GCF_001659685.2 Labilibacter marinus
GGGGCATCACTTGGTGCTCCGATTATTTAAGAAAGAATTAAAAGACAGAGTATATTTTTTCATAGATTAGGGTTTAGGTTTACAAAAAGAGCGTTTCAACGGAAGCGCTCTTTTTTTTGCACCCTATTATGGTGACTAAATTAATTCGTTGTTGATATAAACCATTAGAGTTTTAAGATCTTCTATTTTTTTAAATTTTAGTTTTTCGCTTTTGATATATTTTTCGAGCTCTGCTATTTTATCAGGAAACAACTCACCCAATTGTTTAAAATTCTTCATTTTAACAAAATCACCCTTAGGCGTTTTAATATAATATTTTGGACTCTGCCTATTATATTGCGGAGGTTTGGCATCTTGATAAGCTTTAGGTTTTTCGGAGGGAGTAAATGTTACTTCATGAATTGTAAATAAACTATACTTGCCAAGGCTAATAACCTGGGCGTAAGAAAAAGGTGAGGACTTAAACTTTATGGGAATGACTTCAAATAAAGTCTGATCCAATTTAATTCGATAATATTGCACAGTATCTTTGGTAAAACAAAAGTATTGCTCACCTTTTTTAAGTTCCATTTGGTCGTTAAAAATGTTGTAGCGAACTTTCTCACCTTTATGCTCTTCGTTACCTTTGCTAATCAAAATGGCTTCTTTAAATTCATCATTATAATATGGCGAACCGTTAACCGATTCTTTGTAGCTCTCCCAATCTCTCATTTTTAGTTACTGTACATCTTGCATCAATGATTGCGCACTTTGAGATATTCCTTGAGCTTTTACCTGAAATATAACTAAGGCTAGAGCTATAATAAGATATATGTTTTTCATTTGAGAGTGCTTTTTAGATATCTAAAAGTAAGTTTTTTAATAGATTAAAATCGAAAGGTTGCCATAAAATAGGCATTGCTGTAGTATTTTTATGGTTATATTCGAGACGTATTTTTTAAGAAAAGGTAGCTAATGAAATTTTTAGGGAATTTAATTTGGTTGATATTCGGTGGTTTTATGATAGCGATAGAATATCTTATAGCAAGTATTTTAATGATGGTAACCATTGTTGGTATTCCTTTTGGCATGCAGACATTAAAGTTAGCCAGTATTACATTTTGGCCTTTTGGACGTGAGGCTGTTCCTGCGCAAAGAGCATCTGGTTGTTTGTATACTTTGATGAATGTTATCTGGATTGTTTTTGCTGGTATTTGGATTGCATTATCTCATGTTTTCTGGGGTTTAATTCTGTGCATAACTATTGTTGGAATACCTTTTGGTCAGCAACATTTTAAGCTAGCATCCGTAGCATTAACACCTTTTGGACGAGACATTAGATATAAGAACTAAACATTGCATCATGAAGAATTTTATAAGTCGTTTATTTAAAACAATAGGTGTTTTTATACTTAGATATGGATTAGGCCTAGTGATTATATGGCTTGGCTTTTTAAAATTTAAAAATACCGAAGCTGAGTATACTCACCAACTTATTTCGGGTGGATATTTATCGTGGGTTTTAAAATATCTTACACCATACGCACTAAACCAAATAATTGCTTATTTACAAATCATTATTGGACTGCTTATCATGCTAAAACCAGTTTCCCGACCTTTATCTTTTTGGGGCGGAGTGGTTGCTTCCATTATGTTTTTGTTTAGTATATCTTTGTTATTTACAACCCACGTAGTTTGGCAAACGGGATATGGTTTCCCAGAATTATCTAAAATAGGACAAACTGTATTAAAAGATTTTGTATTGTTTGGGGCTGCTGCATGGTGTGTGGGAGATAGTGTGTAGTTTATAATATTAAAAAAAGAGGATGGTTAAAAGAGCATGTGTTTTTTGTGCATCAAGTTCAAAAATAGATAAGGTTTATAACGAAGCAGCAATAGAGCTGGGTAATGTATTGGCCGAAAATAACTGGGCGATGAATTACGGAGGAGGTGCCGTTGGATTAATGGGCGCTGTAGCTGATAGCATGTTGGCAAAGAAAGGTGTGATTACAGGAATAATTCCTCGCTTTATGGTGGAAGTTGAGTGGGAACACAAAGGCGTAAAGGATATGGTTCATGTAGAAACCATGGCTGAAAGAAAAGAACTTTTAGTAAAGGATGTGGATGCAGTTATTACTTTACCTGGTAGCACAGGAACCTTAGAGGAGCTTTTTGAGGTTTTATCGAATAAAAAGCTAGGCTTGTTTTCGAAACCTGTCATACTAATCAATACAAATGGTTTCTTTAACCCTTTGATTGCTATGTTAGAAAAAATGATTGAAGAAAACTTTATGCGAGTAGATCATGGCGAATTATGGACTGTGGTCAATGATCCTAAAGATGTTATTGCAGCTATTGATGCCAATCAAATTTGGCGAGAAGATCCACTTAAAATAGCAACTGTTTAATTATAGCTTAGAAAAAACATACAAATTATTATTTTTGCAGAAAACCCATTGAATGAATCCATCGGCCAACATATATTACACGTTACCACAAGAAAGAGTGTCTAATCCGCAAGTAAATATTGCTGCCCAAGTCCCAGTTGGTGATTCATTAAAGGTAAATGTTCCAAAACCTTCAATTTCTCAAATTCCTGAAGTACCTAAGCGTTTTCAAACACCCAAGGCACCTATCGTTGTAAAGAAGATTGAGTTTATTCCTTCAGCAAAGGATTCCATTGAATTTAATCTTAAAACAAAATCACAGCAGAATCAAGGTTTTTTAAATCATACGGTAGTTGATGATTTTCTTGAACCTATCTCGCAAAGCGATAAAATGTGGGTTAAAGGTTCGGTAAATAGTAAAATACAATACCACTCTGGAGCTAGTCTTGAGGAGAAAGCTGAAGAGAAGCAACAAGACCATGAAGGTGCTAAGCGTAAAGAAAGCGATACAATAAGAGTAATTCCGGTTTCAGATTCTACTTATATTACAAGTTCCGATAGTATTAAGGCACAAAATGATTCTATAGATGTAGTCCAAAAAGAGCTTATTGTACAAGAAAAAGTAAATATTGAAGAAAAAGACTCATCAAGAGATGTATTAACAGGTCTGTTGATTCTAGCTGTGGCTGTAACTGGCGTTATTAGATTAACAAACTTTAAATATCTACAGGATTTATTTTCTTCAGTTGTTTTTAGTCAGTATGCTCGTAAAATGCAAAAGGAAGAAAATATGCGTAACCAAAAAGCAGGGTTTGCATTAAGTATCCTTTTTCTATTTAATACTTCCTTGTTTATATACGAGTACATTCATTACAATAATATCAAAACATTTGTTGATGATAGCCTGATTTTAATACCTATAGCAATGGGTTTAGTGATGGCTTTTGGTGTTGTGAAAGGATTACTTTACCGTTTTGTGTCGTTTGTTTTTGAAAGCACACAAGAAACCAATGATTATATTTTTTATACCAAATTACACGATAAAATATTTGGCTTAATTATTTTACCCGTTATATTGGTAGTGCCATATATCGATCCAGAAGCCTTGCCATTGCTGTTTAATGTGGGGATTGGAATTTTCATTTTACTGTATATAATACAATTATTTAGAGGATTGTTAATTATTTTAAGAGATGTAGCATCATTGTTTTACATGTTTTTGTATCTTTGTGCCCTAGAAATTTTGCCTTTAGTTATTATGTATAACATACTTATTAATTAGGCATTAGGAACAGTGAAATTAAAATAAACAACGTTTTGAAGATTAAAAGAATTCTGGTTTCCCAGCCAAAACCACAAACTGAAAAGTCTCCTTACTTCGAATTAGCTGATAAAAGCAATGTAAAAATTGATTTTCGTCCGTTTATTCAGGTAGAGAGCGTACCCACTAAAGAATTCCGTACGCAAAAGGTAAATATACTTGACCATACAGCGGTCATTTTTACCAGCAGAACAGCGATCGATAATTATTTTCGTGTTGCTGAAGAGATGAGAATCACTGTACCAGACTCCATGAAGTATTTTTGTATTTCTGAAGCTACGGCTTATTATTTACAAAAGTATATCGTTTATCGTAAAAGAAAGATTTTTCATTCAACAGGTAAATTCCCTGACTTAATTGAGGTAATCAAAAAGCACAAGGATGAAACTTATTTAGTGCCTCTTTCGGATATTCATAAACAAGAGATTCCTGATTTATTGGATAAGAATAAAATCAAGTACTCAAAAGCTATCTTATACAGAACTGTAAGCAGTGACTTGAGCGATTTGAAAGATATCAATTACGATATTCTAGTATTCTTTAGCCCTTCAGGAATTGCAAGTTTGTTGCAAAATTTCCCTGATTGGGATCAGAATGAAACAAAAATTGCATCATTCGGACCTGCAACAGCTAAAGCGGTAAAAGAAGCAGGTTATCGTTTAGATATTCAGGCTCCAATGCCACAAGCTCCATCTATGACGATGGCACTTGAGCAGTTTATTAAAAAGCACAATAAGGCTCAAAAGTAAATTCTAGAATTTATATCATATATTAAAGGGCATTTTTTAATGCCCTTTTTTTCGCCCAAATAGTAAGCACCCAATGCCCCAAGAGTCTTTCAAATTTCCTAAAAAAGAAAAGTTATGCAGCCACATTGTTATTGAGGAGCTGTTTTCAAAAGGAGAGTCTTTTGTGTGTTTTCCTTTTAGAGTCATTTACTTGCCCACAGAATTACCCGAGGATGTACCTGCTCAAGTACTTTTTAGTGTTTCGAAAAGGCGATTTAAAAGAGCTGTGCATCGCAACCTATTAAAAAGAAGAAGTAGAGAAGCTTATCGTTTAACCAGAGGTGCGTTTATTGAATATCTGGAAAAATCAGATCAACAAATAGCTTTTGCAATGGTTTATATATCAGGTGATCAGTTGCCATATGCTAAAATTTGTAAGGGTATGAAAAAGGGCATGAAAAAGTTGGAGGAAAAGCTGATAGAAAAACAGGCAAAGGAAGATGTGGTTGACTAATATTTACAAAAGCATTGTGTCGGGTATTGTGTTTATACTCATTATACCTATAAAAATATATCAGTATACTATTTCTCCTATGCTTGGAGCTGCTTGCAGATATACTCCAAGCTGTTCTACCTATAGTATTCAAGCCTTAAAAAAGCATGGCCCCATTAAAGGAAGTTATTTAGCGATTAAAAGAATATTGAGCTGTAATCCGTGGGGTGGACATGGGCACGATCCAGTTCCATAGCAGGATATTGGTAAATTTTAAAATCATCATAGAAAATAACATTAAAAAGATTATTTTCGTGAGTTAATTAATATAAATAAAATGGAATCAACCAGACAAAAGAAGATATCGAGATTGTTACAGCGTGAAATAAGTGAAATATTTATGCGCGAAGCAAAATCGTTGACGTTAGGGACGATGGTGACTGTTTCCAAAGTTCGAATTTCTCCAGACTTAGGTCTTGCACGAGCATATATAAGTATTTTCCCTACTGGTAAAAGGGATGAGGTATATAGTGAAATTGAAGCCCATACTTCCGGCATTCGACGTCATTTAGGAATGCGAGTAGGTAAACAATTAAGAGTTGTGCCTAATTTGCAATTTTTTGTAGATGACTCATTAGATTACATTGATAATATTGACCGCCTGTTAAAAGACTAATCATGCAGTACGATCCAATAAAGAAGAGCTTGGGTAAGGTTTTTAACCAATCCCCTTCGTTGCGAATTTTGTTTTATAAACTTTTAGATTTATTGTTGCTACGTTCATGGCATATTCGTAAAGAAATACGTGCTTGGTCTAAAAAAGTAGCTAACGATATCAACGTGTTAGATGCAGGTTCGGGTTTCGGACAATATGTGTATTATCTATCTTCAAAGAACAAAGGTTGGAACATCACTGGGTTAGATGTTAAAACGGAGCAAATTGAAGATTGCAACCAGTTTTTCACCAAGATAAACCGTCAGGATAGAGTTAAGTTTGAGTTTGCCGACTTAACCAAGTTGGATCAAGAAGAAATGTATGATCTAGTTGTATCTGTGGATGTAATGGAGCACATTGAGGATGACGAAGGTGTTTTTAAGAATATTTATCATGCTATGAATCATGGAGGTATGATGCTGATTTCTACACCTAGCGACCAAGGAGGTTCTGATGCACATCATCACGAAGCAGAACACGAAGATGGTGTAACAGGCTTTATTGATGAACATGTTCGCGACGGTTATAACCTTCAAGAAATTATTCAAAAATTAAAGAAAGCAGGGTTTAAAGATATTGACGCTAGATATTCGTACGGACTACCTGGGAAAATATCTTGGAAGCTTTCGATGAAATACCCTATCGTAATGCTGAATGCCTCTAAAGCATTTTTTATTCTATTACCTTTCTACTATTTAATTACTTTTCCTTTATCCTTTATCCTCAATGTTATGGATGTAAAAGGAAAGCATAAAAAAGGAACCGGCCTAATTGTTAAGGCATTTAAATAATACGTTTTAAACAGATGAAACTTATCTTTCAAATAGCGTTAAAGTTTCTTTTCGGAAAAAAATCGAAGGGTATCATTAATGTTATTTCAACCATCTCTATTGTTGGGGTGGGTGTGGGTTCGTTGGCTTTATTGGCGGTATTATCTGTTTTTAACGGACTCCATGGATTAATAGGTAGTCTGTATGGTTCCTTTGATCCTGATTTTAAAATAACGGCAGTTGAGGGTAAATTCTTTTCGATAGATTCACTTAATATTCAGCAAATAAAAGATATTGATGGTGTAGATTATGTTTCGCAAATGGTGGAAGATAATGCGCTATTAAAGTATGGAGAGCGACAGTCCTCCGATGCCATTGTTATGGGAGTTGATTCGACCTTTACTAAGGTAAGCGAAATAGATTCAATTATTGTTGAAGGACGATTTAATTTAAAGGATAAGCATGGTTATGGAGGTGTTATTGGGTATACTCTAGCCGACCAACTAGCTATTCGACCAACTTTTATGACTCCTTTAGTTATCTACGTTCCTGAACGAAATAAAAAGATAAGCCTCTTTAATCCTAGCGAGGCTTTTAATAGTAGCTACTTGCATCCTAAAGGGATTTTTATGGTCAAGCAAATGGATTATGATTCTCGCTACCTGATTATAGATCTTGAATTAGCACGCGAGTTATTTAGGTATCGTGCAAATGAAGTAACAAGCTTGGCAGTATCTATAAACCCAGAAGCGTCAATAGAGCATGTACAAAAGCAACTTACACAACTAGTTGGTAGTGCGTTTTCAGTTAAGAACAGACAACAACAGCATGCTAGCTTTTATAAGATGATGGGGATTGAAAAGCTAATGGCTTACCTTATTCTTTGTTTTATACTCATTATTGCCACCTTTAATTTAATAGGCACTATGTCGATGCTTATCTTCGATAAAAAAGAGGGCATTAAAACCTTAAAAAGCATTGGTGCAGATAAAAAGATGGTGACCAGAGTCTTCCTACTAGAAGGCTGGCTAATTTCTTTGATTGGTGTATTCTCAGGTGTTGGGTTAGGTGTTATTCTGGTGCTTGCTCAACAGCATTTAGGTATTATAAAATTTGCTGGTGGCGGAAGCTTTGTGGTAGATGCCTATCCTGTGAAGCTACTTATTCCAGATATCTTTCTAACTATCGTTACTGTTACGTCAATAGGGTTTCTAGCCACCATTTATCCTGTAAAGTCTATCGTAGGAAAGTACTTCGACGATTTAAAGTAAACAGTCTTCCCAACCTACGTCAACATAGGAAGAATAGCATATATCTAACTCGGTAATGTAGCCTACTGACTCATAAGTACTTGATTTCGGTTCAATATTTTCGTATATTAAGTATAATCTGTATCTAAAACTCCTAGCTATGATTATAAACTATCAATTTATAGAAGCTAAAGGCTTATTGATTAAACGATATTTTGACGAGTTTAATTTGGAACAACATGTGCTAAGCATGACGGAGATAATTAGTCAACCCAGTTGGAATAACGTGGAAAGAGTGCTAACCGATGCCCGAGAATTGGATCCCAGAGGCGTGTACAAAAATATTGATGCGATAGTCTCCTTCAGAAAAGAAGTTATTAAAAAAGAGTATTTGGATGTATTCATCGTTGACTCTCCATTACTGACTGTAGCGACTTTTTTAATGCAGGAAAAACTCAATAAACTCAATTTTGACTTTAGGTATTGCTCTACTGTTTATCAAGCGGAGAAGTTATTAGAGATTAGTGAAACGGACTTCGATTTAACAGAACACCTAAACAGTTTAAGTAAAAATAAACTAGGAAAGCTAAAGTTTATAAAACCGATTATTAATTTATAATTTAATCTCTATCTAAAACAATAAAAGTTGTTCTGGTTTTGTATCGCTTGATTCTAGTTGTAGTAGCCTCTTCTTAGCAGGTAGTCCCCCAGCATACCCTACCAATTTTCCATCTGAACCTATAATTCTATGACAAGGAATAAGAATGGAAATAGCATTTGATCCATTAGCTGAAGCAACTGCTCTTATGGCCTTATCATTACCCAAATCTTTAGAAAGCTTTAAGTAGCTTGATGTTTTACCATAAGGTATTTTCCTCAGCTGTTCCCAAACTTTTTTCTGAAAATCAGTACCGCAAAATTTTAATGCAATATCAAACTCAGTTCTGTCACCATTAAAATACTCCTCTAGTTGTACTATTGTAAGATCAATTATTTCTGAGGTTCCTGATTTATATTTGGCACCAATGGAATGTTGAATGCGTTTGTCAACTGCATCTCTCATTTTACGATATCTCCAATCGCAAAGGCAAAGTTCATTATTGTACGAACCTATAATTAGTTCACCGACCGGGGATTTATATGTGGCAGTTATAATATCCAAGTGCCTATTATATTTGCTGTCCTTCAGCCATTGACACGCAATCAGCAAATTTCTCTTTTATGGCATCCAAACATTCATTAACTTCAATGGCAGTATCGGCTCTTAGCATTTTTATTTTCAGCTCTCTGAAGTCTCTTAAGCCTTTAAAAGAGATGGCTAAATGACGGCGCATGTGTAATATGCCTCTTCTTTCGCCCAGCCAATCAATGCTTTTGCTCAGATGTTCACGGATCATTTCTACATGTTCAGGAATTTTAGGAAGCTCAAGCAATTCACCAGTATCTAAATAATGACGGATTTCTCGAAAAATCCAAGGGCGACCAATAGAAGGGCGACCAACCATTAAGGCATCCACCCCATACCTATCTAAATATAATTTTGCTTTTTGAGGGCTTGTTAAATCCCCATTTCCAATGATAGGAATATTCATCCGAGGATTATTCTTCACTTCTCCAATTAAGGTCCAATCTGCATCGCCATTGTACATTTGTGCTCTGGTTCTGCCATGTATGGTTAAGGCTTTAATGCCTGTATCTTGTAGTTGTTCTGCAACGTCTACTATTATTTTAGATTCATCATTCCAGCCCAATCGTGTTTTTACGGTAACAGGTAGTTTAACCGCATCCACAATTTTAGAGGTCATTTCAACCATTTTAGGAATATCCCTTAACATACCAGAGCCAGCGCCTTTCATTGCAATTTTTTTAACGGGGCAACCAAAGTTAATGTCGATTAACTCGGGACCAGCTTGTTCTGCTATTTTAGCAGCCTCCACCATAGCATCGATATCTTTTCCATATAGCTGAATGCCTACAGGACGCTCCTCCTCAAATATCTTTAATTTGCGCTCTGTTTTTTCAATGCTACGAATTAAGGCATCAGCTGATACAAATTCAGTATACATTAAATCAGCACCATACTTTTTACACAATAATCTGAATGAAGGATCAGTTACGTCCTCCATAGGAGCCAATAAAAGGGGATGTTTTCTAAGTTCTAAATTTCCTATCTTCACTATTCTGCAATTAACTTATCCAATAATTCTTTCGTTTTGTCGCTGTTCCATTTGGCAGCCCCTTTTTTATCTACCACTAAATTTCCTTCTTTAGAGATGATATACGTGGCTGGAATGCTTTTGGAATACAGCAAGTCGGGCAATTTATCCATAAATGTATTGGAGGATATGTGATACTTTTTTTTATCTAAAAAAGCTTGAATTTTGCTAGCCTCATCCGATGTGATTAAAACAAACTCAACCTTATCCTTATATTCTTGATAAAGCTCGTCAATAGCTCCAAATTCTGCAACACATGGAGGACACCAAGTAGCCCAAAGGTTCAGAAATATTACTTTCCCTTTTAAATCAGCAAAATGCTTTGTATTTTCGCTGATATCTCTGTATCTCCAATCGTAATCTTCAGCAGTAAGTTGTATGTTATCACTAGTTTCCTTAGCCGAAGTCATAGTATAACGAATAACAAATGAGCTGATGGTTTTACGGGTTGGCGGATTTATCATGGCAATAAATAAGGCCAAAAATAAAAAGTCGATAATGATACCAGCTTTAGTTTTTCGCGCACTATATTTTTTCCACTGTGTTTTTAAAAAGTTCTCCATATTGTTTATGTTCTTCTATCGCAATAATTCTAAAGTGTAAACCATAACGAAGAGGGAATGTTTGGAAAAGGATGACTACATTCTTCGAAAAGTAAGCCAGGTAGGCCATTTCATACTTTTGTAGCTTTTACCTGTGGTGCTAGTTACTTCCATCTGTATGCTTTTATATGTATCTAAACCCTCTACATTGTTATAGAATTTCTGGGCATCAATATTAAATTTATGACCCGTACCAGGCGTTAAG
The DNA here is from genome assembly GCF_001659685.2 of Labilibacter marinus. Lineage (GTDB taxonomy): Bacteria > Bacteroidota > Bacteroidia > Bacteroidales > Marinilabiliaceae > Saccharicrinis > Saccharicrinis marinus. The sequence continues at coordinate 10,667 of NZ_LXYE02000040.1, forward strand.
GTAATCGGGAAATAATTTTCACCACCAATGTTTTTGATGATAAACTCGCGTTTTTTACTTCCCTTATAAAAAGCCAGTTTAGGATTATTAAAGGAGATGGAAGATTTAGTCTTGTTTATCAAGAATACTTTTACAATCAGATTGCCTGTTGATTTTTGCCTGAAATAATCTACTTTAAAAATAACGATTTTTGGAAATAATTTATCTAACCAGCCATACCTCTTAGCTACAAAAAAACTAAGAATAGCTACCGTCATAATAAGCAGGCTCGTATAATCTGTTTTGGGAGCCCTAGGAACTTGCTCAGGCTCTTGAGTAGAAGGCTCAGGTTCTTCTAATATGGTAACATCTTGAGTTTGTGGAGCGGTTGTTCTATCGGGAGGTAATGCACCTTTGCTGCATATTTGCATCATCAAAGCAGTTCCTACCAGAACATATATAACTAGCCTGTTTTTTTTAACGAAGGCTAAAAAATCACTTACTTTCTTATTCATTGCTTACGCGGCTCAATTTTTTCAGGAAAAGGCATCAGGCCTTTGTAGTTGATGTAGAATTCTCCGCCAGTAACAGGCTTGGCCATTTCTTCCTCAGTTTGACCATTGGCGTTGGCAATACCCACGCTAGCATACCAGCAAGAGGCTTTGTGTTTTGCGGCTAATTCTTTTACTTTTTGAATGACTTCAGGAAGAATAATGCCCATATCAGGATAGAAGGCTGTTTTTACCACTATCATCTGAAATTGGTCGTCTTTTTTTGCCAATATCTGCGGATTTACATCCAGTTCTTTTCTTACATTCAGAACTTCGTAGCCTTTATCTACCAAATCTTTATACACCACCTTAATTCCCAGAAAATGTAATTCTTCCAGGTTCATAACATCCGCCATTTATTGAAACTTTTATTGTATACAACTGAGTTGCAAAAGTAATGAAAAAGAATACAGTTTATAGTAGGGCGTAGTTATTTTATATGAATTTAGGATATAAGAAAATGGTACAAAGGTAAAATGGTGCAATGGTGTAACGGTGTTGGTTGTGGCGAGGTCTGGGTGAGACTATTGACCTCTCGTGTTGTTTATGAATAGCCCGATAGTAAATTATTCAATCTATCTACATATTCATTTAAATCATTATCGCCAAAAGTTTCTTCAACACGATTAAGAATTAAATCATATTCTTTAGTGTTAATTATTTTTCCTCTTTTTAATACTCTATTGATTTTTTCTAATCTTTTTTCTTCGTCTAAATCAATACCTATTTCATCCTTTATTTTTTTATTTAGTACAACTCTATCTTCCTTAGATAGTTCTCTGCAAAAACCATTGAATTCAGCCGTGATTTGATCTAATTCTCTTAGTTTTTTTGCACTAAAATATCCATGAGCCATTCTTCTAAAAGCCTCAAGAGCTACTGAATTAGCGTTGTCATCTTTAAAAAATGAATAGAAAACATTAAACTTTTTCCACAGTAATTCTAACTGTTCTTCTTTGTTAAGTTTATTCACATTGATTATATACTAGATCTTTAAAAATTTAGGTATAAAAATAAACTTAAGGTCTTAATAAATATAAAACAGCTTAAACAATTAATATTTTTCTATTGTCCATCCTCTCCAATGGTAAAAACAAAATCTGAATTAGGGTATTCCGGAGCAAAGTTAAGCTCAAAAGATTGCTTTATTTTATCTAGTTCAGAAAGAAAGTTTACAGTAGGCTCTCCGCCAAACTTATCTATTTGTATGATAAATTTAAATTGGCGATTCTTGTGCTTTTGAACATTGTTGGCTGTATCATATATTAATCGTTGAATATCAAAAAGCAATCTATCTTCGTTCATGTGACCAATTAAAAATGCAATGCATGGTTTCTTGGTGGTGTTTTCGCTGGTTTCAATGGCGTTGCACGAGCTCTCTTCAAATTCGGGACTTTCTACCGAATAGAAAATGTTGTCTTCTAGATTGGAGAATTCTAGCTCCCCTATGGCTTCAAAGGTTTCTTTATTCACTAGTTGAAAATAGACCAATCCCTTGTCGAAGTATCTACTGTAGCCTTTATAAAGAAAATAATTCAACTCCTTACCGTCTTGCATCATGCTAACAAAGTCAGTCATTACAAAAGCTTCCGATTCGTATTCTTTAATGGTTTTAGTCACAAATTCATTGGTGAATGCATCCATGTTAATTCCAATTTCTTTACCAAAATTAGAACGAACAAGCATTTCATTTTTGTTGACTAGTTCTCCTTTATTCTTTATCAGAAATTCCTTATTGCATTTAATCAAAAGGTTTTTTAAAACTACAGCAGCTTCTAAGTAATCCATACGCATAATTGAGTTTGAACTTCAAAAATATTAAAAAATATGCTTGGGTGAGTTTAAAATTAGGGGTTAAAAAGCTAAAAAAGCATAAAAGCGAACGTAATGGTGTTTGAGTGTTATTAAAATTAGGAAGATGAATTTAATTTATTTTAAAAACATCGCACGCGATATAAAATAAATTCACTAGGTTTGTGTCGCAAACGATATAAAGTAATTTAAAAAGAAATAAGGATGGACAAATTCTATAGTATGGAAGCAAAGTCGCTTCAGAACAAAAATGTTAGTATGAACGACTTCAAAGGAAAAGTTATTCTTGTTGTTAATACTGCCAGTAAATGTGGTTTAACTCCTCAGTACGAAGGACTGGAAGAGCTATACCAAAAGTATAAGAATAACAACTTTGTTATTTTAGGATTTCCTTGTAATCAATTTGGCAACCAGGAACCTGGTGACGAAAAATCAATATCAGAAGGTTGCTTGATTAATTATGGTGTTAGCTTTCCTATGTTTTCAAAAGTTGATGTAAATGGAAAAAATGCACATCCAATATTTAAATACCTAAAATCGGAATTAGGTGGTTTGTTAGGGAGCAGAGTAAAATGGAATTTCACTAAATTTTTAATTGATGCCAATGGAGTTCCTCAAAAGAGATTTGCACCAACTAAAAAACCTCAGGATATTGAAAAATATGTAATAGAACTAATTAAAGAATAACTTCTGAGCCCAAAATAGAGAGCTGAAATTTTGAACTTTTGGGTTTAATTTCAAGGGTAAGTACAGTTTTTTTGAGACTCTAAATAAGAGCTTAATTATTTATTTTAATATTGTGTTCGATTAAATAAACTCTTATGTCATACGATCAACTAAAATTAGAAAACCAGCTGTGTTTTCCGGTTTATGCAGCTTCCCGATTAATTACAAGGGAATACCAACCATATTTAGATGAGTTGGGTATTACATATACTCAGTATTTAGTGTTTTTAATTTTATGGGAAAAAGATAAGCTTCCTGTGAATGATATTGCCAAAATGTTAATACTTAATACAAACACTGTTACACCATTACTTAAAAGAATGGAGCAGCAAGGTTTTATAAAACGAGAACGAAGTAAAGAAGATGAACGAAAAGTTATAGTATGTTTATCGAGTAAGGGAGAAGCGATGAAAGAAAAGGCAGCGGTTATTCCTCAGGCCTTGGCAAATAATTTATTAAAAGAGGATGTTAAGGTGGAGGAGCTAATTCACCTTAAAGAAGAATTGGAACGAGTGATAAAAGTTCTTTCTAAATAATTTAAATATGCTGCTTTGAAACATTACGCCATAGAAAGTCATTTGCTATCCATGAAAGGAAAATGGATACAGTCCTTATTAAAAGGGGAAGGACAAGTTGAAGTATTCAAAGGGAAAAGAGGGCTGCTTTTTTCCACCATTACTTTGGAGACAATGATTGATGAAGAAGTTCGTCATAATCAGTTTCTATTATCTAATAGTAATGAGCGGAGTATAAGAACTTATAGTAGCGGTGAGCAACGAAAGGCTTTGTTAAAATATCAGATGAGTCAAAAACCTGATTTTTTAGTATTGGATAACCCTTTCGACTGTTTAGATGTTGAGTCGGTGGCGACTTTAAAAAATCAATTGATAGACTTGGCTCATATCATCCCAATGGTTCAAATATTTAAACGCCATACCGACATCATGCCTTTTGTAAGTGAGGTTTTAGTGGTGGACGAAGAAAGTCTTAAGCAAAGTGTTGAATTGAATCAGTTTTTAGAACAAAATTTACACCAGCAAACAGCCTTTTTAAGTGCAGATATTCCAGCGCCACTAAAGCACTTTAAAGATATTCCTGAAATTTTAATTGAGCTTAAAAAAGTAAGTGTTAATTATGAAGGAAGGTGCATTGTGAAAGATATTACTTGGAAAATAAAGCGAGGAGAGTTCTGGCATTTGAAAGGTCGAAATGGCTCAGGGAAGACTACTTTGCTAAGCATGATTTACGGAGATAATCCCAAAGCTTATGGTGTTGATTTGTTTTTATTCGGTCAGAAAAAAGGAAGTGGAGAGAGCGTTTGGGACTTAAAAGAGAAGATGGGGTATTTTACACCTTCTATGACAGAGCTTTTTCAGAGTAATCATACGGTAGAACAAATGGTTATTTCTGGATTGGTAGATAGTGTAGGTTTGTATCTTAAACCAACGGATAGGCAAAAGAACCTGGCTCAACGCTGGCTAAATGTATTGGGATTATTGGATAAAAAGAATGATCGATTTTATCGTTTATCACAGGTGAATCAGCGTTTGATTTTAATTGTAAGAGCTATGATTAAACATCCTCCTTTGCTAATACTCGATGAACCCTCAACAGGATTGGATGATTACAGTGCCTCTCTGATGGTGCAGTTAATTCAGAAAATTGCAGAAGAAAGTAATACAGCTATTATTTATGTATCTCACCGAAAGGAAGAAGGATTGGAACCTAAATTTACATATGAATTACAGTCTAGCAAAGAAGGCAGTTTAGGCGGTATTATGACAGAATAACACAATATTATTTAATGGAGATACCTTCGAAGCACAATATTTTCATAAATGGACGTTTGGAGTTAGTTCCAAAGCTCAAGAAAACTAAAAGTCATGCTTTAGATAAACCTCCAAAGCTTCCTAGACAAAAAGAGAAGTGTTAGAGCTGCCTCCGCGACTTCCTTTCTATTATTTATATCAATGGAGTTACCTCCGCGACATCAAGAATAAAAGAATTGATTTTGGAATTATCTCCCAAAGGAGTTTTTTGCTAGTATACAGGAATCAATACATAAAGCGCTGTGCTCACAGCACAAAAAAAGCCGTACCCCAAAAGGATACGGCTAGAGTTGCTAACTCGAAAAACAGCAAATTAATAAATAACTTCTTGCGTTGTTATTTACTACTTCGCTAAACGTTTACGTTCGTGTTCTTCAAGATATATTTTACGGATGCGAATTTCTGAAGGTGTTACTTCAACATACTCATCTCCTTGAATATATTCTAATGCTTCTTCTAACGAGAAGATAATTGGTGGAGCTAATTTAACTTTATCATCAGAACCAGAAGTACGCATATTTGTCAACTTCTTAGTTTTTGTAATGTTAATGGTTAAATCTCCATCTCTGTTATTCTCTCCAATTACCTGACCTTTATAGATTTTTTGCTGAGGAGCAACAAAGAATTTACCTCTATCTTGTAATTTATCTAATGCATAAGGAATAGCTGCACCATCTTCCATTGAGATAAGCGAACCATTTAAACGTTTGTTGATTTCACCTTTATAAGGCTGGAATTCTACAAAACGGTGAGCCATAATTGCCTCTCCTGCTGTAGCAGTTAACATTGCGTTACGTAAACCAATAATACCACGAGATGGAATATGGAATTCTATAACAATACGTTCGCCTTTGCGCTCCATGCTCAACATATCACCTTTACGCTGACTAACCATTTCAATGGCTTTACCCGAGTACTCATCAGGTAAATCGATGGTTAATTCCTCTACGGGCTCGTGCTTAATAGCACCAATATCTTTAATGATTACGCGTGGCTGACCAACCTGAAGTTCGTAACCTTCACGACGCATTGTTTCAATTAATACAGATAAGTGAAGTACACCACGTCCGTATACATTCCATGCATCAGCAGAGTTTGTATCTTCAACACGTAGCGCTAAGTTTTTCTCTAACTCAGCATCTAACCTATCTTTAATATGACGAGATGTTACATATTTACCTTCCTGACCAAAGAATGGAGAGTTATTAATAGTAAATAACATACTCATTGTTGGTTCATCAATAGAAATAGGATCCATTGCTTCTGGCTCTTCAATATCAGCAACAGTGTCACCAATATCAAAACCTTCTATTCCAATTAAAGCACAAAGTTCTCCACTTTTAACTGAATCTACTTTTGTACGTCCTAAACCAGCAAATACATTAATTTCTTTAATTTTAGTTTTCTTGATAGAACCATCGCGACTAACTAAAGAAACCTGTTGGTTTGTTTTAAGCTCTCCTCTGTGAACTCTACCAATAGCAATACGTCCTGTATATGGCGAGTGATCCAAAGATGTAATTAACATCTGAGGTGTTCCTTCGTTAAGATCAGGAGCAGGTATGTTTTCAAGAACTGCTTCAAAAACAGCAGTAATGTCTGTAGTTTGATTTTTCCAATCAGTACTCATCCAACCATTTTTAGCCGAACCATAAATGGTCACGAAGTCTAATTGGTCTTCTGTAGCACCTAAGTTAAACATTAGGTCAAAAACAGATTCTTGTACTTCTTCAGGACGACAGTTTTCTTTGTCTACCTTATTAATTACAACAATTGGTTTAAGTCCAAGATTAATTGCTTTTTGCAACACAAAACGCGTTTGAGGCATTGGTCCTTCAAATGCATCTACTAAAAGTAGTACACCATCAGCCATGTTTAATACACGCTCTACTTCACCTCCAAAATCGGAGTGACCTGGAGTATCAATAATATTGATTTTGGTGTTTTTATACACCATCGAAACGTTTTTCGCTAAAATGGTAATTCCACGCTCTTTTTCAAGATCGTTGTTATCCATTATCAACTCACCAACCTCTTCATGCTCTTTAAATAGCTGACCTGCTAGTAACATCTTATCAACCAATGTAGTCTTACCGTGGTCAACGTGTGCAATAATTGCAATATTTCTTATATCCTGCATAACATTTTCAAATGAGGGTGCAAAGGTAAGCTTTATTTCGGGTTTTATATGATGTTAATATTAAAAGAGATATATAAAATGGTGTATTTAAGGGTTTTTAACCATTGAGTTTGAAAGATCTAGATGTAATAGTCGAAATGTGAGAATAATAATTGTAAAGAAATTGTATGTATTGTGTGTTTTGAAAATATACTGTTGCAATAAATTACTGAATAAATTAACTTAGGATTTTAAAAACTAAAAATTTAATTCTTATGAGAAACTATGTAATGTTACTGACCTGCTTATTTTTATCTGTGTCTGTAATGGCACAGGATGCAGAAAAAAAGACCAGGAAAGAGAAAAAAGCAGAAAAAAAAGCACAGCAAATAGAGCAAACTATGGTATTGCTTACGAGCATTAGTTATAGTTTTGTACCTGACCAGGCTCTTCCTATGAAGGGCAGAGCTATAAATGTGGATAACTTTTTTTTAACGGTTGATGGGGATGATGTAAATTGTTATTTACCATTTTATGGAAGATCACATACTTCAGGGTATGGAGGTAAGGATAGTCCGTACAATTTCACTAAAAAAGTGGAGGGTTACACTGTAAGTAAGGACAAGAAAAGATCGATCATTAAATTTTCAGTAAGAAACGATTCTGATAAAATAGACTTTGTACTCACGGTTTTTGAAACCGGTAGTAGTAGTTTAAGTGTTACAAGTCCACAAAGAGCTCATATGTCATATAATGGAGCTATTGGGAGTATAGCAAAGCCTAAGGAAAAGAAAAAGGATAAAAAGGAGTAATGCTGATTTTACTTTGGGATTAGCTATAAATCTTTACTATAAAACATTAGACTCATACAATAGAGTTATTTATAACAAAAAAAAGCCCAGGATTATCTCCTGGGCTTTTCTGTTTTATTGAATTGACTAGTCAATAGTCAAAGCGTTATCTTCTACGACCACCTCCACCTCTGGATGGTGCTGGCCTAGCTCCTCCACCTCTTGAAGGAAATGAACTAGGCGTTCTTTGTTGAGGATAGTTCTGATATCTTGTATTGGCCCTATTTCTATTTTGAAAATCGCGCTCTAGTTGCTGTCTGTTTTGTGTTTGCGGCCTTGTTTGTGGTTTACTTCTATTGGTCTGACTACCTTGTCTTGAATTGTACTGCTGTTTCCAGTTGCCATTATTATCACGACGCATCACATTACCACTCCTGTCAGTATAAACATTGTTTGGCTTACGAGAAGGTTGTGCAGTTCTAACGTTTCTACTATTGTTCATCTGACGCGAGCTGCGGCTAGTTTGTCTTACGCCATTTTTGTGATTATTGTATGCATTTCGCGAGTTGTATTTTCCTCGTGCATAACCTGCTCTGTACCCATTATGATAACCGCGATGGTAACCATGGTGGTATCCATGTCTGTACCCGTGCCTATATCCCATAGGTCCCCAGTAGCTGTGGTGGTATGAGCTTACGCCAAATGTAAACCATCCGTAGCTAACCCCTACTGAAAATCCCCATCCTGTATAAGGATTGTAATGTACACCGTATCCGTAAGTTACTGGGCGAGGATAATAATACATGCCATACCAAGGCTGATAATAGTAACCAGTACCATAAACTACAACTCCACCGTAATAGTACGAATTATAATAGCCAGGAGTATATCCTACATAAACAACATCGGGAGTTGAGTCGTATATGTATACGTATTTCACATTGTAAACAGGTGCGCTGGCAGGTATCTCCTCCACTTCTTCAGGTCTTTCTGTGGCTACAGCCCACGGTCCTTTGGCATTTTTCGACTCAAACCAAATACCATCATCAACACAATAATAGCTTTGATTTATTAAAAGCACGGTGCTTTCGGTATTGATAGCATACTTTACGGTAGTGCCCTCCATGGTTTCAAACTTTGGATCGCCATCGTATTTCACTTCTGTAGTGGCTGTTTTTCTATCCACTACTGCCGTTTGCGGCATTTGCTGTTCATATTTAGCCTCCAAAGCTTCAGGTGTTCCTGGAATACTAACTCTTACCGAAGATATACTTTGGTCATCAGGTATTCCAGAAAAAGTATCGGGTAAATCATTAGGCTGAACAAATTCCCACTCTCCATCGCTTAATGTTTTTGATTTATACCAACGACCATTTAAAAGAACATAGTTCATCTGAGAACTAATTTCCATAATGATATCATTTTCGGTATTGGTAACGAATAATAAAGTTGTTCCTGTAATGGGTTGGTAATTTATTTCTCCATTGCTTAGTATCAATTCTGACGGATTAGACGTAACAATTAACTTAGGTATGATAATGGAGTCTTCCTTTTCAGGATCTTCTTCTGTATCGTCAATTTTTGATTCTGCTAATTTTTCAACATCCTCAGGGACTTCAGTAATATTTTTCCAATTTTTCGATTCTAACTCTTTTGAAGAGAACCAATGTTCGCCTCCCTTTAAAAAATAAGTACTATCTTTTTTAACAATAAAAAAAGGTGTATTAACAACCGTTTTTAAGTCTTGTCCTTCAACTTCTTTAAGTATTGGTTTTCCGTCAATTAATACGAGTACTGTAGGTTCTGATCTGTAATAAATTTCAGGAGGATTGTTGGATAAATGATCCTGTGGTAAATCTTCAGCATCAGGATTTTCCAATAATCCCACAATTTTATCAATCGACATTTCAAGGTCTATCGAACTAAAGTCGCTTATTATTAACTCTTTTAGTTTTTCTATTTTACTCGAATCTTTTATATCAGGAAACTTCACCATCGGAATTTCCATGTCTTCCAATACGGCCATTCTTGTTTCCATATCAGTGTGCATGCGACCATTAAACCATAGTGCACCAAAAATAATATCTTCATTATCCTTTTTTACAGACAACGCAAGTCTACCTTCAAGAATATTGTTTTTTAACTGTTCGAGTTGAGGTTGATAAAGCGTTATAGTATAGTCTTTCTCTATAATCTCTCTAGGCCAATCTAATGTTGAAGTTTTTTCCTCTGCTATTCCCATGGTAGAGATAGCTAATAGAATAAACAAAAATTTAAATTTCATCGTTTATTAATTTGTTGAGTTATGGATATTTGATTGCAATAATAAGGTATTTGTTGATTATATATTCCTAATAGCAGATTCCGCCTTAAAATGAATGAAGCGCTTCCCTCATTGAGAAAAACGCTTTTATAATTCAGTTAATAAGACCTTAATTAGGTAAACGAATGATAAGTCCTCCACCAAGTTCCCAGTGAGCAAGAGGTACATTAAAAGATACGCCTCCTGAACATCCGCCTCCAATTCCACAGAAGATACCAGCTCCACCAAACTCCATGGGCAAAGCCAGCCTGGTATGAAGTCTTATTCCTAAGTAGTCGTTAAAAAATACCTTTGCACCTAGCCCCAGTGTACCTGAGAATCTCCAAACATCTTTATTATTGCCAGATCTTGGGAAATAACGAGATGTACCTAAAAGGAGTTCCGCAAAAGGTTTTACTTGGCCTTGTTTAAATTCTTTTTGCGCACCAATTTGATAGTGTTCAATGCCTATGTCATGTTTTAAGTTAACAAGTGGTCTCTCTTCAATTAAAGTTGGATTTATTCTTTGGTATGATAATTCAACATATAATCCTTGGTCGATTTCTACATTTAATAACCCCCCAAAAGTAACATCGTCTTTAACATCAAAAGTGCCATAGTAATCGTATACTGTACCACTAAAAGTGTATCCATATATTGGGGTGAATTCAACACTTTGAGCCATAATGCTTGAGCAGGCTACAAAAAAAAGTGCTATAAGTGATAATTTCTTCATATTAGTTGTTTTGTTTAAGTATTCTTCAAAGATAATAAGTAAAGAGCTAACACTACTTATGCTGTATTGTTTATTTGGTTACTTTTTTAATAGATGATAAATAATATTGTTTATTTTGGTGTGGAATTAAGCCATAAATGTAAAAAATACTATGAAGAAGGTTTTGTTAAGTATAGCGTTCGTGTTAATAGCAGCTAGTTCACACTCGCAGGTGTTAATATCATTATTGCTTGGCGACAAGTTAAATTCAGATGGTTTGGAGTTTGGATTGGAGGGTGGGCTTAATTGGTCGGGGATTTCTGGTATGGAATCTAATGCACTGGTCAGAAATCTTAACATTGGTTTTTATTTTGATATTAAATTAAAGGATCAAATATATTTATATACTGGCGTATTGGTTAAATCTAATGTTGGCTTCGATAAATTGGAGCCTGAAGACTTGGATTTTTTAGGTATAGAACAACAACCTGAAGATGGAGAATACAAACAAGTGATTAATAAGTTTATGGTTCCTGTTTTGGCTAAGTATAAATTCAAAAATCGATTATATATTGAGGCTGGACCGCAGTTTGGCCTTGTACATGGAGGTTTAGTTGAGTTTAATTCAGATACGAATGGTCAAGAAATTAGGATAAGACAAGATAACTCATCCATGCTACGCCGAATTGATGCAGGAATGTCTGGTGGCTTTGGGTATAAACTAAAAGAAAACACAGGAATGACCATTGGTGTTAGGTATTACCAAGGATTTGTAGACGTTTATAAGGATAGATCAGGCACCTTGAATAATTCCATTAATGTTAAAATCAATATTCCTGTTGGTGCTAATAAATCAAAGAAAGAAAAAAGCCTTTAATAGAGTGTTCTACTAAAGGCTAATGTGAGTGTGATACGATATTTCAATAAATACCGATATCTATTTTATTGTATTTGATTTTAGTAATGTCTTAACCAGAGTGCTTGCGTATTGTTTAGCTCCAGACTCATATGACGAAGGATCGGTTAATGAGGATTGACCTGACCATACAATTGCTTCTTTTGCATTTTCTTTTGCAGTATCAAACAAACGAGATTCAACCACATAAGTTTTTTGCTGGCGATAATATCCAGGACTATAGGCATATCCATATCCGTTATAAATATAACGACGATATCCGTAATGCATAGGGTAGTAATTTGAACCTTGCTCATACACATCTTGTTCGTTTACATCTATCAATGAAGAAACTAATACAGCATCGTAACCACCAGCTTTAATTTTCGATTCAATTGTCTTTTCATCTAATTCTTTAATGTCAACAAAAGGAGGAAATAAGCTCAGGCTATTTTCAGCATTTATACCTTCTTTAGCCAGCCAGCCAACCACAGTATTCTCCAAAGTTGTTCTGCTTTCAAGGTTTTTACTTGTAGCAACAACTAATATCTTTTTAAAATTTTTTCCTTCAAAACCTTCTTTCTGCCAAGTGTAATTCATAGTAGAAACACAAGAAGTCATTATTAAAGCTGCAGTAAGTGCAAATAGTATCCGCATTTTCATTTTATTAGTTTTAAATAAGTAGGTTATAAAATATATTATTGTGCAATTTATATAAATAGCTTGTTAATTACTATTTGAGCTTTGCTTTGTTCTTCTTTGGTTGATGTTAATTGTGGCTCCAAAATATATTGTTATAGTGCTGAGGCGACTGTTCATGATATGCTGTCGGATACCTTGCAAAGCTGAATTGTCAATTGAATTAAATTCATTAGGATGAGAAAAATTAGCAAATTGTTTTTTGTTATTTTCTACCCCATAAGTGTACTGGAATCCGGCAATTAAATCTTGTCCCATAATGCGAAGGTTTAATCCACTGGTAACATGATATTTATTTAGATTTAATTGCTTAAAAGAATTTAAGCTTGAAGGCATTTGACTTTCATTTAAGGAATAATTAAAATCAGTTCTAAAACCTGTTAAAATCATCAAATTTTCTTTCACCAACCATTTGTACCCAGTTGCGAAATTAAAAACAGGTTTAGCACCAGATACAAATGTAAGCCACTCGTTTAAATTGATAATATCCGAAACTTCGTTGTCGGCAGAAATCCTGTTCCCTTTGGCTTCAACCATTCTGTATGGATCAATACCAGCAAAGTATTCTCCTGTTAAAAATAACGTTTTATTTTCGTTAGAATTGGTATAGGTTAAACCTGTAGCTATCGAAAAGGTGCTTTTGGCATTTACCATAACCTCATTTTTCTCTTTATAGCTTGAAATTAATATATCTGGCAGTAGTTCGTCATTAGTAGGGTTGGCAATATTACCTTGGCTTCTTTTTCTAAATACTTCTTTACCGTTAGAATATATTTGGCCAATGGATGGAGTTGTGATGTTTAAACCAAGGCTTAATCTTTCTTTTTTATAAAGTAATCCTACTTTAAATAGAAGTCGATAATCGTAAAATTTCACAAATTCATGCTCAGATGAATGCGCAATGCTTCGATTGAAGCTATATTGATCAGGTATCTCTAAATCCGGAACCGCTTCCGTTTCAACATCGTAAATATATTCCTTAGATATATAAGAAACAAACATACTAGTTCCCAGATAGAGGTGATCAGCTACCTGCACGGAGCCACCAATGCCAATCCAATTATCCCTATATTTATTTAAATATTTATAATAGGCATCGTAGCGCTCTTCGCCTGGGTATCTATTTAAAACATCAATTTGCTGACTAAATGATTTGGTATCCTGAACGCTATAATCAGAATTATTTAAAAAAGCTACTTCAAAGCTCCATTTCTCAAGCCTTTTAGGCTTCAGCATATACGATAAAAAGCGAGGAACAACCACTCCTCTGTTATATTTTAAATCGATTCCATCTCCCCATGCATTATTCGCTTTTAAAAATTCAAAGGCAAAAAGACTAACGTTTAAAGAGAATTTAGATTCTTTAATTTCTGAAATTGTTGCTGGATTGTAAAAGATTGCTGCAGGTCCTGCTCCACCTCCAACAACAGCTCCTGATAATAGAGATGATTCTTCATTAAAATTGCGCGACCAGTGATTATTGGACTGCGCGGAAAGGTTAAAGGGGAATGTAACCTGCACTGCGAGCAATAATCCAATGTTATATATATAATAGAGTTTGTGTTTTCTCATAAAACCAAAAACTGACCATGATTGACAATGTAATTTTAAATGGGTTTTACCATTAGCAAATTAACAATAAGTAAGTAACTATAGCAATTTTTGAAACGTCAAATAAAATATTTGTAATGAAAAAGGGTTCTTCAATTATGCGCATAAAAAAAGAGCACTTCCGTTGAAATGCTCTTTTTTAAACTTAAACCCTAATCTATGAAAAAAAACTTACTCTTTGTCTGTGTTCTTGCGGTTCTGAAAAAATAATCGAGGCATCGAAAGACACCTCGATTATTAAACTTAAACCCTAACCTAATCTATGAAAAACTTAATTGCTCTCGGTATGAAATAAAGCAATGTTCGTGCCATAAAATGCTTCGTTTGTCAAATTAACATACATTAACTAAGTGTTATTTTTGTGTAAGAAAATCACTTTAAAAAAGCCGTTGCACGGTATACCCTTTTTATCTATTTTTAGGCTGCTAAAAAACGTATACAAATGATTGATAAATTAAAATCATCCTTACCCTACATCGGAACTGTATTACTATTTATAGTTTTAAGTTTCACTTACTTTAGTCCTGTACTAAAAAATAAAACACTACTTCAGGGTGACGATAGTCATGCTATAGGAATGGCTCAACAGCTGAAAGAGTATCAAAAAGAAACTGGAGAAACAGCACAGTGGAGCAATAGTGCATTCAGTGGAATGCCAGCCTACCAAATAAAAGGAGATAGTTCTAAAAACCTATTTTGGTATTTAAATAGAGTTAGTCGATTAGGTATGCCATATCATACGGTAGCTATTTTGTTTCTGTATTTACTGGGTTTCTTTGTATTTATGATCAGTCTTAAAATGGACTGGCGCTTTAGTCTTGTTGGTGCCCTTGCTTTTGGTTTTGGGTCCTATAATCTTATCATAATTGTGGCTGGTCATATTACCCAAGCCTACACCATTGCTTTAATGGCTCCTGTAATAGCGGGTATCATATTTACTTACAATAGAAATATGTGGGTAGGTGGATTAATTACCACCATTGGATTGGGTTTGCAAATAGCATACAATCATATACAGGTTACTTATTATTTGGCCTTAATGATTATGATATTAGTGATCTTTAGGTTAATATATGCTTTAGTTCACAAAACTTTTAATCATTTTGCAAAAGCTTCAGCAGTGCTTGTGGTAGCAGGTCTTTTAGCTATACTTCCGAATATAACCAATTTATGGACCACCTATGAATACGGGAAGTTAAGTATTCGTGGTAAATCAGAAATTGTAAAGGAAGGAGAGAAAGAGCACAGTGGTTTAGATAAAGGTTATGCGCATGCTTGGAGTTTAGAGCGTCAAGGAACATGGACCTTTATGGTGCCCAATGTTGTTGGAGGAGCATCGGAGCCTATTGCGAATAATAAATCAGCATTGAGTAAGGTTGAGAGTCAATTTAAAGAAACCGTTGGCGGTCAGAGTCAATATTGGGGAGGACGCCCATTTACTTCTGGGCCTGTTTATGCAGGGGCGGTTGTTTGTTTTTTATTTATGCTGGGTATGTTCTTTTATCGTGGCCCAGATAAATGGTGGTTAGTGGCTGCTACTATTTTCTCCATCTTTTTAGCTTGGGGTAGACACTTTCCTGCATTCACCGACTTTATGTTCTATAATTTTCCATTATACAACAAATTTAGGACGGTAGAAATGGCTACGGTAATTGCTTCCTTAACTATACCTACTCTAGGGTTTTTAGGTTTAAGAGAAATATTTAATAATCCTCAATTAGTAAGAGAAGCCAATTGGAAGTTTTTTGCAGCTTTTGGCTTAACAGGAGGGGTCAGTATTTTGTTTTACCTTTTTCCTAATGCATTTTTCACTTTTATAAGTGATACTGAGTTGACTGCAATAGTTCAGCAAAAACAACAGGTAATGCAGCAGAATGCAGCACAAGCTAGTCAGGTTGGAACTTATTTCGACGGTATTTTACGTAACTTAAAAGTTGCACGTGCAAGCTTATTAACTGGAGATGCTTTTAGGTCTTTTGCTTTTATTTTAATCGCCTCTGGTTCTGTTTGGTTTTATGTGACTAATAAACTTCCGGGTAAATATTTAATTTGGGGGCTAGGTTTATTGATTTTAGTAGATCATTGGAGTGTTGATAAGCGTTACTTAAATAACGATCATTTTCAAAGTAAAAGAAAAGTAGGGCAGGAGTTTAACCCTTCTAAATCGGATGATGCTATCAATCTACAAAAGAAAGATGGAGATAGAGTATTTACAGTTTATCGCGATCCATTTAAGGAAGTTGTTACATCTTATCATCATGAGTCTATAGGAGGTTATCACGGAGCCAAATTGCGTAGATATCAGGATTTGATTGAGCGATATATGATGAATGATTGGCAGAGTATTGTTTCTATATTGCAGAAGCAAGGGACAGCTCAAGAAATTCAAGGAGAATTACAAGATATGCATGTACTAAACATGCTTAATGCCAAGTTCTTGGTGTATAGTCCTAATGCAGATCCAATCGTTAATTATAACGCTTTAGGTGATGCTTGGTTTGTAAAAGGAGTTTACCCCGTTGAAGCACCTATTGGAGCTATTGAGGCCTTGGATTATGTACCTTTGAGAGAACAAGCAGTTGTTAATATTGAGGAATTCAAAGACCTGGTTAATTATAAGGTGGATTCAGTATCTGGAACACTGACTCTAAATACCTATGAGCCTAATTATTTAACGTATGATTATAATGTGCCTCAGGATCAGTTAGCGGTATTTTCACAAGTGTATTATCCTAAAGGTTGGAAAGCATTTATCGATGGAGAAGAAGTAGATATTAAAAGAGCCAACTATGTTTTAAGAGCAGTCATGCTTAAAGCGGGTAAACACAAGTTAGAGTTTAAGTTTGAACCAAAGTCTTTTGCTATTGGTCAAATGATATCGCTAATAAGCTCACTGATCATATTAGCATTAATTGCACTAGTGGCATTTAAAGCTTACAGAAAGAAATAGAGTTGAGAAATAAAACGATAGATGAGGGAGCTTAATGCTCCCTTTTTTTTTGCTGCAGATTATTTGAATTCGATACCTGTAATAGTAATATCATCAAATACAGAGCCTGTTTCTAATTGGTCTTTAATAAGTTCTTTTAAGGCAGTCATGTTACTCTCAATACTCTCTTCATTTGAGATAATTTCTTCAATCGGTTCCATGCCCGATTCAATTTGATCGCCATTTTCAAGTTCAACTAAACCATCTGTAAAGGCTAAAAATTTTGCATTACGAGGCACTCTGATCTTACCTAATTCAATGGCTGGTATATCATCAAGCATACCTAAACCAATGCAACCCTTATCAAGGTTATTTAGCGTCTTTTTCTTAGGATCGAAAAGTATCGGAGGTAAATGCCCCGCGTTAATATAAGTAAGCTTACGCGTGATGGTATTGTATTTGCCCAAAAACATGGTGATAAATTTCTCGTTATTGGCGCTCTGGTTTACCTTTTTGTTCAGTTGATGTGCTAACTTTTTTAAGTTGATATTAGGCGTATATAATGTGCGAAATACCGCTTGAAAGTTAGACATTAACATGGCAGCAGATATTCCTTTTCCAGATACATCGGCAATGCAAAAACCTAATACGCTTTTTGAGAGACGAATGAAATCGTAATAATCACCTCCAACTTCAAATTGAGGATGATAAAAAGTATGGATATTGTATTTGTTACTAACGGGTAAATGGTTATCAGCAGGAACCAGTTTTGTCTGAATCCTTGAAGCAAGCTCCATCTCCTTACGCATAATCTCTTGCTCAAGCAAGGCATTCTGCATTCTCTTATTCTCAATAAATACAATAATAAGGTTAGAGATAATTTGAATGAGCTTTAAATGCTTTATGGTAGGACTAATGCCCGTATGTTCTTCATCCACATCTCCAATTAGTACAAAGCCTATCGCTTTATATCTATGAAATAATGGAATAACGGCATCAAATCCTTTTAGTTGAGGCGGGTGAGAAATAGTAATGTTTTCAATATTTTGATATTGAATCAAATCGCGTTCAACATCAATGTCACCTACTTCTGCTTTGGTAACACCAGAGTTAAGCAGGTTTTTCCAAACGTCATCCGCATTGGTAAAAACCAAAATTTTGCCTACTTCTAATTCTTCACGTAAAAGTATTTCAAATTCAGAGAGCAAATCGTCAATACTATGATCCTCATTAATTGTTTGAGCAATATCAAGAAGTATATTTAATCTGTCTTTAAATAATCGAAGTCTTTTTTTCTGAAGTTGGGTTACCATAAATTATTTAGAGTATTCTTATACGAGGCGTTAAGTTATTAATTTTTTTTGAGCTAGTGAAGGTGAATCTCTTATTTATGACTCTTTGTGCTTTTTATAATTAAATAGCGTCAACTATATTTAATAAAAAAAAGCCTTGCGGTAACAAGGCTTTTATGTGCATGCTGCTTATTTTTTTACACGTTCAACATATGAACGGTCGCGTGTATCAACTTTAATCCAGTCTTCGGTATTTACGAATAAAGGAACCATAATTTGTGAACCTGTATCAATAGTAGCTGGTTTTAATGAGTTAGTAGATGAAGTGTCTCCACGTACACCTGGCTCAGTATAAGTTACTTCAAACTCAATATACATAGGAAGCTCAACCGATAATGGAGTTTCTGTGTCTGCATGATATATTATTTCACACGCCAAGCCATCTTTTAATAAATCATGATTTTCAATAATCTTTTCTTCGATAGATACTTGCTCGTATGATTCATTATTCATGAAAACATAACCCATATCATCCTTATATAAGTATTGATAAGAACGTCTTTCAACTCTTTGCTCATTAATTTTATGTCCAGCTGAAAAAGTGTTGTCAATAACTTTTCCTGTTGAGATACTTTTAAGTTTAGTACGAACAAAAGCTGGGCCTTTACCCGGTTTTACATGCTGAAACTGCACAATTGCAAACAAATCATTTTTAAATTCGATGCACATCCCGTTTCTAATATCAGCTGTAGTTGCCATAGTGTTATAAATTAATTCTTTGTAAATACAATATCGTGGTGCAAAAATATACCAAATCCTTTAAATTGCTAATATTTATTGCGATTAATCTATGCCTATTTGCCAAAAGCATTTTTTAATCCTTTGTGTTCTATGAGTTCGCAGCTAAAGGATCCTACCTTAAGATTAACCTTGGCTTTTATAGGAATGTGGTTTTTGTCGCGCGTTACCCAAATTTTCATATCTTCTTCAGTTTCAAAGGCTCGTCCTACTTCTGTAACAGGATGAAAGAGATAGCATTCCGTTCTTCCAAAATTAGTGCTGATGGTTTGGTTGCCCATATATTTAATTTTTAAGGGAAATATCTCATCATCAAAATAAGTCGTAAATTCTAGTATTTCACCTTTCTTCATACTATCGTTAAACCTATATCTACGCGCAAAATAAAAAGCAGAAACAATATCATGAATGTTAGGAGGCACCCTTACTTCGCCTGATTTTTTGCTCTGAATTTTAATAGAATCCTGATATAACGAATCGTAATTATAAGTTACTTCGTTATAATATTTGTATTTACCTTCGCGGATATCTCTAACCGATTTTAATGGCTGGTCAGAATCGGGGTTGATAAAGCTGAGGTATTTATCTCTTACTTTAAAAACTGCGTCAATCATGCCCGAGGTTTTTGCAAATAACTCTAGCTCATGGGTATTATATCCATTCCATAAAGTATCTTTAACACTAAAAGAGATATAGCCGCCTTTAACAAAACCATATTTTAATGAATAGGTAAGTTTTTCTCCTGGTTGGTAGGCTATATTACCGTTCAAATCTCGTTCTGACGCAAACGTATTTTGGGCACACAGAATAAAAATACTTAATAATACTGAAGCGAGTAGTTTATACATAGTTAATGATTTTAGGATTTAACTATTGGTAAAACAATTTTCAGACCAAATTAGAATATCTTCTTTTTAGGTGTCGTGGCTACAAAGTCTTTCAAGTAAAAAGGTTCAAAATAAGCCACATCAACAAAATCTTGCAGTTCAAACTTAGCATGTGCAATATTTACCATGTTACGTGCCAGCGGAGCTTGACCGTCCAAGAAAATAGCGTTGCTGCTTTTGATGGTTTCTTTACATTTTTCAGCTCCATCACCCAAGAAAACAATGGAGCTTTCTTTCAGTTCATCTTGATAACTATCTTCTTCAATTATTTCGGCACTAATTTTATCTTTCATTTTCATGCTGGCATCAAAAAGTACAGTATATACTTCCATTCTGCGGGCATCAATCATCGGACAAAACATTGTGTTTTCATCAACTTTACCTTCCAATTCAGGATGATTAATTACTGATTGAGCCAAGCTTTCTAATGAAGTGATGGCAATTAATGGCTTAGATAAGGCATAGCAAATTCCTTTTGCCACAGAAACACCAATGCGTAAACCAGTGTATGAACCCGGGCCACTACTTACTGCTACTGCATCAATATCCTGAATAGAAATATCTTCTAGTTCATTAAATAACTCCTGAATAAAAATTGTAAGGTGAGTTGCATGGGAATTTGCTTCAAACAATTCCTTTTTTGCAATTATTGTATTGTCCTTTGATAAGCAAACCGAACATACCTTTGTAGATGTCTCAAGTGATAGAATCAACGCCATAAATTAATGCTTTTAAGTATGCAAAAATAACATTTTTGGCTGCAATTACATCTTTGCTGCAAAACAAAAAAGAGTCATTCCGACTGGATGACTCTTTTTTACTTAACCTAAACCCTAATTTATGAAAAAAAACTTACTCTCTTTTTGCCTGATGATACGCCTTTAATAATGTTATAGTTACATACTTAACTTTTATTAACATTAAAATGTGCTAATTGGCTTTAAGTACCTTTCCATGAAGAACCTTATTTGGGGTAAGAATTTTATAGAAAAAGATATTTTCGTGACTTGTACCTCCTGTAATCTTAAAAGTGTAATTAATAGCTGACTTTAAGGTTCCGTTATACAATGTTTGTACTTTATTGCCATATATATCGTATACAAAAATATCTGCATACGTATCTTTTTCTACCATTACATCAAGTAAGCCTTCCGTTACAAATGGGTTTGGATAAATTTGTGCTGATATTCCTTTTTCAGATGGTACCTCATTTACTAAGTTGATAGTTTGTGTAGTAAAATTGTTAGCAGCTTTATATGCCACTATAATATGATCTGGAAAGTAATTATTACCATCAGGATTACTGAAACATACTTCAAAAGTTACCTTGAAGTTATCACTTCCATTTTGTCCAAAGCCTGAAATGTCATCAACTTTCAAACCATATATACCTGTTTTAGGGTCAGTGAGATTTGATTCCATTTTCCAATTCTCTGAGTTCTCAGCTGAAACAACCCATCCATTATTAAGCCCAATTGTTAAATGCGATAATTCATGGGCACATTCTCCGTTTGTATGAACCCGCATTTCAAATAAATAGCAATTATCGTTTAAGTGTTGGATTTTTTCTATGCTGGAAATAAAACAGTCGTCGTTATATTCAGGAATGGAATCAATAGGGGTTTCATTTTCTCCGTTATCACTGTTATCGCAATTTATGGTAATAGTGTCGGCATCAAAACATCCTTCATCATTAAATACAGAATATATCACTTGTGCTTCACCAATTCCTGCATCAAAAATCATCATATTAATAGATTCTGAGTTGATGATATATGAATCATTATTCAGGATTTCCCAATTGTAAGATGAAGAACCTGTAGAGATGGCTTCGATTGAATTATTTTCCGTTTCACAAGAGAAGTTAGGTATGTCTGTGATTTTCGCTTGAACTATGCTAATGGAATCAATAACAATTTCGATACTGTTTGTACATCCATTATTATCTATAACTTCCGCAGTATAACTTCCAGAAGATAGATGATCTCTATTCTGCATAGTAGCGCCATCATTCCATATATATCGATACGGTTCTTCTCCTCCAGAGCTGATTAATTGGACAGAACCCGTTTTTTCTCCACCGCATGCTGGTTGTGCTACATTGGCGATTACTGAAATATTTGAAACAACATTATTAATGGAGACTGTATGCGTTTTTTCACAACCTAAGGCATCTATAACAGTGAAAGTATAATCTCCAATTGCTGTTACTGTCAAGGGTAAAATTACAATTTCTCCATTCAAATATACCTTGTAATTTGGTGTTCCACCGTTGATGGTTAAATCAATTTCTGCAGAAGTATTTTCTACACTACAATTGCTTCTTAGTATAGAATGGTTGATGTTAATTTCTGGCCTACCCGCAAGATTAATAGTTCTGGATGCTGAGCAACCATAAATATCGGTAACCGTAACTCGATAACTACCGCTTGAAACATCTGTTAACTTCTGAATTGTATCACCTGTATTCCATAAATACGTGTATGGTTCATTGCCATAAGTAACATCCGCTATGCCAACCTCGCCATCAGTTTCGCCAAAGCAAGTTGGATTTAAGACCGAAGTACTTAGCATCATCTTTTTAATGCCAATATAGGTAGATGCTTCAGCTGTGCATCCGTTAGCATCGGTAACGCTTAGACTATATCTTCCTGAATTTAATTGAGACAAGTTTGTTGTAGTATCTTGTGTTGACCATACATAAGAATATGGCTCTTCACCACCCGTTACAATGCTTTCTACGGTTCCTTCACCTTCCTGATAGCATTCTAGGAAATTTGGTTTTAAGGTAGCCTTAAAATCCGTTTCTTCATTTACTTCAAACGTTTTACGAAGGCTGCAACCATTAGCATCTATTATTTGTAGGGTATAACTTCCGCCATAAATGTTTTCAAGTGTATTTGAAGTTTTACCATTGTTCCAATAATACTGGTATGGCGCTGTGCCACCTGTTACATTTAAGCTAAGTGATCCATTGTTATTATTGCAAGAAGGAGGAGTTATAGATGCTTCGACCGATAAGGATGCTTCTGGCTGTATCAAGGTGGCTTCAAGTTCAACAGAGTTGCCAGATGCATCAGTAACTAATACGAAATAGGTGCCAGCCTTTAAATTAGAAATGCTACCGTTAGTGTTGCCGTTACTCCATTGGTATGCGTACGGAGGGATACCATCCTTTACTTCAACAGAAAGGTTTCCATTATTTCCTCCAAAACAGGAAACATGATTTGCAATTAAATGGGCTGATAATTTTTGTGATAATTCTATATCTTCATAAAATACACAGGTACCCGCTTTGTAGGCTACTTTAAAACCTTCCGTCATTAAATTAATACAATCGGAGTTTGCACAAATGGTATAGGATATTGTAAATGAAGCTTGTTTTTTATCTTCCCCAAACCCTTGAATGTCGTCAATTTTAAAGCCATTAATTCCAGTAGTAGGATCTTTGGAAGGGGATTCTATTTTCCAGCCTTCCGAGTTTGTTATGTTGCTAACCTCGCCGCAAGGAATTTCAACTGAATAATGAGAAAGAGCAAACTTGCATTCTGTAGAACTTGTTATTTTAAGTTGGATGTTGATGCAGTCGTCATCTACGGTATACTCTATCACCTCTGTGCTGAAACAATTGATACATTCTTTATGATTACCAGCGTGAAGATGGAAAGGAAAATTCAAGCTTATTATAAATGATAATACAAGCAAAAACTTCCAATAATTAGGAATAAATTTATGACTTAACATGTGTGTGTTGTTTTGTTTGTGTAGACTTTTCTACGGTTTGTGTATGTAAAAGTTTCTTTTGTCATAAAAATAAGCGCGAATATCAAAGATGCTATTTTATTTATCAAAGGATAAGTCGCATTTATATTTTGTTATTTTTGTGCTTCTGGTTTTATTTTAAAACAATTAAATGAGCGAAAAAGACTTACCAATGGAAGAAAAACAACTTTTGTTGGATAAACGATATTTAAAGATGGCGCATGTTTGGGCCGAGAATTCTTATTGTCATCGAAGGCAGGTTGGGGCATTGCTAGTTAAAGAGAAAATGATTATTAGTGATGGTTATAACGGAACACCATCGGGTTTTGAGAATAATTGCGAAGATGAAAACAATCTGACAAAACCTTATGTTTTACATGCAGAAGCAAATGCAATAACTAAGGTAGCTCGTTCAAACAATAGTTCAGAAGGTGCTACCTTGTATGTAACTTGCTCGCCTTGTATTGAGTGTGCCAAGCTAATTGTACAGGCAGGGATTGTGCGTGTTGTGTATAATCAGAAATACCGAATAGAAGATGGTATTAATTTATTAAAGAGAGCGAATATCAAAACCATACATATTGAGATGTAGGCTATAAAGAGCAAAAATAGAATTATGAGTTATAACAATACAAAAAAACAGATATTTCAACCCATATTACTGGCGTTAATATTGGTGATTGGAATTTTTATAGGATATGTGGTTTTACCAGGTAAACTAGGTAACAAAAACCCATTGGTTATTTACCCTCAAACCAATAAAATAGAATCTATCCTTAATTTAATTGATGAGGAATATGTAGATACGGTAGATACCGAAAAGCTTCAGGAAGAAATGATTCCTGAGTTGTTAAAAAAGCTAGATCCGCATACAGTTTACATTCCTGCCAAGGATTTACAAAATGTAAATGAGGAATTATCCAGTGGATTTGGAGGTATTGGTGTTCAGTTTAATATTCATAAAGATACCGTAATGGTGGTGGCTGTTGTATCTGGAGGACCATCGGAAAAAGTAGGTATTTTGCCAGGTGATAGAATTGTAACTGTGAACGATTCTTTAATTGCGGGAAATGGCATTAAGAATTCTAAGGTGTTAAAACTGCTTAGAGGCGAAATGGGCACTGAAGTAAAAGTAGGTGTGGTTCGTCGTAATTTGGAGGAGCCTTTGCAATTTGATATTACCCGAGGTAAAATTCCGATGTATAGTGTAGATGTTTCGTATATGATAACGGACGAAATTGGCTATATTAAGGTGAATAGATTTGCAGCTAATACGTATAGCGAGTTTTTAACTGGTTTGGCTAAGTTGAAAGCCAGTAGCTGTAAAAAAGTAATTATCGATTTTAGAGGAAACTCAGGTGGATACTTAGATGTAGCTATTAACTTATGTAATGAGTTTTTACAGGCTGGCGATATGATTGTTTATACCGAAGGAAAATCTAATCCTAGGCAAGAGGTTCATGCCAATGGTAAAGGTACTTGTCAGGATACTGAGGTGGCTGTATTAATTGATGAATTTTCGGCATCGGCTAGTGAAATATTTGCAGGAGCTATTCAGGACAATGACAGAGGAATTATTGTTGGTCGACGTTCTTTCGGAAAAGGATTGGTGCAAAATCAAATTCCATTACCAGATGGTTCTGCTTTACGCTTAACTATTTCAAGGTATTACACACCGGCTGGTAGATGTATTCAAAAACCATACGAAAATGGAACCGAGGAGTATTATAAGGATATAGTTTCCCGATATGAGCATGGAGAATTCTTTGAGCAAGATAGTATTGATATGAACGATTCATTGGTATACAAAACAAAAGAGGGAAGAACGGTATACGGTGGCGGAGGTATTATGCCAGACCATTTTGTGGCCAGAGACACTACGCAACTGACTAATTATTTTATGAAGGTTCAAGGTAGAGGATTGATATACAGATATGCCTTAGAATATACGGATAGTAATAGAGCTAAAATGGATAAGTTGACCAAAGTAGAGGATGTGAAAGACTATTTAAATCAACAAAACCTTTTATCTGATTTTGTGAAATTTGCTACGAAAGAAGGCGTTAAGCTAAATACAAAAGAATACAAGCTATCTAAGCAAATTATTGATACAGAAATTAAAGCTTATATAGCCCGAAATGTGATTGACAACGAAGGTTTTTATCCAATCATTGGTGAGATTGATGAGGTATTAAATGATGCTATCTCTCGATTAGAGTAGTATAAGATTTCAGCATATAAATGGGGAGCCGCTTAAAAAGTGACTCCCCATTTTTTATTTCATCTAAAACGATAATTGATTTAAACTATTAATCTTTAATACAGCGAACTTGATTATATGAATGATTATAAAAATCAACTGGAATTTCTTGTACTTTAATATCAGACTTATAAAATATAGAGAATGCTTTTGCTGCTTCGTTTTCTTCACTAGATGACCAATATATTGCAAAGTAGCCAATGCCTCCTGTCGGAATAGATGTAAAGCCAGAAGAGTTTGTTGCCGTTTTGTTTAATGTCCAATGCAATCCGCCTGTTTCCATTAGTTTATTGCCTGCATTATTATTTCCTCCAAGTTGTTGAGTAAGGCTTTCCCATTCTTCAATACTTGGAATATGCCAACCTTCCGGAGCGAGACCATGAGAACTTTTAACTACATTAATACTATATTCATTTGACATATAATCAACCGGTTTTTCAGATTTAAGGCTTGCTTCAGTAGGTCTGATTTCATTAATCACTGTCCCATCTTTAAATCTACTCGTTCGAAGATCTTCTGCCATCCAAGTTTGTTCTCCAATAGTTACAGTCTTGTATTCATTACCATCAATATCGCTCATGGTCCCATATTCAATATTTGGGTTAAAGGATATGTAATTCTCGATAATATTAAAAGGTATCGTTTCTTTATATTGACCTTCTTCGGTATTGATTTCAATCAACAATGTATGTTTGCCTAATGATAAACTTTCTGTCGTTAAAATACAGGTCAAATAGGATCTTGTACCAAAGTCATCATCGTCTATACTTACTGCTCTTGTGGTCATGTCTTCAACGAATTTTCCATCTAAGTACAGAGACGCCGATTTTACTTCTTCGGATTTTAAGTTTAATACTAAACTAACATAGATTACTGCGTTTTGAATGATATCAGAGTTTATTTCAGGATATGACTCAAACAATACAGAAGGTTTATTAGTGTCTTTATTGCAACTGGATAATAGAATGAGTAATAAAAATGTTGCAATGATTGAGGAACGGAATCTAGTCATAGTTATAAGATTAATGAATAAAGGTTTATTTAAAATGCAATGATATTAAATAATTACTTACTATGCCAATTCGACATATTTAGTTGTTTGGCATAGTAAATGATCTATTCGAAAATGGATATATTATTTTATACATTATCTTTGTACACAGAAGAACAATATTATGGGTTTAGTCGGATTTGTTAGAACGTTATTATTTATAATCGCCTTTTATTATATTTTCAAATTTATTGGTAGATATGTCATGCCTTATCTTGTAGCTAAGGGGTTAAACAAGATGACAAGTCGTATGGCAGACCAGCAGCGGAAGCAACAAAACTTTGCAGAGCAGAAAAAACGTGAAGAAGGCAAGGTAACTATTCAAGCAACTTCTAAAAAAGGCAAAAAAACCGACGCTGACTTGGGCGATTACGTTGATTACGAAGAAGTAAAATAAAACTTTTTAAACTTTCGTTAGGGCTCGCTCCGAGTAGCCTAAATTTCTTATTGCATTCAAGTTAATTAGAAAAATAGTTAACAGAAAACCACTACAATTACAATATGTTTTAGTAGTTTTCGAAATATCTATATGGATATTTAAAGCTGATTTTTTTAATTAATTAAACCCCCATGCAAAGCAAAAACCTTCTAAGTCTGATTTTCTTATCAGCCCTGTTAGTAATGGCAGGATGTAAACAAAAGCCAAAAGAAGTTCAACAGCTTTCCGAGGTTAAGTACAACAAAAAAGTATCTGCATTTACCTCGGGTATGGTTTCTAACCAGGCTGAGATAATGGTGCGATTCTCTGAAATTATTCCAGAAGCTGAACCTGGTACGCCTGCTTCTTCAAGTATCATGAAAATTTCACCTTCGGTAAAAGGTGAGTTTTATTGGATAGATAATCAGAGCTTAGGATTTAAGGCCGAGGATAAGTTGAGCTCAGGTACCGTTTATAATGTCAAGGTGAAGCTGGGACAGATTTTTAAAGATACCAAAGACGATTTTGAATTCTCTTTTCAAACTATCACGCAAAACTTTAGGTTAGAAGTGGGTGAGGTATCGCCATATGATAATGCTAACCTTACAGATAACCAATTAAGTGGAAAACTAATACTATCCGATTTTGCTGAGTTGGAACAGGTACATCAGGTACTTAAGGCCAATCAAAAAGGAAAAGAATTAGAGATTGAATGGCTGCCGTCAGAAAGAGAAAATAATTACCCATTTAAAGTACAACATATAACTCGTGGCGAATCTTCTAGTAGCGTAACGCTTGAGTTAAATGGAGAATCAATTGGTGTTGATGAGGATGATAGTGAAAAAATCAAAATTCCTTCCATCAATGATTTTGAATTATTGACCTGTAAATCAGTTTTTCAACCACGCCAGGGTATCGAGATTTCTTTTACCGACCCTTTAAATCCTGATCAGGAACTGGCGGGTTTAATAGAATTGGATAGAAGTATATCATACAACACTCAAGTGGAGGATAATATCATCAAGATTCTTCCTAATAATTCCTTAAGTGGAACTGTGAAAGTAACGGTTCATCCTGGTATCGAAAATATATTGGGGACTAAATCCGACGAGAAGGAATCGTTCCACATCACGTTTACCAGTTCAAAACCGCAGGTGGAATTTTTAGGAAAAGGAACCATCTTACCAGAATCATCTGGCTTGACCTTACCTTTTAGAGCAGTTAGTTTAAAAGAGGTCCAAGTTAGAGTGATTAAGATTTTTGAGAATAATGTGGGAGCTTTCTTGCAAGTAAATAAACTGGATGGTAGTTATCAGTTAAAACGTGCGGGCCGATTAGTGTTGAAGAAAACAATTCCTCTAAATACAGATAGAACCTTAGATTTAAATAAGTGGAATACTTTCTCTATTAATCTAGATGATATGGTAAAAGTAGACCGTGGTGCGATTTATCGTGTAGAACTTCAGTTTGCCAGAAGAAATGCTATTTACCCTTGTTCCAATGAGGATGAAAGTAGTGATGCAGGATTAGAATCCAATCCGGATGAAATTACTGAGGGTGAAATAGCTTATTACGATAGCCCCAATGGCGGTAATAGTTATTACGATAATGATTATTATTACTACGGTAATTGGAATGATAGAGAGGATCCATGTAAAAGAGCCTATTACAGAAAGAGTCGTTTTGCCAGCCGAAATATATTAGCGTCTAATATTGGGATTATTGCTAAAAAAGGTGCCGATAAAGAAATGTTGGTTGCCGTTACCGATTTAAGATCAACAGATCCTTTGGCTGGGGTAGATGTAGAGATTTACAATTATCAGAATCAACTCATCTCATCAGCTAAAAGTAATAGCGAAGGTTTGGTAAGAATTGATGTTACTAAGCGACCTTACTTATTAATTGCAAAACACGAAAATCAGCGAGGATATTTACGTTTAGATGGAGGTTCGTCACTTTCCTTAAGTCGCTTTGATGTGGCGGGACAAACCATTGACAAAGGCCTGAAAGGATATATTTATGGTGAGCGTGGTGTTTGGCGACCGGGCGATACTTTGTTTGTTTCTTTTATTTTAGAGGATAGAGAAAAGACGCTTCCCGAAAATCATCCTGTGGTATTTGAATTGACGAATCCGCATGGGCAGTTGGTAAAAAGAATGGCCACTACTGACGGGGTAAATAATATGTACCTATTTAAAGTAAATACCGAAGATGATGCGCCAACCGGAAATTGGCAAGCACGGTTTTTAGTGGGAGGTACTTCTTTTAATAAAACCTTAAAAGTTGAAACGGTTAAACCGAATCGATTAAAAATAAAAATGGATTTCGGTGTAGAGATGCTTTCTGTAGCAAAACCATATTTAAGTGCAAATATGGAAGTAAAGTGGTTGCATGGAGCTGTAGCTAAAAACCTTGAAGCTAATGTAACAGCAACACTAACATCTATACCTACTCGTTTTAAGCGATTCAATGATTATGCTTTTGATGACCCAACACGATCATTCACCAGTGAAGAAGTGACCTTTTTCGAAGGAGATACAGATGCTGAAGGAATGGCTAAGGTACAAGGTAATCTTGAAGTGAGTGACCAAGCACCAGGTATGTTAAAAGCATCATTCCGCACACGCGTATTCGAAGAAAGTGGCGATTATAGTATCGATCGATTCTCAATACCTTATAGCCCTTATAAATCTTATGTGGGTGTAAAAGCACCTGTGGGAGATAAGCGTGGTATGTTATTAACAGATAAAGAGCATGCCATTGAGGTGGCTTCGGTAAATAGCGAAGGTAATCCTATCTCAAAAAGTAAACTGAAATATGTAGTATATAAAGTCAACTGGCGTTGGTGGTGGGAATCTGGCGAAGATAATCTAGCTCGCTACGTTTCTTCTTCTTCGCAGGATGTGGTTTCAAAAGGAACCTTAAGTACCAAAGATGGAATTGGCTCTTTTAATATGGAGATTAAATATCCGGCATGGGGACGTTATTTGATTCGTGTTTTTGATCCTGAGAGCGGTCATGTGTGTGGTAGAACAGTTTATGTAGATTGGCCAGGATATGCGGCTAAACCAGTGGGCGAAAACTCAGAAGCAGCTACAATGCTTACCTTATCTACAGAGGAAGATAAATATACGGTTGGACAAAAGGCACAGGTTAACTTTGCATCTAGCGAAGGCGGAAGAGCTTTAGTTAGTATTGAAAATGGAACCCGTATTGTTAAAGAATATTGGGTAAAAACACAGAAGGAGTTTACTTCATTCAGCTTTGAGGTAAGTAAAGAGATGACACCAAATATTTACGTTCATGTTACCTTATTGCAACCGCATGCACAAACGGCCAATAACATGCCTATTCGTATGTATGGTGTTACGCCTTTATTAGTTGAAGATGCCGAAACGCATTTGAAACCAGTGATCGATATGCCAGAAAGTCTGGTGCCAGAAAGTTTGGTGAAAATTAAAGTGAGCGAGGCTAATGGCAAAGCAATGACCTATACCGTAGCTATGGTAGAAGAAGGTCTGTTGGATTTAACGCGCTTTAAAACACCACAACCTTGGAATCATTTTTATGCGCGCGAAGCCTTAGGAGTAAGAACATGGGATGTGTACAATCAGGTGATTGGTGCTTACGGCGGACAAATAGAAAAGGTATTTAGTATTGGTGGTGATGGCGATTTGGCCAACAAACAAAAAGATCCGAATGCCAATCGTTTTAAACCAGTGGTTAAAGTATTCGGCCCGTTTGAATTAAAGAAAGGCGCAACGGAAACGCACGAGTTTAAGATGCCGCAATATATTGGTTCGGTACGTACCATGGTGGTAGCACGTAACGAGCGTATGTACGGTAATGCAGAAAAAGCCACTCCTGTTAAAAAACCATTGATGGTGTTGGCTACTTTGCCAAGAGTATTAGGTCCCGGAGAAACGGTGAAACTACCGATTACTGTTTTTGCCATGCGCAAGGATATTAAAAAGGTGAACCTAACCATTGAAACCAACGATTTATTAAATGTAAAAGAAGCAAGTAAGCAAACCATTACTTTTGATAAAGAAGGTGATATGGTGGTGCCTTTCACGCTTGAAATACCCAAGAAGCTAGGTGTTGGTAAAGTGAAGATAATTGCAAAATCAGGTTCTGAAGAAGCCATTGACGAAATTGAGATTCAGGTACGTAATCCTAATCCTCCGCGTGTTACTTCTGCTAGTAAAATGCTAAAGGCTAACGAAAGCGCCAGTATTCCTTATACGTTGTTTGGTATGGAAGGAACCAACAATGCCACCATTGAAGTGTCATCTATTCCTCCTGTTGATTTTGGCAGAAGGTTAAAATACCTATTGCGTTATCCGCATGGATGCGTGGAGCAAACTACCAGTTCTGTGTTTCCTCAGTTATTTTTAGGTAATGTGATGGAGTTAGATGATAACACCAAGGCTACTATCGAAAAGAATATAAAAGCAGGGATTAGTCGTTTGGCAACATTTATTACTGCTGATGGCGGTATGAGTTATTGGCCGGGTAATACTTCATCTAACGATTGGGGTTCTTCGTATGCTGGTCATTTCTTGTTGGAGGCAGAGAAGAAAGGATATAGCTTGCCAATCAACTTTAAAAGTAAATGGATTAGCTACCAGAAGAGACAAGCCAGCTCATGGGTAGGCACAGGTTCAGGAAAATACAAACAGCTGAATCAGGCTTACCGTTTATATACTTTGGCTTTGGCCGAAAAACCAGAGAAAAGTGCCATGAACAGAATGCGTAATATGGCTGACCTGAGTGCTGCTGCAAAATGGCGTTTGGCTGCTGCTTATGCGCTTATCGGACAAAAAGATGTAGCCACTACTTTGGTAGAAGGTCAGACTATTGAAGTTGTGGATAGAAACTATTATTACTATTCGTATGGTTCGGTAACGCGCGATCAGGCGATGATTTTAGAAACCCTTGCCTTGTTAGGCGATTTAGACACGGCCGCTCCGTTAATGAAAGAAATAGCGAGTCAGCTAAGTTCGCAGCGTTGGATGAGTACACAAACAACAGCATATTCCTTAATTGCCTTAAGTCAGTTAACAGCCAATACAGGAGGTTCTAGAGTTTCATATACGTATAGCGGATCGGGAATTAATAAGGAGAAAATATCTTCAGATAAACCAGTCAATCAGATTCAGCTTCCTGCAGATATTCCTGTAAAAGGAGAAGTGAAATTCGAAAACCATGCCGATGGAGTTATGTTTGCTCGTTTGGTATTGGAAGGAACACCATTTAAAGGAGATTCCATCAGCGAAAGCTCTAATTTAAAGATGAGTGTAAAATATAAAACCTTAAGTGGCGAGTCTGTTGATGTTAGTCGACTAGCGCAAGGCAGCGATTTTATGGCGGTGGTTACCGTAACCCATCCGGGACAATTATCCAATTATAAGGATATGGCGCTTACGCAGATATTCCCGTCGGGTTGGGAAATTAGAAATACCCGTATGGAAGATGTTACCTCGTCGTACGAAATGGATATTCCGGATTACCGCGATATTCGCGACGACCGTGTGTATTCATATTTCGACCTAAGCAGAAACAAAAGCAAAACCTTTGTAGTGATTCTTAACGCTACCTATCAAGGACGTTATTACTTGCCATCCGTTTCGTGCGAAGCTATGTATAACAACCAAATTACCTCGCGTAAAGCAGGCCAATGGGTTGAAGTTATTGGGGAGTAAAAATATAAAAAAGTACAAAGAGAACGGTTGACTATATTTATAAAGCTTATAGTCAATCGTTCTCTATAATTTAACCAATGCCGTTTATGCAAAAAACAAATCTAAGATGGGAGAAAGGACTATTCTCCGACTCCTACAGTTTTTATTCTGGGAATAACCCAGTAGGTGAGTTGAAAAACAGAAGTTTTTCTCAAAACGCGGAAGGAGTGCTAAATGGAGAACGATATCTGTTTTCTACTAAAGGCACATTTAAACAACGTACCGATATTTTTGACCTACAGAAAGGTGAATTAATAGGAAATATCGTTTATAACGAATGGAGGTCAAAAGCTACTATAACGATTAAGGATAAAACTTATTTCTGGAAATATAACAATGCCTGGAATACAGCTTGGAATCTTTATGATGAGAATGGCTTAAATATTAATTATTACAGTTCAACAACAAAAGGAAGTGTTATAAGTGATGAGGATAATCCTCTGCTTTTGCTAACTGGACTTTATGTAACCAACTATTATAGGCAAATGATGGTTGTTGTTATGGTAGCTGTTTTTATACCAATTATTATGACTAACATGCATTGAGAATTTAATTAATGGTGCGACTCCTCTAGAGTCGTGCTGTGCATTATAGCTAGGTTCTATATATATGACACTCCTCTGGAGTGCAGAGTGCAATTTAATGTTAGAGATAATTACTCCAAGAGATATTTGCCTAAAATTAGAGAAAACTATATGGATGCCTGCGGCATCACATGTTTATAGAAAAGCAATCAATTAATAAACCGACTCCGGAGGAGTCGAATAAAACTAAACCAATGGCTAATACCTATACACAAATATATATTCAGGTTGTATTTGCTATTCAAAACCGAGATGCTTCTATTCAGGAGAGTTGGGAAGCTGAGTTGTATAAATATATAACGGGTATAATTCAAAAGTCAGGACAAAAGCTAATAGCCATTAACGGAACAGAGAATCATATTCATTTTCTTATCGGAATGAAACCTACTTGTTGTTTGTCTGATTTAGTGAGAGAGGTGAAAAAAGCCTCAACGAATTTGGTTAATGATAAAAAACTATGCTCTTATAAATTTCAATGGCAAGAAGGTTTTGGTGCATTCTCATACGGGCATTCGCAATTAAATCAGGTTGTAAAATATATTGAAAACCAGAAACAACATCATCGTAATAAATCCTTTAAAGAGGAATATCTAGCTTTTTTAAAATCATTTGACATTGATTTTAAAGGAGATTATTTATTTGATTGGAATGAAGATTAATCATATTCGACTCCGCTGGAGTCGAGCCTCCGTAATACAATGTTTTCTATAAATAGTTCACTCCGCTGGAGTGATAGTGGGGCAAATCCTTGAGAGCTTAAGCCTTTATTGGGAGAACAGCTTTAAATAAAAAATAGCCATCGCACAGAAAAAGATGCTGAGATAATAATTAAATATGATGCCAGCGGCATCGCATATCTATAGAAAACATAAACCGAGTGTAAATCGACTCCAACGAAGTCGCATAAATCCAATAGACTATTCTAAATAAAACAAATAACAACCATGCTCAAACTAAAAACACTCCACCACATTGCAATTATCTGTTCGGATTACGAAAGATCAAAACGATTTTATACCCAGATATTGGGTTTTGAAGTTCTTGAGGAAGTTTACCGAGAAGAACGACAATCGTATAAATTAGATTTAGCTTTAAACGGACAATACCTCATTGAGCTTTTTTCGTTTCCTAATCCTCCTGCCAGGGTAAATAACCCCGAAGCAAATGGACTAAGACATATAGCTTTTGGAGTAGATAATATTCAAGAAAGCACTAAGGAATTAATCAATCAGGGTATTGCTGTTGAATCCATCCGCACAGACGACTTAACAGGGAAGAAGTTTACCTTTTTTAAAGACCCCGATGGTTTACCTATTGAATTGTACGAGGTGTAAATCTTTGGGGATCATAATTATCCCTATGGGGAACATCATCATCTGCATGGGGATGATAATAATAAACAAGGATAGAATCAGGATCCCTAAAGAGAATTAAAGAAACAATCAGATAAAAAATAAACTAATGAAGAATGCATTTATACTGGGATTTATAATGTTGTGTTTGTCTTGTACACAACAAAATACGAGCTTAGAAGAAGCTGTTTTAATTGAAGAAACTCCAGAAGCCTTGGACGAAAATTATTCGGATGTTGCCATGGGCTCTTTTAACAAAAGGTATCACTCAAGTATTATTGATAAGCTATTTGAAGAGGCAATGGGCAATAAACCAAAATTAAAATCTCTGGTAAAAGAACTCGATGAGATGGAAGAAATGCGTGGGGATAGCTTAAAAGCATTTCGTAAATATATCCGTAACAATAATACATATTGGCAAAGTGTTTATCATGAACTTGGTTTATTAAATGATACAATCATGAGTAAGGAAGTTGAAGGTGTTCTTAAAACGCTTCAGGCATCTTACGAAAGCAAATTAAGAAATCATCTGATGGCAGATAGTATTATTTGGGAAAAGAATAAAGTACTAAACGACTATAGAATTTTAATGAAACTAGTTGTTACGGAGCCAATGATGCATAATTATCAGAATAATGAGTTGCCAGATATTAAACAGCTAAACGATATGGCAGCTCGCTTGGATAGCTTAATTCTTAAAGCAAAACCATTTACCGAAATTCAGAAATAGATTATAATTACCATGAATCAAATTGAGTCAGATTACAAAAAAGAAATGCATACCATCGACATTGTTTGGGCTAATGTTTTTGGATTTATAGTATTAATACCAACCGTTATTTTATTTGGCATACCTTATTATTTTATTTGGGGTGGAGAATTTAGTTTTGCGGATTATATAAATGTTCAATCGCCAGCCAGTATATTTGGAGCAACGGGTGTATTTATGCTGATTATGATAATGGGCTTTTTGTTTCATGAACTAATTCATGGCGGTATATGGGGAGTGTGCGCTTCAAAAGGGTTTAAATCGATTAAGCTCGGTGTGATGTGGAAAATGTTAACACCCTACTGTCATTGCAAAGAGCCCCTAAAAGTTAAACACTATATATGGGGAGCTCTAGGTCCAGGAATTGTCTTAGGATTGCTTCCTGCTATTTGGGGACTTTGTACCGGCAACTTTATTGCTTTATTCTTTGGTATCTTTTTTATTATGGCTGCATCTGGAGATATTTTGGTGGTAAACATTATCCGCAAAGAAAAAATGAATGATTTTGTGCAAGATCATCCTTCGGAAGTTGGATTTTATACTTATCGAAAACAAGATTAATCATGCACATAAAATTTCTTTCCTCTGTAATTTTCACCAAGGACTTTGATAAGATGAAGTCCTTTTATCAAAATGTACTTTTGCAAGAAGTAGAAGTTGACTTTGGCAATTGTATTGGTTTTAAAAACGGATTATCCATTTGGCGATTAGAAGATGCCTATCCTGTAGCTCAGCATCTGGGTAAGTTATATGACGAGGCAGGTAATAAAAACCTGGAACTTTGTTTTGAGTCGGATGACTTTAATGAAGCTGTAGATAAACTAAAGAGCATGGATATTAAATATCTTCATGAAGTAATTGAAGAAAGATGGGGACAACAAACCATTCGTTTTTATGATCCAGAAGATAATCTAATTGAGCTAGGCGAAACGATGCCGTGTTTTGTCAAGCGCTTTTACAAGCAAGGAATGACTATTGATGAAGTAGCTGAGCGGACTTCGGTTCCTAAAGCTATGGTAGAGCAGTATATAAATAATTAGTGTAGGAATTTTTCATATGAATATTACCACAGATAGACTAATGCTCACAGAAATAACGTGGGACGATTTAAGCGACATTCATTATTTACACACAATTCCTGAAGTTGATGAATTTAATACCCAAGGAATACATCAGAATGAAGAAGAAACGAAAGAAAGTATGAAGCCATATGTGGAGGCTGTAAACGAAACTCCTCAGAGCAAGTATACCTGGGCCATAAAAATGGCGGATACAAACGAATTTGTTGGGCTGGCTGGAATCAAGTTATCCAACGATAGTTTTAAAATAGGTGAGCTATTCTACAAGTTTCTTCCTGTGCATTGGGGAAAAGGATATGCTACCGAAGTGGCTAAAAAGATAATAGAAGTTGGCTTTAATTCATTTAAGCTTCACAGGATTCAGGCAGGTTGTGCGGTTGAGAATATATAGTCGGCAAAAGTGATGGAGAAGTCGGGCATGATACGTGAAGGAATCTACCGTAAAATACTTCCTATTAGAGGCGAATGGGTGGATAGTTATTCTTATTCAATTATAGAAGATGAAATTTAAATGAAGATGCTACAAAAATATCTTGATCAATATTCCACGGGTAAAACGGTATTGCTGTTGTTTGTTATAACCAACATCGTTTATGCCGCGATGCTTATGTATACTATTCCTTACGTGATGCAGTTTTCGGGAGGAATTAAGCTGTTAGATATGATGCCTTTGGGTTACGATATCAATTATATTTTGTCCTTGATGGAAAGCTTAGGCGAAGATGGGAGAATAAATTATTTAGTGGTTCAATTGAGGATAGACATGATTTATCCGCTGTTATTTGCGGTGAGTTATAGTTTAATGATGATGTATTTATTAAAGCAGATAGGAAAGGATAAATCGTTTCTGTTTTACCTTTGTACTCTCCCAATATTAGCGGGCTTGGCCGACTATTCAGAAAATTTCGGCATCATTACCATCATAAAATCATATCCAGATATAACCACTATGGCAGCTCAAATGACCAATGTGTTTTCCATTGTAAAAAGCATGAGCACAAGCCTGTTTTTTGTATCGCTGATAGTGGTATTAACAGTTTGGGCAATTCAGTCTATTAAAAATAAATTAAAAGCATGAGTGTAACTAAAGCCCTTTTGGTAATTGATATGCAAAAAGTTTCATTTACGCCTAAAACCCCGCGTTACGATACAGCTGGGTGTATAGAAAGAATCAATCTTTTAGCCGATATCTTTCGTCAGGCAAATAATCCTGTTATTTATATTCAGCATGACGGAACGGGTTCTGACGAGTGCGAGAAAGGTAATTCGGATTGGGAAATATTGGACGAGCTAGAAGTAAAAGGCACAGATATTTTAGTAGATAAATATGCCAACGATTGTTTTTACAATTCTAAACTATCCTCAGTATTGCAAGAGTTAGGTATTAGCGATTTATATATTACAGGCTGCGCCACCGATTTCTGCGTAGAGTCAACCATACAATCCGCCCTCACCAAAGATTATCAAATAACCGTTGTTGCCGATGGTCATACCACAGGCGAAAGACCATCCTTGTCTGCCAAACAAGTCATCGATCATTATAACTGGATATGGCAAAATATGATTCCTACCAAGGGAGATGTTAAGGTAAAAAAGACGGAGGAGATATTGAGTGAGGTGGTGTCTGTCGATTAAATGTAACTGCTCACGCTCTCTTCTGAAAAAAAACTTCAATAAATTCTGTAACTAATGGCAATTTCTTGTACTAATAGGTAAATGCAAACAAATTTAACCTTGGAAAAAGAAAAACGATTTAATCAAATTGTGGCAGATAATGAGGAGCGGATATTACGTATTTGCCGTTATTATAATGCCAACCCAAGCGATCAAAAAGATATGTACCAAGAGGTGCTGCTCAATATTTGG
>NZ_LXYE02000041.1 GCF_001659685.2 Labilibacter marinus
AAAAGCCTGGGGAATTTCCGTGGAGACTCAGCCATGAGTACCTGGATATACCGAATTGCCGTTAATACCTCGCTTACTTATACAGGAAAAGCTTTTAAGCAAATGCAACTCATCGTGAGCAGCGATACCCAAAATTTAGGTATGATGTACGAAGACGATGAGGAAACCATCCGGCTTAAAGAGGAGCAATTCGAAAAATTACAAAGTGAATTGAATATGCTATCGGTCATCGACAAAGCATTGATGTCCTTAATACTCGAAGGGCTCTCCATGAAAGAAATTGCCGATGTAATAGGTATTTCCGAAGCCAATGTAAAAGTAAAGATTCACCGAATTAAAGCGCAGTTAAAACAGAATTTAAGCAAGTAGCCATGACGACTAATAATATAAATGAAACCCCAAATTTAGCTCAGTTATTAGAGCGATTAAGGTTAGAAGATTATAAATATGGACAAATGAGTAAGCGGTTCAGTTCAGCATACTGGGTTATTATTCCCTTGTATTTGGCATCTATAATTGCACATGTAATTGATGGCGATATAAGTGGGATTTATAGTGGAGTTTGTTTTTTGTCTGGTATGTTAATATTTGCACTAAGCTTTAGGAAGTACTATAAAGAGTTTAGTTATGTAGACTACTCATTAGCCACTTTAAGCATGTTAAAAAAAGCAGCAAAAAGATATAGCCCTTTTCAAAAATTAACTTGGTGGGTCTTATTAGGTGCATTATTTATAGATGCAGGGTTGGTGCTAAATTCAACAATTATATTTAAAGATATTTTGCAAACTCAGTTACTTTTTCTTGGTGCACTAACGGTTTCGATTGGAATTGGTTTGCTTATTTGGAAGAATCGCTACAAACCCTTGCGCGATGATGTTTTAAAACTGATTAAGGAAATTGAAGCTTAAAGGAGATTAGTTATTAGATAACTAACACACAGGAGAAATAGTCACCCGATAACTAATAGGTAAATGCAAACAAATTTAACCTTGGAAAAAGAAAAACGATTTAATCAAATTGTAGCAGATAATGAGGAGCGGATATTACGTATTTGCCGTTATTATAATGTCAACCCAAGCGACCAGAAAGATATGTACCAAGAGGTGCTGCTCAATATTTGG
>NZ_LXYE02000042.1 GCF_001659685.2 Labilibacter marinus
AAGAGCCTGGGGAATTTCCGCGGAGACTCATCCATGAGTACCTGGATATATAGGATTGCCGTTAATACCTCGCTTACTTATACAGGAAAAGCTTTTAAGCAAATGCAACTCATCGTTAATACAGATACCCAAAATTTAGGGATGATGTATGAAGATGATAAAGAAGCATCCCAGCTTAAAGAGGAACAATTCGAAAAATTACAAAGTGAATTGAATATGCTATCGGTCATTGACAAAGCATTGATGTCTTTAATGCTCGAAGGACTCTCGATGAAAGATATTAGCGATGTAATAGGTATTTCCGAAGCCAATGTAAAAGTAAAGATTTACCGAATTAAAGCGCAGTTAAAACAGAATTTAAGCAAGTAGCCATGACGACAACTCATATAGATGAAAACACGCTAAAGTATTTATGCAGTAAGCTTAAAAAAGAGGATAAAGTAATAGCAGGAATAAGTAAAGCTTTTGTTATTGTTTGTTCTGTTTTATTACCCTTATACCTCTATATAGTAATTGATCTATTTTCAAGAGGAAAGGAGTTAAGTATAATTGTTGCAAACATTTGCACTTTGGGGGGATTATTAATTCTTTTCTGGAGTTATAGAAATAATAAAAGAAAGTATGGAGGAATTGATTATTCTGAACCAACTCTAATGATGTTAAAAAAAGCAGCTAAGCGATACAGAGCCCTTAGCTTTAAGTCCATAACCTTTATCATTGGATTATTCATGTTGCATATAGGATTGTATATAAATGTATTTTATAATAC
This sequence comes from Labilibacter marinus, assembly GCF_001659685.2. GTDB lineage: Bacteria > Bacteroidota > Bacteroidia > Bacteroidales > Marinilabiliaceae > Saccharicrinis > Saccharicrinis marinus. The sequence continues at coordinate 770 of NZ_LXYE02000042.1, forward strand.
TCCTCTATTTATTCAAGTTTCATTCTTTTTTACAATAATAATTGCAATTGTGGTTGGAATAATAATTTGGAAAAACCGTTACAAGCCTTTACGAGATGACTCCTTAAAATTGATCAAGGAAATAGAATCATAAATTGGCTTAATTGTAAAGTGACTCAACTTTAATTAGTTTTATAAATCAATTTAAAATTCTGAAACTAATGGCATACGATGAGCATTTAGCAGATAGACTTCGAATGGTACTCAAAGATAAAAAAGTACCATACCGCGAAAATAAAATGATGGGGGGCCTCACCTTTATGGTGGATGATAAAATGTGTGTGGGCATCATCAAAAATAACTTAATGGCACGTGTAGGTCCCGATATTTATGAAGAAGCTTTAACTAAGCCTGGCTGTAAAGAAATGGATTTTACCAAGAAGCCGCTTATTGGTTATGTATATATAGAACCCGAAGCTATTGATATGGACGAAGAATTGGAGTATTGGGTGCAATTGAGTTTAGATTTTAATCCGTTCGCTAATTCTAGTAAAAAGAAAAAGTAATATCTGTTCTTTTGTCTTTAATCATATAACTATATGGAACCCATTATCGATCATCTTCAAATAACAGTCCGCGATATTAAAATTGCTGAACCATTCTACGACAAACTATTCGCTCTATTGGGTTTTGATATTAATCTTAAAGCAAAGGGTTTTGTTAAGGAACACGACTTTGAGGTAGTTGAATATTCACATCCCAAATTAATTATAGGCATCAACTCTCCCAGAGAAGTTTTTAAAAATGACGAGATTCATCGCCGTAAGCCAGGCGCATTGCATCACTTGGCATTTAAGGCGGAATCCAGAGATGAGGTAGATCGTTTATATCCTTTGATAAAGGAAATAGGAGCAAATATTATTGATCCGCCCAAATATTATCCACAACATGGAGAAAGCTATTACGCTCTTTTCTTTAAAGATTTAGAAGGTATCAAGTATGAGATTGTTTTTGAGGAGAGGGAAATATGAGGTTTAAAATAGTACACAAACTTATTTTCGTACTATCTGGTTTATTGGTCTTAACATCTTGCCAACCTAAGAGTAAGTTAGAAGGAATTTGGATTGGAGCTTATAAAATTGACCACACAGAGTCTGATTCTGTAATAATGACAAATCGATATCTTTTAGATATTGAGAAAGAAGAATTGACTGTTAAAGTATTTGATTATCCGATGTCGGGAAGAATAGGACTTACAGAAAGATTTAAATACATATTGACTAAGGATTCTTTAAAAACAGTGTCAGATACCTTCCTGATAAAGTCATTAAACACAGATAGCTTGGTTTTAAACCATACGATTAATAATAAAAGAGATTTGGTATTTAAGAGATTGCTGCAAGATAAGACGTCTCCCAATGTAGAACTTACAAATAAAGCATTTGTTATAAAATATCCTCATTATACAGATTCTATAGATTTTATTAATGATTCCCTTTTTATGGAAATTGATAGGTCTTTCCGAACAACAAGATGGAGTATATCTAATTATAAAGGTTTTAAATTCTTAATTATAGATAAGATTGCCTATCCTTTATATTTAATCCACTCTTGCTCCGAACATGAAGTTAATCTAAAAAGATTTGCAAATGTAGTAATGGATTACAAGATGACTGAAATAGAATGTAAAATGGATACTTGTGGGTTAATTGGTAAGTGGATTTGTCCAATAAATGATAGTATACCCTTGCCTCCAGTGCCTCTTTGGGGGCTGTTAGATGCAGATCCCAAAGAAAGTTTAATCATAGAAAAGGATTCAATTAAGATTTCTCAGTTTGGCAGAACGGAAGTGAAAAAATGGGAACTAAATTCAACAAATGAACTCATATATTTTCCTGAATGTAATAGTAGGGAAAGTAAAGTTTGGAGGATTGTACAGCTTAGTAAAATTAAACTTAAATTAGAGAGAAATAGCAAAACACATATTAAGACGGATAATGAGGTTATTGAGTTTATAAGGAATGAATGAAATGAGAAATCGAAAAATACATACGCTTGTTATTATCCTATTTTGTTTCTGCAGTATTACAGAAGCCAAAAAACTTCCTGGATTTATAATAACAGAGCAGAACGATACCATTCATGGTGAAGTTCAGGTGCATACTTTTAATAGGCGAACTGGAGCTTATGTATTTAGTGGTATTGATTTGGAATGGTGTTACCTGAATGTTTCATTTCGCAAAAGCGGAAAAGCAAGGTTTAAGTACTATTTGCCTGAGCAGCTCAAAGGCTATCACTTTAGTTTTGAAGGTCAGGATTATATTTTCCATCAGTTTCAAATCCAGTATAAAAGTCTTGTAAATAGCGAATGTAATAAATATCAATTTCTCAATTTAATAAAAAGAACTCCCAAAGAATCTATCTATAGAGCACAAAGGTATATGATGATGCCCGTGAACGAAGTTGCCATAGATTTAGGTTATTATCCCAATATGTTAGTTCCTGAGTATAATTACTATCGTCACACAAACGGTAATGATCGCATCATTAAACATAGTAAGCAGTAATTGAGGAATATGTAAACCGAACATTCTTTTTAGTGAGGGTGTTTATGAAACTTACAAGCTTAATACCAACACATGCAATACAAAGGCAGTACCAACGAAAAACTTAGAATATATAATCTGGATAACGAGAATCATGCCGAACTAAGTAAAAGTGAGGAAAGTGATTTGACTTTATTATGGTTTACCAAAGATGGTAATCATCTTGCCATTGATGGTATTGACTATGAATTCAAAAAGAATCAGATCATTTGCTTAACCGAGTTTCATCAGGTGGAGGCCAAAAAGATTGTGGCTGCTCAAATGATTCGATTTAATCGCCCTTTTTATTGCATTTTAGATCACGACAGTGAAGTAGGCTGTAAAGGTGTATTGTTTTTTGGGGCTTCTAGTTTGCCGGTTATTTATGTACCAGAAGAAGAGCTACGAACTTTTGAAACGGTATTTGAAATGTTTGTATTGGAGCTAAAAACGGAAGATAACCTCCAGTTAGAAATGCTTCAGATGATGCTGAAACGATTCTTGATATTATGTGCTAGGGTATATAAAAAGCAAGAAGATTATATGCAGATGGACGATCATCAGATTGATATTGTGCGTGAGTATAACTTTTTAGTAGAGCAGCATTTTAAAACCAAACATACCGTAGCCGAGTATGCCGACTTATTATTTAAATCACCCAAAACATTATCAAACTTATTTTCTAAAATATCTTCAAAAACACCATTGCAGTATATTCAGGATAGAAAAATGCTGGAAGCACGTCGATTATTACGCTATACAGATAAGAGCGTAAAACATATTGCCATTGAAATAGGCTTTGAGGATATTCAAACCTTTGGTCGCTTTTTTAAGAAAAATGAAGGTGTTTCTCCTAGTTTTTTTCGAGAAAACAAGCTTTCGGGAAAAATTGCACACCCCTCAGGAAAAACTACCTAACATCGCCCTTGCTATTTGCCGCACTTTTGTAATGTCAATTTGAAACAATAACAAATAAAAACAATAAGACATGACAAAATTTGCAGTTCCCACCAGAGGAGAAGTATCTGAAAGTAATCAAGCCATTTTTGATAACTTACAAAAAGGATTAGGCTTTGTACCTAACTTGTATGCTTACTTTGCAAAAAGCGAAACAGCGTTAGGCGATTACCTGGCTTTACAAGGCCGTAAAACTACTTTAAAAGCTAAAGAAAAGGAAGTGGTAAATATCGTAACCAGTCAAATTAACGGTTGTAGATATTGTCAATCTGCTCATACTGTATTAGGTAAGATGAATGGTTTTAGCGAAGAGCAAATTCTGGAAATCAGAGGCGGTTCAGCATCGTTTGATGAAAAGTTAGATGCCTTGGCAAAATTTACTCAAGCAGTTGTTGAAAACAAAGGTAAAGCCAGCGAAGAAGTTAAAAATGCCTTTTTTGATGCAGGTTATGATGAGGTAAGCCTAATTGATGTAGTTGTTCAGGTAGGGGATAAGGTAATCAGTAATTACATTCATAATCTTACAGAATTTGCCATCGATTTCCCGGTTGCACCGGAATTATAAAAAGCACAAATCTTATTTAATGCCTGCCTTGAACTGGAATCTTCTAAGCAGGCATTAATCTCAATTCAGGAATCCATAAATTAATCAAAAGGGAACGAGCGTTGTAAAACTAATTCGCCTTTGCTTTCTATTCTTCGCACTCTTTGCAAGAATATAAATTCGTTTCCTAACGATCAAAATCTTAGAAAAATGAACACAAATAAAATAAATTGGACTAAAGCTATCCTTGCAGGAGTTGCAGGCACAATAGCTTTTGATATAGTAGGGTTTTTATTTACCGGACAATGGTTTGATATTGCCGCATTACTGGGCGATAAAACCGGTTTAGGTTTTACTTATGGTCTGCTTGGTCATTATGCCAACGGAATACTATTGGGTATTTTATATGCTGGTATTGCCCCGTCGTTACCTGGCTCTAGTTTTGTAAAAGCACAACTTTTCGTAATTGCTGAAACTGTGGCTTTGGTGTGGTTTTTTATGTTCCCATTGTTGGGAGCTGGTGTCGCAGGATTGCAAATGTCAAAAATGCTCCCGTTAGTTTCTTTATTGCGACATGTTGCTTATGGCATTCCGCTTTGGTATTTTGTGCATAAGTTTACTGTGCTGGAGCGCAAAGAAGCCATAGTATAAGATGGTAAATATTTTATGTTGAAGTACCTTGGGTGATTATTTCATTCAAGGTATTTTCATTTGGTAAAACTAATTTCAGTATTTCCTCGTTCTAATAATATACCTTTAGATTTAGGAAACGAACCATGAAAAGATTTATTTCTACGTTAATATTTATCGCAATTTGTGCTGTTGTAATAGCTCAAGAAAAAGGTAAGGCTTCTTATTATGCCGATAAATTTGAAGGAAGAAAAACTGCTAGTGGCGAGATATATCAACATCAGTTAAAAACGGCCGCTCACAAAACATTACCCTTTGGTACAAAAGTAAAAGTAACCAACTTGGCCAATAATAAATCGGTTGTAGTAAAAATCAATGATAGGGGGCCATTCATTAAAGGTCGTATAATCGATTTATCCAAAAGCGCAGCCTCAGAAATTGACGGCGTATTACCTGGAATTATTGACGTTAAGATAGAAGTCATTAAATAAATACCGCCTGCCAGAATCACTACACCTTAAGAAATCCCATTTTTTTTATAGACTTTTTGTAAGTATTTCAATATTCATGCGACAGTTAGTGTCGTGATAGTTTTGTGATACTTATCCGCTAGTTTTGTTGAATCATACCAATTTTAAAATGAGGTAAATCTTAAATAATTATAGAATTAGGACTCTTGTGCAAGGAATAAAAATGAGACATAGCCATAGCTAAGGCGAATTTTTATGAAGAAGCAGAAGAGTTATAAAATAAAATTATAGGGTTTAATTCATGTTAATATTGGTATATACTAAACACTTAATTATGTACAAGGTTTTAATAGTAGAAGATGATCCAGATATTTTTAATCTAATTAATATCCATTTAAAAGATTTAGAATGTGATACCCAAATAGCCGAAAATGGCAAACTGGGATTTGAATTGGCTCAAAAAACAGCCTTCGATTTAATTATTTTGGATATAATGCTTCCAGAAATGAACGGCATTATGGTCTGCCAGAAGCTCAGAGCACTAGATAATTTTACGCCCATATTAATGCTTACCGCAAAATCGGAAGAAATAGATAAGGTGCTGGGTTTAGAGAGTGGAGCCGACGATTATATTACTAAGCCTTTTGGAATTCGCGAGTTTATTGCCCGTGTAAAAGCCATACTTCGTCGTCAAGATCAGAATAGTCAGGGCAAGCAAGAAAATGCACATTCGCAGTTTTTCTTTGACGGATTAAATATCGATAAGGAAAAAAGAAAAGTAACCTATCAGGAAAAACGTATTGATTTAACCCCTAAAGAATTTGAGCTGTTGGCTTTAATGGCGGAGCACCCGGGCACAAGTTACGATAGAGATCAGTTACTACGTTTGGTATGGGGCTACGAGTTTAATGGCTACGAGCATACGGTTAATTCGCACATTAACAGGCTTAGGGCTAAAATTGAACCCGATATCAACAAACCAAAATATATTTTAACCACTTGGGGAGTGGGATATCGATTTAATGATGATATATAACAGAATTAATCCAATATTTTATGTCAAGATATAATCTAAAACGTAGCCTTTATTGGCGTTTGTCGCTAAGTTTTTTACTCGTACTATTAATCGTAAGCTTTTCGTATATCACAATTACGATTATTGCTTCGGATAAATATTATCAGGAAACTACCCAACGCTTAAATGCAGAGGTGGCGGAGTACTTACTAAAAGAATCGCCTCCTTTTAAAAATGGAGAAGTAAATAAGGAAGCGCTAGGTGTAATTATGCATTCGATGATGGCAGTAAATCCAGGTATTGAGGTTTATTTGGTGAGCCCCGATGGCGAAATATTGTCTTTTGTTGTATTGGATAAAAAGGTAAAGCTAAGCCGAGTTGATGTTGAGCCTGTAAAAGAGTTTATAGCTACCAAAGGCGAAAAATATATTTTAGGCGATGATCCTAGAAATCCTGGAGAGCAAACAATTTTCTCGGCCACAGGTGTAACTGAGGGTGAAAAGTTTCTGGGTTATATTTATATCGTTTTAGATAGCGAGAAACACGAAAATATTGCAGCAGCGGTTTCGGGTAGTTATTGGTTAAAGGTTGGTTTAAATTCTTTTATCATAACGCTGATAACGGCCTTTTCTTTAGGTATCGCATTAATATGGATGCTAACAAAGAATATTCGAGTGATTATACAAACGGTGAATAAATTTAAGGAGGGAGATTTGCATGCCCGTATTCCAGAATCAGCCCATAAAGGTGAGTTAGCGGTTTTAGCCGGAACCTTTAACAGCATGTCGGATACAATCCTTGAAAACATTGAGGAGTTAAAGAAAGTAGATCAGTTAAGAAGAGAGCTGATTGCTAATGTTTCGCATGATCTTCGTAATCCTCTGGCCATTATTCATGGTTACATAGAAACCCTGATGATGAAATCGGATTCGTTAGAAAAAGAGGAGGTTGATAGATATTTGAAAGTGGTTTTAGAAAGTAGTGAGAAATTAACTCGTTTGGTGAGTGATTTATTTGAACTTTCGAAATTAGAAGCTGGTCAAATTCAAATGAAGAAAGAGCCATTTTTTGCTCAAGAATTATTGAGCGATGCTAATACAAAGGTCAGTCTGTTGGCTAAAAACAAACAGATTGAAATTAGCTCTGATTTAAGTGAAGCTGCTCCAATGGTTTTTGCTGATTTGTCGATGATTGATCGAGTTATTCAAAACTTATTAGATAATGCTATTAAGTATACTCCTGAGCAGGGCAAGATTTTCTTGCAAACCAATATTAAAAATGGAGGAGTAGAGGTTCGTATAAAAAATACAGGTTCGGGAATAGCACAAAATGACCTGCCTCATATTTTCGATCGCTATTATAAAATTGATAAAACAGAATTAGGGATTCAAGGAACTGGCTTAGGTTTAGCCATTGTAAAAAAGATTATTGATGGCCACGATGCAAATATTCATGTAGAAAGTGTGGAAGGTGAATATGCTGAGTTTATTTTTAACTTGCCCGCATATTCTGCATAATCTTATAGATTAAAATAACAAGGAGCTGTTACCTCATATAATTTGGTAGCGGCTTTTTTTATGCTTTAATACTTTGAAAAATATATGTTTTTTTGAAGATCACAGAAGAGTTATTATTTCGTGATATTCTCGTGATACTTTAAGGTGATATTTGAATTGTAATTAAAAGTCAAACAATTTAAGACTAATTAAAAATCAATTAAAACTTTAATATTATGAAACGTATTGTATTTCCTGCCATGTGGCTAATTGCTTTAAGCGTAATTTTTGTATCGTGTAACGAAGATGATCATAATGAGGTTCCTGCACCAGAAGGAATGTTAACGCTTGATATAGATAATTTAATGAAATTGGAATCTAACGAAAGATATGAAGGTTGGATTATTGTAAACGGAGCTCCTGTAAGTACGGGTACTTTTATGGTAGATGATATGGGTAAATTATCACAATCTACTTTTAAGGTGGATAAAATGGAATTGAGTGCCGCAACTGACTTTGTATTGTCTATAGAGCCTCATCCAGATAATGATCCTGCACCGAGTGCTATTAAAATATTAGGTGGAGGATTTTCAGGTGCTTCCGCAGATATTACAGCCGCACATGGAGCTGCTCTAGGTGATGATTTTTCATCGGTTGCAGGTAAGTATATTTTAGCTACTCCAACTACTCCAGAAACTACCGACGAATTAAGTGGAGTTTGGTTTTTAGATTTAGCATCAGGAAGTCCTGCAACAGGATTAACTTTACCTACTTTACCATCAGGCTGGGTGTATGAAGGTTGGGCAGTTATTGATGGACAACCAGTAACTACAGGAACTTTTACTGCTGCAGATATGAAGGATAATAGTGCTCCTTTTAGCGGTATGGGTGGTCCAACTTTTCCAGGTGAGGATTTTGTAAAGAATGCGCCTGCAGGTTTAACTTTTCCAACGGATCTAACAGGATCTACTATTGTAATTTCCATTGAACCAAGCCCGGATAATAGTCCTGCTCCATTTGTGTTTAAGCCATTAGTAGGTAATGTACCAACTCCTGCCATGGATCACAAAACATATATGATGAATGATAATGTGATGGGCAGTTTCCCTAAAGGGTCTGTAATGAGGTAAAAATAAACATGTCCGAAGAGCTGGGAATTATGCCTTATGGGATTAGGTATGATTTCTAGCTTTTTTTTGCATGAAAAAAGGGATTCCAGCAGGAATCCCTTTATACTAATACTCAATCAAAAAGCTATTACGAAATAGCATTAGTTATTGAAAACACTTTCTTCAAGTCCTTTATTTAATTCAATTGAAGTTACTTCAATATCCACCATTTGAGGTCCCATTGTTTGGCTCATAACTGAAGGGAATTTAATACCTTCGGTTTCTTTATACTTAGCATAAATTGTAGTAGAATTCCCCATTGGAGAGGTGGCTACTTGCTTTATTTTTAATCCTGAGGCAACATCAAAATATACTGTGCTAGCTTTTCCTAAAGGATCGGTAATGGTCATTTTGTACGCATTTTTACCGTCAATTTTATCTTTACCTACTAATTCTAATGTATAACCCAATTCTTGATATTGTAACTCAGGGAATAGGATAGCTTGGTATTTCATGGTTTCAAGCATTTCACCTTCTAGTTTTTGCTCTTGTCCTTGTGCTACCATAATACCCACTTCACCATTATAAACTTGTTTGCTTAAAACATTCCCAGCCATTAAAGTTTCTACTTTAATTTTGTTAGGAGCTTGTTGATATGTATTTAAAGCCAATTCCATTCCTTGAATCTTTAAAGTTGCTTTCATACTAAGATCCTCTACCGACTTTAATTTTTCAGCACCACCCATGGCATCAACGTAAGTTTCAATTACTTTTTCAGCAGTTAAACCTGCAGGAACACCTGTTCGCACTACTTTTTCTGCATAAAAATCGTATTCTGTAACCTCTTTACCATGTGCAATTTTTTGCATTAAAGGCTCAATTACGTTAATGTCACCCACAGCCAAGTATAATGCATTTTCTGGTTGAATATATTTTTCAGCCGAAGCTTTTACATCTGCTATAGTAATCGCTTCTAAACGTTCCGGATATGTTTCGTAATAATCGGCTGGTAAACCATATTTATCAATATTAACCGCAAAGCGAGCAATCGTTGACGGATCCTCGAGCGCACGACCAAAACTACCTGCCAATGAATTCTTAACTAACTGCAAGTCATCTTCGTTTACATCCTCGCTAATGATCGTCTGCATTTCTTTGTAAACTTCAACAAAAGCACTGTCCGTAATGGTTCCTCTTACATTAGAATAAGCCATAAAGCTACCCATGTGCTCATCTGTATTGATACGAGAATATGCTCCGTAAGTCCAAGCTTTATCTTCACGTAAATTTTTAAGTAAACGAGCGCTAAAACCACCGCCTCCTAAGATTTTGTTCATCACACTAGCTTTAAGTGCATCTGGCGTACCTGGTTTAAGATCTAAAGGATAAGAAACCGTGATATACGACTGATTAGCTGCATCCTTATGTCCAATGGCATAAATTGGTCCATCAAAACCTGCAGGCTTGGTGAATTGGTGCGTAGGAACTTCCTTACTTTCCCATTGCGAGAAATATTTTTTAGCGGTTTTTTTAGCTTGCTTAGGAGTAATGTCTCCAACAATAACTAAATATGCCACGTTAGGTCTGTAATATGTTTCATAGTAGTTTTTACAGTCTTCAATGGTTATTTTTTCATAAGCTTCCTCAGTAGCCATTTCACCATAGGCAGATTCTTTTCCGAACATTAAAGCCTGACGAATATTGCGTGATATAGATTTTGGATCATCTTTTTCGCTCTTAATACCCGTTAATGATTGTTTTAAGATTTTATCTAATTCCTCTTGAGGAAAAGAAGGATTATAAAGTACATCAGTCATTAAATCCAATAATTTAGGAGAGTGCTTTTTTAATGAGCTGGCATAAATTCCCTTACTACTTGTGCTTAATGAAGCTCCAATAAAGTCAATTTCTTCATCTATCTGATCCTTGGTTTTATTGGTCGTTCCAGTTCTCATTAAATCGCCAGCAAAACTTGTATAACCAACTTTATCGCCTTCGAAAATAGGATCAATATCTAAAGATAGAGAGTAAGAAACAACGGGAAGCTTATGGTTTTCAACCACGATTACTTTAAGTCCGTTTTTAAGTTCAAACTTGGTAAATTCGCCTAATTCAAGTTTTTTGGCAGGGCCTGCCTTGGGAGCTTTTGATCTGTCTAATTGTGCATTAGCAACAAGAACCGACAGAACTAAAACTATTAATATGGATAATTTCTTCATTATTTAATATGCTTAAAAGTTAAGATTAGATTAGTTTGCTTCCGCTGTTTTTGGAAGATAAATAATAGCTACTCTATTTTTTTCGTTTAAATATTTTTTAGCGACACGCTGAATATCTTCGCGAGTTACAGCCAAGTATTTATCCAACTCCTCATTTACCAAATTTGTATTTTCGAAGTAAGTATAACTAGTTGCTAAATTTTCAGCAATTGTAGCAAGTTTGCGGTTACCATTAATAGAAGTGTTTTCTATTTGGTTTTTAATTTTTGCAAACTCTTTTTCCGAAATTAATTCGTTGTGCATTTTTTCAATTTCTGCAACCATAGCTTCTTCAATAGCCGCATTGTCAACCCCAGTGTTTGGGAACACATATGCTAAAGTCATACCTGGATCTTCTAATCCCATAGAGAAAGATCCAACCATCATAGCTTTTTCTTGCTTGTCTACTAAAGATTTATGTAATCTAGAGCTTTGACCTTTTGATAATACTTGGTTAAGCATATCCATGGCATAATAATCATCAGTGCCTAAAGCTGGAATATGATAAGCATGTAAAATTACAGGAATCTGAACAGCTCGGTATACGGTGTCTCTTACCTCTGCAGTTTGAGGATCTTCGAATTCTGTAGGGCGTAACATTGGTTTAGTTCCTTTAGGTATTTCAGCAAAATACTTATTTACTAACTCCTTAGCCTCAGCTTTATCAATATCTCCAGCAACTACTAAACAAGCGTTGTTAGGCACATAATAAGTGTCGTAAAAATCAACAAAGTCCTGATCTTTTGCATTCATAATATGCTCCGGATCTCCTATTACAGGCCATTGGTATGGATGCTTCTTATATGCTCCCTCGAAGGTTACTTTTAAAATGTCTCCATAAGGAGTATTATCGTATCTTTGTTTTTTCTCTTCAATAACTACGCGCTTCTGGGTAGCTATGCCTATAGAATCAACAACGGCATGTAACATTCTTTCCGATTCTAACCATAAACCTAATTCAAGTTGGTTGGAAGGAAGTATTTCGTAGTAATACGTTCTATCATTTGAAGTATTCGCGTTTAGGGTACCTCCTGCATTTTCTACGTAGTTAGAGTATTCATGACGCCCAATGTTTTTGGTTCCTTCAAACATTAAGTGCTCAAAAAAGTGAGCAAAACCAGTTAGTTCAGGAGTCTCGTTTTTAGAACCTACATGGTACATTACAGAGATGTTAACAATTGGAGTTGTGTTATCTTGATGTAAAATAACGCGCAAGCCGTTATCTAGGTCAAACTCCTCAAATTCAATCTTGTTAGATTGAGCATGCATGCCTAGTCCTGTAAAAAGACAGGCTATGACTAGTGTTAGTTTAAATTTTTGCATTTACTTTTATTTTAAATTAAAGATTAAAAGTTAGAGCTATCCTCATCAATGAGTATGCCAGTATGTATAACTATTGTGTATATCAAAAAGTTATTGATTTTAGGGTGTTTTATTTATGTTCGATTTCGTACATGTGCATGTTTGATTTCGTACATATATTATTTTTCCAATTGTTTGGAGAGATTATTGTAGGCTCATTGCTGCTATTTTTACTAATATTGCATTTTGTATTTAAAGATAAATTCATGAAGATATTTAGTTGGACTTTAATTCTGCTGTCTGTGCTCGGTGTTTATGCATGTAGCAATCAGGGCTCTGATTTTTGTTTGTCCAATCAACAAGCGGTTCAAGGTGGGTTTTACTCGGCGTCAGCTACTAGTGATAAGGATACCTCAGTTATAGGGATAGACTTGTATGGGGTTGGTGGACCTGGATTACTTTACGATTCGGCTAGTGTGAGTAAAATATTTATGCCTTTAAATATGGAAACAGACACTACACAATTTGTTCTTGAAATTAATAAACTGAGGGATACTATCTCGTTTATTCATCAGAAGGAATTGAATTTTGTTTCGGGAGAATGTGGCTATATTTTTTCCTTTTATATAGATAGTGTTTATTATACTGATAGATCCTTTATTGACACAGTGATTGTGGATTATGACAAAGTTATTTACAACGAAAATTTAGAAAATGTTAAGATATATCTTTATAACTAGCTTATTCATACTTTCGCTGGCACTTTCTGCTCAGGATTATACCCAATCGAGCAAAGAGCGTGAAGATCAAGAGAAGTTGGATGGAGAAGGTACTCCTCGTCAGAAAAAAGAAAAGATTCCATACCCGAATAAAAAAAGAGGAACGGAATTCGGTATAGATATTTCTAGGTTTTTGGTTCCCGTTTTTAATAGCGATCGTTTTGCTTTAGAAGCTAATGTACGTACAAACTTCGGCAAAAGAACCTTCTTGGCGGGATCAATTGGTTCAGAAAAAGTTTCCTTTGATGATAAATCATATACTTATGAATCTACTGGAGCTTATATCAAAGCGGGTATTGATTATGATATATTTATAGTGGATGAACCAGGTAATAATGATAATATTTTAATTGGGTTAAGATATGCCTACGCATTTCAAGAACATAGCGCCAGCTCCATTACAATAAGTGATGGATATTGGAACGATTATAACTTTTCAGTATCACCTTATAATTTAAGTTCCCATTGGGTAGAGGCTGTTTTTGGATTACGTAGCGAGGTGCTTAATAATTTTTACATGAGCTGGTTTATACGCGTAAAAAGTAAAATTGCTACTACAAATGATGAACTGTTAGGACCATATACTATTCCAGGATATGGTTATGGTTCAAACGCAATTAACCTAGGTTTTTCTTATGTGCTGGCATATCAGATTCCATGGGGAAATAAAAAGAATTTTGGTAGGTAGTTGGCATCATAATTGAAGTGCTTAATTAAACTAACTTTTAATATTATGATTAAAAATTTATACTTTGTAATAAGTATTTTGTTGCTGACATCATGCGCATCAACATCAGTACAGACTTTAAAGAAGGAAACTCTTGATAAACCATATTCTTCTGTATTAGTCTTGTGTATTGAAAGCGATGAGAATGTTAAGCAGTTTGATAAAGCCAACTATATTAAATATATACAAGGAGAATTTAATTCATTCGAAGAATCTAAGTATCGAGATCAATTGGAGAAAACAATTAAAAGGAATTTGGTCTCGGATAATGGGTTTCCAAATGTCATTACCTCTGGGGCTATGTTTAAAATGGATGAGCTATATTCCTACGAGGAGTTTCAAGATAGAATAAAGAATTCAGGTTGCCAGTCTATTTTACTAGTTAACCTTAAGGATTATTGGACAGAAACTAAATATGTAACGGACAATTACGAAAGTGGCACCTCTTATACTAGGGAAAGAAACGAGCCTAATTTTAATTTCTACTCTTACTTGTTTGATGCACAAAAGGGAGGCAATTACTTATGGACTGCTAATATTGTTGCAGAGGGGATTTATGCAGGGTACGATACGTTAAATAATCATATGGCTCGAAGATTATCTAATAAACTTAAAAAAGACAAAATGGTATATTAGTACTTAAGTTTCATCAAAGAGCTATTTAATCCATCAAAAATATATAATCCATCATTGGAAACTTTGCCTACCTGAGCTGCTATTTTTATCACCTCTAAGGCCATATGGCTGCCTATAGTACCTGGTAAAGCACCAATTACACCCAAAATACCTCCTTTGCTTTCAGGGGGTGTTGGAAATACATCCGAATAGGAAGGAGAACCTTGGTAATTAAAAACGGAAAAACGTCCTTCAAAATCTGATACTGCCCCATGTACAAATGGTTTTTGAAGTTTACTCGTGTATTTATTGATTAAATACCTTGACTCAAGATTATCGGTTGCTCCAACAATAATGTCGTAAGCACCGATTAACTTTTCTGCATTTTCTTCCGTTAAAAAGTGAGTATATACTTTAAAATCAACGGTGGAGTTAAGTCCAGCCATTTTCTTAGCAGCTACCTCAGCTTTATTCATGCCAATTTCTTCTTCGGTATATAATATCTGACGTTGAAGATTAGTCAGGCTAATATCATCGGCATCAATAATACCAATAGTACCAATTCCTGCCCCAGTGAGGTATTGAATAACAGGACAGCCAAGGCCTCCAGCACCAACAACCAATACGCTTACTTTACTTAATTTCTCTTGACCCTCTTCGCCCATGCCAGGTAGCATGACTTGACGGTTATATCTTTCTAAATCTATCGACATACTTAAATTTAATTACATGAGGCATTGATCCCAATCTTTCCATACTGTTTCGTATCCTGCGGATTGAATAACGCCAGAAACTTCGGCAGGACTGCGTTCATCCGAGACCTCAAATTGCTTGAGCTCTTTGTTAGGATTGGCATATCCTCCAGGTTCGGTTTTGCTGCCTGCGCTCATATTCGTAACACCAAGTCCAATCATATTGTTTCTGAAAATTGGATTTTCGCGTGTGCTTAATGATATTTCTAATTCTCCATTAAAAATTCGATAAGCACTAATGAGTTGAACTAGTTGCTTGTCGTTAACAGGATAGTTAGGCTCAAAGCTACCTGCATGCGGGCGCAAGCGAGGAAAAGAAATGCTATACTTAGTTCGCCAATAAGTCTTTTCGAGATACTGAAGGTGAAGAGCCGTGAAAAAACTATCTGTTCTCCAGTTCTCCAAGCCTAATAAACAACCTAGGCCTATCCGGTGAATATTTGCTTTTCCGAGCCTATCAGGTGTTTCTAACCTATAATCAAAATCAGCTTTTTTACCACGTGGGTGATAAATAGAATACCTTTCCTTGTGGTAAGTTTCCTGATAAACGTATACCGTATTTAAACCATGTTTTTGTAAGCGGTTATAATCTGGTAAATCCATCGGGGCAATCTCTACAGATAGCGAAGCAAAGTGGGGGCGAAGCAACTGAATAGCTTCTTCGATATAATCCACGCCGCAATTTCTTAGGTGTTCGCCAGTTACCAACAGCAAATGCTCAAATCCCATCGATTTAATTATCTCCGCCTCCTTCAGAATCTCATCTTTGTTTAGCGTGTGTCGAGAGATTTTGTTTTGACAATTAAAACCGCAATAAATACATCCGTTGGCACACTCATTGGATAAGTATAGCGGAATGTATAACTGAATGGTTTTACCAAAACGCTTTTGCGTTAAGCGATGACTGAGTTGAGCCATCTGTTCCAAATAATTTTCGCCAGCAGGAGAAATTAATGCTTTAAAATCCTCCAAGTCAATTCTATCCTTAGTTAAAGCAAATTCTACATCTTGGGCAGTTTTGCTTTCGATAGATTGAGTAGTTTCTTCCCAATTATATTGTTGATGAATATTTTTAAAAGACATGGCTTATAGTTCGCTTAAAAAACTGGTTAATGGGCTGCTGGCTTCTGCTTGTTGGCGCACGGCTCCAGGTCCCGATAAATGGCCTATTCTGCCAGCTTGTACACTCATTTTAAATGCTTCTCCCATTTGCACAGGGTCATGCGCTACCGCGATAGCCGTATTTACCAAAACAGCATCGGCGCCTAATTCCATGGCCTCAGCAGCGTGAGATGGAACACCAATTCCAGCATCCACTATCACAGGTAAATTAGATTGTTCGATGATTATTTTTAAAAATTCTTTTGTTTTTAAACCTTGGTTGGTACCAATAGGTGAACCTAGTGGCATTACTGCAGAAGCACCTGCATCTTCTAGCTTTTTGCAAAGAACAGGGTCGGCATGGATATATGGGAGGATGATAAAACCTTCTTTGGCCAGTTCGTAACACGCTTTAAGCGTTTCTTCCCCATCAGGTAATAAGTATTTTGGGTCGGGATGAATTTCAAGTTTTAGCCATTTAGTACCTAAAGCTTCGGCAGCCAACTGAGCTGCAAAAACAGCCTCTTTAGCATTTCTAACACCGCTTGTGTTAGGTAATAAATTTACACCAGGAATATTGAGGTGCTTCAGCATATCGTCAGCACCACTTTTCATGTCTACTCTTTTTAAGGCAACGGTCACTAATTCCGAACCAGAAGCTACAATAGAATCTTGCATCAATTGGTTAGAACTAAATTTTCCAGTGCCTAAGAATAATCTGGAATTAAATGTTTTATCCGCTATTGTTAATTTATCCATGATTGTTATTGTTGTTGATGAAACCCAAGATTGCCTTCGTTACTCAGAATAAATCGCTCTACATATTTTTTGCCTTGAATGCAGGCTTGCAGAATACCTAAGTTATGAGCAAGATTGGCCGAAATAGCTGAAGACAATACGCATCCTGTACCATGTTTTGATTGACCATGAAAGGATTTGCCTTCTATTTCGGTTTGTTCACCATTTGTAATTAAAATGTCTGTTCCGGGTTTTTCTTTGTTGTGCCCACCTTTTAATAAGCAAGAGTATTTAAATAAATCAATACCTTTATTTTTGAGCATCTCATACTCATTATAATTGGGCGTAATCAGAAATAGTTTATTGAGAATTTCTTCCTCGATAGACATATCCTGATGAAAGTTAAAACCAGAACTACTTTTTATAATTGGGTCCCAGATAATCTTTATATCTGGGTTCCTATTTTTTAATAAAGCTATAATCTCCTTTAGTTCATCAAAACTATTAACCAGTCCAATTTTGGCCACATCAATAGGGTAACTCTCCATTAATATTTTTATCTGATGAAGAATCACATCTATACCTACAGGATGATTAGCCAAAAACTGATGATCGTTTTGCACCGTAATAGCAGTAACAACAGAAAAACCATAAACGCTATGCTGTTCAAAGGTCTTTAAATCTGCTGTTATTCCTGCACCTGCACTTGGATCATGCCCTGCAATAGTTAATACAAAAGGAGCTTGCTTCATTGTTATTTAATCTTTGCTGCAAGCTGCTGCTGCTGTTGCTGCTTCCATTTTTTCTCTAACCTCGTAATTAGCGCGCATAGAGCAAAAATGCTCACCACACATAGAACAGTAATGCGACTGTTTTTGCTCTTCGTCTGGCAAGGTTTCGTCATGGTCTTTAATGGCTTTTTCAGGATCTAAAGCCAAAGCAAACTGGTCGTGCCATCTAAATTCAAAACGAGCTTTACTCATGGCATTGTCTCTGATATCAGAACCTGGAAAACCTTTGGCTAAATCCGCTGCGTGAGCTGCAAGCTTGTAGGTAACCACGCCTGTTCTTACATCTTCTTTATTAGGAAGACCAAGGTGTTCTTTCGGGGTTACATAACATAGCATCGCTGTTCCGTGCCAAGCAATCATGCTTCCTCCAATGGCCGATGTAATGTGGTCGTAACCAGGGGCAATATCAGTAACTAAAGGTCCTAAGGTGTAAAAAGGAGCTCCGTGACAATGCTTCAACTGCATGTCCATATTCTTTTTAACCATATGCATAGGTACGTGACCAGGGCCTTCAATAATTACTTGTACATGATGTTTCCAGGCAATTTTGGTTAACTCGCCCAAAGTCTCTAATTCTCCGAACTGTGCTTTGTCGTTGGCATCCTTAATACTTCCTGGTCTCATGGCGTCTCCTAAAGAAACTGCTACATCGTATTGCGCTAGAATCTTACAAATTTCTTCAAAATAGGTATAAGTGAAGTTTTCTTGATTATGTGAATAACACCATTTGGCCATGATAGATCCTCCACGAGATACAATACCAGTAGTCCTAGTTGCAGTAGTTTCTACTAGTTTTTTTAAGATGCCAGCATGAATGGTAAAATAATCGACACCTTGCTCGCATTGCTCAATTAAGGTATCCTTATAAATTTCCCAACTTAACTTTTCGGCATCGCCACCTACTTTTTCAAGAGCCTGATATAGTGGAACTGTTCCTACAGGTACTGGAGAATTTCTAATAATCCATTCTCTGGTTTCGTGAATATTAGCACCTGTTGATAAGTCCATGATAGTATCTGCTCCCCATCGGAAAGACCAAACTGCTTTTTCAACTTCTTCCTCAATACTTGAAGTCGTAGGAGAGTTTCCAATATTAGCATTAATCTTTACCAAGAAGTTACGACCAATAATCATTGGTTCTGATTCTGGGTGATTGATGTTTCCTGGTAAAATGGCTCTGCCAGCAGCAATCTCATCACGCACAAATTCGGGTGTAATAAATTCGATGGCATCAATTTCTTCTTGCGAATAGCCTTCTGCTTTATAGTATTCTTTTGACTTCTGGTTTTCGCGAATAGCCACGTATTCCATTTCAGGCGTTACGATGCCTTGCTTGGCATAATAATATTGAGTAACCGGTTTTCCTTCTTTGCCTTTTAGAGGCTTGATCCTATGATGTTCGAAACGAACCTCATTTAGGCTTTCGTCATTTAAGCGAGCTTTTCCATACTCCGAAGTTTTTTCCGAAAGTTGATCCACATCGCCTCTTTCCATTACCCACTCTTCTCGTATGGCTGGCAAACCCTTTGTTAAATCCATCTCGTAATTAGGATCGGTGTATGGGCCTGAAGTATCGTAAATAGTGATGGGGGTATTATCTCCATTAAGATTAATCTCACGCATTGGAACTTTAATGTTATGCAGTGTTCCGTCTACGTATATCTTTTTTGATTTAGGAAAAGCTCCTCTGGTTATATTTGAAAAGTTGGATGATTTCATCGATGTTTATTTTGTTTTGCGATTTTTGTTTGAATGATTCTGCTTATCTATTAAGAATGAATGTTTAACCGCCTTTTGCAGCGGAAATAATTAACACTTTATCATTCTCCTTAAGTATTGTGGTTGCTCTGTTTTGTTGAAGCACAATTTGGTTGTTGACCGCTAAAGCCATACCCGGACTGTTGGTGAGTTTTAATTCTTCAAGAAGTGTAGCAACAACAATATCTTGTTCCACTATCTTCTTTTCATCATTAATAAAAATAACCATACATTAATATTGTGTATCTGTTTAGATACGATTAAACATATGGTGCCAAAAAGTATACTGAGGTAATTCACGAATCCCTTCGCAGCATTACCTGCGCAGGTTCAATGGGTATAATCTCAGCCTGAAATGTTAGGCACCCCTTTTTAGATGAACACAAAGGTAATGGTTTGATTTAAAAAAGCATCAAGATTACTTAAAAGAATAAGCAACAAAAAAAAGGCTATCCGAAATTAATCGAATAGCCTTAGTTATGATAATATAAATTAATTCAGCTTATAAGTTGAAAGCTTCTTTTATTTTAGAAACGTAATCTAATTTCTCCCAGGTAAAGAACTCTACTTCTTTCTCTACATCAACGCCGTTTTCTTTTACGGTTACTTTTTGTGTATATGGTTTTCTTCCCACGTGACCATAAGCTGCTGTTGGTTCAAAGATTGGGTTTTTAAGTCCAAACCTTTTTACAATTGCTGCAGGTCGCATATCAAATATGTCATTTATCTTTTCTGCAACTTCCCCATCGCTTAAATCAACATTCGAAGTTCCGTAAGTATTAATGAATAAACCTACAGGTTTTGCAACGCCAATTGCGTAAGCTACTTGAACTAATGCTTCCTCTGCTACTCCAGCAGCTACCATGTTTTTAGCAATGTGGCGAGCAGCATAAGCAGCAGAACGATCAACCTTTGAGCTATCTTTACCAGAAAATGCACCACCACCGTGAGCACCTTTACCACCGTATGTATCCACAATAATCTTACGACCAGTTAAGCCTGTATCTCCATGAGGACCACCAATTACAAATTTACCCGTTGGGTTTACATGTAATATAAAGTTATCATCGATTAAGGATTGTTCGTTAGTGCTTAATTTTGCTTTAACACGAGGAACCAATATATCCTTCACATCCTGTTTGATTTTGGCCAACATGGCAACTTCTTCATCGAAATCATCGTGCTGCGTAGATATTACTATAGTATGAACTCTAACAGGTTTGTTATCATCACCATATTCCATCGTTACTTGCGACTTTGAATCAGGACGAAGGTAAGTCATCTCTTTACCTTCTCGGCGAATGGCTGCAAGCTCAATTAATAATTGATGAGAAAGTTGAAGTGGGAAAGGCATATATCCCTCTGTTTCTTTACAAGCATAACCAAACATCATACCTTGGTCACCTGCACCTTGGTTCTCTTCGTCTTCTCTTTCAACACCACGGTTAATATCTTCGCTTTGCTCATGGATGGCAGAAATTACTCCACATGAACCCGAATCAAACATATATTCCGATTTAGTATAACCAATGCGTTCGATTACCTTACGAGCAATGTTTTGAGCGGGAACATAACCAGTTGTTTTTACTTCTCCACTTAAAACAACCAAGCCAGTAGTAACTAATGTTTCTGCAGCTACTTTCGATTCGGAATCCTGTCGTAAGAATTCATCTAACAATGCATCCGAAATTTGGTCTGCTACCTTATCTGGGTGTCCCTCTGAAACGGACTCCGATGTAAATAAATAAGCCATTACATTTAATAATTATATATTAATAAATATGTGGATAGCTAAAAAAGAAAAGATATAATGCGTTTTAGCACTTTTTTAGAGTGGTTGCAATCAGTCAAATCCATCCACTATCCTTAAACTTGATGATGCAAAAGTAAAAAAGATTACCTTTATAACACAAGATTATTGTCATCTATTTTATAGGAATCGTTAAAAAAGCCCTATGAATTAGATATTTGCGACATATTAAAATGCTAAGGTTCAATACGTGGTGAAAAATATTTCATTTTTTTTCAGAAAATATTTGGAGTGTTTATAATTTGCTATATCTTTGCATCCGCATTTAAAAACAAAGAAACGTTGAATGTTTTAATGCTCCGTTCGTCTAGGGGTTAGGACGCCAGGTTTTCATCCTGGTAACAGGGGTTCGATTCCCCTACGGAGTACTTTTAAAAAGATTAGAAATTTAGGGTTATACAAGATGGCAAATCATAAATCGGCGTTAAAAAGAATTCGCCAAGCAGAGAAAAAAAGAGTTCACAACAAGTATTTTGCAAAAACTGCTCGTAACGCGGTAAGAAAATTGCGTGATACAAGTGAAAAAGAAGCTGCTACAGAAATGTATCCAAAAGTAGCTGCAATGCTTGATAAGTTGGCCAAAAGAAACATTATTCATAAGAATAAAGCTTCTAACTTAAAATCTAAGTTAGCCAAGCATATCAACAAGCTTTAATTAAAGCTTTGTCTGCTCCGTTCGTCTAGGGGTTAGGACGCCAGGTTTTCATCCTGGTAACAGGGGTTCGATTCCCCTACGGAGTACTCAAGAGAACCTTCACGTCTTAACGTGGAGGTTTTTTTGTTATGGTTAAGATTGGTTTATAATAAAGAAATTTATATCTTATGTTATAAACGAAAATGCCATGACTTACCAAAAACTGAGTATTAAAGAGTGGGCTGTTGAAGACAGGCCCCGAGAAAAATTACTCTCCAAAGGAATTTCCAGTTTATCAAATGCTGAATTAATTGCCATATTAATTGGTTCAGGAAATAGGGAAGAATCTGCCGTAGATGTTTCTAAGCGTATTTTAAATGATGTAGGTAATAATCTAAACGAGCTTGGGAAGACAACCATCGAAAAACTTAAACGAGATTATAGAGGGATAGGCGAAGCTAAAGCCATTTGTATTGTAGCAGCCATGGAGTTGGGGCGTCGTAGGAAATTGAGTGAGGTCAAAGAGAAACCTAAGATTACTGGCAGTAGAGATGTATTTGATTTAATGCACCCAGTTTTGGCCGATTTACCGCACGAAGAATTTTGGATTCTACTTTTAAATAGAGCTAATAAGGTGATCAGTACCCAGAAAATTAGCCAAGGAGGTATAGCGGGAACCGTGATGGATACTAAATTAATTATGAAAGCAGGTATTGACCAACTGGCTTCTTCTATTATACTTTGCCACAATCATCCTTCTGGAAATAAGCAACCTAGTCAGCAAGACAAAAACATAACACTCAAACTTAAAGAGGCAGGTAAAATTCTTGATTTACCTGTACTAGATCATATTATCGTGACAGATGGTGGATTTTATAGTTTTTCGGATGAGGGGGAGTTATGATTTTGAGAATCGTTGTAAGAATCGATATAAATGAAAAAGCCCTATTTTATTTAATCTCCTTCCTAAATTAATTACTATATCAAAATAGCTATAATTTTCTTTTATATGCGAAAAGTAAAATTTCTCATCATAGAAAATAGAATTTGCGTAATTATCCCACCAATACTGGCTAAATAGTTTTGGTTGGTTCCATGGTTTTTGTAAAGTGTAATGTATAATGTGAGGGTCTATAATGTTTATTCCTTGTTCGATGGAGTTATAGTTATAATTGTAACTATCAGGGAGGAATTTAATTTCATTTTTAAATATGATGTTTAAAATATCTTGATCTTGATATTTAAATTTCCTTTTCATATGGCTGTTTATCAATGTTTCATAATTCTTATGGGAATTAATAATATCATTATTAAATATTAGTACTCCTGCATTAATGTATTTGCTTGCCTCTAGATCAAGCTTAGATATATGTCTTTTTACCTTGGGGTGTAAGATAGAATTCGGATATTCTTTTACACCAGCAATACATTTATTAGTTAAGTTAGTTTTTAAGAGACCAGATATATCTTTTTTGAATATGATATCCACATCGCAATAAATTACCCTTGAATGCGCTGCAAATATGCTTGGGATTAATAATCTAAAATATGTATCTAGACTTACATCTCTAATTTCATATGCATTATTAAACTTATTATTTACGCTTACAAAAGAAATAGCACAATTACTATATTCTTTTTCTAATTGTTTTATTTTCTTTTGGTTCGCTTGGTTAAGTCTGTTCTGTCCATATAAAATATGAATTTCATAGAAATTATTTTTAAAAGCAGTACTTAAAAGCGAAGTAATGCATACCCCTGCAGGAATTGTATATTTATCATTGAAACTAAAAACAATAGGAATGTGCATGTTATAATATGTATTTCCGATATAAAAATTGTGACAAGAACAAATATATAACATTGTTAATCAAATATGGCAAAGTGCTTTTTTCTATTGTAACAAAGGGTATAATAGAATGTATTAGTGTATAATAAATAATAGCCATGCATATTTCTGAGATAATGTATATTTTAATTTTCTCCTTAATGATAAAAGTAATGGCAAAGAACCAATTAAATAGCCTAATGGCATCACCTATATTCTGGTACAAAAAAAGGTTCTCCATTCCTTCGAAACTGGAAGAGAATAGAAAATAAACGATTAATTCTCTACTTAAAAATATAATAAAGATTGCAATAAGAATAATAGGCATCGTTATTTTTATTGAGTCCCAAATAAGTTTATTGAGCTCTATACGCTTTTTATTTTTTGATATTTGAGGTAGGTAGTATAGTGATAGAGCAGCAACACCTAAGGAGAATATGTTCTTTGAAATTCTTGATACCCCTTCCCACCATCCAGCTAATTCCATGGAGTATGCTTCTATAATTACATTTCTAATTAATATAGAACTAAGTTGGGAAATACTAGTAGCAAAGAGTAGCATTAATCCAAAACCTAATAGGCGTTTGTTGATGTATTTTGAGATGGAGAAGGCTTTTAATGTCGGAATAATCAACTTTCTTGAATAATATATAGCAAGGAATGAATTAATTACAGAAGTTAAATAAAGTGCAGTAATTGCACCATCAATATTAAAATAGTAAATAAAAGGGATTGATGTTAAGAAGGTTATAATAGCAAACCATATATTAGCTCTGATATATGTTTTGTAGTTTTCAAGGCCATTAAAAATACTTAAAATAGCATTATTAAATGATAATGAAAAAGTAAGAAATCCACTTAGTTTAATATAAATATAGTACTGTAGAGAATGCAATAAATACAATGATATTTTTGCAGCGAATATATATACAATTAGGGAGGTGATTAGGCTTAAAACAGTAACAAGAAAAAGGCTATTCCCAATAATTAGGTACCTTTTTTTATTGCTGTTTTTATATTGAGAACAAAGCTTAGTGATGCCTTGATGTATGCCTACTCCAGAAAAATTGGAAATGATTTGTGTAAAACTATTAAACTGACCTAATAATACCATGCCTGATGCGCCAAGCCATGTAGAAATAATTTTAATATTTAACATCCCTAAAATAAACCTTAACAACACTTGTTGTGAGTTAGTAAAGGAGATTTTTATTATTTTTTTTCTCGAAAGATAACGAAGTATGTCTATTGGTTTTTTCAAGATATCTTACTTTTCCAGAAAGTTAAATATTGTTGTGCGACTTTTTCACAATCGTGATGTTTAACTACGAACTCTCGACTTTTATGAGCTTGCTGAACTAATTTCCTTTTGTTTTCGATAATCTTTTCAAAAGTTTTCAGCATCTCCTCGTTACTGGTATTTAGATCTAGAATAGGTTTGTTATTGTCTTCGCCTAAAGAATTATACATTTCTTCATCGGCCCCGCCTCCAACTATTAAACCTTTTGATTGAGCTATTAATCCGTTCATGCCTATGCCGTAAGCATAAAGTTGATCGCATAGAATATGAGAATTGTTGACTAAATGTACATACTCTTCAAATGGCACAGAGTCTACAATGGTTAACTCAACTTCGTTCGGATACTTTTCTTTAAGAAGTTCTAATACCTTTTTAATCCTATCCGTCCCTTTCAGTTTTACGCGGTCTTTCATAAGGCCTAATAAAAACTTAATTTTTTTAGTTTCAGGATTAATGCTACTAGTAAATTTATACTTATTCGTATCAATAGGTAGTGGAATGTAAATTGTTTTGTCTGGATAGTGGTCTATGTACGCTTTGTGGTATCCAGTTGATGTGGCAATTATACCCTTGCAATGGTTACTTGTTATAATATTTAGTTTCTTAATGGATGGGGCTGTAGCGAACGACTTTAAAGATTTAACGTGCATATTACTGGCTGCATCAGATATGTAGAAAATTGAATATTTAAGTTCTTGTTTTAGTGCTTTATTTACATAGAAATAGTCCATCCCTGTTGCACACATAAATATATTAGGATTAAACCTTTTTAAAATATTAAAATGAATCCTACAGAATAAAGGAGAAGTAACTAAGTAATTAGGTGCAATGAGTTGTACAATATCATAACCAATTAGTTTAGGCAGAGTTTTTATAATTTTCAAAGCAAATAGTAAATGCTTAAGTTTTTTGGGTTGTTTTAAATCTATATCTCTAGGTACGTTTTTCCATCCATCTCCAGTTGAAGCAAGGGTTACATCCATTCCCAGTTTTTTTAGTCCTATTGCTAAATTGTAATGTAAGCTGCTGTATTCGCCAAGTAATAGTACTTTCATGTAATTTGAATAAATATTAAATGTTT
This sequence comes from Labilibacter marinus, assembly GCF_001659685.2. GTDB lineage: Bacteria > Bacteroidota > Bacteroidia > Bacteroidales > Marinilabiliaceae > Saccharicrinis > Saccharicrinis marinus. The sequence goes on from NZ_LXYE02000042.1 coordinate 27,029, forward strand.
CATGCCAAACGATGCGCAAAATTATATAGTATTGGAAAAGATGTATGTAAATAATTGAATAAAACTATTTTTACAAGAAAATTAAGAATTTAAAGAAGAACAGTGTTAAAGAAACAGAAAAAAATTCTAATAATCCCAGCTTTAGATGATCATGTTGATTTAATTAATCTTGCTAAGCAGAAGGGGTATATTGTAATAACATGCGATAATAATCCCGAAAACATTGGACACTTTTATGGGAATGTTAGTAAAAATATTAGTTTACTAGATGTTAATAAACTAATATCTACTGCTAAGAAAAATAGAATTAATGCTGTTTGTGCATTTAGTACGGATATAGGAGCGGTAGCTGCAAATAAAATTGCGCGTGAATTAAATATGCATTACAATCCTTTTGAGGCAGTTGAGATTATGGCTAGTAAAAAGTTGTTTAGAGAATTTCTATGTGCCAATAATTTTCTTTCTCCAAAATTTCAAGTGATTGAAAAGTATGATCAATTAAATCTTGATGATTTGAATTTACCTTTGATTATAAAGCCAACTGACAGGGCGGGGAGCAAAGGTGTTCAGATTATAAATGAAATTGAAGGGTTAAGGGAGAAAATTGATTTTGCTTTAAGCTATTCTTTTAAGAAAGAGGTAATTATTGAGGAATATATTGAAACTGATTTCAAACAAGTTCATGGAGATGCAATTGTACAGAATGGAAGGTTGTTATTTCAGTGTCTGGGAGACCAGTATTTTGGAGAAGGGGCATTGAGGTTTTCTCCAATAGCAACGACTTTTCCAACGACAATCCCTATAGTTTTAAAAGAAAAATTAATTGATGAACTAAAGAGGTTTGTTGAAACTATTGGATATAAAAATGGGGGAATTAATGTCGAGGCAAGAATTAACAAAAACGGAGAGATTGTTTTTATTGAATTAGGCCCTAGATTCGGAGGGAATTTTATACCTAAAGCTATTGAGTTTGCTTGTGGAGTGAATGTGTCAAAATGTGCATTTCAACTGGCAATAAAGACGCCAATTACTATTTCAAGTTACAATATAAATGATTGTATTTTTCAATTGATTTTAAGATCAACTGTTAGTGGTAAATTCCGTTCCGTTAATATAGATGACAAGAAACAGTTTAGGATTCTTCAAGATTACTCAATTAAGAATAAAGGCGATGAGGTTACCGTAGGTGATGGAACAGGGAATATTATTTCAGTATACATTATTGAGGCTGTAAGTAAAGATGTTTCTATAGAGATTATTAGAAATATAAAAAATTATTTTAACGTTATTATTGATTAGTTACGATTAAGTCTATTTTTTAGATTCAAGAATGTATTTGCACATATTATCAAGATTATTGGAATGAATGGGTAAAGAAATCTAGGGTTACCTCCGAATGTAACTAAGGCTTGCAGTACTGAGCCTATGATTATTATTACCCAAAGGAAATTATTAGTATTAATAAATACCTTACTCTTTATACTGGTGTGAATTGCAATGATAATAGCTGGAATTAATATAATACTAAGAATAACTAGCAGTATTTTTTGTATGCCTAATAGTAATGTATAAATGTTAATGATTTCTGGAATCCTTATGTTTTCATTTTTGATAGGGATATCCCTATGTGTCCAGAAGAGATACCAAGATTGGGCTACTTGTTGTAGGTATTCCTTAGGGTTGTGGATGATTAATTTTTTGCTTATTTTATGTAAAAGGTGTGATAATTCAGGGCCAGTTAGTTGGGTTTGCTCTATCAGCTCATCGTAAGCTCGCCATATAGAAAGGGCTTCTATTGATTCAAAATCCATATTTTTTTTAACTGTAAGGAAAGAATTACTATTCTCTTGTTGATTTTTATAAATTTCAAAGGAGTCGTCGATATGTTTTTGGTAAATAGAGCTAATATCATCGTGCTCACCCTTAGGTAGGTGAAAAAACTTTACTGTTGTTTGCGCAAGATTTATTCCAGAGTACGTAGTAACAGTAAACCAATTATTATTTATGAGGTTGAGCGAGCACCAGCTAAAATAAGCGATAAATGGGAAGATTAAAATGACTAGTACTTTTTTTATATGAATACCAAGCTTCTTTTTTTTAATGTTAAAGGCCATGAATAAAGCTAGTATAGGAGGGATGTAAATAAACATTGGGCGTATTAAAAAGCAGAATGTTAGTATCAAAGAGGTGATAAGATAAAACTTTAAACCACTTTTCAGTAAAATAAGTTCGTATCTAATAATTATCCATATTGATAGAGTTAATGTAAATAAGGTTGCAGATTCTGTTAATATGTTATATTCATACATCATAACCTTCACAAGGGTGTAAAAGAAAAGAGTAGAGATAAATGCATATCTACTAGGCAGTCGCCGTTTTAATAAATCATATAGAAGAAATGTAGATGTAGTTTGCATTATTGTTTGAATAAATACTACAATCAGATAATACCTCCCTAAAGAGGTAAATAGTAATAGTGGGTATCCTGGGGTGCGCCATCCGTCATATTGAAGAAGTTTACCTTTAATAATGTAAGAAGCCAACTCTCTGTATGCATGAGAGTCAGGCTCAAACACAGGAATCTGGTAAGCAATTGCTAATATGGCGCGTAAAAACAAACCAATTAATAAGGTAATAGAGAGCGGATGTTTAAGATATATTCTAAGATTATAAATTTGTTTAATCTTCATTTTGTTTTTTTTCAGAGCTATATATTGTGTAATAAATATCCTCCCATAAAATACTATAATTATTCCTGTTTAAGAATGTTTTTAAAGCTATGTGACTTTTTACCCGGTTTAAATAAGTTTCTGATCTATCTTCATCAAGGTAGTTGTAAATAGGTTCAGAAAATGAGAATATTGTTTCGAACTTATGAACTAATACTATAGGTAAGATGTCAATTTCGCTTTCTGCTCGACAAAGCTGTTGTTCAAAATTAAAGCTGTCATACGCCCAGATCCAAGGGTTATATACATATGGTTTAGTATTTGTTAAGTAATGTAACATAGGCATTTTATCATATACCATTAAATATTCTCCAGGTTTTACTATTTCCTTTAATTTACTTATAATTATATTGCAAACATAGGCTCTTTCTGGTGTGGTGTGTACGTGTTGTGCAAGAGGAGAGTTTATTTTTGCTGTTTTGTTTAACCTGCTTCCGGGATCAAAATAGGCACCATTGGCAATGAAATATAATTTTACAACAAAAAAAGCAAAGATAAATATAATAGAGATACTTTTTAATCGATTCCTACAGATAGAGATAAATTGATTAGTATAAACGTTATTGTATGATAATTTTATGTTTTTAATATCCCACAAAAGAAAAAAGAAAAAAGGTAATGCAATCCATATTGAAGTATGACCGATGCTATGTATTCCAGGGTCGGTACCGATAGGAAGAAAAATAGAGGTAACCAATGCGCCAAAAGCAATAAGCCTAATTTGAGAGCTTCTATTTTTGTTAAAGGCCACAATTGTGCAACTCGCTATACATATAAAATAAGTGGTGAAAATTGGATTCTGTATGAGAATAAAAATGTAAAATATACCAATAAAGACATTGCATATTTTTGTTAATATTTTACTAGATAGTTGTTCTTGAACTATTAGTAATATAAAAGTGCCAACGCAAAGTATTGAACCGGTTTTTATCACACCAACATAGTCAATAATGTATTTCTTTACTAGAATGAATATATTATGATTGCTGTCAGATTCTATAGAGTGCTGGCTAATCATAGAAAGGGCTTTTCTAAATATTTCTAAATGTCCCAGAAGGTGCATGATTGTTAATGTTAGTACTATTCCAACTAGAATTCCTATGCAGTAGTATCCCATTAACCTTAAATTTGTTTTCCAACTGCTTTGCTTGCACTGAATATGATAAAATGGAATAAGGAGAATGAGTGCCGAAATAGTTATGGTTGGAAGACTTGCGAAAGCACTTATGCCAGTACAAAAGCCAGCTAAAAAGATGAAAGCTTTTTTATGATTGATCAATCCTTTAAAAAAATAATACAGAACAAGGACTGACATAAAACCAGATAATGTGTTATAGCTAAAATTAACTACGCCAATTCCTTTACTCACCATTATCATTAGTAAAGCGATGATGATGTGTTTGTTGGGAATATACGGTTTAAGGATGTTTCTAGATATTAACATGGTAGCAATAATCGTGATTGCTCCTAGTATACGGAAACTGAGGATTCCACCAGCTGGTAAAATGGTATACCATGCTCCTCCAATTATCGAGGTAAGCCAAAATAGCATATTGTACTCAATTGAAGATGGAGCGTTAAAAACTTGTTGATATGATGAGAGTGCAAAACCTTCATCGCAAACATCAAAACCCTGAAACATTATTGAAATAAAGTATAAAATTATTCCTAAAAAAGTTAAAATGGTATCTCTAGAATTGATATTCATAATCGGAGAGTGTACTGTTGATTGGTTTAATTTTATTGAGATAATTCTACATTACTAAAGAGTATTTATAGACATTATTGATTACACCCCTTGCTCCAAAACTATTCTTTTGCTTCAATAGATTATGGTTCAAGGTGAGTCCGTCAGATTCATTGGAATGACCCATGTCAATTTTATCAATAATATTTTTTGAATTTATAATAGAGTTATAAATAGCATCTACTCCCCCAATTTGATTTCCATTGTCGGTAGAGCTGACATATTGTATTTTTAAAATGTTATTGAAATAAAATAAAAGAATACCTGCTATTACTGTTTCATCTTTCTTTGCTAAAATAAGTTTTATGTTATCAGGAAATCTATTTTTCAAAGTTTTTATTTCAGATAAAGAGTGAACTGGTTTACAATCATATTTTATAGAAAGGTTATCTTCCAATATGTTCCAAAACGATGTTAAGTCATCACTAAAGGAGACTTCTACATTATTTTTTATTGCCTTTGAAAGGCAGGACTTTCTACCTTTTGATTTGAAGAATGGTTTTGTTAAATCAAGAACAGAGGAAAGGTAGCTCGATGTTTTGTTGGCATTCATCTTAAATAAAAAATACTCTTCTTCTCCTCCAAAATGTGTTTTGTATATTTCAGGAATACACTTTATTGTTACTGCTTTAACGCCTTTTGATACTAGGTAACTATTTAAGAAATTTCCAATTTTAAGATACTCATTTGAAGTAGTTTTATATTTGATGATGATCCCTCCGAAAGTTAATCCTTGATGACTAAATATTTGATTATCTACAATATTGGCAGGGAGAATGGCAACAAGTTTACTTTGTTTATAAACCATTAAAGAGTAATCTTCAAACCTATCCGAATGATACTCCATGAAATCACGCTTGAATAAAAAGAGTCCGTTTTTAGATTGGCTTACAAACTCATCCCATTCTTGTTTTTTTTCTTTAGTATACCTTACAACCTCTAACATATACTATTCTTAAACTTTATAAAATCTCTTATGTAATCATCTTCTGAATAAAGTTCGGATGCTATTACTAGTACAATGCTTCCAGAACTGAATTCATTTATTTCTCTCCAGATACCTGAATGTATAATTAATCCATTTCTTGGATTATTTAAAAAGATTGTCTTCTCTTTCTTTCCATCGTTAATAATTATATTGAAGCTTCCACTGGCTGCTACTATAAGTTGCGAAAGATTTTTATGCGCATGTCCGCCTCTTTCTGCACCAGCGGGAATGTCATAAGTAAAATACACCCGTTTAATATCAAATGGAATAATGCCTTCAGCTTCTGCAAAGCTCAACGATCCTTTTTCTGAAGGGATTTTAGGTAATGTTATTATTTTGCAATCTTCAATGTTGGCCATTACTCCTTTTTTAACAATTTAATATACTCCATATAGTCACGTACATATTCGCTATCTTTATGTTTAGTATCTGTAACGACTAGGCAAACGCTGTTAGATAAAAAACCAGTTATTTTTCGCCAAGTCATTTTAGGGATAAATAAGCCGTGATTCGTTGTATCCAGTTGAAAGTTTGAATTCTTTTCACCCTCAATTACTTCAACTTTAAAACCTCCAGATAGTGGTATAATAAACTCATTGGTATTAACGAAGGCATGGCCTCCTCGCTCTTCTCCGCCAGGAACATCATATATCCAATACACCCTATTTATTTTAAACGGGATGTGTTTGTGTTCCTCTAAAAAAGATAAATTACCACGTAAATCTTTAATTTTTGGAAGTTCTATCTTGCTGACCTCGTTATAACACATTGATTTTTTATCTTTGCAAACGCTCAAATATATGCATTATTTCATTTATCCCTTTTAAAATCTTATTTATGAAAATACCATTTTTGGATTTACATAGGCAAAACCTTCAGCACAAGCAAGAGTATATGAAGGCGTTTGAGTCTTTTGTGGATTCTGGTTGGTATATTCTAGGAAAAGGAGTTGAGCGATTTGAAGAGACTTTAGGAAATTATGTTGGTATTAGAAATGTTATTGGGGTAGGAAATGGTTTAGATGCACTCTCCTTGATTTTAAGAGGATACTTAGAATTGGGTAAACTCCAGGAAGGAGATGAAGTTATAGTTCCTGCGAATACCTACATAGCTACAGTTTTATCTATCTCTGAAAATAAACTAAAACCCATCTTTGTTGAGCCTGATGTAAATACCTTTAATTTAAATCCTGCGGAAGTTGAAAGAAATATTACTTCGCGAACCAAAGCTATATTGACAGTGCATTTATACGGACAAGTTTCGGGTATGGATAAGTTGATTGATATTGCGAAGAGGAATGATTTGTTATTGATTGAAGATAATGCGCAGGCCATAGGAGCGCTTTGTAATGGCAAGCAGACTGGAAGTTTAGGCGATGCAGCAGCTTTTAGCTTTTATCCAGGGAAAAACCTAGGGGCATTGGGTGATGGAGGTGCAGTAATAACTGATGATGAAGATTTGACGAAGGTGATTAAAGCTGTTCGGAATTACGGTTCGGAGAAAAAATATCACAATGCATATAAAGGAGTTAACTCCAGGTTGGATGAAGTTCAAGCAGCCATTTTAAATGTAAAACTTAAATATCTTGATAAAGAAAATGAGTTAAGAAGAAAGATAGCGCAAAGGTATCGTACCGAAATAAAAAATAAATCTATTATTTTGCCACAGTGTATAAGCGAAGAAAGTCATGTGTGGCATTTGTTTGTAATCAGGTGTGATAAAAGGCAAAAGTTGATCGATTATTTAAACGAAAAAGGAATTGGAAATATGATACATTATCCTGTTGCTCCCCATCAGCAGGAAGCCTATGTCGAGTACAATCATTTGAGCTTACCAATAACCGAACAATTACACCGAGAAGTTTTAAGTTTACCTATGTATCCGCTTTTAACAAATGTAGAGGTGGATTATATCATCGAGAACATAAATAATTTTGAATACTAAAAATAAGTAGAATGAAAACCCACATTTTCAACAAACAGAATTCGCTGTTTAATCAGTTTATTGCAGAAATAAGAGACAAGGAAATTCAGGTAGACCCATTGAGGTTTAGAAGGAATATAGAAAGAATGGGAGAGATTCTGGCCTACGAAATAAGTAAGGAATTGGAATATCAAAGTATAGATATTCAAACGCCACTTGGTGTATCTCATGAATATGTGAGCAAAGAAAATGTGGTTATAGCTACCATACTTAGAGCCGGTTTACCATTACATCAAGGTGTATTAAACTATTTCGATAGTGCCGAAAATTGCTTTGTTTCGGCCTATAGAAAATACAACGAAAAAGGCGATTTTGATATTCATATCGAATATATATCTTCTCCATCGCTTGACGATAAAGTAGTTATTTTAACCGACCCGATGTTAGCCAGTGGAGCATCCATGGAATTGGCTTACAAAGCTATCCTGACAAAAGGAACTCCAAAGCATATTCATATTGCTTCTATCATAGCTAGTGAAGAGGGAGTAGAGTATGTAAAAAACAACATGCCAAGCGACAAAATTACTTTATGGATTGGTGCTGTAGATAAAGAGCTGAACGATAAAAAATACATTATCCCAGGTTTGGGTGATGCAGGTGATTTAGCCTTCGGAACAAAACTTTAATTGCTGATTGGGTGACAATAATGGAATTTGTTATGTCACCCAATTATTATAAACTTTCAACTAACCTTACCCAACCTTCATCTTCACATTCTTTTCCTAACTGTTTTAAGCTTTTCTTAAAAATGGGATGCTTAAAATCGGCCCATCTTTCAATTAAAGGCAATAAAGTAAATTTCCTTTCGTGCAGTTTAGGATGAGGTATAATTAAGTCTTCTTGATTTACTATTTCCTCGTTGTAAAACAAAATATCAATATCCATGGTACGTCCTTCATAGCCTATTTTAGTTTTAGGTTTTCTACCCAGCTCCTTTTCAATCTCTTGTCCTTCTTTTAATATTTCGTTGGGAGATAATGTTGAATTCACCTCAATGACTTGATTAATAAAGTTTTGTTGGTGCTCAAAACCCCAAGGCTCACTTTCGTAGTTACCCGATTGTTGAAGGATACAACCTATTGATTTTCCAATTAAGTTTTTGGCTTTGCTTATATTTAAAAATCTATCTCCTTCGTTTCCGCCTATTAATAATATTACTCGATGCATCTTTTTGTATCTACAATTTGTGTTGAGCTATGTAAAGCTCTTAATTTTAATCCAACTCGGCTTAGTATAATAATATGTTTTAATATATTTGCTTGTATTACACAAATCACAAAAATAGCTCAAAATTATGGCAAAATTTTTCAAATCACTACTTCTAACGGTGGTAGGGTCAATTGTTACTGCAATATTCATAGTGTTGTTATTCGTTGGAGTCATTGCCTCCATGGCTTCTGCAGGAGAAAAAGAAACGGAAATTGAGGAAGGAACTTTACTTACAATTAACCTAGATAAAGCAATTGTAGATAGAGGAGTAGACGATCCTTTTGCGGATTTATTCGGTGACTCTCCATTTTCAGTATCTCAAATAGGCTTAAACGACCTTCTTTTTCAAATAAAAAAAGCAAGTCGCGATAAAAATGTTAATGGAATTTATTTAGAGTGTGGAAACCCAATGACTGGTTACGCTACTTTGAATGAAATTAGAGAAGCTTTAGTTGCTTTTAAAGATTCGGGTAAGTTTATTTATACCTATGCGCCAATGTATTCGCAAAAAGGATATTATTTGGCCTCAGCCGCAACAAAAGTGTATATGCCACCGCAAGGAATGTTGGATTTAAAAGGTATAAGCACCGAAAGAATGTATTATAAAAGTGCGTTGGATAAATTTGACGTGGACTACTACGTTTTCAAACACGGAAAATTTAAGTCGGCTGTTGAGCCTGTTTTATTAGATGGTATGAGTGAACCAGCTAAAGAACAAACCATCACATATTTAAATTCTATTTGGAAACATGTTAAGGCAGGTATCTCAGCATCAAGAGGTATTACTCCGGAAGAAATTAATGCCATAGCAGATAATGGTGGTATGTTTTCGGAGAATGAAGTTTTTGTAAAGGCGAATATTATTGACGGACTTAAATACAAAGATGAGGTGCTGTTAGAGTTAAAAGAATTAACAGAAACAGATGAAGATGATGACATTGAACAAGTAAATTTTGCAGATTACAAATCGGTTTATGTACCTAGAGAAACTAAGGGTTTAATTAAAGATAAAATTGCAGTTATTTACGCCGAAGGAGCCATTGATGATCTTGGAGATGAAGGAATCAAGTCCGAGAAGTTAAGTAAAACTATTCGTGAGGCGAGAGAAGATGAAGGTATTAAAGCGGTAGTCTTAAGAATAAACTCTCCCGGAGGTTCCGCTGCGGGTTCAGATATTATTTGGAGAGAAGTGAAGCTTTGCAAGGAAGTGAAGCCTGTTATTGTATCTATGGGTGATGTAGCGGCGTCAGGTGGTTATTATATCGCTTGCGAGGCAGATACTATTGTGGCCAGCCCTGTTACCATTACTGGCTCAATTGGTATTTTTGCCAGAATCCCTAATTTAAAGCGCCTAACTAAAAAGTGGGGTATCTCATTTGATGGAGTAAAAACCAATAAATATGCCGATTTTCCAACAGTTACTCGTGAATTTACTTCGGGAGAAAAAGCAATGATGCAGAATTATGTGGAGCGAGGTTATGAAGTGTTTACTGGGGTTTGTGCCGATGGTAGAAATACAACCAAGGATGCGATTAAAGAAGTTGGAGAGGGTAGAGTTTGGAGCGGAGAAAATGCCGTAGATAAAAAATTGGTTGATGTAATGGGTGGTTTAAATAGAGCCATTGAAATAGCCAAAGAAAAAGCTGGTTTAGAGCTTTGTAGAATCAAAGAGATGCCAGAGAAGCTATCGCCTATTGAGGAAATGTTTAAAGGGATGAAGTCGGAAGCTAATGCTTTTATGTCTCAGTCTTTGTTTGGTTTAAGTATAGAGCAGGTTAAGTTATTAGAAGGTTTAAAAGAAGCTGACCCAATGCAAGCTCGTTTGCCCTACGAATTGGAGCTCAATTAAAGTTTATATATCTTTGCAAAATAGAAAGGCTGGTCTAGTAAAAGACGGCCTTTTTTTTCGAATATGAAAGTTGTAAAATACATACGGATATTGTTGTTACCTATATCATTACTATATGGTGTGGTAGTTCGTATGCGCAATTTATTATTTAACATAGGAAAAATAGAATCTAAGGCATATTCGTTACCTATAATCTCTGTTGGAAACATTACAGTTGGAGGTACAGGAAAAACACCATTAACCGAGTTTATCATTAATAGTTTAAAGGATAAATATCAACTAGCTTTGTTGAGTCGTGGGTATAAACGAGCCACAAAAGGTGTGTTAATTGCCGATGAAAAATCGCAAGCATCGGATATTGGTGATGAACCTAAGCAAATAAAAGATAAGTTTGAAGGCTTAACCGTGGCTGTGGCCGAAAAGAGGGTAGAGGGAATTAAAGCGTTGCTATCCTTAAATAATAGTCCTGATGTGATTGTGATGGATGATGCTTATCAGCATCGATATGTAAAGCCTGGATTAAGTATCTTGGTAATAGATTATAATAGGCCTCTTTGGAAAGATATAATATTGCCAGCCGGAGAGTTGAGGGAGCCGATGAATGGAAAAAAAAGGGCGGATATTATTCTTTTTAGCAAGTGTCCTAATGATTTATCAAAGGCAGACCAGGATCATTATATTAGAAAGATAAAACCATCAAAAAAACAGCCTGTGTATTTCTCAAAAGTAGGATACCAGAGTGTTCTGAATGTGTTTACGGGATGTCAACTTGATAAAGAGAAACTGCAGGAATCAACTGTTATTGTGGTAACCGGAATCGCTAATTCAGCGCCTTTTATTACTCATTTGAAGACATTAAGTAATAGGGTGAGTTCAATAAATTTTCCAGATCATCATCATTTTTCTGAGAAAGATATTGAAGCAATAATGGATAAATTCAAGAAAATTGAAGGGGAAAATAAATATATTTTGACAACAGAAAAAGATGCTGTTAGATTTAAGCAAATCATTAAAGAAGAGTCAGGTCTAAGGTCAAAACTGTTTTATGTACCTATTGAAATAGAGATATTAAACGAGAAACAACAAGAATTTAAAGAAAAACTTATTAGCTATGTTGAGCAAAATAAAAGAAACTGCTAATTATATATTGGAGCAATCCAAAACGGAGGCTAAAATCGGAATTATTTTAGGTACTGGATTGGGAGGATTAGTTGAGGAAATTGATATTAAGAGCACTTTGGATTACGATGTGATTCCAAATTTCCCAGTTTCAACGGTAGAAGGACATCACGGTAGACTTATTTTTGGAACCCTAGGTGGTAAAGAGGTTGTGGCTATGCAAGGTCGCTTTCATTACTACGAAGGTTACGGCATGAAAGAAGTTACTTTTCCTGTGAGAGTGATGAAGCTAATGGGTATTGAAACGCTATTGGTGAGTAACGCCAGTGGTGGTTTAAATCCTGATTTTGTAGTAGGTGATGTGATGATTATTGATGATCATATCAATATGTTTGGCGATAACCCTTTAATGGGTAAAAACTTTGATGATTTGGGGCCACGCTTTCCTGATATGAGTCAACCGTATTCAAAAGAGCTGGTTAAAAGAGCTTTTGAAATTGCCGATAAAAATAACCTGAACCTAAAACGTGGGGTTTATGTAGGTACTTCTGGACCTACATTTGAAACGCCTGCCGAATATAAGATGTTCCGTATTTTAGGTGCTGATGTGGTAGGAATGTCTACAGTTCCCGAGGTAATTGTAGCGCGCCATATGAATATGACTTGTTTTGGTGTTTCTATAGTAACTGACTCAGGTGTCCCGGGTGAGATTGTTGAAATTTCGCACGAAGAAGTGCAAGAAGTTGCGGCTAAAGCAGAACCAATCATGACTTTAGTAATAAAGGAGTTGGTGGCAACGCTATAAAACATAGGCGAAACAAAAGTATTCGCATTTACAATATATACCGGCTTGAGGGATCTTCCTCAGTCGGTTTTTATTTCTCCTAAATTTAGTAGTGCCTCACCACGTTTCATCCGTACCAGTGCCAAAACATTAAGGGAGAGTATAAAAAACATTGTACCTGTCAATGAAAACGTGTATTTGCTCACGAACCTATTGTACATGAGAGTATTTTGTATGTACTTGTGCAAAAATAGATGTACTTGCCCATGGTTGTATGGTACATACCCAAATTTTAAGTGTACTTGATAACGAATGGTGTGTACTAGTGCAAAATCATGTGTACTTGTGCATGAAAAAAAGTGCTAAGTGTATTTTATCTCCTTACACCAGCAGTAACAACCACAGTAAGCTTTTCCTGTTTTCTTTCTCCTGAAGATGAAAAAAGATCAACAAAAATAATGTAAATGCCGATAGGTGCTTTGTTAAAAGTATTGGTTGTCCCATCCCAAGTAATGTGGTTATGGGTACCCATAAGTTCGTTTGCGGCCAGGTTTTTAACTAACTGACCGTGTTTATTAAAAACCGATATGTTTGCTGTCCACCCAGGTTTCTCTAGTTTAAAGTCGAGTTGTACAAAATCATCGCTTCCATCCGAATCAGGACTAAATTCTTTTTTGTCGAGGTTTACCCATTTTGAGTCCGAAGAAATTGCATGATCTGAAAATTGTGAGTTTTGCAAAGTAGGCGTAGCATAACCGCTTTGCTCCGATGCAGAATGCCAGTTGTTGGAGTTGATAGTAGACGTATTCGGATTAATTCGTTCTAGAGAAATTCCTTCTTTATCTCTTAATAATTCAAAGTGCATATCATCGGTGTATTCAAAATAATCATATACCGCTCCATCGAGTCCTGTAACGGCAATGTTGCCTTCATCATCACTCATTGAAGGTATATTGTTTTCATTTGTAAAGATGTAATTGGCATGCTGATGTGTTTGTGTAAGTGCGGATACATCCTCACTGATCACCAAATAATCATTTGGAAAGAACAATTGATTTTTATTATCTATCGGATGCAATTCATCAGGAATTGAATTACTCATGGAAGAGAGGTAAAGGTCGCTTTGTAATAAAATTTTTGAGGAGCGGTTGTAGAGTTCAATAAAGTCTGTCCCTTCAGGTACGGGATTAAATAATATCTCGTTAATACATACATCAAAGCTGTCAATTTCTTCCGGAACACCTATTTTGTATTGATGATGGGTTTTTAGTTTATTCCCAGCGTAGTCAACTAAGTCTTCCGAAAAAATTAAAAGGTAAATTATTTTCTCTGTTAAATTTTTGGATAGATGTATCGATAGCTTATCGTAAAATATAGAATCAATGGTAATTTCTTTTTGAATTATATCAGCAAGTTCAATGACAGTATTGAGTGATTCGATTTGCTCAGGGTTGATTGATTCTGAAAAGGTGATTTCGTAATGGATAGCACTAACGAATGAAATATATTTAATGGTTGGTGCTACTTCATCCGTATTTATTGCATTCACAGAATTCTCTTCGCCAGGAGTGCCGCCATTATTATTTACACTGTATAACCAATTACTTTCCTTTTGCTGATTTTCTAGATCAATCTTTTCGAGAGACCAACCGCCATCATCTTTAAAATTAGCTTCTTTTAATGGTATTGGGTATTTTAAAACATCACTAACTAATCTGTTTGGATGTGACAGAATTAAAGAGCCAGAAGTGTTAGGTAGTGTTGCTAGACTTTTTATGGGGAGAATTGATATGTCGCTAGGCCATTCATCTACATAATTTTCATTGATAATAACAAGGTATTCGTTTGCGCCTAAATTGTAATCCGGTAAAATAACCGTTTTGCCATTAATGGATAGCGTGAAATGTTTTAAGTTGATAGCATAGTCTTTACGATTATAAATTTCTATGTATTCGGTATCGGAAAGTCCAACGTTTGGATTCGGATCGGGCATAATTTCTGAAAATACAATATCAAATCTATGAGGAACTCTATAGGTAATATTAAATGTGGTAGGCTCAATAATATCGCCAAAATCAGCCTTAACATTAGAAAGGGTTAAGGCGTATGGTTTATCAGGAATTATTTCAGTTGTTGTTCTTAAAAGCACACAAGAATCGTTTATTGACTCGTAGAAGTTCGCATTTAGTTCTCCTTCAGTTTGAATTTCATTAAGAGTACTTTCTTCAAGGCTCTTATTAAAAGTTAATTCAATAGAAGTGGGATTAGATACCTTGCTACCTTCCAGTTTAATGCGTTCATAAGAAAAACTTAGGGTGGTATCATTAATAATATTCTGGTGAAGATCTTCTATATTTTTAATATGAATCTGTCCTGACTGAGTATCTGCTAAATAATCATTGTAGTATAGGTTAATCTCATTGTTAACCGCATCTATACGATCTGGTGATGTATTACTTGAAGATATGATGAAGTTATCTGAGCTTATCAGTTCGGAATTAATATCTTCACTAAAAACGAAATTAAATTGATTGCCAGCTTTTAATTGGTGCGATATTACCATAGGTGGCTCTTTATCTGCAAAGCTATCTCCAGTTACGTTTATGGTGCCAAAAGTAAATTTATCACTACGAGTAGAAGTGTATTTACAATAAATCCCAAAATAAGATGAGCTATTGATTTCTGAATCTTGCGTTACTCCTTCTAAATTATAACTTTCATCAAGTTTAGAATATAGTTCCCAGTTCCCATTATCGTCTCGTGTAACTTTGATAGAAACATGATTGGAAGAAGTGTTTAATATTTTATCCGCACCATCTATGATTTTAGTGTTTGAACCATTTTTTCTCTTCCATAAGGAAACCTCGTCTTGTGTATTCCCAACCATCACGTAATAACCTTCAATTTCGTCATTGAATTCGGCTCGGTTACTTACAATAAAAATTTTTGCATAGTTTGAGCTGGAAGGATTAAAAGTCATGGATAGCGAAAATTCCCAAACCGCATTGTTGATAGCATTACTCTGAGTGGAAATGTAAGCATCTGAAATTTCCGCTATGGCATTTAGTTTTAAGATATTTTCAGCAGGTTCAATCTCAAATTTATTAAGGTCTCCTTGCCAATTAATAGGGGAAGAAAAGTCTGAATTTTCCCAAGTCTCGTTAAATTGAGCAGAAATATTGCTGCAGATTAAAAAGAATATTAAAAAAAAGCGAGTCATAGCATTGGGTTTGGTCTAAATTGAATATTTTTGCATGATAAAAGTCATCATTACTACTATATACAATTTACTAAAATTGTTTTATTTAGTCGTAATTTATTTATTAATAATTAAACAGAGTTCAATGAGAGTAGCAGTCGTTGGTGCGAGTGGCGCAGTAGGACAGGAGTTTTTGAAAGTACTTGAGGAACGCGATTTTCCTTTAAGCGAATTGGTTTTATTTGGTTCTCCGAGGAGTGCGGGTAATAAATATACCTTTAAAGGAAAAGAAATTACGGTTAAGGAGTTAAAACATAATGATGATTTTAAAGATATAGATATTGCCTTAACATCTGCTGGAGGAGGAACATCTAAAGAGTATGCTGAAACCATTACGAAGCATGGAGCTATCATGATTGATAATTCTAGTGCTTTCCGTATGGAAGATGATGTGCCATTGGTGGTACCTGAGGTGAATGCTTTGGATTGTAAAAATACACCACGTAATATTATCGCAAATCCTAATTGTACAACTATTCAGATGGTAGTTGCTTTAAAGGCTTTAGAAAATCTTTCGCATGTTAAAAGAGTTCATATCTCTACCTATCAGTCGGCTAGTGGAGCTGGTGCTATGGGTATGGCTGAATTAGAGGAGCAGGTTAAGCAGTTTGTAGAAAATAAGGAGTTGACTGTTGAGAAATTTGCGCATCAGTTACTATTTAATGTAATTCCTCATGTAGATGTATTTACCGATAATGGTTACACTAAAGAGGAAATGAAGATGTATAATGAAACTAAAAAGATTATGCATTCGGATATTGAGGTTAGTGCAACTACAGTTCGTGTTCCTGTAATGAGAGCGCATTCAGAGGCTATTTGGGCGGAAACAGAAGAACCTGTTACACCTGAAGCTTTTCGCGAAGAATGTGAAAAAATGAAGGGTATTACCGTGGTTGATGAAACGAAGGAAAATAAATATCCAATGCCGTATTATTTAGCTGGCGAGGATGATGTATTTGTAGGAAGAATTAGAAAAGATATTTCTAATCCAAATGGTATTACTTTTTGGTGTGTAAGCGATCAAATTAAGAAGGGTGCTGCGTTAAATGCTGTACAGATTGCAGAATATATGATTGCAGAAGGTTTAGTTAAGTAATTGTGTTAGTTTATAATATAGAAAAGCTGCTCTTGTCGGAGCAGCTTTTTTTGTATCTGGTTACTTCTTTTATCTTTTTGTAAATAGCCAAGAGGAGCTAAGTCCATTTTCCTTTCTGAAACTACTTAATGCTTCTACTGCAAGTTCTCTATTGGTAAAACCTTGTAGAGAAACTCTAAAGCGATTGTTGGCTTCAAGAATCTCAGCCTGCTCAATTCCTTTATTATGAAGTTTTTTCAAGAACTGCTCAGCAGGCTTCATTTGTTTAAAGCTACCCGCTATAATAAAATAACTATTCTTGACTATTGCTGGTTCTATAGTTTCTTCTATAATTTCAATAGGTTTAATTTCTTCTTTAGCTACTTTGTATGCTGGAGCTTCCTCTTCTGCAATAGTTTCGTTAACCTCAGTGTTACTAACTTTTGGTAAGAAATCTGAGAAATTACTTTGTTGGTTTACGTCGTTAATTTCTGGAGAAACAAACAATAAACCAATGATTAAACTTACACTAGCTGCAATCTGGCGTGTACTTTTAGCACGAAGTGTTCTTCTAACAAGTTGTCGTGTAGGTTCATTTTGGTCTTTAATCTGCTCAAGCGTATTAAAATGAAATGTGGACAGACCAAACGAATTAGTAGAAAAAGATTCTTCCTGATTCGGGATAAATACGATGTTTCCAATGGCATCATTTTTCAAATCTCCTACAATGCCAAACGAAATTGTTTCCCCTTGAGATAACTGATATTTTAAAACATTAACATGCTTGGTAATTTTAGTATTACACGCTTCGTAGCTAATGCCTTCTTTTGTAGCTATATGATTGATTAATAGTCCATCGTTATGGGACAGGCTTTTATTAAAACCAATTTCTTTTCGTGGCGGACTAAATACGCCCGTTTTTTCATTTAACTCCGCACTTTTGTTATTTGCAACAAATCCTCCTAGTGCAGGAATTATTACACAATCATATAAGTATAGTAAGTCGTTTATATGTTTTTCCATGTTAAGCATATTACAAAATTAAGAAAAAAAATCGTGGATGTACAGTACTCTTTTCAACATGTGTTAATAACCTGTTGAAAACTAAACAATACCGACCAGTACCGACCAGTTTAATTGTTTTAAAAACAGTTAATTAACATGTTTTGTTATGAAATAATTCTTTGAATTAGGACTTTATTTATTAATTTTACGCTGATAAGTGTTAGAAGTTATAATTTTTAATATACGATATGAGTAAGCAAATCTTAGTTACAGGCGGAACTGGTTATATTGGTTCGCACACTGTTGTTGAATTACAAAATTCAGGTTTTGATGTAGTTATTGTAGATGACTTGTCTAATTCAAAAATTGAAGTTTTAGATAACATCGAAAAAATTAGTGGTGTTCGTCCTTCTTTTGAGCAGTTTGATTTATCAGATAGTGTTTTAACAGATAAATTCTTCCAAAAGTATGATGGAATTGAGGCGATCATTCATTTTGCAGCATTTAAAGCTGTAGGCGAGTCTGTTCAAAAACCTTTAGAGTACTATCGTAACAATTTAAATTCTTTAATGAATTTATTGGATGGAATGAGAAAGTATGATGTAAGGCATCTTGTATTTTCTTCATCTTGTACTGTTTATGGTCAGCCAGATGTATTACCTGTAACAGAAGCTACTCCACGTAAAGAAGCTGAGTCTCCATATGGAAATACAAAAGCTATTTGTGAAGATATCATGAGAGATTTCTGTAAAGTAAATGAGGAATTAAATTGTATCGCTCTTCGTTATTTTAATCCAATTGGTGCACATGAGTCAGGTTTAATTGGAGAATTTCCTCTTGGAGTTCCAAATAACTTAGTGCCTTTTATTACTCAAGCAGCTGCAGGTTTACGTGATGAGTTAAGTATTTTTGGAGAAGATTATGATACTCCAGATGGAACAGCGGTTCGTGATTATATTAATGTAGTTGATTTGGCTAAAGCACACGTTGTGGCTATTAATCGTTTAATTGAAGATAAAAAGAAAGCCAACTACGAGTTTTTTAACGTAGGAACTGGAGAAGGTTATTCAGTAATGCAACTTGTAAAAGCATTTATTGAGGTAAATAAAGTGGACCTTAAGTATAAAGTTGTAGATAGAAGAGCTGGTGATATCGAGAAGATATGGGCAGATACTTCGTATGGAAATAGTGAGTTAGGTTGGAAGTCAGAGAAGACACTTGAAGAGACTTTAGCCTCTGCCTGGAAATGGGAAAAGAATGTTAGAGGAATAGAGTAATATCTTCTACTTTAAATAAAATGAAAGAGGCTTTCTCAAACGAGAAAGCCTCTTGTGTTTTATAGTGATGTTAATATCAATTATTCAACTGTTACAGATTTGGCCAAGTTACGTGGTTGATCCACATCGCAACCTCTCATTACGGCTATGTAATACGATATAATTTGTAATGGTACTACCGTTAATAATGGAGCAATTGCTTCGTGAGAATCGGGCACTTCAATAACGTGGTCCGCCATCTTCTTAATAGTTTCGTCACCCTTAGTTACTACAGCAATAACTTTACCATTTCGGGCTTTCACTTCCTGAATGTTACTAACAATCTTTTCGTAGGACTTATCTTTTGTTGCTAAAACAAAAACAGGCATATTTTCATCAATCAATGCAATAGGGCCATGCTTCATTTCAGCAGCAGGATATCCTTCTGCGTGAATGTATGATATCTCTTTAAGCTTAAGGGCTCCTTCTAGAGCCACTGGGAATAAGTAACCCCTACCTAAATAAAGAGAATTAGTCGCATCTTTATATAACTCGGCAATACCTTTTATATAATCTGCCGATTTTAAAATAGTTTGAATCTTTTCAGGTACTAAAGTTAATTCATGAATTAGCTCCTTATATAACTCATCGTATAATAAACCTCTTTTTCTTCCAAGCATAAATGCCATCATGGTAAGCACTGTTACCTGCGAAGAAAAAGCCTTAGTCGATGCTACTCCAATTTCAGGACCTGCGTGAGTATAAACACCTGCAT
Organism: Labilibacter marinus; assembly: GCF_001659685.2. Taxonomy (GTDB): domain Bacteria; phylum Bacteroidota; class Bacteroidia; order Bacteroidales; family Marinilabiliaceae; genus Saccharicrinis; species Saccharicrinis marinus. Next base: position 46,807 of record NZ_LXYE02000042.1, read on the forward strand.
GAGTTTCTCTAGGTATTGAAGAGCCAACAACATTACAGATTCCTATGATAGTTGCACCTTGTTCTTTAGCCATTTTAATAGCAGCTAAGGTGTCGGCGGTTTCACCACTTTGAGAAATGGCAATTAAAACATCATCGGAATTTATAACAGGATTACGATATCTAAACTCTGAAGCGTACTCAACTTCAACAGGTATTCGCGCATATTCTTCAAACAAGTACTCACCAACCATACCTGCATGCCATGATGTACCGCAAGCTACAATTATGATTCTTTTTGCCTGAGTTAGCTTAGGCATCACATCGATAATGCCTCCTAAAAATATATTTGTTTTGTCTATCGAAATCCTTCCTCTAAAAGTATCGGAGATCGAGTTCGGTTGTTCATAGATTTCTTTCAGCATAAAGTGATCGTAATCACCTTTGTCAATATCCTCAATACTCAACTCAACTTTTTGTATTTTAGGTTTCTGAGAGTCATTTTGAATGTTTTTTAAAACTAAATCATCCTTAGTCAAAATGGCTACGTCTTCATCGTTCATGTATATTACCTGATCTGTATATTCAACGATGGGTGAAGCATCAGAGGCTAAGTAATATTCCTGATCACCTACTCCAATAACTAACGGACTTCCTTTACGCGCCGCAATTAATTTACCTTTTTCATCTGTACAAGAGATTACTAAACCGTAAGCACCAATTACCTTTGATAAAGCTAAGCGAACGGCAATTTCGGCATCTACCTTCTTTTCTAGATAAATGTTTTCGATTAAGTTAACCAATACTTCAGTATCCGTTTCGCTTTGAAAAGCGTACCCTCTATTTATCAATTCTTTTTTAAGGTGAGCGTAGTTCTCTATTATGCCATTATGAACCAAGGTGAATTTACCATTCATGGAAGTATGCGGATGGGCATTTATATCGTTGGGTTCTCCATGAGTTGCCCAGCGAGTATGTCCAATACCAATACTCCCATCAAGAATATTTCCATCGGCATGATCTTGTAGATCTTTAACTTTTCCCAAACACTTGTAGGTGTGGGTTCCTGAGGTCATCAAGGCGACTCCAGCGGAATCGTATCCTCTATATTCTAATCTTTGTAATCCTTTTATTAAAATTGGGTAGGCTTTTTTATCTCCTACATATGCAACTATTCCACACATATAATTTGGGTGTTTATTTTAAGTTTCAAATGTGACAAAATGGGATGATCTTTCACGTATATTAATTGGTTAATTTCTGCATTGCAAGATCATATTTTGCTATCGTTTCTTCGTATTCCTCTTCAACTATTTTCTTAAATGAATTGTTCTCAAAATTACCTCGAACATTTTCAAAATCTTTTACTCTACAATCAGCTTGATGATCAATCCCAAAACCAATTTTACTTTTAACGTTAAACTCTTTTTTAGCATCAATTAAAATGGCAGATTTTGTTTTTTCATTGTTTTCTTGCCAGAGTTTCATAAAAGATGCTAGATCTTCTTTCGTACAATTTGTATAGTCAATACCAAAGTAACTTTTCAATACATTTAAAATGTGAATAGATTTATACTCACTATACGAATTAAATTGTTCTTGGAAAAAACTATTCCATTCTGATATATTGGTTTTACTATCTACCTTTTGTATGAAATCTTCAAGTATGTCTGTTTTGCAAATTAGACCAGCTAAATCAACAAAACTTTCGTCAATATGCAATGAAGATTTATTACAAATATTGTCAAATGTCTCTTTATTTAATATAGATAGCAACTCATCACCTATATATTTGATTAATGCTTGTTCGTATAGTTTAATTCCGCGATTTATTGAGCTTAATGTAATTTGAGTGTTTTTATAAAGCAGTTGTTTGGCCTGAGGTGAAGCTTTTTCTTGTAATTGCTTTAAAACTTGAATTCCATCTAATATTTTATTTACTGTATAAGGATTTAAAGCTTCAGAAATTATATAATCTAAAGTATCTTTTGATTTCCTTTGGTCTCGGTTTGGCCATTTTTGAACATCTCTAGTAACTCCAACATTAAAAATATTTTGCCCAGGCATTAATACGCTTTTACCTCCATCCTCAATTAAATACGAAAATGGTAATGATGAAATATCAGGATTACCGTAATGATGACCGAGTATCATTGTGAAGGCACCTATCTGCGCTGGCCAAAGTATATAAGAACCACTCCCAGTTTTCCCACCTCGTTCAATAATTCCTTGGTGAACAGGGCCTAGTTTATACATGTGGTTGCTCTGGTTGGTTCCGCTGCCAGCATTGAAAAAAGAGTAATACCCAGCAATTAATAAGGTAGATTTATGATGAGTTACCGTGTATGGTCCTGCAAAAATGCTGCAAGCTTCTCCTTGTAAGCATTGACTATTGGCAAAAAATACTGAGTTTTCGGCAGTATATAAGTCGCCTATCTCACAACCTTGCCCTACAAAGCAATGTTTTAGGATGGCACCGTTTGTGATTTTACTATCGGAATGAATGATGAAATCTTCAAGCACTACTCCTGTTCCAATATAAGTTGGTGATTTTTCAGAGCAGTTGATTGAACCATTGTTTAGGTAGTCAACTCCATCTAGGGTGGCATACTCTCCTATATTTATGTTAGTGATTTTTTTGCAATTTGTTATAATTGTATTTGCTCCAATTTTTCCTTGTGTTGACTTCTGCGTTTCTGCGTACTTTCCGACTGTATCCTTAAGTTGTTTGATAAATTTAGGATTGTGCTGATAAAATGCCATTAAGTAAGCGGTATGTACAGATAGGTCGTTGTAAATTATAACTTCCCTACCGCCTGCTTCATTAATAGGAGATACAACTACTCCATTTCCAAAAGAGGATTCCATATCAACGCTTATTGTTCCAACGTTCTGTATGATTGTATCTTCCTCGATAATATAATTGGAAATACTAGTGCCGATATTTTTTATGTAACATCCATCTTTTATCATACAGTTATGAAGATGTACATTGTATATTCCTTTGTAATCTTTACCTCCTGAAGGAATAGTTATGGTCTTATCAAATAAACCTAAATAATTCTCACCTGAAAAAGTGGTGTTTTTGATATTGGAACTTTTAAAATTATCAGAAACCTTAACTTGATCCCATCCGTCAATAGCTTGGCAGTTTTGCGTTTCAAGAGTTTTGATTTCCTTTTCAGATAATGCTCTATATGTCATGATTAAGTAGCCTGATTGATATGTGATTTTGATGCTAAAATACTAAAAGAATACGTTATTAGAATAGGGGTATAAAAAAACTGCCACACAGAAAATAGTATGGCAGTTTACTTTATATAAGTTTAGTATAACTAATTTACTTCAACGTATCGAACTGTAATGTTCGAGTTTTCCTCACTAATGGACATTCCGTTCAAGATAACTCTTCTAATACTAAAATTAGGATTAGATATACCAATGTACAATTCTTTAAAATTTCGCTCCTCATTTATTGGTAATGTAGGATGGATAAACTCTTCGAAAAATCCAGTTTGAAAAGAAAATGTATATTTGATTTGTCCACTACTAGTAAAGCTAAATGCACCACCTGTAAATGCCAATAGCCCAATTTCGGAGGTCTCTTGAGACCTGTCAAATCTAGGAACAATAAGTTCGCCGTTATCATCTTTTATAAAAATGTTAAGACTTGATGGAATACCTTCAGTTAATGCAGTTCTAACAGTATCTATATAAAACGATAATTCAACTGAAGCAATACTAGTGATAATATCATCATTTTTTTCTCCAGGTTCAGGTAATATTTCTTTCCAGTAATCTATAAATTCCTGAGAAATATTTACATTGGCCATGGCACCATTCATACCCTGAAGATATATTTTATCTGTATTAGTGTCGTCAAAATCAATTTCAGAATCATCAAAACTTCTTTTATACGAGATAGCTTTTGCACCTTCTTTATTAATCGGGAAAGTTTTAGGGATAGTGTCATAAGCAATACTATCATTTACCCCTAGATAATCCTTAATTGTTTTTTTGATTCTATATATAACTGCAAGTTCTTGACCAAGCTCTCTGTAGTTTAGTTTCAGCAAGGAACCTTCGCTAGTATTCAACTGCTCTGTTGTAACATAAACACCTTTAAATAGCTCCCTAAACGCTTCGTCGTTTGTTATAGTAGCGGAATCAGCATTAAAAATTTCTAAGCCTACTTCATCATCTATAGGAATTGCTAAACGATGCGTATAGTTGGCTTGCTGCCATAAAGTATCTACAGCACCGTCACGCACTACATATTCCAATTCTCCTATGGGCGTCTCATAGTACAAGTCTCTTTCTTTGGGATCAAAATTAGAGTTGTATTTTTCATCGCGATTAAGTAAGTTTTTTAATCTGTAAACAGTAACTTTATTCGATGCGGCTGTGTCTCCAAGCCAAGCATTGTTTTGGTAATGAATCCTAAATTCTGTAGAAACGTATTCAACTGTATCAGCATAGTTTAGTTCTCTTAACGGACGAATACCTAAAGAAACCTCACTGGTAAAATCGGCTTTGATTGATCCATGCTTAGTATCTTTATGCTGACCGAGCATTAAATAATTATATGCGCTAAATTCAACACTATCTTGTTCAAAATTTTGAGCAGTAAGCTCTTGTTTTGAGGTGATATACATTTCAGCATTAATAATGTTGTCAGGACGAAATTTGTCGTCAGCTTCAATTAAAGCAGGATTGTCTTCACACGAAGAGATAGCCAATGCCACAAGGACACATGTGAGTACATAATGCGCTCGCATAAATTTTATATTTAGTGTTTGCACTAATAAAAGGATTTTGAATTAATTATCCATTAATTCGTCGTAAAACTTATTGTAAGCATCAATGTAAGTTTCTTCATCATGAAACTCTAAAAATGGTTTTCCAGACGCCTTAGCATAATCAACAATGTTTTGATTAGCATTAGGGTTGCCTTGAATAACACCATCGCTAAAATTAATAGCTAGCTTACTTAAATTTTCAAAGTTAAATGGAGCTAAGCCTTCGTAGTCATTATTTTCTACACCTTCTAACTGAAATTTCTCAGGGAAAGAATCAGGGAAAGTGTTTTTGAAGTCGTCATTGTAAATGCTGTACACCAATTTAGAGTTGGCAAAATGTGGATCTTCATTCATGGCCTTTTTAATGTATAAAGGAACTAATCCTGTAAACCATCCATGGCAATGAATAATATCTGGAGCCCATCTTAATTTCTTAGTTGTTTCCAGTACGCCGCGGGCAAAAAATATTGCTCTTTCGTCGTTATCTTCAAACTCTTCACCTTCCTTACTGGCAAGTGTTGCTTTTCTATGAAAATAATCTTCGTTGTCAATAAAGTATACCTGCATCCTGGCAGCTTGAATAGATGCTACCTTAATGATTAATGGGTGATCAGTGTCGTCAATGATTAAATTCATTCCCGATAAACGAATAACCTCATGAAGTTGGTTTCTTCGCTCGTTAATACAGCCAAATCGTGGCATAAATGTTCTGATCTCTTTTCCTTTTTCCTGAATGCCTTGAGGTAAAAATCTACCTATTTTCGACATTTCTGATTCTGGAAGATATGGGGTGATTTCTTGGGAAATAAATAAAACCTTTGTTTTTTCCATCTTAATTGTTGGTGATAATTGCTTTGTGAAAAATATAACAGGGTGCAAAATTAGCAAAAATAATGTTCGGAAACAAAGTGAAGTATTATTATTGTAAATAAAACACTACTAGTATGTGCTGTTAGTCAGTTGAAAAGCAAATATCAAAGAGAATATAATTTATAAAGTAAGGGGCTTTGAACAACAAGTGATATTTCCGCTTTTATTGTACAGATATTATTATTTACTTTGCGGCGTTTTTTTGAAAAAATGATATGGAGATTGTAGCTAGGTCTGAGGAGCTTAAAAGAATTATTAGAGGGTGGAGAATCGAAGGGAAAACGGTTGGGTTTGTGCCTACCATGGGAGCTCTTCATAAAGGTCATTTGAGTTTAGTTGAAAAGGCGGGGCAAGCATGTGATGTGGTTGTAGTGAGCATTTTTGTAAATCCTACTCAGTTTAATAATAAGGAGGATTTAAAAAAGTATCCTAGAACCATTGATGAAGATAAGCGCTTGCTTCAAGAGTCGTCTTGTTCGATATTATATTATCCTACAGTGGAGGATGTTTACCCAGAAGAAGATAAAAGAGTATTCGACTTTGGGATGTTAGATAAAGTGATGGAGGGTGAGTTTAGGCCTGGTCATTTTAACGGAGTTGCTCAGGTGGTAAGTCGTTTTTTTGATTTGGTTCAGCCAGATAAAGCATTTTTTGGAGAAAAGGACTTTCAGCAATTAGCTATAATAAGAGCAATGGCTAAAATGTTGAATTATGATATAGAGATATTATCAGGAGATATTGTTCGGGAACCTGATGGATTGGCCATGAGCTCGCGAAATACACGTTTAAGTAATGCACATAGAAAGGAGTCTGCATTGATTTCTGAAACATTATTTGAATCGAAGGAACTAATGACTGCTAAAAATATAAAAGAAGTTATTAATTTTGTAGTCGAAAAGATAAACGAATCTGCTTTATTAGAAGTTGAATATTTTAATATTGTAGATGGAAATAGCTTGCAACCTCTTGACGATTGGAGTCAAAGTGAGTATATTGTAGGGTGTATAGCTGTGTTTGCAGATGAAGTAAGATTGATTGATAATTTGATTTACAAAAACTTTCAGAATGTACGTTGAAGTTGTAAAGTCTAAACTACACAATGTTTCGGTTACCGAGGCAAACCTTAATTATGTTGGTAGCATAACCATTGATGAAGACTTAATGGATGAAGCCAATATAATTGAAAATGAGAAGGTGCAGGTAGTAAATAATAACAATGGGGAACGATTAGAAACCTATGTTATTAAAGGAGAAAGAGGTTCGGGCGTTATTTGCCTGAATGGTGCAGCAGCCAGAAAGGTAGCGGTGGGTGATGTGATTATAATAATTACCTATGCTATGATGGAGTTGGACGAGGCTAAAGCATTTAAACCTAAATTTGTTTTTCCGGATACGGAAACTAACAAATTGGTATAAAAGATTTTTTATTTTTGAAATAAACCCCGGTTCTTCCGGGGTTTGTTTTTTATAACAATTTCTACGGATGGAAAAATTATCTTTTAAAGAAAAAATTGTTTCACGGGATAACGCTTCAAAAATAGTTGGTCGATGGCAAAAAGCGAATGAAAAAGTAGTTTTTACCAATGGTTGTTTTGATATTGTTCATCGAGGTCATGTCGAATATCTTTCGAAGGCGGCTGAAAAGGGTACCCGTTTATTATTAGGTTTAAATACCGATGATTCTGTCAGCAGGATAAAAGGGCCTACGCGACCAATTGTAGATGAAGAGAGTAGAGCAATTGTTCTAGCGGCCTTAGAGTTTATCGATTTAATCGTATTTTTTAATGAAGATACGCCTTATGAATTAATAAAAGCGGTTAAGCCAGATGTGTTAGTAAAAGGAGCTGATTATAATATTGAAGATATTGTGGGCTACGACGTCGTTACTCAAAGAGGTGGTTCTGTTGAGACAATAACTTTTGTAGATGGATTTTCAACTACTAATATCATCGATAAAATTGCCCAGGAATTAAAAGGCTAATCAAGTTTCTAAAAAGTATTATATGGCCAAGACTAAATCAGTATTTATTTGTCAGAATTGCGGAACCGATTCACCAAAGTGGGTAGGGAAATGTAATGCATGTGGGCAGTGGAATACCTATGTAGAAGAGGTGGTGATTAAGTCAAATGCCAAAACTACAACTACACAGAATTTTTTTGAAACGGCATCTTCAAAGCCTGAGTTAATTAAGGATGTGCCAATTTCTGATTTACCTAGAATTAATACGTCTAATGTTGAGTTAGATAGAGTTTTGGGGGGTGGGATGGTACCTGGTTCGTTAATTTTAGTGGGTGGTGAACCTGGCATTGGAAAATCAACGCTTGTTTTGCAAATGGCTCTTCGTATTGGTTCAAAAAAAGTACTGTATGTATCTGGTGAGGAAAGTCCACAGCAGATTAAGCTTAGGGCAGATAGAATTCATCAGGGAAATGAAAATTGCTTGGTGGTGAGCGAAACTTCCATAGAGAAGATATTAGGTCACATTAAAAATGTAAATCCAGATTTGCTTGTTATTGACTCTATTCAAACATTAAGTAGTGAAACGATTGAATCGTTACCTGGTAGCGTTTCTCAAATTAGAGAATGTACGGGTTCTATTTTAAGAGTGGCCAAGGAAACAAATTTACCAGTGGTTTTAATTGGGCACATTAATAAAGAAGGAAACCTAGCAGGCCCTAAGGTGCTAGAGCATATGGTGGATGTTGTTCTTCAGTTTGAAGGAGATAGAAATCATATGTATCGAATTTTGCGTTCCATAAAAAATAGATTTGGCTCTACGGCTGAGATTGGTATTTTCGAGATGTTAAGTAATGGTCTTCGTGAGGTTGCAAATCCTTCTGAATTATTACTGTCTCATCAACATGATAATTTGAGCGGAGTGTCCATTTCGGCAGCAATTGAAGGTATGAGGCCGTTCTTGATAGAAACTCAAGCGTTGGTTAGTACAGCAGCGTATGGAACGCCGCAGAGGTCTGCAACAGGCTTTGATCTGCGAAGATTGAATATGTTGTTGGCAGTATTGGAAAAAAGGGCTGGGTTTAAGTTGGCCGTTAAAGATGTGTTCTTAAATATTGCAGGAGGTATAAAAGTAAATGACCCTTCTATTGATTTATCGGTGGTTTCTGCCATTTTATCTTCTAATATAGATATTCCTGTTTCTCCTAAAATTTGTATGGCTGGCGAGGTCGGTCTTTCTGGTGAAATACGACCAGTGACAAGAATTGAACAGCGAATAGGAGAGGCTTCTAAACTGGGTTTTGAACAGATTATAATACCGAAGTTTACAAAGGGACTTGATTTGGTTAAATATGACATTCAAGTTACTCAAGTAAGTAAATTAGAAGAAGCTTTTAAATTGTTATTTGCCTAAAAAAAAACAAAGGGTTTCGCATTTAATCGAAACCCTTGTTGTAATTTTATTGGTGAAGTATTATTGGTTTAAAAGAATTCCTCTTCAGAGCCATTGGTATAATTGCTCTCGTCCTCCTCTTCTTCGGTTTGAGGTTTTGCATCTCCTTCACAGTCCAATATTAAATTAAAGTTGATAGGCTCTTCAAAAACATCTTCCTGAGTAATGGCTATAGATTCATCTTCGTAAATATCCTTCATGTACAGGGCCCAAATAGGTAGGGCCATATTAGCTCCTTGCCCCAGTGTAATACCATCAAAATGAATATCTCTATCTTCACCACCTACCCAAACTCCAGTTACTAAGTTAGGTGTTACTCCAATAAACCATCCATCCGAATGATTTTGGGTGGTTCCTGTTTTACCACCAATTTGTCCTGTAAACTGATATGTGTACCTAAGACGTGTACCTGTACCTCCATTAACTACTCCTTGTAGTAAATTCAGCATTAAAAAAGCAGTGTGTTCGCTAATTACTTCTTTCTTTTTAGGTGTAAAATGCCCAATCGTATTTCCAAATCGGTCTACGATTCTACTAATCATCATAGGTTCAATTCTCACCCCTTTATTAGCAAATGTGCTGTAGGCACTAACCATTTCATTTAAGGAGAAGTCTGGGATTCCAAGACATAAGGAAGGAACTGCATCCATAGGGCTGAGAATACCTAGTTCGTGAATCATATCTCTTACTGCCTCTGGGTTGTACTGTTTCATTACCCATGCTGAAATGTTATTATTGGAATTAGCTAATCCCCATTTTAAGGTAACCATTTCTCCTTTGCGTCGTTTCCCTCCATCTCTTGGAGTCCATGTTTTTCCATCTGGTAACACAAAAGTTTGTGGAATATTTGGGACTAAATCACAAGGTGTATGCCCCTCTTGCATGGCCAGAGTATATACCAATGGTTTTATCGTTGAACCAACCTGGCGTTTCCCTTTTGTAGCCATGTCATACATAAAATACTTAAAGTTAGGTCCTCCAACATAAGCTTTTACATGTCCGTTATTGGGTTCAATAGAAAAAAGACTGGCTCGTAAATAATGCTTAAAGTGTTTGATAGAATCAAGCGGAGTAAGTACGGTGTCTTTGTCGCCATCCCAAGTAAATACATCCATTTTTACAGGTGTATTAAATGAATGCATGATTGAATCCATATCGGCACCTGCCTTTTTTAGTACTCGGTAGCGATCAGAATTACGTATAGCTTTGTTAATGATATTTTCGTACTGCTCCTCACTTAGTTTTTTCGTAAAAGGAGCTCTGGATCTCCCTTTTTTCTCCCTAAAAAAATCTTTCTGTAAATCATTTGCTAGATGATTTTTTACGGCCTGTTCAGCATACGTCTGCATCTTGTAGTTTACAGTGGTGTATATTTTAAGACCATCTCTATATATATTGTAATGAGTGCCGTCAGGTTTTAAGTTTTTATTGATAAAACCATAAATTGGGTTATTCTCCCACTCGATACTATCTGCAATAAATTTATTTTTTAAATAAGGAGGGTAGTTCTCTCTTAGTGGCTTGTTTGCATTTAGCGTTAAACGAATATATTCCCTAAAGTATGGAGCCACACCTTCTTTGTGATCTCTTCTTTTAAATTTTAATTCTAAGGGGATGTTTCTTATTGAGTCGTATTCGATTTCTGAAATGAATTGTGCTTTTCGCATTTGATCTAATACAACATTGCGTCTTGCTTGTGTTTTTTCTAATCTTCGAACGGGGTTGTATAATGCAGGGTTTTTAAGCATGCCTACAAGCGTAGCAGCTTCTTCAATTTTAATGGAATCAGAGCTTGCGCCAAAAAATGTTTGTGCGGCAGACTGAATGCCGTAAGCATCATAAATGTAACCAACTTTATTTAGGTACATGGTTAATATTTCATTCTTAGTATAGCTTTTCTCAAGCTTAACTGCGATTACCCACTCGTTTAATTTTTGCAGAACTCTTTCCCAAATATTTTTGGCAGGTTCATGAAAAAGTAGTTTCGCTAACTGCTGAGATAAAGTACTACCTCCCCCTGAACTTTCTCTACCTAATATTCCAGTAAGAATAATAGCTCTAGCCAGACCTCTGGGGTCAACTCCCGAATGGTCATAAAAGCGCAGGTCCTCTGTGGCAACAAGAGCATTAACTATATAGGGAGATAAGTCTTCGTAATCAACGAATGTTCGGTTTTCAATGGCAAAATTACCAAGTACTTTGCCGTCGTCTGAAAATATCTCGGTAGCTAAGCTGTTTTTAGGATTCTCTAATTCTTCAAAAGAAGGCATTACTCCTAAAAAACCCTGAGAGATTGATAAAAATAGGATGAATACTAAAAGTAATCCACCTAATATGATTCCCCAAAACCATATTAGAAGTCTTTTTATACCTTTATTCATTGTGCACATGTTGTTGTTAGTTGAAAATTCAATGCAAAATTAGCAAATTTACTAACATCCGCATTTTTAATCTACTTAATAGGGCAAAAAGCTATTGAGTAATCAAAAATATTCGATTGAACTGTTTTAATTAAATGTATGTTAGCTATTAATATTACCTTATTAAAATGGCTATTTTAGTATTGTAAGGATAATTTTATAAATTTGACGGCTTTAACAGGAAAAGGTGAATTTCTCAATAAAGAGAATTGATATATCTGAAGGGTTCATATTTATCTTGTTTAGAATGTAATACAGATATAATTCTGAGTTAATAAAGAGTAGATGGCAAAGAAAAGTAATATAAGTGAAGAGAATTTGGTTATTGTGGAGTCCCCGGCGAAAGCAAAAACCATTGAAAAATTTCTCGGGAAGAATTTTGTGGTGAAATCCAGCTATGGTCATATTAGAGATTTGGCCAAAAAGGATTTTGGAATTGACATTGCCAACAACTATTTACCAACCTATGTAGTTTCTGATGATAAGAAAGAGGTAGTCAAAGAATTAAAGAACTTAGTAAAGCAAGTAAAAACTGTATGGCTAGCCTCCGATGAGGACCGCGAAGGAGAAGCAATTGCATGGCACTTGTATGATGAGTTAGGTCTTACGCCAGAAAACACAAAAAGAATCGTTTTTCATGAGATTACTAAGCCAGCTATACTAAATGCTGTAGAAAATCCTCGTGATATAAATATTGATTTAGTAAATGCTCAGCAAGCACGAAGGGTACTTGATAGATTGGTGGGATTTGAATTATCCCCAGTACTTTGGAAGAAGGTAAAGCCTTCGCTTTCAGCTGGTCGTGTTCAGTCTGTAACGGTTCGTTTAATTGTAGAAAGAGAAAGAGAAATATTTGCGTTTATACCAGAATCATCTTATAGAGTAACGGCTGTTTTTGATGTTACAGATCCTTCAGGAAAAGTAACTGAGATGAAAGCAGAGTTGGCCAAGAGGTTTAAGACCCTGGAAGATACAGAAGCTTTCTTGAATAAATGTAATGGCGCAGACTTTAAGGTTTCGGATATTACTAAAAAGCCACTTAAAAAATCACCAGCAGCACCATTTACAACTTCAACGTTGCAACAAGAGGCAAGTAGGAAGTTAGGTTTTTCAGTTGGACAAACGATGTCTGTTGCTCAAAAATTATACGAAGCAGGAAAGATAACCTATATGCGTACCGACTCCGTTAATTTGTCGGAAACAGCGCTTACCATGGCTAGTGAACAGATTACTGGTGTAATGGGTGATGAGTATCTGAAAATTAGAAAATATAATACCAAGAGTAAAGGTGCTCAAGAAGCGCATGAGGCCATCCGACCTACTGACTTAAACAAACCAACTGTTGCAGGTTCGCAACAAGAGCAAAAGCTTTATGAGCTTATTTGGAAACGCACCATTGCTTCACAAATGAGTGATGCGCAATTGGAAAAAACTACAGTTCAGATTAAAGCGGATGGTGTAACAGAGCATTTTGTAGCAACAGGAGAGGTTATTAAGTTCGATGGTTTTCTTAAAGTGTATTTGCAATCTTCAGAAAATGAAGGTGAAAATGAATCAGAAGAAGATTCAGGATTATTGCCTCCTATGAAAGTGGGCGATACTTTAGGTTATGAGATGATCGAGGCTAGAGAGCGTTGGAGTCAGAAGCCTGCAAGATATTCAGAAGCTTCTTTGGTGAAAAAACTAGAGGATTTAGGTATTGGCCGACCGTCTACATACGCCCCAACCATTTCAACAGTTCAAAATAGAGGGTATGTTGTAAAAGAGGAGCGTGAAGGTAAAGAACGAGCGTATCAATATTTGGCCTTAACAGGAAATGAAATAGTAAAAGAGCAAAAAACAGAGATAACAGGGGCTGAAAGGAATAAATTATTCCCAACAGATATTGGAATGGTAGTAAATGACTTTTTAATGAAGTATTTTACTAACATTGTAAGTTATGATTTTACCGCAAAAGTAGAAATGGAGTTTGATGAAATTTCTTTAGGTAAAATTGTTTGGAATGAATCGATTGATGAGTTTTATAAGAGCTTCCACGACCAGGTTGAAGATACCTTGGAAAATTCTGAAAGAAATACAGGAGAGCGTCAGCTTGGAGATGATCCTACAACAGGAAAACCAGTTTCTGTAAAAATTGGGCGTTATGGTCCAATGGCGCAACTTGGAGAAAGTAGTGAAGATGAGGAAGTAGAAAAGCCAAAGTTTGCTTCATTACAAAAGGGACAGCATCTAGAAACGATTACTTTAGAAGAGGCGATTAGGTTATTTGATTTGCCGCGAGATTTAGGTCTTTATGAAGATAAAAAAGTGGTTGTGGGTATTGGCCGTTTCGGTCCTTATGTGCGCCATGATGGTAAGTTTGTCTCTTTAAAAAAGGGTATTGATGATCCGTTGGAGATAGAATTAGATAGAGCTATTGTCCTTATTGAAGAGAAAAGGAAGGCTGATCGTGAAAAATTCATTAAAAGTTACGATGAGGATCCTGAAGTTCAAATTTTAAATGGACGTTGGGGACCTTATATATCGTACCAAAAGAAAAATTATAAAATACCAAAGGATACAGATCCTAAGGGATTAAGCTTTGAAGATTGTCAGAAGTTAATTAAGGATGGTGGTAAAAAGCCAGCCAAGAAATCAGCGGCTAAAAAAACAGTAGCTAAAAAAGCTACAGCAAAAAAGACAACAACAAAAAAAGCTACTGCAAAGAAAACGGTAGCTAAAAAAACATCAAAGAAATAATAGGCAAACAATAGTATTGTGCAACTGAAAGATTTTTTCGAACCAATTACCGCTCCTCGGCAAAATATTCAATTTATGCCAGAGGAAGACACGCTGAAAAGTCAGATTGTTAATGGTGTTGGTGAAGAAGATTATAGTGAGGATTATGTTTCTAATTTTGACATTGCTATTATTGGAATTTCAGATAGTAAAAACGCATTAGGTAACCTAGGATGTGAAGGTGCAGCAAGAATAATAAGAGAAAACTTAGCGAGTTTAAGAAAGATAACCAAGACAATTAAAATCATTGATCTTGGAGATATAAGAGGGAATAGTTTAAATGACCGATATTTCGCTCTTGCTGAGGTTTCAAAAACGTTATTAAAACTAAATGTAACATCTTTACTGATTGGAGGAGCACAGGATTATGTATTACCGATAGCAAAAGCTTTTACAAAGGAAAAAGAGGATGTTTCAATTGCTCTGATAGATAGCAAGTTAGATTTTAGTGTAGGTGGGACAGACTTTAGTTCGCAAACATTTTTATCGCAAGTTGAGCAAGATTGTGGTGAACGAATTTTTGAGGTTAACGTTTTAGGTGGGCAGAAATATCTAATTGGAGAAAGTCAGGAGAATCATTTGTATAACCTAAATTGGCACTGTACAAGATTAAAGGACCTTAGGAATGAGAATATTAATAGTGCCGAACCCATAATGAGAGATGCAAATGTCATTAGTTTTGATGTTGGAGCGATACAGCAAAATAATATGCCATATTTTACTAACTCAAATGTAAATGGATTTACAGGTTATGAGGCCTGTCAGTTAGGCTGGTATGCTGGAGTAAGTAACAAAATAGAAGCCTTTGCAGTTCAGGAGTACAATCCGGAAGTTGATGATTCAGGAAAAGGAGGTATGTTATGTGCTCAAATTATATGGCATTTTTTTGATGGTATGTCTCAGGGGATAAGGCAGGTAGAGAGTGAGTTGATTAATAAGTGTAAAATTTCTGTGGTCTATTTACAAGATTTTGGGGTAGATATACGTTTCTATACCAATAGAGAAGATAATAGGTGTTGGGTGGAAGTGCCATGGAGTGATCAGATTAAAATAATTGCTTGTGATCAAAAGGATTTATTACAAGCGCAAAATGGTGATTTACCTGATAAATGGTGGAGGTTTTTTCAGTTAGACAGTAACAATAAAAACCAAAGTAAAAAGTAGGATGTTTAATATATAAAACGAAACCTTTATAATTAAAATAAAGTATACGAACTCGGTTTTGTTATAAAAATCATTGATTTCAAATAGTGTAAAAGGCATACATATAGGTTGTTGTGTTTTATTTGGGATCAAGACAGAGTTCTTTGAGTTATTATAACTAGAATAAATGTTTAGGAGAATTCTGATTTTTGTTTTATTTTGCATTATTGCAATAGATGCTCAATCTCAATACGACCCACAATTTAGTCAGAATATGTTCAATAAATTGGCGGTTAATCCTGGTTTTTCAGGAATGAGTAATGGTATTAACTTAGTGGCTTTAAACAGAAATCAGTGGCAAGGGAATTTGGCCATAAAAACAACGGTTTTTAGTGGAGATATGCCAATTAAACTTTTCGGATTGAATTCTGGAGTAGGAATTAATTTCATTAATGATGAAATAGGGAATTTCACTAATTTGTCAATGAATATAAATTATGCTTTGCAATTTGAATTAGAAGATGGAGTTGTTTCTGCAGGAATTAATGCTGGAATCTTAAATCAAAGTTTAATTGCTAGTTGGAATTTAGATAATTTGAGAGGAGATGTTTATGATCCTACTGACGGAAATATTCCAACTGCTGATGTTTCAGGTTCGGCGTTCGATCTTGGTTTAGGAGTGTATTACAATAGTGATAAACTATATGGAGGAGTATCAATTTCTCATATAAATAAACCTCAGCCAAATTTTAAAAATGAATTTAATTTCACTTCAACTGGAACTTTTTATGTTCTTGGTGGGTATAAGCACAAGGTTGAAGATACAGCATATGAATTATTGCCGTCTTTCTTTTATAAAACAGATGGTAGGAGTTTTCAAATTGATTTAAATACGCTGGTTCGATATAAAGGAAGATATTGGGGAGGGGTGACATATCGTTTACAAGATGCAATAATTTTTCTTGCAGGGTTGGAAATGAAAAATGGAGTTCGTTTTGGTTATAGTTATGATGTTACAACATCAGCAATTGGTTCAGCAGGATTAGGCGGAACGCACGAGTTGATGGTTGGATATAATTTAGATATAGACTTTGAAAAGCGCACCAAGCGTTATAAAAGTGTTAGATATTTGTAAAGAAGTAAAATTTAATATACCGATAGTCTGAAATATTATGAAGAAAGTACTAGCTCTTAGTGTCATTATTGTCACTATCTTAAGCGGATGTAGTAACTCTGGAGGAGGTGAACTTACTGGAGTAGCTCAAAAGGGTACCTTTTATGAGCCAGACCCATATGGAATGTTGTTTATTCCACAAGGAAGCTTTAACATGGGACCTAACGATCAAGATGCTGCTTGGTCGCTTACTGCACAATCAAAAACAGTTTCTATTAGATCTTTTTGGATGGATGAAACTGAAATTACAAACACTGAATATCGCCAGTATATTGATTGGGTAAGAGACTCAATTGCTAGAAAACTATTGGGAGATCAGTTTGAGGAATTTGTAATTGCAGAAGATGAATTCGGTAACGAAATTGATCCTCCATTCTTAAATTGGGATGAGCCAATAGAGTGGGATAATGAAGAATATGCAGAAATTCTTGATGAAATGTTTCTTCCAGAGAATGAGCGATTCTTTAGAAGGAAAGAAATAGATTCTAGGAAGCTATCTTATGAGTACGAATGGGTAGATCTTCAGCAAGCCGCTAAGAAGACTAATAGGTTCAATTTTGAGACTAAACAATATGATGGAAGCATATACAATCAGGTGGGTGAAGAAGAAACCATCAATGATCGTTCTGCATTTATCATGAAAGATAATGTAAATGTATATCCAGATACTTTATGTTGGATTGCTGATTTTACATACTCATTTAATGAACCTTGGACAGAGAAGTATTTCTGGCATGTTGGATTCTATGAATATCCTGTGGTTGGTATTACCCATAAGCAGGCGACTGCATTTTCAATTTGGAGATCTAGGTTTATGAATAATTACCTTGTTAGTAAAGGTGAGCCTGAAGTAATGTGGTATCGATTACCAACAGAAGCAGAATGGGAATATGCATCAAGAGGAGGCCTTGAAAATCAAATGTATCCTTGGGGAGGAATGTACACACGTAATGATAAAGGTTGTTTCTTAGCTAACTTTAAGCCGTTAAGAGGCCGTTATGCAGATGATGGAGGAAATACATCGATGGCTGTAGCATCATATGCCCCGAATGATTTTGGTTTATATGATATGTCTGGAAACGTTGCAGAATGGACTTCTAGTGCATTTGACGAATCTGCCTATAGTTTCACACATGATTTTAACCCAACATATAAGTATAATGCATTACCAGATGATCCTCATGTAATGAAAAGAAAAGTTATTAGAGGAGGTTCGTGGAAAGATGTAGGTTATTATTTACAATGTGGGACAAGAACTTACGAATATCAAGACTCTGCTAAATCTTACATTGGTTTTAGATGCGTTAGAGATTATATTGGAGACTAAACACTGATTCTAACTAGAGTAGATTAAAGAATTAACACAATACAACTATGAGTATAACGGAATTTGTAGAAAGCCCGGGGTATAAAAAGGCGATGGGAAAAGTTTATGGGTTAGGTGCAGCAGTAGTAATACTGGGAGCATTATGGAAAATCCTTCACCTGCCAGGAGCTGCAGGTATGCTTATCGCAGGTCTAGGAACAGAGGCTATTATATTTGCGCTATCTGCTTTCGAGCCACCACATGAAATGCCTGATTGGAGTTTGGTATATCCAGAGTTAGTAGGTTTAGAGCCTAAGGCTGGCCATCAAGGAGGTAGTGGAGGAGGAAGCGAATTACAAGCTTTAATCCAAACGGGTAATATCGATGAGAAAACGGTTGCAGAGCTATCTGATGGAATTAAAAAATTAGGTTCTACATCGTCTCAATTAGCTGACTTAAGTGATGCTTCTTTGGCTACTCAAAGTTATTTACAGAACATTCAAAATGCATCTGAATCGGTAGGTAAGTTTGGAAACGTTCAAGATAAAACATCAAAGGTTATCGAGGAGTCAACCCAAATACTTAGTCAATCATATGCAACTACGGCTAATGCTATTTCAGAAGCGGGTAATAAAGTAGCGAGTGATATGTCTAAATCAGGTAGTGATCTAGTTGGAGCATATTCAGGGATTACAGAAAGCAGTAAGAAATATAATGATGAAATAAGTGCATTAAATGGAAATTTAGCTTCGATAAATTCTATCTATGAGATGCAGTTAAAAGGATCAAAAGATCAAATTGAAGTTACAGAACAAGTTAATAAAGGTTTAGGAGAAATTAATAACTACTTAGCAGAATCGGTAGAAGGAGCTAAAAGTTATAGAGATCAAGTGGCAGACTTAAATAAAACCGTAGGTGAATTGAATACTATCTATGGTAATATGCTTAGTGCTATGAATGTTGGGAACCGTTAATATATTATTTAAATCATTTAAAATTTAAAGTATGAGTGGCGGAAATTGTCCCGAAACCCCCAGGCAGAAAATGATAGGTATGATGTACCTATTTTTAACTGCGTTACTTGCAATAAATGTATCAGGAGAACTATTGCATGCATTTGTCTCTTTAGATGAGGGTTTTAATCAAACAAGAAAAACTGTTGAGCGAAAAAATGATGCTTTATATACTCAGTTCGAAACTGCGGTTAGTAATAATCCAGATAGAGCTAAAGATGAGTGGAATGAGGCGGAGAAAATAAAAGAATCATCAAAACTATTAGTAGAGTACATACAAGAGTTAAAAACTACAATTGTACAAAAGGCTGATGGTCCAGAAGCTACACCAGAAAGTTATACTTCTGTAAGTAATCAAGATATTGCACCACAGGTTATGATTACAGAGAAATCTGGTGCAAGAAGTGAAGAGTTAAAAAAGCGTATTGGGGAATATCAAAATATGTTATTGTCTTATCTCGACCCTAATGAACCTGCAGATACTACTTATATTGCCGCTTATAAGCAGGTTTTTAGTACAGAAGATATAAAGGGAGAAAAGGATGTGAAAAAATCTTGGGAATCAACCAAGTTTGAACATGTACCTCTTTCTGCTTCTATGGCCATGTTAAGTAAGATTCAGGGAGACGTAAGAAATGCTGAGGCTGATATGATTGCCGGTTTATATAATAATATAAATAAGGATTCGTATAAATTCGATCATTTAATGGAAGTTGTTAAGCCTTTTAAAACGACAATTCTGGAAGGTGAAACATATAGAGCCGAGTTATTTATGGCTGCTTATGATCCAACTATAATTCCAAAAATAGAGATTGATGGAAAGGCATTAAATAATATAGAAAAAGGAAAAGGAATACTTGAACTTAAAAGGCCGGTTGGCGAGCATAAATGGTCTGGATTTATAAAAATGCCATCACCAGATGGTTCTACTGATATTCCTTATGAAGTAAGTGGGGAATTTCAGGTCGTAAAACCAAGTGCGGTTATTTCTCCAATTAAAATGAATGTTTTTTATGAAGGAGTAGAGAATCCTGTAGCGATATCGGTACCAGGAGTTGCCAGTAATGCTTTAAAAATTAGCATGTCCAATGTAACTAGTCGTAAGAAGGGTGGCAATTACATTGTTAAACCAAAACCAGGAACAGCAGGTAAGGAATCAATTGTACGGGTAAGTGCCGAGATTGAGGGTAAGACTAAGTTTATAGGGAAGCAAAATTTTCGTATTAAAAGAGTACCTAGTCCAATTGCTACCGTTGGCGGTGAAGAAGGTGGTAAAATTAGAAAAAATGTTTTGTTGGCACAATTTGGAGTTTTAGCAGAAATGAAAGACTTTGATTTTGAATTAGAATATAATGTTAGCAGGTTTACTGTTTCTGTTCTAAAGAATGGTTATATTACGGATTCTCCATCTAAATCAGCTAAGTTTACCAAAGAACAAAAGGATTTAATAAAAGGTATGTCTCGAGGATCTAAAGTTCAAATAGAGGGAATTCGAGCAAAAGGACCTGGTGGAACTAGGGATCTTGGTACTATAACATTTGTGTTAGATTAATTAATAAAACTAAGTTTCGGATATTTTGTCGAAATAGATATAAAAAGATCAATAATGAAAAAGTTCTTCTTAATAGTAATCTTATTAGTTATAGTGGCAGGAAGTTCCACTATAAAGGCTCAGAATGTTTTGGATGGTATTTATCCAAAGGAGCACGTTCTTAATCGCAAGCCGATTCCGTATCCTCATGTTCGTGAGGCGGATGTTATGTGGGCGAAAAAAGTTTGGAGAATAGTTGATTTAAGAGAAAAAATTAATTTGCCTCTATACTATCCTATTAATACGATGGATGGACGTTATAGTTTAATTCAATTGTTAATGCACGGAATACAGTATGAAGGATTAACTGCATACTCTACAGATCATGAAGATGAGTTTAAGGTTGAAATGTCATACGAACAAGTACAGTATTCTATGGGTGCTGTAAGTGATACGATGGAAGTTCGCCAAGCCGATGGAACTTATCAAGAACAAATTGTACAGGGTGAATTAAAGCCTGATGAAGTAAAACAGATTCTTGTTAAGGAAGTTTGGTTCTTTGACAGAAATTATTCTAGATTGGATGTAAGAATCATTGGTTTATGTCCTATTCGTGAATATGTAAAATCTGATGGAGATGGAGGAGAGGATCAGATAGCAAGACGACAAGCTTTCTGGATTTATTTCCCACAAGCCCGTGATTTATTTGCACGTAACGAGGTGTTTAATCCAAAAAATGATGCGCAAAGACGTACTTTTGATGATATATTTATGAAAAGATTTTTTGGTAGCTATATAGTTAGAGAATCTAACGTATATAACAATCGTAGAATTGACCAATATGCTGTAGGTATGGAGGCAATGATAGAGTCAGAAAGAATTAAGATGGATATCTTTAATTTCGAGCACGATTTATGGGAGTTTTAAGAAGAACGACATAATTATAATATAACAAAAAAGGAGAGTGGTTTAAATCACTCTCCTTTTTTATTGTTCAAAATTGTTAACAAGATTACAGCTGATTATGATTTACCATATTCAGCAATTATATCTGAAGAAAATTTTCTGATTTGTTGTTCATCTGATTTAGGACAAATAAGTAAACAGTTGTTTGATTCTGCAACAATAAAGTCATCCAACCCCTGAATTACTGCAAGTTTGTTATTCGGTAAATTAACAACACAGTTTTTAGAGTCATAGGATAACACTTTACCTGTATTTATAGCATTATTATTACTGTCCTTTGTTGAGTGCTCGTATAATGAAGACCAAGTTCCTAAATCACTCCAACCAAAATCAGCTGTCAAAACAAAAACGTTATTTGCTTTTTCCATAATGCCATAGTCAATGCTAATATTAGGACAACCATTGTAGATTTTATCAATAGCACTAACTTCCTCTTCAGTACTTATTTTATCTTGAACGCTATCGAATAGGTTTTTAACTTCCGGAAGGTTCTCACTAAAGGCAGTGTCAATAGATTTTAATGACCAAAGAAAGATTCCTGAATTCCAGAAAAACTCACCACTTTCGAAAAATACTTTGGCTAGTTCAAGGTTAGGTTTTTCGGTAAAAGTTTTTACGGACTCAATTACTCCAAGTGTTTTATCCGATTCGTCACTTAGCTGAATATAACCATATCCAGTTTCAGGTCGATGAGGTTTAATGCCAAGTGTAAGGAGGCTATCATTGGAATCTACAAATTGCAAGCCTTTTTTAATTACTTGAACAAACTCTTCTTGCTTCAATACAAGATGATCTGCTGGTGTAACAACTATTGAAGCTTCTGGATTACGTTTTTTTATCCAGGCATTAGCATACGCTATGCAAGGCGCTGTATTTCTTCGGTAAGGTTCGGTTAAAACTTGCTCTGATTTCAGTTCTGGAATTTGCTCAAGCACTAATTCTTTATATTCAATACTTGTAACTACAAGAAAGTTCTCATCTGGACAAACAGCCTTAAATCTTTCAAAGGTTTGTCGAATAAAAGATGTACCCGTTCCAAGTATATCTAAAAATTGTTTTGGTGTTTCTTCAGTGCTGATTGGCCAGAATCTACTTCCAATACCTCCAGCCATTATGACGCAATAAGTGTTGTTATTCATTATAAAAGATTATTTTGGACATTTTATTTGTCGTGAAATTACCCAAAAAAGCAGGACAATAAAAACGATTTTCGCTTAGTTTTGCGAAAAAGCTTTCAACACTTGATTAAGTATAGTATTTTTAGGCCAAATCTAAGAAATAATGGGATTTTTATTTGAATTAGGTAGGTATGCCTTATTTATTAAACGGGTTTTTTCAAAACCTGAAAAACATAGTATTCTTGTTAAGCAAGTAATAAAAGAAATGGATCTTTTAGGAATTGGATCGGTAGGTATTGTAGCTATCATCTCTATTTTTATGGGTGCTGTTATTACTTTGCAAACAGCTTACAATATTGATATACCATTTATACCTAAATATACAATTGGACTAGCCGCTCGTGAATCTGTATTGTTAGAGTTTTCATCTACTATTGTTGGACTGATTCTGGCGGGTAAGGTAGGTTCAAGTATTGCTTCTGAAATTGGAAGTATGCGTGTAACGGAGCAGATTGATGCCATTGAAATAATGGGAATAAATTCTTCAGGATTTTTAGTGTTACCTAAAATTCTGGGGTTAGTCTTGATTGTTCCTTTTTTAACCATTATTAGTATGGGTATCGGTATTATTGGAGGATGGCTCGCTGGAAGTATTACGGGAGAAGTTCCTGCTGCCGATTATATATATGGAATTAGATATGCTTTTCAACCTTTCTATATATTATATGGGCTCATTAAGTCAGTAGTATTTGCTTTTTTAATTTCTTCCATTGCTGCATATCAAGGTTATTATGTTGAAGGAGGTTCTTTAGAAGTTGGGAAAGCCAGCACTAAGGCTGTAGTGGTAAGTAGTATTCAAATTTTATTATTTAATTTATTATTAACTCAGTTGTTGTTGGCATGATAGAAGTGAAAAATTTAAATAAGACTTTTCATGAAAAACAAGTATTGTTTGATGTGTCGGCACAGTTTGAAACTGGGCAAGCGAATTTAATTATTGGGCAAAGTGGGCATGGAAAAACGGTATTGTTAAAGTCTATTGTTGGATTGCACGAAATAGACTCTGGTGAGATCATCTATGGCGATCAAGTATTTTCAGGAATGTCATTCAATAATCAAAGAATCATTAGAAAAAAGATTGGGATGCTTTTTCAAGGTTCGGCATTGTTTGATTCACTAACTGTAGAAGAAAATGTACAATTTCCATTGGACATGTTTTCCGCTAAATCAAAAGAGGAGAAGTTGGATCGTGTAAATTTTTGCTTAAATAGGGTGAACCTTGAAAATGTTAATAAACTTTATCCTTCAGAAATTAGTGGAGGTATGCAAAAGCGTGTAGCCATTGCACGAGCAATTGCATTGAATCCCGAATATCTTTTTTGTGATGAACCTAATTCAGGTTTGGATCCGAAGACTGCTATTGTAATTGACAACCTTATATACGAAATTACCAAAGAGTATAGTATTACCACTATTATAAATACACACGATATGAATTCCGTAATGGCTATCGGGGAAAAAATCATATATATTAATGGTGGTAGAAAGTTATGGGAAGGAAATAAAGAGGAAATTTTTACAGCTAAAGAAGAACGCTTAAACGATTTTGTTTTTGCTTCGGAGTTGTTCAAAAGGATTAAAGAAAATTCATAACCCTATGGGTAAGCTCTATGAATAAAGGTTGTAATAACAGTTTTGAAGTATTAGATAATTTATTTAGCCAGTACGAGCTAGAGGATAGTGAGTTTTTGTATTTAGAGTTGGAGGAATTAAAAGATGCTCAATATGAGATTTTAATATTGCCCCAAAAGATAAATGTGAAAAGGCTTAAGCGCATATACGATAAAATGGATTTATGGGCGCTTCAATTTCCATACGTTTTTATATCTTCAAAATATGAAGTCAGTGATACAATAAGTATTGGAAATAAAATTAGTTTGGCCTATTACAATTTAAACTTAAAAGTATCTGCTTCGGGAAATAAATTAACACTTAATTCATACAGCTATTCAAAGATTAGCCTTTGTATTTCGCTGCTTATTCATAAAAAGGAAGAACTCCATGTAATAAAGAGGAGTAAAGCTGCTAATTCATTATCTAATAAAATAGGTGATAGCTATAGTCAGGGTGAACTGATTGATCATATTGACCAAGTCTATGATCAATACAAGCACACGAATATAAACATCAATAACTTCAGAACGATCTTTCGTAGTTTCGGATGCCATACTGAAGATATTGGAAACAGGGCATTCGATTTGTTTATGGAATCTAGAAGTACCAGTGAGTCATGGAAAAATGCAATAGAGGAATTCCTGACCAATAAGGTGGATCTCTCGCAAATGCTTGCTGAGCATATATCCAATATTCTAACGAAGTAATTAGTCTAATGTATGTATGTCGTTGGGCGTTCCCTCGATGCGTCCTCTTCTCTTAAATGGTATAAGTACTCTCGGGTCGGGCTTTTCGCTCTAACTCCTCGCTGTTTTCTTATGTGTTACATATAATTTTATGCTGAAATAACCATATTATTAAATGTAAGCCTGTTTACCAGCTGCGGGGTACCCGCTTCAATCCCTAACGCGAGCTATGGCGATGCGTTTGTGATCTTTTTTCCATTTAAATCGGTGTAGTTGCAAGACTATTTAAAATTTATTTCAGCA
>NZ_LXYE02000043.1 GCF_001659685.2 Labilibacter marinus
ACACTAAAGTGCATAGTTTTAACTACTTCTGAGACCAATAAAAAATGAAACAACTAATACAGGAAGTGAAACCCATAGTCCATTGATCCATTCTCCATCGTTCATGAAATTAATACCATTAATAGCAAGTACAATTGATATTAAAAGTGCGGACAAACCATAACTATCAAAATCGCAAATTAAAATGTCGTTTTTGAGTAATCTTTTATTACGCAATAGAATAAGCGCTAAAAGCCAACCAACTCACGACTATTTGCTATTGACTGCTGACCATTTAACCCTATCCCCTTGGGCTGCATTTTTCTTTCAAACGGCATACTAAACTTACCATCTGGTTCAATGATCAAACGATGGTTAAGTTCTGGAAAATCTATACGAGTAAGGTCTTTAATTTTATGAATAACGCCATGACTATGGTCGTAGGTCAGTGCTACATTTTTTATTTGCTTGAAAGGGATAATCTCACCTTTTACAAATTCGCCACTTCGAGTTGTATATACTTTTATGATTGGTGTTAATGCATTGGGACCTGTAAGGTTAAATCGCGAATAGGTGGCAAAATTACCCATGCTATAAATAATAAATCTGTTATTATAGATCTCCATGGCTCGGGTAA
The DNA here is from genome assembly GCF_001659685.2 of Labilibacter marinus. Lineage (GTDB taxonomy): Bacteria > Bacteroidota > Bacteroidia > Bacteroidales > Marinilabiliaceae > Saccharicrinis > Saccharicrinis marinus. Next base: position 617 of record NZ_LXYE02000043.1, read on the forward strand.
CATGGGGGCCATGACCAAAAATAATATCTGCCCCAGCATCAATCATGGCGTGGGCAAACTCGTACACATTACTGCGATTTTCGCCATAAAACACTTCTTTTTCACGGGTTACGTGCTGGTGTTTGGCTCCCTCTGCTCCACCATGAAAGGACACTATAACAATATCGCAGGAGTCCTTTAGGTGTTTAACGATTCGGATGGCGTTGGGTAAATCATTGATATCCACCGTTCCTGTGTTAGGGGAAAATCCGGCCATTCCTATTTTAAGTCCCTTGGCAGTAATCGTATCTGTTGGTTTATCTAACAGTCCGGCCCAGGCTATATTCATTTTATCTAAATGATATCGGGTGGTAGTCATACCCAACTGACCAAAATCGCGAATATGGTTATTGGCCATATTCAGAAAATCGAAACCCATTTCTTTCAGTGTCAATCCGTATTTCTCAGGCATTTTAAAGGCGTAACATTTGGTGGTATCTTTACATCGTTTAACTACAGGACCTTCATCTAACAAACAGGTTTCCAGATTACCGAAGGTTACATCTCCGCTCTTGAGATAAGGAATCGCTTCCGACACGTAAGGCAAAGGGTCGTTATTGGGTGGCAAATATTCTTTCTTCGGAAAATCGGTTCCCAACATCATATCGCCCACTCCAATAAATGAAATTAAAGTATCGTTTTGTGCCTGAACAACAGATAGTCCAGCAAAAAGGGAAAGAGTAAGTATAAAAAGTAACCTCATAGTTTAAATAATTTGACTTCAAAAATAAGATTAATGCGACAGAGAACTTACTTTTAACAAAAAAAGTTCAACTCGATAATGGATTCAATATGAATAGCCCAATACGAAGTGCAGGGAACACAATAATTCACCTTTTTACAAGCACAAAGAGCTTGAATAATTAGAAGTTATTTTCAAGATGAATGGACAACGATATCAATTCACATTTCAAACATTTACTTTACACCAAAACTTTGTAAAAAATCTGCCAGCACCACCTCTCTGTTTAAATTCATTTTTTTACGTAGCCTACTTCGTGTGGTATTAATTCCCTCTACCCCAATACCCATTATCTGCGCCATATCTTTGCTCGAAAATCCTAAGTTAATAAATGCACAAATTTTTAAGTCGGTGGCTGTTAACTTAGGAAACTCAGCTTGCAACGAAGTATAAAACACATTATTCACTGCTGTAAAATGCGTTTCGAACTCTTTCCACTTCTTCGATTTATCGAAATTAAGCGATTTAATAATTTGCTTAATAATAGGAACATTCTCCTTTTTCACTTCTAAGGATTCCAGTTTCTTTTTAATTTCCTGCTGTTGCGTATCTCGTTCAATCAGTTGCAAGGCAGATGAAAGCAACTCCTTATTTTTTATTTCAAGAATAGCATCTTGCTGTTGCTTTAAATATTTTTGCTCTAGATAATACGCCTGTGCCTTTCGTTTAAAATACAACCAAATTAACACTACAATTATTAAAAGAAGAAAACATGCCACCAGCAACTTAACCAACCAAAATTGTTTTTCCTTTTGCAACATGGCCAGCTTCTGCGATTTTATTTCTTCCTCATGATTTCTTAATTGCATTTCGTATTGGTCCTTAATCTCAAATAACTTTTTATTCTGCGCACTGGTGCTACTAAAAACACTATCGCTTAAAGCTTTTGCTTGCACTATATAATCATACGCCAACTGAGCATTTCCTTCTTTTGCATAAATATCCGAAAGACCATTGAGTATATCCACTTTGTTAGATATATGAACTTTATGAAAATCTATCAGATCTATAGCCTTATGATAAAAATAGATGGCAGAATCAGCTTGGCTTTTACGCTGGTAGTAACGCCCTCGATATTCGTACAGCAGACAAAAAACACTGGCCTTTTTATTCTCAAATGCCAAATTCACCTCATGCATAATAGCATCAGCCTCCTTTAATTTGTACATTTTAATATATAATTGAGCCAACTGAAGTTTGGTATAATGCTGCTTATGCCTATCGAAACCCTCGCGCTGAAATAACTCTAAGGCTTTTAATATATGTCCTTCTGCTTTACTCAGATTTTGGCTCGTCTCTGTTTCTAACCATCCTCTATACGAATGTAATCGCCCCTCAAAGTCAGCCTTCTTTATTTCATCCTCAACGTAGGCATCTATCAACTGAAAAGACTTATCAATCGTTTTCTCTGCCGTTACAAACTGCTCATAAATCATGTATAACGTAATTATCTTCTGCAGTAAAATAATATGCTGCTCTGCGTACTTAGAAGATTGAACGTAAGGCAACAAACCCCAGGCAACATCATACGATTTTTGATACTGAGCAATACCCGAGTAAATACTGACTTGTTGTTGTTTAATTTTTATTATCTGAACAGTATCCTTTTGCGCTTCAAAAAACGCTATGCACTCATTGTAATATTCCAAAGCTTTGGGTGCATCCGAATAACGAAATTGCTCAGCCTTTTTCAGGATAGAATCAGCCTCTTTTTTAGTTAATGATTTTGCTTCCGACAACTGAAAACAAAAAACTAACAAGCCACATAACACAAACCATCTACTTTTAAAAACTGCAAGATGCATAAATTGCTAATCATTTATTAGTGAGGATGTAAATATAAACACAAATACCCATTGCTTATATGAATGAGCCACATTTTTATTTTTTGCTTAGCTTAAACTATGCCTAAATATTTTAACTTTAGATGAATAAGAATGTCCTTTAAGCTCAATTAAAAAATGCGAAACAAAAGTTTACATCATGAAATTTAATTACACGAAGAATCTTACTTTATTAATCACTGCTTTAACGCTTCTATTTAGTAGCTGTGTTCAACAAAAAGAAACCAGTTCAACTCCTCCTTTCTCAAGTCCTGAGCTAGATGCTAAAGTCGAAAAGCTCATGTCGACCATGACACTCGACGAAAAACTTGCTCAAATTGAAGGTATTCGCCCCATGGATATTATGGAAGATGGAAAAATATCGCTTGAAAAATGCAGAGAGGTGATACCTCATGGAATTGGTCATTTCTGTCAATTTTCATCTGGCCTAACCATGAGCCCCAACGAACTTAGGGATTTTGTTAGAGAGATACAGCACTATTTAATGACAGAAACCAAGACTAAAATTCCAGCTATCTTTCATGAGGAAGCCATTACCGGTTTCTCTACACAAGGAGCTACTACCTATCCACAACAAATAGGTATGGGCTGTGCTTGGAATCCGGATTTGATAAAGAAAATCACCAATACTACACGATTAAATATGAGGGCCGCAGGTGCTACGTTTGCCCTTTCCCCTATGTTAGATATCAGCAGGACTGCTCATTGGGAACGAATTGAAGAAAGCTATGGAGAGGACGCCTACTTAACTTCGCGCTTAGGTGTAGCTTTTATAAAAGGTTTACAAGGTGAGGATTTAAGTACTGGCGTGGCGGCTACCACCAAACACTTTGCTGGTTATGGTACACAAAACGATAATCCTAAAGAATTATACGAAGAATATATTATGCCGCACGAAGCTGCCTTTAAAATAGCGGGTGCCAAAAGTGTGATGCCATCGTATGGAAAATATAAAGGGAAAGCCGTGGCTATCAGCAACGAAATGCTTACAGATATTCTTCGCGATCATTTAAAATTTGATGGTTTAGTGGTAAGCGACTACGGTGCCGTTAACTTAGTTTACAAAGGGCACAAGCAAGCCAAATCGTCTAAAGAAGCAGCGGTTCTTTCTTTAAAAGCAGGTATCGATCTTGAATTAGCCAAACCCATTGCTTTCCCATTGTTACCTGAAGCGATTGAAGAAGGAATGATTACTATAGAAGAGGTTGATGCGGCTGTAAAACGCTCACTCATTATGAAAGCTAAATTGGGCTTACTGGATGAAAAACCACAAATTGGTAAAGATGGTGATTTAGATTTCGACCCGCCAGCTTATCGTCAGTTGGCTTATGAAGCGGCTTGTCAGTCAATTGTTCTATTAAAAAATAATGGAGTTCTTCCATTAAAAAAGGAAGTGAAGAAAATTGCCTTGGTAGGTCCTAATGCAGCTACCGTTCAAAATCTTTTGGGCGATTATACTTACCAATCTATGATTTCATTTTGGTGGAGCACTCCCTTTGACCCGAACAACCCAAAATTAGTTAGCTTAAAAGAAGGATTGCAAAACAAATTAGCCAGCGATATTCAGGTACAACACGAAAGAGGTTGCGATTGGAGTACTCCTCTAGAAATGGAAGTGAATACAGATGGGCTAGGCGACGACCGCTTGAGCAAAATAAAAATTCTGGCCATAAAAGGTCTGCCTCAACCAGATTTAGATAATGCGGTAAAAATTGCTTCTGAGAGTGATGTAATTATTGCTGCTGTTGGCGAAAATTTATATTTATGTGGCGAAGGCCGTAAACGAAAAGGCATTAAATTACCCGGCGAACAGGAGCAATTTGTTGAAAAACTATTGGCAACCGGAAAGCCTGTTATCCTTGTCATGTTTGGTGGACGTCAACAAGTAGTGAGTAAGCTTGAAGATAAATGTGCTGCTATTATTCAGGCATGGTTTCCTGGAGAGGAAGGTGGAAATGCTGTAGCCGACATTATTGTTGGAAATGTAAACCCTTCCGGAAAACTTTGTGTCACCTACCCAAGTTCTGAAGAAAAACAGGAGATCAATTATAAATCGGGATATAACACCATTACACCTCAATATCCTTTTGGTTACGGGCTTTCATACACGCAGTTTAACTACTTCGATTTGACATCACAACCAAGTGCAAAACTTACAGATGAGTTTCTTCAAATTTCGTGTAAGGTAAAGAATACTGGCTCCATGGACGGTACTGAAATTGCCCAACTTTATTTATCGCCTTTAGATGCTTCATCCACTATGAAACCAATTCAATTAAAAGGATTTCAGAGAGTAGAATTAAAAACTGGAGAAGAAAAACAAATCACTTGGAAGTTCTCTCCGCAACAATTGGCACAGTTTAAAAATAATCAATGGGTATTAGAAGGTGGCCAATACGAATTTAAAATTGGTGCATCCAGTACAGACATCAGATTAACCACTGTTGTTAATATTGAAGGAGATAAGCAAGTATTAGAAAACGGTCGAACTGTCTTCTTTTCGGTAAATCAGTAATATCTATATGATGAATAAAATACTTATCACATTATTTTTTTCGCTCCTACTATCTATAACCTTTCAATCTGCTCTTTTTTCTCAAGACATTGAGCGCACAAGGCCTGCTGAATGGGATGGACTGGTAGAGGGAGCTAGATTTATGGATCGTTTTTTACCCATGCCCGCTGTGGGTGAGTTATCATCCGAAAATTGGGGTGCCGATGGGGTTAACCCCCGTTACACGGATAATGGAATAGAAGACAACACTTGGTCGTATTGGGGCGGAAATATTATTCAAGATAAAGATGGTAAATATCATCAGTATTTATGTCGCTGGCGCGAAGATGCTCCCAAAGGACATATGCAATGGCCACATTCGCATGTGGTGCACGCCATTTCTGATAACAAATTGGGACCATTTAAGGTCGTTGATTCCATAGGTAAAGGTCATAACCCAGAAATTCAACAGTTAAAAGATGGTCGTTATTTTTTATATGTCAATGGAGGGTACTATTTATCTCATTCACTTGATGGGCCATGGCAGTATAACAAATTTACTTACGATCAGCGTCAAAGGCCTATTTTTGACCACTTAGCCAATTTTACTTTTGCTAAACGCGAAGATGGCTCTTTTTTAATGGTTTGTCGAGGAGGAGGAATTTGGTTAAGTCCAGATGGACTTCCTCCCTACTTTCAGGTCAGTGAAAAAAGCGCTTATCCACCTTACGATGGCCGCTACGAAGACCCTGTGGTTTGGCGAACAAATATTCAATATCATATGATTGTAAATGATTGGCTAGGAAGAATAGCTTATTACCTGCGATCAAAAGATGGAATTAACTGGAAACTTGATGCAGGAGAAGCCTACGAACCCGGAATTGCTCGTCATAAAAATGGCCATATTGAAAATTGGTACAAGTTTGAACGGATTAAAATGCTCCAAGACGAATATGGTAGAGCCATTCAAGCTAATTTTGCTGTTGCCGACACCATCAAAAAGCAAGATCTGGGAAGCGACAAGTACAGCTCAAAGAATCTGGGCATTCCATTAACCATTGGTCGTTTAATTAGTATTTTAAATACAGATAAAATAGATAGCCAAACGGAAACTATTGAAGTATTGGTAAAAGCGGAAGACGGTTTCAACCCTCATCGCGACATGAATATTAAGTCATTAAGATTCGGTGCCAGTGAAACGGTTAATTTTGGCAAAGGTTGTAAAGTGATTAAAACAGAAAAACAAGGTGAGAACTTAATACTCATTTTTGACGCAGAAGGCCACGACTTTAACTATGAAAATTTTGCGGCTAAACTATTAGGCAAAACCCGAAAAGGAAAATTACTATTTGGCTACGCACGTTTACCTTGGTTAAATTACCAACAACAAGCGTTGTCTGCAAAATATCCCGGGTTGACCTTAAACGGTAAAAAACTAAAAGTAGATGTCGAGATTCAAAACTTTGGACAAGTAAACTCAGTGCCCTCCGATGTTAAAATTGAGTATAATAAAAATGGACAATGGCATAAATTAGTAACAGGTAAAGTACCTGTTTTAAAACCATTTGAAAAAAATACGCTTAGTTTAAATACAACTAAATTTGCCCAAAGTGGCGAACCAGCCTTGGTTAGAGTTACCTTGCTTCAACCACAACAAAAACCAATAATACTCGAAGGTAAAGTCATCATTAGATAATCTTAAAACACATAATAAAAGTCGGTATTGTTATTGCAAAACAATATCGACTTTTATTATTTTACATCCCCAATCTGCATCTCATCATTCTATTCATTGTACTTTTATTAAAAATGAAGTAATATTGTTGTTGGAAAACAATATTGGCTATTAAGTAATTGCTAATAGCAAACAACCAATGACAATTATAACATGCCTTACAAACAGCCAAAAATAGAAAAGATGTACTACACTATTGGTGAAGTAGCTAATATGTTTGATGTTAAAACTTCATTAATTCGTTTTTGGGAAAAGGAGTTTGCCATTATAAAACCTTTTAAAAACAAAAAGGGCAATCGCTTATTTACACCAAGCGATGTCGACAATTTTCACCTGATATTTCATTTGGTGAAGGAAAAAGGCATGACTTTAAAAGGAGCGCAGAAAAAACTAGAAGAAAACCACGACGATACGGTCAATAATTTTGAGGTAATATCAAAACTTAAAGACATTAAATCGGTTTTACTTGAAATGAAAGAAAATCTGGAGAAAGATGACGAACTAAAGGCTGATAGTTAAAACCTTCCTTTCATTTTTCACTCATCAGATCCAACTTACTTATTTTATGCAAATAAAAGATATCACTCAAATATTGGAGGACTTTGCCCCTTTGTCCTTTCAGGAAAGCTATGATAATGCAGGGCTTATTATTGGCAACAATAAAACTGAAGTTTCGGGCGTATTAATCTCCTTAGACATTACCGAAGAAGTAATTGATGAAGCCATAGAGCTAGGCTATAACTTTGTTTTAGCTCATCATCCCATTGCCATGGGCGGTGTAAAACGTTTTAATGGAAATAACTATACTGAGCGAATAATTATCAAAGCCATTAAAAACGATATTGCCATATATGCTGGTCACACTAATGTGGATAGCGTACTTCAAGGGGTAAACGGAAAAATTTGTGAGAAGATTGGTTTGAAAGATTGCAAAATTCTTGACCCTAAAAAAAATGAGCTTTTTAAAATAGTTTGTTTTGCTCCTGCAGATAAAGCCGAAGAAGTAAGATCTGCAATGTTTAATGCAGGTTCGGGCAATATTGGTAATTACGACTCGTGTAGTTTTAATATTGAAGGCAAGGGTACATTTAAAGCAAACAGCAGCGCTAATCCTTATGTAGGAGAAAGAGGCAAATTACATACTGAAGATGAAATTCGTATTGAAACGGTCGTCCCTGCTCATTTGAAAAGAAAAGTAGTTTCTGCTATGATAAAATCGCACCCATACGAAGAAGTAGCATACGATATTTATGCTTTAGATAATATTTATGAACAAGCAGGTTCTGGTATGTATGGCGAATTAAAAACGGCCGAAGATGAATTGACTTTTCTGAGAAGAATAAAGGAAACTTTTGGTGCTGGAACGGTTAGATATACCAATCTTTTAAACAAACCCATTAAAAAAGTGGCCGTTTGTGGAGGAGCTGGAAGTTTTTTAATTAATAAAGCCAAAAGTGTTGGAGCAGACATTTTTATTAGCGGAGACTTTAAATACCACCAGTTTTCGGATGCTGAAAACGAAATAATTATAGCCGATATTGGGCACTTTGAAAGCGAACAATTTACTAAAGAAGTTTTTTTTGAGCTACTTACAAAAAAAATACCTAATTTTGCGGTTCGTTTATCGAAAGTAAATACAAATCCTATTAAATATTTGTAGCAGAATGGCAAAGAAAAATCAAAACGCTGAAATGTCTGTAGAAGAAAAGTTAAAGGCATTATATGACTTACAAAAAGTGGCAACTGAGGTTGACAAGATTAGAACACTTAGAGGTGAGTTACCACTTGAAGTACAGGATTTGGAAGACGAAATTGAAGGTCTTGAGACCCGTATTTCCAATTACGACAATGAAGTAAAAGCGTTAAACGATTCTATTTCTGGAAAGAAAAATGAGATTAAAGAATCGGGTGTACTAATTAAAAAGTACGAAGCCCAACAAAATAACGTTCGTAATAACCGCGAATTTGACTCATTGTCTAAAGAAATTGAATTCCAAAAGCTTGAAATAGAATTAAGCGAAAAAAGAATTAAAGAGTTTGCAGCTGAACTTAAAAACAAAGAAGCTGTTATTGGTTCTTCGAAAGAACTTTTTGAAGATAGAAAAGCTGACCTTGCAGCCAAAAAGAAAGAGCTTACTGATATTGTAGGTGAAACTCAGGTTGACGAGGAAAAGAAAATTGAAAAAATTGCTTTAATCGAAAGTAATATTGACGAGCGCTTGTTAACTGCATTTAAACGTATTCGTTCTAATGCTATCAACGGCTTAGCTGTTGTAACAGTTGAGCGTGATGCTTGTGGAGGTTGTTTTAATAAAATTCCACCGCAGCGTCAGTTAGATATTAAATCGCACAAAAAAGTAATCGTTTGTGAGTACTGTGGTCGTATTTTAGTAGATGCCGAAATTGACCAAGAGCCTGTTAAAGAATAATCGAAAGATTTTAATATATATGAAAGGTCACTTTTTTAAGTGGCCTTTTTTATTGCTTCACATTTCCTTTCTCACTATGTTTGTTATACCAACATTATTTCGGAATTAACTCTAAATAATTTAAGAGGTTTAGCATTTAATCAAGGTAAAAAGTAAATGCATAAATATGCTGAAGCTTTTTAAGAAGAGTTTATGCTAAAGAATAAAATTATTGAGCTAATTGGAATGTAATATTGGTATCTGTCTAGAACACAAACTATAAATTTCTTGTTTTGAGAATAGCTGTCGTTAACATACTTACTGCAATTATCTTATTTATTGCAGCACCGCAAGGCTATGCTCAACACTCACCTATCTTTGAAGAGACTTTACATGCGTTGTTAAATCTCAACCAACAGACATCGGACTCTCTATTACCGAAAAACACCTCAGCAGAACAAGCCTATTTAAAGCATTATAATTTATTCATTAATACAATGATTAAGAATGGTGCTACAGAAGAGTACGAAAACCGTTTTAAGGCGTTTAATGATACTTTACTGAAGTACGAAAACAAAAGACAAAGCAACTTTGCTTTTTTATCTGAAATGCACTTACAAAAAGGAATAATTGAGTACAAAAAAGACAAAGGTGGAGCGGCTGTATTTTCATTTTACAAGGCCTATAAATATTGGAAAAAGAGCACAGAACAATATCCTAAATATTTGGGCAATCTTAAATTAAATGGCATATTCAACCTACTCATGAGCAATATGCCACAACCGTATAAAAAATGGGCAGGATGGATTGGCTTTGAAGGAAATCACAAACTCGGCATAACTTATCTACAACAATACGTCAAAGAAACTAATACACAACTCGGCTCTAGTCAAGAAGCATTAATTTACTTGGGATTCTCCTACCTTAAATTCTTGGATGACCAACTGTTGACAAGTGAATATATTTTAAATCATATAGGCAATGAGAATCTTCCTTTAACCCAGTTTGTAATTTCACGATGTGCCTTTAAAATACGAAAACCTCAATTGGCTATTGAAAACATTAAATGCATTGGTGAAAATTCAGGATTACCTTTTTGCTATTTAAAAGGAAAATGGGCCGTTTTTAACCAAGACAGTGTGGCATACCAATATCTTAATCGTTATATCCTTGAAGTTAAGTCTGAACAGTTTAAAGCAGATGCGCACCGATATCTTAGTTGGCTTCATCTTTTAAATGGAGACACCATACGATATCAACAACAGAAAAATATCATTAAACAGCATGCCAACTTTCCAACTAGTGAGGATAAACAAGCGCTTTACGAGAGCAATTTAGCTATACCCAATGTACAACTATTAAAAGCTCGCCTTTTATTTGATGCAGGCTCATATCAAAAATCTTTGGAGTGTTTAATGGATATTACACCTGACGAATTAACACTAGCGACGCATAAGGTTGAATTTCAATATAGAATAGGAAGGTGCTATCACCTACTACAACAAAATGACAAGGCTATATTTCACTATAGCGAATCGATAAAACTTGGCGACGAAGATGTTCGGTACTACGCACCTTATGCAGCGCTTTACGCCGCTGAATTGGAAATAGCAAACAACACTACTCATGCTAAGTTTTTTATGGAGGAAGCAAAACGATTGAACAATGGTGAGTACAAAAACTCCATTGAGCAAAAACTAGCGCATCTTTCGAAAATACTAAATCTATAAACTAAAAATATTTTAGGCTAACTACTAAAGCTTTCTCAAAAGTTTAGCTAATAGGCTAACTTTCCGTATTTGCAGCAAACTACTCTGTTACAAACTCCTTTCTATATCAGGCATTCACTCAGTATATGAACTACTTATGAGCATTATTTTTATATAACTATTTTGAATATTTATATTTTTATTATTAACTTACCTACACTTAAGTAAAACTAAACCACATAACTATGAAAGCGACTTTACTTTTATGTATTGCATTTTTTATTTCTACGTCTGCAATAAGTCAATTATCTATTGACCAAACAGGAGCCAATTACACCATCGATTTTGACAATTCAGTATCAGGAATCAACGATGGAGCATTTGCGGGTTCAGGATTTACACCAACTCCATCAACTGGTCAATTAAATTCGAATGGAATTATTGCTACTGGTCTTTCTGATGGAGATATTAATTTTGGAGACTCAAATGAAACAGCTGATTTTGCCAGAGGCACTTCTAATGGTGGTATAGGAACTGGGGGAATTTATTCCTTTGAAACAACTACTAATAATTTCGCTTTGGGTATTCAACCAATTGGCTCAGACTTTACGCCTGGATCATTTATTATAAAAATATTCAATAATACAGGTCAGGAAATTAACGCCATTACCTTATCCTATGATATTTTAGTATATAACGACCAAAACAGAGCTAATAGCTTTAATCTCGCATATTCTACAGACAACAACTCCTACACTAACATTAGTGACCTTGATTATACTTCGCCAGAAGCTGCGAATGGGTCACCATCATGGATTATGACAAACAAAAACACCACTATCTCAGAAACTATTAGTGATGGAGGTTTGATGTACTTAAAATGGAATTCTGATGATGTGAGTGGCAGTGGTTCAAGAGATGAATTTGCATTAGATAATATTATTGTAAATGCATCCTTATCTAACAACATTAAAAATGTAGAGCATCCCTTAAAAGTATACCCTACGCCATTTAATAATCACCTTACAATCAAAGGCAACAACATTGAATCTGTAACATTAATTGACCTAACTGGAAAAACTATCCTTCAACGAGAAAAAATATCTGCTACGGAGATGATTTTACCAACAAGCCAACTTTCAAATGGTATTTACTTAGTACGGATTGCAAAATACAATGGTACTATTATCACTAAAAAAGTGATGAAAAAATGATTCAAATAACAACACCGTACGACTTTTTCCTTGCGGTGATATCATTTAATCTGCCACCTGATGCCCCACTTTTGTAATAATCAGATATAGTATTGAAAAGCCAATTACAACCAGTAACCAAGAAGGCACTCCAAAGGCTCCCGGAATGGTTCCTATAATTAATGATACTGCGCCTACAACAAGTGCATAAGGCAACTGCGTTCGTACGTGAGCTAAATGGTTACACGAACTTGCCAAAGAACTTAATATCGTAGTATCTGAAATAGGTGAACAATGGTCTCCTAAAACAGAACCTGCTAATACAGTAGAAACAACATTATAAAAAATGGGTAATGCAGTATCTAAATCAAGACCTGCATCCATCGAAATCTTCCAGCATGCAGGTAATATCAATGGATAAATAATAGCCATCGTTCCCCACGAAGAGCCTGTACTAAATGCAATTAATGCAGAAAAAACAAAAGCCAATGCAGGCACCCACTGCGGACTAAGCTCTATGCTTCTCATCGCATCTGTAATAAATGAAGCAGTATGTAAATCCTCTGTAATTAAAGCAATACTCCATGCTAACACCAAAACTAATACTGCGTTAAACATTGTTTTAAAACCATTAATCAGTCCCTCAATAGCATCTCTTAAATTTAATATTTTTTGAAAAGTAGAAAGTAGCAATGCCGCCAATACTCCTCCTAACGAAGACCAAATTAATGCTTTAAACGAATCTGCATTTCCTATAATCACGGATAGTTTAGTGCTAATACCAATAGAACTGTCTTTCCAAATTGTGGCATCAAAACCTGTATAAATCAATCCAACAATGGTTCCTATAACAACAATCATGACAGGAATAAAAGCATTATACCAACGACCTTTTACATCGCTACTAACTTCAATTTCCTTAACTATTTGGGGCGTATGCGTTGGTTTATTTAAATCCCTTACTCCATCACGTCTTGATCTTTGTTCAGCCTTGAGCATCGGTCCAAAGTCTCGTTTCTTTAGAATTAACATCAATACAAAACCTAAAGTAAAGATTGGGTAAAAGGCATAATTTAAAGAATTCAAAAATACTTGATATGCCGACTTTTCGATACCCAATTGGTTAATCCCCTCACTGATATAACTTAATTCGGCACCAATCCATGTGGTTATAAATGCGATAGATGCAATAGGTGCAGACGTTGAATCTACAATGTAGGCGAGTTTTTCTCTTGAAATTTTCAGTTTGTCCGTCACAGGACGCATGGTATTGCCCACTACCAATGTATTGGCATAATCATCAAAAAATATAATTAATCCCATTAACCAAGTAATAAATTGACCTGAGCGCGGACTCTTGGCATATTTAGATAGAATATTGACTACCCCTTTCATTCCTCCATTCAGCGTAATTAAGGCTACCATTCCTCCTATCAACATAGAAAAAATAATAATTGAGAGATGGTCTGAATCCAATAGCGCAGATAAAGCATAGGTATCTACCACACTAAACAGGCCTTTGAACAAGCTCATAAAAAAAGAAAAACCTTTATATTTCCATATGATGGTAGTTCCAACCATTAAACCAACAAACAAAGATGAGAATACTTCCTTGGTGAGTAAGGCCATTAAAATGGCTATTAAAGGTGGCAAAATGGAAAACCAGAGCGGAATTGGATGTAACGGAATAGAATCCTTTTTTTGACGCCCCACAAAAACACTTAACTCCGACTTACCTTTAGGGTGGATAGTTGCGGACAGTATATTTTGTGACCAACTGTAATCGATTAGCTCATCATTCAGTTTAACTTTAACTTCACTCTTTAACGAATCTGGTAAATCCTTAAAAACAATATTAAGCTCCGTATCCACTGACGAAACTAATATATCTGGCAACTGAATATCAAACGATGATTTTTCGGCGTATAGACCACTAAAAAAGGAGGTCAGAAAAATAATTAGTAGTGTTCTTACAAAAGGCATCCAACAATAATTAGGTTAATGATAATGTTAAAGGCAAATATAACTGAATCTTTATTTAGTCACCATGACATTTGAATCTAACTTGAATATCAGCTTTTTAATAAATAAATAGGTTCTATATTTTTCATCACACTTCACTTAATACATTAAAAATCAGGAAATAATTTTTATTAAAGCGGATTAATTATTAATTTGAGGTTAAGATTTTTACAATTATGAGGCAAATAGATTTTAATATTTTCGAAACCCAATTGCCAAAATTACGGCCTACTAAAGGAAGGATTCTCATTGCAGACCCATTTTTAAAAGGCCCATATTTTGGGAGGTCTATCGTATTAATAACGGAGCATGGCACACAAGGTGCTGTAGGTTTTGTCCTAAATAAAACCAGTAATGTTTATCCCGATGAAGTAATTGATGATTTATTATCGTTTAAAGGAGAGCTATTCATTGGCGGTCCCGTTTCATCTGATACGCTTCACTTTATTCATACCTTAGGAAATAAAATTCCGGGTTCTATAAAAATTACCGATACCATTTATTGGGGTGGAGATTTCGAAAAGCTTAAAGAACTCATCAATGAGGATAAAGCTAATTTTAAGCAGGTAAAGTTTTTTGCTGGTTACTCAGGTTGGTCTGGTCAACAATTAGAAGACGAAATTGATGAAAGCTCTTGGATTGTAACTGAGATAGATGACAATATGATTATGAATAATAGCACTTCTGACATCTGGAAAAATACGATTGAAAGCCTTGGTGATGTGTATAAAACTTGGTCAAGCTTTCCTGAAGACCCAACCTACAACTAAACTTACCAAAAGTTTACTTGTAGGTATACTCATTTAATGCTTGATGAATCGTTTTAGTGAGCTGACAAAAATACCTTTTATCTTTGAATCCAACCACCCACTGAATCCCCTGTATTGCATTGCTTATAAAAACTTCGTCCGCTGCGAGTAAATCATCCTCGCTTGCTCCCTGCACCTCAATTACATTTGCTATGTTTCTCTCCTTAATCATACTTACAAGCACCTTCCTCATCACCCCATCCACACAAGCAGAATATACCGATGGCGTAAAAATCAATCCATCCTTTATCCAAAATAAATTAGAGCTATTGGCCTCAATAATTAATCCTTTATCATTTAATAGCAAGCAATCGTCCCAAGCATTTTCCTTTTTAAAAGAAGCTGCCAAAACATATTGCAATGAGTTCCCATTTTTAAAGAAAGAAATCGGGCTATATTGTTTCTTCATTTCTGGATAAGTACCAACTAACAAGCCCTTTTCATTTAAAACGTAGCTATTATCAACAAGCTTAGACGATTCAACGAGAACGTTTACAGTATTTTTATTAGGCGTATATAATCCTTCTCCATCACGAAACACTTGCAACCTGACTCTGGAAGCTCCAAAACTCTTTTCTTTTTGTAATAATTTTACGATTAACTGCTCTAATTCATCCTGTCTTGGTAAAGATGAAATATCCATCTTTAAATTCATCATCGCTTTTATCAAGCGCTTATAATGGAGTTGAAAATGCAAAGGGTAATGCCCACTACAGCGAATCGTTTCAAAAATAGCATCTCCATATTTAAAAGCCCTATTATTAAAAGTAATAGGCACCTGATTAACAGGATAAACCTTGCCGTTATAGCTGACAAAATCAGACATAATTATTCGCTTAATGATATTATTTCGCTAACGATTCTATAGATAGAAGTATTTTTATCCACCTTAAAACAAGCCTTCAATCCTGCTGCTTTACCTGCATCAACATCTCGTTGCGCATCTCCTATTAAATAGGATTGATTAGCATCAATACATACCTCATCAAAGGCTTTCAATAGCATACCAGGTTTTGGCTTACGGCAATCGCAATCTGAAACAGAATCATGGTGCGGACAATAATATATCGCATCAAACTCAGCACCTTTTGCCTTTAAGTGAAACTGCATATATTCATGCAGCCCTTCAACATCCTTCGTAGTATATTCACCTTTTGCAACACCACCCTGATTGGTAATTAGAATTATCTTAAAACCAGCATCTTTTAATAATAGAATAGATTTTTCAATATCTGGATTGAAAATAAAATCCGCTCTGCGAAAAACATAATAATGTCCTTCATCACTATTCACAACTCCATCCCTATCTATAAATACAGCCTTATTCATCTTAAAATGAAATTAGTTTTTGAATGAAATCGAGAAATAAAGATGGCTTGTAAATGATAGGAAATATAAACCCGAACACAGCTCCCCAAAAGTGCGCATCATGACCTACATTATCCATATTTTTTTGCGACATATACTTGGAGTAAATCAAATACAATATTCCGAAAACTATTCCTGGTATCGGAATAGGAATCAGCATTAAATATAAAGGATTATAGGGGTCGAAAAATATACTGGCAAAAACAACTGCTGATACAGCACCAGAAGCCCCAACTGCACTATAGTAATGGTTGTCTTTTTCTTTAAATAAAGAGTATAAGCTAGAAAAAACTAAACCCGAGAAGAACAATAATAAAAACATAACAATACCCCTCCCTGAAAAAGCATCATTAAAATAATATATAACCGCCTGACCAAATGAATACAACACAAACATATTCACAAGCAAGTGAGGCCACGATCCATGTAAAAAACCATGCGATACTAAACGAATATATTCCTTTCGATGCATAATCATATATGCATTGAATTTGTATTTATTAAAAATATTTTGTTGACTAAAAGCAGTCACGCTGATAATTACAATGACTCCTATTAGGATAATTAGTACGTTCATAAATGAAAATAATAGATTTCGAAATCAGTAATGAAAACTATAAACAGGTCTTACCGACTAGTGCATTATTTTAAAAATCATTTCTTTCAACAAGTCTCCTGTATCGGCAGAAACATTACCAAAGCCCTTACTCTTCATATCAAATTCGCGTAGTATTGAAATTACAGAAACTACCTTGCGACCAGAATAATTACGTGCCCCTATTGCATAATCTTGTACAAAGTATGGGTTAATACCTAATTCCTTAGCAACATTTGCTTTACCTTTATCTCCCAAGTAATAGTAAATCATTAGTTTTGAAAAATAATTAAACAACACAGAAATGGTAGCCTGAATGGGATGGTCTTTCGGGTTTTTAGCAAATACTTTGATAATTTTATTGGCCTTAAGAATATCCTTAGCAAGGATGGCTTTCTGTAATTCAAAGCTATTATAATCCTTACTCAAGCCAATATTTTTTTCTATATGCTCTGGCGTAATTTGAGTAACGCCTGCACCTACAGCTACTTTAAGTTTATCTAGCTCCTTAACTATTTTAGATAAGTCGGTACCTAAAGCATCCGCCAAAAGCGAACTGGCCTTCATGTCAATAGCTAAGTTCTCCTGTTTTAAATAACCAGTAATCCAGGCGGAAACCTGGTTATCGTACATTTTTTTGAATTCGAAAATACCATTACTTTTCTTCAGAATCGTTCCTAGCTTTTTCCTTTTATCTAGCGTTTTGTACTTATAATTAACCACCAAAATAGTAGAACTCAGAGGGGCACTGGCATAATGCTGTAATTCTTCAATTTTATCCAAAGACTGTGCTTCTTTAACTACGACAACTTGATATTGAGACATCATTGGATACCTCCTAGCAGCCATAACAATAGTAGCGGCATCAACATCTTTACCGTAGTAAATAGATTGATTAAAGCCCTTCTCCTCTTCGGTTAAAACATTATCAATAATATAATTTGTTATTGCGTCAATATAATAAGTCTCCTCACCCATTAAAAAATAAATGGGTTTGAACTGGCGGTTTTTGAGGTCCGCCATTATTTGCTGAAATTCCTTCATAAAAGCATCACTTTGACGCAAAAATACTATTAATTATCAAACAATAGGTGCTTCACCGATTTTCCTCCAGAACTGATTTCTTTTAAGGAGTCAATTCCAATTTGAAGATGCTGTTCTACATACTCTACCGTTACTTTTTTATCGCTTGCATCTGTTTTAATACCAGTTGAAATCATCGGTTGATCAGAAACCAATAGCAATGCACCTGCAGGAATTTCGTTTACAAAACCTACTGTAAAAATAGTAGCCGTTTCCATATCAATGGCCATGGCTCTGGTTTTTTCGAGATAGCGTTTAAAACGCTCATCGTATTCCCAAACTCTTTTATTGGTAGTAAAAACAGTACCTGTCCAATAATCACGAGCATTATCCCTGATGGTGGTAGATACCGCTCTTTGTAAACTAAAAGCAGGCAACGCAGGAACTTCGGCTGGCAAATAATCGTTCGATGTTCCTTCATTTCGGATAGCCGCTAAAGGAATGATTAAATCTCCTAACTGATTTTTCTTTTTCAGTCCGCCACACTTGCCTATAAACAATACTGCTTTGGGCGATATAGCGCTTAATAAATCCATGATAGTTGCCGCATTAGGGCTTCCCATTCCAAAATTAATGATAGTTACTCCATCGGCACTCGCATTTGGCATATTACTGTCTTCTCCAACAACAGGAACATTATGCCATTCTGCAAACAAATCAACATAATGCTGAAAATTAGTCAACAATATATATGGGGTAAAATCTTCTAATTTCCTATTGGTATATCGCGGAAGCCAATTATCCACAATCTCTTTCTTTGTCTTCATACTTATATATTTTTACCAAAAATTAAAAGCTATTGTTTTAATTTTCGTTTAAATGTATTACAAAAATAAACTTTTTCATAAACCGACCAATTGGTCTAGTGTTAATTTATCTTTAATCATTATCAATAATAGTGTCCTCTATTTAATATATCTTTGCATACCATGGACTACATGCAAGAGCTCAATTTACCTAAATATCAGTTTTCAACCTCCATAACAGAGGGAAAAGTAAAGATTTTTGATCGGATACGAAAAAAGAAAGTAGCACTAACTCCAGAAGAATGGGTGCGTCAGAATTTTATTGCCTTTTTAATCGAAGAAAAAGGTTTTCCTGCTTCATTAATTGCAATTGAAGCTAAAGTTAATGTAAATGGCCTATCACAAAGAGCAGATATCGTGGTTTACAATCGACTTGGTCAGGCTATTTTTATCGTAGAATGCAAAGCCCCTTCCGTTAAAATAACACAAGACACGTTTGCACAGGCTTGTCGATACAACATCATTTTACAGACTCGTGTAATATGTGTTACGAATGGTTTAAACCATTATTGTGCTTTATTAGATAGTTCGGGAACCCAATATAATTTTTTAGAAGAAATTCCTCTATACGATCAATTGAAAACTAGATAAGTTTTATACACTAGGAATTTATTAATTGATAGAATCCTTCATCCACATAATTACGACCAACTTTCCGCCACTTTTTTCGGACTCCAGTTTGTTCAAAACCATTTCTTTCAAACAGGCGAATACTTTTCTCATTATTACATGCAACAGAACAATACAATTGCATTATTCCTAAAGTGTTAAAACAATAATGGATAAACAGTTTTAATGCCTCTGATGCGAAGCCCTGTCCTTCAAAATCTTTATGAACCATGATTCCAACCCCTGCCCTATTATGATACGGATCAAAATCAAACAGATCAATCATCCCCAAAGGCTGAGGATGATCTTCTTCTGTTTCTATAATAAGCTTAAGCTCTTTTGATTGATAAATATCCAAGTTAATGGCTTGGATGTATTGATTTAGTTGGTGTTTTGAAAATGGCTTCAGCGTATCGGAATATACCCATAAAGCCATATCATTTTCCCAACGGTATAATACATCAACGTCTTTTGGCTCTATAGCTCTTAAAGCAACATTCTTGCTCACCTTACTCAGCAGCTTTCATTTCATCCAACTGCCAGAAATAACGTACAAATGGGTCATCATACCCTGTTGCTTCGTTTACTTCCTGCTTCACTTTTTTGGCGTCTTTAAATGCTTTGAAACTACCATATACATATCTATAGTTTCCGTCTTTACACTTATAAACCATTATTTTATTAACATCAAGATTTTTGTACTTATCGTAGTTCTTCAAAGGTTCCTTTAATGT
The DNA here is from genome assembly GCF_001659685.2 of Labilibacter marinus. Taxonomy (GTDB): domain Bacteria; phylum Bacteroidota; class Bacteroidia; order Bacteroidales; family Marinilabiliaceae; genus Saccharicrinis; species Saccharicrinis marinus. Next base: position 20,807 of record NZ_LXYE02000043.1, read on the forward strand.
AACAAACTGAACTGTATATTTTCCACCTACAGCCTTTTCCCCTGTATTAGAGCCTGTATGAATTCCTTCAGTTGGTGTATCTTCTGGTTTCTCTTCAGGATACAATCCCGTCACAGCAATCTCACCATGGTTATATGATTTTTCTAGGAATGAATAAGTCATATCACGACCAACTGTAATATCTTTATTTAAAGGTTTAATACTCGCACCTTCATAGCTTATATCATACGATTTATCCGCTTCAAGAATAAGCAGATACTCACCAGAAACTGGATTTGGTCTATACTCTCCAACTAACTCTTCCTGACCTTTTTCTTTTACGTTAATGACTACCTCGTCCCAAGGATATTCTCTTCCTGCATTTAACTTTCCTTTTATAACAGCTAGCCTATCAATTTCTGGTTCTTCATATTCAATCATATATAAATCAGATCCACCATAGTTTTCTTCAAAACGCGAAGATGCTAAGTAAGCTCTGTTTTCAGCTACTGTCGGCACAAAAAAGAAATCATCATCAGGCGTATTGATTGGGTAACCCATGTTCACAGGCTCAGACCAACTACTATCCGCATTCATCTGACTAAAAAAGATATCGAACTTACCCATTGTTTTATGTCCTTCAGAACTAAAAAATAATGTTTTACCATCAGGGTGAATCATCGGCGTTTCCTCATCTAATTCGGTATTAATATCTGCACCTAAGTTTCTTGGTATTCCCCATTGACCATTAGGCAATTTTCGAACCATGTAAATATCCAAACCACCTTCTCCACCTTTTCTATCACTGGTAAAAAACAACACAGATTTATCTGCATTTATCGAAGCGTGCGTTTCGTTATATCGACTATTAATTCCTTCAGGAAGCATAAATGGCTCACTCCATGTTTCTCCATCAAATTCGCTAACATATAAATTCTGTCCATCAAAATCACTTCTTAACAAATACAACTCTGATCCATCAATAGATAAGCAAACCCCAGACTCGTGCGCATCTCTTTTTAGAACTGAAGTTACCTCTTCTGCTTCTCCCCAATTATCCCAAATATTAAATGCCGAATAAATTTTCTCTGTAAACTGTCCATCAGGCATTATTTGTGAGTATGATGACTTTCTTCTAGAAGTAAATAACATGATTGTTTCGTCAGCATCAACTAGTGGACTATGATCATCATAAGTAGAGTTAATATCTTTTCCTAAGTTATGCACTTCTAACTTAACTGGGTTACTAACTAACTCTATGGCGTTATTCGCGATTTCAATCTCCTTATTAATCGTCGTCTTCAACTGAACTTGTTCCTCATCAATAAAACCTAAAACTTTATTATAAGTAGCGATGGCCTCATCAAACTTGTATAAAAGTTGATTTGATTTAGCCTGAGACAAGTGCAACTCAATACCTATATCGGTATTCCACATATCATCCTCTAACTGAGCAATACCTCTATCAAAGTATGCTACCGCAGAATCCTGCTTTCCAGTATTCTCATAACAATACCCTAGATTATAAAGTCCGTTTAAATTATTTGGCTCTTCCTCAAGCACTTTTTTAAACAAAGGTATAGCTTGTTTATAATCTCCATTTTGGGAGAAATTTACAGCTCTTCCAAACAGCTTTGGCACACTGGAGCTTTTTTGAGCAGAAATCGAAATTGTTACAAATAAAACAATAAACGTTAATAGATTGGTTTTTAGGAACATTGTTATGAGTTTTCAAAATTTTCAACGAAGGTACAAAAATAGCTCAATATAGCACAAAAGCTTTGTATATAACTCTTTAACTTACCTTCATCTTGATTTAATTATCTTTTTTAAGCACTATTGGATCTAAATAAAATGTATATTTTTTTCGAGCAAAAGACCTACGCGAAGGAATTTTAAAATCCTTTAATACAGATTTATATCCATCCATCTCCAGCTCCATATTATATTCTCTGCCTGAAGGAATGATAAAGATATATTTTCCATTATTTGGCGACGGCCTATACACCCCTACCTTTTCTTTAGTTTTAGCATCATAAACTACAAGCTTAGCATTTTCTGCAGGCTCTCCATCAGGCATAAAAACAAAACCTCCTACAACCGTTAAGGCATTAGGATGGTCACCAGTAAATTCTATTAAATAAATATCAGAACCTCCAAATCCATCGTCTCTTTTTGAGGCATAATAAACTCTTTGCTCATCAATGGTTGGCGCAAAAAACAAATCATCAAAAGGCGTATTAATTGGGTATCCTATATTCTCAACACCTCCCCAAGTTCCTTCTTCATCACAAGCAGCCTTAAAGATATCAAAACCACCCATAGAGTTATGTCCCTCTGAACTAAAATACAATATACCACCTTTGGGATGAACGTATGGACTCTCCTCATCAAATATAGTATTTACTTCATCTCCTAGGTTTATAACCTTACCCCATTCGCCACTAGGCAACTTGCTTACTTTATAAATATCCTTACCGCCAAAACCGCCAATTCTGTCACTTGTAAAAAACAAAGTGTTCCCATCCATCGAAAAAGAAGCATGTGTTTCATTCGCCATGGTATTTATTGGCGATGGCAATTTTTCGAGCTCACCCCACTTATCGTTCTTTAATTTGCTGGTATAAATATTCCCAACGATACCATCATTTTGATATATCAACAATGTACCACCATCAGGAGATATTCCTATGGTTGCATTATTACCAGCAGTATTAATACCAAGAGCTCGCGTAGTTATCCATTTTTTATCTCTCCACAAAGAATAGTATACATTCTCGTTATATAAACCTCCAGGTTTTTTATACGATACTTCTGTTTCTCTATTGGAGGTAAACAACAACAAATCCTCCACTACATTAACAATAGGACTGTGCTCATCAAACTCTGTGTTAATAACAGGACCTAGGTTACTTATTTTAAACTCTACAGGATTCTTTTTTAATAAGATGGCATTGTTCACGTATCGAATTTCTCTTTCAATTCGTTCAACAGCTTCCATTCTTTTTTCTGGAATTTGAGATATCAGATCCTGAAAAGTAGATAATGCTTCTTCAAATTGGAAATTCAGGTGATACGCTTGCCCCAAATAAAAACGTGCCTCAATCGCCTCAATACTATTTTTATCAACTATAGGATATTGCGGAATAGCTTTATTTAAAACTTCAATACTTTGTTTTATTCTAGCCTCCGAAAACAAAAAGCACTCGCCCGCTTTAAACTGAACAAAAGCATCTTCCGGATATTCTTTCAATAGTACATCATAAATCTCTGATGCATTCTTATAATTCTCGAATTTTAAAAATTCATCAGCCTTTACAATTTCTTTTTTGTACTCCTTGAGTTGAGCATTTAACTCAACTACAGACAAAAGGAAAAGTAGTACAATCCATATATTCTTCATAAGAACTAATGCGTTTAATGAACTAAAGTATTAACGACTTAAATCTACTTTAAATAATATAATATAGAAGCCCGTATTACAACTGGAAAGATAATACCTTGAAGCCGTTATAAAAATATAGAATTGTTTTTATTCTACAATACTTTTTATCAAAGGGTAATTACCTGGCCTTTGGTGTATTTATTATCGCTTCCTATTATTATTTTATGATCCTCGTCTAAAAACCTATAAGTAAAGCGATCTTTGAAAACGTCCATCACCTCAATCATTTGAGCAAATGTCATCTTATTGATTACAAAAAGCAGTGTTCCAGAAGTAAGCTGATTAATATCTTCAATAATTTCAAGATTGAACCTTGCTTTTATGGTTTTAATCAAATCTTCTTCTGGCAAATAGCTATTTAGTAGTGTAATTCTATTGGGTTCTTGCTCGCTTATTTCACTTGTTGTCAAAAAGCTATGTTTAAAAAAAAATACTATTTTAAACAAGTAAACTCCTAAAAAAATAAAAAGCTTTAATAATAATCCGTACGACCTTTGAAAATGCTTTTCAGCAAACTGAATCATGGCTTTATAAAACCTATTTACATAGGATTTATCTTTCACCGTTGTTTCTCCTTTAAAGTGAATAATGGAAGAATCAGAGAAATAAGAATTATAATAACCTGCTTGAATACTTCTATAAGAGAGATCAATATCTTCTCCATACATAAAAAAATCTTCATCCAATAAACCTATTTCATCGAGCACATCACTTCTAAAACACATAAAAGCACCTGCTAGGATCTCTACACGATTATTCTTCTTTTCGCTTAAATATCCTTTATGGTATTCACTAAATAATTTAGAATGAGGAAATATACCGGATAAACCTGACATCTTTGAAAAAGAAACCCATGGAGATGGAATTCCTCTTTTTGACTCTGGAAGAAAAGCACCAGAACCATCAAGCATCCTTATGCCTAAGCCTCCCATTTTAGGTTGCAAATTCATATATTCCATTATCTTAATCAAAGTATTCTCTGCAATAATGGTATCCGGATTAAGAATAAGAATATACTTGCCTGCAGCCTGCTTTATAGCCTGATTGTTAGCAACAGCAAAACCAGGGTTATTTTTATTGGCTATTAATTTACATTGGGGAAATTCTTGACTGACCATTTGTGGACAGCCATCACTTGAATTGTTATCAACTACAAAAACTTCAGCTTTTATATTTACGGTAGCCGCAAACACACTCTGAAGTGTTAGTCTTAGAAAATCGACTGCATTATAGCTAACTATGACAATAGAAATATCCAACCGCAACTAGTCTCTACAAAATATTGACTTAATAAAATCGCAAAACGGTCTGCGCGAAGCTCGTTCCATTTTACGTTTCATTTTTTCCGTTTCTTCATCAGAACCTAAACCTAAGTCCTGCCAAACTCTTCCCCAGCCATAAAAACCTCCGACATTTCTATCATCTATAAATAAATCTGCATTTATTTTTCGACTGAATTCGTTCTCGTTAAAAACCTCTTCAGGATAACTTCTATTCACGGCAAAAAACTCAACCCCATTTTTACGGCAATATTCAACTGCATCGTCTAATTCTTTACCCGATCGGTAGGTCCATAAAATTAACAAATGACCTGCCTTTTGCATAGCTTTTAAAGTATCAAATGCAAAAAGCATATCCTTTCCTATCGCAGGATATCTATGCTCTACAACGGTTCCATCAAAATCTACAGCTATCGTCATCTTATATAGTTATTTCTTTTATTCTTAACTTAATTGCTCTTGTTCTTCGTCACTTAACTCCAAATCCGAAATTATTCGTTGTCTGGTTGGTGCATGTATAATAAACAAAATAAAAACCAACGCAAACATATATAAAAAAGACTTATCTCCAGTAATTAAATATCCAATCAGGGTTAATAAACCTATCCCCTCCAACATGGCAATTCTAATAATAAAGGCTGTTTTAAACATGTTTATCTTTTTACCCAAATTAAGGTCAACATTTATATGTTTCATCTTTTTTTGATAAAAAATATGACCTACAGGGATACCAACCAATAAAGCTATAATAATGACAGATTTAATTATATTTTGCTCATCAAATTCGTAAATTGACAAAGCTCCCGCTTTAAAAACAAAGTATACTGCAAGTATTGCTGCCGCAGACATCGAACCTAAAATAATCAGATAGATAAGATTAAGTCCTTTATATTGTTGTTTGATTTTCATATCCATTATAATGTCTTTTCAAAAGGTAAACGATTTACTAATGATCTTCCTAAAGTAACCTCATCGGTATATTCCAATTCATCTCCAATAGAAACTCCACGAGCCAAAGTGGTAATTTTCACCTCTATATCACCAAACTTTCGATACAAATAAAAATTAGTGGTATCGCCTTCCATAGTTGTAGGTAAAGCAAAAATAAGCTCTTTAATCTTTCCTTCCTCTACCTTTTCAATTAAAGGTTTAAGCATTAAATCATCCGGTCCAATGCCATCCATAGGAGAAATAACACCACCTAATACGTGATAAATACCAAAATATTGTTGTGTGTTTTCTATGGCCATAACATCCTTAATATTTTCCACCACACACACTGTTTCATGGTCTCTCTTGGGGCTAGCACAAATATCACATAGCTCTGCATCCGAAATATTGTAACACGATTTACAATAAACAATTTCCTCTCTCAACCTACGTAAAGAATCTGCAAAACGTAGAACGTCATTCTTTTCCTGCTTAAGCAGAAATAAAACCAAACGCAAAGCTGTTTTTTTACCTACACCTGGTAGTTGAGAAAACTCTTTAACTGCACTTTCAAGTATTTGCGATGGATAACTTTCCGAGTTCATCTTTTAGTCATTAAAAACGCCCAAAGTTAAAAAAATAATCAAGCAAGGAAGACATTCAGAAATCATAGATTAATTAAGATTGCTTTGTTTTTATATATTTGCTTCTCAACAAACACAAATTATCCAATGACACCTCTTCATACAGGACTTTTAGTTGCTTTTTACTTTATTATTTTAATGATTATTTCGTATGTAACTGGACGAAAATCAGACAACAAAAGCTTTTTTTTAGGTAATCGACAGTCTCCTTGGTATATAGTATCCATCGGAATGATTGGAGCCAGCCTATCTGGCGTAACTTTTATTTCGGTTCCTGGATGGGTTAAAGCAACACAGTTTAACTACCTACAAATGGTAGGAGGATATTTTTTGGGTTATTTGGTGATTGCTCATGTTCTTTTACCTGTCTATTACAAGCTTAATCTGACATCTATTTATACTTACCTTCAGCAACGCTTTGGAAACTACGCTTACAAAACAGGCGCCTGGTTATTTCTGATTTCCAGAACCATTGGAGCATCTGCCCGTTTATACCTGATGGCTAATGTTCTTCAAATCAGCCTTTTTAACGCTTTAAATATACCCTTTGCTGTTACCGTTATTATTACAATATCACTTATCTGGCTTTACACATTTAGGGGTGGTATAAAAACCATTATTTGGACAGATACATTACAGACTATCTTCATGCTAACATCTGTCATCATCACCATCATATACATCGCCAAATCAATGGATTTAACAGCTTACGGGGTTGTTCAACTAATAAACGATAGTGAATTATCTAAGGTATTTGTTTTTGACGATTGGAGTTCGAAACAGCATTTTGTAAAACAATTTATTACGGGTGCTTTCATCACTATTGTAATGACTGGATTAGATCAAGATATGATGCAAAAAAACTTATCTTGTAAGAATCTAAAGGATGCTCAAAAGAACATGAAGTGGTACGGTTTTGCTTTTATTCCAACCAATATTCTGTTTTTATCGTTAGGGGTATTATTATACACTTTTGCCCAACAACAAGGCCTTAGCCTACCCGAACGCTCAGACGATTTATTCCCCATGATTGTGAATAGCGGAAAACTGCCTGCTGTAGTGGGTGTATTTTTTATCATTGGTTTGGTAGCTGCTGCATACAGTAGTGCCGACTCAGCCTTAACCTCATTAACCACTTCATTTTCTGTAGATATTTTAGGTAGCACAGAAAACAACAATGTACTTACCAAAAGAACCAGAATAATTGTACATCTATCATTCTCTATTTTGCTAATGTTGGTTATTATTCTTTTTAGGGTATTTAAAGCAGATAGTATTATTAGTACCATTTTTACTTTAGCAGGATATACTTACGGACCGTTATTAGGCATGTACGCATTTGGTTTATTTACTAAACTTAAAGTAAATGATATGTACGTGCCCATTGTAGCTATCGCAACACCAATTATTATAGGAATACTTGATCATCAATCGATGAGTTGGTTTAGTTTTCAACTGGGGTATGAAAAATTAATATTAGCTGGCTTGTTGACTTTTGTAGGATTGCTATTAATTCAAAAAAGAGATACGATCTAAGAATAACAGATATAATTGAATTTATCATGACAAAACTACTTCACCTCTTAAAATTAGATAAAATACTATTAGGCCTTTTTATAGCTATAAATGTTATTTTCGTTTACAAATATGGAAGTAGGCAAAACTTTATTAATTATAATATTATAATTCTTGGATATCTATCTTTGCTTCTAGTCATAACCTATTTTTACAAAAAAGAATTTTTCAAATTATCTAACAAAGCTATAAATGCAATCTTTGTTTCAATTTCGTTTATTACAATACTACTATACGTTGGGATTAACATTGCCATTGATAAAAACACTTTGAATGTAGACCGGTGGGCCGCCTTAGAAATTTCTATTGAAGCAATTACCAAGGGAATATATCCATACACAAGAGTTGACTTTGCGGGCAATATGAGTTCTAATTTTCCAGCTTTAGCATACATTGCGCTACCATTTTACCTAATCGGTGACGTTGGCTTCCTTCAGGTATTTAGCTTCATCGTCTTTTCCACCTTTTTGTTTCGATATACCAAGAAAAAAGAAGTCGCTCTATATATATTACTATTATTTGTATCGTCTCCTGCCATACTATGGGAAGTATTTGCAAAAAGTGATTTACATAGTAATCTGATACTAGTTTCTGCATTTATTATCTGGTGGCAAAATAAAACGAATAACAATCCTTTTACAAAACCTGTTATTCTTGGAATTATTATAGCTTTTTTACTTCTAACAAGAGGAGTACTGGTGATACCTTTAACCATATTCTTGTTTAAGCCTTTTGTATTCGAACCACTTTCTAACCAACTTAAATTCATATTTTCATTTGCCATATCCATAATAATAATCTGCATCCCAACCGCGTTAACCGCTCCTGACATTGACACTATAATTAACTATAACCCGCTTGTACTTCAGACCAATAAAACCTTATCAGTTCTATATATTTTTCTCTTTTTACCATTTATTTTGTCATTTACAATCAAAGGACTTTCCTCATTATTTGGTTATAGTGGATTAATAGTGTTAGCAATAACTACAATTACATTTATTTACACAATTTTTATATCTGGATTCTCTGCGACAATACATGAGCATTTGTATGACATTTCCTATCTGAGTATGGCAATCCCCTTTATTCTGATGCATATTGCTCTAAAGTCATATATTATAAAAGGAAAATAATATTAATTCAACACTATGTATTTTAAAAAATATTTCATAATATTGTAACACGCTTGTCTATCGAACACCAAATTAAATTTAATGCAAATAATTAAACGTCCTCTAAATGATGTTCGCATTAAATACATTCACGGTGTCGCTAATCATTATTTTATTTATTTTTTAATTAATTTATCATTCAAAACAAAAATGCTATGAGTGAGTATTTTAACAAGGTAAAAGATTACCTTATGGAATTAGAATATCGTATTATTACTGAAGATGCTGCAGAAGAATTAGTAGTTATTGAAAAAGAAGAAGACGGTATTAGTAACGTGGTTATCGATTGCGAAGACAGCATTGTTATCATCGAAGGCCTTTTATTTGAAATGAACACTGGTTCGGAGGATATTTACAAATCCTTATTAATGAAAAACCGCGAAATTGTACATGGTGCATTTACATTAGACGAAACAGGTAAGAAAGTAATTTTTCGAGACACTTTACAATTAGAGAACCTAGACTTAAATGAGCTAGAAGCTACTCTAAACTCTTTAAAACTATTATTGTCAGAGTACTCGTCGGAATTAATTGATTTTTCAAAAGCTTAAAACAGAAACAAATGGGAATTTTTAATAGAATATTTAAAGTAGGTCAAGCAGAAGCTCATTCTGTAGTAGATAAATTGGAAGACCCAATTAAAATGACCGAGCAAGGTATCCGTGATTTAAAAAAGGATTTAGATAAGAGCTTACAAGCTTTAGCTGAGGTCAAAGCCATGTCTATTCGAAGCAAAAAGGATTTGAACACCAATAAAGAAATGGCTAAAAACTACGAGCAGAAAGCTATTTTATTGATTCAAAAAGCTGAAAAAGGCGATTTAGAGGCTGGCGAGGCTGACCGTTTAGCTACAGAAGCCCTAACACGTAAAGAAGAAGCTGTAACAGAGGCTTCAAGAGCACAAACTGAAGTGGATCGTTTTGACTCTAACATTGCTAATTTAGATAAAAACATCAAAAAGCTTAAAAGTACCATTACGAGTTATGAAAATGAACTTCGTACTTTAAAAGCTCGTGCCAGAGTAAGCAGTGCTACGCAAAAAATCAACAAGCAATTAAGCGGTATTGATAGTTCCGGAACTGTTTCTATGTTGGAAAAAATGAAAGAAAAAGTAGCACAACAAGAAGCTATGAGCGAAGCTTATGGAGAAATTGCTGGCGAAAACAAAAGCATCGATGATGAAATTGATGATGTTCTTTCTGAAAACAATGTAAAAGCATCTAACTCTTTAGAAGAGCTAAAAGCTAAAATGAAACAACAATAGTTTAATAAAACTTGATAACCAGCGCAAATTACATTCATCCTTATGGGTAACTTAGTGATTTGCTCTGGCCATGCAGGTTTCATCTCATAAAAAACAAACATGGGTATCTTTGATATTTTTAAAAGTAAAGAACCTCATTACGATAGCACCAATATCCGAGTTCAAGACTTGGATGTTGGTTTTGTTTTTGATTACGACCTTGCCACATGGGAGGTTCAAGCTATTTATGAGTACGATTGGGGCGATGATTATTTCACGCGCGAATTTAAAATTAGCGATGGCTCTTCAACCAAATATTTGGGTATAGAAGAGGATGATGAGTTAGAAATAACTTTATCAGAAAGAATCAAAGTCAGAAAGCTCGATGAAGATTTAATGGAAACATTAATGGAACGTCAACAACCACCTAAAAAAATCGTCTACGATGAAATTACCTACCGTCTAGATGCTGAATCTCCTGGATATTTCCATGATATTGCTAAAGGTGACAATTGGGAAGAGTTTCGTTCGTGGGATTTCGAAGACAAATCAGGAAAACATATATTAACCATTGAACAATGGGGCGAAAAGGAATTTGAAGCTTCCATTGGAATTACCCTAAAGGAATTCGAAATTTCGAATATACTACCAGCTTCTAAATAACCCCTAATAATCAATTCAAATGAATAACGGAATTGCAAAAATTATTATCGTAGTTATTATTGGTTTTTTTGTATTAAAAACCTGTAGCAACCGAAGGTCATCCAGAAATAACACTTCGGATTATGCACAACAAACTGCGCAAAACTGGGTAAAATCACCAGTTGACGATTTAATCAAAACTCTTTCTAATGAAAGAAATTTTTCTATTGTCCTTTTAGATATGGATTCTAAAGGCGGAAAATATCTGCATCAATACAATGTTATTGTTGAAAAACCAGATACTGTTTTAGCAAAAGAAACAGACTGGAAAGAGGTTCCTGAAACTTTCTTCGCCCAAAATGTAGATAACATGGGTATGGAAATCGCCTCTAAAAAAGACGGTAAGGTCTCTAAAGTAGCTGCTCCTGCAGGATACAGTAATTACATTGGCAACGAAAAATATGGACAATGGCGCCAAAGAGATGGACACTCCTTTTGGGAGTTTTATGGCCGTTACGCCTTTATGTCTTCTATGTTTAACATGATGGCCTACCCTGTTCGTCGCTCGTATTGGAACGATTACCATGGCGGTGGTTACTATGGTTCCAGACCATATTACGGATACCAAGGAGCCAGAACTTACGGCACCCAATCATATACAACCCGCTCTGGAAGAACAACCTCTTGGGGTTCTAAACCTTCTAGTTTTAAATCTCAGGTAAGAAGCCAGGTTTCTCGTTCATCAAGTAGTAGTAAATCAAAAAGTTACTCTTCAGGATCTAGCTATGGAAGTTCAAAAAAATCCAGAAGCTCATCCAGATACAGTAGTTCATCATCCAGAAGCCGAAGTGGTGGATTTGGTAAATAATAGAAACCTAAACCTGAAAATATATACAACATGAATTTATCAGATATTACAACAATATTATACGATGCTGTGGCATATATTGCTGTTGGTTTCGTTATTTTCTTTTTAGGAAAGCTAGTTTACCAAATGGTTAACCGAGGTTTTAGCATTAAAGAAGAGCTAGTTGAAAAAGATAATCTGGCTTTTGCTTTTGCACACGTAGGTTATTTTATTGGATTATTACTTGCCATAGGAAGTGCCATTGTTGGTCCTTCAAATGGTTTGGTGCAAGACATTATCGATATCCTTGTTTATGGGGTTTTAGCTATCATTCTGCTAAATCTTTCTATCTGGCTCAACGATAAAATTCTTCTTCGCAAGTTTTCTGTTAAGAAAGAAATTATTACTGACCGCAACTCGGGTACAGGAATAATAGAGGGTGCTGTTTCAATAGCTTCTGGATTAATTATTTTTGGTGCTGTAAGTGGCGAGAGCGAAGTGGGTGATTGGACGCATGGAATTTTAACCGCAGTAGTTTTCTGGGCTGTTGGTCAAGTAGCTTTATTTATTGCCTCAGCAGTTTATCAATTAATTACTCCTTACGACGTACATGATCATATTGAAAAAGATAATGTGGCTGTTGGTGTTGGTTTTGCTGGAGCCTTAGTTGCTATTGCAAATTTAATTCGTCATGGAATAGCTGGAGATTTTGAAGGTTGGATGCCAACTTTTACAGAAGCTGGTTTTGAACTTGTATTAGGTATTATCCTATTGCCTGTAATGCGATTTTTAACCGATAAGATTCTATTACCAGGTCAGCGATTAACTGACGAGATAGTAAATCAAGAACACCCGAACGTAGGCGCAGCCATTATTGAAGCGTTTGCTTATGTGGGCGGATCGGTGCTAATTACCTGGTGTTTGTAAAACTATAACAAATAGCATTAGTTGGTTGATAAAATTATTATCATCAATCATTACGTAACTCATTATAACTTTGTGTTTCTCTATGGTCATTATTTACCATAGAGAAACACAAACCCTTATCTACTCTGACTTCTTTTGAAGTAATACTTCCTTTAATGTTTAAGATTAAAAACCGATACTCGGCCATTTTGATGGCTGCTATTTTCGCCACTGGATTTAGTGGTATTGTGGCTGAATACCTATTGTCTACTTTAGCCACTCATTTCCTTGGAGATTCTACCATGCAGTGGGCACTCATCGTGTCAACCATGATGTTTTCGATGGGCTTAGGAAGTAGAATAAGTAAATCCTTTGAAACAAGGTTAACCGAGAAATTTCTGATACTGGAATTTATACTCTCTTTGGTTGTTTCATTTGTTCCATTGATTGTTTATACCGCCTCGGCATATATACAATCTCTTTCTATTTTAATTTATTCTTGCAGTATTGCTATAGGTATCCTTATTGGAATGGAGATTCCTTTGGTAACACGTATTAACGACCAATACGAAGACTTACGGGTTAATATATCTAATGTACTCGAAAACGATTATTACGGAAGTTTAATTGGGGGAGTTTTCTTTGCTTTTATCGGCATACCTTTTCTAGGCATTAACTATACGCCATTTGTATTAGGACTGGTTAACTTCTCTGTAGCTATTGCCGTCTTTATTTTTCTCAAGAAATTTATTGACCCTGCATTTAAAATGCTATTCAATATAGGCATTGTAGTTATAACCATTGTTTTAGTAGGTGGTGTATTTATGGCCGACCCAATTATTCAGTATGGCGAACAGAAAAAATACAAAGACAAAGTAGTTTATGCAGAACAAACCAAATATCAACGCATAGTAATTACGCAATGGCAAAATGATTTTTGGCTATATCTTAACGGAAATGAGCAGCTTTGCTCTATGGACGAGATGATGTATCACGAACCCTTGGTTCATCCCGCTATGAGCCTTCATCCGCACCCTAAAGAAGTACTTGTTTTAGGTGGTGGTGACGGTTGTGCAGTACGAGAAATTTTAAAATACCCAGCTACTGATAAAATAACCTTGGTAGATTTAGATCCTGCAATGACTAATCTTGGAAAAGAACATCCACTTTTAACCGAAATTAACCAAGGAGCCATGCATCATGAAAAGGTTGAGGTTTTAAATAAAGATGGATTTACCTTTTTAAGTGAAAACAAATATTTCTACGATGTAATCATCATAGATTTACCAGATCCTAGAACCATTGAACTAAACAGATTATATTCTGAAGAATTCTATCGTATTGCATATAAACATTTACGTCCTGGAGGAATTATAATTACACAAGCAGGCAGTCCATATTTTGCTACCAAAGCATTTAAATGTATTGTAAAAACAATGGAGAGTGCAGGTTTTAAAACCATTCCACTACATAACCATATTATTTCATTGGGTGAATGGGGATGGAGTTTTGGTGTTAAAAGTAGCAGTGATGTAGACTTGAAAAATTCTTTGCAGAAGCTCAAGTTTGAGCATATAGAAACCGAATGGATAAATAATGAAGCTATGCAATTAATCACATCTTTTGGAAAGGATATTTACCCAGGACAAAATGATTCTGTTGCTGTAAATAAAATACATGAGCCTGTATTGTACAAGTATTATTTAAAAGGTAATTGGGATTTGTATTAAATTGAATGAGCAATTAAACGCTTCAAAGTTTAATCTGGTTAATCCGTAAGATAAAAGAATACGAAATGAATAATATACAACATAAAAATCTTCCTCCTAAAATATTTAATCTTAAAGGATGGATTAAATTGATTCATGAAGAAGAATTGAAAGTTTTATTTGACAAGACTTTAAGCAAGAGTGGATTTACATCCTTAAACTACTCTTCTCATCAGTTTCCGGTGGCTGGATTTACCGCTTTTTGGCTATTGGCCGAATCACATTTAGCTCTGCATACTTTTACCGAAAATGGTTGGTGTTACATAGAGCTTTCGAGTTGTAATAAAGAAAAAACAATTCAATTTAAACAACTAACTAATCAACTGTCTTTTGAAGTAAAATGGGATGACGAAATACAACTTAGTGAACCTAGCCTTGCTCCTGAACTAACTTTGTAAACTCAAATATCTTTAAATAAAAATCTATGGGACTATTTTCTTCTTTACTGGGTAATGCAGGTGTTGTGGATAACACCAAACTGCTAACTGAATACGAAAGTTTATTTACCGAAAACGAAAGCGTTGAGATAGGTTTTAAACTGATTAGAGACACCTTCGTTTTTACTAATAAGCGATTAATAATAGTAGATAAACAAGGTGTTACTGGGCGTAAAACAGAATACCTATCTATCCCTTACAAGGTTATTTCAAGATTTAGTATAGAAACAGCTGGAACATTTGATTTAGATGCAGAATTGAAAATCTGGATTTCGAGCGAACAAACACCCAGCATTCAGAAAAAATTCAATAAATCAGTGAATGTATACGACGTACAAAAAGTACTGGCTAAATATGTTTTGAAGTAATAGATAAAAAACATGAAAAACAAAAAACTATTAATTGTTGGCCTTCTCTTTTATTTGGCGCTAATCTACACCATCGCCATCATCGAAAAATCAAATCCCAATGCCAACATCAAAACCTTTAACGACGCCTTATGGTATTCGGTAGTTACCTTAACCACTGTAGGCTATGGCGATTTTTACCCAGTCACTCCTTTTGGTAAAATACTTGGTTTATCTATTATTTTGGGTAGCCTTGGAATATTAGGCTTTTTAATTAGTGAAATAACATACAGATTTAACGCTTATATGGAAAAGAAAAAAACAGGTTATTACGGAACGAAATTCGAAGACCACTACGTAATCATTGGCTGGAGTATTTTTGCTCGTCAAGTGGCCGATCAAATCTATAATGCGGGCCATAAAGTGGCTTTAGTTACTAACTCTAAAGAAGACCTTGAGCTATTTAACGATTTGTATGAGAATGATAATAGTTTTGCGATATATGCAGATTATAAAACCGCCGCGGTATACGAGAAAGTAAATATCAAAAAGAGTAAATCGGTATTTGTTAATTTCAAAGAAGACACTGATACGTTGGTGTTTGTATTAAACATCAAAAAAGAATATCCTGATATAGATATTGTTATAAACTGCACAAACCCTGAATTAAAACAAACCCTTGAAAATACAGGAGTTCAACATGTAGTAGCCAGACATGAAGTTGCTTCAAGAATGGTGGCCAGCTATTTATTTGAACCGCATGTGGCTGAATATACAGCCGATCTTATTTCAACTGGTGTTGATGAACATGATCAGGACATTCAACAATTTGTTGTACTTGAAAATAATCCCTTTAAAGGAATGAATTACTTTGATGCCTTTGTAAAAATGAAAAAGGAATTAAATATTATTCTTATCGGATTGGTGATTGATGGAGTTTTAGTTAAAGATCCCTCTGATGATCAAGCCATATTGGAAGGCAATTATTTAATTGTGATTTCACGTGGAAACGACAAACAAAAACTAGAATCCACATTTGGAGTAAAAGAAGGATTTTAATTTCATATCCTATAGCGAAGTCAAATTAGCTTCGTTATAGGCTGATTTGCTTACACACAAACTATACATAGTAATAAATTTAATCATTGTTGCAAACAAACTACACTTCTGTACTACCAAGGCCTACACGCTAATTTCACCTCTTTCAAAACGTATATAATCAAGCCCTTATAAACCGACTCATTTTTACTATTCTCCTTTCTATATTCTTTTCTTAATCGAATCCTCTCTAAACAAATCATCAGAAAAACTGTTTATTGATAAATAAAATTATTAAATTTAGTATTCAGAAATAGTATAAATACTGAACATTCTTCGTAATGTACAGACTAAACCTTAAAGCTATGTTGTACTTCTTATTAAGAGTTAGCGATAAAGGTATAAGGTCTTCTCACCCCTTATACATTAGAAGTTTAGTATTACTTATAAGTGTTCTTCTATTCACCTCTCCCCATATTTACGCACAAAACGACATCTTTGATGCCAATGGAAATAAAATCAATAAAGAAGCAGCTATTAAAAGAGTAGAAGAACAAATAAAACTGGGTGACTACAAAGAAGCAAGTAGACACTTAAATGCTATTGCTGAAGGTTATTGGAATGGAAAGGATTACTATAATGCTATTGAGTATTACATTAAATCTATTCGACTAAACGAAAAAATTAACAATCAAAGTGGCATTGGCTCTATTTCGAGTAACCTTGGTATGATACATTCGGATCTTAAAGACTATGAAAATGCGCTAAAATACTTCAATACATCTATCCAGATAAGAAAGGATCTACATGAAGTTTCTGGTTTAATTTCTTCGCACATTAACGCCTCTGTTGTATTAAATAACCTTACTCGTTATGATGAATCAATCATCAACTTAAACCAAGCCCTACTATTATCTACTCAAATTAGTGATGCTGATAGGATGAAGAGCTGCTATGGTATGCTAGCCGAAACCTATGAAAAAAAGGGCGATGGGGAAAAAATGATAGAGTATTATAATTTGTATCGTACTTTTCATGAACTGGTAACTAAAAATCAAAATGAAAGAGTTCTAGAACAAGCTCTAGAAAGTGAGTTAAAAGCTCAATTTCATGAGGCTCAAAAACGAATTAAAGAGCTAGAATTAATCAACGCACAACGTCAGCTTGCGGAAAAGGAAAGGGTACTCACTCGAAAAGATACAGTGTACCAAGAACTCATGGCAAAATATACCAAAAGTGAATTAGCAAATACAGTCATTAACAAAAATCTAAAACTAAAAGACTTAAGAATTTTTCAAAGCATAGCTAAACTTAAGCGCGAACAACTTTTTGTGCGTGTACTTATATTCTCCATTATAGCCGTTTGTTTATTACTCACTTTATTATTCTATAGTCATCAACAAAAACGCAAGTCCAACAAACTATTAACAAAACGAAATGAGGAAGTCAATAGGCAGCACGACGAAATTGTTGAGCAACAAAAGGAGCTGGAGCGATACTATAACATCATTACTTTAAGAAATGAACATATTACTAGTAGTATAAGCTATGCCAAATTAATTCAGCAAGCCGTAATAGGAAGAAAAGAAAACTTTAATGATTTATTTAATGATGCCTTTATATTTTTTAGACCCAAAGACATTGTTAGCGGTGATTTTTATTGGTTTAAAAAGGTGAATGGATACTCTATGTTTGCCGTAGTTGATTGCACCGGACATGGTGTCCCTGGCGCTTTCATGTCGATGTTGGGAATTAATTTAATAAACCAAATTACGAATAGTGGCATTCATGAAGTGGATGAAATTTTAAACCATTTAAATGCTGGGGTTAATGAAGCTCTTAATTCTAGCGCTAACGACAATGTTGTAAGCAGAGACGGCATGGACATATCATTAGTTTGTATTGATGAAGCAAACAAACTGATGTACTTCTCGGGCGCTAAACACTCCTTATATTACATTCAGGATAAAAAACTACAGGTACTTAAAGGAGATAGATGCTCCATTGGTAGCATAGATTACGCGGATCGTACAAAAAAGCGCTATACCAAGCAACAAGTTGATATCTCAAAGCCTACATCTATATATGCTTTCTCAGATGGAATTGTAGATCAATTTAATGAGAACGATGATAAAAAGTTTTTACGTTCTAGACTTAGAGCTCTTCTTTTAAAAGTTCATTTAAAACCTGCTCCAGAACAAAAAGAAATGATAGCAAAAGCTTTTACGGATTGGAAAGGAAAACAAACGCAAACTGACGACATACTGTTGCTTGGCGTTCAGCTTGCCCTAACCTATAAAATAGCAGCCAGCATCCACAATCAGATTGACTTTACGCACAATAAATCTTAATCTACACCTAGAATGAAAACAACTATACAAAGTTTAATATACATGGTTATTATAGCATATTCGATGCAAACATATGCTCAAAAGCCCATTTTGCCAGAACCTACAAACTATGTGGATAGTGTAAATAGGTATTATATGCAAGCTGAGTTACCAGTTTATTTATCCATTTCTAATTCTCCCGATAGTAAAGGAAAAACAATTCCGCCTAGTAATTCTAAAGAAAGGGTGAACGAAAAAAAACCCATTTATATGGATGGGCATGGTATTCATAAAATCAGACATATGGATGGTCCACAGGGCAATACTTTAGACGCTTTTGTAATTTATGCTGATGGAATTGCCCCAAAAACAATTCTTAAATTTAATGATGCATTGCGATACAAAACAAAAGACAAAATTTACTATGCCCCCAATATGTCTGCAGAACTAATTGCTAAAGATGAACTATCAGGTGTAAAAAACACCTATTTATCGGTTAACAAAACCATGTTTAATCGCGATGATATAAGCTTTGAACCGAATAATGAAGGTGATTACCTATTGCAGTACTATTCTACTGACCAGGTGGGAAATGCGGAAGGTATTCAAAAATACAACTTTACAATCGACTTAAGTCCTCCTAAAAGCTATTACAATATAGTGGGTATAGCTAAAGGAAATATTATATCAACTAGCACCCGATTATACCTAACTTCTACCGATAGTTTATCGGGAATCTCAGCAATGTACTGGTATTTCGA
Organism: Labilibacter marinus; assembly: GCF_001659685.2. GTDB lineage: Bacteria > Bacteroidota > Bacteroidia > Bacteroidales > Marinilabiliaceae > Saccharicrinis > Saccharicrinis marinus. The sequence continues at coordinate 40,155 of NZ_LXYE02000043.1, forward strand.
TAAAGATGAGCCCAAGCTTTATGCTGGTAATGATCTTCCTGTAGCCCAGCTACAAGATGGGTATCATACCGTAAATTATTATGCCATTGATAATGTTGGCAATACCGCTAAAGTGGAACAATTGGAGTTTTACCTAGATAAAACAGCTCCCATTGTTTCGGCTGATGTATTGGGTGATAAATTTATTGTTGGCGACAAAGTGTATTACTCTAGCAGAACCAAATTAAAACTGACTGCCGTAGATAATAAATCGGGCATAAAAGATGTATTATATGCTGTTGATAACAACGATTTCATGCCATATAAAGACCCATTTTATTTACCCAACCAAACAGGCAAACACACGGTTAGGTATTTTGCAAGGGATAATGTTTCTAACGATAAAAACCACTCCGAATATAAGCATATTGTAGGCATTGTTTATGTTGATTTAACAGGCCCTACATTATCTTATAAATACAACGGCCCGAGTTTTAAAAAAGGAAACATGAAGTACATTTCGAGCAAGACGGACATTGTTTTTAATGGATTTGACGGAGAATCGGGTCTAAAAAATATGAAGTATATGCATAATGGAAGTGAGGAAATGGATTACACGGAACCTATTAATATTAAAGATGACGGACTGCACCAAATGACCATTGTTGGTTATGACAATGTGAACAATAGGAATGTAGAAAATTTTGAATTTACGGTGGATAATGTACCTTCTGATATTTTTGTTACTTATTCTGCTTCACCTACCGATACAATCAACAATGTACCTGTATACCCATCGTACACCTCTATATTTTTAGCAGGTACCGACGCAGGTACCGAATGCGATAAAATATTCTATTCAATTAATAAGCAAACTCTAAAACCTTATAACAATAAAATATCAGGTTTTAAAAAGAATACTGATATAGAATTAAAAATTGTGGCCGAGGATAAACTAAAGAACACCTCTGAAATCATTATAACTTTTAAAACAAACGATTTATAAAATACAAAACCCACTTTCTTTATTCATTTCGAAAGCGGGTTTGTTTTTTCATCAGCCTAAATAATTATTTATCTCGCTTTAAAATCTTAGCTCTCCCTATCTCTTTTACTAAAACATAATGGTCTTTCATATATTGCTGATAATATAGGTTTTCCGCTGACTTTCGTCCTCCAAACGGTAAGCGTTCATATTTATTCACTACAAAAGTTGGCTGCACCTCTTCTAACAGATATTTCATTTCTGCCATGGGACTTCCGTGAGTGCCTTTAACAATATCGTATAAATACGGACGAAGTAAATTGGATGGATGTGTAGCAATTTTTGTAGGCGGTTGTATATCCATTAACCAATAACCTATATGGAAGTAAGCAAAAAAGGCATTCTCTAACTCGGGTTCATCTTTTTGAATATAGTCAACCACTTCAAATGTTTCTCCATGATATAAAGTTCCTCGTTTAGCTATACTTTCGCCCATTTTATAATATTCGATATATGCCTCGGCTGGTAGCAATACCAATATCCAAAGTAAAAAACCTGCTTTTCGTATTTTGGAGAAGTTAATAAGGCTTCCTAACTCCAAAATAAAGAACCACATAAATGGATATAATTGAAGCAAATAATGACCATTAACTTTCCCTCCTTTCATCAGCATAAAAAGAACACCTAGGGTAAAAATACTTAGTAGTAAAACATTCTTATCCTTGGCTTTAAAAAAGTTAATTTTGTTTTTGAAAACATAAGTAGAAACAATAATTACAGCACAAGGAATCATACTATTGGATGCTTCCAATACCTTTGACCAAGGAACGTTAGAATAACTCAAAGACCCAATTACTACTGAATTCCACCATACATCTCCTATTCCATTAAACCAATATGGCAGAAAACTAAATGCCGGCGCTACCAAAACTCCTAATAGCAGTAGCAAACCATTTCCAAATATTTGTTTTACCGATAAACGAGATGTTAACAAATAAAAGGCGAACAAAATAAAATATGGATAGGCTAAATTGAGCCTAAACATCATTGCTGTGCCTGCCAACAAACCTGTTAGTAACAAGCCTTTTGCAGAATCTCTATCTTTTATAAACAAATAAATACTCCACACACAAAACAGCATGGCTATATGCTCAGACATAACACCTTGCATGGTACCCAAGAGGCTCGCAAAAACAACATAAAGCAGTCCATTATAGAACCCAAATCGTTCGCTTTTAATCTTTTTGCCAATCAGATAAACAAACCAAGCGGTAAGAAATACCAATACAACACCTGAAAATCGAATCGCTATTAAACTTTTACCAAACAATTGAATAATGGCCCCAAAATAGTAAAATACAAATGGTGGTTTTAAGTCCCACAACTCAGTATAAGGTAAATTTCCATCTATCAAGGATTGTCCCATAATGATGAATGTACTCTCATCATGGTCGATAAAATCTCTGAAAAAGAATGGAAATCGAATTAAAAAAGTAACGATAAAAAAGATTAAAAAGGCAAATACTCCAGATGGATTTGCTAAGTGTTCTTTAAACGATTTGCTTTTTAATTGATATATAATGCCAGCCATATATTGTTACGTAATTGAGCTCCTAAAACTATATAATAATTTTAGAATAACCTTGTGCTAAACGACAACAGCTTTATCTGACTTTTTTAAGAAAAAAACAGAGGAATCATATACCAAAGGAACATTTGAATGAACTGACTCACTACATTAGAGGGCAATACTACTTATTACCACGAGAAAACTGCTTTTTACGGCAGCGAAGTTCTCGTTACCACGGAAACTAGCTTTTTAGCTACTGTAACATCCGGTTTTCCTTTTGTTACAAGGAACTTCCCTAAGGTAAAAAGCATTTAGGCTAACGTACATCTCTGCTCGCCTTGTTTTGTATCAGCTTAGCTCTTGCTTTTACCAGCTTGCTTTACTTTTCTTTCATTTTAATTTATGAATATACCTAGTCAGCTTAGTTTGCTTTTTGTTAGATATCAGAATTAAGTAAAAAACCCCAGGTACAGGATCACTTACTAATAAATAGCAGGAAATTTACCTGGATTTGACTCACTCATAATATCATAAATGGCCTCGTAAACATCCTCCGCATTCGGGTTTGAGAAATAGTCTCCATCCGAACCAAAGGCAGGCCTGTGATCTTTTGCCGTTACGGTTCGTGGTGCTGCATCTAAATATTGAAATGCACCTGCCTTTTCTACCACCTGCTGCATCATAAAGCCCGTAGCTCCACCTGGCACATCCTCATCAAAGAAAACTATTCTATTTGTCTTTTTAACCGATTCCAATATTACGCCGTGTATATCAAAAGGTAATAAGGTTTGCACATCAATTAATTCAACAGAAATACCTATTTCTAACAACTGAGCAACGGCTTCTTGCGCAATTCTAACACATGAACCATAAGTAACTAAAGTTGCATCGTGGCCTACATGCAGAATTTCTGGTATACCTAGGGGCACATTAAAATCTCCAATATTTTCTGGACGAGGTTCCCTAATTCTATAACCATTTAAAGGTTCAATTACCAAAGCAGGGTCGTCGCCTTTGAGCAAGGTATTATACATACCTGCCGCTCGTGTCATATCCCTTGGCACACATACATAAACCCCTCGAATGGAGTTTATCACCATACTCAAAGGAGAACCCGAATGCCAGATCCCCTCTAAACGATGACCGCGTGTTCGTACAATCATAGGTGCTTTTTGACCTCCTTTAGTTCTATAACGAAGCGTTGCCAAATCATCACTCATGGTTTGCAAACCATACATGATATAATCGAAGTACTGAATTTCGGCAATGGGACGTAAACCACGCAAAGCCAATCCCAAACCAGTTCCAATAATGGTTGTTTCACGAATACCCTCATCCCAAATGCGCAATGCTCCATGCTTCTTCTGCAAATTTTCCATGGATTGATTGACACCACCCAATACGCCTGTATCTTCTCCAAAGGTGACCAATTCAGGAATATTACTGAATAAAGCATCAAAATTATCTCGCAGAATTTCTCGTCCTGGAACTTTTACTGGTTCTGCATGATATTTTGGAGGTACAACAGGAACATTTATCGCTGCCTTATCATCCTCCGCATATAATCTATCATTGTACATGATATGGGCACTCTCACGATATGCTGAAATCCACCGTTGCAAGTTCTCCTTTAAACTATCTGGCTTAGCACAAGTATGACAGATATGACGAAGTATCTTTCGGGCGGTGGATAAAATCTCTTTTCGATTAAGCGAGTATGCACTTCTTAATCCATTGATTAAGTTTTTAATCTTGTTATCGTTAATGCCCGAGCAAATACACGATTTTGATTCTATCAGATGAATTAAACTATCTCTTTCTTTATTTAGTGTGCCAATAAATTGTTTCCATGCTTTCTTTTGCGCATCCTTTGCTTCCTCCGAAGCGTTTTTTTCAATCTGCCCACATTCTTCCGAAGTAGCAATACCTCGTTCAATCATCCATGCTTTCATCTTAAGCAAACAATCAAAATCAATTTCCCATTGCAAACGCTCTTCTGACTTGTATCGTTCATGCGAACCTGAAGTAGAATGACCTACAGGCTGTGTAATCTCATCCACATGAAACAAAACGGGCACATGCTCCTTACGACATTTAGCTATACCCTCTTCGTATGCCTGACATAAACCAGCGTAATCCCAACCTTTTAATTTATAGATAATGATTCCTGTTGTATCCTTCACGCCTTTCTCAAGCCCTTTTAATACTTCGGAAATACTTTCTTTTGCTGTCTGTACTTTTTTAGGAACCGAGATACCATAACCATCGTCCCAAACAGACATGGCCATAGGTATTTGATGAACGGCTGCGGCATTCATGGTTTCAAAAAAGTGCCCTTCGGAAGTACTGGCATCACCAATTGTTCCAAAAGCAACTTCGTTACCATCATGACTAAATTTATCGAATTGTTTTAAAGCAGGATTATTACGGTAAAGCTTCGAGGCAAAAGCCAATCCAACCAATCGAGGCATTTGACCTGCTGTAGGCGAAATATCTGATGAAGTGCACTTGATGTCGGCAATATTCTTCCAATCACCATTATCGTTTATAGTGCGCGTTCCAAAATGGTTATTAAATGAGCGACCTCCATTATCAGGATTTAGTTCAGTGTCTGTTTCTCCATATAAAGATGCGAAAAATTCAACAGGCTTTGTCATACCTGCAGCCAGCATAAAAGTTTGGTCGCGATAATAACCAGAACGCCAATCTCCTGCTTTAAACTGCTTAGCCATGGCTATCTGTGCCACTTCCTTTCCATCACCAAAAATACCGAATTTAGCTTTACCATTCAGCACTTCTCTCCTACCTATCAAACTTAAGTTACGACTTAAATGGCCTATACGGTAATCCTCTAATACCTCCTTTTTAAACTCCTCAAAACTGATTTCTGAATTCGATATCATATCTTATTTATAGACTTTTAGATTTTAGACATACTAATTCCTTTAACCTTAAAGGAACTAATAAAAACATCTTTGATTTCACCAAAAATATTTAAAAACTAAATTTTTACCCGACAGAACAAAGCTAATAAGAATAATTCTAAATAAAGCTAACTTGTGTCACCTCTTTGTTTCTCAGTTTTGAAACATATTTTGCCTCACTTTGTTTACTTTATACGAAGTATTTACAGTTAAAAATTTGTGTCAAATTCGGGATAAGAAGTAAAAAAACTTATTTTTGCGCATTCAATTTATAAAATCAAGAAGCTATGTTTTTGAAGGTATTATTGCTAAGTGTTGTGTTGATTGGGATAGTTTTTGTTTTGATGGCAATTGGCATTTTAATAAAAAAGGGAGGTAAATTTCCTAATCTTCATATTGGAAGTAATAAAGAGATGCAGAAAAGAGGTATTTCGTGTGCTACTACGCAAGATAGACAAGCACAAAAACCTACTATAAAAATTAAGCCCTTACATTTAGGTGGAGAAGGTGATAGCCATAGCTTAAGCTGCTAAAAACATTAATCACATAAAAAAACCTTATACTACTGAATCAGTTTTCAGTAGTATAAGGTTTTTCTCGTTCAAGACTTCTTTGTTTTATCGTCCATTATTGATATGAAAATCATCGGGATGAACAATTATTTCCTTATTCAATACATCCCCATTTGAAGATCTAAACTTTCTTGTTTTAACTAATTCTGTAGCAGTTTCAATCCAAACATACCTATGCCTCGAATAAACTTTCTTCATACTATTAGCAGGAACATAGGTAACAGCACCAATTACGTCAATATCAGTATCACCATCTTCGAAATGCTCAATTTCCTGATTATCGTAGTATACCTTTAAGGCAAAATTACAATGGTTCTCAATTCGAATCCTGTAATTCAAATCATCATCTTTTCGGCAACTTGATAGCCATACAATAAATAGAAATGCTGCTGCAATTTTAAGTTTAGTGTAAATGTGTTTCATGGCTTGAGTTTTTTATGATTTGTTAACACAAACCAAATACCATGCCACTCAATACCAACCTTATTATTTTACTATAAATTGCTCAAAGCCCTCGGTATATTTCACCTTATTTTCACCTTTCTTATCTACATATATAAAGTAGCCCTCTATTTTAGGTAGTGATTGAATTACATTCATGCTTTTTTCTAAACCCATGACCATACAAGCGGTAGCATAAGCATCTGCAGTCATACAGTCGGATGCAATTATAGAGGCACTTAATATGGAATGTTGCACAGGATAACCTGTTTTAGGATCGATGGTATGCGCATACTTTTTACCATCTTTTACATAAAAATTACGGTAATTACCGCTAGTGGCCAAACCTACATCACTTAAGGACAATACATCTTGCAATTCTCTTTTTAAGGCAGCTTTATCATCAATAGGTTTATCAATACCTACTCGCCAAGAAATACCTTTATGATTAACTCCGTGCGCTCTTATTTCACCACCTATTTCAACCATAAAATTCTCAATACCTTCTGATGCTAAATAATCAGCCACAACATCTACTCCAAAACCTTTGGCAATAGCACTGGCATCAATAATAATTCCAGGTTTATCTTTATTTAATTGCTCACCATTAAGCTGAACCATATTCATGCCCACATTCAACATTAAGGAATCTATCCGTTCTGGAGTCACCTCATCTTCCTTTTTAAATCCGAATCCCCAAGCATTTACCAATGGTCCAACAGTCATATCAAAAGCTCCATCTGTATTTTTAAAAACCTTTTGACCACTTAAAAAAACCTTCTTCAGCATTTCATCTACAGGAGCACCCGTTTCACTATAGTTAAATTTACTGATGGTAGAAGTATCCTTATAAGTAGACAATGACCAATCTACTTTATTTAATTGCTCAACTACACCTTTATCTAAAGTGTCATTTTCCTGCAGAGGTTGATATATAATATTGTAGTAGGTACCAAAAATTCCACCTTGCATTTTTTGATATGCATGCTCTTGGAGTTGGCACGACAAAAATAGAATGGAAATCGTTATAACAATTAAATACTTCATTTTAGATGATTTTGGAATTAATAGTGCAAAAGTAATGCAATCTACATCTTAAGCAAAGTACTTTAATTATCAGACAAACTAGTTCCTTCTTAAATTTTTCACTCTATACACACTAGCTAAAAACTTTATACGTTTTCATTTGTATAAGTATCAACACAACAACGATTAACACAACATAAAACTGGCATGGTCAGTGCATATAATTTGGTCATTACCACATTAATTCAATTTGCATTGGCTATCAAAGTTTTGCTATTTTAGAACAAATGAAACAACTTACCCTAATAGTCTTCTTAGCTATTGCTGTGCCTTTTAGTATGGCATCCAAGAATAAGGATAAACCAACTTTATTGGTTGGTTTTTACGGTGGTATTAATTTCACTCAGCCAACTGCCATTACTTCTCACCATGTAAATACATCTTTATTCGGAAATCCAACTTATTATGGGAAAGAATATAATTCAACAGGTTCCAATATTGGAAATCAGTTTGGCTTTGTGATGTTTTACCCTGCTTTTGGAAACCTTCATGTCGGTTTGCTTCCCTCCTATTCTGGTTATAAATACACTTATAAAACCCAACAGAATTGGAATGAAACAAGTGGAGCTACATTACTAAACACGACTGAACACACCCAGAAATTAAGATACTTTGAGATTCCTGCGGTAGTTCGTTATTACATTGGAACAGCTAAAGTAAAACCATACGTGGAGGGAATTATTTCTTACGGACTATTGCTTAATGCCAACAAAACTGCCGACACTGAGTATACCAGAACCAACGGCTCCTACTCATCGGTGGTACAAAATACTTCGCTCAAATCTGATTACAGCAATAGTTATATTAAAAGCAAATTCGATATTGGCTTTGGAGGTGGTATTTCTTACGATTTTAATCAAATTATAATCATGCTTGGTGCATCGTATACACAAGGATTACACCATATCAATAATGAGAAAAATAGATATGCTAACGATTTATTTGTAGGAAGTACATATGATGTGCAAGACAACCTAAACTTAAATGCCATCAAAGTCAATCTTTCGCTTGTATTCCCTATTAATAAAATAACCAAACGTTCCGAAGTTGAGTGCAACTACTTTAGAAAAAGCAGAAAAAAATAATTTCTCTACTAAAAAAACACCAAAATAATGAAGCAATTATATATACCTCTATTCATAGGACTGTTGTTAGTAGCCTGCGATATTAAAGACAATTCCGTTTCTCCAAATTATAATTTCACACACGTTTATGTAGATGAAGATGCAAGTAATGCCTACTATCCCGTTGATGCCATGGAAGCAAGCGATGGGAGTATCATTATCTTATCGGCATTAACCAACACTTTAAATACAAATTATCCTACCATTCAAATTATAAAAACTAGCGCCAGCGGTCAGCTTATTTGGCAAACAAATGTAGATCCTGCCTTTGTAAGCCCTGTACCTAATCTTATGCAAATTGGTAATGCAATACAGTTTATTTGCATGGATGATAATTCCTTTAAAACGAAGCTGATGAATATTAACCTTTCTACAGGCATGGTAAATGAAATTGGTGAAAATGAAAAAACTTATCCACTCGCTGCTCACTACGCCGAAACAAGCAATTCTATAGTTGTATTGTCGTATGATGGATTAGGTACAAACACCATTATAAGCGGCTACACACCTGCAATGGGTTTAACATTTAGAGAAAGTACGCCAACCAATAAAGACTTTTCTTACGATATATTTCAACATCTGAAAAAGCAAGGGAACCCTTTCCCATTTTTCATCAACTCATTTGAAAATAGTGGCTCAACTTATTATAGCGTAAATGCATTTTCTAACTATACTCTATCCTTGCTTTTTGTAAATCACAGTAGCGGAACCATTAGTGGCCGCGTTAATGGCTATCAAGAACTAGGTGGAATTGCAGCTTCTATAAATAAGAGCAATGACCTTTTTGCTGTGGCAGAATCTCATTTTAACACAGGAGAGATTTCGATTAATACGGAAGCTTCTATAGATATTAACGGAACCCAAAATGTAACACAACTAAACGCCTTGGGTTTTCCTGAATTAACTTCAGATTCTAATGTGAAGATTATAAAAGAAACCATCAATGAGAAGGAGCTTTTGATTTATGCAGCTACCACTAAAACAAACCAGTTGGCTTTGTACTTTTTTGATGCGCTTAGTAATGAATTGTTACATACAGAGTATCTTGGCCACACCAATCCGGTAGAGATTAGTAGCTTTTTTAAGGCTAATGATGATGGTTTAGTTATTACAGGAAAAACATGGGTTGCAGGACGATATCAGCGGGTTATTCTTTTTAAGGTAGCGACGGATAAAATAAAGTTATAAAAAAGTCAACAGTTGGCAGTTAGTAAAACTCTAACCAAAAACTGTTGACTAAGCGCTGAGAACTGAGCTTACTTCTTCACAATAACCTTTCCGGTTTCGCGATATTGATCGGTGCTAACAGAATATAAATACTGACCCGATGGTATAGAGGCTACGTTTAAACGGAAGTTTTGAACGCCATAATTCAAGCTGGTGAGTTGCTTTTGGAATACTACTCTACCGTTCACATCAAATATTTTAATGACGGAATTACCTGGCATCAGCATATTAAACTGTATGGTTAAAATACTGGAAACTGGATTTGGAAAGGCATAGGCTTTTACATTCATAGCTTCCAACTCCTTTACGCCTATATCTAATCCAAAAATATCAATTCTGTTATCTATGAACTTATCAAAACGGGCTACTTCCAAAGTTTCTTTACTGGCTCCAAACCAGTCTTGCAACACAGAAGTGTAAACCTGACGATAGTCCACCTGAAACTTCATATTACCGCCCTTTAAGTCTGTTAAATCGGGGTTGTCTCCTACGACTTGGCTTTTCACACCCTTACCAAAAACAAACACTGGTGTGGATGTTCCATGATCGGTACCGTAACTTTGGTTAGAATATACCCTACGCCCAAATTCAGTAAAGGTCATGGTTAAAACTTTGTCTTCGAGTCCAAGTTCTGCTAAGTCATCTTGAAAAGCTTTAATGGCAGATGAAAGATGATACATTAATGCAGCGTGAGTTCCCAGCGTAGCATCATGCTCTTCTACTTGGTTTCCGTGTGTATCAAAACCACCCATACGACACATGAATATGCGTGTTTTACTTCCGCCTTTTAATAAACGAGCAATCAATCTTAACTGACCACTAAGCGGATTCTTTTTATATATAGATGGTGTAGGTGCAGGATATTCCGATGGATATTCAATAGAGGAGTTAGAACCACTGTCGTATACTTGTTTTAAGCGCTCGGCATATACATTCGACATGCCTTCGAACTGCCAAAGGTATTCTAGCTCGTCGCCAGCATGACCTTCAGGTTTATAGAAAGTAGCATCATCTACTCCTACGCCATTAATTAAATCGTAAAAAGCGGCTGGACTTTGCACATTCAGGCCAACAGGAATGCCTTCTTCGCGATGAAAAGCCAATGACATGGCACTTCCCATCTCAATGGCAATGGGGTCCTTCATGGTATCACTTGGATAGGCATCCGGATAACCTGGATATTCTAAATCTAAAAATCGCCCCATCCAACCAGAAGCCACGTTAGCGTTATCTTCGGTTCCATCAAGCCCCATAAAAACCAAATCGCGCCCTCTAAAGTGGGAACCATTCATATCGGGGTAACCCACATTTTGAACCACCACAGCTTTACCCTCATCATAAAGCTGCTTGAAATGTAACATATCCGGATGCAAACCAACCTGTCGGCTTTCGGGGATAGATTCATCTACATTAATATAACTTCTAGCACCATGATCCGGAATAGCAATATTGGCTCTGGCATCGTAATACTCGTTGTATTGACCAATGGGCACTAAGGAGTTTAATCCATCGTTACCGCCATGCAGCTGAATGAATATCAACACGTTTTCGTTATCTCCCTCAAGGGAAGCTTGCGCAAAGGCGCCTTTGGATGTCATGGCGCGCAAAGGCACTCCACTTAATGCAATACTACCTGCAGTGGCAGCACCTATATTTCGTATAAAATTTCTTCGTTTCATAAAATAAGTATAAAAACAACAGAATAAAGACAACAGACTAAATCAGTCGTACTGTCTCTAAAACCCAAATTAATAAAGCTGATATTCTGGCGATTGCATAATGGCATTGACCAAAACATTAATGCGCGACTCAACCGTTGATTTGTATTGAGTAGGGTCTGCCAAGTAATTATTCCATTCGCTGGTCCATGCAGAAGCATACAAGCCATCTAAGAATACGTTGGTTAAAAAGAATTCTCTTCTTTCATCTGCTATCGCGAAAGGAATCATCAGCTCAATGAATTTATCTACCATTTCGTTGGCATCAGATGCATTTGAAATGACTCCACTGTTTTCTACCCAGTCCAATAGATCTAACTTTATACCTAAATCTTCTCCTTGACGGTTTACGCCATTGAATAAAAGTTCGGCAAACTGGTAACGGTAGGCTAGCGTATGCGGACGAACCCATGCTCTACTATAAATAGGATATTGATGATAAGCAGGATATCCCGCTACCTCAAAAGGCTCATAGAAGTTAAGGCCTTGGTCTTCGATCATCTGAAAAATACCCGTTTTGTAAGTCTTTTCATATAAGCTTGTCAAGTCGCTTGGGAAAGAAACACCAAAAAGATTAACCGTTCCCATGATAAGTTCGATGGGCGACTTGATGATAGACCCCTTGATATTGTTTGTAGTAAGGGCATCATCGGCATCGTAAAAGTGCTGCGAACTCAACATGGCTTTTACCACGGTTGACATATCGTAATCAGCTGCCTTAAATTGAGCTGCCAATGGCTCAATAACATTCGTTTCTATTTGCTCATCTATTTGATAATATACAAAATGACGATATAGTTTTCGAGTGATGAAACGTGCTGTTTCGTCCTTATCAAAAATCATATCCATCATCTCATCAAACTCTCCTTTTGCCGCTTCCGCTGTGGCAAAATTGCCTTCTAACTCTGCAGGAGAAATGCTTTTATTATCGAAACGTTCGCTAAATATTTTTTCTCCAGCATCGTGCCTTTCTGCTATCATCACACCATTGCTTTCCTGGGTTTTTAACTTACCCGTTGGAAGCAAAGTATCTGGATGAATGGTTTCAAAAGTATCGTCTGTTTGATAGCCCGTTAAAATACGCGTGGCTGCTTTAATATCATCCTCGGTATAGTTGGTATAATCACCCTCCGAAACCTGAGCGCCACGACCAATAGAATAAAGCTCGAACATCTCACGAGCAAAGTTTTCATTAGGACTACTCACATCGTTGGTGGCATTATCCAAATAAATAAGCATGGCATTATCCATGCAGATGTGTTTAAAGAGTTCCTTAAAACTACCCAAAGCAAAATGACGATAAAGTGCATTTTGGTGATAGAGCATTTCGGAAGAATGCACCAAAGTACGACGTACTGGCAGATGCGTATGCAAAAAGTAAGTCAATCGTTCCGAGATACTAGTCCCTGATTTTCGAATTTGCTCCAAATGCCACATGATAAAATAATCCGTAAGTACATCTTGCTCGCTATTACTAGCGGTAGCTTTTGGATTTAACCATGTTGCATTGGTTTTTAAATCGATGGGTAATTCAGGCGATGTTGGATTTGCAAAAAGAATATCCATAGCCTGATCAACAGTAAGTGATGCAAACTGTTGTACCGCTGCTTCAGTAACGCCAAACGTAGCTCGCCTTAATAAGTGCGCTGCATTTTGACGACCCAAAGCACCAGATAATTTGTCTGTTGCTGCCATTGTGTGTTGTGTTGTTGTTGTGTTTGATATAAAACGCAAAATAGTTGTTTAAAGTATAACGAACAATGAATTAGCAATTTGAATGGATAAATTGTTTAACTGGTCTGCTACATTTTTTCTATACCAAAAATATGACGTACGAAGTGCTGTTGATAATTATCCGAAACAAAGAGGTGCATACCTTTGCCTGCCGTGAGGCTCATTGTACTCCTTCATTTTTTCCTTCATTGATTTTTATAACATTCGATAATGCCTATACTAGATTATCTATTATACTCACTCAAACAACTTTTTTTCCTTACGTTTTTACATGAAAACGGAAAAATTAGCCTTTTATGACGCTCAAACTACAACCATCGTCATACACTTCTCTTTATAAAAAAACTACTCACCCACACACAATAACATACATATACTTTTGTCACATCTTTAACTAAGTGTGGCATTATAGCTTCGAACTATGGCATAAAATCTTCTATCTATGTCGTTTTAATTTTTAATCTAGCCTAAAAAAAACTTATAAATAATGATAATAGGTC
>NZ_LXYE02000044.1 GCF_001659685.2 Labilibacter marinus
CAATATTGATAATAGGTATATTAGTATAAACCTATGAATACAATAAAACTATATGGTATTTTAATTACGAATAAGAACAAATTAATATCGACTTAAGACAAATGAGCTTCGAAATGAGTCAAATATTATTCGATGATATAGTGCATTATGGCGACAATGATAAATTAAGTAGCGTTGATGTGTGGCGTAAGTGGAATATTATACATTTTCATTACTGAACTTGGCTATAATTCTTTTTAAGGACAAGAAAAATATTGCATTTTTTCTCATAAACTTTATTGTTCATGATGACTACTATGCTAAAGGTAGTGTCGCAAGCCAGAAAGAGAAAACTGCACGTGGCATTAACAAGAGTTCGAATAAAACGAATAAAATCAGTTTATAGTTTATCAAGCTAAGCTTTGAATAGTGTTAGTAAAGCAACGTAAAATTGCAGTTTTATAAAATTATGGCTTTATTGCTATAGAATTACAAATGGTAATATTAAGGATGGGAGATTTAGATATTATTGAGGAATTAAGAACACAGCTGCCTAAAAATTTGAAACAGGTAAAACAAGTAACTTGGTTTTTAAAAGGTTTTCAACTGAACGACTTAAGTCAGGTTACCCATTTGAGTATTGCTAAATTTAATTTACAAGGCGAATGGCCTTCTGCTCTTTTTAAATTGCAACATCTAGAATCATTGGATATTCAGGAAAATGGTATCACTTATATTCCTGAAAAAATTAATCAGCTTAAAAGCTTAAAATTTCTAGACATTCGTTTAAATCAGATTAAAAATTTACCCAGCACCATTAAAGAATTGCCCAATCTAGAGAAGCTGTATTTAGGTAACAATGCTTTTCAGGAAATACCAGAGGTTATTAGTGATTGTCCATCTCTTGAGTTAATTGACTTTACCAATAACCTAATTTACGAAGGTTGCGAAAATCTATTAAAATCAAACTCCATTAAAAATATCTACCTCAAGAATAACGGCATTTATGACTTCCCTTTCCATATGCTTGCTGACAAAAATATAAACGAGCTTAACTTGATGGAAAATAATGTGATCGATATTCCTGAAGAGCTGGAATCAGTTGCCAATATTTTATATTAAAAATAGCCGCCTATAAAAAAGCAGAACAGTTATTTTGTAATTCTGAGCTTACAGTAGGAACAAAATAAATCATTGTTTAATAGCATTTCTACTTCCCAAACAACTCACCAAAAGTATTTCATATCTGTGTAAACCTTAAAGGTAAAATCACGTAACTGAAACATATTATACCGAATGAAATAAAAAAGATCTTCTGGGTGAGTTCCTCAGAAGTTTAGTATAAAAAATTAAACGCAATATTATTTATACATAGCTCTTAATTAGTACAATTAGAGGCTGTAATAAAAAAGATTAAGATGTTAACTATTAAACGACTTGTTCTAATTTCAATAGTAATATGTCCATTTTTTAAAATTTCTGCCATTGGAAAATTAGCAGAAATACGCTATAAATTAGAGCTTGCAGATAGTACAGAAAGAATTGATGCACTGCTAGAGCTTGCAGAATATTACAAAAACTACCATGGCGACAGTTGTTTAAAATATGCAAATATCGCACTTCAAGAATCGACAGACCAAGATTATTACAATGGGAAACTAAAAGCCCATCATAATATAGGTATTGGTTTTTATTTAAATGATTTATTTGACCAGTCGATGAGCCATTATAATACCGCACTTAGCATGGCTAACGAAACTAACAATACTTATGATGCTGGGCAAATACATAGCAATATGGCTATTCTTCATGAGGTTAATGAACAGTTTGATAAAGCTTTTGAGCACTATGACAAGGCCATAACTTTGTTGAAAGACACTACAGATAACAATATTACCTCAGCTATCTTAATTAACATGGGCGTTTTATACGCACGCACAGGGGATTACAGTTTAGCAATGACTAAGTTGCTTGAGGCTAAGAATTTAATGGTACTATCGCCAGATTACAACCGCGATCAGTATATGCTTTTGAACCTAAATATTGTTGAAATTTATAAATTACAGAACGAGTTAATAAAAGCGGAACAATTACTAGCTAAACTTGAGGGCGAACTCATCAATGGTTATACGACCTTTGCTAAGGTTTCATTTTATCTAGCTAAGGGTAATCTTATGCAATTAACTAGTAAAAACAATGAGGTTATACCAGCTTATAATAAGGCCATTGAATTGTCACAATTAATGGGTAATAAACGCAAAGAGATGGTTGCCCATCGACAGCTTGCTGAACATTACAGAAACCAACAACAATACTCTAATGCATATAAAGAACATTGCTTATATACGAATTTAAAGGATAGTGTTTTTAATGAGGACAAAAACAAACAGCTGCTAGAGGTTGAAGCAAAATATAAAGCAAACTCGCAAAAACTTGAAATTGAAACATTGCATAAGGAGCAAAAAATTAATGAGATGGCACTATTACGCTCCAGAACTCGCATATATTACCTTATCGGATTTACCCTATTAGTTATACTTATTTTGCTTCTATTATTGTGGGGTTATAGATATAAGATACAAACCAATAACATCCTAAAAAACACGAATAATCAATTGGTTAATTCAGAAAAGAAACTTTTAAATTTAAATGATTTAAAAAATGATTTAATACGAATTTTGGGTCATGATTTAAAGAACCCTTTAAATACCATCATTATTTTTTCTGATTTGTTATTACTCGATAAGCTATTTCCAGAGCATTCGAAAAATAGAAAATATGTTGAAAACATATTACAAACTGCACAAAGTGCAAATGTATTAATAGAGAATATTGTTCATTGGGCTAGATTACAGCAAGGTGAATACAATCTTGTATCAAACTATTTTAATTGCTATGAGATGGCTAATATAGCCATTGATCCATACAAAAGTCAAGCTAATAACAAAAATATAGCGATAAATATTAATATAAATAAAACAGATATAGCCTATGGCGATAGCTTTACATATCAAGTCATCATAGGTAATCTGATTAATAATGCTATTAAATATTCTAACGAAGGTGACGATATTTCTGTTGAAAGTGAAAGAATCAATAACTTCATTAAGATTAAGGTTCGAGATGAAGGCGTAGGTATCAGTGCGGATATTCAGGAAAAGATTATGGGGAATAAAGGACTTTACACAAGCCCTGGCACTCAGAATGAAAAAGGCACGGGATTTGGTATAAAGCTGTGCCAGAACTACATTGACCTGAATAAAGGAGAGTTTGGTTTACATAGTGAACCAGGCCAAGGCAGTGAGTTTTACTTTACCTTTCCAATTGATAATATCGATATAAAGGCAAAACAATAAAGGCTATGTGGCGGTTAAAAAAAATGGCCGCCTATAAAAACAAGCAGCCACTATTTTTTAAATTTTAATTTTAGTTACAGTCAGCGCACGAAACTCTAGCCTCTTCTAATAACTTGTCAGTTACAGCTTTTAATTCCGCATCCAGTGCATCTAAATCTCCATTCCATGATTTCATATTTACTCCAGCTAAACAAGCGTCGGTAATAATTTCATTACGCACATCCGCACAGTCTTTTCCATCACAAGGTTTATCTACACCTTTATAAGTCCAATAACAACTTGTTGAGGTACAACAAGCGTTTGCCTCAATCTCTGTATCGTCAGGACAAACTGCTTCTGGATTTTCACAAAAAGAGTTAGGCTCCTCTTCTTCGCAGGCTACAAATAAAAACATAGCCATCAACATCATCGAAATAATTTTTGTTTTCATTGTCTTGATATTTTAAATTCTTGTTTGAGTATATCGTCCAGTTTTTCAAAAGAGATAAAACCACTATATACCTTATCATTAATTACTATTGTAGGAGTTCCTTTAAAACTCTGACTTCTGAACTCATTAACGTTGTTTTTAATGAAATCATATTCCGAGTCCAACAAATAACACTCAGCAATTTCGTTATTTTTATCGATTATATCATCAATTAATATATTAAACTCCTCTGATTTAACAATATTAGGATTAGCCAATAATAATTGATGTAGTTTATCATACTTGCCAAAACGATATATGCAGCTTGCTGCTTTTAAAGCATTCAATGTTTGGACATCCTCACCAAATTCTACCCATTTTACAACTACCTTTAAGTCCCCTTTGTCTAAATACTCTTCTTTTAATTTTGGGAAAGTTCTTGTAAATAAATACCTACAATACTGACAATTATAGCTTGCGTATAGAAACATGGTATTTAATGCTTCATTCCTCCCAAACACAACATCTTCTTTACTTTGATGAATTTGATGTTTTATTTTTCTCGCGTTATCGCTTTCAGCCGTTTTGCACGAAAAGCAAAATAATAAAGACAAAATCCCCATTACGACCAAAGTTCGCTTCTCTTTCATACCTATTTGTCTGTATTATATAAAACCAAATTTGGATCGAACCTAAATTCAACCATTTCTTTTTGAAGATTTACTCTAGCATCCATTCTATCCCTATCATTTCGTTTATCCAAACCAGTCCTTTTTGAACTAGACACTACATAAATAGGCCTTTTCCCATCTTTTACAGCTTCATCAACAAATCCATTATCCTTGGCTGCCTTAGCTAGCTTGTCCTTATCATTTTTTGACAAAAGTTGATTCAAGTACATTCTAATATGGTAAGCGTATTCCTCTCCAAAACTATACATACCAAAAAACATGGCATCAAAAGAAGAAGTCTCAATAATAGTTCTAGGGAAGTACATCTTATTCTTAAAAAGAAACATCTTACTCTCCAGCGTACTGAAATATAGCTTATCCATATTCTGAAGCTTTATCATGGCTATTTCTTCTACTTCCATTACTGGTTTCACATTAATGAGTGCCCCATCCTCTAATTTAATATCTCCTTTTAAGAGCATTTTTTCATATATTACATTATAATCATGTAGATCAACCCTACCGTCAATTATACCAGACAATTTTCCCTGAACATTTTTACTTTGAAAATCCTCCTGACCTATATATTCTTCTAAATCTCCAATTAATTGAGAAACATCCAAACCTTTTGCATCTATTTTAAAATGCATAATATCCTTCAAATATGGAACATCCACTTTAGTATGCTCCATTTCATATTTTACGGAAGCTTTTAAATTCCCCCCAAAAACATTACAATTTAAATCATCAGCAACATAATACCCATCGTCCACCTTGGCTAAAAATTTAGAGTCAATATTTTTAGCAATGATGTCTCCATACTTAAAACTTGCCAGTTTAACCTTACCATTTATAACAGTGGTAAACATTTGCTCATAGGCTTCTTCATTTTCCTTCTCTTCTATTTTAGCTTGCATTTCAGCTTCATTCATAGGAACGGAATCACCTAGAAATCCTTCTATCCAAGCATAATCTAGATCGCCAGCACCAAAATGACCATTTACCGTAAGTTGCTTTTTTTGATTTTGTATTGCCGCCGAATAAACATTTAATATCGAAGTTGAATCTGCAGAAAAGGAAAGTCCTAAATAATTACCAGAAACCTGATCCATCCAAATACTATCGTTTCTATAATCTACTTTGCCAGATAGACCAATCACATTCATAATAGTATCTGGCATATTTAAATAAACATCTTTGAAAGAAACCGAGAACTGGCTACTTTCAAACAACAAAGGCATCGCGTGGTCTGCTACAGATTCTATATTAAACTCACCTGCAGAACTTATTTCAGCGCCTACTTGTCCCGACATGCTGTTGGCTATATCTTCAGGAAGCATTTGTTTTACCTCGGATAAATTTAAGCTTAAAGCAGTTCTTAAATCATACTTTATATTTTTTAATCCATTTACTTTTCCCGATGCCCAAACAGATGAACCTGGAGTTTGGATACTTACACTATCCAGGTTAAGGGCTAGCCTTTCGTAATCGCTTATTTTACCTTTAAAATTTCCTTTAACAAATGCATTTGATACCGTTGCACCATATTCAGGCACATCCACCTTAAAATCGCTTATTTTTATCTTATTGGGTTGGTAAATAAAGGTTCCTCCCAATTGATTAATTTCTGGAACAGAATCCTTTTTTACATGAACATCAGACATCGTTAAGTTCATTTGCGTTCGAGCCAAAACATAATCTATAAATTTATCATCTATAGAGTCTAGTATCGTTCCATTACTAGAGATTTTTGCTGTAATAGTTCCGCTTAATTCCTGTATGGTAGAATCAGGGATATATGGCAATAATTCCAAAAGATTTGCCGAAACATTTGTATGGAATTCATAATGAATCTTTTCTAAATTTTGGATCTTGCCAGATAAGTTAACTTCACTTTTCCCTGTTTTGGCTGAAAAAGTTTTTATGTCGACTTCTGAAGATTTTAATGTACTTGCATAACCATTGGTATAATCCGCCTCCAGTGTTATATTATCTATAGTTGGATAAATATCGTACTTCATTTGTCCTTCTTTCAGTTGGATAGCAACATCTACATGAGGAATAGTATGAGTAGTTACAAAGCCTTTGGCCGAACCTTTAATTCCTGCCAAGCCACCAGCTTTTATAATATGATACTCCTTCAACATTTGAGCGGGCAGTATAGATAAGTTTTCAGCAATATCTATTTCTTCACCAGAAAATTCAATATCTACATAAGTACTGTCTCCATAGGCGTATTCACCAGACAATTGAATAGCTGCAGTTCCTGTTTTCATAACAAAATCCTGTATGCGCACAGTATCATTTAAAGCGGTGACATCAAAACTTAACTCTGTATTACCTATTACTTTTAAATTATATTCCTGAAACTGCACAGACTTAACGATTACCTTTCCTTCAGTAGCTGCTTTAAAACCTTCAGGCTCTAACTCACCATTCATTTCTACATTTTCGATTAAAACCTCTGCCGAAGTTTTAAGCGATTCATCAATATAAGTGAGTTCAATATTTGATAGTTGTAATTGATCTAAGGTAAACACCCCCTGAACCTTGGTAGTATCCTGATTAAGTTCTACGGTATCCGACTCCATCCCCTCTAATATGAAATCAAAATTACTATTACCCAATGAATCTACTATATACTTAGCATGTACATCTTCAATCTCAATTTCTTTCACCAATACATTACCCTTCATCAATTGAATCACATCCACTGATGCATATAACTTTGAGATCCCAGCAATAGTATCCCGCGGCTCTTGTGTTGAATCGCACAACATGGCCAAATTATTAAACTCAATGGTTGCATACGGAAAGTTATAAACTAAGCTAAAATCAACCTCTCCAACAGTAAGCGGAACTTCGAAAGTTTTAGCTCCTTTTTCAAGCGCCAACTTAATCATCTCATCCTTGAATATTTCTGCTAGAATGATGAGTAACAGAATAAATCCTCCGATGATTAAAAATATGTTTCGAGCCAAATGTCTTTTTTTCATTATATAAAGATATGAATGAAGGATGATATATTCCAGATGTATACAAATACCAATCCATTTTAAAATGGAAAGTTATAAAATTGATTGTAGTTTCGATTAGCTATAAAACAAAAAAAGACCCCCGAAGGAGTCTTTTTATATATAAGAGTGAATCTTATGTCTTTAAACTA
Organism: Labilibacter marinus; assembly: GCF_001659685.2. Lineage (GTDB taxonomy): Bacteria > Bacteroidota > Bacteroidia > Bacteroidales > Marinilabiliaceae > Saccharicrinis > Saccharicrinis marinus. Next base: position 7,582 of record NZ_LXYE02000044.1, read on the forward strand.
AAATCTTAATACTTGATTAAGATCCAAAGTCATCAAATGCAATCATTTCATCAGGTACACCTAAATCATAAAGCATTTTATTTACCGCATCATTCATCATTGGAGGTCCACAAAGGTAATACTCGATGTCCTCTGGTTCTTCATGCTTGCTTAAATACTCATCATTAATTACCTGGTGAATAAATCCAGTAGCACCAGTCCAGTTATCCTCTGGTTGAGGATCACTTAAGGCGATGTGGAATTTAAAGTTAGGAAACTCTTTCTCGATAGCTTCGAACTGATCTTTATAGAAAATTTCTTTTACCGAACGAGCACCATACCAGAAAGTAGCCTTACGACCCGTTTTTAATGTATGGAATAAGTGGAAGATGTGAGAACGCATTGGCGCCATACCAGCACCACCACCAATAAACATCATCTCACGCTCCGTTTCTTTAATAAAGAATTCTCCGTAAGGACCTGAAACAACCACTTTATCTCCTGGCTTACGAGAGAAGATATATGAAGAACAAATTCCTGGATTCACTTTCATAAATCCACCATTTACTCTATCAAAAGGAGGTGTAGCAATACGAATGTTTAACATTACGATATTACCTTCTGCAGGGTGGTTGGCCATTGAGTACGCACGGAATGTTTCCTCTGGGTTAACCATCTGTAGATTGAAAATGCCATATTTTTCGTACTCTTCACGGTATTCAGATCCAATTTCCATATCCTTAAAATCAACTGTGATTTTAGGTACATCAATCTGGATATATCCTCCCGATTTAAAGTCTAATATTTCACCATCTGGTAATTTAACTACAAACTCTTTAATGTAAGTTGCTACGTTGTCGTTAGAAACCACTGTACACTCCCACTTCTTGATACCAAGAATCTCTTGAGGGATTTCCATTTTCATGTCTTCCTTCACTTTTACCTGACAAGATAAACGCCAGTCATTGGCCTGTTCTTTACGAGTAAAATAACCTGTTTCGGTTGGTAAAATAGAACCTGCCCCATCAGTTACCTGACAACGACACATGGCACATGTACCACCACCACCACAAGCAGATGGAAGGAAAATTTGGTTGCTACCTAAAGCAGACAATAATGTTTGGCCTGGAGAAACTTCTAAAGCTTGCTCGCCATTATTAATGTCGATAGTAACGGTTCCCGCTGGTGTTAACTTTTGTTTTACATACAAAAGGATGCCCACCAACAGTAGGATAACTAGTAAGAAAACTACCACACTGGTAGTAATTACTACACCCTGACTAGCTAAAAATATCATACTATATCAATGTTTTTCTTACTGTTATTATAACTGAATTCCCATAAAACTCATAAACGCGATACCCATTAAACCTGTAACGATAAAAGTGATACCTAATCCACGCAATGGAGCTGGAATATCAGAGTATTTTAATTTTTCGCGGATAGCTGCAATACCAACAATAGCTAATAACCAACCAATACCCGAACCAAGTCCGAATGAAGTTGCTTCTGCTAATGAAGCGTACTGACGCTCTTGCATAAATAAAGATCCTCCTAAGATGGCACAGTTTACAGCAATCAGTGGTAAGAATATACCAAGTGAACTATAAAGAGCGGGAGCAAATTTTTCTACGATCATCTCAACCAATTGTACCATTGAAGCAATTACAGCAATAAACATGATAAAGCTAAGGAAGCTTAAATCAACATCTACAAAGCCTTCTCCTAACCAAGATAAGGCACCTGCTTTTAGTACATATTCGTTTAAAAGATAATCAGCTGGCACTGTAATTACAAGTACAAATACCACAGCCAAGCCTAGACCAAACGATGTTTTCACAGTTTTTGATACTGCTAAGTATGAACACATACCTAAGAAGTAAGCAAACACCATGTTATCGATAAAAATAGACTTGATGAATATATTAATTATATTTTCCATTGAAATCAATTTTGTAGTTTACGATTAATCTTCTACCAAGTCCTTGTTACGTGAACGTTGAACCCAAATAATGATACCTACTGTTACCAAGGCCATTGGAGGTAAAATCATAAAACCATTATTTGCATATCCCATGTCATAAAATGCCTGAGGGATGATGTTTAAGGTTCCTAATCCAGGTAATGTTAAAGTACCTGATCCTAATAGCTCACGAAAGAAAGCTACAATGATTAAGATTACTCCGTACCCTGCAGCATTACCTACACCATCTAAAGCTGATTGCCAAGGTTTGTTACCTAAAGCAAAAGCCTCTAAACGACCCATGATAATACAGTTGGTAATAATTAATCCAACAAAAACAGATAGCTGCTTACTTACTTCGTAAGCAAAGGCTTTAAGAATCTGGTCAACCAGAATTACAAGGGCAGCTACAACTACCAACTGAACGATGATACGAATTCGTGAAGGAATTGTATTACGTAGCAGCGATATAAGAATATTGGCAAAAACCAATACGAACATTACCGAAATTGACATTACAATTGCCGGCTCTAACTTTGCCGTAACCGCTAGTGCCGAACAAATACCCAATACCTGAATAGTAATAGGGTTTTGTGCGTTAAGCGGGTTTGTTATAAGTTTTCGGTTTTTAGCTGAAAACAAAGGTTCTTTGTCGCTCATTTTTTAACCGTTTAATTTTTTAAATACTTTTCGTACCCACTTAGGCACTCTTTTAACATATCGGTAACTCCATTACTAGTAATGGTACCCCCCGAGATAGCATCAACCGCATGTGGATTCGTACTTGTATCTACTCCTTTTACAACTGCAATAGAAGTAAACACGCCTGACTCATCAAAAATGGTTTTTCCTTTAAAAGGAGTCTGAAAGAATTCTTTAGAAATCTCAGCACCTAATCCTGGCGTTTCACCTTTGTGGTCAAAAGTAGCTCCGTATACGGTATTTTTATCCGCATTAAGCGAAATATATCCCCAAACAGGTCCCCATAATCCAACACCACGAAGAGGAATAATAATTTTTTCTTCTCCGCTTTCTAGCTTACAGATATAAAGTGGGTAGTTACGATCTTTTTGTTCTTTACGAACTTCTTTAGCCATATCAATATCAAAAGCATTACCTTCCACTTCGCTTCCGCTAACGTTAATAACCTTTGTGTTTTCTCCGATATGTTTTGCGTATAGCTCTTCAGCAGTAGTCGCATCGCTGGCAATTCCAACTGATCTTAATAAATCAATTTTCTTAGCTACTTCAACGTTTTTGTTTTGTATTGGCTTTAATGATTCCGATACAAAAGCTAAAACAGCAGCAACCACGATTACCATGACAACGGCATAAAGAACTGTATATAAATTTCCTTGTTTGTCCATTTTTATAGTTTTATTAAGCGTTTACTCTTTTTAAACGACGTTTAATATTTTGTTGAACAATAACATGATCAATCAATGGAGCAAAAGTGTTCATTAGTAAAATGGCTAACATTACACCTTCTGGATATGCTGGGTTAAACACACGAATTAAAATGGCAAATACACCAATTAAAAATCCGTAAATGTATTTTCCTTTATCAGTACGCGCTCCAGATACAGGATCTGTTGCCATAAATACCGCACCAAAAGCAAATCCACCTAAACATAGTTGGTGTAAAGCAGGAACATTCATTAGTTCGTTAGCACCAATCAGGTTAAACCCGTATGCCATGATAAAACCACCTGCAAAAACACTGACCATTATTTTCCAGTTAGCAATACCAGTTAATAACAAGATTACTGCCCCAATTAAAATAGCTAATGTGCTTGTTTCTCCAATCGATCCTGGAATCATTCCGATAAAACTATTCCAAAGGTCATAAACACCACCATCTGCTAATCTTCCTAATCCTTCGCCCGATTTTAGTACAGCTGCTTCACCTAAAGCTGTTGCTCCAGAAAAACCATCTACTATACCTTCTCCTTTACTCATGCCTGAAACCCAAATAAGATCTCCTGACATTTTTGAAGGATAAGCAAAGAATAAAAATGCTCTGGCAATTAAAGCTGGGTTCCAGATATTCATACCTGTACCTCCAAAAACTTCTTTACCAATTACTACAGCAAATGCAGTTGCAACAGCTACCATCCACAAAGGAATATCAGCTGGTAACACCAAAGGAATTAACATCCCCGATACAAGGAATCCCTCCGCAACTTCGTGTCCTCTTAATTGAGCAAACATAAACTCAATGCCAAGACCTACTACATAAGATACAATTACAATAGGAAGTACTTTTATAGCACCATACCCTATCATTGGCCAAAAGTCAGCACCCTGACCCGTAGCTAAAAAATGTTGGTATCCTGTATTCCAAATTCCAAACAACAAAGCAGGAATTAATGCCATTACCACAACGGCCATTGTTCTTTTAGAATCAATAGCATCATGGATATGAACACCTGTTTTTGAGGTTGTTTTTGGAACAAAAAGTAAAGTCTCAAAAGCATCGAATGAAGAGTGCAATTTTTCAAACTTCCCACCTTTTTCAAAGTTGGGTTTGATTTTATCCAAATATTGTCTTAATGCTTTCAATTTATTTTAATTTTAATATTTACAAATTGATGGAGCCAATTAGCTCATCTCTTTAACCATAGTATCAATACCCTTACGGATAATGCTTTGGATTTCAAGTTTTGAAGTACAAACAAACTCACAAAGTGCTAAATCTTCTTCAGCTACTTCATAAATTCCTAATTGCTCCATTTTATCGATATCCTCCGTGATGATGGCTTTGATTAAATGCTCTGGTAATATGTCCATTGGCAATACTTTATCGTATTGTCCTGAAACAATGATAGCACGAGGTCCACCATTTAAATTCGCATTTAAAGCATATTCTTTTTTAGGACTCAACCATGAGAAGAATGATTTAGATACACTAAACTTGTTTAAGCCAGGTGCTACCCAACCCATAAATTCAGCTTCATCACCCTCTGGTATAACTGTAATTTGAGAATCGTAGCTTCCCAAATATCCATCCTTACTTACATTACCGCCAGTAAGAACGTTTCCACTAATATATCTTAGGTTACCTTCTTCTACATTGTTTTGAACATATGCAGAAATACTAGCACCAACTTTAGTTTTTACGTAATTTCTTGTCTTTAACTCAGAACCAGTTAAAGCAATAATCCTAGACGCATCATATACTCCTTCAGTAAATAATTTACCTAATGAAATAACCTCTTGCGGCTGGATAGTCCAGTAAATATCTCCTTTATTAATAGGTGATACGTGGTGAATTTGAACACCTACATTACCTGCTGGGTGTGGACCAGAAAAAGAACTTACTTTAGCGCCTGAAACAGAAACAAAAGCTTTAGAAGCCATTTGACTATTCACTCCAATATTTACTCCACCTGAAGTAAGCTTGTTTAATACATCAACACCTGCTTGAAAAGCAGACTCTTGACCAGCTACAACAAAATCGTTATCTGGAGCTAATGGTGAAGAATCAAAAGCAGAAATAAAGATTGCTTTTGGCTCGTCGGCTGGATTAGCTACCACGTTGTATGGTCGCTGACGAAAAAATGGCCACATTCCTGATGCCAAAATCTTTTCTAAGGCCGCCTCCTTTGATACTTGTTTTGGATCAGCTGCTCCAAAATCCTCTGCTTCATTTTGGTTGTCGCTTTTCACCACAACCTCTAATATTCGTCTGCGCTCTCCACGGTTTACTACCTGCACCTCTCCACTAACAGGAGAAACAAATTTAATATCAGTACGATACTTGTCGAAAAACAACACCGAACCAACCTTAACTTTGTCACCAGGCTTAACCGCTAACTTTGGAACCAATCCAGGGAAATCTCCTGGTTTGATAGCAAAAAGCTCAGGTAAATTGGTAGTACCAAATACTTTTTCCGCTTTACCCTTTAGCCGAATATCAAGACCTTTTTTTATTTTAATTACGTCTGACATGTTTGATAAAAAGTTTTTTTTTGAATTTGGATGCAAAAATACAATAATTTATAACTTAATAAGCCTCTGAACTTAACTATTAAAGAAAAAATTCGTTAAATAATTTATAAATCATAAGTATCTAATGCTCATGTTCATATAGAATGAAAGTTTGTTTAAACAAAATAAGGAGTAAAAAGTATTTATTATGTGCAGAAAATAGTATACCCCCCGCTTGCTGTATAGCGAGAATTAAATAACAATATAAAAATCAAACATTTATTTCATTGAAAGCTGGTTTGTAAGGTATGGTAAAATAGAATTTCGCCCCTTCACCTTTCCTAGACTCTATCCATATTTTACCGCCTAGCAATTCTATAAAACCCTTTGAAATGGAAAGCCCCAGACCCGTTCCGCCATACTCTTTGTTGGTAGAAAAATCAACCTGCCTAAAACGTTCAAAAACAAGCCTATGAAACTTCGGATCAATACCAATACCACTGTCTTTCACACAAAAAACAAGCATCTCACTTTTTCGCTCACAATTAATTTCAACAAATCCTTTTGATGTGAATTTTACACCATTGGAGATAAGGTTTGTTAATATCTGAATCAGCTTAGTTTGATCAGAATAAACATTTGCTTCGTAATCATTTAACTTAACTCCTGCTCTAACTTGCAATTTAGAAGTGGTTTCATCCTTATTAAACATGAGTATTAAACGATCGATAATTTGGTTCACATTTATCTTGTCTGTCCGTACATTGGCTTGCTCTGTTTCTAATTGAGAGATGGTAAGCACATCGGTTAAAATAGATAACAATTGATTACTACTGCTCCGAATAACCGAAATATAATCAATTTCATGGCCAGTAGACTCTTCACTACTTAGCAACTCCGAAAAACCTACAATAGCATTTAGGGGCGTTCTTATCTCATGTGACAAGTTATTTAAAAAAGCTGTTTTTAATCTTCCTCCTTCTTCTGCTTTTTCTTTCGCAGCAATTAACTCCTGTTCCGTTTCTTTGAGTTTAGTAATATCAAAAGAAAAACCACCGATACGAGGCTCCTCTCCTGGCACTTGTAACAAAAACTTCAGTGCATGCAACCAAACTTTTTTACCTCCTACTTTAGCGGTATAGATAAGTTGTAACTGTTTGGCCTCCCCACTTAGTATCTTATTGTCTGAATCCTTAATAAGTTCAATGGTTTCTTCATCAAAAATAGGGCTCTCCGATCCATACAATGTTTGATCATCGAACTTTAATTCATTTACCTTTTTATTTTTATAGATGTGCTTGGAATCTTTATCCTTGATATAAACGAAAGCTCCTATGTTCTCCATAAAGGTTTTAAAAACAGCCTCGCTACGTTTCACCTTTTGTGTTGCTACACGAATTCTATATCGTAATAAAAAAACAAAAACCATTAAGGATAATACGGCCACTGCAACCACATATAATGAATCTTTAACATACCGAGGCACTACTTGAATAGAGCCAACATTTCCATGCGACCACTTTTGACGGGATACATTAAAAACGGACTTGCTATCTCTTTTCCATTTTACCAGATAATTATCTAAAAGATCCAGTAACTCTGCGTTTTCATTCTTTTTTACCGTAAAAAATATATCAAACGGATTCAATACAATTCCTGTAGATCGCAAGCCATGCTCCATATATTTACCTGCTCCAAAAGTGTTATTTACAACACCTGCGTCTACAATCCCTTTTGAAACCAGCTGAAAAACCTCTTCAAACTCATCCACTTCAATAAACGAACATTGAACAGACAGTTTTTTAGTTAATTCCTTAAGGTGCCTGGCATTCATATCTTTTTTCATGACGGCAATTTTCTTACCTGCCAAATTCAAAATACCATCAATATCTGAATCCGGATCTACATAAACTTCGCCCCACACCGTTAACAAAGGTGTTAAGCCGTAATCCATATACTCATTACGCTCATCACTATACGCAACACTTGTCATTAAATCAATTTTACCCGCTTTTATTTTCGCTAGGCCATCTTCCCAACTACTGCAGATATATTTAAATTTTATGTTTTCTTTCTTTTCAATTTCGCACAGCGCATCTACATAAAAGCCTTTTACTTCTCCATCGTCATCCATAAAAATTGCTGGATACAAACTAAAAGCACCTACTTTAACTTCTTTTTGTGCATGTAAACCTGAAGTAAAGAATAACAGAATGAATATTTTAGGTAGAAGTTTTATCATATTTAGGCTGCATCAAAAATTGGAGAAATAAGATACTAAAATAAATTCAAACAACATCTAATATTCAAACAATTAACATTCTTAATCAAGAATAACGACACGCGATATGTAAGACAAATCTATCTGATAGCTCATTTAGAAGTATAGGAATATGTATAGAAAATATGCACTTTATTCAGAATTGGTATATTTAAGCCATCAAAAGATAATAGCATGATAAAAAAGATATTACTAACATTCATATTTAATTTGTGTTTATTGGCTTTCAGCCAATCTCAGGTTATTGAAAACAAAAGCCACCACAGATCCATTAAAACTATTCAGTGTCATAAAAAAAACTGGCCTTTATCATACCCCATCATAAATTTTGGCGAACAACTGCAATTGTCATTTGATGATTTGAATGGCGAGATACAAGACTATTACTACACCATAATTCATTGTGATGAAAATTGGGAACAATCGCAATTAATGGAAACAGAATATGTAAGTGGAATTAATGAGGTACCTCTATTGAACTATCAATATTCTTTTAATACTTCTATTGATTATGTGCATTATCAAGTAAATTTTCCTAATCAAGATATACAGCTGCGCGTATCGGGCAATTATATCATTAAAATTTATGCCGATGGCGATATGGATAATACCATTTTAACACAACGTTTTATGCTTACGGAACAAAAGGTGAGGATATTTCCAAAGGTAAAATACACCATGAATTCTGACATAAGGGATGCACAACAAGAAGTAAGCATTAATATTAAACATCCTAATTTTGAGACATCAAACCCTGTAGAAGAAGTGCGTGTTCATATTATTCAAAATGGCAGATTAGACAATGCCATTATAGGTTTAAAACCCATGTTTGTGCGAAATTACGAATTGGATTACAACTACAATCGCGAAACTCTATTTGAAGGTGGTAACGAATACAGATGGTTGGATATTAGAAGTATTCGTTTTCAGAGTAGCACCATAAAAGACATTACCTTCCACGACCCATATTCGCATGTTGAGTTATTTCCTGATGAAATATATGCAGGTAAATCATATTTTTTCAATAACGATTTTAACGGAAGGTATGTAATTGAAGTGCAAGAGAGCAATGATGATTTGCGAGAAGCAGAGTATGTTTACGTCCATTTTTCATTACCTAGAGAAGAACCGCTTGTAGGAGGTGATGTACATTTATTAGGCGGCCTAACCAATTGGCACCTTGACCAATCATCCATCATGAAATACAACTTTAACTTTAAACAATATGAGGCCTCTTTGTTATTGAAACAGGGCTTTTATAATTATCAGTACGCCTTTAAACCCAATGGAACAGATAAAGCATCTGTCAGTATGTTTGAAGGCTCTCATAGCAAGACTGAAAATGATTACCTTATACTTGTGTACTATCGAGGTACAGGAGATTATTTTGATAGACTGATTGGTGTTAGTCAGGTAAATTCAGTGAGTGGAAGAGAGTAATCATCTTAATAAAACCTTATTATCTAAACTACAACTATGGAAAACCCTATTGTTATTATCATTATTGCTGCAGTAGCTTTTATTATTTTTGGAAGTATTTATTTCAGCAAAAAAGCTATTATAAAACGAAAACTTAAGAAAGCAACGTACAAGCGAATCTCACATTTTAGAGATGGCGACACAGCCAAAATAGTTGGAAAGGTAGAGCTTGTTGATAAAGCCCTTATCGCTCCGCTCTCTAATAGGGAATGCGCCCATTATCATATTACAGTTGAGCAAAAGAAATCCTCAGGTAAAAACTCACATTGGTCTACTATTATTGATGAAAGCCAAACTTGTAATTATGTGATTAGAGAAGGTGAGCATTATGCTTTTATAAACTCTAGCCACATGAAAAGTTACATTGTGAAGGATAGGGATTATTCTTCGGGCACATTTAATGATGCAACAGAAGAACTTGAAAAGTACTTAAATAGTAAAGGGCATGAAAGTGAGAACTTTTTAGGACTAAATAAAAGCATAAGATATAAAGAGGGCATACTCGAAAGTAATGAAGAAATTGCTGTCTTAGGCCAAGGTCATTGGAAAACGGGAGCACAACTCGGACTACCCTCAAAGTACAAAAAGATACTAGAGATTGTTGCTAATAATGATAATAAGATATTTTTAAGTGATGCTACGGATACTACTAGCAAGGCTTCTTTATAATAAAAGTGCTAATTTGAATAATAGTATCTCATCATTATTCTAAAACAATTCTCACAAAATGGATTAAAACATCGCTGACGTGATTATTATCATACTCTTATCACCTCAAACACTGACATAATTCATTAAATAAACAGGGCATCTTATCGTAAATTTGTAATGAGGGCAATTATGCCTTAACTACGAAATAAGTTTAATAACCATAAATAATTAAGTTATGCCTAAAGGAATATTTAATGTACCAATTGCCGAAAATGAGCCGGTATTAAGTTACGCTCCAGGAACATCTGAAAGAGAAGAACTTCAAGCACAGTTGAAAGCATACAAAGCATGCGAAGTGGATATTCCAATGTACATTGGTGGAGAAGAAATTAGAACGGGCAACAAAGTTTCTATGCATCCTCCTCACGACATTAAGCATTGCTTGGGTTATTATCATCAGGGTGATGAAACACATGTTCACCAAGCTATTGATGCAGCATTAACAGCCAAAGAAAAATGGGCTAATTTAAGTTGGGAACATCGTGCAGCTATCTTTTTAAAAGCTGCTGATTTAGTAGCAGGTCCTTACCGTCAGAAAATAAATGCAGCTACCATGTTGGGGCAATCGAAAAATGCATATCAAGCCGAAATTGATGCAGCTTGTGAGTTAGCGGATTTCTTCCGTTTTAACGTTCAATACATGACCGATATATATGCCGAGCAACCAGAAAGTGCTCCTGGCATGTGGAATAGAGTAGAGTACCGACCATTGGAAGGTTTTGTATTTGCTTTAACACCATTTAATTTCACCTCTATTGCAGGAAACTTACCATCCGCCCCGGCATTAATGGGCAATACAGTTGTTTGGAAACCTTCTAAAACTGCAGTATACTCTGCTCAGGTATTAATGGAGATATTTAACGAAGCAGGTGTGCCACCTGGAGTAATTAACTTAGTTTATGCTTCTGGACCTTTAACTGCTAAGGTAGTTTTCGAACACCCAGAATTTGCAGGAATTCACTTTACTGGCTCAACTGGCGTATTCCAAAGCATGTGGAAAACCATTGGAGCAAATATTGAGAAATATAAATCGTACCCCCGTATTGTTGGAGAAACAGGAGGTAAAGATTTCATTTTGGCACATAAATCATGCGATGCCAAAGCAGTAGCTACGGGTATTGTACGTGGTGGCTTTGAGTTTCAAGGACAAAAATGTTCTGCCGCTTCTCGTGTTTATATTCCTGCCAGCAGATGGTCAGAGATTAAAGGTTATGTGGCCGAACAAATGGCAGAATTAAAAATGGGTGACCCTGAGGACTTCTCAAACTTTGTAAATGCGGTAATCGACGAAAGCTCATTCAACAAACTGTCTGGAGCTATTGATGCTGCAAAAGAGAGCAAAGAAGCCGAAATTATCTTTGGTGGTAATTACGATAAATCAAAAGGTTATTTTATTGAGCCAACCATTATTGAAACAAGCAATCCGCAATACGATACTATGGTAGAAGAATTGTTTGGCCCAGTAGTGACCTTATATGTGTACGAGGATGCCAAGTTTGAAGAAACGATGGATATTTTAGATAAAACATCGATGTATGCATTAACAGGCGCAATCTTTTCGCAAGATAGATATGCTGCTGAATTAGCTACTAAACGCTTGGTAAATGCGGCAGGTAATTTTTACATCAATGATAAACCAACAGGAGCGGTGGTTGGTCAGCAACCATTTGGTGGATCTCGCGGATCAGGAACCAATGACAAAGCTGGTTCAGCCATTAATTTAATGCGATGGGTTACTCCACGTACCATTAAAGAAACGTTTGTTCCTGCTCACGATTACAAATATCCATTTTTAGAGAAATAGATTCTGAATAGAATTAAATAAAAGATAAGTATAAAGATTCAAAGCCGATTTCCCAACAGAGGAAATCGGCTTTTTCGATGAACAGTGTACAATACGCTCTGCTCTATGCCCTGTAACTCGTCACCCATTACTCTAGGCACTTTTGCTCTTTTCCCTTTCCACTATCAACGCATTATTCTATCTTTGTACAAAACAAGTAATAATGAATTTACCTAAAGTAAATATTCCTTCATTCTTAAAGAATAAATACATACTCACGCTAGTTGTATTTGGCGTATGGGTGGCTTTTTTCGACCAAAATAATCTTTGGGATAGAGCCAAGCTTTCGTCCAGAATAGAACAATTAGAAAAACAGAAACATCATTATCAGGTAGAGATCGAACAAAACGAACGCAAGCTAAGTGAAATTCAAGAAAGCCCAGAAAGTCTAGAGAAGTTTGCACGTGAAGAATATCTAATGAAAAAGAAGGATGAAGATATCTTTGTTATAGTTGAAAAGGATTAAAACTTCATTAAGTAATTATAGAGACATAGTACTTCAACAAGCAGCAACTTAAGCAATGACTACTCATTAAATATCAATATTTTTCACTAGCATTGCGGTTTCAAATTATATTATATACAACATGTACAAAGCACTTAGCATAGCCTATTATATTGGAATGATACTAGTTTTACTGGGAATATTATTTCAATTAAATGAAATTCCTTATGCATTCATCTGTTTGGTATTGGGACTTATTCCTTTGCTTGGCGTGCGACTTTTTAACTTTTTAAAAGGTAAAGCCGAAAACAAACGTTTAAATGGAATAATGGTGATCAGTGCATTATTTCTAGTGGCAGCTGCAGCCCTCATATTCTTACATCGTAATTATTGGATTATTGCCGTTTTAATTACTGCCACACTTGATTTATATGTGACCTTTAGAAAGTTTAAAAAATAACCAGTATATACCCTTATCTATTGCTTTTGAAGTTCTCTGAATTTAAGAAGTAATTCACTCTCTTCAAATATATCATTGTTATCCAAACCGATTACCTCTAACAGCTCCATTGCAGCATCATAAACGGGCATTCTTTCCAGAAAATGTTCATGTGTATAATTCACATACTTAACTAGCTTAAAAGCATTAAAAGCATGAAAGAATCGCTTCCTAAACATTTCAATCGTTGAACAGTTTTCTCCAATTGGTTTTAACTCCTCATAAAAGTCTGAATTCAATAAAAAACTCCTTACCCTACCAGGTAAGTTCATTACTTCCTTCTGAAATTCATCCTCTGAGATTTTATAATAACTATCAATACTATCGAACAGAGGTTTTAAATCGACAAAACATTGTAAATTATAACTTAGGTATTCACTTTCATTATTATCAACCATCTTTTTAACGGATGGTCCTGTTCCAAAAGGCACTCGAGTAGAGATGCGCGGAGAAGGATATACAGTTGTTGTATTCAAGTTTCCATAATTACCTTGCTGCAATAACTTTTGAATAAAATAGAATTCTTCACCGCCTTGTCGCCTATTCATACCACCTACACTTACATACGAACTAGCCTTACACGAAAAACAAGAACCAATGGTATGCTCCGCATATGGTAATCCAATATATTGCAGACACGCTACATAATATCTTAAATGAATTTCGTATTGCTTAATAGCTGCATATATGTTTTGCTCATATTTATCTCCTTCTATAGGATGTTCAAAATAAATAGAACAAGCTTTATTCTTAGTATTGCTGTAAAAGCCAAAAATCTCCTCAAAGTAGTTTGTCTCAACGGTAGAATCGGCATCTAAGGATACAATAATTCCATTTACCTCCTCATTAACGGAAAAATGATGCACCGCTAAATCCATTCCTATTTTCCGTGCTAAACCAGCACCAAAATGTTTTCGTGGTAAATCGAATGCTTTAAGTACATATATATTTATAAAACCAGATTTATTGGAATAGGCTTCAATTTGTTTTATCGTTTCCTCCTGCTTTTCAATAATACTACCAGCTGCACCTTCAACAGCATTAAACACTAATAAAACAGATACCTTAGCATTTATAGGCTTACATGCAAATAGGGAGTCAAGTGTATCGTTTAGTTCGTCCTCTAAATAAACAGGAATAACCACCACCATAGCTGAGTCTGCCATTTGGTTAACATCAAAATCCGTAAATGGAGCGTGCTTACTTAAATATTTATCGAATGCTTGTATCATGGTTTCCTGAATTAAAAAAAGGCAGACTCCTTAAGGAATCTGCCTTTTATATGCTTATGTCTTTTCTTACTTAGTGGCTTCTGCGCTTTCGCCCTTGCTAATTTCGTAACGACTATTTAAAGCGTCCGCAATTTGCTGTGTAATATTTACACCCGGAGCACTATATAATACATTATCACCTAAAGTATTACTTAAAATCATTTTAAAACGACCATCTGCATTGTACTCTTCCAAGTAGTTGGTTAGAGTATCGCGTAATTGACGATTTAAGCCTTCTTGTTCTGCCATTAACTCCTGAGACAACTTTCCATTTAATTTTTGAAGCTCTTGTTCTCTCGCCATTAAATTTCTTTGCTCTTGTTCAGCTCTTTCTCTAGATAAAAAACCATTATTCTGAACCTTACGTTGAAACTCAGTCATCTGATTTTGTAATCTCTTAGCTTGTTCATTGAAATCAGTACGCGATTTCTCCTCTTTTTTCAATAAGTCTTCTTGTAAATCAATGGCTAATTTATACTGACGTAATAAAGAATCTGTATCAATATAGGCTACCGGAAATGTTCCACCTTCATTTATTCCTTGTTTAGCATTTTTATCACTATGCTCTCCTGTATTTGTTTCCGTTTGACAACCTGTAAACACGATTGACGCCAACCCAAATAATAATGCAAAATTAACAAACTGTAAGTTTCTTTTCATTTCTGTTTTTTTTGTTTTTAAGGCCAATATTTATGCAGATAAGATCTACCATAAATATTTGTTAGTCCTACTCCAAAGGAGTTACTCTTTTTAATCGAACAACAAATATAAATTAATAACAAATATTTAAAAATTTATTTTACACTTTTTGCAATATGGCAAGAAATAAGTATCTGTTTACTCAAATACAGAATAGTACTTTAGAATATTCTACGCGACCTAGAACGATATTTACTGCGCGAAGCTCCTCCTCCAGAATAGCCTGGTTGTGAACAAGGTATTGCACTTCGGTTAATCTTAGGTTTATTGGATGATGGTATAGTATACATGATAGAAAACTCATGAGATCCACCTGTATTTCCTGCAAGCTCAGATAAGGTTAAATCAAATGAATAACCCAGACGCATCTGACCTAGATGAATACCCATAATAGCAATGATAGCATCCTGATTTCGTAAGCTTTCCTGATTAGCCCCTGGTAAACCTCTATACCACAAACCTAACTCTATAGGATTATATACCCAATAGGCACCTAAATCTAATTGACTAAAATCAGCTTGTTTTCTATAATTAAACGCAAAAGTTACACTTTGGTCAGGCATTCTTCTTCTACCTTCTTTATATACCCATTTATATCCTCCAAACATGGTCATCTTTAAATCATAATTGGATTCGATATCTGTAAAACCAACATCACTTTTCACCAGATGATCAACGGTTATTCCACCCCAATACAAATTACTATATATCATAACCGAAGCAGCTGCATCAAACTTACTAAATTGATCTTGCTCCACAGTAATTGGCGTACTTGTTACTCCTGTACCCCCTGGACCTATTTCTCGTCCAGAAACGGCTTTGGAAGGATCAATAAAGGATTGGGCCAACTTAAATTGTAGGCCTGGACGCACCATAACCTTATCTGATACATAAATTTCATAGGCATATAACAAGCCAACATTCTGGTTTATTAACATTCCTTTTCCTTGGTCATCTCTGTAAAACTGAAGACCTACTCCACTATTGTAATCTGCAATATAATGGTCGAATGCACACGACAAGGTTTTATAAGTACCAGGAATACTTGGCCACTGATCACGATAATGCAAACTCAATCTACTGCCATCAGTAAGCCCTGTAAAAGAAGGACTCAAATACAGTGGTGACGCGTAATTTTGAGAAAACGAGGCATCCTGAGCTTTTAAATTACCTTCAATAAAAAGGCAAATGAATAAAACAATAACTATAAATATATTGCTATGTCTGACCATATTAAATCACTTCTATATAGTATTGTAGCAAGGAGTTTAATATCTCCTTGCTACACATTTATTATCTTACTAGTAATACACTTCCTGCCTCATTAAACACGGTACCACTAATAAATGTACCTGTTGCCTTCCACACATATACTCCTTGCGGCGACAATTGGTTATTGAAAAATCCATTCCACCCTTCTTCTATATCCTCACTTTCATATATCAATTGTCCCCAGCGGTTAAATATCTGAATTTTAAAAGTTTCTACATCACGTTTTCTTGGTTTAAAGATAGAATTATCTTCTAAACCTCCAGCAGAACCAGAATTTCCACCGTCAGGTCTTGGCTCAAATGCATTAGGAAACTCTATAAACCCTTCCAACTTAACGGTAACAATATCAACCTTCGTAATTTCGTCAATACAATTATACTCACTTTCTACCATTAAACTAACAGAGTAAACCCCTTCTTCCGTATATCCATGAGATGGATTAACCAAGGTAGATGTATTTCCATCACCAAAATCCCATAAATAACGAACTGCATCAACCGAAGCATCATTACAATCTAACTTCTGACTTGGCACATAAACCACCTCAGGACCATAACTAAAATCAGCCACTGGATGATCATGAACAATGATATCCATTTGGTGAGTTCCATTTAGGCCATCTGGTCCAGGAGCAGTTAAAGTAACTGTATATACTCCTGGGTCATCAAATGTATGTACCGGATTTCTTTGCGATGAAATATCTCCATCACCAAAGTCCCAATTATAGGTAGAACCACCAATAGACTGATTCGTAAATTGAATTGCTAATGGGTAACACCCCTGTATAGTATCTACCTTAAATGCAGCACTCGGTACCACTCTGTATTCAACACTAACATCATCGTAAGTAATACAACCATTCACATCCATGGTCCATCTATAAGTATTAACACCTTCGTTAAGGTCATTTACCTTGGTATTATAGAAAGTATTATCATCAAATTGACCATTACCTGCAACTATTGACCAAGTAGCTCCTAAATCGCCAGGATTAGATGCTTTAAGCTCATAAGTCGACTCATAGCTAATATCATCTTCTCCAGCATAAGGAGCCGCTTTATTAGAGATGATTTCAACAACATCTTCAGTGGTACAACTTCCATAAGTAACAGTCCACAATAATCTATTTTCTCCCAGTTCTAAATCTCGAACAATAGAAATAGGACTGCTTGCGTCATCGAACTTACCATTACCACTTAAAACAGACCAAGAACCAACTCCCGAAGTAGGATCACTTGCATTTAAAGTGACATAATCTTCACAGGATTCCTTATCCGTACCAGCCTCAGCTTGACTTGGAATATTATTTCTAACCACAATTTCATCAGATGAAATACACGAACCTTTCTGAATATTCCACATTAAGATGTTATCTCCATGCGTTAGATCCTCCACTCTAGTTTTTGGATCTGCCTCATCAATAAAAGTGGCATTACCCGAAACAAGTGTCCAATAACCAGTGCCTTGTGTGGCTACATTAGCATCCAAAGGTGCATAATTTTTACAATCCTCAATATCTGGACCTGCATTAGATGTGGTAGGTGTATTATTAATGATCTCAATAGAATCTGTTAAAGTACACTGTCCTTGCGTTATAGTCCACATCAAAACATTTACACCTTCATTCAAATTACTGATTGTTGCACCAGGAAGGGCTGGGTTATCGAAATTACCTCCTCCTTCTATAATGGACCAATTTCCAGTTCCAAAATCAGGTTCTGCTGCTTTTAAAACCACCGTTGGCGAACAATACTCTTCATCTCTGCCCGCATAAGGTATGGACGGTTTATTATTAATGACTAATACATCATCCACCGAAGTACATAATCCGTTATCACTTGTAACAATCCATCTAAATACGTTTTCGCCTTTAGATAATCCTGAGATACTCGCTTTAGGCTCTAACACTTCGGTAGCCGATATAAAGGCAGCCCCCGTTAGTATTTCCCATCTACCAGATCCAATACTCACTGGCGTGGCATCTAATATGGTAAAGTCCTCACACAACTCCTGAGTATTACCAGCATAGGCTGTACTTGGCGTATGATTAATAATATCCACTTCTGCAGAAGTAACACAACCTTTATTATTGATGCTCCACATTAAACGATTGGTTCCTTTCGCCAAGTCAAACACTTCTGTAACTGGGTCATGAGAATTAACAAACTTAGCTTGACTTCCTCCACCAACAACAGTCCAAGTACCTACACCTGGCAGAGCACTATTCGCTTCTAAGAATGTCTTATCAGAACAAACTTCTTGCGTACCTCCAACAGTTGCCTCAATCGTATTAAAGTCAATTTCTACATCATCAATCGAATTACAACCCTTATATTCTACTGTCCATCTGAAAATATTCTTACCAAACTTCAGGCTATCCACTAGGGTAGAATTATCTAAATCATCTACAAACTTACCGCCACCAGATCGAATGGTCCAATGACCCGCTCCAACTTCAGGGTTTGAAGCCCCTAAATAAATGGAATTATCACAAGTGGCTTTATTGTCTCCTGCAAAGGCGGTTGAAGGTTGATTATTGGTAACCTTAACTTCACTTACAGATCGACACCCTTGATGATTGATCGTCCATGTTAGAATATTTTCACCTTTATCAAGATTCCTAACATTGGTATAAGGATCTAGGTTATCATCAAAATTTGCAGATCCAGAACCTCCTAGTACACCCCAGTTACCCTCTCCTGGTAATGGATTGTTCGCTTCAAGAACAGCAGTGTCAGCACAATTGATTTGCTCGTACCCTGCAAATGCTTCAATTAAATTATTAGCAATCTCCACATCAGAGACCGATGTACAACCATTGTTATCAACGGTCCATCTAAATCGGTTTTTACCTTTACCTAGATTTCTAACTAAGGTATTGGTTTGTAGATCGTCCTCTATATCACCAGAACCAGATATCAATGTCCATTTACCCGTACCATAAATTGGCACACTTCCAGATAGATTTACGGAATCTGTACAAATAGGCCTATCATGACCTGCAAAGGAAATGGATGGTGCATTATTCGTAATCGTTATGGTATCACGCTTAACACAATCAGCTCCAGCTCCAGGCACTTGAACTTCCCAAACAAGAACGTTGACTCCAGGAGATAAAGCATGAACATATGTACCTACAATTTCATCTGTATAGGCACCTGCATCATTTTTACCTTTACCTGAACCTTCTATAACTCTCCATTTTCCTTCACCATACTTAGGTATCGAAGGATTAATTTCTGCTGAATCTGCACAAACCACCAAATCATCTCCTGCCAAAGCCTCTGATGGCTCATGATTAAAAATACTTATCGTATCATAGGAGTGACAAACATCATTCGTAATTTCATATTTAATTACATTTTCACCTTGATTTAAACCTCTTATGGTAGTTTTTGGATCTGTATCATCATCAAAGGCTCCACCTCCAGATAAAACAGTCCAACTAGGTGTACCATAAATCGGTTCTCTTGCTTCTAGTTTTGCTTCATTACCACATTCCGTAATATCGAATCCAGCCCAAGCATCAGATGGTTTATTATTAATTATAACAACTGTATCTGTTGTAAACTGACTTCCTTTTCCAACAAACCTCAGCGTCCACCTTAAGACGTTACGTCCAGGTGAAACATCGTAAATATTAACTTTTGGATCATTGTTATTATCATTTTCAAACTTCACTCCACCTTTATCAACAGTCCACTCACCAAAGGTGTTTTCAGGTAAATTAGCTTGTAATGTTGTAAAGTCTTCACAAAGATCTAATTGATCCCAGCCTGCTTCCGCCTGAGCCAGTGCTCCACTTTGAACCTCAACATCTACATAGTCTGAACAGTTTAATTTAGTTACTGTCCATCTAAATCTGTTGATATTAGGGAATAAATTCTCAACTCGAGAAGTATGAGAAGTTGGATTAATGATATCTCCTCTACCTTCCAATAAGGTCCAAACTCCAGATCCCTCAGTAGGATTCTCGGCTATTAAGTTAGTGTAACTCTCGTCTGTTGAGATTTTTGGCGTTGCACTAACTGGCATTGGAGCGTTATTCGTTACAATTAATGTATCTGTAGAAACACAACTATTCTGTGTTATGGTCCATACTACTTTATTATTACCAGGACTCAAGGACTCAATACTTGCATTTGGATTGGTATCTGCAGGCCTAAAACCTCCACTACCTTCACCACTAACCACAGACCATACTCCAGTAGCTCCTGCAGGAGCTGGGGTACCGTGCAATTGAGCTATGGTTCCACAGACAGCAGTATCTGCGCCTGCGTATACATCTACATGAAGGTTGGTTACCGTAAACTCAACCGATGAAGAACAACTATTGTTGGTAACTGTCCAACGCATGATATTATCTCCATTAGCCAAATCATATACTCTTGTAGTTGGATCAGCAGGATTATCAAATCTGCCTTTTCCTGCTACCACCGACCATACTCCTGCTCCATAGACTGGAGAAACAGCATGTAAGTTGTACTCTTCATCACAAACACTGATAGTAGAATTACCTCCTGAAATTTCTGCTATAGTAGGCTGATCATTTCTAATCACAACCGAATCTACACTTGCGCAGCCATTTCTTGTCAACGTCCAAACAAATACATTACGACCACCATTGGTTTGACTTAGACCAGAAACCGTTGTTTTCGGATCATTAGCATCTGTAAATACACCCGTCCCAATGTTGTCTTTAATGGTCCAAACTCCAATAGCACCTGAAGGATAATCATCATTACCATTTAGCTGGGTAGTTCCATCACAAGTAAATACATCGACCCCCGCACCAACATTTAATGCATTGTTTCTTACTGTTACGATGGTTTTAGATAAACAATCACCTCTCAAGATATTCCAACTTAATTGATGATCTCCTTTTGCAATATTGCTAACATTTATCGTTGTATTGTTAAAATCATCTATCGTTACCGAACCAGTTTCAATTCTCCAATATCCTATTTCACCAACAACAGGAATACTCGCTTTTAGTACAGCAGAATTGGTTTGACATGGTAAATCAAGCATAGTAATAACTACATCACTCGCATTATAAATAACAGCTTGAGTTGGCTCATTATTGATTACATCAACAGATGCAGAACTATAACAAGCTCCTTTTCTAATGGTCCAAGTAAATGTATTTACACCTGCATCCATATTGTTAACTACAGTTCGCTCATTGGTTGAAGAAACAATAAACCCTCCTCCTGTTGTCGACCAATATGCTTCATCTGCATCGTCAACAGCCAGTAACGGTGTTCCATCTAAAGTGATAGTACCATCACAAACCTTATCGCTTAAGGCGGTTGCATTAACGGTTACCTGATCGTTATAAATAATTACAGTATCTGATAATGAACAGCCTGTAGTAATATTTGTCACAGTCCATACAAATATATTTTCACCTTGAGACAAGTTATATAATTGAGCGTTAGGCCTTACCTCATCGATTGGCTTATTAACATACTGTCCGGCTCCTTTTATAATTTGCCATTGTCCTGATTCTCCACCATTTAGTGGGTCAGCACTTAAGGTATAGGTAGTTTGACAAATTCGCTCATCTGCACCTGCATATGGCGCAGGAAGCGCAGTAACATTTACTGTCAACGGTGGCGACCATGGTTCCGCATTACTACAAACATTAATAGGACGCACATAAATATCTCCTACAGTTGATGGAATATTAGGATCTAGGTCTATTATAATAGAAGTACCTGTTCCATCTCCTTGTAAGATAAATCCAGCAGGCAATGACCACTCGTAAGAGCTTGCATTAGCTACAGGGTTTATACTATATATAATACCTGTTGAACCTTCACATAAATCAGTATCACCTGTTGGTGCAATTGTAATTTCATCAGGTAATAAACTTGCATTCACCCATCGCTCGATGCTTGTATTTACTCCACAAGCATTTTCTGCATAAACTCTTACATATCCACCAGTAAAGTCTCTTTCAAAATCTATTACTATATCCGTTGTACCATCACCCGTTATAATATTCATCCCTGGGTCAACAGACCAATCATAGCTAGTAGCATTGGCTACCGCAGTTACTGAATAATCAACTCCTGATTGACCTTGACATACCTCACCTAAATCAATCGCACTTTCTATTACAGCTAATGCTTCTGGCAACTGATTAACAATTACAGTGGCTACAATTGGTACATTAAAGTCCATGGAGCACCCTTTGGCATCCACAACTGATGTTATTTCATAAGTTGTTGTTACAAGTGGAGAAACATTCCAAACATGCGTTAATCCAGCAGGATTAACAACTAAACTTCCCTCAACCGTATTGGCCTCATAGGTTATTGTGTACGGAGCAACATTTTCGTTAAATGCAATAGTAAGGTTAGTATTATCTCCGATACAAATATCCGTACCTCCTGTTAAATTCACAATTGGCTTATTATTAATATCAACTAATACCCTTCCATTACCTACATTATTACAAGAATTATCATCCGAAATATGATCAATCACGTAACTTGCATTGGCTACAGGGCTATCACTAAAGGTATATGTATTGGTAGCAATACCTGTGATGGTATTTGAAGTACCATTATTTTCATCCCTCCAGGTAAAGCTAAATGGTGCTTTACCGGTAAAGTTTACAGACAAGCTTACTGTACCGTCTTCACAAACTTCAGAAGGACCAGTGATATTAGCAGTAGGCAATTCATGAACAATAACCTGTACTTTATTTCCAGCGCTTTCTCCTTGCAAACAAGTTGCATTTCCATCCATCGCCACCTTACTTACAGCATAAGTCCTACTTGAAGTTGGATTAACTGTAATCACAAATGGCGTTGTATTTACTAAATGCTCTGTGGTTGCAAAATCATCATAAATAGATACCCTTAAATTACCATCTGCAAAATCCCAATTACTGGTGTTTATAGATAAATTATAACTATCTCCATCACAAATATCCATATCTCCACTCACTGATGTTAAATCAACGACTGCAGCAGGTTGAGTAATCAGCATAAAATTAGACAACTCACAGAAATTTCTATCTGGAACTTTCGTGTCAAAATCATCCGCATGGTCCTTCACCGTAATGGTGTAATTACCAGCTGGTAGATTAGGGAATGTAAACGGTACACCAGCTTTAGCATCTACTTTAGCTGAAGAGTATCCTTCAGTACTTCTAATTTCAACTAAATAGTCACCTAAAGCACTTGGTTTACCTCCATTCACCTCAACGCTAATTTCGCCTGTAATAGTCCCAAAACAAAGTACATCATTAACCTTAGTAGTTATTAAACTTAAAGGTAAATATTCTTCAATTAATATATCCTCTTGATAACTTACTGGTACATTATCTGTAACAATTACTCGATAAGTACCCGGAGCTAAATCAGTCAAATGATGCTCTGTATCTTCAATATCTACATTGGTTCCTGGTCCTGTAATCTGAATTCTATATCTATCTCCTCCAATTGGGAATCCACCAAATACTCTATTGATATGTATTTCGCCATTATCATTACCTGAACATGGACTAATCTGGTGTACTGTTTTTTCAAAACCAAGGGCTTCTCCTGGTTCTACAACACGAACCCCTGTTAGTTCAGCAGTACAGCCATTATCATCAGTGGCCACAACTCTATACGTTCCTGCACTTAATCCTACAGCTGGATTTAACAAACTAACAGATGTATTGCTAGCATCAAACCACTCTACAGATCTTGGAGCAGTTCCATCATAAACATCCACTAAGATTTGTCCATTAGATCCACCAGGAATTGAAACATCAGTTATTTGTGGGTTATCAACTTTGATATGTGTAGTTGGCTCTTCTACTTCTATATTTCCAGAAGCAACTGTACAGCCGTTAGCATCTTCTACTGTCAAATTATAAGTTCCTGCTAATAATCCAGTCGGATTACTTCCTGTTGCAACGCTAGTTCCTCCAGTCCAGATATAGAAATAATCTCCTGAAGTTGGTGTTACTCCACCCGAAACGGTTACATCAATAGCTCCTGTGGCATATCCATGACACAATATATCTGTTACAACAATATTATCAATAGTTAGTGGAGTCGAAGGTCCTTTTATTTCATACGATTGGATGAATTCACAATTCAGGTCAATATCAACAACTCGTAATCCATAGATACCCTGTACAAGGTTATCGTGAACATTAGTCCCAAGAACACCATTCCAGTAATAAGCATAATTACCAGATCCACCAGTGACAGTCGCTTCTAATCTTCCTCCTGACTCACCGAAACAAATTTTAGAATCGAAAGCAGCAACATTAACTGTTAAACCAGTGCTTGCGGTTACCGTGAAACGATGTGTTATAGCACAGTCTGTTCCCAAGGCATCAGTTCTTCCATCCGTAATGGTAACATCATATACACCTTCGCTCAATCCACTTTGGTTTTGAGCACCAGCCACTATTCTTGTGGCATCACCAGAAATAACATTCCATGTATAAACGTAATTCCCATCACCTCCAAATACATCATAACTAATTGTTCCATCGTCATTTCCAGAACAAGAAACAGGGGTAATTACTTCATTTAGTATCTCAATACCATCTGTTAATGTTTCTGATAAAGTAGCCGTACAACTTCTGCCATCACCTAAATCAGAAACAACTACAGTATAGGTACCTCCTGTTAAACCATTTTGATCTTCATTACCTTGAACTAATCCAGTACCATCGGCAGAGCTCCAATTATAAGAGAAACCAGCTCCAAAACCTCCTGTAGCGGTCAAATTAATTGCTCCACCAGTTCCATTACAAATTGTTTCAGTTGGAACCGCAGATAGTACAATTTCAGCATCTTGTAATACAGTAAAGTTAGCCGTTGAAGAACAACCTCCGTTTATACTTGCATCCGTAACTGTTAATGTATAATTATCAGCTGGTAAGTTATATTGATTTTTGTTAGTCGGTAAATTAGCACCCACAACAGGCGACCAACTGTAGCTATAAGGAGCATTCCCTCCAGAAACTTCCACTTCTATCTGACCATCACTCTGACCAAAACACGATGTATTCACTATCGTTTCATCAATGGCAATCGCCTGAGGTTCATTTATATTTATTGTAAATGTTCTTAAACAGTTACCTGTTCCATCATTTTCACTTAAATCAGTAATTATTACAGTATAAGGTCCTGCATATAAATCATCAATATTTCTATCTGTCGATGTAAATCCACCCGGACCAGTCCATGCAAAAGTAAAGTTACCTGTACCTCCAGCCACATTTAATACAATAGACCCATTATCTCCACCATTACATGTTACATGGTTAACATCCGGATTAATAGTTACTTCATTTGGTACTGTTATTGACCTGGTAACCTCACACTGATTATCATCCTTAATGGTAATAGAATATAAACCACCTTCGTAAATTTCAATATTCTCAGGATCTACAGGAACTGCAGGAGTAAATGTTGGCCCATCCCATAAGTAAGTATAATTTCCTCTACCTCCTTTTAAATCTTTAATTCTTAAGGTTCTTTCGTACGGATCACAACTTGTGTAGTCGAAGCTTGCTGTATAAGTAATTGGATTTGGTTGAGAAACCACAAAAGCCTCATCCGCTATACATGTTTCACCATTGATAATAGAAGTTACTTCAACGGTATAATTACCCGCAGATAGGTCCACTTGATCTTCCAAGTTATTGGTTACAATACCTGGTCCTGTCCATAAGTAACTTGTTGCTGCAGAAACACCCGCCACATCAATCGTTATGGCACCATTAGCATCTCCATTACAACTTACATCTTTAATGGTTGGCGTAATAACAATCGTATTATCAACTCCAACCGTAAATATTTTGGTTACTGAACATAAAGCTCTATCTGGATCAGTAATTTCAAGTATATAGGTACCTACGGATAAACCTGATTGATTTAAAGTTGAATTATCTAGTCCAATACCTCCATCAGTAGTCGTCCAATTGTAGGTATAGTTAACCGAAGCTCCTGCTATATTAATTCCTGTTATAGCGCCATTATTAATTCCTGCACAAGTAGTATTTACAACAGCATTGTTAGTAATCACAATATGCTCTAATGTAAATGAATACTCAATTGCACATGTTGCAGGGTCGGTAGAATTAAGATCAAGAACGGTTAAGTTATACGTTCCTGCACTCAAGTTAGCTACTGACTCTGAATGTGTAGCTCCTACTGCAATAGTTATTGGCTTTGCAATAGATGCCTCAGGTAATAATATTTGATAGTTGTAGTTACCTCCCGACGGAACTCCTCCTGTAAGATCAAATGTAAATGTTCCACTACTTGCATTTACAGGATCGCAACTAATATCATGTGCCTCATTACTTAATGCAAAAGCTACAGCAGGCTCATCAATGGTAACATTCTTAGTGACTGTTGCACAGCTTACTCCACGCGCATCAGAAACTTCTATTACATAATTACCTGCAACCAAATTAGCAAAGGTAAATGCTGCACTTCCATCTCCGTTTTGTGTTGATTGGCCTGTTACATCAACAGTATAAGGAGATACTCCACCTGCAATACTTACTGTAATAATACCACCATCGTCTCCAACACAAGTTGTAACATCACTAATTACTTCATTAATAGTAATAGCACTTCCATCATTTACAACAATGTTATCTTCAGTTACTGTACAAAGGTCTCCTAAACTAGTTACTGTTAAGCTGTAATTACCTGCATATAAATCATCGATAGTTGCAGCTCCGTTGGCTTGATAGATGACATAAGCCGGTATTGCCAAAGTAGCATCCCACTTATACCAGTCGTAACGATAACTTCCTCCTGCTCTTCCTGCTACAGAAACATCAATAGTACCATCGTTACCACCTGTACATGTTACATCTTCAACATCTTGAATAGTAATAACCAGCTCATTAGGCTCTTCTACTTCATCCGTAACATCATATTTACAACCAGTTGCACTTTCTACAACAACATAAAATTCTTCTGCTGCAACAACTGGATTAATTGAATTATTAATAACACTGGTTGTTAAATCATCAAATAATGGACCTGATAAGAACGTTCCTTTTGATCCACTCCAAGTTATTATATCTGAAGATAAAGGAAGACGACCGTTTAAAACAGCAAGAACATTACCATCTGCTGCTCCAAAACAGCTAATATCATTGGCTGTTAATACTAAATTAATTTCAGGATCTTGTTCTATTCGAATATTGTCCTGGTAATAAACAGTCCCTTTACTGTCTGTAGCATTAATCGTATAAGTACCTGCTTTTAAACCAGTCACTTTAGAATTAACTGAAGCTGGTGTAATTAAGCCTGAACTATACGCTGGAGAACCATCATCAAGGTTACCTGTGATGGTATATTCAATTCCTCCATTATTAGGGTTTGCAAAAGCTACTTCAATTTCTCCATTTGTATCTCCAAAGCAAACAGCATCCTTAGGCGTAACCACAGCCGTTAAAGGATATGGCTGTCCTATTACAATACCAGAAATAGTCGTATCACAACCAGAAGCATCCTCAATGGTAAACTCATAAATTCCAGCTAATAGGTCTGTTCTGATAAAGCTAGTTACTGTTGCATCATCTGACCATGAAATAGTATAAGGCGCACCATTATTACCTGTATAGGTATGCACATCAATGATACCATCGTTTAGTCCATAAATCGTCGCATCCTCATCATCCCAATCAATATCAAATAGATCTGGTTCTACAATAGTTCTCTTCTCTGAAATAATACATCCATCTTGATTCGTAACATTAGTTATATATTCTCCTTCTAAACCAAGTGTTTTAGTTGCATTCCCAGCCAAAGGACCATTATATACCTCGCCTAATGTAGGGTCAAGAATTTGCCAACTTTCGCTACCATCGGTTCTTCCTGCTAAAGATAAATTGATTGATCCAACTCCTCCGTTACACGGAATATCAACTGGAACAATAGTTAACACTGTTTCAGTATTTTCAGCAATCACAATATTATTAATTGGGAAAGTTTGCCCTGCACCATCTGTAACATTTACCTGATATGTACCTGCTTTTAACGCAGTAAATTCGGTATAACTAGTTACGCTATTATCCCCTGCAAATGGTGATCCATCATCATGAGTACCTGTTATGTCAACACTAAACGGAGCTACTCCAGAACTAATATTAACCGTAATTACTCCATCGTCATTTCCATAACAATTTATTGGCGTAGGCACTGCTGTTACAACTAATGCCTGACCAGGTTCACTAACTAATAAATTAGGACTAGTAAATGTACATCCTACATTATCTGTAATTACATATTGATAAATACCTGTTGTTATTGCCGGGTTATCAACACCTGTTACTCCTGTAGCTACAAATGTTCCTGTACCGTCGTCCTTGTACCAAACGATAGAACTTACCGTATTGACACTTGTAATATTATCTACAAATATTCTACCATCAGTACCTCCATTTGTAGAAACATGAGTTATTGTTTCTGTAGCAGTTATAGCCGTTGGATTTGTTAAAGTAATAGGTGTCGATGTTGCCACACAGCCCTGATCACTTAGAACACTTATGGTATATTCTCCAGCAAATAAACCGGATTGCGCACGCATATCAGTCGTTCCATCATTAACTGCTCCTGAAACCGACCATCCTAATGGATTAGATCGTGACCAGGTTATAGTTGATGTTGCTACATTAATGGCATGACCTGTAATTTCAACCTCGATACTTCCATCTCCAATTGCATTACACGTTGGATCGCTTACCGAAACTGTATTGATTACTAATTCATTAGGCTGGGTAATATCAACCACGTAAGTTGCTATCTCACCAGTAGCATTATCGGTTACATTTATGGTATACTGCCCGGCCTCTAAATTTTCTCGTAATAAGTTCTTACCTAATTGGGTATCATTAAAAGTATAATTCGGATTACCAGATTCTAATACTCCTACTATATCAAACTCAAAATCGCCACCTCCACTAATAACTTGTATAGAGAGTTTTCCATCATTTGCTCCATAACAAGTAAGGTTTATCTTATCCAAGTTAGGATCTTTAACTGCGAACTCTAAAGGTTCTGTTAAAGTAATATCAGCGCTTGTATAAATACAGTTTTCTACATCTTTGATTTTAAAACGGTATGTACCTGCACCAAAAGTATTTACCGACCATACATTATCGTATAATGGAGACATTGTTGCTTCAACTCCAGCCACAACAGTAAACCATTCGATAGAATGCCCTGGATTGCTACCAGTATGGGTATGTACATCAATAACACCATCAGCTCCATTGTATTTTGTTAAGTTAATGGCAGTAAAATTAACAGTCCATGCCAATGGTTCATTAACCACATAATCAACTGAAGTTTTTGTACAGCCGTTATCATCTTCTACAATAACAAAGTATGTTCCTTCACTTAAACCTGTTACCTCGTCGAAACCAGTAGAAACAATTACATTTGGTGTTCCTTTTTTATACCAGGTAAACTGATAATCACCTACAGGTACAACTGAACCACCATTTACATTTCCTTGAAGATCTATTTCTCCATTTATTCCGTTTTTACATGAAACATGACTTATCGTTTCAACTCCAATACTAATTGCAGATACGGGTTGATCGATTGTTGCTTCAGCAATTATAACCTGGTTAGTTTTTTTACAACCAGTACCTAAATCGTGAACATCTACAGTGTAAGTTCCAGATGACAAACCTGTTAAAGGAGAGGAATTCCAATTCGTTCCTCCATCAATACTATACTCGAATGGTCCAACTCCACCTGCAGTGGTCAATGCCAACTGTCCCGTACTGGCACCATTACATAATACATCCGTTGCAACAGCAGTCGTGGTAAAGTCCGAAGGTTCAGTAATTTCAAATGTTGTAGCAAATGAGCATGTAACATCTGCCTGATCTCTAACTTGAAGATTATAATTGGCCGCACCTAATAAATTAAAGGTATGCGTAACACCTGTACCGGCTACCCAACCTAATCCGTCAATGTAGTAATCATAATTACCACTACCTCCTGAGGCTGTAAGCTCTATTACTCCATCTGTATTACCATTACACGAAACATTTGTATGCCCAGTAACTACTAAACTTAATGCATTTGGTTGATTAACAGTAATAGGAGGATGTAATCTATACTCACAAACCACACCACTATTCGGGTCTCTTACCCAAATCGTATGATCGCCTGCACTTAAGCCCGTTGCAGTAAAAGTAGCAATTGCCTGATCAGCACTCCAACCAGAATTATCTACATTAAAACTATATGTACCAGATCCACCAGAAGCAATTACGCGAATTTCTCCTGTTGCATTTCCATTACATGTAACATGAACAATATTATCTGTGAGTAAAGAAAGTGCAACTGGTTCTCCAACTGTATAAACTTTTGCAGCAACACAACCTAAATTATCTTCAATAGTAACTTCATAATCTCCAGCAAGTAAATTTGAAGGGTTATCAGTTTTTCCTCCATCAATATCTGGAACATTAATATTAGTCGCTACATTTTTCCATTGGTAAGTATAAGGAGCAGTACCTCCTGCCGCTGTAATATTAATATCTCCATCCGCTGCGCCATTGCAGGTTGCATTATTAACATTTTCAAAAGTAATGTTAATCGCAGCTAAAGGTTGAGAAATAGTAATTGGTAAAATTCGGTCCTTCTCACAGAAATCTACTGAGACTGTTCCCAGATCTCTAACAGAAACTTCATAAGTTCCTTGAGGATAGCCAATAAAACTATTAAGATTACTCCAAGCAGTGATGTAAGCAGTTCCATCATGTAATCTATATTCAAATGGACCAACACCTCCTACTGTAGTAACAACAAATTCACCATCACTACCTGCATTACAACTTACATCCTGATGACTAGCCACAACTTCTGAAATAACAAAGTCCGCAGGTTCTGTTAATGTTACCGTACTAACATCTATACTGTTACAAGCTGCATCTAAACTTTCGGCAATACTAAATGAATATGGCCCACTTGCCACATCTAATCCCGAGAATATATTACTTGCTTGCCAATTAGTTCCGCCATCTATTGAGTAAACATAATTACCACTCCCTCCTACTCCTGTAAGTGTAACTGTTCCATCATTACCACTGTTACAAGAAACATTTGTAACTACAGGATTATTGAAAGATAGCTCAACCGGCTCTCCCACAGTAACTACTATACTTCCTGGTGTACATGATATTGCTGAAGGATTCGCATCTCTTACCCATACTGAATGATTACCCGCAAGCACACCTGCAACCACATAAGTATCAGTAGCATTCGATACCCAGTCGCCTGGTAAGGCTACGCCAGGATTTACCAATGAGAACTCATAGGTTCCATTGCCTCCGCTAGCTTGAACACTGTACGAACCATCTGCTCTACCAAAACAAGTAGCAGAATTATTAGCAACTTCTGTTAATGTGAGAGCTGCTGCTGGTTCTGTGATGACAACATTAGTTGCAATGGTATAATTACATCTTTGATAATTTCTATCTCTAACTATGATGGAATAACTACCATCTTCCAAGTTATTAAATAAACATTCATCTGTATTTACTCTGTTACTATTGATAAAGTTTGTTCCCCCATCGATACTAAATTGATAGTCGCCAGATCCACCACTTGCCTGAACTACAAACTCACCGTTACTTCCATCTTTACAGAAATTGTCGATATGATTCACTACAGGATCAAATTCAATAAGTGACAGAGCCGTATTTTCGGAAATGGTTACATCAAAAGTTGTTGAACATCCATTCGCATCTTCTACTAAGATGGCATATGTTCCAACTTGTAACTGACTAGCAGTTAATTTGTCAGCACTTAATTGAGCTGCACCTACACTAAGCGGCCAAGTAATATTATATCCACTTGGATAAGTAGCAAGGTCTGCTCCACCATAAGGAGTTCCTCCTGAAACAGTAATTGTTGCACTACCTTCACAAGTACCTCCCATAGTACAAGGTGTACAACCCACATTTGTTTTATTATCTAAACTAACTGAAATTAAAGCCGAAGGTTCCGTATAGTTTACCACCAATGGCGACGCAACTTCGCAAGCTGCTGTTGACAAATCTCTTACTTCGAAACTGTGAGATCCATCTGACAAACCAGAAAAGGTTGGTGAGGCCTGCCATGTTGCTCCTGCATCATCAGAATATTCATATGTTCCACTTCCTCCACTAGTTCTTAAAGTAATCGTTCCATCATCAGCACCAGTACAGGTAATTTCATTTCTTGAATCTTCTTCTAAAACTAATTCATACTCTTCAACTAAAACACTTCCTGTCATGATGGCATCACAACCACCCAAAACTGCTTTAACCGTATATATTCCTTCATCAACAAATAATCTGTCAGCACCAGTACCATCATTGTTATCATCAAAATTAAATGGTCCACCTGGACTAACTACTGTAATTGGAGTAGATAAACTTACTCCTCCATACAAAAGTTCATACGTTACTCCTGAATTAGAACCACTTAATCCGATAGATACTCCTTGCGGTGCATCATCGAAACAATAAGCTCCACCACCTACTACAGTATAAGTACTAGCTGGTGCTCCAACAATTTCTATATTTTTAATCTCCGTAGTTAAACAACCGTTGGCATTTGTAAATTCATACGTAATTGCATGTGGCCCAATAGCCAAACTACCTGGCGTTAAAACAGCCACTCCATCGTCTGCAACAACAGGATTACCTAGATCATCTGTTCCTGTATTTGCAAGACCTGGAACAACTTCAATAAAGTTACCAACTCCTCCAGCAAACATATCTCCTCTTAAGGTTATTGGTCCAGAAGATCTACATATTTTATCTCCTTCACTTACACCTGAAAATGTAACTGGATCGTCTGAATAAACTTCAACTGTTTCAACAATAACTTTTTTACATCCATCAGCTGTTTTTGTAAACTCTAATGTTATTTCATATATACCTGAACCAACACCGGGATCAATAGTAGCTGTATTATTACTGTTATCAGTTAAAAATGGTGAAGCACTACCATTCTTAGTGGCTTTAAATACAGCTGTACCACCTGCAGCATCTGCACCACTTACGGTAATCACTGAAGTTCCACTACTTGTACAATAAGTATTTGTAGCAGATAATCCACTGATACCCACCTGAACAGGTACTACCTGTACATTAAAAGTCTCAATAGGACTTGGACAACTAACTCCATTTACTGTATGAATAACAGTATGTGTAATTGTATTGGCAGTAGGATACTTATTAACTGAAGGATCCTGAGGATTAAAGAAACCTCCAGCAATACCATTACCACTAACCCCAGGGCCTGTGAATGAAGAAGATACGGCTCCTGATGCAGTAGCTAAATCAGCATGGCCAGCTAAATCAACTAAACCATCATTTTCGCAGAAATTGGATTGCGCCGTCGCATATGGTTCTGTATCAATCGTAAATACAGCATTTAATACTTCTATAATTTCAACATTACTTACAACTGTATTCTGACATCCAGTTCCATCTGTATATTTATAAGTAATTATATATGCTCCATCTCCATATGCTCCAAACAAAGTAGAAGGAATGAAGTTATATGCCCCATTGGCCTGATTCATGGCAATATCTGTTCCATCAGGCGCTTCAATATCAAAAGTAGTTCCATCATTAGGCACACCTGCTGCACCATTGATAGATCCTAATAAATTATAAGACCCCATATCTGACGAACAATAACCCGTTCCTAAACCAGGAACGCTAATAGGAGTACCTATTGTAATCGATCCTGTAGTAGAACCGTTACATCCATTAGCATCCGTATAATTAAGTGTTATCGTATGTGTTCCTGCACCAGCAGCTCCAGGATCAAATTCAGCTGTCCCGTCGGCGTTATTAGTTATACTACCTGCTGGACCAGTAAATGAAACTGTTTCACCTGCAGGCACTGGTGACAAAGAAGCAGCACCAAGATATGGTGTTAAAGTTACAGGAGCTCCCGTTTCACATATAGTACCTGGCAATCCATCAATTCTTAAATTAGTACTATAATCATCTAATACCGTTGTGGTAAAATTAGCTGTAGCATCACAACCTTCAATATTGGTATATACGTATGTAAAAATATAATTGCCTGAACCTTGGCTAGCCAGGGCTGCTGTTACGTTAAAATTAGCCGTACCATCATTATTATCCGTAAAGTATAAGGCATTAAAAGGGTTACTAGAAAAAATCCCTGGCGTACCGCCACCACTACCATCCGGATTTCCGTTCATTGTAATGACACCTGCATCCGCACAGTACTGATTATTTAACCCAGTAAGTGTTACATTGGGGATAGGATTAACTCTAAATACCCTTAACTGAGAATTCTCACAACCATTGGCATCCTGGTATGTGTACATGACATCATGATCTCCTTGTGTATAAAGGGAAGGATCAAATGAACTTGTAGCTAATTCAACACCATCTACATAAAACTTACCTCCTAAAGGATTACCAGTAAGATTAACAGCTAGATCATCCATACAAAATACATATTGATTTCCAGCTGAAACAAAGGTTACTAAAGGCAAACTATTTACTGTAATATTTTTAGTGTGTGTACCAACACAACCTTTATCAGATTCAACCTCTAGAGAATAAGCATGTACAGGTTGGGTAATTGGAGTAGCTGTAATAGTTTGTTTTCCATCATCAACAACTCCGGTACTCCATGTGTATCTGGTTATCGTTGTCCCAATAGGGGTTATATCTGCTGTTAAATTAATGGATCCTCCATTAATACATACTTCATCCGGACCAAGAATATCTACATTAGGCGTAGGATTAATATCTATGGTAACAGATCCGACATTAGTAGTTGTATTAATACATCCATTTCTATCTTCTATAGATTTTATTGTATACGTGGTTGTGTTGACTACATTGGGTGTAATCCAGGTATCTGTTGACGTATTAGCTGTGAAATTATAATCAGTAGTTCCATCCGTTATAATTATATCCCAAGGTCCTTGATTTACTGGTGTAACATCGATTGTAACTCCAAATGTTGTTGCAGCGCCTTCACATTTTTCAAATGCCTGACCTGCGGCTATAGTGGCCGTTGGCGAAGTAACAAATGTAACATTGACAGCACCCATAGTTGTTTGACAACCCGAAATGGTATGTGTTCCTATTACATAATAACTGCCTGCAGCATTAACATTGGTTATTAACAAGGTACCAACACCAGTACCAGCAACAACTCCACCTGTAGCTACATTACTACTATTATAAAGTTGATAATTTACATTCACTTCACTACCTGACAAATAAAGATCTACATTATTACCATTACAAGTAGCCACAGTGGTATTACCTAAAACATCTTGTAAAGTGAATGAAGCCGGGGCGCTTAATACGTTGAATGTTTGTGTTTCACTACCTGTCCAAGCACATCCTGAAGTACTTTGAACATTTACTAAATCAAAAGTGGTGGTGGTATTAATAGCGGGCAAATTTAAAATTGCTCCATTTACAGGTAAGTTTGTAATATAACCGTTACTAAATGTTAAGGTGTATGGCGCCGTTCCTCCAGTAATAGTAATCGCGACTTGTGGAGTTCCACTTCCACAGAATGGAGTTGCATTGTTTGCCTTAATCATGGAAACAGCATCAATCCTCGTCGAAACTAACGTAACCGGTGGAGATTGACTCTTACACTCAATATTATTTGCATCTTTATAAACTACATAATATTCTCCAAAGGCATTAAAATTAGGATCATCTACTGCTCCATCCGCATCCGCATCTGTTACATCATTATGCAAAAAATACGTTGAATTATTTCCGGTAACCAGAGTA
This sequence comes from Labilibacter marinus, assembly GCF_001659685.2. Classification (GTDB taxonomy): domain Bacteria; phylum Bacteroidota; class Bacteroidia; order Bacteroidales; family Marinilabiliaceae; genus Saccharicrinis; species Saccharicrinis marinus. The sequence goes on from NZ_LXYE02000044.1 coordinate 43,761, forward strand.
CCATTTTGATACCAATCATAATCAGCTACTGCTGGAGGCGTACCACCTGTTAATGTAGTATTTAAAGGAACATTTACAGCTCCGTCGCAGATTTCGAACGTACCTGAACCAACAGGATTATCTACAATACTAATATCGGGTAAACCAATATTACTAACAGAAACCGCAGGCGTATCAAACGGGCCACAATTGTTTGATTTTTCAACTACCTGAACTGTGTAATCTCCCGAACCTGTTCCAAAACCAGGTGCGGGATCAACTAAGGTATACGTTGAACTTGTTGCTCCTGCTATGTCAACACCATTCAATTGCCATTGATAATTGAAATTATTCGGATCAAAAGGTAAAACTTCAAGGGTATGACTTCCATCAAAAACAGTCGGATCACAAGCGGACTTACCTCCTTGAATTTGGACCACAACACTTGATATCTCCGCTAACTGAATAGTATTCGTGGTAATATCCAAACAAGTACCATTACTTACAATGGCATGAAATATATCAAGATCAGTATATCCGATAGAACCACTATTTAAATTAACTGATTCTGTTGGGTTACCTGCAGGTGAAATACCTCCTGTTGAGCCATCTGCATGATAGACAATATAATCTACCGTACTGATTGATGCCCCTGGATTAATTGGGGCAGGTGCTACAGTAAAATCATATTTCCCAGGCGTAGTACAAAACAAAACATTGGCTGTATTGCCATCTTCATTGTGCAATTCAAATTCCGGAGAAACATTATTGGTTACCTCAATGGTTACATCATAGGTTTGACCGATGCCATGATACCAGGTTAAATTATACGTTGTGCCTGGTGCAACCAAATCAAAACCACTAATTATAGCATTAGGGTCATTTATGTTTGAAAAGGTAAGTCCTGCAGTTTCCGACCAATAACCTTTTTGTAAATGTCCTGGAGGAGCGTCATTACCTGCACCCATATACAAAGGATCAGTTAAATTTGCTGCTAAACGAACTACTCCATCTCGACAAACAGGAACATTGGTCTGAGACGTAGATGTAATAGAAATTCCTATAAACAGAAATAAGACTAAACTCATGCGCATAAGAATACGACTGAGCATTAATCTCTTAATATTGTGTGCGTTAAAATGTAACATACTATATATAGTTTTGGTCCCCTATTGGCATATTGCTATAAAAATTGGCCACAAGCAACTGCCGTAGGACTTTGTACGCTCATTTATTAGAAATGTTTGGTTAATTTTTTATATTTTTTCTTCCACACCCTACCCCTAATTCGGGTATGAAATTACTTCATTTAATTTATTTGTCATTTAATAGCAAGTCATTGGTGAAAGCTAAAATTTACCAATGACTAATTTATAGGCAGCGATATAAACTTCCTGGTAAACTTTTAACAAATCCATCCATCTCCAACTGAAACAACAGAGAACTTACCTTAGCTATTGACATCTCTAACTTTATACTTAAAAAATTAACCGAAGCCTCTTTCTCTTGCCTGATTAATTGATAAATAACCCCCTGTTCACCTTCTGGCTCATTAAAAAACAAACTCTGCTGTTTGCCCTTATCCTTTTCTTCACTGGCCCAATTAAGTGCATACTCCACATCTGCTGCACATTCTACCAAAGCCGCAACATTAGACTTTATCAGCTTATTACAACCTTTACTGTACTCATCATCTACCCTGCCTGGAAATGCTAACACATCCCGATTATACGACTGTGCTAGGTGGGCTGTAATCAATGCGCCTCCTTTTTGAGCCGACTCAACCACCAAAGTAGCATCCGACAATCCTGCTACAATCCTATTTCTTTTTACAAAGTTCGGTTTATCAGGATTTGTTTCACTCATGAACTCCGTAAGTAATGCTCCATTATTTAATAAATCCTTGGCCACATTACGGTGCATATTGGGATAAATACGATCTAAACCATGGGCTAAAACAGCTACCGTTGGCAAACCAAACTCCAATGCTGCTCTATGTGCACAAATATCAACTCCATAAGCCAAGCCACTCACAACAACCACATCTGGATGATTCTGTGCTAATTCTTTAATCAAGTTCCTGCAATTCTGCCTCCCCTCTTCCGTCACCTGACGTGTTCCAACAATCGATAATATCTTTTTGCTCGCAAGGGTGTTGTTTCCCTTTTTGTACAACATTACTGGCCCATCCTCACAATTATTTAATCGAGAAGGAAACGTATCATCTAAAAAGAAACTACAATCAATTTTATGCTTTTCGATAAACTCAATTTCCTTTTCTGCTCGTTCTAATGGATTAGATTGAGCAATAACCTTGGCTTGTTTCATTCCAATCCCTGGAACCTTGCGTAACACTTGTTCCTTTTCTGAGAATACAGCCTCCACATCGCCTAGGTACGCAATAACATTTCTAATCAACTTTGGACCAAGACCTTTAATTAAACTTAAGGCGATTTTATATTTAAGCTGATGATCTCTCAAAAGAATTAGATTTAGGATCATGTAAAATTATGATTAAGCCCACAAAACACCTAGTGTTCGCACCGCCAAATTCCAACATTCCCCATGTTTTATAAACACTTTATCCACATTATGGAAAAAACCAACCAAACGGTCGAATATTAGTACACCAAGAATAGTTTTTCATTGCTTCACTCTACAAAATGAGTTAAACACTATCATCACTCAGATTTCTTTAAACCATTAAAAAACAAACTCAACTCGTTATCATCCCTACTCGAGAAGGCTGAAATATAAATAGGAGGATATTTAGCCAATTGACTAGCCGACATTTGAAAGAGGTACAATTTCCTCTTAAAAAACTTCATGCCCTCGGTCTCATATTTAACATAGGCAGATATTGGAATTCTATACATTTTAAATTCCCTGCTAAATGGAAATGTATTGTAATATTTAATTTCTATTGCATCGTCATTTTGCCCAATATCGAAGTAAAAATAACCGCCATACATAAAAACATACAATACAATAGCATCAAGCACACCACTACTCCATTGCAAAGCAGGCAACATCAAATCTCTTACTGTTAAGGAACAAACCCATAACGCCGTTAACGACACAATGAGCAAAGTGAAGATAAGCTGAATTTTACTAGCCGTTTTTCTGTTATTCATAATTAACTGTTTCTTTTTATCCTATATAAGTTTTCATTCCATAAAAGATGGATTATTGACTAAATTAAGTTAAAAAGGTCAAACACCAAAACTCCGCCAAGTTTAATTATACACCTCTTACACTATTAAAAAGTCTGCTCCTACAATAAATTCTTATTCAACATCTCAAGATGATGGACTTTTTTCTTCTACAGCCGAACAGCACAAGCAAAAGAAAGCAAGGACTTGAGCTCTCGCTTAACTACTTATTTAATCTCCAGTAATTCGTACTATCTACGGGGCACGCCCGACATTCTAACTTAAATCAGTCACACAAACTTCACGATTCCTTCGCAAGTCTTAGTGCGATGTTTTTGCGAAGCGTTTGCGAACAAGCTGCGAAGAAATGCGAAGCCGTCCCGAAGCTTTTGCGAAGCAGCCCCGAAGAAAGTGCGCAAAAACTTGAAAAATGCTTGTTTTTGGAATCATTTTACCTCAAAACGAAGAAAATTGGAATCATTATTGGCTTTAAGGGCAAAAATTGGAATTATTAGCATCAACTAAACATAAAAAGCAACATACAAAACGCAACCTTAATTCGCATACCTTTGACTATCTACTACTTACTCAATAAAAAAGTCACAGTAATATTACGGTAACTTTCTCACTCTAGTGTTTATATAACATACAAGCCCAACTTCTCTATCATCAAAGCTCACTTTATAATTAAAGTAATTCCGATCAATTACTTTCAAAAACACATTATTTACAACTTTTTAGTTTCAATTTTATATTACAACTGCCTTTTTTAACTATTTTTGCCTGTCAAAATTTACGCAAACACAAAATTAATGCAGGTAATTGAAGAGAGTGAATCGAAGGTTTACGGAGCAGACGATTTAAAAAGCGACCTTTCGCAATTAATTAACAAATACAGCAGAGGTAAAATATTTTTATTAATGGATTCAGGTTCATACGAGCATTGCTATCCAAAAATTAAAGGAATCCCAGAAATTAACGAAAACAACATCATCGTTATTGAACAAGGCGACCAACATAAAAATATTGAGGCTATTTCAAAAGTCTGGCAATTTCTAAGCACTAATGGTGCCGACAGAAAATCTCTATTAATTAATTTGGCAGGAGGGATGCCTTGTGATTTGGGTGGATTTGCTGCCGCTACCTTTAAAAGAGGTATTGACTTTATCAACATACCCACTACTTTATTGAGTCAGGTTGATGCCAGTGTTGGTGGTAAAACGGGTATCAATTTTCATAGTTTTAAAAACGAGATTGGTGTATTCAAACACGCTTCTGCAGTTTTGGTTTGCAACGATTTTATTAATTCTCAGGATCAGGAAAACGTATATTCTGGTTTTGCCGAAATGATAAAGCATGCGCTGATTTATTCAGAAGATACTTGGAATGACCTAAAGTCTTTTCAAATAAAAGACGTTAACATTGATAGCTTAAAAGACAGAGTTATAAACTCTATTCATATTAAAGAACACTTTGTAAAAGCTGACCCTACGGAGCAAAACATTCGTAAATCTTTAAATTTCGGACACACCATAGGTCATGCCTTTGAGAGCCATGCCATGAAAACTTGCAAACCTGTATTACATGGATATGCTGTTGCCTACGGTATGATTGCCGAACTATATTTAGGCCATAAAATATGTGGCTTCCCAATGGACAAAATCAAAGAGATCAATAACATTATCGAGAATATTTATGGGAAGTTTGATTTTAGCGAAACTGATTTTGATGAGCTTTTCTACCTGATGACACATGATAAGAAGAATGAGAAAAACCAGATTAACTTCACCCTATTGGAGGATATCGGAAAAATACAAATCAACCAGACTTGCAATAAGGAAGAGATATTCGAAGCTTTAAAGTTCTATTTAAATCTTTAGCATACCTGCACCCAAGCTTTACCATTGAAAAAGTAAAAATATAAACATGAAATATACAGTATCTGCTCCAGAGAGCATTACACCATATAAGGTAAACTTACCAACCTCTAAAAGCATTAGCAACCGTGCTTTAATTCTAAATGCACTAGCCTATAGCGCCAAACCCATTAAGAATTTATCCGATAGTGATGACACCCAACTTATGCTAAAAGCTTTACAGTCGGACTCTAAACATTTTGATATTGGTGCAGCAGGAACAACCATGCGTTTTCTAACTGCTTTTTTATCTAAAATTGTAGGAGAATGGACCATCACTGGTTCAGAAAGAATGAAGCAGCGCCCCATCAAAATATTAGTTGAGGCTTTAAACAAGCTAGGTGCTAAAGTTGAATACATGGAGAAGGAAGGTTATCCTCCATTAAAAATATTCGGTAGTGCACTTGAAGGCGGAGACCTTGATTTACCAGGAGATGTGAGTAGCCAGTATATTTCTGCATTATTAATGATAGGGCCAACCATGAAAAATGGACTAAACCTAACATTAACTGGTGAAATTATTTCTCGCCCATACATTCTGCTTACATTAAAAATGATGGAAACATTTGGCATCAAAAGCGAATGGAAAGACAATGTAATTAAGGTTCCTGAAGGCGATTACCAAGCTACCGACTTTACGGTTGAAGCGGACTGGAGTGCTGCTTCGTACTGGTTTGAAATGGCTGCCTTAACTCCCGGTTGCGAACTGAATTTACAAGGTGTAAAACGATACAGCGAACAAGGAGATTCTAAAGTGGCCGAGTTATTCAAACAACTTGGTGTAGATTCTAAATTTACACAAAAAGGATTGATGCTTAAAAACACAGGAGAAACAGTAAAAAAATTCAACTATAACTTTATTGAACAACCTGACTTGGCACAAACCTTTGCTGTTACCTGCTGCTGCCTAGGTATTCCTTTTGTATTTACCGGACTTCAAACCCTAAAGATTAAAGAAACCGATAGAATTAATGCATTAATCGACGAGTTAAAAAAACTTGGTTTCGTTTTAAATTCAAATCAAGTGGACGATTTAACTTGGAATGGAGAAACATGCGAAAAAGATGCGAACATTTTAATTTCCACCTATAAAGATCACAGAATGGCCATGGCCTTTGCTCCTGCAGCTAGCGCTATTAACAACATAGACATTGACGACCCTGCGGTAGTTTCTAAGTCCTACCCAAAATATTGGGAACACCTGAAAGAATACGGTTATTCTATCAAAGAATAATCTTTATAAAAAAAATCAAAGGGGATATAAGCCAAGTTCTTATATCCCTTTTTTTATACCCCAATACCATATTTAGCAACTCACAACTCCTAAGTTAAAACTAAATCGTCCGATAAAACCACCATTCTATCAACTCCTGCTAATTTTTTATCCATTACATTTTTCTTTAATGTTAATAAATTGTAAATTGATACACATCAAGACGATGGGGATCACAAACCACTTACATCCTTACCAATCAACACCGCAACCACACACAAAAGATTGCAGGATATGGAGACGAAGAGAAAGACATACGATGAACTTAAAAAGGAGAATATAGAATTACAAAAAGCCCTTACAAAGCTTCAGCAAGAAAAAGATTACAAGCCACAGAGCCCTGCATTCAGGCAAATGGTGTACGAAAGTTCGTATATGCCAACCGTTGTAATGGATGCCGAGACTAAGCGGTACGTAGATTGCAATAAAGCTGCGGTTGAAATATACGGCTATTCCTCCCTTGAAGAAACCCTAAAAAAAACGCCTCTTGACGTTTCTGCCCCTATTCAATACGACGGCACCCCCTCTCATATTCTTGCTCAAAAACATGATGCCCAAGCCATGAAAGAAGGGTCAACTATTTTTGAATGGCTACACCAAAGACCAGATGGAACTCAATGGGATGCAGAAGTGCATCTATTGCGATTTGATATAGAAGATAAAACCTACCTTCAATTCTCCCTTGTTGACATCACCGAACGCATCAAAATAAGAAAAGAACTAATGATTAGCCAAAGTGATCTGAATTCGGTGATGAAAAACTCCGCAGAAAGCATTTGGTCCGTTAACGAAAACTATGAGATACAATATTTTAATCAGACTTTTTTCGACGGCTTTAAAAATGGTTTCAACTTGGAAGTACAGAAAGGAACTAAAATTTTACAAAGTATACCCGAGATATTAGCTCCTATCTGGAAAGAACGATACGACAGAGGATTAAAAGGAGAAGCATACACTTTTACCGATGAAGTGCCGACTGAAGTTGGAACTGCCTATGTTGAAGTCAGCGTTAGCCCTATCGTAATCCATAATGAAGTTAAAGGAGTCTCCATGTACAGTAGAGACACTACCGAAAGAAAAGAATACGAGCTTCAATTGGCGGAATTAAATAAGATGCGCGAATTAATCATGAATAACATTCCATCATTTATTTTTTGGAAAGATTTAAACTCCGTATATCTGGGCTGTAATAATAAATTTGCAGAAGCAGCAGGAGTAGATCATCCTAAAGAAATTGTTGGCAAAACAGACTACGATTTAGCTTGGAAAAAAGAAGAGGCAGACTTCTTTGTACAAACCGACCAACGAATTATGAGAACAGGCATGGGTGAGTATAAAATTGAAGAACCTCAACTACAAGCAGATGGAAAGAAAGCCTGGCTAGAGACCAACAAGGTTCCTTTGAAAGACGAAGATGGTAATGTATTTGGCATACTAGGAACATTTGAAGATATTACCAAACGAAAAGAGTTAGAAATGGAGCTAGTTACCGCTAAAGAAAAAGCAGAAGAGAGCGACCAGCTTAAGTCCGCCTTTTTAGCCAACATGAGTCACGAAATTCGCACTCCAATGAATGGCATTCTGGGGTTTGCCGAACTTTTAAAATCGCCCAACTTATCTGGCGACGAGCAGGAGTCATTTATCAGTATCATTGAACAAAGTGGAAATCGTATGCTCAATATCATCAACGACCTCATCAATATCTCAAAAATAGAATCAGGTCAGATGGAAATAGCCTTAACCGAAACCAACATCAACAAACAAATTCGTTTTCTTCATAACTTTTTCCTTTCCGAAGCAAAAAGCAAAGGCATTACTTTAGAATGTCATTGCACCCTTGAGGATGACGAGGCGACTATTAAAACAGACAAAGAAAAAATATACGCGGTATTGACTAACCTAATAAAGAACGCCATAAAATACACCGAACGAGGAACCATTACATTTGGTTATAAAAGCAAAAAAGATGGGCTCCTTTTTTATGTGAGAGATACGGGCATCGGAATTCCCGCAAACAAACAAAAAAGTGTATTCGATCGCTTTGTAAGAGCCGACTCCGACAACTATGCCACCATAGAAGGATCTGGACTAGGCTTATCTATCACCAAAGGATATATTGACATGTTGGGTGGAGATATCAATATGGAATCCAAAGAAGGAGAGGGTTCTTGCTTTTACTTTACCTTACCCAACAAAAATTATTGCACCCTCCGAAAAAAAGCATAATAAAAAGCTTTTTAATGTCAGGAACAAGTTATTGATGCGACCAAACAATCAAACTTTAAAATAACTGACATGAGAACATTATTTATTATCGCATTAATCTTATCTACCTTTACACTAGTAAGTGCTCAAAAGGAATTAGCCATAGGAAGCAAGGCTCCTACTTTTGAGGCTACTTCAAACACGGGCCATAAAATAAACCTTACCGAGCTCAACAAAAACAAACAGCTTGTATTATTATTTTATAGAGGTCAGTGGTGCCCACATTGCAACCGACAATTAAACGAACTTCAAGATTCGTTAAAAATGATTGAAGATTTAGGTGCAACAGTTTTAGCAATTACTCCCGAGAAACAGGAAGAAATAAAGAAAACGCTTGAGAAAACTAATGCTGCTTTTAACATTATTTACGACAAAGACCACAAAATAATGGATAGCTACCAAGTTACTTTTGCTCTTTCAAAGGCCAACAACATCAAATATAAAGCTTGGGGAATTGACATCAACAAAGCCAGTGGCAATGATGATTTAGCTTTACCTATTCCTGCCACCTATATTATAGGAAAGGATGGCAAAATAAAAGGTTCGTTTTATGATGAAGATTATAAACGAAGAATGACTGTGAAAGAAATATTAGAAGTGCTCAAACAGTAGACATCTTACCTTTAGAACACTACTTGCTTCCTGTAAATTCAAATTCAATTTTACTATAACTTACTACAGGCGCTCCATTTACTTGGGGCGCTTGCCATTTAGCCTGAGTAAACTTTAAGATTAATGATTGCTTAAATACTTTATCCAAGTCCTCATCTAAACAAAGCACTTTTTCCAATTCACCCGAAGCCAACACAAAAACCTCCACAATAACTATTCGTTTGCCTTCACTAGGGTAAAACAATTCCTTCTCCAAGCTTCGAACAAACTTTTTCATGCCTCCCTCGGGAATTGCTTCCTGATATGTAAACTCACTACTTTTGGCTTTTTTTAGATAACTTTTTCTTTTCGTCGTCCCATAACCTATAGCAACCACCTCATCCATGGCTAAATTTTCCGACTCCATCACCAGCTCACCTATACTATCTTGCTTTGCCAAAGCTAATTGATCTTTAAATCCTATGGAAGATAACTCTAGAACAGTTCCTTTTTCAGGAGCCTTAATCTCAAAGTTTCCTTCGGTATCCGTTAAGGTAGCGCTATTGACATAGCCCGTAAGGTCACCATTCTCTTTCATTGCATTTTTAATACTTACCCCCGGAAGGGGTATTCCAGCCTCATCCACCACGCGACCTCTGTAACTAGCCAATAAAGTATCCTTAGAAGAAGTCACCCTAGCCTGAACCATCAAATCTTCTACCTCACCTGATCCTTCCACCTCAGCAAAATCAACGCCATCCATTTGTCCTACAAATTCTCTTTCAGCTTTCACCGCATCATCTTCGTAACGCAAGGCCATATTCACATCCTGACCTTGTTTATCTTTTTTTATTACGGCTTTTTTGGTACTTCGCTTCTTTTCTACAGGTTTTAATCTAACCACTCTGGGCTCTTCCAACTCCTGCACAAATTCCTCTACAATTTCTGAAGAAGTATTTCCCTCAACCATATCAGGCACAACAGCTATAACTTCCTGAGGAATCTCCTCTACTGGTGGACTATCCTTTTCTGAAACTTCAATATGATCGCTAACCAACTGAGATTGCTTTGCATTGTTATTTAAAAACCACAAGGATCCAATTCCAACTATCAGCACAATACTCGCCGCTGCACGCAACCAAACAGGCACAAGCTTACGTTCACTTTTACGCTTTAGTTTATCTTGCAGTATTCCAAGCTCTTCCTGCACCTGTTCCATCCCCATCTCTTCGTAACCTTCCACCGCATCCATTAAAAAAGGATCAGCTTCCATTTTGCGTTCAAATGCATAACGATCCCGCTCAGACATCTTATTGCCTAAATACTCCAATATCTCTTTGATATGTTTATCGCTATTCTGCATTATTTTCTAAACACATTTTTAAATTACGCTTGGCATTCTGTATATAACTTTTTACTTTCTTCACTTCAATCTGCATTTTATCAGAAATTTGCTGATACGAAAGCTTCTCAAAATAAAAAAGTTCAATGCTCTGTTTTTGAGCTAATTTTAATTTTTCAATACAATTTCTTAAAGCTTCCTCATTTCGCTCCTCATCCTCTTTATCTATAGGATGCACATCAAAGTCAGATTCCATAATTTTTCCTAAAAAAAAATCACCTTCATCTATAGAAACCTCGTTATGCTTAATTTTTCTGAGCTGCATTAAGCAGTAGTTCTTTGCAATTACATACAACCAAGGTTTAAAATTTTCGACCTCTGTATTTTTTATAGAAACTGCTATTTTCTCAAAAACATATATAACCGCATCCTGAGCTGCCTCTTTATCTTTTAGATACTTCAGGCAAACACCAAAAACCAGATCCATATATCGTCCGTACAAATCCCCCAACAAATCTAAATCGTTAGTTTGTTTATACTTCTTTATAATATCTTGATCTGATAATACTTTATTTCTTGAAAATACGGATAACATATAATAAATTGAATTCTTGACGATAAAAATAGAACAACATCATCGAATTAAAAAATTTAAGATTTATTGTTTATATCAGCAATATCCTACCAATTTCATCCATATTTCTTAAAAATATATAAATCCATAGCCAATAAGTCCATTTTGCTTACATTTAATATCTTTATTAATTACTTTTACTTCCAATTCAATTCCACCTTACTATTATTTACGACTAATTGTTATTTCTGTTTTATCAGATATTTCAGGTAATAAATCCAAATATAAAGGCAAATACGAACAATAGAATATAAACACGTAATTCGTTACGTTATTTTTTAAGCAAACCAAATACCTAATTGATTATACTGGCTTTCAATAGATAGCATAAGATCACTATTTAGAATGGCTTAATTTTATTTAATCTAAATAGTTTGTTAATTTTGCGCTCTCTAAATATTAAAGTCATACTATTATTACCATAGATAATCAATGAACCTTAATAATTTAGAGTTGTTAACGGGTAAAGATATAGCATAGAATATGGCAGAAGATCAAGATAAAATATTAGAAGAAGTCACCGGGAGCGAATATAAGTACGGTTTCTCATCAGATATTGAAACAGAAACAATTCCCAAAGGGCTTAACGAAGACGTGGTTCGTATTATTTCAGCTAAGAAGGAAGAACCTGAATGGTTATTAGAATATAGACTGAAAGCTTTTGAATATTGGAAAACCTTGGAACAACCTAATTGGGCTAAGCTAAATATTGCCCCAATAGACTTTCAAGATATTATATATTATGCGGCCCCAAAGCAAAAGCCACAGTTGGATAGCATGGATGATGTTGATCCTGAATTAAAAGCAACCTTTGATAAGTTGGGTATTCCTTTGGAGGAACAAAAGATACTTTCGGGAGTAGCTGTAGATGCCGTAATAGACAGTGTTTCGGTAAAAACTACATTTAAAGAAACATTGGCCGAAAAGGGTATTATTTTTTGCAGTTTTAGCGAAGCCGTTAAAGAATTTCCTGACTTAGTTAAAAAATATATGGGCTCTGTTGTGCCTTATACCGACAACTTTTTTGGCGCACTAAACAACGCCGTTTTTAGTGATGGTTCATTTGTTTATATACCTAAAGGTGTTCGTTGCCCTATAGAGCTTTCAACCTATTTTAGGATAAACGCCATGAATACAGGGCAGTTTGAGCGTACCTTAATTGTTGCAGATGACGACAGTTATGTAAGTTACCTGGAAGGCTGTACTGCACCTCAGCGAGATGAAAATCAATTACACGCAGCCATTGTAGAAATTGTGGCCATGGAACGAGCAGAAGTAAAATACTCAACTGTTCAGAACTGGTATCCGGGTGACAAAAATGGCAAAGGAGGTATTTACAACTTCGTAACCAAAAGAGCCTTGTGTAAGGGTGATTACTCAAAAGTAATGTGGACTCAGGTAGAAACGGGCTCTGCCATTACCTGGAAATACCCAAGTTGTGTTTTAATGGGCGATCATTCCATCGGTGAATTTTATTCTGTTGCAGTTACCAATAACCACCAACAGGCTGATACCGGTACTAAAATGATTCACATTGGAAAAAACACTAGTAGCTTAATTGTATCAAAAGGTGTTTCTGCAGGAAAAAGTCAAAATAGCTATAGAGGTTTGGTAAGAGTGAATAAAAAAGCTGAAAACGCACGTAACTTCTCTCAATGTGATTCTTTATTGATGGGAGACCAATGTGGAGCTCACACTTTCCCGTATCTTGAGATTAACAATAGCTCAGCAGTTGTTGAACACGAGGCAACGACTTCAAAAATCGGTGAAGATCAAATTTTTTACTGTAATACCAGAGGTTTATCCACAGAGGATGCTGTAGGACTAATTGTGAATGGTTACGTTAAAGAGGTGATTAACCAATTGCCAATGGAGTTTGCAGTAGAAGCTCAAAAACTATTACAAATTAGCTTGGAAGGAAGCGTAGGATAAAAAGACACAAGTAGCAAGTATCAAGTCGTAAGACATCAACATCTTGCTTCATCAATTATAAAAAATAACTATCAACATCAAGATTCAGAAAGTCTTCATACTTGTGTCTTGATAACTTGATACTAAAACAAAGAAGAATGTTAGAGATAAAAGACTTACACGCCAAAATAGACGACAAAGAAATATTAAGAGGAATAAACCTGACTGTTAAACCAGGAGAAGTACATGCCATCATGGGCCCCAATGGATCTGGTAAAAGTACTTTATCATCGGTACTAGCAGGAAGCGAAGTATTTGATGTATCTGAAGGTTCTGCCAGCTTTTATGGTAAAGACTTATTAGATATGCCTGCAGAAGATAGAGCTCGCGAAGGTTTATTTTACAGCTTCCAGTATCCTGTAGAAATTCCTGGAGTAAGCATGGTTAACTTTATGCGTACTGCAGTTAATGAGCACAGAAAATACAACGAGCTTAAACCATATACAGCCAGTGAATTTTTAAAGTTGATGCGCGAAAAGAAAAAGTTAGTAGAAATTGATTCTAACCTAACTAATCGCTCAGTAAACGAAGGTTTCTCTGGTGGAGAAAAAAAGAAGAATGAAATCTTTCAGATGGCAATGCTTCAACCTAAAGTAGCTATTTTAGATGAAACAGATTCTGGTTTAGATATTGATGCTTTAAGAATTGTTGCCAATGGGGTTAACAAATTAAAGTCTGAAAACAACGCCACTATTGTAATTACGCATTACCAACGCTTATTAGACCATATTGTACCTGATTTTGTGCATGTATTATACAAAGGGCGTATTGTAATGTCAGCTGGAAAAGAGCTAGCGCATGAATTGGAAGAAAAAGGTTACGACTGGATTAAAAAACAATTCGAAGACTAATCGTTGAACCTTTTAAAACCAATGTAAAATGAGCATTACAGGTACAGATATTAAAATAGAACAAAAATATATTTCGCTTTTTGCGGAACAGGAAGAAATCCTAAACAAATCTGTTTCGGGACATATTGCTGCACAAAGAGCTGAAGCTATTCAACAATTTGAGGCAAAGGGCATTCCTACCAAAAAGGTTGAAAACTATAAGTATACCAATATGGTTCCTCTTTTCGAGGAGGAATATGGTTATGATTTTGAGCACGAAGTATTTAAACAAGACCTTTCTGAGGTATTTAATTGCAATGTGCATGAGTTAGAAGCTACTACCATTTATTTAATTAACGGATGGTATTACCGCAAAAATGAAATTACTACCAGTCTGCCTGAGGGTGTTTTAATTGGTAGCTTAGCGGAGCATTCAAAATCGCACCCTGAGATATTCGAAAAGCATTATAACCAATACGCCAAGAATGACGAAGATAGTCTGGTTGCTTTAAACACGGCGTATGCACAAGATGGATTTTTCATTTACATTCCCAAAGGTGTCGTGATTGAAAAACCTATTCAGATTGTGAACATCATGCATTCGCAAAAAGACTTGATGGCCTTTCCTAGAAACCTTGTGGTGATTGAGGAAAATGCACAAGCTAAGATTTTGTTTTGCGAACACACTTTAGCGGATCAAAAGTATTTGCTTTCTGGTGTTACCGAGGCTTTTGTTGACAAGAATGCTGTTTTTGATATTTATAACATTCAAAATCAGCACAATTTAACAACTAATGTGTCTTCTTTCTTTGTAAAACAGAAACAGCACTCTAGTATATTAACACATAATCTTACGCTGCATACAGGTGTTACCAGAAATAACATTTATGTGGATATGGATGATGAACATTGCGAATCACATGTGTACGGTTTATTTATTTCTGATAAAAACCAACATGTAGATAACTTCTCGTTTATCGACCATGCAAAACCAAACTGTTACAGCGAAGAGTTATTCAAAGGTGTACTTGACGATGCTGCCACAGCTACTTTTGCAGGTAAAATAATGGTTCGCCCCGATGCGCAAAAAACAAATGCTTTTCAGCGTAATGATAATTTGCTATTGACCGATACTGCCAAAATGAACACCAAACCTATGTTGGAGATTTATGCCGACGATGTGAAGTGTTCTCACGGTGCAACAGTAGGTCAGCTAGATGAAAAAGCAATGTTTTATTTGCGCTCTAGAGGAATCAGCAAAGAGGAGTCTAGAATATTACTGATGTATGCATTTGCCTACGAAGCGGTTGAAAAAATTAGAGTAGAAGCTGTTCGCGAGCAAATTAGAGAATTAGTGGAGAATGTATTTAGAGGGGAACTTAACAAATGTAATTCTTGCGTTTTATGCAATCAAGATGGTACAGAAGGTAATTCTTGCATGTAAACATCAGTCAATAGGCATTGGACATTGGTTTTTAGTTTCAAACATACTACTAACAGATGGCTAGTGCCTTAACAAACAATAACTAATGACGAATCAACCATTGACTAATGACTAAGTTAGACATTCAAGACATACGCAAACAGTTTCCCATTTTAGATAGTGTAATACACGGTAAGCCTTTAGCATATTTTGATAATGCTGCCACAACGCACAAACCTAACAGGGTAGTAAATAAGGTAAAAGAGGTTTACGAAACACTGAATAGTAATATTCATCGTGGCGTACATCATCTGAGTAACCTTGCCACTGTAGCACACGAGGAAGCTCGAATTAAGGTTCAGAAATTTATTAATGCAGCCCATTCTCACGAAGTCATATTTACTTCTGGAGCAACTGCATCTATAAATATGCTGGCTAATTCTTTTGGCGATACGTATATTGAAGAAGGTGATGAAATTATCATTTCTACCATGGAGCATCACTCTAACATTGTTCCATGGCAAATGATTTGCAAAAGAAAGAAAGCGGTACTTAAGGTTATTCCCATCGATGAAAATGGAGATTTAATAATAGAGGAGTTGGATAATCTTTTGTCTCCTAAAACGAAATTAGTTGCCGTTGCTTATGTCTCAAATGCTTTAGGCACCATTAATCCTATTGAAGATATTATTCGTAAAACTCATGCCAATAATTCTTTAATTATGATTGATGCCTCTCAGGCTGTTCATCACTTTAAAGTGGATGTGCAAGCTTTAGATTGTGATTTCTTGGTTTTTTCTGGACATAAAATTTATGGACCAACAGGAACAGGTGCTCTTTACGGAAAGGAAAAATACCTGAACGAAATGGAGCCTTGGCAAGGTGGTGGCGAAATGATAAAGTCGGTTAGTTTTGAAGAAACAACATACAACGAGTTACCTTTTAAATTTGAAGCAGGAACGCCCAACATTGCTGGAGCCATTGGTTTAGGAGAAGCGATTGATTTTGTTTCGGAATTAGGCGTTGAGAATATTCATGCTTACGAAGATGAAGTTTTGAAGTATGCCACAGAGCAATTCTTAAAAATACCAGGCATGCGAATTATTGGCACCGCTAAAAAGAAAGCCAGTGTAATTTCATTTTTAGTGGGTGATATTCATCCTTTTGATATGGGTACCATGTTAGATAAATTGGGATTGGCCGTTAGAACAGGTCACCACTGTGCACAGCCTGTGATGGATTTTTATAAGATTCCAGGAACCTTGCGTGCTTCCTTTGCGGTTTATAATACCAAAGAAGAAGTTGACCGATTGGTTGAAGGCATTTCTAAGGTAGCCATGTTGTTTGGGTAAACTTTTTAAAATTTGCATATTTGCCCTCTCAAAAAATAGTATAGCAACATACACTTTATACAATGACGATTAAGGAA
The DNA here is from genome assembly GCF_001659685.2 of Labilibacter marinus. GTDB lineage: Bacteria > Bacteroidota > Bacteroidia > Bacteroidales > Marinilabiliaceae > Saccharicrinis > Saccharicrinis marinus. The sequence continues at coordinate 60,566 of NZ_LXYE02000044.1, forward strand.
ATACAAGACGAAATAGTAGAAGAATTTAGCGCATTTGACGAATGGATGGACAAGTATGCCTACCTAATTGAATTAGGTAACGACCTTGAACCATACAATGATGACTATAGAGTGGAGCAGAACATTCTTGAAGGCTGCCAGTCTAAAGTGTGGTTACATGCATGGATGGAAGATGGAAAGGTATTTTATATGGGCGATAGCGATGCTATTATTGTAAAGGGGATTGTTGCCTTAATGATTAGAGCCTTATCTGGCCAAAGCCCTAATGACATTCTAGATAGTGACTTATCATTTATTGATGAAGTAGGATTAAAAGACCACTTATCCCCTACTCGCTCTAATGGTCTTGTTGCCATGATAAAACAAATGCGTCTATTTGCTATCGCATTTAAAGCAAAGCAAGCCTAAACATAACTAGGCAGTAACTGTTATTAAATAAAAAACAAAACAGTCATCAAGATATTTTTCAATTATGACAAACGAATTTTTATCTAAAGAAGAAGAAATCGTTAACACACTAAAAACAATATTTGACCCTGAGATACCTGTAAATATTTACGACTTAGGTTTAATATATGAAGTGAATGTAAACGCAGAAGGGAAAGCCAACGTTGTGATGACTTTAACTTCGCCCAACTGTCCTGTGGCAGAATCAATGCCTGAAGAGGTATTTGAAAAGGTGAGCGAAGTAGATGGAATTACACATGTGGATGTTAACCTAACATTTGACCCACCTTGGACAAAGGATATGCTTTCGGAAGAGGCTATGCTTGAGCTTGGCTTATTATAGACAAACATATTTCCTTGGATATACTCAAAGCATCATATACCGAACGTATTGAAAACAAAGCTAAAGAATTGGGCTTTGATGCTTGCGGTTTCACAAAGGCCGAAGAGTTATCTGAAGAAAAAGAGATATTAAAGAATTGGTTGGACCAGAAAATGTATGGCAATATGCATTATATGGCCAACCACTTCGAAAAAAGAATCAATCCTGCCCAATTAGTTGAAGGAGCAAAATCAGTTATTGTACTGCTCACCAACTACACTCCCAAAGAAAAGCAGTCTGACCCCGAAGCCCCTATTATTGCCCGCTATGCTTACGGACAGGATTACCATCACGTCATTAAAGACAGATTAAAACTGCTTTTTGAATTTATTAAAGAAGATATTTATCCAGATCTTGAAGGTAGATGCTTTGTTGACTCAGCTCCTGTGTTAGAGCGAAGTTTGGCTGTTAAAGCTGGACTAGGTTGGATAGGAAAAAACACGCACTTAATTCATAAAAAGCTAGGCAGTTACGTTTTTATATCCGAATTGATTATAAACCTTGAATTACCCAGTTCCTCTCCTATAAAAGAAGCTTGCGGTGGCTGTACGCGCTGTATTGACGCTTGCCCTACAGATGCACTAATCTCTGAAAGAACATTGGATGCACGTAAATGCATTTCTTATCTAACTATCGAAAATAAGGAAGCTATTCCCGAAGAATTCAAAAGCCAAATGGAAAATCGCGTTTTTGGATGTGACATTTGCCAGGAAGTATGTCCGTGGACCTGGAAATCTAGACCTCATCGCATAGAAGAATTAAAGCCTAATGACAGAATCCTATCGCTTAGTAAAGAAAAATGGCATCATTTAACACAAGAGGAATTTAGCGAAGTATTCAGAAAATCAGCCGTTAAAAGAGCTAAATTCTCAGGACTTAAAAGAAACATTGATTTTATCATGTCAAAAAAGAAGGAATAGGCATACAATATTGACTATAATATACTATTTTTAGTAAACTGAGTTCAAGCTAATATTAATGGCTCAGCACACTAAATAAAGTATGACTAAAAATTCCTTTACCCCTTTTAAAATAACATCTAAAGACGGAACCAAACTACACGGCAATTATCTAAAACCTAGCGAATCGCCTGTAGCTATATTGTATTTTGTACATGGTTTGGGAAGTCATTCTGGGAGATTTCTGCAATCTACTTGCTTGTTTGCTGATAAAAACATAGCTTCTATAGGTATTGATTTACGTGGCAATGGCCTATCCGAAGGACAAAGAGGTCATATTAATGTATTAAGCGAATACATGGAGGACATTGATGCCTGCATAGAATATAGTCATCGTTTTATTTCGCCGGATATTCCTAAAATAATAATGGGAAACAGCATGGGTGGTGCTGTGGCGCTAAACTACGCTTTATCTAGTAGTACCCCATTTATTGGAATAATTATGGCAGCCCCTTGGCTACAATTAACCAAACCTATTGGCTGGTTAAAATATAGCACCATGGCTATTTTAAGCAAAATTATGCCGCGCTTTACATTTTCATCAAAGGTAAGACCTCCACAAACATTAGAGGACAATGAAAAACCTGCCGACTACGAGGAGGATGAACTAATTCATAAAATTATTTCATCCCGTTTATTTATGATTATTGATCGTTTAGGGAAGCATATATTACATCAAATAGACTGCTTTACTCCGACTTTAATACTTCATAGCACCAACGACCCTGTTACAGCCTACAAAGCGAGCGAACAACTTTGCAAAAAACATGAACTTACAACCCAGTTAATAACATTAGACTTATTTACTCACGAGGTTCCTTTTGAAGAGGATAACAAAGTAAGTATTGAAGTAGAAAAGTTCATTGATAAACTACTATCTAACTATGGAAAATTTCAGGACTGAGATACATATAGAAGATTCGAACAATAAAATAGAATATAACGACCCTACTCTATTTATTGGCTCATGTTTTGCCGACAATATAGGAGGTAAATTTACGCAATGTAGATTACCTTCCATGATAAACCCATTTGGGGTAATGTATAACCCCATTAGTGTTGCCAATACCTTAAGCTCTATTATTCATAAAAAAGAGTATACCGAATCAGATTTACGATTTCACAACGACCTTTGGTTAAGCTTCGAACATCACGGTTCATTTTCTGACCCAAACAAAGAGCAATGTTTACAAAAGATTAATACAAGCTGCAACAATGCTCATATTCAATTAAAAAAGAGTAAGTATTTATTTATCACTTTTGGGACCGCTTGGGTATATCAATTAAATGAAACCAGTCAGATTGTATCCAACTGCCATAAATATGCTGCCAAACTTTTCAATCGATACATGCTTAATATGGATGAAATAGTGGACTTGTATAAGTCGGCACTAATCGAGTTACTGGTATTCAATCCTGAGGTTAAGATTGTTTTTACGGTAAGTCCCGTTCGCCATTGGAAAGATGGTGCTCATGGGAATATGCTAAGCAAAGCTACATTACTTATGGCTATTGATAAGATATGTGAAATGTTTGAAAGTTGCTCCTATTTTCCTGCATACGAAATTCTTATGGATGATTTACGGGATTATCGTTTTTATTCAAGTGACATGATACACCCAAACTCAACTGCCATCGACTATGTATGGAGTAAATTTGAAAATTGTTTTTTTTCAACTCGAACCTTGGAATATAAAAAGGAGATGACTAATTTAGAAAAGGCTTTAAACCATAAACCCTTTAATTCCAAAACAGAATCACACCAGAAGTTTCTTAAGAATCAATATGAAAAACTAAAGCATCTCATTAATAAATACCCAGAGATCGATTTTTCCAAAGATTTGGCCTTCTTAAGTACTGAAATTATTTAAAATTATTTAATAAGCACTTAATGTATGTGAAAAAGAAGGGTTTCAAACTCAAAACCCTCGACTTTTATCACTATTGTTTATATATTTAAAAGAAAATATACTTAACAATAACCAAACCTATATTGTTGATATATATTTCACCTATTTAATTAATATATTTTTTAATGCAATAAACCAAAACAACTAATGTCCTATTTAGCATTTGAAAAATCCAAATTAATCAACCTAGAGCAATCTCTCTTCAAAGAGATACTGCGAACCAATAGAGCTGGTTCTTACTCTAGTTCCAGCATCATTGGCTGTAATACCAGAAAATACCATGGACTACTAGTTTGTCCTATTCCCGATTTTGATATGACCAGATACGTTCTTTTAAGTTCTCTGGATATCACGGTGGTGCAGCACGAAAAAGAATTTAACCTAGGTATACACAAATACAATGGCAACCATTACGAACCTAAAGGTCATAAATACATTCGGGAAATCGATTTCGATGTAATCCCCCGTAAGGTATACAGGGTTGGAGGAGTTGTATTATCGGTAGAACAAATTTTGGTAGAAAAAGAGGAGCAAGTTTTATTGAAGTACACTTTACTTGAAGCGCACTCCGACACAACTATTAAGCTCAAACCTTTTTTAGCCAATAGAAGTGTTCATGATTTGACTGCGCAAAATTTATCGGCTAATACAAAATTCGACAAGATACCGAATGGTATTAGCGTAAAAATGTATCCTAATTTGCCTAAGCTATCCATTCAATTCTCGAAGGAAAATGAATTTGTAGCTATACCCGACTGGTATAGAGGAATTGAATACATTAAAGAAGAAAGACGTGGCTATGATTATAAGGAAGACTTATATGTGCCAGGTTACTTTGAGATGCCTATCAAAAAAGGAGAAAGCATCATTGTTTCAGCATCTACAAAAGAACAAAAGGCAAGTGGACTAAAAACAAAATTTAATAAAGAGGTTGATAAACGAATTGCCAGAGATGGCTTTTACAACAACCTATTAAATGCCGCATTCCAGTTTTTTGTGGATAAAGGTAAGAGTACCACAATGGTGGCAGGATACCACTGGTATAAACAACGCCTACGCGACACTTTAATATCGGCACCTCTTTTAACTGAGGCACTGCACGAACCGGAGTTACTTTCTAAAGTTTTAGCTTCTGCTGTTAAGGAAATAAAAACAAACCTTAATAACAAAGCCCAAACACATATGAAAGAAGTAGATACTCCTTTATGGTTTTTTTGGAGTATGCAACAGTGCTGGGGCGATGCCTGTATTGATAAACTTTGGGAGGAATATAGCCCATTTTTAAAACAAGTCATCCGCGCGTATACCGATGATCGATTTGAAAATGTCACCTTACTGGAGAATGGCCTAATTTATTCCTCTGATGAAACCACGCCTTTAACTTGGATGAATGGTATTTGTGACGGAAAAGCAGTTACACCAAGAAACGGAGCTTGCGTTGAAGTAAATGCCCTATGGTACAATGCGCTCTGCATGTGTCTTGAATTGGCAAAGAAAAATAAAGATCAGGCATTTGTAAAAGAAATTGAACCACTGACTAAAAAACTTAAAAGCGCATTTATCGATACTTTTTGGAATAGTAACGACAATTATTTATACGACGTTGTAGACGGAGAAGTAAAAGATGCTTCCGTTAGGCCAAATCAGGTGTTTACAACTGCTTTTGAATATTCTCCATTAACTAGAGAAATGAAGAAAAGTGTTATTGATGTTGCGAAAAAAGAACTTGTTACCCCTAAAGGTTTAAGAACTTTATCTCCGCAAGATCAGCAATACAAAGGAATCACCGAAGGAGTAGCTAATCTTAGAGAACTGGGCATTCACCAAGGAGCAGTATGGCCATGGTTAGCTTCGTTTTATGCCGAAGGATATTTAAAACTGCATAAGCAGAGTGGCATCAGTCACATCAAACGTTTAGCTGATAATTTTGAAGAAGAAATGGTTCAACATTGCATAGGAACACTTTCTGAATATTACGACGGAAACCCACCTCACATGGGTAAAGGAGCCGTTAGCATGGCTTGGAATGTAGCAGGAGTTCTTAAGGTTTTAAAACTAATTGAAAAATATAACTAATATGAGGGTATTAATGTTTGGCTGGGAGTTTCCTCCTCATATTACTGGGGGACTTGGAACAGCATGCTATGGATTAACCAGGGGTTTATCGCACGTTGAAGATTTAGATGTACTATTTGTGGTTCCTAAAGCCTACGGAGATGAAGATCAAAGCTCCATAAAACTGATGGGCGCTAACAATGTGTCCATTCGTCAACGTAAGGTTGATATTAACAAATTTAAAAAAGAGATGGAGTACATTGAGGTAGACACACACATCATACCTTATGTAGATCCTGAAGAATATTGGAAACTAACTAAAGTTAAAGTTGAAGGTGAAAAGAAAATAGTACAGACCAACGAAGAAGGGAAAATAGATTTCTCGGGTAAGTATGGTGCCGATCTTTTACACGAAATATCTAATTACGCACTTGTTTCAAACGTTATTGCTCAAGATAACGAATTTGATGTGATACATGCGCACGACTGGTTAGCCTACCCTGCAGGTATAGCAGCCAAAGAAGCTTCAGGAAAGCCATTGGTTGTTCATGTTCATGCCACCGATTTCGACCGAAGCGGAGGTAGTGTAAACCCTACGGTATTTGAGATTGAAAAACGCGGGCTTGATGCTGCTGATAAAGTAATTACAGTAAGTAATCTTACACGTAACATCATTATTGAGAAGTATGGAATACATCCTGATAAAGTAGTAACTGTATACAATGCAGTTGAACCTAAAGAAATGGAAGCGCTCCCTTTTAAGAAGAATAAAGGTGAAAAAATTGTTACTTTCTTGGGAAGGATAACTATGCAAAAAGGCCCTGAATACTTTATAGAAGCCGCCTATCGTGTTCTTCAGAAAATGGAAAATGTAAGGTTCGTAATGGCAGGAAGTGGCGATATGATGGAGAAGATGATCCGTCGTGCTGCAGAACTTCAAATTACCGATAAGTTCCATTTTACAGGTTTCTTAAAAGGTGAGGAAGTATTTAACATGTTACGCATGAGCGACCTATACGTTATGCCTTCAGTATCCGAACCATTTGGCATATCTCCTTTAGAGGCTATGCAAAGTAACGTGCCTGTGTTAATATCTTATCAATCTGGAGTGGCAGAAATCCTTAATCACGCTATTAAAACTAACTTTTGGGATATAGATGCAATGGCAGATGCCATGTACGGTGTATTAAAATACCCTTCTCTTTCTAAAATGTTTATTAAACATGGAAAAAGCGAAGTGGAATCCTTAAAATGGGAAGATTCTGCCTTGAGAGTAAAAGAGGTATATGATTCTGTTGCAAACCTAAAAGTGAACTAACCAAAAATCTACAATTTTATGAAAACCATTTGTTTATATTTTCAAGTACATCAACCGTTCCGCTTTCGTCGTTATAGATTCTTTGATATTGGTAATGATCATTATTATTACGATGATTACAGCAACGAAAGCATCTTATTAAAGATTGCTGAGAAATGTTATTTACCTACCAATAAAATTCTTTTAGATATAATAAACGCCAACAAAGGTAAGTTTAAAGTAGCCTTTTCCTTGTCTGGTGTAGCAATCAAGCAATTTCAACTATATGCACCTGAAGTAATCGAAAGCTTTCAGACCTTAGCTAAAACTGGTCAGGTTGAGTTTTTGGCAGAAACGTACTGTCACTCGCTAGTAGCCCTAAAAAATAAACCAGAGTTTGAGCGTCAGGTAAAAATGCATGGTGACGTTATTAAAGAGTTATTTAATCAGGAACCTAAAGTATTTAGGAATACTGAGTTAATTTACTCCGACGAAATGGGCGAAATGGTATATAAAATGGGTTACAAAGCCATGCTTACCGAAGGTGCCAAACATGTACTTGGATGGAAGAGCCCTAACTATCTTTATTGCAATAGCATCAACCCTAAGTTAAAAGTATTGCTTAAAAACTTTGTTTTAAGTGATGATATTGCTTTTAGGTTTGGAAACCAAGGATGGAGTGAACATCCTCTTACGCCACAAAAATATACACAATGGCTTAAAGATCTTGACCCTAAAGCAGAAGTGGTCAACCTTTTTATGGATTACGAAACCTTTGGAGAACATCAATGGGAAGAAACAGGTATTTTTAAATTCTTAAAGGAATTACCTGAAGAGATATTAAAACATCCTGAATTTTCGTTCTCTACACCGTCTGAGGTAGCAGATAATCTTCAACCTGTTTCTGCGGTTAACGTGCCCTACCCTATATCTTGGGCTGACGAAGAGCGTGACTTAACGGCTTGGTTGGGAAATGAAATGCAAGAAGAGGCATTTAATAAGTTGTATGCACTATTGCCAAAAATTGAAAAGTGCAAAGATGCCAAGCTACAAGACGACTGGATTTACATGCAAGCCAGTGATCATTTTTACTATATGTGTACTAAGTATTTCTCGGATGGAGATGTACATGCATATTTTAACCCATACGAATCTCCATATCAAGCGTTCATTAATTACATGAATGTTTTGAGTGACTTTACGCTTAGACTAAACGCTGCGGTTCCTGAAAATTCACAAGATGAAACTATCTCTAACTTAACAAGCATACTAGAAGATAAGGAAGCCAAAATAGCTGAATTAGAAGCCAGTGTTAAAAAGCTAAGAGCTAAAAAGAAGAAAAAGAAAAGCCTTTAATACATTTAAGAACCTTTATTTTTATCAATTAAACTAATTATGAGTATTAAAAAACAGTTTTTAAAAAGTAAACCTGAATGTAAGGTTACTTTTAAATTTGAGAAAACAGCAGACATAGCTGCTGAAACGGTAAAAGTTGTTGGTAATTTCAACAATTGGGACAAAGACACCGAACCGATGAAAGCTTTAAAGTCGGGTGATTTTACACAAACCATTAATTTATCCAGCGGATCTGATATTCAATTCAGATACTTGGTGAATGACACCCTTTGGGTGAACGACGAAAGTGCTGATTCTTTTGTTGATGCAGGTTTAGGTGATGCTGAAAAAAATGGAGTTATTCAGTTATAATTCCATAATTCTACTAACTAAGCACCTTTGCTTAAAGGTGCTTACATTTTTTAATCGAAACAACCATTTTACCTTTATTAGCTTTTACTAAAATGACTGACAACTATCTAAAGCCCGACTATATATTTGAAACAAGTTGGGAAGTCTGTAATAAAATGGGTGGCATCCATACCGTTCTATCCACAAAAGCATTAACCCTTGTTGAAAATTTTGGCGATAAAATTATTTTTATTGGTCCCGATGTTCATGCAGGTCAAAATAATCCCGAGTTTATTGAAGACGATAGCCTCTTTCCTGAATGGAGAGAAGTTTTACCCAAGGATGGCTTACGCGTAAAAATTGGTAAATGGAAAGTGGTGGGTGAACCTATTGCCTTATTGATTGACTTTAGCTCATTCATCCCTCAAAAAAATGACATCCTATCTCGTTTTTGGGAATTATACAAAGTCGATTCGCTTTCTGGTCAGTGGGATTATATCGAATCTTCATTGTTTGGATATGCAGTAGGTAAAGTAATTGAAAGTTTTTATAAATGTTATCTCAACATAACCAATAAGGTAGTTGCTCATTTTAACGAATGGATGACTGGTAGTGGAGCCTTATACCTTAAAAATGGCCTTCCGCAGATTGCTACTATGTTTACCACTCATGCTACTGTAGTTGGACGATCGTTAGCAGGTAATGGCGAACCTTTATACGATTACCTTGAGTCGTTTAATGCCGATCAACAATCACATAAAATTGGGGTAGTGGCTAAGCATTCTTTAGAAAAAAACTGTGCACGCAATGTAGATTGTTTTACAACCGTTTCGGAAATTACCGCAAAAGAGTGCGCTCAGTTTATGGAACGCCAAGTGGATGTGGTAACGCCCAATGGTTTCGAAAGTGATTTTGTTCCTAAGGGAGCCGATTTCGACAACAAAAGAGATTATGCCAGAACTCAGCTTAAAAAAGTATCGGAAGCATTATTAGGATATAAAGTATCTGACGACGCCTTGTTTGTTGCTAATAGTGGCAGATATGAGTATCGTAATAAAGGTATTGATGTATTTTTAGATGGCTTAAAACATTTAAACGATAATGATGACTACAAAAGAGAAACTATCGTTTTTGTACTTATACCCGCCAATAATTACGGAGCTCGAAAAGATTTAATAGCCAAATTAAACAACGAAAGTAACGAGGATTTAGAAAATCCATTTTTAACCCATGGCCTAAATGATTTAGGCTATGACCCAATTATCAACAAACTACAAGACATTCATTTAAACAACGAAGAGGATGATACCGTTAAATTAATCTTTGTTCCTTCGTATTTAAATGGTAACGATGGTATATTCAACATTCCTTATTATGATATTTTAATAGGAATGGATTTAACCGTATTTCCATCTTATTACGAACCATGGGGATATACTCCATTAGAAAGCCTTGCTTTTTACATTCCTACCATCACCACTAATCTAGCGGGTTTTGGCATTTGGGCTACGCAATTCTCTAACGGTATTAATGACGGTGTTGCAGTAATAGAACGCAACGACCATAATAATGAAGAAACCGCTACAGCTATCTCAGACAGCATTGAAGAGTTTGCTGGAAAATCACCTAAGGAAATATCTGTTATTAGAGAAAAAGCGAAAAAAATTGCTGATGGCGTTGAGTGGGATTCATTAATAGAATACTATTACAAATCGTATGATGTAGCGCTCAAAGCTGTTGAAAATAGAAAAGAACAAATTGGCGAGATAAAACTGGAAAAACGTATTCACGTGAAACCTGAGAAATCAGCTTTCCCGGTTTGGAAAAAGCTATTTGTTAAGTCTAAACTACCCGAGCGAATCAAAAACTTAAGAGAACTTTCTCAAAACCTTTGGTGGACTTGGAACTATCAGGCTACTGAATTATTTGAGTCTATTGATAAAGAAATTTGGTTAGAAAGCGGCAAAGATCCTATTAAATTACTTGAAAGAGTAAGTTATGATTATCTGGTAGAGCTCGCTGAAAAGCCAACATTTATTGAGGAGCTAGATAAAATCTACAATATGTTTCGAACATATATGGACAGGCCTCGTAAATCGGATCCTTCTATCGCTTATTTTAGCATGGAATACGGTATTAGCGATGTATTAAAAATATATTCTGGTGGTTTAGGTGTACTTGCTGGTGACTATTTAAAAGAGGCCAGTGATTCAAATGTAAATATGACCGCCATTGGTTTATTGTACAAATTTGGTTACTTCCGCCAGTCGGTTACTATCAATGGAGATCAGCAAGCAAATTTCGATAAACAAGAATTCTCTAACCAACCGATTACTGAGGTTAAGGATACAGATGGAACGCCATTGGTGCTTCAAATGTCGCCTCCAGGAAGAACCGTGCATGTTAAAGTCTGGAAAGCAGAAGTAGGTAAAATATCCTTATATCTTTTAGATACAGATCACGAATTAAATAGTGAAAGCGACCGCCACATTACACATAGCTTATATGGTGGAGATTGGGAAAACAGACTGAAGCAAGAGATTTTACTGGGCATGGGAGGTATTCAGCTACTAGATACACTAGGTATTAAAACAAACCTATTCCATTGTAACGAAGGTCATGCAGCTTTAATAAATATTTCTCGATTAATTAAACATATACAAGGTGACTATTCTTTCTCTGAAGCTTTAGAATTAGTTAGAGCATCCACTTTATTTACAACACATACGCCTGTACCTGCAGGTCATGATAAATTTGATGAAGATTTAATTCGTATTTACTTCCGCCATATTCCTGAGAAATTGCAAATTTCGTGGGATGATTTTATGGCTTTAGGTAGAGAAAATCCTCTGGATAAAAATGAGAAATTTTCCATGAGTGTGCTCGCGGTGAAAACATCTCAGCAGATAAATGGAGTTAGTTGGTTACACGGAGAAGTTTCTCGAAATATGTTCCAAAATCTCTGGAAAGGATTTTTCCCAGAGGAAGTACCTATTGGTTATGTAACCAACGGAGTTCATTACGGAACCTGGACATCATGCGATTGGCAAAGGTTATATGAGGACAAATTTGATCAGAATTTTAAATCTGATCTTTCTAATAAAGATTATTGGAGACAGATTCAAAATGTATCAGACGAAGATATATGGGCTGTAAAATCGGGACTTCGTACCAAATTAATTGACTTTGTAAAAGCCAGAATGGCCGGCAACATGTCCAACAGCCATTCCGACCCATCTCAGATTGTTGAAGTAATTGATGCTATCGACGATAAAGCCTTAACCATTGGCTTTGCTCGTAGGTTTGCTACTTATAAAAGAGCTCACCTCCTATTTACAGATGAAAAGCGATTGTCAGAAATTGTAAATAATCCTGATAAACCTGTTCAGTTTATATTTGCAGGTAAAGCACACCCTGCTGATGGAGGAGGACAATCGTTGATTAAACATATTGTAGAAATTTCTAAAAAACCAGAATTCTTAGGTAAGATTATCTTTTTAGAGAATTATGACATGGAACTGGCCAAGCGCTTAGTTAGTGGTGTCGACATATGGCTTAATACGCCTACGCGACCTTTAGAAGCGTCTGGCACCAGTGGAGAAAAGGCTGAGTTAAATGGAGTATTAAACTTTAGTGTACTTGATGGATGGTGGTACGAAGGCTATCGAGAAGGTGCAGGTTGGGCATTGTCCGACAAAAGAACCTACGACGACCAGAATTATCAGGATGAGTTAGATGCTGCAACCATTTATAGCATGTTCGAGAATGATGTAGTGCCTTTGTTTTATAACAAAAACGAAAAGGGCATTTCTACCGGTTGGATTCAATACATTAAAAACTCTATTGCTGAGATAGCTCCAACATACACCACTAAACGTATGATGGATGACTACCTTGATCGTTTTTACTTAAAAATGGATAGTAATCTTAAAACCTTAGTAGCGGATGATTGCAAAAAAGTAAGAGAGATTACAGACTGGAAAAGGAAAGTTAAATCGAACTGGAACGACGTTGAGGTAATTAACGTTGAAATGCCAGATATTTATGCTCGCCAGCTAGGTATTGGCGAAACATATCAAATTAATTTATCCATCGATTTAAAAGCATTAATTGGCACAGAGATGAGTGTACAAGCTATTTTCGCCGATGTAAATGACGATGGATCTGCAAAGATGTTGAGTTTAGAGCAGTTTAAACTAGAAAGAACAGAAGGTTCCAAATTACATTATTCCCTGAATCATAAATTAAATATTCCAGGTGTATATAATTTTGGAATTCGCATGTTCCCTGTTAATCCAGACTCTATTTCTCAAACGGACATCTGCTGTGTTAGATGGATATAAGTTAAATTGGACATTTAGTATTAGTCATTGATTTTTCGTCCGTGATTAATTATTTAAATAAAATTGTATGAAAAAATAAGGGCTTCCAATTGGAAGCCCTTATTTTTTTTATTTCTAATCTCTTTATTTTCAATATTGCTATTAATGAACACTTTTGGGAGGAATCCTTTTCATAACAAAGGCTGTTCGAGCTGGAAGATAAAGCTTAAGTTGGTATTGATCTTGGTTGTATGGCATGCGGTGCGTATAATACGATATGGATTCATCCACGTTACTATAGCCCCCAAATGCAGTATTATCTGTACTTAAAACAATTTTATATCGTCCTGCATCGGTAAAAATACCATAATCGGTGTAAGAGTTAGTAGGCGAAAAATTAAATACGAAGTAATACTCGCCTCTTTTAAAGCACATTATTTGATCCGCTTCGTTAATGTTCATCGCATAGCAAGGCTCGTTATTTTGCAGAAAGCCACCTTTTGCTTCTTTAATCATTACCTTATCAAATTCTGCCAAAAATTTAAACTTCAGATCAGGATTATCCATCAAGCTCCATTGTCTGCGGGCATATTTATGCGACCATCCATTTCCTTCGCGCGGAAAATCAATCCATTCTGGATGCCCAAACTCATTTCCCATAAAATTTAAGTATCCACCATAGGCCGTTGACAAAGTGGCCAAACGAATCATTTTATGCAAAGCCAACCCTCTATCAATCACTAAACTTTCCGAAGCCAAATCCATCTTATCATACATCTCCTTATCTACCAATCGGAAAATGATGGTTTTATCTCCCACCAAGGCCTGATCATGTGATTCCGCGTACGAAATAGTTTTCTCGCCATAGCGATGTTGCGACAGCTCATGAAAAATCTGACCTACATTCCAGTTTTCATCTGCACGCTCCTTAATCATCTTTATCCAAAAATCGGGCACTCCCATGGATAGGCGGTAATCAAAACCCAAACCTCCATTTTCAACCGTATCGGCTAAACCTGGTAACCCGCTCATATCCTCGGCAACAGTCATAGCGTGCGGATTAATTTGGTGGATAAGCTGATTAGCTAATGTTAAATAGGTCATGGCATCCGTATCTTCTGTACCATTAAAATAGTCGGCATACGAAGAAAAAGCATACTCCAAACCATGATGTACATATAACATACTTGTTACTCCATCAAAACGGAATCCATCAAAATGAAATTCCTCAATCCAATAACGGCAGTTACTGAGTAAAAACTGCAGCACCTCTGTTTTGCCATAGTTAAAACACTTACTATCCCAAGCTGGATGGTCACCCTTTCCACCATCATGAAAATACTGATATGCAGTACCATCGAAACGGCCAATTCCTTCCACCTCGTTTTTAACCGCATGCGAATGCACAATGTCCATGATAACAGCTATCCCATTTTTATGGGCTTCGTTAATCAAATCTTTTAATTCTTCTGGTGTTCCAAAACGTGAAGAAACTGCAAAAAAGTTGGATACATGATAACCAAAACTACCGTAATAAGGATGTTCTTGAATGGCCATTAACTGAATGGTAGTATATCCTGCTTTTATAATTTTTGGAAGAATGTCGTTTTTAAACTCGGTATAGGAATTTACTTTTTCCTCTTCAGAAGACATCCCTACATGTCCCTCGTAAATTAAAAGTGGATTTACCTGAGGAATGAAGCCTTCATCCTCCCACTTAAATTCCGTTTCGGGTTTCCAGACTTGCGCACTAAATATTTTAGTTTCGTCATCCTGAACAACTCTGTTAATATATGAAGGTAAACGCAAACCGTCTCCACCTTCCCAAAACATATGTAGTTTAAATAAGCTACCATGTTTTAAAACTGTTTTAGGAATAAAAACTTCCCAGTTTCCATGGTCTAACTGATTAAACTTATACTTATCATCACACTTCCACTCGCTAAACTCACCAATTAAAAATATTTGGGTAGCATTGGGTGCCCATTCTCTTAAGCGAAAAAAGTCGTTTTCTTCGTGCAGGCCATAATATTCATAGCCTCCCGCCATCTGGTATAAATCACCAAAAATATTGTTGAGGTATGATACTTTATTGTTATAGTGATCAATTCGTCCTTTGATTGCTTCTTCAAAAGGTTGTAACCACGGATCGTTTTTTACAAATACAGGTGTGTCCATAATAAAATTAGGATTTGTTTGTTGCTTAGTTCATGTTTATTACGTCTAAACTAAAAACGTTTTAGTTTTATAGATAACCATACCCCCAATATAGCAACTGTATTTGGCAAACTATCTATATTTTTTAGAAAATTTGATCCTTTAATTAGCACTGTTTTTGTTTTGAGAATTGTAACTTTGTCAGGCTTTACTGAAAATATTTCAGGCTCTTGGTAAAGTCAACCATTAAATAACAACATCAAAAATATTAATCATGGATATACAGCAGATAAAACAACGCTTTGGGATTATCGGTAATTCATATAGTTTAAACAGGGCTATTGATGTTGCAGTTCAGGTAGCCCCTACCGATTTATCTGTTTTAATAAGTGGTGAGAGTGGTACAGGAAAAGAGGTGTTTCCTAAAATCATTCATCAATTTAGTGCTCGCAAACATGGCCCATACATAGCTGTTAACTGTGGTGCAATACCAGAAGGGACTATAGACTCAGAGCTTTTCGGTCACGAAAAAGGAGCCTTTACAGGAGCCTTATCCGACAGAAAAGGGTACTTTGAAGAAGCCAACAACGGCACCATATTTTTAGATGAGATAGGTGAACTTCCGCTTTCTACGCAGGTTAGACTTTTAAGAGTTTTAGAAGCTGGCGAGTTTATAAAAGTAGGTTCATCTAAGGTTTTAAAAACCAATGTGAGAGTGGTTGCTGCAACCAATGTAATGATGGAAAAAGCTACGCAGGAAGGTAAGTTTAGAGAAGACTTATTTTATCGATTAAGTAGTGTACCTATCAATATTCCTCCTTTACGCGAAAGAGCCGATGATATTTATTTGTTATTTAGAAAGTTTTCGAACGATTTTGCTGATAGATATCGTATGCCAGCCATTAAGTTGCAGCCAGAAGCACGCGAACTCATCAACCGATATCGCTGGCCTGGAAACATACGTCAGTTAAAAAATATTACAGAGCAGATTTCAGTCATCGAAGAAAATCGAGATATCAGCGGCGAAGTAATGACAGGGTATATTCCATTTAACACAGGAAATAATTTACCCGCCGTTATGGAGAATCCTCCCGGAGGAGAAGCTTCTTTTGCTAATGAGCGCGAAATATTATACAAAGTTCTTTTTGATATGAAAAAGGACATGGGTGACTTAAAAAAGTTGGTATTGGAGATGATTCAGCAAGATGGCTCTATCAATGCACAAGGTGAGCATGCCCATATCATTCAAAAACTATATAACCAAGAAACAGATTTTACGGCTAATGCGCCACAACAAGGAGAAGCCCCTGTGATTATAAACAATGCGCCACCTAATAATATACATGGTAGCATTGAGGATACCGAAGAATTTGTAGAGGAATCCTTATCGTTGGAAGACAAGGAAATTGAGCTAATTAAAAAAGCCTTAGATAAATATAATGGCAAACGTAAATATGCGGCACAAGAATTGGGGATATCTGAACGTACACTTTATCGAAAAATTAAAGAATATAACATTACTAATTAACATGAGGAATTTACTTATATATCTGGTTCTGCTTATTGGACTGTCTAGTTGTGCCATTAATTTCACTTTAAACGGAGCCTCGGTTCCTGATAATTTAAAAACATTTACCGTACAATATTTTGAAAATAGAGCTCCTTTAATAAATCCAACTTTAAGTCAGGAATTTACCGAAGCGCTAAAAGATAGAGTCACCAATGAATCCAGATTAGCACTAACAGAGGAAAATGGAGATATCGATTTTTCGGGGCAAATAACAGGATACAGTATTCGTCCGATGGCGATTCAAGCGGATGCACTTTCGGCAGAAACGCGATTGACGGTAACTGTTAAAGTAACCTATCGTAATTTTAAAGATCCTCAGCAAGGCTGGGAATCATCCTTTAAAGCATACCAAGATTACCCTAGCGAGCAAAACATCAATGAAATTGAAAGTGAGCTGACAGAATTAATCATTGAACAAATAACGCAGGATATTTTTAACAAAGCATTTTCAGACTGGTAGTCAATTGTAATGAATAAAGCTCAATTTGCTGATATAATAAGGAATCCTGAATCTGTTTCGGAAGAAACGCTATCTGGCATGAAGGAGATACTAGAAGCGTATCCATTTTTTCAGATGGGTAGAATGCTGTGGTTAAAAAACTTGCATAAGCTCGACCATATCCGATATAACAGCGAACTTAAAACTTCAGCTGCCTTTATTCCAGATAGAACTAAGTTATTTCAAATCATTAATAATATAGTTCCTCAAAGTAATATTGAAACAGAAGAGATAAGTGAAACTTCAGAAGCTCTTAAAACTACACCTGAGGTATTAAATACTGAGGATACAGGAATAGAGAATGCTGAAACAGAAGAAGCTTCGATTACGGTTACGGATAATTATCTCGATGCATCGGATGATTTTATAGATGAAGATGGACAGGTATTTAACTTTACTGCAAAAAAGCCTGATGAAGAAAAAGAAGAGGCTGAACCTGAAGTTCAGAATATTGTTTTACCTGCCGCTGATTTGCTGGATTATGAAATGACCACATCTTCTTCATACATACTTCCTGAATTAAAGGAAGAGGAGGATACAGATGAGAATTCTACCAAATCATTTTCGGATTGGTTACATGCTATGCATTATACACAGCCCGCTAAAAAAGAGGAGGCTAAAGATCCCGTTAAGAAAGGAATGGACTTAATTGACAATTTCCTGAATAGTAAACCACAGATGGTTGCCAATCCATCTAAAAAGACAAAAGAGCTTGATTTAAGTAGTGATAGTACCAGTGCTAAAGATGATATTTTAACCGAAACATTGGCCGAGATATACATCAAACAAGGCAACAAAAACAAGGCTATTTCGATTTTTGAAAAATTACACTTGAAATATCCTGAAAAAAGTGCTTACTTTGCACGTCGAATTAAGGAAATAAAAGAAAATCAATAAAATAAATAAAAGATATGTATTCAGTTGTATCTGTTCTAGTAATAGTAGTAAGTATCGCTTTGATACTAATAGTTTTGGTTCAAGATTCTAAAGGCGGAGGATTAGCTTCTAATTTTTCAGCATCAAACCAAATTATGGGGGTTAGAAAAACTACCGACTTTTTAGGTAAAGCAACGTGGTATTTAGCTGCTAGTCTTTTAGCATTATCTTTAGTTGCAGTAATGGTTATTGAAAAGCCAGGTGTTGCTTCAGGCGACTCTGAACTTGATGATAAATTAAACCAGATTGCTCCTGTACAAACTGAGCTTCCGAGCTTTCCAGCGGCAGGTGGAGATGCAACTGACGAAAACGCAGGAACGCAAGAATAAACAACGTTTATACGAAAATATTTAAGTGCCGATATGTCATCATATCGGCACTTTTCGTTTCTACGCACAAGATATCAAATCAACATAATACAAATAGTCACCTAGTTAGTTTCTTCATTTAGTCACTAACTAAGTATCCTATGTCATGCCTTCTATGCAATTATGTCAGTTCAATACACTCAAAAAGACAGATATTAGGATTGGCACAGTTTATGAAAAAAGAAAGGCACAATAATAAATTGTTTAACTTTTAAATCATTTAAGATATGTCACAAGTACAAGGAAAGATTTTAGCTGGAAAAATTTTGGTTAAGCCTCAAGCGGCAGAAACAAAAACAGCTAGTGGAATCATTATTCCTGATTCAGCAAAAGAAAAGCCTCTTCAAGGAGAAGTTGTATTAGTAGGTGCTGAAAAAGCAGATGAGAAAATGGAAGTTGCTGCTGGCGACGTTGTTCTTTACGGTAAGTATGCTGGTACAGAATTAAACATCGACGGAGTTGATTACTTACTAGTTTCTCAATCAGACGTATTATTCATTAAATAATTATCATCACAATTAAGTATTTAAAAGATGGCTAAAGAAATTAAATTCGATATTGAAGCTCGCGACTTATTAAAAAGCGGGATTGACCAACTTGCAAACGCAGTTAAAGTAACCTTAGGACCTAAGGGAAGAAACGTTATCATCGACAAAAAATTCGGTGCTCCAGCTATCACTAAAGATGGTGTTTCTGTGGCTAAAGAAATTGAGTTAAAAGACCCTTATGCAAATATGGGAGCTCAAATGGTAAAAGAAGTAGCTTCTAAAACTGCTGATAACGCAGGTGACGGAACAACTACTGCTACCGTATTGGCACAATCTATCGTAAGCGTTGGATTAAAGAACGTAACTGCTGGAGCTAACCCAATGGAGCTTAAAGCTGGTATCGATAAAGCTGTAAAAGCAGCTAAAGAAAGTATTGCTGCTCAGTCTCAAGAAATTGGTGATCATATCGAGAAAATTGAGCAAGTAGCTAAGATTTCTGCAAACAACGATGCTAACATCGGAAGCTTAATTGCAGAAGCTATGCAAAAAGTAGGTCAAGAAGGTGTTATTACTGTTGAAGAAGCAAAAGGTATTGAAACGACTGTTGATGTAGTAGAAGGTATGCAATTCGACAGAGGATATATTTCTCCTTACTTTGTGACTAATACAGAGAAAATGGCTGCTGAATTAGATAATCCATATATCTTAATTCACGACAAAAAAATCTCTACCATGAAGGATCTTCTTCCTGTACTTGAAGCAACTGCTCAAACAGGTCGTCCTTTATTAATTATTGCTGAAGATATCGACGGAGAAGCGTTAGCAACTTTGGTTGTAAACCGTCTTCGTGGTTCATTAAAAGTAGCTGCTGTTAAAGCACCTGGTTTTGGCGATAGAAGAAAAGAGATGTTACAAGATCTTGCTATCTTAACTAACGGTACTTTAATTACTGAAGAAATTGGTCTTTCATTAGAACAAGCTACTTTAGAGATGTTAGGTGAGGCTGAAAAAGCAACACTGGATAAAGAAAATACAACTATTGTAAACGGTGCTGGAGCAAAAGAGGTAATTACGGAGAGAACTGAGCAAATCAAATCTCAAATTGCTAACACAACTTCTGATTACGATAAAGAAAAGCTACAAGAGCGTTTAGCTAAATTAGCTGGTGGTGTTGCTGTACTTTACGTTGGTGCTGCTTCTGAAATGGAAATGAAGGAGAAAAAAGACCGCGTAGATGATGCATTAAGTGCTACTCGTGCTGCTGTTGAAGAAGGAATTGTTCCTGGAGGTGGTGTTGCACTTATTCGTGCTATCGCTGCATTAGACGGTATTAGCGGCGATACTGAAGACGAAAATACAGGTATCGAAATTGTTAAAAGAGCAATTGAAGAGCCATTACGTCAGATTGTAGCAAATGCTGGAAAAGAAGGTGCTGTTGTAGTACAAAAAGTAAAAGAAGGAGAAGGAGACTACGGTTACAATGCTCGTATTGACGAGTACCAAAACTTCCTTTCAACTGGTGTAATCGATCCTGCAAAAGTAACTCGTATTGCTCTTGAAAACGCTGCTTCTATCGCTGGTATGTTCTTAACTACTGAGTGTGTAATTGTAGATGAGCAAGAAGATGAGGCTGCTATGCCAGCTCCACCGATGGGTGGAATGGGCGGAGGTATGCCTGGAATGATGTAAGATAAAACATCTATATATTTCAAAGCCGATTCGAACATTCGAATCGGCTTTTTTGTTTTAAATAAGATCATCTATCAATAAGTATTATTCTTATATTTATTGTCAAAAATAAAACTCTACTATAATAACTAATTCTGAACTTAAATTTTAAGACTATGGAGGATAACAATATCAACTCACGCACCATTACTTCGAATAGCGAATTATCATTCAACTTGAAATATATTGCCAACTCACAAGAACTTACTTGGTATAACAAACAGGAATACCCGAAGAAAGAGTGTGATTTTTGCACCTTAGTAGTTTCCAATAAGGAATCTATCCAATCCTTAATCAAAACCAATATTTCCTTATTTCAGGGACATGAACTATTCGTTTCGAATACACATGGAGGTGAATTTTTAGGTATACATCTTAAGCATGTTTTAAATATTATAAATGAAAACAATGATGCAACAATTGCCATTGAAGGTTCCAAAAACGCAGCCATAAAGAATTACCATTTTAATTGCCACTATATTTCAAACAAAAACGATGTTCCATTAACTGCCGACATCAGCAAATCCTCATTTAAAGAAATAGTTAGCAAAGCGGATTTATCAATCGGTATACTAGATACATATGGAAGAAACCCTATCATTATTAAAAGTTCATCGATTGATACTTTAACTGACACCTTTTATGCTTTAGAAAAACAAATTGGAGTTGATTTCTCTAAGAATGATCATCCCTACATTAATCTTATCGTATGGAAAGAAGATGGAAATTTTATACTTGCAGCTATACCAAGGGTAGTTTATAAACCAACTGAGTACTACGACGAAAATAATAAATGGAACATTGCTCCTGGGGTTCTGGAGATGAGTGGTATTTACTTAATCAGTAATCATGATGAATACCTTCACATGACCGCAGAACAATTATTGCAGATTACGGATGAAGTATCGTATAACGACACGCATATTTTAGAATTATTAAAAAACCTTGATCTAAGTAAGATAAACTAAACTCAGACACCAAACCATTCTATGTATTTGCACTTTACCATCCTGTTTTTAATCATCTTGGCATATAGCTTAACCGCAGGAAAAATTGAAAGATATCCTATCAGTGCTCCTATCGTATTTTTAATGATAGGATTAATATTAGGACCTCTGGCTTTTCATGTTTTCGAAATAGAACTAGGGCAAGAGAATTATCAACTATTAGCTGAATTCGCTTTAGCTTTGGTACTATTTAGCGATGCCTCAAAGGCTAATTTACAAGTATTAAAACATCAGTTAGGCTTACCATCTAAACTATTATTGATAGGCTTGCCCATTACCATTTTACTTGGCTTTGGCATAGGTATGATTATATTCCCTGACTTTTCGTGGATTGAAGTGGCTATTCTGAGTACTATCTTAGCTCCAACAGATGCAGCATTAGGAGAGCCTGTTGTATCAAACAAGTCTGTTCCTTCAAAAATTAGAGAAGGAATTAACGTTGAAAGTGGCCTCAACGATGGTATTTGTGTTCCTATCCTAATGCTATTATTGGCGTTTCACTCAATGAGTAGTAATGATCCTGTTTCATTCAGTTATGGATTAAGTCTTTTTGCGCAAGAAATAGGGATAGGAGTTTTAGTTGGTGCATCCATTGCTTTTATAGGTGATATTTTAATAAAAAGAGGGATCAGGAAAGAATGGATCGAGTCATCATGGAAACCCTCCATCATCATACTAATGTCCTTAAGTTCTTTTTTATTGGCTCAAACTTTAGGAGGTAGCGGTTTTATTGCTTGTTTTATTGGTGGAATTGTTTTTAACATCCGATTTAAATCGAATAAAGTAGAATATTTAGAAGGCAGCGAAGCCATAGGAAAAATCCTTAATGCGATAGTATGGGTTATATTCGGTAGCGTTATTACAGGTAGAATTATTCATCTGCTTACTTGGGAGATTGTTTTATATTCGATACTAAGCCTGACCATAATAAGAATAGTTCCTGTATTACTCTCATTGTTTAATGCAAAAGTAAGCTCATACGCCAAGTTATTCACAGCATGGTTTGGCCCTAGAGGATTAGCCAGTATAGTATTTGCTATTATGGTTTTAGAGGAACACTTACCGCATGGCAACACTATTGTTATCACAACCTTTTTTACCATATTATTGAGTGTGTTTGCACATGGCATAAGCGCTAATCCTATGGCAAAGGCGTTTATTAAAAAATAAGCTAAAAAAAAGGAGTTGAGACAAATCCCAACTCCTAATATCTAAGTTTAATCTTTTCCTTAATAAATATACTTAAAACCAAACGAAAGTGTCAACCAGCTTTCGGCATCATGCTTTTGGGTTTTAACAGCCATATTGTACTCAGCATTTATATTAAAGTTGGTTCTAAAATTTATAGGAATACTAACACCTGCTTGTGGTGTTAAACCAAAATGCCAAACACTAGTTTTTGTACCATATAAACCAATGTTACGTTCCTTTTCAATATAATAAGTACCCATACCAAGTCCAACATGTGGAATAACCTTTGACTCTTGACCTGTTGGATAATACAATCCTTTTGCTAATAAAGGTATACTCGAAATATACCTATATTGCTTACCTGTAATCGCTCCATTCTTTATAGGATAGGTATCCTTAGCTAGCTCCTTATAAAAGGTTTGAAAATTGGTCTGAAACCCAATACTTGCCTTATCATCTGCAATAAATCGCCCAACCTCAATTCCTAGTCCTCTAAAACTTGTTTGGTCAATAAAATCCTTCGTATCCCCCATGGCAAAGCCAATTGGATAACTAATGATTGAATACTTTTCTTGTGCTATTCCAGAAACTCCCATTAGTATCAAAAAAATGGAAATATATAAAGTTCTCATATTATTCATGTTTATAGATTTCAAATTAATTTTCGTAAGGAGCTTGACTAAACATATCGTCTATTCCTATCTCTAATCGTTTGCTGATATACGAATCAGAACCTCTTAATAAGCCATTGACAGCACCTCTAAAATAAACTGGGTAAATTTCTTTACTAGGTTCGTTAGGCATAGGTAAAGGATTCATTAAGTCAGCAAACTCCACCAACAAGGTACCCGTTGTATAATCGTATGCAACTGGATAGCCCCACCAAGGGTAACCTGGGTAGCCCGGATAACCCCAATTAGGATAACCCCAACCTGGGTAATAACCCCAACCTGGATAACCCCACCAGTAATATCCGTAATTTTCATCTACTATAGCAGATACCAAAACAATAAAATCAGGTTTATTGCTTGGATCATTAGGATCTAATTCTACTCTTGTATAGCCCTTAGCCTCTAGTTGATCTGCCAGTTGCTCTAATATTTCATCATCAAATTTTCTTTCAACATCATCGTTTTCTTCTCCATTTTTGATATGAACTATCGTATCGTCCATCGCATAGGTTAATTCACGATCGAAATTAAACTCAGGATCAAAATTGGTTACAGTCACATCTAATTCGTCTACATACTCTGCTCCCATCTTACTACAACTAGACATGATGGCTAGTACTAATGCTAACCACACTAATTGTGTTACATTTTTCATTATTCTCATATTTAAATTATAAAATTGGCGTTCCTTTATAAACTCTCGATTGAGCAACAGGTACCAAAGCACCAGTATATCTAACACTATGCCTGCTATTTCCCTTCACAGTAGCATCTACCATTTGCCCAGTACTATTCGAATTCATTCGAATATCAAATACTCCCAAAGAACTACTTACCATAACAACAATATAATAAGTACCTCGTTTCTCATTAAACTCAACTTCGTACTTAGTAACATTACCTCGTACAGAAACTCCCCCTACTCCATTGGCACCAAGCCCCGAATTACTTCCCAGCTGAACAAAAGCTTTATCGCCCTCAATAGCAATAAAATTTAACGTGCTCGATACATTTATCGTACCTCCTTTTCTTCCTGATAAACGATCCGCTTCAAGTACCCATTGAGCACTATCCACAGCCACCTTTGTTATCAACCTCAATTGATTATCAATAAGCTCTTGTTCTTTCTTTTTTTCTTCCCGTGCCATAGCACGTTTTTCTTTTCTGGTAAGTTCTTTTTCTGCTTCCTGACCATAACTTAGTACAACTACCAAGCATAGAGTCAGCAACATAAAAACATGTTTCATAATATTTCTTTTTAAAGTAGAATGGTAGAGCTGAAATAAAAACATAAAGGACAGTTGTTTAGTTCAGTCTGGTTTAAAATAAATGCCATACTCAGGCACATTACACTAACAAATGTACCTTAAAGCCTTATGCATTCAAAATATTTTATCTTCCTCAATGCTATTTTAACATTAAACTAACAGAATCGACTTCGCAATAAATTATGTTGTTCATGATTTGTGTTATCTCTTTTTTTAGAAACACACATTAACAATCTTTAACTGCGTAATAATAAATTTTCATTAAACATGGCGAGCTATTTGTTTTGTTGTATTAAAAGATTGTTTATGGTAAGATTATTCTCTTTTCTAATATGGATTGGTTTAGCCAATATATCTTATGCACAAAATAAGGGGCATGAGCCAAGCCCAAGTGATTACACCACATTTACATTTTCAATGGATAATGATGTGATGTTTCAAACCGATTATTATTATACACAAGGCTTGTATATGGAATTAATCGCTCCTTTTTTAAAGAAAAACCCCATCAACTATATTTTCTTTAAGCCTGAAGATCGATCCAAAATTATTTATGGCCTTTCCTTTCATCAACAAATGCATACACCTCTGGATATCAAACCTGAAGAAATTCTTTATGGCGATCGACCGTATGCAGGACTACTATACGCCAAGTCATTTATGAAATACGCCAATGTGGAAAAGAAATATCTATTTAGAAGCGAGTTAGATTTAGGTTTGATTGGCCCCAGTAGTTTAGCTGGTATAACTCAATATAAATTCCATGAACTAACAGACAATCACGTTCCTAATGGTTGGAAGAATCAGATAAAAGAAGTACCCATTATTAACTACAACATGTCTTTGCAAAAAGGGTTGTTTGAGAATGATTATAGCCACATACTGGCGTACGGTAAAACAAGGATTGGCACCATGTATAACGACCTAGAAGTAGGCTTTAATTATA
This sequence comes from Labilibacter marinus, assembly GCF_001659685.2. GTDB lineage: Bacteria > Bacteroidota > Bacteroidia > Bacteroidales > Marinilabiliaceae > Saccharicrinis > Saccharicrinis marinus. The sequence continues at coordinate 86,453 of NZ_LXYE02000044.1, forward strand.
GAGTAGGTTATGCCAATTCATTTTTTGAATCTATTGGAGAAGACCTATATCTAAAGGACAAAAAACTTCAAGCTTATTTAACTTTTAGTCCCAATGCCAGATTTGTGGCTTATAACGCAACGCTTCAAGGTAATATGTTATCAAATACAACACAAAGCTATGTAATTCATGGCGAAGATGTGGAAAGAATTGTTTATGGTTTTAGAGCCGGATCAGTCATTACTTATAAAGGAATATCTATTGCCTATAAATTACATTGGCAATCTCCCGAGTTTAATAACGGTTTAAACCACATGTATCATTCCACTTCTTTTCTATTTAGGTTCTAACACTTTAAAAGCAATAGACCACGTGTATGCACAAAAAAAAAGTAGCCGTCAAACGTTATGACAGCTACTTTCAATCTTTAACCAAACCTAACCCTAAACTATGAGTTAATACAAAGATAACTATTCCTTATATATTTCCAAACATTTCACTGTTTTTTTTCTAAAAAAAATCACTCTCGCTTCAACGCAAACTATATTCTTGAGCCTTACCTCTACTATTTCACAAGCAGGTACTTCTCCACAGTAAAGAAGTTTTCTTATCGTAACAACTTATTTAAACAAGTACATTCCTAGTATTTAGGCTTATTAGTCCAGCTCTATTTATTTAACTCTTTGAATTAATAATTCAATAACACTTAAAACATGTAGGATTTTATCCTGTATTTTCTAAATTTGTTAATAGTGTACTCTTTATTCTTAATGATTAAAGTGCACAGCAATACAGACAATTATTTAAAACAAATTATCATGAAATTTGAATTACCACAATTACCTTATGCCGCTGATGCATTAGAACCTACCATCACAAAAAACACCATTGACTTTCATTATGGCAAACATCACCAAGCCTATGTGAACAACTTAAACAACTTGGTTGTTGGTACAGAATTCGAGAATGCAGATTTAGAGACTATCATTAAAAAAGCCGATGGCGGTATTTTTAATAATGCAGCTCAAGTTTGGAACCACACTTTTTACTTTACTTCATTCTCTCCTGATGGAGGTGGCGAACCCAAAGGAGCATTAGCTGATGCTATTGCCAAAACATTTGGAAGCTTTGAAGCGTTTAAAGAAACGTTTGCTAAAGCTGCAGCTACTTTATTCGGTTCGGGATGGGCCTGGTTAGTTAAAGATAGCAATGGCGAATTAAAGATTGTGCAGACAAGTAATGCTGGTAATCCGATGACAGATGACCTTACTCCTATTTTAACATGTGATGTTTGGGAGCATGCTTATTATTTAGATTACCAAAATAAACGCCCTGATTACATCGCTAGCTTTTGGAAGCTGATTGATTGGGATGTTGTAAGTGCCAGAATCTAACAAAGCTTGAAAAAAATCTAATTATTTATAATAAATCCCCTTAGTTATGCTTAAAGATCTGATTTTAAAAAACCGAAGTTACAGACGCTTTCACCAAGACCAAGAAGTGAGTCAGGAGACTCTTTCTGAATTGGTTGAATTAGCTCGACTTTCACCTTCGGCTAGAAATGCGCAACCTTTAAAATACCTTTTGGTCAATAGTCCTGAGCAAAACAGTATTGTGTTTAAGTATTTATCTTGGGCTGGATATCTACCCAACTGGCACGGGCCAGAAGATGGTGAGAAACCTGCCGCTTACATTATTATGCTTAACGATACTGCTATATCATCTAACTTTTTTAGCGACAATGGTATTGCCGCCCAAAGTATATTGTTAGGAGCGGTTGAAAAAGGCCTAGGAGGATGCATTATCGGATCTGTAGAGCGACTTCAAATGCAACGCGAACTAGATATTCCTCAGCAATATAAGATCATTCAGGTTATTGCTATTGGAGTACCTAAGGAAGAAGTAGTAGTTGAAGAACTAGATAAGGATCATAAATATTGGCGCGATATTAAAGAGGTACACCATGTACCTAAGCGCAGTCTGAAAGATATAATCATCAAGTTATAATTGACCATAAGAAGGAGTTACATTTTGTTTCTCCTTCTTTTTTCCCATACCTTCAACCAAAATGATGTAATCTGTGTTTTACTTATAGAACTCCCTAAAACCTACTTGTTATGAAATTAAAACATATACTTCCGGTATTGCTATTAGCCATTTGTTCAGTGGCTTCGGCACAGATGCAAAAAGACTCTCTTTTGTTCAGAGGGGTTATTATGGAAGGAGATAGCCTATTTTCGCTTCCATATGCAAAATACTCTATTAATGATAAATTAAATTTTACCACTAGCGAAGAAGGACAATTTTCGTTTTGGGCTCAAAATGGTGACGTTGTTCATTTCTCTTACGTTGGCTTTAAACCACTCTATGTTCAGGTAAATGATTCGCTGGCCAATGCTAATTTTTTAATGGGTGTATTTTTAAGTAGAGATACCATTGAGTTATCTGAGGTTGTTATTATACCACAGATTATGAACCCGAATGCCATTGCACGTAATATGCCCATGTTGAGTTCTCAGGATGATATTGTAGCTCAAAACAATGTGGCTACGTCGACTTATCAGGCCAAAACGCAACCTATAAAAGAGTGGGATGCTGAGATGAACCAGAAGAACTTTTTAGAAGCTAGATCGATGGATGTACAATATAAAACCATGATTCAGCCATCGCAAGTACTAGGAGTTAGTAATGTGGCTATTTCGCAGCAAATTGATCGCAGTAAAATTAACAACTTAAAGAAACCACGTAGGCAGTATATCTCACAATCAGAATGGGAATATTTAATAGCCTCTTATGAGGAAAAGATGAAGAAGAAGTTTGGTGATTACTAAATCACCACCTCCTTTATCTCTGAAAAAAATATAAATTTCAGCTGATTTCCTGTTTTTTTTTCTGACTTTTGCGTTCTTATTATTTAGCGCATAAACATTACCGTACATGGATTTTACTTTAAATGGAGAGGGTGGATACAGCAAAGTTGAAAGCTATGATGATACCACTACTGAAAAATTATCTAACAACTACAGCGAGATAATTGGATTGCTAGGTGAAGATGTAAATCGTGAAGGTTTAGAAAAAACGCCATTACGTGTAGCTAAAGCCATGCAATTTTTAACACAGGGTTATCAGATGAATCCTGAGGAGATTATTAAATCGGCCATGTTTAAAGAGGATTATCAACAGATGGTCATCGTAAAAGATATTGAGCTATACTCTATGTGTGAACACCACATGTTACCTTTCTTTGGAAAAGCTCATGTGGCCTATATTCCACGTCACCATATTACTGGCTTAAGTAAAATTGCCCGCGTGGTTGAAGCTTTTGCCCGCAGACTGCAAGTACAGGAAAGGTTAACTACACAAATTAAAGATGCTATTCAGAACACTTTAAATCCGTTGGGGGTGGCTGTAGTTATTGAAGCGCAGCATATGTGTATGCAGATGCGAGGTGTTCAGAAACAACATTCGGAAACTACTACATCTGATTTTACAGGAGCCTTTTTAAATAATCAGGCTACACGATCGGAGTTTTTCAATATTATCTCGAACAAATTACACTAACACATACAAGAGCTTCTCAAAAGGAAGCTCTTTTTCTATAAATCTCTCTGGTCTAATATTTCCTGCGTTACTTTTATAGATTCTTTGGAAACTGAGTACACCCTAAAGAACCCTAATGCACCATTGCTTATATTTGTTGGTACGTTGGCTGGCGGGCCGCTAAACAAAGGAACTTTGATGCCTGTTTCTTCATTCACAGCTTCAATAAAGTCGTAATAATTTTCGTTTATCGACTGCACCTCTAGCGTAACTACATCATCTAGTTGCAAGATATGCTCCGTTGGCTCACCATCTCCATCCTCCTCCACTACGCTTTGCACCCACAGCGTAATTAAATTTCCATTGATATATTTATCTTCTATATACTCTAACTCCGAAATTTGGTCATCGATTAGTACATCATTTAAATAGGCTGCAAAAGCGTAATAATCTTTTGTGGACTCCTCTTCTTGGGCTGTTAGGTTAATGTGCCATGACTTTTCGCCACGACCTAAACTCCATTCCAACTCAATAAAATGCGTATCCATAGGTGGAGCCATGATATTACTTCCCTCATACTCCTCCTGTACTCCATCCTCATTAATATCAACACCTGAAATATTTAAAGTATAGGTTTTACCTACTTCCCCCTTGTAAGTTACTGGAATAAGGTACGAACCTGGATACTCATTCTGTTCTTTTAAAGATATGGTATTCAAGCCATCCGTTAAGCTAACCGTAGCACCTACAACAGGTGGACTAGGTTGGTTGCTATCAAAAGGACTAGAAACCGACAGGAGAACAAAGTGATTTCTCTCTTCATCCGTAAAACTAGCATCCACCACCAACTGAGGTTCGGTGGTATCAAAATCTAAATCAATATCCTCGGTACATGCAGAAAATACTATCAGCACAAAGCTTACTAAAAATGTATATTTGAATTTATATAATTGCATCGTCAATTAAAATTTAAAGTTGTAGGTTACAGATGGTATAAACTGAAATAGATAAGTTTTTTTAGGTGTAATGATATTTGAGTTTTCATCACCCTGGTCGTAATAAATAGACCAAGCATTCTTTCTACCATAAATATTATAAACGGAGAAGTTCCACTCGCCTTCCCACCTGCGCATTTTCTTGTTTTTACCTTTTAAGGTATAAGATACATCCATTCGATGATAATCGGGCATTTTGGCTTCGTTACGACTAGAATAAATTGGAATTACATCACCACCTACATGCATACGCCCAACAGGTTTTGTAAAAGGTGCACCGCTAGTATAAACCCAATTCATACTTAACTGCCCTCGCTTACCTAACTTTCGGTTTAAAACTATTGCTATATCGTGGTCGTGATTATAAGGCGACAAATATGCCTCACCGTTTACAATACCTGGTATTTTACGGTACGATTTACTGTAGGTGTAACTTACCCAACCGCTATAATCCTCACGCTTTAGCTTGACCAAAAACTCTGCTCCATAAGCCCACGACTTACCTACTCTTAGCTCGCCTTCCAATTTATCATTGAGTAACAACTGGGGATGGTCTTTAAAGTCGATGGTGTTCTGCATATCCTTGTAAAACAACTCAACCGATGTTTCGATGCTATTGCCAAACATGTTTTTAAAATAGCCCACCGAAAACTGGTCGCTGATTTGTGGCTTTATATTGGGTGAAGAAAGAAACCATACATCCAAAGGTGTACCCGAAGTGGAATTACTGGCTAAATGCATATACTGACGAGTTCGTGAATAACTACCTTTTACCGAACTGGATTCATTCAGCATATAAGCCATGGCGACTCTCGGCTCTATGCCTGCATAAGTATTAAAGATATCACCACTTTCGTATTTCTTTTCCTCCACGGGCTCGTAATCTTCGTCAAACTCATAAAAAGTACCTGGTCCAATATTTTGAAATGCTGTAAATCGCAGACCATACTTTAAGGTCATTCGCGAACCTAATTTGTGGGTATTACCCACGTAAGCAGCATGCTCTAAGGCATGCGCGTCAGGCACTTCAACCTTATCATAAACAGGATCTTCGCCTGTACCATTAGCAGTACCTGGCTTTATTTTATGAAAGATACTTTGTACTCCAAAATCTAAAGTGATATTAGGATTTAAATAATAATTGTAATCTAGTTTTAAACTGTAATCTTGCAATTTACTTACCCACTTAAAACCCGAAGACTCCTCATTGGTTCCTAAACTATAATCGTAGTTACTATGCACAAAGGTAAGGTTAGAAAATAGCTTTGGGTTATACACGTGATTCCAACGAGCAGTGTATGTTTTGTTACCAAAATCCATTTTCGAAAACTCTTCCTTAAAAACGTCGCGCCCCATATACATACTTAAGTACACGCGGTTATTATTATTTATCTCATGATTTAGTTTGGCATTAATATCATAGAAATACAGTTTATTATCTCGTATGGATTCATCGCTGGAAAGCGGCAGAAATAAATCGGCATAGGTACGTCGTCCACTCACAATAAACGATGTCCTATCTTCTATAATCGGTCCTTCTAGAGTTAATCGCGATGAAATGAGGCCAATACCACCTGTTCCTGAAAACTTCTTTTTGTTACCGTCTTTCATCCGAACATCCACCAACGATGCAAGCCGTCCGCCATATTCTGCAGGAATATCACCCTTATATAGTTTCACATCTTTTACCGCGTCATTATTAAATACCGAGAAGAAACCAAGCATATGGCCTGCATTGTAAACGGTAGCCTCATCTAATAAAATAAGGTTTTGGTCGGGGTTACCTCCACGCACACTAAACCCACTCGAACCTTCACTAGTAGCTTGTACCCCAGGCATTAATTGCAACACTTTTATCACATCTACTTCGCCCATTAAAGCCGGAATAGCTTTAATATCTTTACTCTGTAACTTTTGAACACTCATTTGCGCATCACGCACATGTGCATCTATTTTTTCAGATGTCACCACCACTTCATTAATAGATTCGGTTTCTTCCGAAAGCTCAAAGTTTAAAGTTGTATTGGCTGAAATATCCACCGTTTTTTCAATGGTTTGATATCCCAGATACACCACTTTTACCTGATAACTTCCTGGGGTAACGCTATAGGAATAAAAGCCATATAAATTGGAAATGGTTCCTGTCTTAAGTTCCTCGAAATAGATGGTGGCGCCAATAAGTAGCTCGCCAGAGGCAGCATCCTTAACATGACCACTTAATACAACTTCGTCCTTATCGAACAATACATTTCCGTATATATTGGGGAGATGAAGAAACAGTAGGGAGATGAAGAGTAAAATAAAGGGTTTACTTGTTTTGAGCATATTTTTTAGTTCATTAGAATTTAGTTATTGGTCATTGTTTTTTTTCAAAGACAACAAGATATATTTATAGTTGCATGCTTTAACCCAAAATATGCATTAAAACATCTATTCCGTAATCAAACTGTTTCAAAACAAGACCTTACACTTATTTAAAAGTCTCGCTATAGGATGCTATGGCTGTGTTTTATAAATACTTGTTTTACTACAGTTTGAATGCTGATGACAATGCCTTAACGCATAATACGGGTTTAAATGATTTTCAATCTTTTATACAAACATAGTCTTGTATTTATTTGAATGAGCGCAAATTACAAAAAGAATATTCTATAAATAAGTTCTTAACAGAAAAAGTAACTCAAGCAAGTAAATTCAATACTTAAGTTTTGTTTTTAAAGGATAAAGGAATTAAAATAATAAAACTTCCAATGCTTTCTCTAGTTGAGGATCTTCACCGGTTTCTTGATGATCATTCTCCCAAAAGTCCTTACTCTTTAAAACTTCTATATCTGGCAATATGCCATCTTCTATTAGTTCTCCTGATAAATTGTAAACTCTATCAAACGTATAAGTTAGGCTCCAACCGCCATTTAAATATACACTAATTACACACCCACCTCCTCCACCTGTTTTTTGGCCTACTAGCTTACAAGCAGTAATATCTTTCATTACAGAAGCCATAAAATTACCCATACTGTAAGTATTATCATTAATTAAAACTACGATAGGCGTTTCTGAACTTACAGTACCTAACCCCTCTAGCTTAACCGAGTACTTTTTAGTGAAATTATGATGCTCTTTACCGTTTTTATATTGTCGATAATACAAATCTTTATTCCCTTCAAAGAATCCATCTAACAAACCCAGCCCTTCGCTGTTGCCACCCATGCAATCGCGTAAATCCAATATAACCCCATTTTTATGCTCATAGTTCGCTAAGCCTACATCGGCACTGCTTATCTTATCCAGGCCATACAAAGGTCTTAGGTAGGTAATACTATTATTTAATTGTCCTATATGAACTTTAGGATATTCCCGGATATTATTAAGCTGATATCTTTCATAAATCTTTTCATAATTTAAATAAGGTAATGCATTTAAAGTATCAATACCACTAACACTAATAACATGGTGCCAATATGTAGTTACGGAAATATGCCCATCATTCAGTTCTAAAATTATTTCCTCGAAAAGATCTATAGCCTGATGGTAATACTTAACTTCTTTAAACTTTGGTTTATAATCTTCATATACACTATCCCAATCCACATTCTTCTCTTCAAAAAATACATATCGCTCATCCATTATATGCCAAAAGGAATCAAAGACATCAACATAAGTAGCACGATCATCTACAATGTCTTTGGTACAAGAATAGTTTACTGCAATTAGTAAGATTAGAAAGGTAATATATCTTCGCATAGTTTTATAATTGGATTCCTAATACAAATAAGTGTTGACAATACTCTTGTGATTCTACCGACACCTGATACTTGCTATAACTTAACTCATACCCACAGCGCAAGCGTTTGCCTTTGAATGGAATGGATATATTTAACTGATTTACAAGTAATAAATGGTTTGTAAACGAAACCACAGTATTAGGTTTGCTATAGTATTTTAAGTTATTAAAAGGAATTTTTTTGGGTATATATGGAGGCTGAGGAAAATGACCTATGCCAATTAATGGTTGTGTAATTAAATTCTCAACCCTAAGCCGACCAATATTATATGACACATTTACATTAATTGGAGCACTAATTGTCCATTTGCCAAAAGGTTCTGCAGCATACAATGTTTTAAACACAACATCCGTAGGATCAATAAATTCACCCTCAAGAGTGATGCCGCTACCTATTAGTACATTTAACTTGGAGCCATTAACAATACCCCAATTATAACCTGTGCCTAATGAACCTTGCAAATAGTTGTACAGAACTTCATCTTTTAGATAAGCATATTTATTCTTCAAAGAGGTTTTTCGCCCATTAATAAATGCGTAAAACTGACGATGTTTAATGTTGTTATCCCTTCTGTAGGTATATGATAAACCAACTGAAGCTCCTCTCATGCCCAAGGGAATTGAGAATGAGTTATTATAGGCTATTCCACCATATTTTATTAAAGCTTGATGTGTATTCTGAATTGTATCGCTTTGAGCAAGCATGTTGCAGCTAAGGCAAATTAGAATTGAGGTTAGGTATTTAATCATTATATTATAAACTGACGTTTAGGTGTGTCTTTCTTACAGCAATAATCAGACCACATAACCTTCTCTGAAAATTACGAATGTACGTACGAGTTTTCCAATACGAGGCTATGGAGAATTTAATACGGGGCTACTGAAAACGCCGAACGCCCGTACTGAAATATCAGTACGGGCGTTCTTAATTTTAATTATAGGTCGTTCTTAATTTTCAGACAACCTTTAATATGTCTTCTAACCTTTCGATTCTGGGATCTTTAACTATGGCATTACTTCCGCTATATTGAGTAACTACTTCAATATGATAATCGCCTTTGGCCAAAGCTGGAATCATCAATATCAACTCTTTATTTTTATTGCTGATAATTTGACTGACTTTGGTTCTGCTATTATCGGCTATGCTAACAAAGTATACTCCTACATCTTTATTCTCACCCTCAATTTGAATTTTATCGCCCATAACGGTAAGTGCATTATTGGGTGTTATAGTTGCGTTTACTTCGCCAGTAAGGCTATCAGTAACCCTAATAATAACAGGACCCACATTGGCCTTACCCATTATTTGCACAGGTAAGCCCTTAATATTATCACGAACCGTAGCATTTGGTGACATAACAACATTAATACTGTGTCGTTTAGGGTCGTAAACTTCGTTGGTAAAGCTTCCGCTTATACCTAAGCGCGCATGTACAAAATCGGTATGCACGGCATAACCCTCACTTATTACTTCACTGCAAATACGGTCGGCTCTATTGAGTATTTCAACTATTGCCTCGGTTTGATATTCACTTCCTTCTTTTTTAATACGCTCTGCAATACCTTGATTATTGACAATGCCTGCAGAACGTACACGGCCAAAGCTGTCGTTAGGGTCTGCGGTTAATGGGTTGTCGTACAACCACACATCTACTTTTCTTTTATTATCACTCATAACAATCTGTTTTTAATGCTCCTTAAGGAACGGTTTTACATTGTTTGATTATTCAATAAGTTTAAATAGACTAAGGTTGTTATGGTAAAACTTCGAGTGTTATTTTTTAGAATTTGTAACCAATACCTAGACGTAAGCCAAGCGCTAAACCACGCTCGGTATAATTAGTCATTTCGTTACTATAGAATGGAGTATACTCTTTAAATGCCCAATAATATCCTATGCCCATACCTACTTCGTAGTTAAAACTTTTTCCAATGTTTCGTTTTATGCCCCACATTGGCAAAATAGATACAGAAGGGTAAAACTCACTATTATCGGACGATACAGCAAGCCCTGGTTGATAACCGACCCTTATACTTACGTAGTTACCACTGTTTCCATCAATACGTTTGCCTTTTTCTTGTCGCTTATTTAGGTTATAATACATTCGTGGTTCAACACATAACTCGGGTATAGCAGCCCAATACGAATCACTAGAACTACCACTATACCAAGCAAAACCAAACCCAAGTTCACTTCTTAAAGCAATCGAATTGGTTAATTTTATTCGTTATAAACCGCTAAAGGATTTATTCCCATTTGTACTCCGTACATGCTTTTTTCTACACTAGCTTCTTGTGCATAATTAGGGTTGTAAATAGCCATTAACAATACACAAAGGGTAAGTAATCTTTTCATCTTAATTTAATTTTAGGTTTTACAATACAGCTTGTCCATTAAACAAAAAATATGCCAATGACTACGTAAGTATTATTTACATTATAAAAGTTAAACCAAGAAACATACTCCAGTATATTAACTTCCTAATAGTTTACTAAAACCTCATAGCCTCTATAATTCGTGTAAAATAACCAGCCTACTTAATTATCACAATCAATTACTCATTGCTTAACAGTACTGTTGTTTGCATATAAAAAAAGGTCAATAAAAGCTTAGTAACACTTCTATTGACCTTTACATATATTATCGTATAAACTAATCTCTCACACTCAAACCATCCGATAAAATTTCTGCAGACTCCATTAATCTTATCATTTCTGCCTTATAACCTTCCTCATCGTTTGCTTTGGATGACTTAGCCCATTTAACTATCTCTTGGTATTCAGTGGCCTTGATAAAGTCAGAATTTCGCAGCTTCATTCCCCAAGCAGCAACCGAGGATACAAACCTAAAATCCTTGCTTACTTTATTGGAGGCCAGAATTTTATTTTTAACTGTTTCAACCAATAAAGTGCTTTCATCGGAGTCAGGCTGTTTGTATCTTAACTTGAGGGTTAATAACTCATCTGAATATTCTGTGGTGATCACTTTCTTTACTTTTTTCTCTTTCTTTTGCTGATATTTTAGTTCATCCACCTTAGGTAAATAACTACTTACATCCTTTGCTCCTACAGGCATAATCTCGTATAACGCAGTTACCGTATGCCCAGAACCTATTTCACCAGCATCTTTTTTATCATCATTAAAATCCTCATCATTTAACCGGCGGTTTTCGTACCCGATTAAGCGGTAGCCCGCCACATGCATGGGATTAAACTCTAATTGAAATTTAACGTCCTTGGCAATGGTATATAAAGTTCCGCCAAATTCCTCAACCATGGCTTTTCGAGCTTCTTGAATATTATCGATATAAAAATAGTTGCCATTTCCTTTGTTGGCGATGATCTCCATTTTGCTATCCTTATAATTACCCATTCCAAAACCAGCCACTGTAATGTAAATACCTTTATCTCGTTCTGACGTTATCAGTTTTTCCATTTCTGAATTAGAACTAACACCTACATTAAAATCGCCATCTGTAGCCAAGATAATACGATTGTTACCATTCTTTAGTAGGTTTTCATTGGCCAATTTGTAGGCTAACTGTAGTCCTGCACCACCTGCAGTTGAGCCACCAGCAGACAATTGGTCTAATGCATTTACAATGGTACTTTTATTTTTACCCGAGGTTGGTTCTAAAACCACTCCTGCAGCTCCTGCATAAACAACAATAGATACCCTATCCTCTTCTCTTAACTCATTGACCAACATCTTTAAAGCCGACTTTAACAAAGGTAGTTTATTGCTAGCATTCATAGATCCCGAAACATCCAATAAAAAGACCAAATTAGAGGCTGGTAAGTTTTCCTTTTCTATTCTTTTACCCTGCAATGCAACCTTCAATAAGTAATGCTCAGTATTCCAAGGACAGTAAGCCACTTCGTGATGTATTGCAAAAGGATGCTTATCTGCAGGTCCTTCATAATTATAATTGAAGTAATTAATCATCTCCTCTATTCTTACCGCACCAGCAGGAGGCAATGATCCTTGATTGATAAAACGACGCACATTGGCATATGAGGCTCTATCAACATCTACCGAAAAAGTGGACAAGGGTGATTCTTTAGGGTCCTGAAACTTATTTTCATTCACTGTTGCGTAGTCTTCATTACTTGGGATAATAGCTTGAGGAGGCGCGTAGTAAGCCTGTTGTGTATTATATGAAGAGACACGTCTTATTTTAATGGACTCCGCATTTTTCGATTTAGCTCCTCTTCGTCTAGGTCTTCTGGGACTAGTTGATGATATAGCACCTGTTACCATTCTTTTTTTCTGTACCCCGTAACCTATGGCTACTACTTCATCAAGAGAAATGACATCTAGCGTTAAATAAATTTTAAAGTCACTTGCCTCCTTCACTTTTACTTCTTCCGATTGATATCCAATAAATGATACAACTATAACTGCATTCTCATCTGCCACTGTGATAGAGAATTTCCCATCCATGTCGGTAATAGCTCCTTTACTTGTTCCTTTTTCTATAACAGAAACCCCAGGAATAGGTAATTTATCACTATCATCATAAACAATACCGGTAATTACCTTTGATGCCTGAGCACTTCCGAACAAGCAACATAAACTGAATATTAATAACATCGTCTTCATAACTGTATATTTTAATTGTTAGTTTCTGTATGAAGGATGCAGACGTTCTTATTATTCCATAAAAAAAGCCGAGAAAAACTTAATTTTCTCGGCTTTAAATATTTTAATTGTGATATAACCTTCTATCTGTCAGATGAAGATGAATACCCTCTTATAATTCCTCTTTGTGAATTTTTTATAAATAAGATAATCTCGTCACGCTCTTTTGAGGCTGGTAATTCAGCTTCAATTTTATCAATCGCATCTGAGTTATTTAATCCACTCTGATACAATACACGATAAATATTCTGGATTCCTGTGATTTGGTCATTTGTAAAACTTCTACGACGTAACCCAATTGAGTTAATACCACTAAAGGATGTAGATGTGTTTCTAACCTTAACAAACGGAGGAACGTCTTTACTTAACAAGGTACCTCCTTGAATCATAACATGCGCTCCGATATGTACAAATTGATGAATAGCACAGGCTCCACTTAAAATAGCAAAGTCGCTAATTATAACTTCTCCAGCCACCTGTGTTGCATTACCTATAATAACGTTATCTCCAACAATAGCATCATGAGCTATATGCACATAAGCCATTAAAAGGCAATTACTACCAACAACTGTTTGTCCTTTGGCTACTGTACCTCTATTTACTGTAACACACTCTCTAATAGTGGTGTTGTCGCCAATAATAGCTAAAGACTCTTCGCCCGCAAATTTTAAATCTTGTGGGATGGCTGATATTACAGCTCCTGGAAATATATTACAGTTTTTGCCAATACGTGCACCTTCCAAAATTGTAACGTTAGAACCAATTCGTGTTCCCTCTTCAATCACTACGTTTTTATCAATGGTCACAAAAGGTTCGATTACCACATTTGGAGCAATTTTTGCTTCAGGGTGGATGTATGCCAATGGTTGTTTCATGTGTTTTTATTTACTTTCTCAATCTGCACTCGCTCAAGGTGAGCATTTCTCCTCATCTCTAACTCTCTAGTATCGTTTATACTAGAGTTTGTTATTATTATTCTTACTGTACTCCTGTTTTTTTTCCGCTGCGAAAATAATCTAAGAATCTCAATAAAAAAAATTTAACGTAATTATTCGCCTTTTATCTTTAAACAAAGGCCAACACCACACTCAAGGAGTTTTCTTGCATTACGCCTTATTTCTGGCAATGTTAGCCATAAACTCCCCTTCGGCAACAACCGCATCTCCTACAAAAGCAGTTCCTTTCATATTAGCCACCCCTCTTCGCATAGGTGTAACTAAATCTAATTTAAAAATAACAGTATCACCCGGCACTACCTTTTTTCTAAATTTGATATTATCCAACTTCATAAAATAAGTAGAATAATTTTCAGGATCGTCAACTTGATTCAATACAAAAATACCTCCACATTGTGCCATGGCTTCAACCAATAAAACACCTGGCATTACTGGTTCTGTTGGGAAATGACCTTGAAAGAAAGGTTCGTTTAAAGTAATGTTTTTAACACCTACAATAAACTTTGGCTGAATATCAATGATCTTATCTACCAATAAAAATGGGTATCTATGCGGAAGCATAGTTTTTATTTTGTTGATATCACAAAGCGGCTCCTTATTTGGATCATAAGATGGAACCACTGGTTTGTTAGCTAACTTTTTAATCTCTTTACGGATGATTTTAGCAAATTCAACATTGGACTGATGTCCAGGTCGTGTAGCTATAATCTTCCCTTTTATAGGAAGACCGGCTAAACACAAATCGCCAATAACATCTAGTAATTTATGACGCGCCGGTTCGTTATGATGAACTAATTCAAGATTATTTAAAATACCAATTGGTTTTACTTCAACTCTAGGCTGATTAAATAAGTCCGCTAATCTATCTAATTCCTCTTGTTTAACTTCTCTATCTATTATTACAATAGCATTTTCCAGGTCGCCACCTTTAATTAAATTGTGTTGCATCAACATTTCTACTTCGTGCAAAAATACAAAGGTGCGACAAGCACTAACCTCTTCCGCAAAATCATCTAAAGTATCTAATGTAGCAAATTGACTTCCTAAGAATACTGAACTATCAAAAGAAATCATGGTATCTACACTAAAAGAATCATCAGGCATAGCTACCAACTTAATACCTTTCTCTTTGTCTTCGAAAACCATTTTTTCCTTCACTACAAAGTACTTTCGCTCTGCTTCCTGCGCTTCTATTCCCGCTTCCTGAATGGCCTCAACAAAATACTTTGAACTACCATCAAGAATAGGTACTTCAGGTCCATCCACTTCTATTAAACAGTTATCAACGCCTAAACCACGTAAGGCAGCCAAACAGTGTTCAATAGTACTTACTGATGCTTCTTTCTTTTGCAACACAGTACCTCGCTGAGTATATGTTACGTTTTCTGCGTACGCATCAATTATCGGTTGATCTTCAAGATCAGTTCTTTTAAACTTAAACCCGTGATTTTCTGGAGCTGGATTAAGCACTAAAGTAACCATTGCTCCGGTATGCAACCCTGTACCTTTTAAGGTTGCTTGTTTTGCAAGTGTATTCTGATTTTCTATCATATCAAAGATGTATATGACCTAACACGCCTATTGCGCTTTCAGTCTATTCTCCTCCTTTTAATTCTTTAATTTCCTTTTGAAGTTCGCGTACTTGGTTCACTAAGTCTGGTAATTTTTTAAGGTTAACCCAAGATCTGGCAAACTGGCTAGCATCAAAAGCTGGCGTACCTCTTAAAGTTGCACCTTCTTTTTTAATATTTCCAGCAATACCTGAATAAGCACCCAACTTAACTCCGTCCGCTACTTTTAAATGTCCAATTACTCCAGTGTGGCCACCGAACATACAGTTTTTACCTACAGTACTTGATCCTGCCACTCCTGACATAGCCGCAATAACTGTATTTTCACCTATCTCAGCATTGTGTGCAATCTGAACAAAGTTATCTAACTTAACTCCTTTTTTTAACACAGTTGAGCCCATTGTAGCTCTATCCAAAGCAGTATTGGCTCCAAGCTCACAATTATCTTCTATCACAACATTTCCTACTTGCGGGATCTTTGTATACTCATTGTTTTCATCCGGTGCAAAACCAAAACCATCTGACCCTACAACTGCACCTGCGTGAAGTATACATTTATTACCTATAACACAATCGTGATATATCTTTACCCCTGCATATAATATACAATTATCACCAATCGTTACATTGTCACCAATAAAGGTGTTAGGATAGATGCTCACGTTATTACCTATTGTTACATTTTCACCTAAATAAGCAAATGCTCCTATATATGGAAACTCACCCACTTTAGCTGTATCTGCAATAAAAGATGGCTGCTCAACCCCTGTTTTTCGGGGTTTAGAATCATTATACATTTGCATTAACTTAGCTACCGAACTATAGGCGTTTTCAACCTTTACTATGGTAGCTTGAACTTCACGTTCAGGAACAAAATCATTGTTCACTATAACAACAGAAGCTTTAGTATCGTATATAAATTTAGTGTATTTGGGGTTTGCTAAGAAAGTAATCGTTCCTGGCTGACCATCTTCGATTTTTGAAACATTGTTAACTGTAACATCCTGATCTCCGACAATCTCCCCGTTAATTAATTCTGCAATTTGCTTAGCTGAAAAATTCATTTTGTATAATTTGGTGCAAATCTAATAATATTATCTTCATTTAAGATAGTGAGCCTACCCATTTTTATGATGTACTTAACTTTCAAACACAACTAAAACTATTCGAATAATTGGTTTGAATTATAAATTCTGAGCCCAATCCTTAAGAAACTTGGGGTAAATTAGAACGCTTTTCTTAACGTTTTTCCCCAATACATCATGATTTAAAATATCAGAAGCCTCAGACACATCCTTTAGCGTACCATCTGAAAATAAAATATTTATATTCTCTCCCGTTAATGTATAAGTGTGATTTTCAAGAACCTTTTCATTCACAAAAAAGTCTATTTCATCTTCCTTCAAGCTATACTCTTCCTGAATCCTTTTCTTTATCTTGCTACTACGTTCTACATCAAAAGCATCATTTCTTAATTCAATCTTCATTAAGTCACGATTAATAATTGCCTTTGATAATGTTGATAAAACAAAATCATCATGTAGCGTCCATACTTTAATAGCCGACATAATATCACAATCATCTAACATAGCAAACTTTTGCAATACCGATTCATCTCTTATAAAGCTATCCAGACTAATTTCATGCTTCATAAAAAATAAAAGATGTGGTGTTCCAAAAATATCTTCATTCTTTTTTAATAGGTATTTAGCTCGTCTTAAAACATTCACTAACATATTTTCGGCTACAACGGCCGTTTTATGAAGGTATACTTGCCAATACATCAACCTGCGGGCAATTAAAAACTTCTCAATTGAATAAATCCCTTTGGATTCAACCACCAGCTGATCACCAGAAACGTGAAGCATTTTTATTATCCTATCAGAACCAATCACACCTTCCGTTACTCCACTGAAGAAACTATCTCTTCGCAAATAATCCAGCCTATCCATATCTAATTGACTGCTGACTAACTGATGCAAGAACTTTTTAGAATAATTATCTTTAAATATTTCTAAAGCCAAAGATAATTTGCCATTAAACTCTTCATTTAACCGCTCCATAAATAAAATGGAAATTTCCTCGTGCGATATACCTTCAACTACAGCATGTTCTAACACATGAGAAAATGGGCCGTGACCAATATCATGTAATAAAATGGCTATATGAACTGCTTCTGATTCTTTTTCCGATATTTTTATTCCTTTGGATTGAAGTACAGCTACCGCCTGAGACATAAGATGCATAGCTCCCACCGCATGTTGAAACCTATTATGAGTTGCCCCTGGATACACCAAAGAAGTAAGCCCCAATTGCTTTATTCCTCTTAAGCGCTGAAAGTAGGGATGTTGCAACAAATCATAAATAAAATCGAAAGGAATTTTTACAAACCCGTAAACTGGGTCATTGATTATTTTTAGTTTATTTACTATGTTACTCTTATTCACTATAAAACGCATTTATAATTTAACCTTTGCAATATAGAACTTTAAGCCGATAGTTTTAAAAATAACTACCCAATGCGCAGCAAAACATTATTAATAAACACAGCACAAAGTGTGTTGCATATTAAAAGCATAATAACTATCTTTGCAGCGGTTTTTAACTAAATATCTTAAGGATAGGGGGCAGATGTCCCCTATTTTATTAATATTAAGTGATGATTACAAAGGAACAGATACGAGAAATAATAGCGGAAAAGATTGAGGCTGACGATTGTTTTATTGTTGAAGTTAAAGTTTCTGCCAGTAATAAGATTATAGTTACTATTGATAGTATGAACGGTATAGGAATTGACTACTGCATACAAATTAGTCGCTTAATTGAAGGATCATTTGATAGAGATATAGAAGACTTTGAGTTGGAAGTTTCTACACCAGGATTAGGTCAACCACTAAAAGTATTAAACCAATACGAAAAAAATATTGGTAAAGATATTGAAGTTACACCTTTTGAAACAGCACCATTTAAAGGAAAGCTGACAGAGGTAAACGAAGATAACTTTGTAGTGGAAGAAATGAAAAAGGTTAAAATCGAAGGAAAGAAAAAAAAGGAATTGCAAGTAATTAATCATAACTATAAGTTCGACGAGGTTAAAGCAGTCAAAGTAATTGTATCGTTTTAACAAGCCGGCAAACATAAAGTCATGGAGAACATTAATTTAATAGATACTTTTTCAGAGTTTAAGGAACTTAAAAGCATTGATAGAGCCACTATGATCAGAGTGCTCGAAGATTCATTTAGGAGTGTCTTAATTAAACGCTTTGGAACAGACGATAATTTCGATGTTATTATTAACACCGATAAAGGAGACTTTGAAATTTGGCGCAATCGTGAAATTGTAGCCGATGACGAATTGGAGGATGATAACCTGCAGATTTCATTGACTGATGCTAAAAAAATCGACGATGATTATGAGGTTGGAGAAGAGGTAACTGATGAAGTTCGTTTTCTTGACTTTGGTAGAAGAGCCATTTTAAGCCTTCGCCAAAATTTATCTGCACGTATTTTAGAGTTAGAAAAGGATAATATTTACCATAAATATAAAGACCGCATTGGTGATATCATTACTGGTGAGGTATATCAAATATGGAAAAGAGAAATCCTGATACAAGATGATGAAGGTAATGAGTTAATTCTGCCAAAAGCAGAACAAATTCCATCTGACTTCTTCCGTAAAGGAGATAATGTAAGAGCTGTTGTTGTTAAAGTAGAAATTAGAAACAATAACCCGCTTATTATTATTTCACGTACTTCTCCAGTATTCTTAGAAAGATTATTTGAATTAGAAGTACCCGAAATATTTGACGGATTAATCACCATTAAAAAGATTGTTCGTGTACCTGGTGAAAGAGCTAAGGTAGCGGTTGAATCTTATGATGAAAGAATTGATCCGGTAGGTGCATGTGTTGGAATGAAAGGTTCAAGAATTCACGGTATTGTTCGAGAGTTGCGTAACGAAAATATCGATGTAATTAACTTCACCAATAATGTACAGTTATTTATTCAAAGAGCGCTTAATCCTGCTAAAATAAA
This sequence comes from Labilibacter marinus, assembly GCF_001659685.2. Lineage (GTDB taxonomy): Bacteria > Bacteroidota > Bacteroidia > Bacteroidales > Marinilabiliaceae > Saccharicrinis > Saccharicrinis marinus. The sequence goes on from NZ_LXYE02000044.1 coordinate 105,955, forward strand.
CAGCATTAAGTTATTTGAAGACGATAAAAGAGCCCAGGTGTATTTACGTCCTGACGAAGTAAGCCTTGCCATTGGTAAAGGTGGATTAAACATTAAGTTAGCCAGTCAATTAGCAGGTTACGAAATTGATGTTTATCGTGAGATGGAAGTAGATGACGAAGATGTAAGCTTAGATGAGTTTACGGATGAAATAGAAGGATGGATTTTAGATGAAATTAAGGCCATTGGTTGCGATACGGCTAAATCAGTACTCGACTTAACAATCGAAGATTTAGTAAAAAGAACCGACCTTGAAGAGGAAACCATCAATGAAGTTATTAAGATATTGAGCGCCGAGTTTGAATAAAATCTGACAGTATGCGATAATCAATAGTTACACAAAGAATTTAAGAGATAATCATTAATTCCCAATATGGCAGTTGGTAAAACAAATAGACTAAGTAAAGTAGCCCGCGAATTTAACGTAGGGATACATACTATTGTTGAATTTCTTCAGAAAAAAGGATTCGAAGTTGAAACGAATCCTAACACGAAGGTATCGGCACAAATGTACCAGCATTTAGAAAATGAGTACAGCACCGACCTTAACGTTCGTAAGAAATCAGAGGCGCTTAGCAAGCAAAAGCCTCAAAAAGAAACCATCTCGATAGAAGATGTGAGAAAAGATTTAGCGCCAGAGCCTGAAAAGGAAAAAGCTAAAAAAGAGCCTGAGGTTGAAAAAATAGAAGCTCCTAAATCGGAAGAGCCAAAAGTAGTTGGTAAAGTTGATTTAGATAAGTTCAGCAAAAAGCCTGTTGCTAAGGCAAAAGTTGAAGAGCCGAAAAAAGAGGAACCTAAAAAGGAAGAGCCTAAGGTTGAAACACCTAAACCTGCAGCTTCAGCTCCTGTTGAAAAAGCAGAAAAGGTAGCTGAGAAGCCTAAGGAGGAAAAGCCTAAAGAAGTTAAAAAGCCTAAAGAAACTCCTCATATACCAACTGCCAAACAAAATATTGAGGAACCTAAGGTGGTAGGAAAAATTGACGTTGACGCGTACAAAAAGCCTAAAAAGCAAGCTGATACTCCTAAGCAAGAGAAAAAAGCACAGCCTAAAGCAAACGTGAAGAAAAAAGAAACACCAAAACCAGTTGCAGCAGAAACTCCTGCGGCTGAGAAAAAACAAGATACTCCAAAGGTTACAGAGAGTAAACCAACGGAAAAAACAGAAGCGAAGGAAACAAATACAGAAAAAGCTGAAGGTAGCGATGTATTTAAACCAACGCAGGTTAAAAAACTTTCTGGTCCTACAGTAGTAGGCAAAATTGTACTTCCAACTAAACCAACTAAGTCGGAAGACAGTGCAGATAAGAAAAAGAAAAAACGTAAACGAATTCGCAAGGATAAAGAGCGCGTAAACGTTAACGAAAAGTCTAATCAACAAGGTGCTCAAAGAGGTCCTAGACCTAACAACGGTCCTGGCGGTCAAAGAGGTCCTAGACCTGGTGGACCAGGCGGACAAAGACCTGGTGATAATCGTAATCAAGCTAACAAGGGGCCTCGCAGAGGTAAGCCTGGACAAAACAGACGTCCTGTTAAAGCTGAGATTACCGAAGAAGATGTACAAAAGCAAATTAAAGATACATTAGCTAGATTAACAGCTAATAAAGGTAAATCGAAAGCGTCTCGTCACCGTCGTGATAAACGTGAAGCGATTAGCCAAAAACAAATTGCTGAGGAAGAATTAGCTCACTTAGAAAAGAATGTAATTCAGGTAACTGAGTTCGTTACTGTGGCTGAATTAGCTTCCATGATGAGTGTTCAGGTAAACCAAATTATTGCATCATGTATGAGCCTTGGTTTATTTGTTTCTATCAACCAGCGTTTAGATGCAGAAACCATTTCGTTAGTTGCTGAGGAATTTGAACATAAAGTAGAATTCATTAGTGTTGAAGTTGCAGCCGCAATTGATGAAGAGGAAGAAGAAGATGAAACGTTAATGGAAGAACGTTCTCCTATTGTTACAGTAATGGGACACGTTGACCACGGTAAAACATCTTTACTTGACCACATTCGTAAAGCGAACGTTATTCAAGGTGAAGCTGGGGGTATTACACAGCATATTGGTGCGTACTCTGTATCCTTAGATTCTGGAAGAAAAATTACTTTCTTAGATACTCCAGGTCACGAGGCCTTTACTGCGATGCGTGCTCGTGGTGCGCAAGTAACAGATATTGCTATTATTATTGTAGCGGCTGATGATAATGTGATGCCACAGACTATTGAGGCCATCAACCATGCATCTGCTGCAGGGGTACCAATTGTTTTTGCAATCAACAAAATTGATAAGCCAGGAGCAAACCCGGATAAAATTAAAGAAGAATTAGCTCAAATGAACTACCTAGTTGAAGACTGGGGAGGTAAATATCAGTGTCAAGAAATTTCGGCTAAGAACGGACTCAACATTGAAGAACTGCTTGAAAAAGTATTACTTGAAGCAGATTTATTAGAGCTTAAAGCCATTAAAGATAAAAGAGCTGTTGGCTCAGTAATTGAATCTTCATTAGATAAAGGACGTGGTTACGTTACTACAGTGCTTGTTCAATCGGGTACACTTAAAGTAGGAGATATTATTCTTGCTGGTAGTTACATGGGACACGTAAAAGCCATGTTTAACGAGCGTAACCAAAAAGTAACTACTGCTGGCCCAGCAGAACCTGTATTAATACTTGGTTTTAACGGAGCTGCGCAGGCTGGTGAAAAGTTCAACGTAATGGAGAGCGAACGCGAAGCCAAAGAGATTACTAACAAGCGTACTCAGCTACAGCGTGAGCAAGGTATGAGAACGAAGAAACATATTACACTTGACGAAATTGGTCGTCGTATAGCAATTGGAAACTTCCAAGAGTTAAATGTTATTGTGAAAGGTGATGTGGATGGATCTATTGAAGCACTTTCCGATTCATTAATCAAGCTTTCGACAGACGAAATTCAAGTAAATGTGATTCACAAAGCAGTAGGTCAGATTTCGGAATCGGATATCATGCTAGCAACTGCATCCAATGCCATTGTTATTGGTTTCCAAGTTCGTCCATCTTTAGCAGCAAGAAAGATTGCAGAGAAAGAGGAAATCGACATACGTCTTTACTCTATCATTTACGATGCAATCGAAGAGCTTAAATCGGCTATGGAAGGTATGCTTTCTCCAGAAATTAAGGAGCAAGTTACTTCTACACTTGAAGTTCGTGAAACCTTTAAAATTACTAAAGTTGGAACGATTGCAGGTTGTATGGTTAAAGAGGGTAAAATCAAGCGTAACTCTAGAGTACGTTTAATACGTGAAGGTATTGTGATTTACACTGGTGAATTAGCTGCTCTTAAACGTTATAAAGATGATGCTAAAGAAGTAGCTTCTGGATATGAGTGTGGTGCAAGTATTGCTAACTACAACGACATTAAGGAAGGTGACTTTATTGAGTCATTTGAAGAAGTGGAAGTATCGCGTAAGCTATAATGTAGCTTAGTGATTTTAGATATACAATCCCTGTTCAATTTATTGAGCAGGGATTTTTTTTGCTTAATTATTAGGCACAAAAAAAGCCCGAAGAAAATTCTTCGAGCTCTATATATGGTTCTAGATAAATTATCCTATTAACTCTTTATATTGTTCGGCAGTTAATAAAGCATCAAACTCAGCAACATCTTCCGCTTGAATTTTAACCATCCATCCACCTTCGTAAGGCTCTTTGTTCACTAATTCAGGTTGATCCTCTAAATCATCGTTTACTTCAAGTACTTTACCCTTAACAGGCATATATAAATCAGAAACTGTTTTAACAGCCTCAATAGTACCAAATACTTCTTCTTTATCTAAATCTTCTCCTTCAGTTTCTATCTCAACAAATACTATATCACCTAATTCACCTTGAGCAAACTCTGTAATACCAACTGTAACTACATCTCCCTCTACTAAAATCCATTCGTGATCTTTTGTATACTTTAAATTTTCAGGAATATTCATTTGAATGCTATTTTTTAATTAATGTGTATCAAAATTAAAACAAAATCATCTGGCAAATTATGGTATATGTCATGTTATAACTTTTAAAGCTACTCCATCCACCATTCATTACCTTCTAGTGTATCTCATCAAAATTATATGGCGTTTCTTGATATACGTAATAGTTTAACCAATTAGTAAACATCAAGCTTGCATGACTTCGCCATAAAACAACAGGATCATTCGAAGTATCATCATTCGGAAAATAATTCTTAGGAATAGCAATATCTTCCCCTTTTTCTAAATCCCTAAAATACTCCTCCCTTAATGTAAATGGGTCGTATTCTGAATGACCTGTAACAAAGATTAACCTTTTATCAGGTGACATCACAATATGAACGCCAGCATCTTCTGATTGAGCCAATATTTTAAGCTCAGAAACCTTATCAATATCTTTTGCACGCACACCAGTAAAGCGAGAATGTGGAGCGAAAAAGCTATCATCAAAACCTCTCATTAAAGGTTCCTTTCTATCCGTTACAGTATGGTTAAAAACACCAAATAGTTTTTCGTTTAGATGATGTTTTGGAATACCGTAATGATAATACAAACCAGCTTGTGCACCCCAGCAAATATGTAATGTACTAGTAACGTTACGTCTGCCCCACTCCATTATTTCCTTCAATTCTTCCCAATAGGTAACTTCATCAAATTCAAGATGCTCAACAGGAGCTCCTGTAATGATCATACCGTCATATTTCTTGGCTTGAACCTCTTCAAAGGTTTTATAAAAATTTAATAGATGCTCTTTAGGCGTACATTTTGGCGAGTGCGTTCTAGTCATTAACAAATCAACTTCAACCTGCAAAGGGGTATTGGATAACACTCTCATTATTTGTGCCTCAGTTGTGATTTTTAATGGCATTAAATTAAAAACAACTATTTTAAGCGGTCGTATGTCCTGATGGTTAGCGCGAGATTCGTTCATCACGAATACATTCTCACTTTCAAGTACATTACGTGCTGGCAACTTATCTGGGATTCTTATAGGCATATTGATGCTTTTTAAAATAACAAAGGCCGTAAAAATACGGCCTTATTTTTTTATTTACAATGACATTTTACCGTTTTATCAGACCAAAAAACAATATATTCAGGATATTTTGCACTTGTTCTTCCATACCTTCAAACTTGTTTGCTGCTTGAAACATTGGTATTTCTAAACCTTTTAATGCAAGTGCAATAGCTACTGCACCCATGTGAATGTTTTTTATTTGGAAAACATCAGCTGAAACACCTTCGTTAATGATTGTTTCAATCATATCAACCTCCGCTTTCTCCATACTTTCCTTTACAGCTTTTACAAATTCAATCCCTCCGAATCGCTCATCCGTTAAAGCTTTAAAGTAGTTATCTTGCTCGCTAATAGTCTTCATCCTTACCAGTACATACTCATTTAATTTGTCCTGAGGATTTTTAGTAGACTCAACTACTATTTTAAGATTTGAAATTAATTCACCCTGTTCCTTATCGATAACAGCTTGAAATATTTCCTCTTTATTCTTAAAATAGTAATACAATGAACTTTTACCCTTATGCAATTCAAGGGCGATGTCTTCCATTGTTGTTTTCTTGTAGCCAAACTTAGCAAACAAGCTCTGCGCTGCTTCAAGTATTGAAACCTTTACAGATTCGTTGTAATTAAGATTTTCTGTTGTCATATGATTTATTGGGATTATAACATATACAAATGTATGAATTTACCGCTTTAGATAAAAGACTTTAAGCTCTTAATACACCTCATTAAAGCACATTATTTATATAAATTCGATTGAAACCTCAATAATAACAGCAATATAATGTTCAACGACAAAAAAAGTCAATAATTCATATGACAAAAATATTATTCAGAAATCAGTTCAAAATCTAATTGCTTTTTAATTAAATTAGCTTTCGCTACCAATACTTTAACAGGGTCTCCTAATTGATACTTTTTATTGAACTTGCGCCCAACAATACAATAGTTATCCTCATCAAAACGATAAAAGTCATCATCTAGGTTTCTAATGGACACCATTCCTTCACATTTATTCTCGTCTAACTCCACATAAAAACCCCATTCGGTTACTCCAGAAATAACACCCGTAAACTCAGTTCCCACATGTTCTTTCATAAATTCAACCTGTTTGAACTTTATGGATGCTCTTTCTGCTTCAGATGCTGTAATTTCCATCTTAGAACAATGCTTACAATGCTCTTCAGTTTTTTCTGCATTAGCAGACCTTCCGCCTTCTAAATACGATTGTAATAAACGATGAACAATCATATCAGGATAACGTCGAATTGGAGATGTAAAATGCGAATAATGCTTAAATGCTAATCCATAATGCCCTGCATTTTTAGTTGAGTAAGAAGCCTTAGCCATTGTTCTGATAGCTAGGGTCTCAATAATATTTTGCTCCTTTTTTCCTTCTACCTGACCCAATAGCCTATTGATAGAACTACTGATTCGCTCCTCCCCCAATGGCATAGCTTCATATCCAAACTTACGGACAAATCGTGCAAAATTTTCAAATTTATCAGGATCAGGATTATCATGTACTCGATACACAAATGTTTTGGCCTTATCTCCTCTGCCTTTACTAATTTCCTTTTTACCTATATATTCGGCCACGCGCTTATTTGCCAAAAGCATAAACTCCTCAATTAACTTATTAGCATCCTTAGATTCTTTAAAGAATACACTTAAAGGTTTACCTTTTTTGTCAATATCAAACTTAACTTCAACACGCTCAAAAGAAATTGCACCATTGGCAAATCGTTGTTTCCTTAGCCCTTTAGCTAATTTATCTAACGTGAGTACTTCTTCTTTAAAGTCTCCTTCTCCAGTTTCAATAATATCTTGCGCCTCTTCGTAAGTAAAACGCCTATCACTATAAATAACAGTCTTTCCGTACCAGGTATCTAATAAGCTAGCCTCGTCATCTAATTCAAATACCACCGAAAAACATAATTTCTCCTCTTTGGGCCTTAACGAACAGATACCATTACTTAATCTTTCAGGCAACATAGGCACTACTCTATCCACTAAATAAACGGAGGTAGCACGTTCGTAACCCTCATTATCTATCACCGATTTTGGAGTAACGTAATGTGTAACGTCAGCAATATGCACACCTACCTGCCAATTACCATTAGGAAGCTTCTGTAAGGACAATGCATCATCAAAATCCTTCGCATCCTTCGGGTCAATTGTAAAGGTTGTTATCTCTCTAAAATCTTTTCTATTATTTATTTCTTCCTGCGGAATTTTTTCATCGATTTTTTCCGCTGCTTCAATTACGTTAGCAGGATAGTCATAAGGTAAATCAAACTCTGCTAGTATAGCATGAATCTCGGCATTGTTTTCTCCAACATCTCCAAGTACGTCAACAATTTCTCCAAAAGGATTTTTAGTGTAATCGTCCCAATCTGTAATTTTACCAATAGCTAATTGACCATGTTTAGCTCCATTCAATTTATTCATCGGAATAAATAAATCTTTAAACATGACCTTTTTATCCGTTACTAAAAATGCAAAGCTTTTTGATATCTCAATGGTTCCAACAAAGGTTTCACGCTTTCTCTCTATCACCTCAACAATTTCACCCTCCAAGGACTTTCTTCGTTTTTTAGCGAATACCTGAACTTTCACCAAGTCTCCATTTAAAGCATTCCGCAGGTTTTGTTGCCCAACAAAAATATCATCACCATTTCCATCCTGAGGAACAATATAGGCAGCTCCTGAAGTTGTTGCATCCACGGTTCCCACCATAAAAGCGCCTCGTGATAATAGTTTAAATTTTCCTTTAGATGTTTCTGTTACAAATCCGCTTTCGAGCAATTCGTACAACACTTCAACCACAGTCTGTTTGAGTGCCATCTTTTTTAACCCTAATACTTCGGAAATTTGCTTATAATTATAGGTCTTCTTTGGATTGTTAGTGAAAACCCCTTGCGTTAATGCTATTATCTGATTTTTCTTTAATCCTTTACTTCTCTTATTTGGCTTTTTAGCCTTCTTTTTACCACCCATGGGTATAATATTTAATTGATTACTGCAAAGTAACTAATTAAAAGATGAATTAACATAGAACAAATAAGTTTAATAAAAATATAAATATCAATAACCTTGAGCGTATATTTTAGTATAAATACTTGTTCACCGAAACCTGCTAAAAAAATTGTGCAGAATTAATCATGAAAAAAACAACACAACACATATTCCCACTATTGATATGCATTGCATTTATTGGCTATTTTTTAGCTCTTCCTATCCATGCTCAAAACGATACAAACAATATTAATCTGGAGGACAATAGTGGACTAAAACAAGGTTTGTGGATTGTTAAAAAAGATGGTCGTATTCTTGAAAAAGGCAAATACAAAAACAACAGAAAAGAAGGTGTCTGGTTAAACTATTTCGAAAATGGTAACATTAAAACTGAAATAACTTTTATTAATGGAGAAGCCAAAGGGCATGCAAAATTCTTTTATGAAAATGGAAAATTAAGAGAAGAAGGCAACTGGCAAGTAGATCATTGGGAAGGAAGCTATAAATACTTTTTCGAAAGTGGCAAAATATCTTACGATTGGTTTTACAATAGTAATGGCAAAAGGCAAGGTGAACAACGCTACTTCTATGAAAATGGTGAAAAAATGTACGAAGGTCAGTGGGAGAATGGAAAAACAGAAGGCGTATTAAAAGTATACAACGACCAAGGTATGCTTGTGCAGGAGAAACTATTTAACAATGGTAAATTTGAACAAGCTAAAACTCCTGTTAAGCAAGATAGTTCGTCCGCTAAATTTTCTGGCACTGGTTTTCACACTATCATGAACCTAAGAGGTGATATTGATGAGAAAGGTTTTTTCGTAAAAGGTGATTTACTGAATGGTGAAAGATATAATTACGACGAGAATAACAAGCTCATTTCAATTACTACTTTACAAGACGGTAAAGCTATAGGTACCAAAAGAGCACAGTAAAACATTGTTTTAGATTGGCATTAAACATCTGTAGGAACTACTAATACAGGAATATTAACGTGCTCTATGAGCGACACATCTGTACGTCCGAAAAATGCCTTATGTACAAAACCGTGTTTATGATGTCCAATCACTACCAGGTCTATATTTAGTTTTTCAATTTCCGCAGTAAGTATTTCAATGGTTGCCCCATGTATCATAATTCCTTCGGCAGCGAGACCTTTATAGGATACTTCATTGGCTAAATCCATCAATTTACGATGTTCCATTTTTAATTCAGCAGCTCTCATATCTCTAATATACTGAGGACCTACTTCGTACCCCACAAAATCTGGTTCTGGAGCTACCACATGCACAATCCAGATGTTTGCTTTATGCGATTGCGCCTGATCCACTGCATAATCCATCAGTTTATCTGTTCCTTCTTTAAAATCAACTGCGACCAATATATTTTTCATCCGATTAAAAATTATTTACGGCCAAATCAAACTCCCAAATGAATCACTTTTTCCCCTTATGAGAAAACTTTTTCCATGGTCGTTTCATGACGAGTAAGATTAGCGATTACCATAATAAGTTAATCATTATCGCACATAAAGTCAAAAAAAAAGCTGGTCCCAATAAATGGAACCAGCCTTATATATCATCAATAGCTTATGCTATTTCTTATCTTCGTTTTTTTCGTCCGCTTCTTCGGCTTCCTTTTTAGCATTCTTAAACTCTTTCATTCCTTGCCCTAACCCTTTCATTAATTCAGGAATTTTTCTTCCTCCAAAAAGTAATACAATGGCCAAAATGATAAGAATCCACTCATAACCTCCCATGAATCCACAGATATATACTGAACTTAATTCCATAATTTCTAGATTTTTTTCAAAAATAATAATTTATGCCGATTTATTACTTAAACAGTCTGAATAAATCATTTCCATTAGCAAATAACAGAAGGCCTAATAACAATATCATTCCAACTGTTTGAGCATACTCCAGGAATTTATCACTTGGTTTTCTTCCTGATATTATTTCATATAATAAAAACAATACATGCCCTCCATCCAATGCAGGGATAGGAAGAATATTCATAAATGCCAATATGATGGATAAGAAACCGGTTAATCCCCAAAAAGCTTCCCAATTCCATGTTGCAGGAAATAGTCCACCAATGGCTCCAAAGCCTCCGATTTGTTTTGCTCCTTCTTTAGTAAAAACTAACTTCAACTGTTTTACGTAATCTATAAGTGTATTTACACTTTTAGAAACTCCAGCAGGCATCGCTTCCCAAAAGCCATAACGTACTTCTGTAATATCAAAATAGTCCACTTTCGCACCAACACCAATCTTACCTTTTTTAGACACTTCGCATCTTAAAGATTCAGTTTGACCATTACGAATAATATTAAACGTAACACGTTTCTCTTTATTCTCGCCTAATATATTAGTTACCTGTCTATAATACTCAGCATCCTGACCATCAATTGATATTACCTTATCTCCTTTTTTAAAGCCTGCCTTTTCAGCATAATCTCCAGCAATAACAGAATCTACTACAAAAGGCATTCTTATGGCTGCTAAACCTTTAACCTCTTCCTTAAGGATAGTCGTTTTAAAGTCGCTCGGTATAGCCACTGTAAAAGTTGAATCTCCTCTTTTAACACTAAGCTGTTGAGCTTCTTCTAAAAGAATAAACTTAGCTATATCTGATGCGCTTTTTACCTTTAGCGTATCTACAGAAGTCACAACATCACCATCTTGCAAACCAATATCATGTGCAAGCTCATGGTAGGTTAATCCAAATTTAGCATCAGCAACATCAATATAAGAATCTCCCCACTTATATAAGGTCATCCAAAAAATAAAAAACGCGAGTAAAAAGTTAACCAATACCCCACCAATCATGATTAATAAACGTTGGTAAGCTGGCTTTGATCGAAACTCATAGGACTTTGGCTCCTCTTTCATGGCTTCCTTATCCATGGACTCATCAATCATACCTGATATTTTTACATATCCTCCCAAAGGTAACCAACCAATTCCGTATTCAGTATCTCCTTTTTTTACTTTAAAAAGAGAAAACCAAGGATCGAAGAAAAGATAAAACTTCTCTACTCTGGTTTTAAAAAGTTTGGCAAAAAAGAAATGACCAAACTCGTGAAGTATTACTAGTATTGAAAGGCTCAATAACAATTGGCCTGCTTTTATTAAGATATCCATCTACTTATATTAAAATTCAAATTTTGCGCTACAAATATATTCCTTTTTTGCTATTATAATAGCCTTCACTTAATTATTGATTGACACAATAAAACAATGCTTTAAGCACCTTCTTTTCATCTACAAACTAACGAATGACTGCGCTATTCTTCTGGCCTCAGAATCGGTTGAGAAATAATCTTCGTAACTCGGCTTTTGAATAAATGTACATTTATCCATCGTCTTTTCAATCACATCCGACATTTCTACAAAGCCAATCTTTCTTTCTAAAAAGCTTTGAACAACAACCTCATTGGCTGCATTAATGATACATGGTACATTACCACCTCTGCGCATAGCCTCATAAGCGATAGCCAGATTTCTAAATGATTCTAAATCGGGCTTTTCAAAATCGAGACTTGGATAATCCATAAAATTAAAACGTGGAAAATCTGCTTTAATACGCTCTGGATAAGTTAATGCATACTGTATAGGCAATCGCATATCTGGCAAGCCCATTTGTGCTTTCATGGAACCATCTGTAAACTGCACTATACTATGTACTATACTTTGTGGATGAACAATCACATCAATCTGATCTGGCTCCAATCCAAATAACCAACGCGCTTCAATTACCTCCAGACCTTTATTCATCATACTAGCCGAATCGATGGTTATCTTATTCCCCATCTCCCAATTAGGATGATTCAAGGCTTGCTCAGGCGATACTTTCTCCAGAAAGTCTTTTTTCTTTCCTCTAAAAGGCCCTCCCGATGCCGTTAAATAAATCTTTTCTATAGGGTTTTGAAACTCTCCTACCAAACATTGAAAAATAGCAGAATGTTCAGAATCAACAGGTAAAATAGCTACTTTATTTTTAGCTGCCATTTCGGTAATAATATCACCTGCAACCACCAACGTTTCTTTGTTGGCCAAGGCTATTGTTTTTCCTGCTTTTATGGCATTCATAGTTGGCTTCAATCCAGAAAAACCTACCATTGCGGTGAGCACCACATCTACTGTGCCCATTTCAACCACTTGCGCTATTGCATCACTACCTGCATAAACCTTTATAGGTAAGTCTGCCAAAGCATCTTGCAGCTGCTCATATTTTTCTTTGTTCCCAATAACCACCGTATTGGGCATATATATCCTACATTGCTCTACTAACTTACCAATTCGGTTATTGGCTGTTAATACTTCAACTTCAAACTTATCTGGATGTTTAGAAATTACATCTAAGGTTTGTGTTCCTATGGATCCGGTAGAACCCAACACCGCTACCCTCTTCTTCATATGTTCCCGGCTAAATTATTCAAATAAAATGTATTCGGTGGGGTTGACAGGAGTTCCCTGATACCATAATTCAAAGTGCAAATGTGGCCCCGTAGTTAATTCGCCTGAATTACCCACATTAGCAATCGCTTCGCCTGCTACTACCTTGCTTCCTGCTTTTTTAAGAAGTTTTGAATTATGCTTATACGCAGATATTAAATTACTTGTATGCTGAATCATAATTGTGTAGCCCGTTTCTACGGTCCAACCAGAAAAAATGACAGTACCTCCCATAATAGATAGTACCGTTTCTCCAGGCTTTGTTACTATATCAACACCATAATGACTTTCGCCTTCAATAAAGTTTTTAACAACAATACCTTTTAAAGGGGCATAGAAATAAATCTGATTTAGTTCTGGAATTTTATCGTTGTTATCTAAAACTGCTAAGTTGTATTTCTCTTCTGTTTCTACTTGCTCTCGAAAAGCTAAATCCTCTGCACTGGTTTTAAAAGTTACCTCCTGAGGTTGCCCTCCATTAGTGTTTTCATCTTCCTCTATTTCATCCTCAGGCACTTCGCCTCGAACAACAGACTTTATAGATTGAAAGAAACGATCTCTTTTATTTATTTCATCGATTAACGAATCTACCCGATTTACATTACGTACCATTAACCTTCTTTGGTTTCCATCTGGGTAACCAGGAATATACTCTCGCAAACCAGTATAAGCAATTAATAGAATAACCAGTAAAACTAAAATGATGGCTGAAGTTCCGATGACAGTAAATACGTTCAATCTAGATAAACGCATGCGCCACACCTCTTCGTAGGTCTGCTCATTAAAGACAGCTAAACGATACTTATTACGTAACTTCTGAAGAAAATTGTTCTTATCCTTTGGTGTACTCATCGATTTTTTGTGATCGTGAATTGATTGTACGCAAAGTTAAAAAATTATACGGCTTAGAAAATTGGAAGAAACAATTATTAATAGCAAAAACACTTTTAACAAAATAAAAAAGCCGAAAGATTTGATCTTTCGGCTTTTTGGTAGTAGCGAGAGCCAGACTCGAACTGACGACCTTTGGGTTATGAGCCCAACGAGCTACCAACTGCTCCATCTCGCAATATATTTTTAGTGACTTGCTATCACTTTTTAATCTTTTTAAAGAGCCAACAGATTTTTATCTGTTGGCTTGAAGTAGCGAGAGCCAGACTCGAACTGACGACCTTTGGGTTATGAGCCCAACGAGCTACCAACTGCTCCATCTCGCAATATATCGTTTACTTTAGTAGTATCCTTTTTTGCGGTTGCAAATATAGAGCTTTTATTTTAGATCGCAAAATTAATTTAATAATAAATCACTAGAAACAATCCACCCACTCAGCAACATCTCCATATAGATCTCATTACATAGACATTACACTAAAAACTACGAATTAAATTACTTAGTAATTAATTATAAAATACCACTTCGTGAAGATGTTTTATCTGTTTATCGATATAATTTTCGCTAGGAATACACCATGCTTTCCTCCAAAACTCAGGTCTGTAACTTACATCTTTAATCAACATTCTACGTTTTTTCATTTTTTCAGGTAGAATAAATTTAAAATCATCTGGCTTTTTCGTCATATTTTCTGTGACTACCATCTCTCTATTAAAAGAAAACTTGCTATTATTAATATTAAATTCAACCTGCTGAACAGCCATTTTTAATTTCCATAGTCCGTTTTCAAAAATATAAGCGGCTTCATTATTCTCATTAATCGACTTGAAATCGTTCATTTTTTCGGCAGGCATCAAATACATTTGTGGTATTTCATACTTCTTACCTTTAGCACTGAGTTTCCATTTTAAATATGCCAGACCTAAAGTCTCCTTGTCAATTAACATACTTCCTTGATAGAAAGCTTTATTCACATCAGACTTCTGGTCGAATGATATGTGATAAACTTCTCTGCCTTGATACATTTTTACTGCTACAAACGTAAAATCATATTGCTTTCGATATTCATAATTTAAAAACGAAAGACCTTTATGCCACGGATCTAACACAGGCACTAAATCTTGTAAAGTATTTAAGGGCTTATATTTTATTTGCATCAAATAATCTTCCGTTCTATAATATCTACCGCTTATTGGCATAGTACGATGTGGACTAAGCGAAGTGCCATATCCTTCCTTATTTTGCACAAACGAAAAATCCATCAAACCATATAAATCATTTCCTTTTCCAATAGCTTCTCGATAAGCACCTTGTATATAATGGGATTTACTCATGGTTGTTGATCGTCTTTTACGTATCATTTGCTGTACAACCTTATCTGCATCAACACTTTCTTCCTTAGTTAGCATATCCGACTCTATACTAAGCACTCCATTTCTCCTTACCAATTCTGCATAAATAATTTCTGAATATCCTATAGTAGGGACACTAACTACAATGGTATCTGTATTCACCACTACATCTTTATCTATAAGATATTTACCTTTTGAATTAGAAACCGTTGACCAAGCTTTTCCTTTTATACGAATATTAGCATAGGCATTCAGTGCTTTCTCCTTCAGCAATATTTGTCCTTGAAATAAATTTTGATTTGATATAGTGGAACTTGCTTCAGTGAATTCCTCATATTTATTTCCTCCACTTTCATTCACTAAAGACTGCTTCAACTTATCTTGTCCTTCAACAATTATAGTCGCCCCAGGAATTCCTGAATTTGAAAACCCTGCTATATCAACTCTCCATTTACTACCAACATCAGTATTATAAAATTCAAGTTTGGCTTTCCCCATAGAGTCGGTTTGTAAAACAGGCTCCCACAACAAAGTAGCTCTTTCGTCTGTAATGAATTTATCATCATCGGTACCATCATATTTTGGCGAATAAAACTCTCTTACTCTTTCAAAACCATACAATCTGAAATTAGTCATCCCTTTATTGTAGCTGCGGGAGAATATTCCCGTCCCATTTTTGGTGTAGATGGAGAAAATGGCCTCAGCGGAACCTCCCAATTCAAAGTCCTGCATGTTATCTATATAAATATCAAATAAAGGAGATTCTTTAGGATTCATAATTAACTCTATCGACTTAATCGCCAATGGATCCATGGTTATAAAGTCATCAAATGAGTAGGTTGTATTCATTACCTCCAGCACACCTCTAGAATCAGTCATTCCAATCAATTCACTATCTACAAAAATATAAAAACGTCGTTGCGTATGAGATGTCATGGTAAACTCAACCGTTCTATCATTTCCAATACTTGAAAATTCTTCATCCTCCAATTGTAACGAATCCAATACATCGGTGGCTGCACCAGATTCTGATCGCGAACCAAAGCCCTCATTATCGATAACCTGAGTTGAAAACACCCTTAGGCCAGGAATAGCATCATATAAAATACTTACCAAGCCGTCATTCCATGGTTTTTCTTTAACTAAATCTTCTATTTGCCGCTGCCCTAATACATAACTCGGTGCCCCATACTCCACGGCCATTTTTTCTTGCGCAGTTTTCTTTTTCTCTGCCTTTATTTCAATATCATCCATTAAAATATCGGTGGTATCCTGAAAAAATCCCTTTTCGGCTAACCTCTTATATTGCTCTCGCATAGCTCCTCTAACCGCCTTTACCTCTCCCTCTTTTAATTCCTCACTTTGATAAAAGGTTGTTGGAACCTCATCGCCTACTACCAGTAGCTTACGCGCATTATAATCAGCCGCTTCAAACCTTAGGTTAGATTCTAAATCAATAGAAAAGTCGGCCTTATTATTTAGGCGATTACGGGTTTGCACCAGCACATCTACAGTGTCGGTAAAATCGCGAACAGCAAACTGAAACGCACCATCTTCAGCCGTTTCAGCCGAATAAACATCCATGGATTGCCCCCTTAACATCATGGTAACTTCTATCCCTTTAGGTGCATTTTTTCCACTTCCTTTTCGTTTCAGCTTTCCCTCAACAAAAATACCTTGCTCTAAAGCATACTTGGGTTTAACTAAAGAGTCCGCTAAAACCTCTTGCCACTTAAACCTTCGCCAACCATTGGTCAGCATTAATAAATCCATGGCCGTATGACCTGTTGGGGTTTTCTGCAAGTAAAACGCTGGGTTATTAATTTTCCCTGGCAGATTAGCACTCAACAACATATGATTAACCAAGTTGGCACTTGAATAGTTACTCTCATCAATCATATTTGCATCGGTTACAGCAACCGAGAATTCACCAACCACAGGATTTCCTTTTTTGTCAGTCACTTCAACATCTAAAGCTAATTTATCTCTACCCGCAGCATCTCTTGGAAACCCATCAACCTTAATATTTAGCTGGTCGTTGTTGTTTATAAATACAAGCCTCTCGCACAAGGGCACCATTTGTTTATTAAATAGGGTAAATTGCACAACTCCCGTGTTAAACAATGCCTTATCCAACTTAAACCGAACTACATCCTTACTTAACCTAGCCTGAATAACTTCTTTTATCACCCCATCTTGCTGAGCTATTAAAACGATCTCACTACCCAATTCAACATCGGCACTATGAATAAATATACCCAGAGAATCCGTCTTAAACCTATTTTCTACAGCCAAAGCATATCCTTTACTTTTTACCTCAGGCAACAAAAACTCAAGTTGTTTACCTTGATTACCTTCAACCAAAACTTTGTATTGCTTACCATGCTTGGGAGAAAAAATAAAGAAACCCTTGCCATCGTACAAAGGACGTACAACGGATTGAAACTGACCTTCGCCATCTACTAAAACCCCAGAAAAATTCATGGCTTTACCTGCCTGGTTTACCCCAACAAAGGCTACGCGAGTATTAAGACCTGCGATTAACTCTCCTCCTTCGGGCATAAAAGATAATTGTAATTGCGCCTGAGTAACTTCTTTATGGTTCGCATCAACTTTATCCGCAACCACTGTATCTTTCTCTTCATCTGAAGTCGGTGCTATTACAGACTGTTCTTCTTCGTTGATTATTTTTATTTCTTGCTTAAAGAAAAACTCAGCTCCCTGATTTCGCATCCAATTGGTATTAGCCACCAACAAATACTTTCCCGAAGCTAGTTCATCATCCAATATTATATTACCATTACACTTTCCATTCTCTAACTTAAACATTTGCTTAGAAGAAGTAACTCCTGCAGAATTGATCAACTCTACGTATAGTATTCTTTCGTAAGTAATAGGTAAATGCGATGCAGCATTAACCAAGTATGACTGAAACCAGATTGTTTCGCCAGCGAAATATAAAGGTCTATCTAAATGAAGGTACAACTTTTCAGAACCCTTATGGGCCTCACTAGTTTTAAGTTTGGTTACAATATCTATGAGGGCATTTTTATTGCTTGCCGTAAAAGACATTAAAACAAGGACTACTGCGAGAAAGGTGATATTTTTTTTCATTTATCTAGATTTGGAAACAAATATATACGATTGAGCAGCTTAAACTGTATCTAATGATGTTAAATACAGGGTGTAAATGTACTCACGAGTGTAGTCTTGGGAAAAAACACGATTATATTATTGCTTCATCACAAAAAACTAAATTAACGCCCACATTTTGTTTTACTGAATGTATCTTTGCCGCATGCATAAAAAAAGAACAGAATATTTAAGCAAACTAGGAATTAAGCAGCTTAATGAAATGCAAAATGAAGCTATTGCTAACATTGAGCAGAACAAAAATCTGGTATTACTCTCTCCTACAGGCTCTGGAAAAACATTAGCGTTTTTACTTCCTCTGTTAGATAAAATTGATGCTAACTCAGAAAAAACGCAAGTACTTATTTTAGCCCCAGCACGAGAGTTAGCGCTTCAGATAGAGCAAGTCATTAAAAGCTTAGGTTCTGGCTTAAAAACTTTATGCTGCTATGGTGGACATATGATACAAACGGAGCGAAATAGTTTAAAACATCCACCTGAAATTATTGTTGGTACACCTGGCAGAATTGCTGACCATGTGCGACGTGGACATATATCAACTAATCATATTAAATACCTGGTTTTAGATGAGTTTGACAAAGCGCTTGAACTAGGGTTTCATAACGAAATGCAAGATATTATCTCGGAAACGAGAAGTATTAAACAACGCATCTTAACCTCTGCAACTAGCATGGATGAAATTCCTGAGTTTGTGAGAATGAGAGAGCCTGTAACTCTTAACTTTTTACCCAAAGAGCAAGTACAAGAAAACCTTACTTTAAAAGCAGTACGTGCCGAAGAGAAAGATAAACTGGAGGCCTTTTTCAAGTTAGTTTGTCAGCTGGGCAACGAACCCATGGTGGTTTTTGTGAATCATCGCGAAGCTGCTGACAGAATCAGCAATCATTTAAATGAGATGGACCTAGCACACGATGTCTTTCATGGAGGATTAAAGCAAGAAGACAGAGAAAAAGCCTTAATTAAATTTAGAAACGGTAGTCACCATTTGTTATTAACCACTGACTTGGCATCAAGAGGTCTGGATATTCCTGATATTAAATATGTGATTCATTATCATTTCCCGAAAGAGAAAGAAGCCTTTATTCATAGAAACGGACGAACCGCCAGAATGAAAGCAACAGGAGAGGCCTATTTAATTTTTGCAGAACAAGAAGAAACGCCCGAATATATTAAAGAAAGCTTTGAGTTTGAGGAGTTGCTTGACAATACCGTTTTACCAGAAGCTCCTGAATGGCAAACCATTTATGTGGATCATGGCAAGAAAGATAAAATCAATAAAATTGATATCGTAGGGTTATTCCTGAAAAAGGGAAAACTGAAAAAAGATGAATTAGGCTTGATTGATGTATTAGACCATTCCGCTTTTGTGGCTGTGCAAAGAAACAAGGTGAAACAACTGATTGATGAACTAAAAAACGAAAGAATTAAAGGGAAGAAACTGAGGATTCAGATTTCAAGTTAATGGTTGGTTAGGTTTAACATTAGTTATTTGCTTGGCTTTAAAACATAACGAATCAAGCACTTAATGGCATAAAAAAGGTGTACCGTATAGATACACCTTTTACCCCTAGATAAAAACAGCTTATTTTTTATAAACGGTTCCATCTCCTTTATATAAGTACTCAGATATTCCTTCAGCATCTTTAACGCTAATTTTAAATACTACAACACCTGCAGATGTTGTTGCTTTGTGCGCACTTGCAATAGCCGCACCTTCATGCTCTTTAAAAAATGCTTCTGAAACAACCTTTGGAATCTTTGCTATAGCAATTTCTGCAAAAGTTAAATCCTCAGTTAATTCTACTTTAGCTTGCACCATTTCTGTTGTTGAGTTTGCCACTAATGCTGTTGTTCCAAGGCAAATAACTAATGCCATTAACAAAATACTTTTCATCTTTTTATTTTTTAAAGGTTAATTAATAAAGTCTGGTTAACTAGTATAACCATGTTGCCTTAGTATATATAAAAGATGTGCCAAGAATTAAACAACCAACTCAACATTGACATATATGCCTGATAGTAAAGGCTTATTAAATTTCCCGTAAATTATATTAAGATTACACCTATCGAATTACTGTAGATACATCACAACACATTGTTGATTGTTATGAGGAGGATATGCTGCAACAATCAACTTTACCATTCATCTTTCAATGAGCTTTTATTAAAGTCGAACTTATTTGTAAAGCATAACTCCATAACATTTACCTTTCCAAAAGAAAAATCGTTTGTGAATACCTCCTTTGTTCCTCTAATCGCATTCTCCTCTATTCTTTTTTTAACTAGAGTATAATTACATGAGTCTACATAAACACTATGCTCCAATATACGTTTAACAGTTACCCTATAGCGCTGAGCCCTGTATTCTATCGACACATACATATCTACATACTTATTGTCAATATAATTTACTTCCAACCAGGACCTCTTCTTGCCATCTTCTAAATAAAAATGCTCTATTTTTCCTGTGATTAAACTATCTGCGACTACAATATCTTCAAATAATAAGGAAGTGCTTATAGCATATTGCAATTCGGAGAAGCTATGGTCGGTATGAAAGACTTTTTGCCAAATAATTTCTCTATTTTCTATTCTAAAATGCCCCAATTGATCCTGTGCATTTATATAAGTTGTTGATAAAAATAAGGCCAGTAATAAAAGTGTAGATTTATACATATATCAAAGGTTTAGTGAATGAAAAAAAATCAAACATAATTTTACAAATACTATACCAGCCAAGCCTTTTCAAATAATTAATTAAGTTTGGAGAATAATTCCCCAACGATATGATTCCATTTATATTCTACACACTTGCCGCACTTAAAGCCATTTTTTTTATTTGGTTTGGCATAGTAAGTATGCTCGAAAAAGAAAAAAGAGCAACGCAAATAAGCTTTGCACTAGCTATTACAACACCTCTTCCATTTTTGGCAGCTAGCTTTTTGCCCATAAACATAGGCGCTAATATTTTACTCATTCTGCTTGCTCTATGCATAATCGCAGTAGTATTATTCTTTATCCCTTTAAAAAAAATAAAGCCCACAAACGAAACGAGCGATTTTCAAATTGACGAGCGCGATACTATGTTTTCACGCCTGGAGCTAACCCGTTATCCCAATAGAAGCCAACAATATTATGCAGAAAATCCCCAACATCTAAAGCTTGATGAGCAATGGCAGAAAAAACCAGGTTTGATGAATCCCTCTTCCGCCATGTACGAAGCCAAAGCTTTTGCTGCAGCTGATGCTAGTTTTGAAGTAATATGCGCTTTGCGCAATAAAGTTGTTCCTCCAGTAGCTGACAACAAAAAGAATATTTCGCCCGAAGAAGCCAGTGCCTTTATCACGAAATGGGCAAAAAAGTTAGGCGCTGTGGATGTTGTTTTTTGTAAACTGCAGAAACAACACTTTTATTCAACCCGCGGGCGTGGTAATGTTTATGGTAAAGCCGTTAAAAACACGCAGCAGTATGGCATAGCTATTACCGTGGAAATGAATAAGGATTATTTAGCTACAGGACCTTCGGCACCTACCTTAATGGAGTCGGCTCAGCAATATCTTAACTCAGGAACCATTGCTTTACAATTGGCCTATTTTATTGCAAACATGGGGTATTCGGCCAGAGCTCACATTGATGGTAATTACGAGGTGGTTTGTCCGTTAGTGGCACGTGATGCAGGGCTTGGCGAAATAGGCAGAATGGGTTTACTGATGACCACTGGCTTAGGTCCAAGGGTACGAATTGCTGTAGTTACTACCGACATACCTTTAATACCAACTGAAAGAAAAATAGATACTTCGGTTGATGATTTTTGCGGTATTTGCAAAAAATGTGCGGATGTATGTCCTAGCCAAGCTATACCAAAGGAGGCTAAACGGAATATAAACGGCGTGCAACGCTGGCAAATAAATCAGGAAAAATGCTTTGGATACTGGTGTGTTTCGGGAACGGATTGTGGAAGATGTATGAGCGTTTGTCCCTATTCTCACCCAAACAACCTTTTGCATAATATGGTGAGATGGGGAATCAATAAATCGTGGTTATTCCGTAGAGTGGCTTTATGGTTAGATGATTTCTTTTACGGACGGAAACCTAAGGTTAAGAAATTGGATTTGGGGTAAAGATTGGTTTCACGCGAAGAGCGCAAAGAATTATACATACATGATTTCACGCAGAGAGCGCTAAGGGTTATACACACATTAAAAACGCAAAGACCGCAAAGAAGTACAAACGCAAAGGCCGCAATATATAGAATGTTGTTTTTCTAACTCTTTGCGCTCTTTGCGTATTTTTTACTTTGTGTACTTTGCGTGAAATAGATTTGTTAGCAAATAATCTTACATCGATTAAAAACCAATGCCTATTTTTATAGATGGTATAGCATTTTGGAAGAAATCATTGAAATACAATTGCGGCTCCATATAAATACTTTTACCCAATGATCTGCTTACGCTTAACTTAAAGGTATTGTCATTAAAAAGGTCACCTTGCTTAAATGTTAGGTATCCCAACTTAAAAGAATACATTTTTGGTTTATCTGGATCATCAGAAAAATCTCTACTATATCCTAATGACGCAAACTGATTAATATATCTTTTTTCTGGATTAGAGAAATCGTATTTCCATTCGTAATGGAAATTAAAGGAATTCCTTATCATTCCTTTCCTAGTGAATGCAAACGCTATTGATGTTTCTAAACTAGCTCCCCAAGTATTTTTAACACTCTCTAAGCCTAAATGACCCGATAATTCTATATGATCGTTGGCCTTTTTATCATTCTGAAAAATTTTCTCGTAAGAATAATCATCACCTACTTTGTAATGTAGATTCTGTATGTACCTACTTTTTTCGTTGAAATTATCCTGCATTATAGCATCAACAGCCTTAATCAAATCTTTATTACTAAACTCTTTCAGTTTCTCAGTATTATCAAACTTAATTCTATACGTATATCTCAGGCTATTAAACTCCAACAAATGCTTTTGCAAGTAATATAAAGTCTTATCAAAATCTTTCGACGACAATACTTGGTTTGGGTACTCCCTAGGCTTAATACTTAGCTCGTAATAAACATCACTGCCTAAATTGTTATTGTATCTTAAAACCTCTTCATCAGGAATTACAATTGATATTATCTGAGGACCTTGCTCCATCAGTTCTTCAATATTGGATGTTTCACAGAACTTAAAAAAGCGCTCAATGCTCTCCGATATAAAAGCAGTGTCTATCTTATACTTATTAATATCCTCCCCAGCAATTTCAATGGCTGTTTTATTGGGTAAAGTAATTTTTACTACATCATTTTTTATGTTGGCATACATGGCTTGCGATAGGCAAACAAAGGCCAATAATATAAGTACTTTATGTATTTTGTTTTGCATGATATTTTTTGTTTTATAAACGAATACCCTTTGCTGCAGGCGCCTTGCTTTCTGAGGATTTCGATTTATTAAATAATACTAGTTTAAGTTTATTTTTAGGTTCTGTAGGTGTGTTTTTTTCGACTGTATTCTTGGTTGAAATGGCCGATAAAGCCGCTTCGTTTATTTCTAGTTTTACGTTTTTGTCTGCCAAAGCCAAGTCGTATGAGTTGTGACTTTTATAATATTCTAAGTCCTGATTGAGCACATAAAAACTATCGGTCAGTACTTTATATTGCGCATCTCTCATTTCTAATTGCTGATTTAAAATGGCAATCGTTTCTTCTAAAGCATTGTTTTTATTTTTTGCTTCTTCGTATCTATTTAACAATTCGCTTGATTCAACAGGTTTGTTAACCAGCTGAATAATGGTATCGGTTTGGGCTGGCTCGTTTATTATCTTACGCTGCTTAGCTTGTTGTAAAGTTTTTATTTCGTTACCCAGTGTTTGAATATTACCCACCATAACAATGTTTTCTTGTTTTAATGCACGGCTCGAAAAGTAGGTATTCCCCCATCCCCAAGTCATCAAAAGCAACACCACAGCTGCTGCTATCTTAAACCAATGAATATGGTAGCTCGGTTTTGAACTCTTGCTTTGAATAGAATCCCACACCAAATTTTTATCAAAACCAACATCCGATGTTTTTTGATCCCACGAATCAACGGCATTTTTTATTTGATCTTCAACGTGCTTCTTCATATCCTTCAATTTTTTCAATCATTTGTTTTAATTGCAATCGAGCCTTACGCAATTGCGATTTAGATGTGCTCACGGTAATAGCTAACTTTTCGGCAATCTCCTCGTGCTTGTATCCCTCAATCACATATAAACTAAAAACCGTTCGGTAACCATCGGGTAGTTCAAGTATCATTTGAACCAAATCCTCTTCCAATAAATTTTCATCGCTTGTAAGCGGAGCCTCCACAATATCTTCAATCACATTTAACTCTGCATAAAAAATCTTTCTTTTGCGCAGCTCCATTAAGGATTGGTTAACGGCTACCTTTTTCATCCAGGCCTTCAACACTATCTCCTCTTCAATATCAGTATCACCAATTTTATTAAAGATATTGACAAAACTTTGCGAAAGAACCTCATGCGCATCGTCCCTATTGCCCATATATCGATAGCAAATACGATACAGGTAATCGCCATACGATTGGAACAACTTGTGCTGCGCCCTATGATTTTTCTTTTTTAAGTCCTTTAAAAGTTTCTTCACAATAGATATTGATGCTCGGTGTTTACTTTAAGAATGCAAGTAAACACAAAAGAGTTGCCTGAGCATCTTATTTTTTTCAAAAAATGTGTTGAAAATGGGGATTTCGATACGTTGAGTGAGTATTTCTATTCAAAGAGCTGCATCATGAATGCATATTACGGTTTAAACCTTTCCTCTTTTCAGGTATCAAACCATGGCATTATTTTGCCATTTCGCACCTTCAATTAATTCTGTAGATAAAAAAAGGCATTCCGTTGAAAGTAATTGGTTCTTAAAAAACAAACATCAACATTGCACCTTGAAAAGTTTAATTCAGCCACATTAAACGTTGTATTAAGCGTGATGTATAACGAAAATAGAGACAGATGAAAATGAATAACAATTACACCAAACTAAGCATCCTAAGCCTATTTCTGATGGCCCTTAACATACAAGCTCAAAACGTGCTCAACTATCCCATCGTACATACTGGGGTATCGGAATTTTACGGAACAAATTCAATCATCGATACACCCAACACTAAAGATGTATTGTATTGGCAGGATGCAGGGCGCGTGACAAACAAACCCTCATATACCGACAATGAAGATGGAACCATAAGTGATAACATAACAGGATTAATGTGGGAAAAGGATATGGGCGAAAAAATGACCTATGCCGAAGCTGTGAAAAAAGCTGAAACATCTAGACTTGGAGGATACGATGATTGGCGCGTTCCAAATATAAAGGAGTTGTATTCTTTAATCCTGTTTACAGGAAAACTAAAGGCCATGAAAGTTGAATCTCTTTTTATTGATACGCAATATTTTAATCAACCACTTGGAAATACAGAGGCAGGAGAAAGACCTATTGATGCACAAACTTGGTCGTCGACAAAATACACAGGAAAAACCATGCGCAACGACGAAACCATTTTTGGAGTAAACTTTGTGGATGGCAGAATCAAAGGCTACCCTGCATTTAACCGAAGAGCTAAGCAAGAAAATAAGATGTATTTTAGAATGGTAAGAGGCAATACAGCTTATGGAAAAAATCAACTGGTTGATAATGGTGACGGAACCATCAGCGACTATGCAACAGGTTTAATGTGGCAAAAAGCAGATGATGGAAAAGCCCGCGATTGGCATAATGCCATGAAATATTGTGAGAAACTGGAGCTAGCTGGATATGACGATTGGCATCTGCCCAACATTAAAGAGCTACAAAGCATTGTAGATTATCAAAGAAGCCCTTCTACTATGAACTCTCCAGCTATAAACCCAATCTTTTTGGTGACCAAGATAAACGCCCCCGAAGGTAATACAGATCATTATCCTTGTTTTTGGGCTAGCACTTCGCATCTTGATGGTCCTCGGCCATACTCCAATGCCACTTACATAGCTTTTGGAAAATCGTTGGGGAAAATGCGAGGCCAATTACTCGATGTGCATGGAGCGGGTTCGCAGCGGAGCGATCCCAAAACAGGCTTAGCTTCTGACTATCCCAAATATAGAGGGCCACAAGGAGATTTAGTGATGGTGTTTAATCATTGTAGAGCAGTTAGAAAAATTACTGAATAATATTTGTCTATAGAGTCAACAACTGCATGATGCTTGTCCTAAATGATGACTTCACAAGCCTAGCATTTGAACTTTATAACTCAAACACATAGAATACGTACAGACTATAAACAATACTAAATAAAGCATATGAAATTTTTTATTCTACTCTTTACCATACTATTGACATTTACTGGGTG
This sequence comes from Labilibacter marinus, assembly GCF_001659685.2. Lineage (GTDB taxonomy): Bacteria > Bacteroidota > Bacteroidia > Bacteroidales > Marinilabiliaceae > Saccharicrinis > Saccharicrinis marinus. The sequence continues at coordinate 132,262 of NZ_LXYE02000044.1, forward strand.
CAAAAAAGAAACGAGTATCGATGATGCGCTAAAGGATGAAGAGAACCCAACAGAGTTGCCAAACATCCTATTTATTATTGCTGATGATATGGGAATAGACGCCTGTCCGGGTTATACGGAGGGAGATAGAAAACCGAGTATGCCACATCTGGAGTCCTTAGCTTCTACAGGTATCACATTCGACAAGGCTTGGGCTTATCCGGTTTGTTCGCCTACCCGAGCTTCGGTATTAACGGGTAAATATGGCAGTCGCACGGGCATTCTTAGTGTAGATAATTCTCATATTTCAGAGTCGGAAACCAGCATTCAACGATATTTAGACTTAAATACTGATTCTGCCTATTCGCACGCTGTTATTGGCAAATGGCACCTCTCCAAGCTAAACCAGTTTTCTGCTCCAAACGATATGGCGTGGGTTACTTTGCAGGATTTATGCAAGGAGGATTAGTGGATTATAACAGTTGGGATTTGGTGATAAATGGTGTTTCTGAACCATGTACGGAATATAACACCTCAAAAATTACCGATCTATCTATCGATTGGATTAAAGATCAAACGAAACCATGGTTCTGCTGGCTGGCCTACGCTGCACCACATACGCCGTTTCATTATCCACCAACAGAAATGCACAATCAGAATATGGCCGAAAATGATGATATGTCGATGTTTCTGGCCATGATGGAAAGTGTAGACTACCAAATTGGTCGCCTACTAGAATCCATGAATCAAGAAACCAGAGATAATACACTCATTATTTTTATGGGTGACAACGGAACAGATAAAAACGTATTGCAACTGCCATTTCGCGGAAGAAGGGCTAAAGGTTCGCTTTACCAAGGAGGTATTAATGTGCCTCTAATTATCTCGGGTCAGGGCGTTGAAAGAAAAAACACACGTGATGGAAACCTCATAAGCTCCGCTGATATGTTTGCTACCATAGCGGATATAGCAGGTACGGGCATCACTACATATCAGGATAGTTACAGTTTTAAAAAGCTTTTGAGCGAAGAAACAATAGGCCTTAGAGACTATAATATTTCGGAAGTAGACCACGGGGACGATTACCGCTATGCCATTAGTGATGGTGCCTATAAGCTAATTAGCAATAACGATAAAGAGGATGAATTATACAATTTATTGGATGACCCTTATGAGCTATCTGACTTATTTAACAGCACAAGCGAGGCGGATAAAGATGCAAAACAGAAATTATTGCAACAAGCAGACAAGATTTTAAACCATTAAAAACATACCGTTATGATAAAGCCATATATAACATTACTCATTATTGCTATTGGTATCATTTCTTGCGATAAAGATGATACTCCCGAAGTGGATGATTCAGCGAAAGACAATACACCCAATGATAAGGAAATTGTTTTAAGCATGAATTACCCCATTGTTGATACAAAACAAACTACATTCTACAATAATACCAGCGCAATTGCTAGTCCTCAGGCAGGCGATGATTTTTACGGTCAGGATGCTCAGTTTGTAGCTAACACGCCATCCTACACTAGTAATTCGGATGGTACGGTGACCGATAATGTAACTGGTTTAATATGGGAAAAGACCTATCAACGCATGGGACACACAGAGGCTCTGGCCTATCTGGCAGAGAAAAATAAAGGCACGCATAACGATTGGCGCATCCCTAGCATAAAGGAGCTATATTCTCTAATGCAGTTTAACGGAACTGATGTAAGTGGAGCCGATATGGAATCAGCCCCTCCAGCCAGTGCTATCCCTTTTATCGATAACAATTATTTCAATTTTGATTACTTTGCCAATGGCGATCGCTCTATTGATGTACAATACTATAGCAGTTCGAAATACACAGGATATACCATGAACAATAGCGAAAGTTTATTTGGCCTGAACGTAGCCGATGGACGTATTAAAGGTTACCCATATATGTCTCGCGGAGTAGAAAAAGACTACTCGGTGAAGTTAGTTAGAGGAAACACTAACTATGGTAAGAATGAGTTTGTAGATAATAACAACAATACCATAAGCGATAAAGCAACGGGTTTAATGTGGGATAAAAACGATAGTGCTTTGGGTATGGAATGGGCAGAAGCCTTAGCTTGGGCAAATAAAATGAATGCAGAAAATCATTTGGGATACAACGACTGGCGGGTGCCTAATGCAAAAGAATTACATAGTATAGTAGATTACACCCGTTCGCCACAAGCAACTAATAGCGCTGCTATTGACCCCGTATTTAATATCTCAAAGATTACTGTAGAAGGCGGATTAGATAATTATCCTTTCTTTTGGAGCAGCACCACTCATTTAAACCTACAATCGGCTGCCTCGGCGGTATATATTTGCTTTGGTGAGGCACTGGGTTTCTTTCCTGAAGGCACTGCTACACCAATTGATGTGCACGGAGCAGGTGCTCAACGCAGCGACCCCAAAACGGATAATGGCAAAGACTATAGTGCTGGTCACGGGCCTCAAGGCGATGTAGTACGTTTTGATAATTATGTACGTCTGGTTAGAACCATTGAGCAAGAGTAAAAGTTACTAAAAATAGAAACCGCAATGAAAAGAGTTCCTTTGCGGTTTCAATACTCAGGGTAATTGCATTTAGCAGTTAAAAACCACCTCCCACTCATTCTTCGTGGTACTCCTCTTTGAAAAGAAGGAGAGTTTGATTTACATGACTTTTAATAATTTAAGATACAAACTCGCTTGAATACTGCACTGAATTTGTAGATCTGTTAAACTTTTAGTCTTAAACTGTATACGGACTGCGCATATCTCTATTAAACATTTCATTGGCATTTGAAGCACCCGAAACAATGCCTGTTTGCGGATTCCAAGTTATTTTGCTTTCTGTACGGATAGCAATATTACCCATATGACTAATGGTATCCGACATAATAGCCTCATCTAAGGGACACGTTTCTGGCATTTTACCCCTGATTACATCTACAAAGTCCTGACCTATACTGGATCCACTTTGTTTGATTCTGGCAGTTTTACCATTTTCACTAAACTGATCAAAAGCTTTCTGAAGTTCTGGAATATTCGATTCTGCTGAGTTTCTACCTATCGAAACCCATCCTTTACTTCCATGAAAAGTAGTTCCATTACCATCTTCAACCTTACGCTCACTCTTCATTCCATTTTTACCAGCCACATCAGCACTTACAAAATGAAGTTTTAACCCAGATTCGTATTCAATATTTAAATCCCACGATTTTACTGTATCATAAAGTCCTCCATCATATATTGTACCCTTGCCGTCGCATGTATACCTTCCTTTAACCTGATCTTTTATAGCCCACACCATCTGATCTAAAGGATGAGCACCCCAACCAGCAATAAAACCTAAAGCATAATTATATTGAAACCAAGCTCCTTGCGGCGTAACTCTATCTGCGCAATAAGGTAACAATTTAGCTGGTCCAGTCCATAAATCGTAATCTAAACCTTCAGGAACTGGAGCTGCCAAAAATTCCGGAGATTTCCCTCCTCTACCTGCACACCAGGCATCCACCTTATGAATCTCACCTATTCTACCTTCTTTAATAAACTGATTAGCTAATTTAAGATGCGCCATAGAACGTTGCTGCGTTCCGTAATGAAACTTCACATCATTGTCTTTACACTCTTTTTCAAGGATTTTATAGTTCTCGTAACTCAAACCCAATGGCTTGGCTACCATTATGTGCTTACCTGCTCTGGCCGCTTTAATGGCAATAGGCACATGCCAATGGTCTGGAGTATGAATCTGAACCGCATCTATATCTTTTCGTTCCAGTAATTCTTCAAAATCTCTGTAAGCTTTTGCTTGAGGAGCTGCAATTTCTTTTTCTTTATAAGTTCTGTCAATCCATTGCGCTCTGCCTACACGTCTATCCTTAAACGGATCGCAGGTTGCCACATTTAAGGCATCTGGTATGGGCATAAACCAATTACGTAAGGCCACGGACCCCATATTACCTACACCAATATGGCCAATTAATATTTTATCGTTGGCTCCTTTTACACACGACGAAATAATGGTAGGTGCTACCATTGCTCCACCCGCAACAACTGCCGATTTCTTTAAAAAGCTTCTTCTTGATAGATTCTTCATTTTTTTGCTGATTTATAATTTTTCCAAACTGCCGTTAACTTCTCTTGATTATATCCTTCCGGACTCACTAATAATCGATACTTTAATGTTAGTTTCTCTCCTTTTTTCAGTGTTAATTTAGAGTCAAAAATAAAGGCTGGACTATAGTAATAAAAGGGATGTTTAGTTGAATTCTCCACATACCATTTGTTCGGGAATCGAGGATTATCCGGATGGTCAAAAATGGTCATTGAAACATCTTCTCCCTTTAAGTTCTTTGCTTGAAAAGTCATGTATTCTGATGCTGTTCCATGCAAATTGTCAGATACTCCTTTAGCATTAAATACCTTTGCATCCCATAAGTTTTTGTTTAATCGTGCCGAAATCCCAGCGTATCCTCCAAACTTTTTCCCGTTTTCTTCGCCTGGCACAGGAGTTCTTTCCAACACCACCTCATCTGCCACCGCTTCAAATTCCGACGACCAGTCTATATAATAACTTCCATCTTTATTCGGAGGAGATACAAACACACTGCGTTGCTCCTTTAAAACCTCGCTTTCTCCTGGAGGATGATACGATAATTCCAACTTTATACTTGCTTCATTGTTTTTGCTTAGCTCGTAGTTTACAGTCTTTAACTCCGTAGCTCCTTTGGATATTCCTGTTTTGCGATCTTCTTCCCAATAATTAACACCATTGATGTATTTAAATGAAAACCATACGGCTCTGTGCCACGGATGGTCTTTTGGTCGCAACCAGGTAAGATTAGTTCCTCCTACAGTTGATAAAGGATGAAAGTAAGGTTTACCCTCAGCTTTATTAAAGTTATACTGCCAAACAAGTTGCCTATTGTTGTATAAGGTCAACGAGGTTTCTTCCTTTTTCCACTTCAACTTTTTCTTAGCTTCATTGCCAGCCTTGCTTAGTTCCTGTGGAATCTTCTGTGTAACTTTTCCTGTTGCAGTCCATTCCGAACCTCGCTGAAGCAAAGTACGAAAGCCTATATTTTGCATGCTTTTAACATCGTGCCCCAGCACTAAAAAGAAAGTTCTTCCTTTTCCATATTTACTTTCGAACAGAACAGGCTCCATCTTATCTAGACCTTTATTCCATTTGGGCGCTAAAGCTTCACCAATTACTTTGCAGGTATTAAAGTTTTGCATGTTAATCCACAACTCATCTTTGGTCCAGAAATTACTCATTCCATTAGTAATGGGATGCTCAAACTTATCTACCACCACCTCAAAGTCATGCTGCTTGCCATGCCTGGTTCCTTTACCCCAGGTAGCACCTGCCATCTGTTGAAACTCTGGCCAGTCGTAGTTTGTGCTTGAACCAGCATGAACAAAAACAAAACCTCCTCCATTATTTACAAAATCAAGTACTGCCTTTTGGGTCTCTTCACTCCAGTTTCCATCTGTTTTAGGAAAAAGATTCCAGTTACTCAACACCACTTGGTAATTGCTCAACATCTCAGCATTCATCTTCTCGGGCTCTTCCGTAAGCGAAACATTAAAAAGGTCTGTCTCTTCTAGTATGGACTTTATTTCTGGTGTGGTTTCCTGCCAGTTGTGGTTATTGCTGCCACTTAAAATAAGTACGTTAATCTTTTTCGTGGCCAGGCACAAAAGCGAAACTTGTAGCACAAGAAATACAAATAACCATCTCCTTATTATTAAACTTATCTTCATCCTTAATCCGTCTTCTTTCTTCCTATAATTTCCGATGCAAAGTTTATTGATATACATCATTAAGTTGGTGATGCATCGGTAATATTCAAAATCTTTATTCCCAGAATTAAAACCCTGGGCTAGTATATTATTGCCGCTGCCGCACGAATCTTTCGTGTGGCATTTATAAATATCACACGAAAGATTCGTGCGATAGCATATTGGCTTCGCTTACTGCCCCAGCATTAAAATACAGGGCTACAATATCAGCCGTCCTTATACGGACTTTAATTGCCAACTGTTGACTGAATACTGTTGACTGCAAACTACTCCGCCCCTAAAGCTTTAAGATACTCAAAACTTTTCAGCACTGCTTCTTCTCCTGCAATCTCCAGAGTTGTATAACCATCAAAACCTGTTTTTACCAAGGCTTCGTAAATCGCTTTTATATCAATGACTCCATCGCCCAAAGCAATTAACGACATACCACAACCAAACTCTTTACCTCGTTTTTCCAACATCTCTTCCGGAAGGTCTTTCCAATGTACATGTTCAATTTTATCTCCTAACTTCTCAATCATTTCCAAAGGTTCTCCACCTCCTAACCAAAGGTTTCCTGTATCCAGGTTGATTCCCAAGGCATCCGAGTTACACTTGGTCATTACTTCGCCCATTAAATCTACCGAATCTGAAATATGTCCGTGAGGTTCCATCAGAATCTTCACTCCATAATCTTCAGCAAACTTCAATGGCTCGTACAGCTTTTCTGCAATAGAAAAAATAGCTTCTGATGTGGTCAGTGATTGTCCAAACGGTGTTTTTGCATCGCCCTCAGAAGTTACTACATGTTTAACACCAATGGCTGCAGCTAACTTTACGGCTTTAATAATTTGAGCCGTTCCATATCTGGAAGGGGAAGTAGGATCCAACAAGTTGGCATGTGCACAAACACTTGATAATGCCAAACCTTTGCTATCAAACATTCTTTTTATATCAAAAGGGTTGGCATCTAAACTGGCCAAGGCCGTAAATCCGTACTCTGCTCCTAAACAAGCGCCATCAGAGTTGTCGGTTAAATCGGCACTGCTAAAACCCATTTCTTTTATTTGATCCAATTGTGCATCCAATGTGCTAAACGGACTTATTAATGCAAAACATCCTACTTTTATTGACATGATTAACTGTTTTAAGGGTTATATAGTCTTTGCAAGAAAACTCAAACTACTACGTTATGCTTGCCAGAAAAATACTCATTTACACAAGTTAAACTCCGTTTTTTCTAGCTTCACAAGCCTTGTATTTTGAGCCTTCTTATCAAAGACTTAAAAATTATACACTTTTCTTGCTGCCGCTATATAATTGTAACTTCCTGTACTGAAACTCTCCTGTCGTCCGCTGCCGCACGAATCTTTCGTGTGGCTTTTATCTTTATCATACGAAAGATTCGTACGATAGCATTAGGTACTGTTATTGATACTTATCTTACTGTAAACACTTTCTCTTTTAAATCCATAACCATATTTTGCTCAAGCCGCAAAGGCTTTTCCTTTTTTCTACAGGAAAAAAAGGAAACAAAAATCCCGCCGCTGGCATGAAAATGCTAAAAACGACTACTCTTCGCGAAAAGAAAAGAACTCGCTTTGCTCAAACAGCTTTTCTTTTATTCGCTACGATTACTCTTTTTCTTAACGTATTTTAATGCAAGGCGGTACCATTAGCTCACTAAAGCTGCCTCGCCCGCTGCCGCACGAATTTTTCGTGTGGCTTTTATCTTTATCATACGAAAGATTCGTGCGATAGCATTGGGTACTGTTATTGATACTTATCTTACTGTAAACACTTTCTATTTTAAATCCATAACCATACTTTGCTCAAGCCGCAAGGGCTTTTACTTTCTTCCTTCAGTCGAAGAAAGTAAATAAAGAAGTCCGCCGATTGCACCACTCGCTTACCCACTACTTCATTTATTTTGAGACGGAAAGAACTCCCTTCGGTCAGACAGCTTTCTGCCTTTTCAAAATAAACAAAAGCGGGTCCCAAGCTACGTTGCTGAAATCGGTGAATTAACTTGAAGCTTGCTATAAACTAGATACCGCCGCTGCCGCACGAATCTTTCGTGTGGCTTTTGTCATTATCACACGAAAGATTCGTGCGATAGCATTGGCCTTTCCTCTTTATTTCAATCATAGATTATTCACGATTTCAAAAATAGGTTTTACATTCTCATTTATATTTCATTATTTCACAGTGTTAAATATTCATAGTCATAAAACACTATTAATGAGAACTGATATAAGCTACATTGCTTTAGATGGTGGAATTTACAACCCCGATTCTTGCACTCCTTTAGAGAGAGCCTGGATAAATGACGAGATAGAATTAACTACTCTTGCCAGAGGAACATATCCGGGACGAACTTTAATAGACGCAGAGCTTAGCCAGGTAAAAAGCATTGGGTACTGGGATGCCAAAACGATACAAAACTGGGGACTGGATTATCATAGAAATGAAGGGATTGAAATCTGCCTGCTGGAGTCTGGTTCTTTGGAGTTTAACTTAAATACTAACACCTACCAACTATACCCCAACACGCTAACTATAACGCGCCCATGGATTCCGCATAAATTGGGCAATCCGAACATAAGCCCAAGTAAGCTACATTGGCTTATAATCGACCTGGGTGTTCGACAGCCACACCAAACATGGCAATGGCCCGATTGGATTATTTTAAGAAAAGAGGATTTGGATCAGCTGACTGATATACTTCGCCGCAATGAACAGCCTGTGTGGAAAGTAGGCTCCACTATCAAGGATTGTTTTGCTCAAATTGGTCACCTTATAAAAAGCAATAACAAGTTTATTGATTCTAAGATTAAGGTTTTAATCAATGAGTTATTGATATCCTTGCTTGAACTTTTTACTGTTGAAAAACCTGAGTTAAATGATTCGCTTATCAAGAGCAAACGTAGTGTGGAGATATTTCTGGACAACCTTGAAGAACTAGTTCATGAGGATTGGACCTTAAGCGATATGGCTGAATATTGCGGACTTGGCACCACCCAGTTTTCTAAATACTGCCAGCAAATTACCAATGCTACACCCACAAATTATTTAAACCAGTTGCGAATAAAGAAAGCGCATAAACTTATTACCTCCGAAAAAGATAAATCAATAACAGAAATTGCCTACGATTGTGGTTTTTCATCGAACCAGTACTTTACGCAGATATTTAAAAAGCATTATAAAGTTTCGCCGCAAAGGTATAGGGAAAGTTACAATGGATGATAGCTTGCTTTAGTGCTTACATATAATATATAACGACAATACTTATTTTAAATCAATATGTTGTTTATTAATAATCGCATTTTCCAGTTGTAATGGTCCTAGATATGGTGATTCTCCCCAATATTGTACTTGAACAATACCTATACCTGGTGCTAACCAAACAAACATACCATAATCAATTAATTCTATATTGTGGAAACTATAGAGTAAACAACTATCTATCTTAGAATTGCCAACCTCTACTACTTCTTTTCTACTGATTAGTGTAACATAACCTACTCCATACTTCCATGTTTTATTCTCAATAGGTGCTAAATCAAATAACATTTCCTCCTTACTATCTTCTTTATCTTCCTTAATATAAACTCGTCCATCCTCCTTCCTGTAATATGAAAAGGTACCATAATCATTCTCAAACTTATAATACTCAATTCCATCAACTTCTGTTAAATCAATAATTGTTTTTTTTCCTTCTACCTCAAAAGTCCATTGGTTTCCAATCGCAAGAGGGAAGTAATCATCACTTAGTTCAATTCTTTGCTCTTCCTCTTTATGGCAGGATAATAATGCCATTAGTATCATACTAACAAACAACAGCTTTTTCATATTCTTTGGGTTTTAATGATTTATTATCAAGATGCTCCAATTATAAAAAGGTTGCGTTAAATCAACACTAACAGTCTTAAGAAGAAAATAAGTAAAATAATCTATTACAAAAAAAGGGAGACTTTCGCCTCCCTTTAAATATATAATTAGTCAAACGATATCGTAAACCAATACAAGCTGATATCTTTAAAACATCACGAACTCCGCATGATGTATTCCAGATTGTTACGCTTAGCTACTTAACTAACTCAAAATCGAACAAAACTATCGCTTCAAAAGTCAATGAAACTGCTGCAGATGTAAAAGAAGTCACATTTTTAGAACTTGATGTTCCTACCGAACTAAATTTATTGTCTTTGTCAATAGTTTTGTACTTAAAGGTAAAATCATATCCTAAATTACTCTTTATAATTAATGATATTGTTTCAGCTCCACAACAACTAATTTCACTAAACTTAAAAACAATTGCTTCGGTCGATAAATTGTCAAGGTTTACATTATTAAATGCAGTATTATAGTCTAATACCCCTGTAATTTTTGAATTGTATAGAAATTTGTGATTATTCAAATTCTTTCCCTCAATTGTTGAGCCAACTACAACAGAATTTCCAAAAGGAATAATTATTTCATTATCTGATATTTTCAAAACGGGTTTCTGACTAAATGCCGTTAACATTGATAAACTGATTAATGCTAATGTTAAAAAAAATGATTTCATTGAATTTGTTTTTTAGGTTAATAATTTGGTTTACTATGTATTAATTAAGCACAACGACCTACATACGCGGAGTGCGGGATTTCAAAGCTCCATCCTATCAAAGCGTTAAACATTTTAATAAATGGTATAAGGTTAAAATTTATCGTATCTCCCGGCATTACGTATATTTTTGTTAGCGTTTCGTATTTTCTTATTCCTCTAGCTTCATATGTAAAATTGGATAAGGTTTTCCTGATGAATCTAATTCTGAACGTTCATATGTTCTAAATCCAAATTTCTCATAAAATCCAACAGCCTGTTTATTATCTTCATTCACGTCAACTTTTGTAACTTTCTGTTCTTTGATTGAATATTCTAAAAGTACTTTCCCTATACCATTCCCTCTTACTGTTGGATGTATGAATAGCATTTCAAGATTACCATCAGCAACGCCACTAAAACCTACTATTTCTTCTTTTTCATTTCTGACACATCTCAAATCAACTGCATCAAGGTATGTGTTTAAAATCAAGGGTTTGAAATATTCAATATCCTCCTCTTTTAAAAAATCATGAGTTGCTCTAACGGAGACTTCCCAAACCTCTACAACTTCCTGATATTCTTCTTTCTTTATTTTATCAATTTTTATATTCGTCATTATTACTTCTCTTATTTTCAACTAAATATTGGTAAAATATGCCGTCTTCGTCTGCAATTATTTATCTTTGCCTGTTTAGTTCTACTAATGTTGCACAACATGACTTATGTAAGTGGAGTGTGGGATTGAGAGTTATGAACTTTCAATTTTGCACGGAGTCAATTCGTTTATTCAATATTACTAATTATCCGTCAATCGTCAAAGACGAATTGGCGGTGTTGCAACAAAGAACTGCGGTTGAATTAACCACTGAAACCCACATTACATTTTATTAGGTGCTGAGTTTTCATTTTTCTTGGGCTAAAGTTAAATACATTACTGGATGAATTTTATTACTTGATGTTGAATTTGGTCTCCATTTTTCTCCAACCAATTTTCTCCAATATATAGTTTTGTCCTTTTTTGATGTTATTCCCAAAGTCGCTCCATATGCTTTAAGTTTAAAAGAGTTGTCTTTTCCTTTTTTACTTTTACGTTTCATTATTTTTGTATAATGATAGCTATCATCATCATTAAGCCACTCTATTCCAACAAATAAACCGTTCTCAGGTAGAATAATTTGATGACTGCTTAAGTCTACAGTTGCAAATTCTCCTCCTCTTGAGTTTTGAATAATTACGTTTTCTTTTAATAAATCTACGTCTGGTTGAATAGAATCTTTTTTAACCGAATAGATTCTAACCCTTAACGGAGCGGATGGATAACCTACCGTGTCAATAAATACATTTAAATGAGAAACGAAACACTTCTCTTTTTCTTTATTTGGAATATAAATTGCTCTTTGTAATCCAGGCATACCATAATTCCACCAACCTTTTCTATTGGGTTTTAATATTCCGTATTTTAACAATTTATACTTCTGAGATGTTACTTTAACCTCTGTAATTGAGTATGTTTTTGGTTGAAGACTTAAAACCACTTCTTCGTCAAGTTTATTTTCATTTACCTGTAAAGAGTCATTGATAAACCCCAATGCTGAAAAATGAATTTTACATTTTAAGTCTTTTTCATTAATTGTCAACTTAAAATTTCCCAAACTATCCGTAATTGTTCCTTTTTTGTTTTGAGGAATTACAATCGTTGCATAAGGTATTGCGTGGTTTGTTTTCAAATCAATTACTTTTCCTTTTAATTCTCTGTCCTGAGCAAAAATGTTTTGTGAGAAGATTAAACAAAAAAATAGAAGAGTCGATATTATTATTTCAATTTTCATTGGCATGTTTTTTAAAACTACTTGATTCAATTGCCAAATTCACACCAACGGCTAGTATAAGAAACGTAAGTGATTTCGAAGCATTTACCTGTCAATTTATACTGAGCCAAATTTGCGATTAGACACAAATTTAAAGTTGCAAACAAAACCGTCAAATCGCAGATTTGGCGGAGCTGATTAAATGTGCAAATATTCCCTAAACCACTGAGCCACTTATGTTTTTTATACATTAGGCTTTGTTTTTTATTTATATATATACTTGGTAGTATTTTTATCACCAAATTTCTCAATCAACTCGTTTTCAACTGCATATTTCAAATCGCGACTAGCTGTAGCTGATGATATCTCTCTAAAATTTTTCAAATACTCTTTGCGTGTAAAAAAGTCTTCTTTTACGATGGATTTAAATAGACTTAATCGGTCTATGTTTGTTAAACTAACATTCTGAATATTTAATAATTCCTCTAGTGATTCTAGCACAATCTCCAGCATAAATTCGATAAACACTGTTGATTCTCCTGAATTATCCGACTTTCCTAGTGATTCATAATATTGTTCTTGTCGTTCTTTTATTAAAGTCTCTATTGGTAGAAATTCAAATACAGGATAAGCATCTTTTAAAATCAAAGTCTGCCATAACCGTCCCATTCTTCCATTTCCATCAATGAATGGATGAATAAACTCCATTTCATAATGAAAAACACAACTTTTAATTAAAACTAAATCATCATCATTTTTTAGATATGCAAATAAATCATTCATAAGGGGTTTAAGCATATCACTAGACGGAGCTATATGAGTTACCTCAGAACCTTTTACTATTCCTACCGATTTACTCCTTAATCTACCTGCTGAATCAATAAGTCCACTCATAAGAATCCCATGAGCTTCACAGAAGGAGTCAAAACTATATGGGTTTAATTTATCAAGATAGTCGTAAACAGCAATTGCATTTTTCACTTCTAAAATGTCCTTTTTAGGACCAATTACTCGTTTATTTTCAACAATTGCGGTTATTTGCTCAATTGTCAGTGTATTACCTTCAATTTCAAGCGATGAGTGAATTGCTTTAATCCTATTCTTTTTTCTTAATTCAGTTGGAGGCTTACTCAAGTGCGCAGAATTAACCTCTCCAATCTTTTCTGAAATCGAAGCAACTAGTTTTAATACTTTTCCAGTTATACTATATGGAGGTTTCATAAACTACAATTTTGATAGTATCATTTGATAGTATCAAAGATAGATGTTATTAATCGTTTCGCAAGCAATTTTCTAATCTGCAGTTTGTATTTAAATAAAGCCTAACGTTAACTGGATGAAGCGTAAGGGAGGAAAAACGAACCGAATTCCCAAATCACAACAGAGCCAAATTTTCGGGACGAAAATTACCTTAAACTTAGCCCCTCAAAACTTCTAAATAAACACTGACCCTTATGCTTTATTCCAGATTGTTGGCATTTCGTTATTAATATTTGTCTGTAAGCATTGGAAACTTCTCTTTAAAATTTTTAGGGTTAATATAGTCTCCTGTCATTTTATATGAACCAAAATCATAGTCCACATCAAATGATAAATCACGAGGGCATTTAAGTTTTGATTCTTTTCCATTTTTCCTAAAGAACGCATCATCTGCAACATACATCAATCCTTCTCCCCAAATATCGATTTCCTGAGGTAATAGTTTAGATAAATTATCTGTTTCAATAAGTGCAGTTCTATAAAATTCATTGCCATTGGAAATAATCCAAAACCTAAAATAAATAAACATATCGGTCGACATATATTTACCGTCAATTATTTGGTATAAAGACTTAATATTATAATCCCAAAGCTTAATTACTTTTTCACGCAACACCCTTTCAAATCCAATTATTTGGTCATTACTACATTCTGAAAGACTTGTAGTCAAAAACTCCATTTGTTTTTCAAAGTCTTGCGGATATTTCCTTTTTGAATCATCTATTAATTCCCAAAATTCATTTTCCGAAATCTTGAGACTGTCCGCAAAACTTCTTGGAGATTCCTCAAATTCCATATCTGCCAATTTTTCATAACCCAATTCTTGCGATTTAATAAACTTATAATTCACAATTTTAAACCCTATAAAAATGACGAGAAGAATTATTCCTAAAATTATTAGTATGTATTTCATGCTATGCTAGTATAATGAATGCCAACGGCT
>NZ_LXYE02000045.1 GCF_001659685.2 Labilibacter marinus
AATTAATTACCTAGGGCGGCACTACGTTTACCCTAGGCTGATATCTTTAGCACCGTTGGCGCTTATTTACATCTCCAACCTTTTCCATCATCTATATTTCTAACACGCCCATTGGCTCTCCTCATTACCAAGGAGGAGTACGACGAGGAACGAGTCGGGAGGTGGTTTTAAACTACTGCTTATTCCGACGCAAATGAATTTGGCATAGATTAATGAATACGTGATGCGTCGGGTTGAGGATTCATTAAATACCTAGGGTGGCACTACGTTTACCCTAGGCTAATACCTTTAGCTCCGTTGGCGCTTTATCCACATCCTGCCCATCAAGCCCCGAAGTGGGCGATACATATTAGCCCGGGGCAAGTGAAACGGTGCCCTGGGAATACAAGCAAAATAAACCCGACGCACCACACGTCATATTTAATATACCAATTGTATTTGCGTCGGAAATTATACATCCAAAATCTTCTATAAATACAAAGGCTTTAGCACCATTGGCACTTTATTTATATTCTCTAAAATCATAAAAACAAGATAAATGATGATTGTACATGGTGGATTATTAACTATGGGTATAGCAAAAATCAAAAAAGATGCATTACTTTTGATAAGTACAATATAGCCAGATTAACTATGCGTAAACCAATTACTCCCCCAGTCTACTTACTCATAATCTTTTTATATACAACAATCACCATTTCTGCACAAAAAACCCATAAAAAGGTTCAGGATGACTTACTCAATATTGAAGAAAAACTATACTTCTACCCCGCTCAGGGCGAAGATTTACTGGTTGGTTTAAAATACCGATTCAACAAAAAGGAATTGGCTAATTACCAGGAGAGCATTCACTTTTTACATGGCTTGTTGGCGTATAAAAAAGCGCAACCCGACAGTGCCATTCATCATCTGGAGAAAGCACTCATTGCTTCCACCAAAAAGAAGAACAAGCTCTATCAGGCCAAATCGCAATTAATTATAGGCTGGTTATCGGAACGAACGGGTTATTGGGAGCAAGCCAAGCTAAATTATTTAAAGGTTATTCAGGTAGCCCAGCAAAAACACACTTACGAGCGAGGCATGGCTTATCTTGGCATAGCCAGATGTAAAATGTTCTTAAGGGAGAGTCCCGATGATGAGCTAGAAAAAGGACGAGCTTTAATTAAATCGTTAAACTCCCTCCAAAATAATTTATACGCCGATTACTTGGCGTGCAACATCAATCATTCAAACCCAGATAAACTAAAGCAACTACAGCACATTGCCAATAGCTATATGGATTTGGGCTTAAATAAAAAAGCAGCAGGTGTATACAAAAGCATAAGTTCCTATTATCGCCAAAAACGGGTTTTAGATTCGGCCTTATATTATCTGGACAAAGCCATTCCTTTAAGTATTTCTGATTACCCCGAAACCTCTATGACGCCCTCCTTACATCAGCATAAGGGCTATGTGTTGCTATTAAAAAAGGAATATAAAAAGGCTCGGTTCCACTTCAATAAATCGATAGAATTATGCGATAAGTACAAACAACAAACCACCAAGCAGTATGCCTACGATTGCCTTTACCGACTAGATACTATTCAGGGCGATTTTAAACAGGCATTTTATCATCTTTCGGAAGCACGCAAAAACGAAAAGATACTTTTAAACCGCACCAAACGACAGCTCTCAAAAATAATGGAGGTTTCGGCTAATGTAAAAGTGCTAAAAGAAGAAGCCGCACTCCTAAAGAACCAGGAAAAAAATACCATCCTTATTTCCATCATCATCATACTAACTTTACTGGTTGTTTGGATTACGAGTATGAACCGAAATAAACAGAAAATACTGCGCGAGAAAGAAGCCCGATTGGAGCTACAGAAACTTATTTCGGGGCTTGGCGAAGTGAAACTACTACAGAAAAACTACACCCTTTCTGATCAAGAAAAACGAGAAACCCATTTATTACCCGATCAATTTGAAGCCAGCTATGCCGAGCATATTAAACGCATTAGGCATCAATTTAAAACTTTAACGGATGACGATGTAAGATATGTGGTAATGTTTGCCGCCGATATTTCGGATGATGTTATTGCTCAAATTAGAAACATTAACAGACCGAGTATTCTGAAAACTAAACGTCGAATTAGAACTAAACTTGGGCTAAAAAAAGGACATGATTTAAAAGCTTACTTCTTGCCGTATTTAAACAATAATAGCACAAAAAAATAAGGCTTACTTGCCAGTATTTCAGTTTCACACCTACTATATACTATTCTATCAGGCTATTTAACCGTTAAACTTCCTTCTTTTAGTAAAACAGCTATTTTATCCTATAAGCCTATATACTACAATAATAGGCAAATATAGCTCGCTGTCCCCTCTTTGTCTTTTTAAGGTTTATTAGCCTGCTTTACTGCACCTTACAATTTCCCCCTGAATGTCTTCATTACATTTTTCTTTGGGGCTTCTGACGTGTTTATCATTAAGCCAAACAATTTAAACACGCATTAAAAATGAAGAAAAGAAAGTTTATTTGGGGCTTATTACTACTACTGGCCATTGGCGTAAACACATCAGCATTAGCTAACAAACAATCGGAAAACGATAAGGTTGAAACCCGCACCAACACATCGGAGGGCGACGAAGAAGATCCGGTTGACCCTTCTATGGAATTAAACAGTGCCGTTTCGTGGTTGATGACATTAATCGGATTTTAATACTTCATGAAAAATAACCTACACATAGAATTTATGCATTGAATAATAAACTGATATATTTTTTTAACCCTTAAAACTGAACAGTTATGCCGCAAGAAAACGATTTAAACCTGCTAACAGAAGAAATTGAAGCCATTAAAAAAGAAGAAACACTAGAGCCTTACATTCCCGTAGATACTTATATTCAGGAAGCTAAAGACCTTAATTACTGGGTAACAAAAGACATGGATGCCTTTAAAAACATAGGTTTTAACATGCAATACATGGATACTTTAGCTACCAGAGCAGGCGCTTTAAGCGAAGCGCAAAGCCGTTGGACAGGCGAAAAGAAAAGTGTGGCAGATGCACAGACTGCCTGGAAACTGGAAAGTCCTGCCGCTTTTCAACTTCAAAACAAATTAATTAGTGCTTTTAATTATGCTTTCAGAAAAGATAAGGAGGCCAAAAGCACAGTAGACCTGATTGCTGAAGGCACAGGTAATGCAGATATGATACAAGACCTAAACGATTTGGCGGTAGTAGGCAAAGGTAAACCTGAACTATTGGCAGCCATTAAATTTGACATGACCTTATTGGATACTGCAGCACAATTGAGTGATAGAATGGGTGAGATAAGAGCTGCGGCCAATGGCGAAAGCAAAGAGTTTAAAGAAGAAAAGTTATTACGCGATAAGGCCTATACCTATTTAAAAGAGGCGGTAGATGAAATTCGTGATTGCGGTAAATACCTGTTTGCTGATAATAAAGACAGACTAAAAGGTTACCGAAGCGAATTTATACGCAGAAAGAACAACACTAAAAATAACCAGGAAGACACGGAATAGTACCTATAGAAATTCTTGATACGATGCCCTGCAATGCCAACAAAAGGCAGCAGGGCTAATTCGTGAAGCCCCCAATAGCGATTCGGCTTTATAAAAAACTGATTCGTACGAGCAAATACCTGATTTGTGGGCATAAAATAATGATCTGGATACCCTAATACTATGATTCGTGTACCCCAAAAGATGATTCGAAGGGGGCATAGGGCGATTTGGCTGGGGTAAAAACTAGATTCGCCAAGCTTATTTACTGATTTGGCTGGCTAAAATAATGATTCGTACTACTCAAAAAAGTATTAGCCCCAGGTTTTATAACACGAGTGGCGTTGGAAAACAGTTGAATAATTGATGGAGAATATAATGAGATGTACTAACACCAAAGGTTTAGAGGTGCACCACAAACGCAGAGATGGTGGTATAGACTTAAGCAATGCAGAGGTTTTATGCCACCATTGCCATGTTAATACCTCAAGCTACGGAACGCCTGGCAAATCGCCTCATCCGTTTCCTGTGTTGGTAAAAGCAAATGCATTAAAAAGAGCAGGCAACAGATGCGAGTGTACCAGAGCTGCTTGCGGAACGCATTAATACCCACTAAAACAATAAGCCATGGGAGAAATAATAGGACAAGTAGTGGCTAAAAAATCGCATAAAACCTATGCTGTAAAGTACGAAGCCCAAGATGGCACCGTATGGATAAGCGAAGATAAAATAACGTGGACTTTTGTTTGCGAAAATATTACAAACAAAGAAGATGCCCTTACATGCGCACAAGGACATATCGACTTTCAGGATAAGTTGATTTAGGAGGGGGGGGGGTGATACTCTCAATCACAGTTATGGAAAAGCATTTCTTAATTAGAAAAGAGAGAACCTTGTTATTGTCAAAAGAGACCAATTCAAATTAAAATACTTAAAGAAGCATCTAAAACTAGACATATATGGTAAATTGGCTATACCGCATATTACTTACATTTAACTCAACATCATTATTGCTAGTCGTCTTTTGGATTAAAGATGAGTATATCATTTCTTGGGAGAAGCTATTCCCTAACCATGATGTCAGTATAATTCCAGATTGGATTTCCTACATTTTATATTTTCTTCTACCTATAGCTACAACCCTTATAAGCTTAGGACTCGCTCGTTTTTTAGACAATGATAGCGTTAACAATATTGAAGAAGTTGAACAGGCAAATAATGCATTTCTACCAAGTTATTTAGGATACTTTTTTGTGGCGCTTGGTGTTGGTAATTGCAATACTTTATGGTATATATTTTCGATACTTTTTGTCTTTACTTATTTTTCCCAAACACTCTATTTCAATCCATTATTTCTACTGTATAAATACCATTTCTATTACTTAACTACATCCAATCGAGTAAAAATATTTGTGATTACAAAGAAGACTCTAAAAAGTCCATCTTCAATAAAACTAGAGCAACTTAAAAGAATAAACAATTTTACCTTCATTGATAAAGAAAAATGACTATGAACTACCTATTAGCTGAAATAAAACAAAGAGGCAAATCTGATAAAACCTTGAAAGTATTCTCTGAAGCAGACGAGATTTATCCATTCCCTAATGACCTAGATAATCCTAAAGAATATGACAGCGATTATAAACTAGAAGATGATGAATGGTTTCATATCCCCAACTTTAAGACAACTGATTATTCAATTGATATATTAAATAAAGATTTTAGCTCAACAGAGTACAATAACATATCCAAGCTACAACAAGATAAAATCAAATACTTGATGGCTTTTCAAAAACATGACAACAATACCTCATACTTTTTTTTCCAAAAGGTAAATTCGTCGCAAGTTCTTCATAAAAGTTGGTTTAAAATTTCTGATACACCTACACTTGAAAAGGATTCTCCAATCATTATTGTAAACAACTATGCAGATGCCATTTATGACATTAACAATGACATACTTTATTTCAAAAAGCTAACTTCTATAACTACAATATTTCAAGGTATATCTGAACTATATAAAGAAGCTACTCAAGAGGAAACTGAAAAATTCTTGGATGAAAAATTTATTAATTTAGAGGATAACTTTCAAGCAAATAACGTTGGCACTGCAAATAGAAAAAGAATTGCAATGGCTGTAGAAACTTTAAATTCATTTTCGCCAACTGAAAAAACGACCATCTTTGATTATATAAAAGGTTATTGTGCCAACATACCTTTCGATGAAACAGCCAAGACATTTACCGTTTCAGATGAAGAAAAATTAAAGCACCTGCTTTGGGGTATAGAACAACGTTACTATACAACTAAAGTCGGAGATGAAAAGCGAGTAGCAAACTCTGTTTCTACTTTATAAGTGACTTATCGGCATCCACTTCATCGCAAAAAACACCATCCATAACCTGAATGAATACTCTCATGCAGCTCTTTGCGATCAATATAGCTAATCATTAAATCTATCCAGCGAAAGATCGGCCGTAAAAATTAATCTTAGAAAATCATCTTAAAAACCTATACTAATATTAATACTTGATATTCTGGCCTCTAAAAACAAATAATATACGTAAATAACTATTCATTCTAATAATTTCAAATAACCAATGAAGTTTAACATACATCCAAAAATTGATTCTGAATCTATTTTATTTTTTGATATGGACGGCACTTTGATTGATACCGACTATGCAAATTTTTTATCTTACAAGAATTCTATACAAACTGCAATTTCTATTGACAAGAAAATTGAATATAACTCCAAAGTTAGATTCAATCGGACTTCTTTAAAAACTGTTTTTCCAGATCTTACAACAAACGAATATGAAAAAATAATACAAGATAAAGAGAAAAATTTCTCGAAGCACCTATCACACACTACCTTGAAAAGTGCGGCTGTTGATATTTTAAATCAATATTCAATAACGAATAAAACTGTTTTAGTTACGAATTGTCGTGAAGATAGAGCATTACTGACTTTAGATTTCCATAATCTTACTAATAAATTTAACAATCTATTTTTCAGACAATCCATAAAAAATGGAAATCACATTAACAAATACCAACATGCTATCACAACATTAAATGTATCGGTTAATAAGATTATAGTTTTTGAAAATGAAATCCGAGAAATAGACGATGCTTTAAAAACTGGCATTCCAATTAAAAACATAATTAAATTCTAATGTTATCACAATGAACAGGTTTACAATTAAATCAAATAGATATTTAAATCAGGATATTCGGTCTTTTTATCATACAGATTTTGGAGGTTATCAACTTCCAAACAATCCAAATTACTTATATAAATTCAAGAATGACCCGCACCATAATTGGTCAAACTTCCATATCAAGCAGGCAAAGGAGGAATTACTACAGGTGCTAATCAATGATTTACCAACAATTAAAACTGAAATAAATATTAATCCCTTAACAGTCTGCGTTATCCCAAGAGCAAAGGCAGATAACACATATCGACCAGATCAATTACTTTTTAAAGCTACAGTAAGACAAGCGACACTTCAATTAGTCAACAATGGTTTTATTGACGGAACAAACTATATTACTCGACATACAAATACAAAGACTACTCATCTTAGGAAACCTATTTCTGGCTATAAAAATGATGGTCCAGAGCCATATGTCGGTATTAGTTCTGCTACTTGTAATATTTCTAATAATATCATAGGGAGAAATATTCTATTAATTGATGATATTTATACTAAAACAGTAAATATTGATGAAGATATGATACAAACGCTTATTGATTATGGTGCTAATTCAATTATTTTCTATGCAATTGGAAAAACTATCTTTGAAAAGGAAAATGTTTAGAAATGAAATATACAGATAACGCATTGAATATTATCACAACAAAATCATACAAAGGAATCGGTAGAGCTTGGATTGTAAAGAATTTAATTGGCAATGAGAGTGTAAATGAAATCATTACTCTTTTAAACAACAAGTCCAAACAAGTCGAGACTGTAACTGTTGAAGATTTTGAATACAAAAAAAAACATACAATTAATCAAATTAATAACCTTAAAGAAAGTTGTGATGGCATAATTGCGATTGGTGATAATAACTTTCCTAAACATAGAGGAAATGTAAAGGACAGTGAACGTCCTATATTCCTTTTTTACAAAGGCGATATAAATCTTTTAAGTATCAATAATAATAATATAGCAGTGATTGGCCTTCTTAATCCAGACGAATCAATTGAGTACAGAGAACAAAAGATTGTTAATGAAATTATAAAACAAGGTGTTACTATTGTTAGTGGATTAGCTTTAGGATGTGATAGCATCGCACATAAGCAAGCTCTTACAAGCGGCTTAACCGTAGCTATCTTACCTAGCCCATTAAACAACATTATGCCAGCTAAGAATAAAGGTCTAGCATTAGAAATCATTAAAAAAGGTGGACTTTTAATTACAGAATACTCTGACAAACATAAATCCGCAATGGAGTTAAGTAGCCGCTACAAAGAAAGAGATAGATTACAAGCTTTATTTTGCGATGCAATAATATTAGTAGCAAGCTACGCACAAGACTCGGCTAAACGATGGAATATCTTTAACGAAAAATTGGATAGTGGAGCAAGATTAGCAATGAGATTTGCAAAAGATTATAGCATTTCGCAAGCTGTAATGTATGATGAGAAAGCGGACTTAAATAATCCAATGTTTGACCTGAATCGACAGTTAATTGATGAACATAAAAGCATTACCATCCTAACTCCAAAACACCTTGAAAATTTAATTAATATGGTAAAAAATCAATCAACAACATTTCAGTCTAACCTGTTTGATAAATAAATAGTACTTGTCCTATCCGCTCTTGCACACAACCCCTTCCCCTATCTAAAAGTAAACAACAAAGCTCTCTTCAGTTAAAAAGAGAGCTTTGTTGTTTATATGCTTTGGATTATAGCCCAATGCATTAATAATAGGGAATTAAACTAATTAATCATCACTTTTTGGGTAGCATATTTATTGGCTGCGGTAAGTTTTACAAAATACATTCCTTTAGTCAGGTGGCTTACGTCAATGGCCTTTTCTGTACTTTCTTTTTCTACCGACTTTACTAATACACCCACGTGGTTATACACCTGCACCACGCCATTTTCGTCAGAACTTACATGCACCATCCCCTCTGCAGGATTGGGATAAATGCGCATGTCTTTAATTAAGTTAGCTTCAACCTTTGAGGGAATTTCCTCGCTACACTCGGGGCAAGCGGGGCATTCTGTACCATCCGAGTCATCGTTAAAACGAATATCATCAATATAAAATAAAGCTTCGGCGCTATTTACATCGGCACCACGCAAAGTTATTTGTATTCTATCGCCATTGCTTAAACTTGGGTTAGAGGCTGCATTTCGGCTAAAAGTTTGGCTTACTTCCACCCACTCGCCTTTGCTTACCCCTGTTAAATCAAAGGATAAGGTCTTCCATGGATTGGCCAACATCATATCTAACTTATTGATATCGGTACTTGGATCAATCCAAATTTTAAACTCCACTTCGTTTTCGCCGCTTGGTAAATCCAACGATCCGTACGGAGAAAAGGTAGAGTAATTACCCGAAAATGGGCCTTCGTGCTGATATCTTAAACTAAACTCGCCACACGATGCTTTTTCGTCTTTCATTCTCCATTTGGCATTGGGCGCATTCCACCATCCAATGCTTCTTCCCTGAAAATAAAAGGGACCTTCAAAGCCCAATGCATTAAAGCTAGGACCATTCACCTTACGTTGCCACACCCTCACATAATCAATCTGATATTCGGCAGGCGTAGCCAGGTCAGCCTCCGACGGCAGCCCATACCACGAAAACACCTCTGAGTTCAACCAAATTTCGTGTGGATACTGATATTTCCATTGGTCATTGGCCTCTAACTCTTGTCTGCTAACATACCTAACCAACTCACCATTAAAATAGGTTTTCATATAATTTTTGTCCCACTCAAAGCCAAACACATAAAAATCGGAAGCCATACGCACATCCATCACGTCCTCCACTTTCCATTCTTCATGATCTGGCGCTTTATCCGGATCCCAACTAATTAGGTTTGTACGGTATTTACGTTCCAGCTCTTCTGGTCTGTTTTCAGGATTACCTATGGGTCTTTTTCCGTAGTTCTCCGTCATATCAATTTCGCCATGGTAGCCTGTTGTCCAAAAAGAAGAAGTAACTGGTGCATCCGCCGCTTTACAACGAATTTCCATGTATCCATACTTAATAAACGTTTCGCTCATTACACAGGCCTGCGTTATGGGTTTACTTTTATCCGGAGCACTTGAAGTACCACCGTAATAACAGCCGTTATTGGTTTCGTTGGCAAAATTAAAATCAGGATCCCAACGACTCATCAACACTAAATTACCATTTTCTACCTTAACATTATGCGCGGCAAACTGCCCCGGCGCGCGACCTTTCCATTTGCTTCTGTAATCGTTGTTTTCGCCTAAAATCCACCATTTGCTTTTATCCAACTCCGTTCCGTTAAACTCGTCACTTATATTTTCATTTAAAATCCAGTTTCCACTATTTCGTGGATCCGACATCGGATAATTTTGCCCGTTTGCCATATGCATAGCAAACAACAACACGACTATAACAAAAGCCTTTTGTTGTATTCCTGTAAACTTTTTCATGCGTTATCTTTTTATTTATTCACTACTATCCATTACTTCCAAAAGCAGACAACTATGCCCTGCATAATTATTATACCTAAACAAAGTGCTTTTATCAGTAAGCCGTGTCCTAGTTTGTAAAAAGCTTGTCCAACTGCTAAAAACGCGTATCAAATCCTCTCTAACATTCACTTACAAAGCTTTAGTTAACACCCAACACAAAGTCTTCAACAGTTGTGTGCTTTGGCAATAAAGCGGAATATAACATGCTATAGTAAACTTGGTTTTTTATATAATTTTAACTATCTATGAAGACGATTTTCTGAAAGGAAGTGGAGAGAAACACCAGAAACTGGTTATAGTTGAAACAGTTGTTATTTGAAGAGTACTTATGGGTCGCATATTCTTAATTTTCATCCTTTGTTGTTTTGCTTATGCAGATATATATGCACAGGATCTTAGGTTTACTCCACTTACCTCCGACGATGGCCTACCGCATAATTTAGTTTTTGGTATTAATCAGGATACAGACGGTTTTATTTGGATAGCCACCAACAATGGCTTAAGCCGATTTGATGGTTACTCTTTTAAAAACTTTCAACCCTCTTCGTCTAAAAAAAATTCTATTAGCGATAAGTCGGTTAGCGGAATACATGCCGATTCAAAAGGTAATCTATGGGTTATTATTCAGGAAAAAGGCCTCAATAAGATGAATCTTTCCACCGAGGAATTCTCTTATTTTTTACCTAACGCAGATACCACATGCTCGCTTAAAGCCAATATACCCTATCATTTTACCGAAGATAGCAAGGGTACTTTATGGATTGCCACAAACGCAGGCATCTATTATTATCTGGATGCCGAAGATAAATTCATTAACGTACTCCCCGACTCCATTACCCAACACAGCTACCCCAACAATAAGGTATTTAGCATGTGTTTTGACGATAAAAATGGGCTTTGGTTTGCCTCCGCAAGAGGAGTTGCAAGATTAGATACTACCTCAAAGCAAATTAAAACACTAGCCCAACTCACGCAACAACCAGCCTTCAACACCCTTTTTAGGCAAAGAAATTTATATATTGACCCAACTACCAACAACCTTTATTTTTCTATCGCTGGTAAAGGTTTATACTGCTATAATATACAACAGCAAAAACTCCTGTACCATCTTAACAGAAAGAGTTACATCAGTAATTTTAAACGTCGGAAAAACGGATTGTTTTATTGCTATATAGATAGTACCCAAAGTGGCTTGCTCGAAATAGATGACTCAACCGGATCGCCCACAGTACAGAAGTTATACCCAATATTTAAGGATCCGAATAAATTTGGTCCTATAGCCTTTAGCGAAGACAAACAAAATAACCTTTGGGTGAGCAGCTCGCAAGGGATTAGACGAATTGACAGCATAGGTAATTTGTATAACTACAACATTGATCAAAGCATACCCAATAGCCTGAGAGACGAAAATGTTATTATGACCTTTGTGGATAAAACAGATAACCTTTGGGTTGCTGTAAACAGAAAAGGCATTGACATTGCGGACGTAATGCAAAACAAGTTTAAAAACTTCTACCCTTTATCTAACAAACCAAATCAATCTATCTGTGGAGAAAATATTACCCTGGTATTTGAAGATTCAAATAAAAGAATTTGGATAGGTTGCTTTGGCAAGGGGATTACATGCTACAACCCTAAAGACAATTCGTATAAAACGATCCCATTTAACTCTCATGATAAAACCAAACTAATATTCAAAGCTCCTTCGGCTATGGCTGAAGATTTAGACGGAAACCTTTGGCTTGGGTTTTATGATGGGCAGATGGTTAAAATAAACCCAGACAGTTTTGAGCTCGAATACCATTCGTCCATGCCCCATTTATCGGGCAACAACAACTATTTTAACGGATGGGGTATTCGAAAAATACTTTGCGATACCAATGGTAACTTATGGATTGCCAGTACTTCGTTTGGCTTGGTAGAGAAAAACATAAAAACAGGAAAGCTGACCAACCACTCTACCCTATACGAAAAGGACTTTAGCCAGAATAGTTACTATAGATATCTATGCATGACTAAGGATCAAGATGTTTGGACAGGAACGCAAAACGGTGGACTGGGGCACTACGCCGTAAAAACTAATACATTTAAGCACTTTCATCACAGTAGGCACGATACCAATTCTATATCGAGCAATACGGTTTATGCTATCTATGAGGAATCTGACGAAATATTATGGGTAGGAACATCTGAAGGTCTGGATCAATTTAACCGCATCACAAAGCAGTTTACTCGATTTAAAATAGAGCGCAATGAAACGGCATGCGCCGTGTATAGCATTACACCCGACAAGAAGGGTAACTTTTGGCTATCGGGAGATGGTGGTCTGGTAGAGTTTAACCCTAATACTCAAAAAACTTCTTTTTTTACGCAGGAAGATGGCATTGCTTTTAATCAATTTAACACAACCGCATCCTGCAAAACCACCGATGGTAAAATATACCTGGGTACATCCAAGGGGCTTACCTCGTTCTACCCAGAGGATATTCAGGATATGGCCTTTAAATCGAAACCTATTGTTACAAACCTAAAAGTATTTAACAGAGAAGTATCTCCAGGCGACGAAATAGAAGGCATCTCACTTATCCAAAAGCAAATATGGGAAGTAGACAAACTAGAAATTCCGCATAGCATCAACGATTTCACCCTGGAGTTTTCTGCTCTTAATTATTCATCTCCTAAAAAGGTAATATACGAGTACAAACTAGAAGGCTTTAACAAGGAATGGGTAAAAACCAATTCGGACAGAAGGTGGGCCAACTACACTGGATTAGCACCAGGTGATTACACCTTTAGATTACGAGCTGGGAATAAATCGGGCTTAAACTTTAATGCAGATGATGAATTTACCTTACCTATATCTATAAAACCACCTTTTTATCTAACCTTATGGTTTGTACTGGCGTGCGTTATTACATTAATAGCCCTAATTCTATACATTATATGGTTAAGAACAGAGCGATTAAAAAGACAGAAAAAAGAACTCAAAGAGAAAGTGAATGAGAGAACTGCTGCCTTAGGAAAAGCCAACTCTCTGTTGCAAGAAAAACAAGAGGAGATTATATCGCAGAATGAAGAATTGCACGAGCACAGAAATAACCTGGAGATTATTGTTGATAAAAGGACTATAGAGCTAAAGCAGGCTAAAGAAAAGGCGGAAGAATCTAATAATTTAAAAACTGCTTTCTTAGCCAACCTAAGCCATGAAATACGAACTCCAATGAACTCCATTATTGGATTTTCATCTTTACTAGAGGCCTCTGGTTCGGAAGAAGACCGCAGCTATTTTATTCAAATCATCAATCAAAACTGTGAATCGTTACTGGTACTGATTAGCGACATTATGGATATTTCATTAATTCAGGCCAATCAGGTAAAAATCAACAAACAAATATTTAACGTCGATTCCGTGATTAGTGAATTAAAAATTCATTTTTCTAAACTCACCAAAGAGTGCGTCAGTTTTAATTACCACGAAAAAGATATTCAACTTGAACTATGTAATGATGCCATTAGGTTTAAGCAAGTATTAAACAACCTGATTAGTAATGCCATTAAGTTTACTTCAGAAGGTAAAGTTGAAGTGGGCTTTAATAGTACTACATCAGAGGTAACATTTTATGTAAGCGATACCGGTATTGGTATCCAAAAGGAAAACATAGAAAAAATATTCGACCCATTTATGAAAATAGAATATCAATCAGAGGTGTTATACGGAGGTACTGGTATTGGCTTATCCATCTGCCAAAGATTGATTGAGCTAATGGGTGGTAAACTTTGGGTAGAATCTGAAGTAAATAAAGGCTCAACTTTTTATTTTACACTACCTCTTTCCTAAAAAATAAAAACCATATATTATATATTAATCATTTAGAAATGAAGAAAAATATTTTCACCTATTTATTCATATGCGTGTACTTGTTGTCTAGCGCATGCATCCAAGCAACTAACATTAAAGGAACAGTAAAGCATGCTGAAACCATGAATCCTGTGCCTAATGTACTCATCACAGATGTGCATAAAACAATATCTACCAGAACGGATATAAACGGGAATTTTAACCTCGATATTTCTGCTGACAATACCTTTAGCTTAGTATTCGACAACTCTCTTTTTATCGTTCAAGAAAAAACGTTTTCGCTTACTGACAATAGCATCGAAGTTCTATTGATTCCTCGAAAAACAAGTGCAGCTACAGCCAGATGGCGCGATTATATTGAAACACCTAAGGCTTATAACCAAACGCGCTTTGTTAAAAACGAAGGCTGGGGTCTGCAATTTGAGCAAGCAAAACTTAAAGGCGACTTTGCTGTAGATACCACTATGATACGTCGAGATCCGAGTGCTGTGATAAAAGTGGGCAAAACCTATTACACCTATTATACCAGAGGTACTCGCTACAGGCCAGGTGGCGAAGAAAAATTCTTTCCTTGGGATGAATGTGATGTGTGGTATGCAACATCCAAAGATGGTTGGAAATGGAAAGAACATGGACCCGCTGTAGAAAGAGGAGTAAAAGGCGCATTCGACGATGCTTCGGTTTTTACACCAGAAATATTAGCACACAACGGTATGTATTACTTGGTATACCAATGCGTAAAGAACCCCTATATTCACCGAGTAAAAAACACCGTAGGCATGGCTGTAGCCAGCTCTCCTGATGGCCCATTTAAAAAATTAGCTCAGCCTATTTTGGTACCAACCAACAACGGCCAGTGGGACAAAGGAGATCATGATGAAGTATTAAAAAAAGGTGATTTTGATAGCCATAAAGTTCATGATCCTTGTTTAATGTTTTATAATAATAAGTTTTACCTGTACTATAAAGGAGAACGAATGGGCGAAGAGAAGATGCATGGACAACGTGAAATTAAATGGGGAGTAGCTATCTCCGAAAGCCCTACAGGACCGTACATCAAATCGCCTTGCAACCCAATTACTAACAGTGGACATGAAGTTTGTGTTTGGCCATACAAAGGCGGCATTGCCCTTATCCATACTGATGATGGTCCCGAACGACATACTATTCAGTGGTCACCTGATGGCATTAATTTTGAAATAATGGGCAAAATCAATCCACATACACCTAAGGCTTTCGGTATTTTCCGCACAGATAACCATGATGAAAGTCCAACTGAGGGAATTCGTTGGGGACTATGCCATAAATACGGTGGAGATCATTGGAGAACTGGATATAATTATATTCAAAGGTTCGATACAAAAGAAAAAGAGTAATTCTTCTAAAAAACAGAAAGCTAATGTATTTCAACACGAAGTACTTTAGCTTTTTTTGTTAGATACAACTTCCGAAAGTGATCCCGTATTAGGATAGAGAGGAGAATAGCATATAACAAAAAAGGTCTACAGAAAATCTGTAGACCTTTAGTGGGCGATGAGGGAGTCGAACCCCCGACCCCTTGGGTGTAAACCAAGTGCTCTGAACCAACTGAGCTAATCGCCCGAAATGCTTTCGAACTTTTCAATAAAGTGAGTGGGCGATGAGGGAGTCGAACCCCCGACCCCTTGGGTGTAAACCAAGTGCTCTGAACCAACTGAGCTAATCGCCCTTTTTAAAACATTGACCAAATTACCTTTGTAATCCGTTGCCCCTGTTTTCAAAAGCGATGCAAATATAGGAGTCTTTTTTATATCTGCAAAACTTTTTATTAAAATCACACTACCTCAGCTACCACAAAAGTACTTCCTCCAATGAATATCAAATCATTAGACGCTGCATTTTTTTTTGCTTTTTTTACGGCATCATTAACCGAAGTACAAACCAGCGCCTGCAAACCTACTTTTTGGGCCTCCCTATTTAGTTCCTCTGCATCTAATCCTCGCGGAATATTAGGTTTTGCAAAATAATAATTGGCATTAGCCGGTAATAATTGCAACACTTTTGTAATATCCTTATCATTCACCATTCCCCAAACAATATGCAAGTTTTTATGCGCTGTTTGTTTTATTTGCTCTACCAACTGCGAAACGCCTTCAACATTATGGCCTGTATCGCAAATTATTGCAGGATTAGCCCCCAACACTTGCCATCTTCCCATTAACCCAGTATTTCTAATCACATTTTTAAGTCCTGCATAAATATGATTCTCCCCTATTAAGAATCCTTTAGAACCAATAACATCAATAGTTTGCAATACGGTTTTTATATTTTTTTGTTGATACACACCTAGTAAGTCTAACTTTAAATCGGCGTATATCAATTTATCTTTTTTATAAACTTGTAAAACCTGAGTAGCATCTACACCATTCATGGCCACAGGAATATCCCATTCTTGGTCAGTATAATAAATTGGAGCAGAATTACGAGAAGCTACCTCGTTAAAAATAGGTTTCGTTATTTCATTCGACTCCCCAATAACAACAGGTGTATCAGGTTTAATTACACCAGCCTTTTCTATTGCTATTAACTCTAAAGTATCACCCAATAAAGCAGTATGATCCAGGCCTATATTTGTAATTACCGAAACTTCAGGTCTTATAACATTTGTAGAATCCAGACGTCCGCCTAAGCCCACTTCAATAACAGCAACATCAACTTCTTGCTTGGCAAAATACTGAAAAGCCATGGCTACAGTCATCTCAAAAAAGCTAGGTTGTACTTCCTTTATGATGCCTTGATGCTCATTCACAAAATCAACTACCTCATCCTCCGAAATACAATCTCCATTTATTTTAATTCGCTCTCTAAAATCTTTTAAATGAGGAGAAGTATATAAACCTACTTTATACCCCGCCTCCATTAAAACCGAAGTTAAGCAATGCGAAACCGACCCTTTACCGTTAGTTCCTGCTACATGTATCGTCTTAAATTTTTTATGTGGATTATTAAAATAATCATCTAACCGATGGGTGTTATCCAGATTTGCTTTATATGCCACTTTGCCCGCACGCTGGTACATTGGCAATTGCGAAAACAGAAAATCTAAAACTTCACTATACTGCATTATTTTTTGTTTTTATTCATAATATTTAACTCCTCAACACCGTATTTTCCACGAAATTTTAAATATATTTAGAATATGTTCAACCACTAAAAACCTCTGCATATGGCTAAGAAGAAAAAAGTATTTATCCTAGATACAAATGTGGTGTTACACGATCACAAATGTATATACAACTTCGAAAATAACGACGTTATACTACCTATTGTTGTTCTTGAAGAACTCGACAAATTTAAGAAAGGTAATGATCAGATTCACTATCAGGCTAGAGAATTCGTTCGCGATTTAAATAAAATTTCTGGCGAAAAGCTATTCAATGAAGGTGTTCCTCTTGGTCCTAAACAGGGAAAACTGTTTGTGGCAACAGGTAAGCCTTTTACAAAGGAGATGCAAGACTCCTTCTTTGAAAAATCTGCAGATCATCGAATTCTAGCGATTGCACTCTACGTGAAAGAAGAGTTCAATACTAGAGTTGTTACACTCATTACCAAGGACATTAACCTTCGAATGAAAGCCAAATCGCTTGGTTTAAACAGCGAAGATTATACTACCGACAAGGTAAAAGATATCGATGTATTAGATAAAGGTGTTCAAATTCATGAAGACTTTGATCCAAAAGCTATTGAAGAATTATACCAATCGGATGGTATTCCTGAGGAAGAATTTCCAATTCAGGATTTACCTGCCAACCAGTATTTTGTTTTAAGGAATACCAACAAAAGTGTACTGGCCTATTTTGACCCTTTCAACAAACTTATAAAAAGGGTAGAAAAATCAGGTTCTTTTGGCATTGAGCCAAGAAATGCAGAGCAGACATTTTCGTTAAATGCATTAATGAACCAGAATATAAAACTTGTTTCACTTACAGGAAAAGCTGGTACTGGAAAAACATTATTAGCATTAGCCGCGGCGCTACAGCAAAATAAAAGCTTTAAGCAGATTCTGTTGGCTCGTCCTATTGTGCCTTTGGCTAATCGTGATTTAGGTTTTCTACCGGGCGATGTAAACGATAAGATTGGCCCATACATGCAACCACTCTTTGACAACTTGAGTGTAATAAAGCACAGTCATGGAAATAAAAGTCGAGAAAATATCATCATTGAAGAAATGCAACGAGATGAACAACTCGTCATTACTCCTTTAGCGTATATTAGAGGACGAAGCTTATCCGATGTATACTTCATTGTAGATGAGGCTCAAAACCTAACCCCACACGAAGTTAAAACAATTATCACCAGAGCTGGTGCTGGAACAAAAATCATCTTCACTGGTGATATCGAGCAAATTGATTCTCCGTACTTGGATAAAACATCCAATGGCTTAGCATACTTAACGGAGAAAATGAAAGGGCAAGATATCTTTGCACATGTTAACCTAATTAAAGGAGAACGCAGTTATCTAGCCGAATTAGCCAGCGATTTATTATAATAACATTCACTTTAAATATCCTAAGAGTCAGAATTATTTTCTGGCTCTTTTTTATACCCCCATTTCCTTCTTCATAATTTGTTACTTTTCATTATCTTTGTGCGCTTTTTCTGATTCAAAATCAGAAACATGATTACCCAGATGTGTTTTTATAAAAAGGAGAAAGAATTAAAATGATTGATAAGTCGTTATTTTTAGAGAAGAAGGTTGCGTTTCACACTTTGGGGTGTAAGTTAAATTTTAGCGAAACCTCAACAATAGCCAGAGCGCTAACTGAAGAAGGTTTTATTAAAGTAAAATACGATGAATTTGCCGATGTATATCTTATTAACACGTGTTCGGTAACTGAAATTGCAGATAAAAAGTGTCGTCAGGCAATAAAAAAGGCCATCAGACAAAACCCCAATGCTTTTGTTGTGGTAACCGGATGCTTTGCTCAGCTAAAACCCTTAACCATTGCAGAAATGGAAGGTGTTGACCTTGTATTGGGTTCCAACGAAAAGTTTAAGATGGCAGATTACCTGGGCGATTTACAGAAAAAAGCATCAGGAGAGGTACATGCAGGCAAAATCATGACCAATAAAGAGTTCTTTCCGTCATACTCTATGGGCGACAGAACGCGTACTTTTTTAAAAGTACAAGATGGCTGTGACTATTTCTGTTCGTATTGTACTATACCGTTGGCCAGAGGTAAAAGCAGAAATGCAGATATTAAAACAACCATAGAGCTGGCTAAAAAAGCTGCCTCAGAAGGTGCTCAAGAAATTATCTTAACAGGTGTAAATATTGGCGACTTTGGGAAAAGCACCAATGAAACTTTTTTTCAATTAGTTCAGGAATTAGATAAAGTTGAGGAGATAAAACGATTTAGAATTTCGAGTATAGAGCCTAACCTTCTTTCGGATGAAATTATAGAATACGTAGCACGTTCTAGCAAATTTATGCCACATTTTCATATTCCTTTGCAATCCGGTTCAAACAAGGTTTTGGCATTAATGAAACGTAAGTACAATCGCGAATTGTTTGCTCATCGAGTTGATAAAATTAAATCATTGATTCCTCATGCATTTATTGGAGTGGATGTAATAGTTGGTGTAAGAGGTGAAACAAGCGCTCATTTTAATGAAGCACTAGAGTTTATTCACGGATTAGATATCTCTCAACTACATGTATTTACTTATTCAGAAAGGCCAAATACTAAAGCGTTGACTATAGAACATGTTGTTCCTATCCCCGAAAGGAAACTTAGAAGCCAAATTCTCCATCAAGTTTCAGATAAAAAGACACGCCATTTTTACAATCAGTTTGTTGGACAAACAGCTAGTGTACTATTAGAAGGAAGTGAGAACGAAGGAATGATGAATGGTTTTTCAGAAAACTACCTAAAAGTGAAGGTTCCATTTGATGCTTCATTAAAAAATACGATACAAAAGGTTAAACTAAAATCCTTTATTTCTGATGAGATGGTATTTGATGTGGAATTAATGGATTGATTTCTTAGATTTGCGTGTAAATAAACTAGCCATGGATTTAGCCACTTTATGCCATTCTGTAACAGAATTGGCAAAGAAAACAGGACAATACATCAGAGAAGAAGCAGCCAAAGCCAAACGCATTGAAGTGAAAGGCAAAAATGACTTTGTAACTCATATCGACAAAGGATCTGAAGAACGAATTGTGGCTAAACTATCTGAATTACTGCCAGAAGCAGGCTTTATTGCTGAAGAAGGGACTTCTGATAAAGTTGGAGAACGTTACAACTGGATTATAGATCCCATTGACGGCACAACCAATTTTATTCACGGTCTAGCTCCACATGCCATTAGCATTGCTTTGGAAGATAAAAATGAAATTGTTTTAGGCGTAGTTTTCGAACTTGGGTTGGATGAATGCTTCTACTCTTGGAAGGGAGCTGATGCCTTCTTAAATGGAAATAAAATTGAGGTTTCTAAAGCTCCATCAGTAGCTGATAGTTTATTAGCTACAGGATTTCCATATTCCGATTACAGTAAGATGAGTGGCTTTATGAAGTCTCTGGATTACTTTATGAAGAATTCTCACGGACTAAGAAGACTTGGTTCTGCTGCTACAGACTTGGCATACGTGGCTTGTGGTAGGTTTGAAGGTTTTTACGAGTATGGCTTAAAACCTTATGACGTTGCTGCCGGCGCTTTTTTGGTAAAACAAGCTGGCGGCGATAACTGCGATTTTAAAGGAGGGGATGATTTTATTTATGGCGAAGAAATTATTTCAAGCAACGCATTTATTCACCAAGAATTAAAAGGAATCATCAAACAAATAATGACAGAGGAGTAATATAAATGGGCGTAAAAATTGGCATCTTTTTTATTAAACTAATTGGGTATTTACCATTCTGGTTTCTATTCATTCTATCTGATGGTTTTTACTATTTAATAAAGCTTTCTGGCTACCGTAAAAAGGTAGTTCTGGAAAACCTGAGGAATTCTTTTCCAGAAAAATCAGAACAGGAATTAAAACAAATTTCTAACAAGTTTTTCAGACACTTGGCCGATATGTTTTTCGAGACATTTAAAATATATAGAATGTCAGAAGAGGAGCTCCACAAAAGAATACGATTTAAAAACACTGAACTAATAGACAGATATTACAACGAAGGTAAAGATGTAATTGCCATGTTAGGTCATTATGGCAACTGGGAATGGATGCCCTCAATGAATCTATCTATTAAATCACAAGGATGTCAAGTTTATCAACCCCTTAGAAGTAAGGAGTACGATAAGTACATGTTAGAAATAAGGTCTAAATGGGGTACACTTAATTTTACCATGAAAGCTTCATATAGATCAATGCATAAATTGAGGATGGAAAACAAACGCTTCCTAATTGGTATGATATCGGATCAATCACCTCGAAAAAACAAAATACAGCACTATGTTAATTTTCTAAATCAAGACACCCCAGTGCATACTGGTGCAGAAAAAATGGCAGTAAAAACCAATAGCCCCGTTGTATTTTTCAGATTAGAAAAAGTTAAGCGCGGATATTACGACATCACAATTGAATCTCTTTTTGAAAATCCTACCGAAACTAAAGATTTTGAAATTACTAACACTTTCAATAGACACCTCGAAGATTTAATCAAAGAAAGACCTGAATTATGGCTTTGGTCGCACAAAAGATGGAAGCATAAACGAAACGAAGCACCTAAACAAGCATGACCAAAGTAGCTGTAGTAATATTAAACTGGAACGGAGAAAAACTTATTAAAGAATTTCTTCCAGAAGTTATCAAATATTCAAATGTCGACGGAGTTGAAATAATAGTTGCTGATAATGCATCTACGGATTCATCGATTGATATTTTAAACAATGAATACCCTGAAATAAAAATTATTTCACTGGACAAAAACTATGGCTTTACAGGTGGATATAATCGAGCCCTAAATCAAGTAAAGGCAGAATACTTTATTCTACTCAATTCAGACATAGCGCCTGCAAAAGACTGGTTACCTCCATTAATTAAAGAAATGGATGAGAATACCCAAACGGGCATTTGTGTTCCTAAAATAAAAAGCTACCGACAACCAACAGAGTTTGAATATGCAGGGGCCGCGGGTGGCTATATTGACAAATATGGATTCCCTTTTTGCAAGGGCCGCATCTTTAATCAAATAGAGGAAGATAAAGGACAATACAACGAGTCCTCTTCTATATTTTGGGCTAGTGGAGCAGCTCTAATGATACGTAGTAAACTTTATTTTGAAACAGGAGGACTGGATGAGGATTTCTTTGCTCACATGGAAGAAATTGATTTGTGCTGGCGTCTAAAAAATAGAGGTTGGGATATCAAATATATACCCAATAGCGAAGTATACCATTTAGGAGGAGCTACACTTGATTATGCAAACCCTAAAAAAGTGTATCTAAATTTTCGCAATAACTTGTTTCTATTGACTAAAAATATAGCTAAAAACAAACTATTTATTAAGCTTATCCAACGGATGCTTCTAGATGGGATTGCGGCAATAAAGTTCTTAGCTTCAAACGAAATTAACAACTTCCTATCTGTATTAAAAGCGCATTTTAGCTTCTATTCTTTGTTTAGAACAATGTATAAGAAGCGATTACTAAACCTCAAATACACAAAAATTAATAAACACCCCGAAATATACTCCCGCTCAATAGTTGTACAATTTTTCATTAAAAAAAGAAGACAGTATAGTCAACTAGAAGATATCTTTTAAAGCACTTCTTTTAGACCTTCAAGCTTATTACTTCTTGACCCCTTCACAAGGATAAACGAATCAAGCAAAGCATTATCCTGTAAGTATGCTTTTAGTAAATCTACAGAATTAAACCACTTAAAATTATCGTCTGCTCGTATAATAGTCGTGTATTGATCACCTACCAGAAATACTTTAGCTTCACCATTCTTCCTAACACTATCTAATAGTATTGAGTGCTCCTTTTCACTATCATCTCCCAGCTCTTTCATTTCACCAAGTATCATCACTTTATTATCTTCTTCTAGCGAAAGAAAATTCCCTACCGCTAAACCCATACTAGTAGGATTAGCATTATATGCATCAAACAACACCTTATTATGCTCTGTAGTGATTAATTGAGATCTGTTATTATTGGGTACATACTCTTCAATTGCTTTAACAATTTCATCTACTCTAACACCCAGATACTTTCCAATAGATATTGCCGCCAGGGCATTTTCTAAGTTATAGCCTCCTATTAAATGCGATTTAACATGAACCGTTTTTCCATCAACAAAACAATTAAAAGCCAAATTAGGGCTTGATTCAACAGAAACAAAACGCACTTCACAAGTATCATCCGCACCATAATAGAATAAATCCGCACCCTCTCCTAACATTCCTTGTAAATGATTATTCTCCTTATTAACAAATAAAAGGCCAGCTTTAGATTCAATGAATTTATATAGCTCACTTTTCGTCTTCTTAACTCCTTCAAAAGAACCAAACCCTTCTAAATGCGCCTTACCAACATTCGTAATTAATCCCATTGTAGGCTCAGCTATTTCGCACAAAAAAGCAATCTCTCCTTGGTGATTTGCCCCCATTTCTATGACAGCAACTTCGCAACTATCCTTAATGGAAAGCAAAGTCAATGGAACACCTATATGGTTATTAAAATTACCCTCAGTAGCCAATACCTCAAACTTCCGATCCAGAACTGATTTGATCAATTCTTTAGTTGTTGTCTTACCATTAGTTCCTGTTACTCCAATAACAGGGATATCCAAGGTATTCCTATGGTAATTAGCTAAGTCTTGTAAAGTCCTTAGCACATCACTCACAAAAAAATATTGCTCTCCATCCACTACAGACACATCATCCACAACTACAGCTAGAGCTCCTGCCTCAATGGCCTTTGTCGCAAATAAATTACCATTAAAACTTGCCCCTTTTAATGCAAAAAACAAACATCCTTTAGTAATAGAACGGGTATCAGTACAAACACCTGTGGAGTTTTTATAAACCTTATATAATTCTTGAATTGAAGTCATAGTACAAAAATAAAAAAAGGCTAGTTTTTACAAACTAGCCTTTACATATAATAAGATAAATATTTCTATTTTTTCTTTCCTGCTGCAACTGGACTTCCTACTCGAGTCATAGCACATCTAAATCCAAGATCATCACGAGCCTCACGTTCATCAAGATATCTTCTACTACCTGGGCTTAACCAATATGCTCTATCTCTCCAAGAACCACCTTTATAAACTCTGGTTCTATCAGAAACTAAAGACCCCATTTTACCAGTGTGAGCACCATACATATCCGTAGTCTCTTGCTCATTATCGTGCCACTGATCACCAACTGTAATGTTTGACTGAGCATCACCATCTTGGAAGTTTCTATTATCAGCTGTGCGATAATTCTTTCTATCCATGATATCTTTATCAGTTTCTAAACGATATCGAATACGACCTAAACTATCTTTCTCAACAAGATAACCTTCTTCGTCCAACACTTTAGTTTTAAACTCATTTCCTCTAAAAGGACTAAACTCATCAACTTCATCAAACGAAAGAGGACGGTAAACATCAGCTACCCACTCATTAACATTACCTGCCATACAATATAATCCATAATCATTTGGATAATACGAATGAACATCAACAGTAATATCTCCACCATCGTTTAAGTTTCCGGCCATACCCATATAATCACCTCGGCTTCTAACAAAGTTAGCCATCATTTTTCCACGCTCTGTTTTATCAGCATTTCTTGTAATATGACCATCCCAAGGGTAAATACGTCTATTTGTCATTCTCTCTTCCTGAGAATTTCCAATTAATCCTAATGCCGCATATTCCCATTCCGCTTCAGTTGGCAGGCGGTATCTAGGTAGCAGGTATCCATCTTCCCAACGAACACGTCTACTATCCTTATTCGGATCTAAGTCTTCAATAGGTTTTTTTCCTGCAATACCATCATACTGACCATATAAATATGATTCCGTATTAAAGTTATTTTCACCTTGTTGATTTACATCCATTTCAAGGACACCCATATCAACAAGAATTTTCTCATTTACTCTATCCGTTCTCCACTTACAAAAATCATTTGCTTGTAACCAATTAACTCCAACTACAGGATATTTACTATAAGCTGTATGACGAAAATAATTTTTGGTCATTGGTTCATTATAAGCTAAAGCTCTACGCCAAACTAAAGTATCAGGCAAAGCTTTTCTATAAACTTCTGGATATTCTACAAAAACGCGATTGATCCAATATAAGTACTCACGGTAGTCAACATTTTTAACTTCTGTTTCATCCATATAAAATGAAGGAACAGTTACTCTTCTTGGCACATTATTCCAATCGTAAAGTACATCTTGCTCAACCCTACCCATAATAAAAGTACCACCTTCTACAAATCTAAGGCCTGGACCAAGTTCTTGTTCATAACCATCGTAATATTCAAAACCTCCATTCTCAGGAGCATTGTACTCCCAACCTGTAGAAGAGGAAACATTACCGGAACTTCCTTTACTACATGAAGTCATTGCTAAAACCCCTAGCGCTAGCACAATGTGGAAAAGTCTAAATTTAAGCCTCATAGCGAAATATAATCTTTAAGTTATTCTTTATCTTTAATTTAAGTTTAATGTCTGTAAAAACATCTGTAGCCTTATACTGCAAAAATAGAAAAAGGTTATAATCTTGAAATTATTCTTCCTCTTTTTTTACTTCCTAATTAAATACAGCGTATAAAAATAGGAATAATTTAATACACTTTCATCCTTTTTAAGAAACATATCCTTAATAAAATACGTTATTTCTTTAACTAACAAGTGTAATAATTCAAAGTTACAAACGTTATATCAATTGAAATCTTGTGTAAATAAGCTCTTTTTTGTTTTTTATTTACATTTGTGGCGTAAAATTTGAACTATATAGGAGTTATAACTATACGGCTAACCGTATCAGCAGTAAAGAAATATTGAATTATATGTGTATAAAAAAGATTGGTTTGTGGGGATTCTTTTGTATTATTAGTATAACTATTCATGGTCAAGTAAATACTAGCTATACTAAGAAAGTTAAATGGGAAGAAGCTATTTCTTTACAGGATGGAGACAGGGACGTAACTCTGTTACAATTCTCTAATATGGGAGATTTAAATTCTGAAACCAACATCCCTTATATTTCAGAGTCCATTCCTATTTTAACTGAAAATCCCCAAAGTGTCCATAT
This sequence comes from Labilibacter marinus, assembly GCF_001659685.2. Lineage (GTDB taxonomy): Bacteria > Bacteroidota > Bacteroidia > Bacteroidales > Marinilabiliaceae > Saccharicrinis > Saccharicrinis marinus. Next base: position 26,309 of record NZ_LXYE02000045.1, read on the forward strand.
TTCTATTTCTGACGAAAAATATATCTGGCCTACTCCTCTTGAGCATACAAGCTTTGCCTCGCAGATTAACAATAAAGAATTAAAATATACATATTCCATTTCACAAAGTGGACAGCAATATTATTTAGATATTGATATATACCCTGTAATAAAACCAGAAAGTGCACAAAGCTTTCAAAAACTTTCTTCCTACACCATCAACCTTTCCTACCAAGAAAATAAAGCCCCCTCATTAAAAAGTTATAGTGCAAACAGCAACTATACCAATAAGTCAGTATTAAGTGAAGGCTCTTGGGTAAAAGTAAGCGTGCAAAAATCAGGCATTCATAAAATTAGCTATTCTACCCTTAAAGAGTGGGGAATTTCAAACCCTCAGAATGTGGGTATTTATGGAAATGGTGGAAAAATGCTACCTGCATTAAACAGCGACTTTAGACATGATGATTTAGTTGAAAATTCGGTTTGGCATAACAATAATACTATTTTCTTTTATGCAGAAGGCCCGGTAACCTGGACTTATAACGAAGAATCAGAGATGTTTATTCACGAAAAGAACAACTTTAGCAATTACTCCTATTATTTTATTACTCAAAAAGAAGATAACTCAAAAGATATACTAAGTAGTACTTTACAAACGGACTTATACGAAGAGGAAATTGACTACTTTACAGACTTTGCGTACTACGAAGAAGACAACTTCAATATAATAAAATCAGGTAATGTATGGTTTGGAGAAAAGTTTGACTACTATACCAATACCAGTTCTAGCTATAACTATAAATTCCCGAATACTGTTTTTGGATCAAAGTCTAAAGTATATGCTAAAGTTGCTGCAAGATCAAATACAACCACTGAATTTGAGATCTATGCAAATGAGATGTCTGTTGATAAAACAGATGTTTATAATATTAATACATCTAGCCACACTAGCTATTTTGCTAGAGAAGCTAACCTGGGAGGTTCGTTTGACAATATTACTGATGATATTTCATTGAGATTGGATTTCAATCTTAAAAACTCTCAATCTTCATCCATTGGTTATTTGGATTACATCTGCTTAAATGTGGACAGAGAATTAACTTTTGTAAAAAATGAACTTGTTTTTAGAAACCATAACTTTGTAAAAAGTAATAACACTGTTAAATATAAAGTTAAAGGTGCTGATAATTTAATAATTTGGGACGTTACTAACTCTTTAAGCCCTCTTAATCTTGATGTTGAAAACGAAGCTGGTGTAGTTTTCTTTAATTACAAAGCGGATGAACTGAAGGAATTTGTTGCGTTCGACCCCAATGCTTCTTTTGCGTCTCCTGAGTTTGTTAAAAATCTTGAGAATCAGAATTTGCATGGTTCAGATTTTGCCAACTACATCATTGTTACTCATCCTGAGTTTAAAGGTGAAGCAGAAAGGTTAGGTACTATTCATCAGGGCTATAATGGAATGTCCTATAAAGTAGTTACAACAGAACAAATATATAACGAGTTTTCATCGGGTAAACCAGATGTTACTGCCATCCGTGATTTTGTTAGAATGCTGTACAAAAAAGCAGAAGGTATCGATAGCAAGAAACCACATAACTTATTGCTGTTTGGAGATGGTTCTTATGATAATCGTCAAGGCATTGCCGAAAACACCAATAAAGTCCTAACCTATCAATCAGATAACTCTATACACCAAACTAATTCATTTGTTTCCGATGACTATTTTGGACTATTAGATGATACTGAAGGAGCCAATATAAAATCTGAAAAAGTAGATATTGGAATCGGAAGATTTCCCGTAAACACGTTGGAAGAAGCCAAAAATGCGGTGGACAGAACTTACAACTACTATTATAATCAATCTGATGATAGTTGGAAAAGCGAATTGACTTTTATTGGCGATGATGGCGATAATAATATTCATATGAATGATGCCAACAGCTTAACGTTAAAGTTGGAATCAACCCATCCTGAATACAATATATCAAAAGTATATTTCGATGCTTTTGAAAAAGTAACCACCACATCGGGGCATATAATACCAGGTGTAGAAGATGAAATTGATAAAGCTATTAGTAATGGTACTTTAGTATTTAACTATACAGGACATGGCGGGCCATCTGTTTTAGCACACGAAAAAGTGATTACTATCCCTAAAATTCAAGGTTGGAATAATTTTGACAAACTGCCCTTGTTTGTTACAGCTACTTGTGAGTTTAGTCGCTTTGACGACAAAGGGCATACCTCCGCTGGAGAATTGACTTTCCTTAACCCTTTGGGTGGAGCGATTGCTCTTTTTACAACTACGCGCATTGTATATTCAAGTTTAAATAAATCTTTAAATCATAGCTTTTACAATTTTGCCTTCGAACGGGATGAACAGGGTGAACCTTATACCTTAGGGCAAATTATGAGACATACAAAAAATGGACTTTCAGCTAGTGTAAATAAATTAAACTTTACGTTACTTGGAGATCCTGCCATACGATTAATTTATCCTAAATCGAAAATAGGCACATCCAAAATTAATGATGAAAATGTATATATTACTATTGATGATGCAATTGTAACAGCTCCAATAGATAGTTTAAAAGCCTTAAGTAAAATTAAAGTTTCAGGTGTTGTAACCAATGGAGTTAATGAATCCATAAATGACTTTAATGGTGAGATTTTTATTTCTGTATTCGATAAACAAAGTCAAATAACAACCCGAGGCAATGGGGGTGCAAGTCCTTACTCATTTGAAACCTTTGACAAGGTAATCTTTAGAGGTTCCGCCGACGTATCTAATGGTGAATTTGATTCTGAGTTTGTCATACCTAAGGACATCCGTTATAATTACGATAAAGGAAAAGTAAGTTACTATGCATATTCCAACAATAATAAAGGGGAAGCTTTTGGTGCTTTTTCTGATGTAGTAATTGGAGGTATTGATGAAAATGCTAAAAACGACGAAATTGGACCCAATATCTTACTTTGGCTAAACAACCAATCTTTTAAAAGTGGTGCCAAAGTAGGTTCTCGACCTGTTTTATTATCCGAAATATCAGACGAATCAGGAATTAACACAACAGGTAATGGAATAGGGCACGATATAACATGCATTATTGATGAACAAAGTGCTTCTCCTATAATCCTGAATGATGCTTTTAAGTCTTCGATGAATGATTATACAACAGGAACTATTCAATACCAGCTAACCGACCTAGAAGAAGGAAATCACACATTAACACTTAAAGCTTGGGATGCATATAATAACTCCTCCAGCAGCACAATTAATTTTACGGTAACTAAAGAGGGAAATATTACAACATCAAATACGTCGGTATATCCTAATCCAGTAGTTCAAAATCAAAGTTCATTTGTATCGTTTGAACACGATGAGCCCAATGTGAGGTTAGATATACAATTATTGATATTTAATATGTCCGGTCAACTGTTATCTACCACCAATACGTCGGTAATATCATTAAACAATACAATACCTCCTATTGAGTTCATGACTGAAACAGATAATGGAACACCACTTACGCCTGGAACATATATTTATAAAGCTGTTATTAATTCTCAAACCGGAAGAAAAGGTGCTGTTTCTGGAAAAATTTTAGTTACGCTATAATAAATTTAAATAATTTGAGTTTACATTTGTAGTCTTATTAAAATAATGAATATTTCTTATGCGAAACTTTTTTTTTAGAACCTTAGTAATCCTATCCTTCCTAATTATTACAACGGTTAATATAAGTGCACAAATTGATAAGGATGAAGTTGTACCAACAGCTGCTCCTTTTTTAACTATCTCGCCAGAATCAAGAGGTAGTGCTATGGGTGACGCTGGTGTAGCCACTGCTCCAGATATTAATTCTCAGCATTGGAACTCTTCTAAATATGCTTTCCTTGACCAAGACATGGGCGTATCTTTATCTTACACACCTTGGTTAAGAGATTTAGTGGATGATATTAACTTGTACTACCTTACTTTTTTCAAGCGTATTGATAAACGTCAAACATTTAGTGCTTCACTTAGGTACTTTTCTTTAGGTACAATTTATTTTCAAGAAAGTGAAGGAGCTGTTGCTTATACAGGAAAACCTAACGAATTTGCCCTTGACGCAGCGTATTCTCTTAAATTATCCGATGTAATTTCGGGTTCGGTTGCCCTTAGATATATTCGTTCAGATATTAATAATGGTAGTGGTACAGATGCGGTACCAGGAAATGCTTATGCTGCCGATATCAATTTCTTTTACATGGAAAACGTAAAATGGGGAGGACGCAAAGGTGATGTTTCTGCTGGATTAAATATTTCTAATCTTGGATCTAAGATATCTTATGACGGAGGCTCTTCTCAGGAGTTTTTACCTGCTAACTTAAGGTTAGGAGGTGCATACTCAACGGCTATTGATAGATACAATAAAGTAGGTTTTACCTTAGATATTAATCGCCCAATGGTAGCTAAAAATGCAGATGGTGAAGACAATAGTGATTTATCTTCAATCTCTTCTTTCTTTAGTTCTTTTGGAGATTTTAAATTTACCGATTTAAGATTTTCTGTGGGTGGTGAATACTGGTATAACGAGCAGTTTGCAGTTAGAGCAGGTTATTATCACGAAGATGAGATTGTAGGAAATAGAAAGTTTGCTACCGCTGGTGCAGGACTTAAATTTAACATGTTTACCATTGATGCTTCTTACTTAATTTCTGTAGCTCAAAATAACCCATTGGCAAATACCATTAGATTCACACTTGGATTTGATTTAGATCAGGTAGGTCGTTAAAAAAACAAAAGAGATTTATATTATACGATCCCGAATGAAAATTCGGGATTTTTTTGTTTTACATTTGTTCTATAAAGAAATATAAGATGAAAATAAGGGTTGGTTTTGGTTACGATGTTCACAAACTAGGTGAAGATGAAGAGTTATGGATAGGAGGAATTCATGTTCCACATATTAAAGGTTCTATAGGACACTCCGATGGAGATGTTCTAATTCATGCCATTTGTGATGCCTTATTAGGTGCAGCGAACATGAGGGATATTGGTTTTCATTTTCCAGATACTTCAGCTGACTTTAAAGGCATTGATAGTAAAATTTTACTAAAAAGAACGGTTTCTATCATTCAAGAAAAAGGCTATAGCATTAGTAATATCGATTCAACCATTTGCCTAGAAAAACCAAAGCTCAAGGACTTAATTCCAGAAATGCAAAGTGTATTAGCTAAAGTAATGGACATTGACATTGAAGACATTGCCATTAAAGCAACTACAACGGAGAAATTAGGTTTTGTTGGCACACAAGATGGCATAGCTGCTTATGCCAGCGTACTCATTCAAAAGTAACTGACATGGCCAGCGCAAATTAATTGGGCACATAGGAGCATGATTAAAATTTGCATTGACACTCACATTTTTGCTAATTTATAAACTTATGAAAAAAAAGACTTTAGTAATTGGAGCTAGTGAAAATCCCGAAAGGTATTCGAACAAAGCGATCAAAAAATTAAAACAGAATAACCATCCAATTGTAGCTATTGGACTGCGAGATGGTGAAGTTGACGGAGTTAAAATAAGTAAAGAAGTTGTTGATACAAATGACATTGATACCGTTACAATGTATGTTGGCCCAAAACATCAAGCAAGTTATTTTGATATTATCTCAAACATAAAACCTCAAAGGATTATATTAAATCCAGGCACTGAGAATGCGGAAATAGAAAAACTAGCCCAAGAAAATGACATTGAAGTTGTTCATGGCTGTACTTTAGTAATGCTAAGCACAGGGCAATATTAATTTAATAGCTTTAGTATTCGATGCAAGAAATAAGATCATTACAAGAATGGCAGCAAGCGCTCACAGTGGAATCTATTGTAATTGGCTATTTTTCTCATGATAAGTGCAGTGTTTGTAAGGTGCTTTTGCCCAAGGTTGAACAATTAATGAGTAACAATTACCCAAAGGCCAAACTACTCTATTGCAACATAGAGCAGTCGCCAGAGCTAGCTGCACAGCAAAGCGTATTTACAGCGCCTACTATCGTTATTTTTGTTGAGGAAAAAGAATATGTGCGCTTTAGCAGAAACATTGGGTTAGTTCCGCTAGGCGATTCCATAAGTCGCCCATACAGTATGCTTTTTAGTGATTAAAAGAGCTTATCAAGCAATTCATCATCTGCCTCGTTTGGAATAGTTACTTTTAAAGATGGATTTATTGCCATCGCTCTTTTAATGGCAAATACTGCCCCTTTATTTCTAGCCCAACTGCGGCGCGATATACCATTATTCACATCCCAAAACAGCATGGATTCTATATTTTTAAATGAAGCCTCACTCCCATCGATAAGCATTCCGAATCCGCCATTAATCACCTCGCCCCAGCCAACACCTCCTCCGTTATGAATAGAAACCCAAGTAGCTCCTCTAAAACTATCACCAATCACATTCTGAATCGCCATATCTGCCGTAAAACTGGAACCATCATAAATATTAGAAGTCTCTCTGTATGGACTATCCGTTCCTGAAACATCATGATGGTCGCGCCCTAAAACAATAGGAGCCGATATTTCTCCATTGGCAATAGCCCTATTAAAGGCCTCAGCAATCTTCATCCTTCCTTCAGCATCCGCATACAAAATACGGGCTTGCGAACCAACCACTAGTTTATTTTTTCCAGCTTCTTTTATCCAATGAATATTGTCGGCCATTTGTTGCTGTATTTCTTTTGGAGAATCCTTTCGTAATTCCTCCAAAACATCGCAAGCAATCTGATCACTCCTTTGTAAATCCTCCTGATTATTACTAGTACATACCCACCTAAAAGGACCAAAACCATAATCAAAACACATGGGTCCCATAATATCCTGCACATACGATGAATATTTGAATTTGCCATCTTTTTCAAAAACATCTGCACCAGCCCTACCCGATTCTAACAGAAATGCATTTCCATAATCAAAAAAGTACATGCCCTGCAAAGCCAACTTATTAATAGCTGCCACATGCCTTTTTAAGGAACTTTGAACTTCCTCCTTAAATAGTGTCGGGTTATTGGCCATCATCTCATTAGACTCTTGATAAGATAATCCAACAGGATAATAACCTCCTGCCCAAGGATTATGCAAAGATGTTTGGTCTGAACCTAAATCCACTTTAATTTCTTTTTCGGCAAAATATTCCCAAACATCAACTACATTTCCGCTGTAAGCGATAGAAACAACTTCCTTATTTTGCTGAGCCAATTTTACACGAGCCACCAGTTCGGTTAAGCTCTCTACCACTTCGTCTACCCAACCTTGAGCATGTCTTGTGTGCAATGCCTTAGTATTTACTTCGGCAGTAATGCTAATACATTTTGCAATATTGGCTGCTTTGGGCTGAGCTCCACTCATTCCGCCTAAACCTGCTGTTATAAATAACTTTGGGGTATCATTGCTCTGTTTGGTAGATTCTATTTTTCTGATAGCATTTAAAACGGTAATAGTAGTACCATGAACAATGCCCTGAGGACCTATGTACATAAAAGATCCAGCTGTCATTTGTCCGTATTGCGAAACACCCAAGGCATTCATCTTTTCCCAATCGTCGGGTTTAGAGTAGTTAGGTATTACCATTCCGTTGGTAACAACCACTCTGGGTGCATTTGTATGCGATGGATATAACCCCATAGGATGACCCGAATACATCGTTAAAGTTTGCTCATCGGTCATGGTAGCCAAATACTGCATGGTTAATAGGTACTGCGCCCAGTTCTGAAACACAGCGCCATTCCCTCCGTAGGTAATTAGCTCGTGTGGATGTTGTGCTACGGCATAATCCAAGTTATTACAAATCATCAACATAATAGCTGCTGCCTGTTTACTTTGATGTGGAAAATCATCAATATGCCTGGCCTTTATCTCATACTCTGGACGAAAACGATACATATAGATCCGACCATAATCTTTTAATTCTCGTAAAAACTCAGGAGCTAACACCTGATGATGATGCGCTGGAAAATATCTTAATGCATTTTTTAAAGCCAACTTTTTCTCTTCCTCCGTAAGGATATCTTTACGAATGGGAGCATGATTTATAGTGTAATCATACTTTTTAAGAAGCGGCAACTCCTCTGGTATACCTGCTAAAATGATTTCTTTAAATAAAATACTATCCATGACTATATGTTTTTAACACGATGAATATAATGCAAGTACCTAACTTTTAAAATGACAAAAAACACCTAGCTCGCAACGACATTTAATCTCGTGCAGAAAAACATTCCACTTTGTGAAATATAATCGATATTAATGCCCACGGCAGCATTAAAGCCATAATATGCATTAGAAAATCTACTATACCAATATTCCATTGAAATTACTTCAAAACAAGACTCTTCGTTACTTCACTTCAACTCAATCCAAACGAACCTTCCTAAGTAGTACGGAAGCTGGATTCCATTTCATTTGGATCAAAAACACAGCTTGCGTAGCTTCAACTCAACCCAAACGAACCTTCCCAAGTAGTGTGGAAGCTTGTTTTTATTTCGTTTGGATCAAAACCACAACTTAGGTAGCTTCAACTCAACCCAAACGAACCTTCCTAAGTAGTGTGGAAGCTTGTTTTTATTTCTGTTTGAACATAATAGAATATTTTATACTTTTGTTCGATTAAAACCAATAATACTTATACACTATGCAGTACCGATTAATATTACTTTTTACGATCGCACTATGCAGTTTTACATTCAGTAAAGCTCAAAATGCAGACCTAAAGGCTTCATTAAAAAAACACGTTGAAATATTAGCATCTGATTCTTTACAAGGAAGAGGTATTGGCACCGTTGGAAAAACAAAGGCTGTTGATTATATCGCAAGTCATTTTAAAGCGGCTGATATATCTTCTATTGGACCATCCTATTTACATCACTTCGATAAAATGGATCAGCTATCCAGAATAAGTCTGACCAATGTTGTGGGCTTAATCGAAGGTAAACACCCAGAGCTTAAAGACGAATATATTGTTTTAGGTGCACATTATGATCATTTAGGTTGGAGAGAAAAAAAGAAAGGCGAAGACGACATTACCATTTATAATGGTGCCGATGACAATGCATCTGGTACAGCTACAATTATTGAGCTCGCCCATCTTCTTGCTAAAGAAAAAATGGATAGAAGTATTATTCTGGTAGCATTTGATGGAGAAGAAAGTGGCCTTTGGGGTTCGGCCCAATTCTTAAAAGACTCGATTGTAGATCCTAGCCAAATAAAAATGATGTTTAGTTTGGATATGGTGGGTATGTACGACGAATATGGAGGAGTAGATTTAACAGGTTTAGATTTACTGATGAACGGAACCGCCATGCTAAACCAAGCCAATACACACCAGGTTAAAATCAATAAAACTGGTGATAAGAAAGAAAACAGAACGGATACTAAATCATTTTTAGATAAAAATATTCCTGCAGCTCATGTATTTACGGGCTTAGACTCTCCTTACCACAAGCCAGAAGATACCGCCGAAAAGCTTGATTACGATGGTATGGAAGAGATTTGCATCTTAATGAAAGACTTTACCATTTACATGGCTAATCAAGATGAGTTGGTTGCTAACCAAGCCGTAGAAAAAGTATTTAATCCAAACCCAACGTTTACTGTTGGATACAAATTAGGAATTGGAACCTCTCACTTAAGTTATAAAGAAAGCTCACTACGGAGCAAGTATGGGATTGGAATAGAAACAGGTCTTCAAACCCAATTAAAACTAAGTAAAAGTTTATTTCTTGCTACGGATGTATTATACGAATACAGCAAAAATAGGCTAGAAACGGGTAACATAAACCTACATTCACTTACCGTTCCTATGCAGATAAAACTCAAAACCAAATATACTGATGCATACAGCCCACGCTTATTTGTTTCTGCAGGAGCTTATTATTCATACCATTTTGCCCAAGGCATGGATATGTTAGATGAACTGATTACAGAAGATAACATTAATGATGACTTTGGTATTTGCTTTGGTTTAGGTATGGAGCTACAACGCTTTACCATTGATTACACTTGGCGAAGAGCAAGCAATGACATGATAAGTGATGAAAATATGTTTTCGCTTAGCCGAAATACAAGCAAATTTTCTGTGGGATACAGGTTCTAAAGCATAAGCCCGAGGAATTCTTTATAATTCCTTGGGTGATTTCTTTTTACGATACACCCAATACCACAGAAAGAAACCGCTGACTAATACCATCAAAACACAAATGCCAGATAGCGGTACATACAAAATATAAAACGGACCTAGAAAAGATTCAAAAATTCTTCCGGTATGAATCTCTAAACATAAATTCCAAAGAGAAATGGGTGCCTGGGCTATTACTTTAGGCATCTCAGCAAATTCTTTTTCAGCAGTAATACGCTGCATACCCTTATTATAATCGGAATACCAGGCATTGGCATTGTCTAGGTAAACCAATCCACTTACCATATGGTTTGATATGGGTCTTCCCATAGTTTCTTTGGTTGCGTAAGGTTTTCCATTACCTACATCGTAAACCAAACCTGATTTTATATTCCAGCTAAATAATCCCGAAAAGGAACCTACTATGTATTCGGTAGACGACACCTGCTGTAACACATTGCACCCCATAACGCTTACAGGCGGCTGAACTATCTTGGGCTGATGGGAGATTGAGCAAGTCTCATTCAAAAAATAAAACCCTTCCGAACTTGAAAGTATATAAATACCTAAGTCCTCATTCCATCGTATTTTCCTTAGTTTATCGTACCAAGGGTTATCATTATCTAAATGCGTATGAGGTATTATTGACATTTTTGCTTTGGCAATGGCAATTAACAATGGAGGTCGTAAAAACATGCCACTTAAAGCATTGATCATTAAAAACAATACAAACCAATATCCTAACTTATTGTGCCAATTTAAATTTTGTTGTTTAAATGACTTTGATATCTTTTTCTTTACATACTTACGATAAAAATAATGAATAAGGCCAGTTATACTTATAATGATTACAACTATACCTAATAAATCTACCAATAACTTACCTACTATACCAAACAGCTCACCACTATGTAAGTTCCATAAAAACTTAAACCATGAAGTTTGTTTTTTATAACCCTCAGGAGCAGCTATTTCTATCACTTCGGAGTTTATGAGCTTTACGGATTTTAGCATATAATCCCGAGTAAGAATAATCAGCGTATCTCCTTTTTGAGTTAAATCTGTAATTCTTTCGTTAGATACGGGTAGGCTTACCTTCTGCCAATTATTGTTGGATTGACATAGATACAGACCATGCAGAGTTCCTGCCACTAAACCTGTTTGTTGCGTATGGATTAATGAGGTAATCGATCTATTATCAATACCCGAAGGAAAACCTTTGTTATAATTCGAAAATGAGGTAAAGCTTTTATCTGTAAGAAAAACGCCTGCTTTGCCATAAACAAAAACAGAATCATCTGAAAGAACCAAACTTCCTTTAACCGCATCTAGATTCCAATGCTTATAAGTATAACTTTGAGGCAAAAGCTTCCTGGATACTTCCGCTGAAGAAAATACACTTCTATGATTCATCACAATTCCAGAAACAGCAAATAACACCGCTAAAAAAGCAATAATTATAGCTGGCCACTTGTGCCATGTTTTAAATCGTTTTATCCACCTAACCCTTTTCTTACTCAAACCCTAACACATATTTAATGACAAAACAATCCCCTTCTTACTCTACGACAAGAAGGGGATTGTTTTGCTTATTTATACTTACTTAATAAAATCGGGAGTAACCGTAATCATTACATAACCCCACTGTTGAAACTCTTCATGATCGCCTCCTTTAAGCATTTGCATCGATTCTGTTGCAAATAATGTTGACCATCCAAAATCAAACTTAATCATAGGTTTAAACTTCCATCCCATCGACAAATCAATCTCAGTACCCAAGCCTTTATCCACATCTTCTCCTATATCAGCTGCCGCAGAAAAATAATGAATATTGCCTCCAAAACTAAGCTTATCTACCTGATGAGATACTTTGGCGTAAATATCTGTTAAACCAACCGTGTTCATATGATTTCCTACATAAAAGTAATCCATAAAACCATTGAATTTATGATTGGTACCATAGAATGGAGAAAACGACTTATTCTTATCTGCGTCTTCGTCCCAAGCCGTTCCCGAAAGAAGCTCAACTCCACCTGTTAAACCTGTACTTTTAGATAATTTACCAGAAACTTCGAGCAATAGGTTGTAAGCACTTAAACTACGATCTATGTTATCTTTACCTGTTTGCACATATGCATTCGCAGCAATACCAACAGCATTTAAATCAGTTACAAACCTACCTCCTATCGTTTGGCTATACATAACTTTTTGTTTCTCCGTATTTGCTAATCCATCCGTAGATTCACCAATACCATTATTTAAAAACATCAAGCTCAATTTTGAAGCATCCCATTTTTTATGCATCCACAAAAACTGCAGATTTTTATACGCATCCGGGCCATCGTAATGAGAATTCACAATTTCATCATTCTGATGAAAAGCAAAACCAGCATGTAAGTCTATTCCTTTTTTATATTTAAATAAAAACATATCATGCGAGCGTGCTTGCTGCGCCCAGGCTACACTACCAAAAATTCTATGATCATCATAAATCACCTCTTGCCTACCAGCTTTTAAACTTAATTCAGAGCTAAAACTAATCTCGGCCCAAGCCTCATGTACCGAAATAGAATTTGCCTCGTTACCCACCAGCTGCTTTTGATTACCCCATTGGCGAACATCCTGCAAAACTAATTTAGTTAATACATACTCGTTCTTAAACATACCATTCAATCGCGTACGTTGAGTTGTAATTAACGACGCTTTTTGATCTGTTGCGGCCAATGATTTATATCCTCTATTTAACTCAGCACGAGGACGAATTTCTCCACCTAATGTAAACTGTGCTACCATCATTCCTGGCAAAACAAAAGACAATAGAGCACTTAACATGAAACCTCTAAGCATACTTTTTGAGTTGTTCTTTTTCATTTTTGTAGATTTTATTGGGTTCAAAAAAAGCAACAGCTAAAACATAGAATAACTGTTGCTTATATTTTATTTACAAAGTAGATTTACGACTTTTCTCGTGCCTGAGCCTCTTTAATCCATTGAGGAACTAGATTCTCTTTAAACTCTTTTTTCTCTGTATTTAATTTTTTCATATCTAATCCGATATACTCTTGCGCTTTCGCTTTGGTAGCAATATCTGGATAAGGTACTTCTTCGTTATGACCTAACTCAGCTAATAATCTAGCAAGCTTCACTCTGGTTTCTTGAGCAATATCGATACCCGTGCCAATAACACGACCAATTTCAACCGGAGCATGGAAAGAACCACCATGACTGGCCGCCGCATAATCCCAACGCCATTGTGCATGTCTAATTCCCATTAAAATATCTTTCATTTGATCTTCAGAAGCACCTACGTCCCAAGCTTTTTTAGCTTCAACATGCGCACGTACTACTAACTCTTCAAGCTTATCGCGATTTTCAATAATCCTATCCTGATTAGAATATACATTAGCAATTAAGTTTGCTGTTTCCTGACGGTGACATACTTGACATGAGTTAGCCACATTATTAAGCGGCGATTGTATTTTATGATCAGTAAATTTCTGTCCACCTTCACTTTTGTATGGCATATGACAATCTGCACATGAAACACCACGATCAGCATGAATACCTGTTAAATAAACCTCATAACCTGGGTGCTGAGCTTTTAACATGGGCGCTTTACTTAATTTATGCGTCCAATCTTTAAACTCTATCTCATCGTAATACTCTTCCATGGCCTCTACATCCATTCCTTTATCCCAAGGAAAGGTTAGGTAATTGGCGCCATCCACTGTTTTTTTATCGAAATAGTATTCTACGTGACATTGCGCGCAAACTAAAGAACGCATTTCTTGATGCGTAGATTTTGTAATATCCTTGCCTTGACGCTCAAAAGCCTCAATTAAAGCAGGACGAGTAATTCTTAAATTCATGGTTTTAGGATCGTGACAATCGGCACAACCAATAGGATTAACAATCTCAGCTCCTAAACGTGCCCACTTACCTTTATAGAATTCTGCCACACCATGCTCACTCATTAATCTAGGAACATCTGGGCTTTTACAGGTCCAACAAGTAGATGGCATAGGACCTGACTCCGAATCCGTAGGACCACCTGTACGCAAAGTATTTACTACATCTTTTACAGCATAATAGTGTCCACGCCCTTGATTATAATCTTTAGAGAAACCATAGCCAGCCCAAAGAACAACTAATCTAGGGTCTACTTCTAACATATCAATTGTAGCACTACCATTATACTTACTTGCAAAAGTGGTATCTGCAGTTTGATAATATGACTGGAATTCTCTTGGGTAATTTTCTCCCCATTTTTCATTTACTGGTTCAAATTCCGACAGCTCAGCTTTTGGAACGTTTACATATGACGCTTCAGCTCTTCTTTCTACAATGGAAGATGCTAATAATCCGAGTAAGAAAACAGCAACAATCGTTGCAATAAATAAAAACCATGGTAACCATGGACGTTTTTCAAACATTTTCATAGGTGTATTCTTTAAGGTTTATTTTTTATTCTGTATATTTTTTTAACCAATCTGGCACTGGGCTTTCAGGTAACGGTACTCGTGCATTAGGAGTACTTGAAAGACTGTTGACTCTGCCATGCGGAACCTCTCGATGACATTCCCAACATTTTCTGTCTTCCATATGGCCAGCATGCCCTTCAACTGAAGAAGCTAGTTTAGGATCGGTTATTTGCTGCTGATGACATCTGACGCAATTCTGATGCACCACTTCAGCGCCCTCTTCCTTTATAAAAATCACCTGAGGTTCGCCTCGCATAGTAAAAACTGTAGCATGTCTTAATCCATCCTTAGCCTTAAAAAAGTACTTGTTTAGTACATTATTATGCGGCACGTGGCAATCGTTACAATTGGCCCACTCTCTATGCGAACTATGATTCCACGTTGCGTACTGCGGTGCCATAATATGACAGTTTACGCATGTTTTAGGGTCATCTGACAAATAAGATGAAGCATTGGATACCCTGAAAGTAAATAATGCCAGGCCTATAAAAACACCAATCACTATTAATACAGGAAATCGCCATTGGGGTGGCGGAATTAGGAATTTAAGCATAACAACATTTATAATGTTTATATATAACAATAAATGTAAGAAGATTAATTCGGTAAAGTTGTAACAGATGTTACACTTACTTCATAATTATGTAATGAAATGCTTATTTATAATGATTCTAATATGAATTCACATATCATACTTTATTACAATGGTTTACATCAACACAAAAGCTAAACTCCGAACCATACCCTAACTTAGAATTTACGGTTATTCTACCACCTAAAAGCTTAACTAAATTTTTAGTAATGGTAAGTCCTAAACCATTACCTGCAATAGTTTTATTTACATCATCCGTTACTCTACTAAAACGACTAAAAATCATTTCGTGCAAACCATCATCAATGCCAATACCCTCATCCTTTATCGAAAACCATATTTGCGAACCTTTTAATTCGTACTTAATATAAATTATCCCTTTAAAGGAAAACTTAACAGCATTACTTAATAAATTAGTCAGAATTTGTTTCAAGCGTAATTCATCGGTATGGAGACTAGTGATTTTTGAACCTACTTCGTTAACTACCTTCACACTAAGATCAGGTTTATCATATTGTCTTATGAGCGATCTTGTAAGCATTTCTACCTCCTTAATGGTATCATGAATATTGAATGATAAGCAATGTAATTGTAACTGGTTCGCCTCAATCTTTGAGAAGTCAAGTAGATCATTAATTAAATTTAATAAGGATAAACTATTAGAGTAAATTAGACTAGCATAATTCTCTATTTCAGTCGAGTCACAACTCTTACTTTCCAATAGTTCGCTAAAACCAACAATGGCATTCATGGGAGTTCGGATTTCGTGACTCATATTAGCTAGAAATGCCGACTTTAAACGGTCAGACTCTTGTGCTTTATCCCTGGCTTTGGTCAGCTCAATGGTTCTTTTTAGCACCTTCTCTTCAAGATCTCGATTTAATTCTTCTATTTCAGCGATGTACGACAAATTCTCTATTCTGGCCACAACCATTCTAATAGCCTGTCTAACCACCATTAGCTTGGTATGCAAGGTGTGGCCATTTTTTTCATCCATAAAAACAAATACACCTTCCTTAACTTGTCTACCATTAAAATAAACAATAAGTATTTCCGTATTATCAGTAACATGAGTAGGATATACAAGCCCCTTGCCTTCCGTAGCTAAACCACAATACATTTGGGCATTACAAATTTCTTCTAGAATTTCATTACCAAGTTTAATTTCTGGAGCAATTTCATTTATATAAGGATCTGAAATATAACCAGAATAAAGATGATATTTCCCTTCAATAATTTCATAACAACAACAAAGTGAGATATTATTTAAGATGGAAATTTTTTCCAACAACTCTTCTATTAGCTGCTTTTCATTATCAATAGAAGAAATGGTATCACCAAGCATGCTTAAAAGAAGAATCTCCTCAGCTCTTTCTGCCAAAGAATCATTTTCTTCTTCTAAACTTTTAACTCGTTCTAGTAGTTCGTGATACTTTATTTTCTCTTCTTCACAGTCACTCATGTTTTTCTATAAATTCGGTAAGAATATTAGCAATCATTTCTGGCTCATCCTCCATGGCATAGTGACCTGCCGTTGGTATAATATTACTTTCACAATGCTTTAGGTTTTCTACCAATTTTTGCGTGATTGATGTACTAAGGTAGGCATCTGTTTCTCCTCTAATTATTAGAAAGTTTAAATTTGATTGATGCAGATCATCAGATATATTTAGTAGATCGGCATTATCTAAACTACTTGCAAAATGTAAAAATGCCTTTCTGCCTTCTTTAGTTTTAAATGGTTTACGAAAATACTCGAATAACTCAGCTGTGTTTGAATTACTATGATACAAACCCTTTTTAATAATTATTTTTAGGGTCCAAGTATCTAAAGTTGCGATAGCTAACTGCCTTAACACAGGGGTACGCATGGAAACAATGGGTTGAACTGGCCAAAAATCGTAAGCCACAGAATTTATCATTGAAACAGACAGAAGAGTTTCTGGCTTCTGAACACTCATCACCTGCGCAATACCTCCCCCTACATCATGGGATATCAGGTGATATTTAGGATGCTTTAACGCTTCCATCAATAAATGCATATATTTAGCCTGATTAATAAGTCCAAATGAAACATCGGTTCTTAAATCGGAATCGCCACAGCCCAATAAATCAATAACTATTACCTTATAATTGGGAATGAAATATGGAATTACCTTTCTCCAGATAAATGAATAAGTAGAAATGCCATGAATAAATAATATGGGAGTACCTTCTCCTCCTTCGTGATAAACGAATTCACGATCATCAAGCCATACTTTATTTTTGATTAGATCAGTCATGTCGCATAGGGTATATTATCCTAAATATAAGAAAAATAAACCATAAATAGAATGCGATTACTTCTTCAAAATACAGGCTTAAATTAAGACCTTAATATCCTCTTTAAAAAAAAGAGTGAGAAATTACTTAATCGAATGTTTGATTGGAGTTAGATGAGCGTTCAATCATTTCTTCGTACTCATCTGCAGATAGATCATTAAAATAGTAGTGAGAAGGATTTACCTTTCTGTTTTTTACATGCACTTCATAATGTAAATGAGGAGCGGTGGATGTACCCGAATTTCCTACATAACCAATTACATCGCCTCGTTTTACTTTTTGACCTTTTCTTACATTGAAACCATCAAGGTGGGCATATAAGGTTTTAAAACCAAAGCCATGGTCTATTTCGATGCGATTTCCATAACCCGTCTTTTCTCTGGTTATTTTGGATACCTTACCATCTCCTGTGGAGTAGATCTCGGTACCTGTAGGTGCGGAAAAATCCATACCCGAATGAAACTTACGTGTTTTATAAATAGGATGAATTCGATACCCCCAACCTGAAGCTGTACGCTTTAAATCTTTATTGTTTAAAGGCATAATAGCAGGTGTAGCTTTAATCAAGTCTTCCTTATTTTTAGCCAACTCAATTATATCATCAAATGACTTTGATTGCACATAAGTCTGTTTCATGATAACATCTAACTTTTTGGCCGTAGAAATAACCAACTCCGCGTTATCTAAGTCCTCCAAAGGCTCATATCTATTTACCCCACCAAAACCAGCTTTTCTAATAGAATGCGGAATAGAATCAGCCTGGAAAATTACACGGTAAATATTTTCATCTCTACGCTGAATATCATCAATAACCTTAACGGTTTCATCCAAACGATTACTCATTATTTCAAACTGCGTAGTTAAACGAGCATTCTCTCTAATTAAACGTTTTTCCTTAGGGCTATCAATCACGTATGAGTAGGCAAAAAAGTAAATCA
The DNA here is from genome assembly GCF_001659685.2 of Labilibacter marinus. GTDB lineage: Bacteria > Bacteroidota > Bacteroidia > Bacteroidales > Marinilabiliaceae > Saccharicrinis > Saccharicrinis marinus. The sequence goes on from NZ_LXYE02000045.1 coordinate 44,774, forward strand.
TGCCCAATACGCCACCAAAGAAGAAATGCATAAATACACGAGCAATGTAATACTTAAAATCCTTCTCAATTTTATCGTAACTAAGTGTTTCTGGATTATATCGAAATTTAACTTTTGACATGAAGTAACGAAGTTTATATTTCTTATGCGGATTTTTACCTGATATTCGCTGCAAAATTAGCGAAATAATCTACCTTTGCAACTTCCAAATTTAAGTGGATATTCTCAAAATTAAAACAATAATTGCAATTAATATGAATGCTTCTGAGATAAGAAAGAGTTTTTGGTCGTTTTTTGAATCAAAACAGCACCAAATTGTTTCTTCGGCACCTATGGTGGTTAAAAACGATCCTACCCTAATGTTTACCAATGCGGGTATGAACCAGTTTAAAGATATTTTTCTTGGAAACAGTAAACCAGCCTCTCCAAGAGTGGCTAACTCTCAAAAGTGTTTACGCGTTTCTGGTAAGCATAACGACTTAGAGGAAGTGGGTCATGATACCTACCACCATACTATGTTTGAAATGCTAGGAAACTGGTCGTTTGGTGATTACTTTAAAGAAAACGCAATTAATTGGGCTTGGGAATATTTAACCGAAGTGCTAAAAATTGATACGAGCATTTTATATGCTTCGGTTTTTGAAGGCGATAAAGACATGGGCCTAGAGAAGGATATGGAAGCTTTTAACTTTTGGAAGCAATATCTTCCGGAGGATAAAATCATCAACGGAAACCGAAAGGATAATTTTTGGGAAATGGGTGAAATGGGACCTTGTGGACCATGTTCAGAAATTCATGTAGACCTACGTTCAGAAGAAGAAAAAGCAAAAGTGCCAGGAGCAGAATTGGTGAATGCCGACCATCCTGAAGTGATTGAGGTTTGGAACTTGGTGTTTATTCAATATAACAGAAAAGCCAATGGCGACTTGGAAGCTTTGCCTTCAAAGCACGTAGATACTGGTATGGGTTTCGAACGTTTATGCCGTGTTATTCAGAATAAAAAATCGAATTACGATACCGATGTTTTTGTACCAATCATTAATGAGATTGCAAAAATAACCAACACTCCTTATGGTAACAACGAAGAGAAAGATATTGCCATGCGTGTTATTGCCGACCACGTTCGTACTATTTCATTCTCTATTACCGATGGTCAGCTACCTTCAAATAATAAAGCTGGTTATGTTATCAGAAGAATCTTGCGTAGAGCAGTTCGTTATGGATATACTTTCCTGGAGCAACGTCAGTCGTTCATGCACAAGTTATTGCCTGCTTTAATTGACTCTATGGGTGATGCATATCCTGAGTTGAAAAACCAACAGGAGTTAATTACCAAAGTAATTAAAGAAGAAGAGGAATCATTCCTTAGAACTTTAGCTACTGGTATTTCTATGCTAGATAAAATCATTAAACAAACCAAAGATGGAGATTATAAGGTTGTTGATGGTAAAGTGGCATTTGAATTATACGATACCTACGGATTTCCATTGGATTTAACGGAGTTGATATTAAAAGAGAATGACTTAGTAGTTAACCGTAAGGAGTTTGAAAAAGAGATGGAAGCACAAAAAGAGCGTGCTCGTAGTGCAACAGCCATCGAAACAGAAGACTGGGTTACCCTTTTACATGATGATGTTGAAGAGTTTATTGGATACGACTACTTAGAAACGGATATTACCATTGTTAAATACCGTAAGATTACCGCCAAGAAAAAAACGTTGTTTCAAATAGTATTTAATATTACTCCTTTTTATGCTGAGAGTGGTGGACAAGTTGGTGATACTGGATATATTGACAATGGGTCTGAAAAGATTGAGATTATCGATACCAAAAAAGAAAATAACTTGATTGTACATCTTGCTAAAAAACTACCGAAAGAATTAAAAGGTGAATTTAAAGCAATTGTAAACACAAACAAGCGACAAAACATTGCTAATAACCACACAGGCACCCACCTGTTACACCAAGCTTTACGCGAAGTACTAGGAACGCATGTTGAGCAAAAAGGATCTTTGGTTCATCCTGAATATTTGCGATTTGACTTTGCACACTTCCAAAAGATGACGCGTGAAGAAATTGAGCAGGTAGAGAAGCTGGTAAACCAACGTATACGTACAAATTATGCTTTAGAAGAAATGCGTGATATACCTGTAGCAAAAGCGCACGATTTAGGTGCAATGATGTTATTTGGTGAGAAATATGGCGATTTAGTCCGTGCCATTAAGTTTGGCGACTCTATTGAGCTTTGCGGAGGTACACACGTAAAGCACACAGGCGAAATAGGTTTCTTTAAAATTATTAGCGAAGCCTCTATTGCTTCTGGTGTTAGACGTATCGAAGCCATTACAGGCGAAAAAGCAGAAGAAATGATTTTAGGTCAGCATAGTTTAATGTTGGCTATTCAGGATATGTTTAAGTCATCGGGTGATTTACGTAAGAATATTGAATCGTTAATGACTGATAATTCAAAATTAGGAAAGGACTTGGATGGGATGAAACAAAACTTCATTAACATTGAGAAACGCGACCTAATAGACAGTGCTATTGAAGTAAATGGCGTTAAATTAATTGCAGCTAAAGTAAAACCTATACTGGGCGATAAACTAAAAGACCTGGCTTTCCAAATTAAAAAAGAAATGGGTGATTTTGTTGCTGTACTAGGTGCTGATGTTAACGGCAAGCCTCAATTAAGCGTTATAGCTTCTGACGATCTAGCTAAATCAGGTAAGATTAACGCAGTGGAAGTTATTAGAGCCAGTGCTAAAGAAATTCAAGGTGGTGGTGGTGGCCAACCATTTTTTGCAACCGCAGGTGGTAAAAAAGTAGAAGGTTTAGATGCCGCTATTGAAACAGCAAAAGCTTTTGTTACCGAGAAATTAAGCTAGTAACTAAGTAGTTTAGAAATATTAAAGCCAGCAATCTTAATTGAATGCTGGCTTTCTTTTCTTAGGACATATTAATGAAACATCAAAAAGTCACGCACATAATTAGGTTTACTTACTTTAACCATAGAATAACCTGTATTAACAAAAACATACTTGACTATTGTTAGCAGAGTTTTTACTTTTATAGTCCTATGAAAATTTGCCAATAAAGCACAAACACTTATCTATCATAATTAAAAAAATGAGGTCGGTCAGAAATAAATCATTATACATATACTTTGTGAGCTTAACCTTTTTAAGCATAATTATCAATATAGATATATTAGCGAACGACTTTCCCAATCATCAAAATGGTGATTCTTTAAAAGTAGCAACTGCAAGTGATGTTTCTGGAGTGATATTAACCCCAACAGGAGAACCTCCTTATAAGGCTCTCAATTTGATCGGTTTATTGAGTAAATCGAGTAGTGACAAAAAATACTTTGCCACTTTTACTGCTAATGGTGAATATACTGTGCTGACTGACGTGGGCGTTAAAGATATTGCATATAATAATAAAAATGGTATTATTGATGTTGGTGGTGCAGACGCTGCAGCAAATCTAAAAGGGCGTTTAGCTACTAATATTGAACATACTGCTATTAATGGTGCTATTATTACTTTACTTGGAAATTCAATTTTGGCTATTACTGATATTGAGTATGATCCCATATCTGGGGAAGTATTTGCTTATCAAAACTTGAGTAGCTTACCTGGTGGTTTTTATCTGGCTCGCCTCTACGATAACAAAGGCACTATACTTTCTACTAAACTTCTAAACAACCCAAGTGGTGATAATAGTCGAAAAGATATTTCTTTAGAGAATATCACAAGTCAAGCTTCTTATGGTTTAAAGTCTGGTCAATTAGAAGAAGGTTATAATTTCACAGTTAGTCATACTGATGACTATTTTGAAACAACTACTTATGAGAATGTTCCAGTTGAAGAAAATCAAGCAACTTCATTTAATGCTACTATTGAGCATAAAGGAGAATCTCCAATCACAGTAAAACTAACTGATGAAAGTGGTAATCCTGTTACTAATCAAAGAGTTATTTTTGAATACGCTGGAAGCAATACTGTTGATGGTCCAATTCGAGATACTGTTTTTGTTACTAATGCAACTACTGACGCAACTGTTGATTTAGATCGTGTTGGTTATGATGCAATGGCATATACTGAAACATCCGATGATTATGAAGAAGCTTCGCAAATTATTACTTTAAATCCTGAGAATAACACGTTAGAAATGCAAATCCAAAGTATTGCACAACCTATTCCTAAAGGAAATATCTCTGGAGACTTAGATGTAAACTTAAGCGAATCACCTTATGGTGCAAGTCAATATGTTGGGACAATGGTTGCTAATGATGGAACAGAAACTAGCTTTACAATTGATAGTGAAGGAAAATTTAATGTAAATAATTTATCATTAGAAAGCGGAGCAGTATACACTATTAATATTGATGACGAAAATAATTTATTAAATGATATTTCTGAAACAGTAACATTACAAAACGGACAAACAATAGCGTATAACAAAGTAATGACTCACGCTGTACCTGCAACATTTAATCTAAGTGTTGAAAATGAAAATAATGTTTCTGTAACTGGATTCCCAATTACATATACTGCAACAAGTGATGCAAATAGTTCTGTACAAAAACAAGTAACTAGTGCAACAACTCCTATTAGTATTGACCTAGATGAAACTGGATATAATGTTAACGCATTATTACAATATGTTGAAGGAGCATCAAGCGAGTTTGAAAACAAAACAGTAAGTAATATCACTTTAGTTCCTGGAACTAATAATGCTAAAACACACACAGTCCAAAGTATTGCACAACCTGATCAAGGAACTCTTTCTGGAAGTTTAGAAAGTACTTTAGGTCAAGCATTGTATAATATTGCTAATTGTTCAGTTAGCGTTATTGCTCCTGATGGAACTTCTTATCCAGCTACTGTTTCTAGTGATGGTAGCTTTGAAGCTACTAATTTACCTGAAGATGTAGTGTATGATATTTCTGTTACTGATAACGCAGGGAATATTACTGACAAAGTATTTGATGTTGATAAGGCAGCTAACACAACTGACTTTGTTGGACAATTATCTTACGCTAAGAATGCAACACAAAACATGGCTATTCGTCGAAGTGATGGCAATACACTTGACAATGTTCCAATTATTTTTAGTTATAATAATGATGCTGAAAAACGAGATACTATTTGGATTACAGAAGTACCTCAAGTTATTGAAGTTGACATTAACAAAGTTGGAATTAATCCAACTTATGAAATCCCTAATGGTTTTGAACAGGATAATTTACCAAATCCAATTCTTCCTTTCAAAACTACAAATAGTACTGCTACTTTTATTCCTGGTACTAATCAAGAAAAAGCATATGCTGTTCAAAAATATTTAGATGAACAAAAAAATATTCAAATTAAATACACTGATAATGTTACACCTGTTGGTGCTGGTTGTGTTGTTGAAGTAACTTATTTAGATGATAATAATAGAGTAGAGACTTACACTACAAATAGCAATAGTCAAATAACATTAGAACGTTTACCTCAAAATGATCGTGCTTTAATTCAAATTAATAGTAATAGTGATTACTATGGACAAGCTCCAATTATCGATGCAATCCTTACGTATAACCAAGTAAAAACAGAAGCTGAACAGACTTCAACAACTAATACTATGGTACAAAAAAGATTATATTTAGATGATGGAACTCCTATTACTGCAAATGAAATTAGACAAATGTTTGACAACGTAAGCCTTATTGCTCATAATGATAAACAGAATGTCTATCATGCTCCTAGCTATGGACTTGATAAAGAAAGAGCAGAACAATGGTATAATAATTTAGATAATTGGTTTGGCACTAACTTTAATTTAGTTGAATCAGCTAGCAATCCTACTCGTGCAGAGTTAGAAGCAGGATTTCCAGAAAACACATTCAATGATGAGTTAACAAATATAATTTCAGGAGGTTCTCCAACAACAGTTCCTCAAGAAATGACTTTACCAACCGGTAAAAGTATTTTTTCTCATGCAACAATAACAGATACAGGTGCAGAAAATTCATTTTATAAAGAAAACATGAGAGGACTGGGCATTTATGCAAGTGATAGAAGTACAGGAATAATGGCAGACAATGCAAATGCTACACCTGACCAATGGGAGTTAAAAATAATTCCAGAAATCTTACAATATCAAAAAACATTTACTGCAGATAATATTTATAAAACACTAGATGCTTTAACTGATTAAGAAAATAATTTATTTTTCGCCCAAGCGTTTCTTTCTTAGTTTAACTTGGCTTACAACACCTTCTCCGTCTTTTATTTTAAGGAGTAACTCGCTTGGTTTTGAGTCCATTAAATGAATGTAATCGCAAAAATTACTTCCTTGTGTAAAATCAAGCTCATTGACTTTTAAAATTTCCATCATAGGATGAATGCCTGCCTGAGCAGCTACTGAATTTTCGATGACTGCCTGCACTGCCACAGCATTGTTGTTTCCTGGCCCTACTTGCATGCCAAACACTTCGTAAGCACTGCTTGCTTTATTATTTCGCATTAAGCGGAGTTCATGATTTTGCCAATCGATAAAAACATTATACCTCGATAATACTTCACGCCCTAGTATATTTGAGTAACCTGATTTTACCAAAACATTAGAGATAGTAACTTCCTCAATCTGAACCGTATCTACATGGCCTATCTTGTTTTCAAAAGACCTGACTTCTCCTAATAGTCCCGAAGATGATGCGCCTTTCTCTGTAAACGATTCTTTCACAATACCATTTTCTTCAAGTTGTTTAAATGCAGTTTTGTTTACCAACAGGGAGCCATTAGAGCCATAATCAACCGTACAATTACTGGCCTTAACATTCCCAATATTTATATCCATCTTCATATTATACTGCACATCTACTTTAAACGGAATAGGCATCACATCTTTCATAGATTCTGGCAAGCCATCATTACTTAACTGTAATACCTGTTCATCCTCTTTTATTAGCCAGTTACAATGACGCATCAAATTTGAACCAATAATTCCATCCAGCTCCATACAGGCAATGATAGGGTTAGCTTTAAAGTCTGCTACAAAAGCGGTTTGCTTATAAAAAGGGACATCTGCAATTAACAAGGAATCGACACTGACGTAATTTACCTTGGTTCTATTTTTATCTGTATCAACTATATTTCCTTTGGCGATGGTTTTATATTCAAGTTTATTCTGTAGCTCTTGCGAGATACTAAAAGGAGCTCCTGTATCAAATAAAAATCGATAAGTTGTACCTTCAATTTCAACTGGAACAATGATTAATCGTAGGTATGAATCAAAAGTGACTTCTGCATTAAATTCCTTTTGTAAGGTACTTCCCATTTGCATGGCCTTATTCCATTTCATAGAACAGGAGCCAAATAAAATTCCAATACCAATAATGGCAAGTATTTGTTTAAGCATCTTAATGTAAATTGTAATTGTCCCCTAAATTAAATGAAAATTTACGGATTCATCATATCTAGAATAATAGGTTTTAGTCCGCTAAAAAAGAACTCAACGGCAATAACCATCACAATTAAACCCATTAAACGCATCATTACATTATTACCCGTTTCGCCCAAGAACTTAATGATACGCGACGAACTATAATAAATTAGATAGGTAAGTATCATCACCAATAACAAGGTAAAAATAAGCATGCCTTTCATTGCTGCATTATTGGCATCTTCCATTAACACAATGGCATTGGTAATAGCACCAGGTCCGCATATCATTGGAATAGCCAAGGGAGTAACGGAGATATCGTTGACGTAAGTTTTAATCTCAGAATCTTTAATTTTCACTTTACCTAAACGCGCTTGTAGCATATCCATGCCCATCACAAAAAAGATAGCACCTCCTACAATACGAAAACTATTGACAGAAATACCGAAGAATTTAAATAATAATTGCCCCGAAAAAGCAAAAGCAACAATGGTAAAAAAAGAAACAATAGTGGCCTTTTTAGCGGTTTTTACTCTATGTTGCTGGTCTAAATCAGCCGTCATAGTCAAAAACACAGGCATTGAACCTAAAGGATTTATTAGGGTAAAAAATGAAGTAAACGAAAGTAATCCGAAGGTAATTAATTCACTCATGGTCTAACTGTTAAAATGTAACTGCAAGTAAGTTCCAATTTTAAGCACAGACAATGACTTTTATGGGTAATAAAAATGGAGGTAGCAAACACCACCTCCATCATTTATTTTTAAGCTGCTTGCTTATTCTTCAAATGAAAAATATCTTTATCTGTAATTACTCTGAAAGAAAATTTATATCCTTCATAAAGAGCTATTCCGTAAAATATTACATCCATAAAACTGAATGTAGCCATCATTACCTCAGGCAAATAAGCATAATCAAAATTAATCAGTGTCTCCACAATATTAAGTCCTTCCGATTGCGCAAAGAAGCCCATTACACCCAAAAAGTTACCCAACGCAACACTCAAAAATGCTATGGCTGCACCCCAAATACCAAATGTTTGTTCTAAGCCGTTTCCGAACTTACGCATTGCAAAACCAACTGCGGCACCAATTGCCACCGCCATATATCCTATCTGATATCCTGTTGTAACCGAAATTACTCCCCACAAAATGGCACCTACAACACCAACCACAACTGCTGCTACAATACCCAACATTAAATTTTGCTCAAGCTTTAATTCCTCAAATATTTCAGGAGAAAGGCTTTGTTGAATCTGCTCAGTAGCTAAACCCTCTGTTGCATCCAGCTCATTTTCTTTTACTTTTTCATCTTCGTTAAAATCAGCACATTGGTCTTCGAAGTTTGCTTTTTCTTTGGTGATACTGCAAATTAAACCAGTTTTTAAATCCATTTCGCGCTTAGTGCATCGCTTACAGAACAATAATCTTTCTTGATTTGTCATGGGTTAAATTTATTAGTTAAACATAGTTTGTATTAAAAACACATTTCAAAACTAAACATTTAAGCCACATTTCAAATATTCAACACTTTATTTAAAATAGGTTTTAATAAGGTATTTACTAATTACCTCCATAGTTACTTACTCAATTCCTCCAACTTTAATACCGTCTTCCAGCTTCGAGTGGTAGCTGTAACTTTTAGTTTCTTCTCGAAAAAAGTATTCCCAAATTTAGTTTGATGGTATTTGCCTTTACAACATAAATAAACATTCTTCCCTTTAATGATAAAATCATCTAAAGCATCATCGATATAGCTAATTGCTTTTTCCTGACAGTCAGCGGAAGGCTCTTCTTTTAAAAAGGTAAGATGAAGTTGATTGATATCGATATTTTGTTGAAAAAAGGTATTACTCTGTATGGTTTCTTTTAACTCTTGATGCGTTGTTACAATAACAGGTACCTCAAAACCATATTTGTTAAAAATGGCTTCTTCAATTTTAGTTGATAACGCAATTAAAGATGTAATATCCGTACTTTGGAAAAATATATTCCCACTCTGAATATAGGTGCTAGGATTCACAAGGCCAATATTTAAAAACATTTGCCTTAAATCGGCCATCAGTATTTTCCTTTTTCCGCCAACATTTATGCCTCGTAGAATTGCAATATAGGTCGTCATATCTTTTTAGAGAAAACCGATAACCATTGAATTTGTTGTCGCATTTCACGTTTTGAAATCAAATCTATCACCTTAAGGACTTTCAGCCCTTTACAACCATCCCCTATAATCACAGCCCTAAAGGAATATGCTATTAGCTTAAGCACTTACTGCGCTTTTATTTATTACAATGAACCTGCACATTTATTAGTACAATTAGATTTTTACTGACCTGAAAGGTCAGCCGGTAATAGCATAGGGTTTTAACCCTATGTGCACCGATAACACAAATAAAGTCCTGTAAGGACGGCAGCTAATAAAAAACGCCCGATGTAAAACACCGAGCGCCTAGTTTTATAAATTAAAAGCTAATTAGCTTATTCAACATATTGATTATATACTCTTTTTAGCCAAGGCATCAATAACACAATAATTAAAAATGCAGCAAAAGTTAAAACAGCATTTGTTAGGAAGAAATACGATTTCTTTTCGAATAAATCCCAAAGTCCAGAAAGCACTCCCGACAATTTATTACCGATGGCAGTACTCAAAAACCATCCTCCCATCATCAAGGCTGCAATACGCTTAGGCGCTAACTTACTTACAAGAGAAAGTCCCATAGGGCTCAAACAAAGCTCTCCTACCGTTATTACACCGTACACGCCAAACAACCATCCTACAGATGCTTTATCCATTCCGTTACCAGAATAAACAGCTCCTACTACCAGCACTAACCACGATAGAGCCGAAATAAGCATACCCCAAGCAATTTTTCCTGGTGTGGTAGGCTCTTTCTTTCTACGACGAAGCCAGCCAAATACACCCACCACTAAAGGCGTTAGTATAATAACAAAAAATGGATTTATAGCAGCTTGCAATTCTGTTGGCCAAAGGTCTAACTTACCTCCTTCTGCTTTTTGAGCAGCATTTAAAGATGCCCACTGTTCCTCTGTAACATCCGATGGTTTCCCATTTAAAGCGAGTCTTTGTTCATCGGTTAAATCAGCCCAATCATCATCCATTATATCACTTGGCTGCCCCTCTAAATTACCCTTAGGTATTGCCTTGGAATAATTATCGAAATATGGATTAGGTCCTTCTTTAGTACCTAAATCTTCTCCGTGTAAACCTTGTATTTTTATCTCACGCGGCAGCGTAGATACATCTTCTGTTTTTGCAACAATATTAATGACCTTTTCAGTCACACCTTTAACATCACGTGTTGTGTTACTTTTGGCCCAATAAGTAAGCGCAGAACCGTTTTGGTGAAACACTGCCCAAAAAATAATAACCACACCAAACACCGTTAAGAGTGCAGCAATTGGTTCTCGCTCGGTCTTTTTGTCGGCAGTTTTCCATGTTGTAAAATAAAATATAAGTACCGGAATACAAAAGAAAGCAAAAGCATCCGTTGAGTCTGAACCAAGCATATTTCCTGGTATTAACCAACCTACTAATGCAGCTCCCAGCGCAGGTAAAAATAAAACGGAGAAAATTTTCCCCATAGAAATATCACTTGGTCGAGCAGGAGATATTTGGTCGGCCTCTTTAATCTCTGGCACTCTTTTAAGGCCAATAAAAAACCATATCATTCCTATAATCATACCAATGCCTGCAGCTGCAAAGGCCCAGCCCCAACCTAAGGATAATCTTAATTTTGAAGCAATAAACACACAAACAAAAGCCCCAATATTAATACCCATATAAAAGATATTATAACCTGAATCTTTTAATGATTCATACTCTGGCTTCTCATATAACTTACCCAATAAAACCGATACATTAGGCTTAAACATACCATTACCAATAATAATGAGCAATAAGGATACATAAAAGGCAGTCATCGAATTAGGAATTGCCAGTCCAATATATCCTGCAGCCATAAAAAAGGCACCTATAAAAATGGCCTTTCTATATCCAATCATTCTATCGGCAATTAATCCGCCAAAAAATGGAGTTAAGTATACTAACGCTAAAAAAGAACCGTAAATATCAGCCGCTTGCATATTAGTAAAACCTAAACCTGGAAATTTAGATGTGGTAGGCTCAATCATGTAAAGACTAAAGATCCCTAACAATAGATAGTAACCAAAACGTTCCCACATTTCAGTAAAGAAGAGGATCATTAACCCCTTTGGATGTTTTTGTTTGGACATATTAAATAAGTTAAATATTGAAAGTTATCTGTTGAAAGTTGATTTCTACCATGCTAAGTGAACCACCTCGGGGCAAGCCTAGAGGCATAAATTATGAATACTAACTGGATTAACCAAGCAAGCCTCGAGGTATTAAACCTTTTGGCGGCGCCAATAAATATAAGCTTTCAATAAACCACTTTCTCTGTTCGTAAAGGACACGAAAATAAAACTTTATAACTTAAGTCATAATGATTAATGTTAGGGAATTGATAATTAAACCCGCATTATGCATTATAAATTCTATTCCACATTAAATCCGCAATATGCATTAGAAAATCTATTACGAAACAAAACTTTAAAATATAAGCGTATATTGAGGATATAAGCGTAACAAAAATTGATGTATGTCTGAATTTTCAAATACCAAAGAAAGACGAATTACAAAATTAATGGAGGTATCGCATCTATTATTAAAAACAGGTAATGCGCATAGTTTTATCGTTAACAACAAGGACTTTATTGACACTATTATACCCACCGACTTTATCACCTTATTCGATGAATTGATTAAAGAAGGGCATCCAACGGCAGACTTAAAAACACTCTCCAATAAAGTGTTAAATATCTTTCATATACCTATCGAGAATTTTGAAAGGATAACGCCAGAGCCCGATTCTTTTATTGGTATCCTTGAGCAAAACAATCAGGAGATGGAGCAGGTTTTAAATAAAATTCGTCCTGTTTTTAAATCATTTGTAAAAGATGTAGATCATTCTGATTTAAACGACGAACTCAAAGGCCTTTTTATCCACTTAGAAATATTTGTTAAACATTATACCATTAAGGAAAACGTGTTATTTCCTATTATTGAAAAAACCTGGAGCGATTACCGTTGTCTTCAAATCATGTGGTCGTTTCATGATGATATTAGGCGGAATATTAAATTTATCATCGAGCAACTCACCAATAAAATTGCGGACACAAAGCAATTCAACCGAAGCATCGGCGATGTATTTTTTAATATGCTCGCCATCAAATTTAGAGAGGAACGCATCCTATTTCCTTATATTCTTTCAAGCATTAGCGAAGAGGCTTTATCAAGCATGAATCGCGAAGGTTTTGAGATAGGTTACCCATACATAAAGCCATCAAAACCAATAAAAGGCACAGAAAATATCCATTTAGAAAACAATACAGTTAACCTGGGAACGGGAGTTTTAAATGTGGAGCAGATTAAATTAATTTTCAATCACCTACCTGTTGATATTACTTACGTAGATGAAAATAACCGGGTACTCTATTTTTCTACGCCTAAAAAGCGAATATTTCCTCGTACTACCGCTATCATTGGCCGACAAGTAAGTAATTGTCATCCTCCAGAAAGCGTTCATGTAGTAGAGCAAATTGTTGAATCGTTTAAAAAAGGAGAACAGGACCAAGCCGATTTCTGGATTAAAATGAGAGGGGAATATATCCTTATACAGTATTTTGCGGTTAGAGACGAACAGAAAAAGTATAGAGGTGTGATTGAGGTTTCGCAAGAAATTTCGGAAATAAAAGCCTTAGAAGGTGAAAAACGTTTGCTCGATTGGTAGTAGACAGAAGCAAAAAAAAAATAGGCCGATAGGTATTTAGGCTATAAATGAGGGATCTATTAAATCATTGGTTTGATAGAAAAAAAGACTGTAAAGGGTGTGAGGGTATAAAGGTTTAAAGGTACGAAGGTACAAGGTGTAATGGTTCAACGGATACAGGGCGTATTTTAAGTAAAAAAATATTTGCTCTGATGTGTTTAGAAGGTTTCGTTCATTAAATCCCAACACATTTCATCTGGCCAATCGTTGGCAAACATTAAAATTCACACAGCACTAATTAAGTAATTACTTTAATATTAAAAAAACACGACTCGTTATTTAAGAAAATTGATAAAATCTTAAATAAGGATTATCTTTGTTTAAATAAATAAAGATAATGAGGAACTTTAAAGCCGGTTATTATATAAATCAGGGAACTTTTAAAAGTTTTCAACCAGAGAGAATTAACAAGCAATGGATTCTTGAGAATATGGAGCTGGTTAATCTTCTTAGTCAAGCAGACAGACAACTTGGGCGCCTAGACATGTATTCTGAATACATCCCAAATATTGATTTATTTATTAGCATGCACATTGCAAAAGAAGCCACAAAGTCAAGCAAGATTGAAGGAACTAAAACTAATATCGAAGATGCACTTTTGGACAAGGATGATGTTAATCAGGAAAAAAGAAATGATTGGGAAGAAGTAAATAATTATATATCAGCATTAAATTTAGCGGTAGAGAACCTAAAAAAAATACCTTTTTCATCTCGACTCATTAAAGAAACCCATAGAACCTTATTAAAAGGAGTTCGAGGAAAACACAAATTACCTGGTGAATTTAGAAGTAGTCAAAATTGGATTGGGGGAGCCTCAATTAAAGATGCCACATTTATTCCACCCTCCTTTGATTCTATTAATGAATATATGAGTGACATAGAAAAATTTGCACATTCTGAGGAATTCTACTTTCCAGATTTATTGAAAATTGCACTTATTCATTATCAATTTGAGACAGTTCACCCATTTTTAGATGGAAACGGTAGAGTTGGTAGATTAATGATAACTCTATATTTAGTAGAAAAGGGTATTTTGAAAAAGCCTATTTTATACTTATCTGATTTCTTTGAAAGAAACAGAACCTTATATTATGATAATTTAACTAACGTTCGAGAAAAGGACAATATAGTACAATGGTTCAAATTTTTCTTAGTTGGAGTAATTGAAACGGCAAAGAATGGTATTGAAACATTTGACGGAATTCTAAAACTGCAAAAGGAAGTTGAAGGAAAAATACAGGAATTAGGAAGTCGTTCAAGTAATGCTGGATTAATTCTAAATCATTTATTTCAACGACCAATAATTAATGCTCAAATTGCTCATCAAATAACAGGATTATCATTGCCTTCTGTCTATAAGCTAATTAAAGAGTTAGAAGACTTGAAAATTGTTGATGAAATCACTGGAGGTAAACGAGGTAAATTATTTGTATTCAACGATTATTTACAACTATTCCAATAAAGTATGCCAAAAATCAATATACGTAATGCGGTTCTAGTCGGCATTGTGCCAGCTAAAAAATTAAATCGATAGGTATTTAAATCAGTTAATGATGCATCTATAAATCATTGGTTCGATAGAGAAAAGGGTGGTAAAAGGTGTAGGGTGTGAAGGTGCGAGGGTATTCAGGAAAATCATTTTCATCTTCTGCAGCCCTACGGAAGTTACTTTTAAAATAGAAACAAGCTTCCGTACCCCTACAGAAGGTACTTTTAAAAATAAAACAGACTTCCGTACTTATACGGAACCCACTTTTAAGGTAAAAACAGGCTTAGCTACTATTAGCGTATATTGTTTTGTTATGAGATTTAGCCTTCTTCTATTTGAATTAAACCAAGAGATAAAATATAGTGCCATAGGGTGAGGTACGTACTGGGAGGTAGTTTCATCAATAATTGCTAAAGATCCCGATGCAAATATTTATAGTATAATTAAGTTACTTGATGATGCGTCGGGCTTGCGTTTGTGCCATCCGGGAATGTGTTTGTAGGACTCGGCCGTGTATATATTGCTAAAAACACCTGTTTATAAATAAAAACCATTCTTTTAAAAAGGGCAGTTCTTCCTTCTTTTTTGAAATGTTTTATATGATTAGTAGCGTACTAATACTATTTTAGTAGCCGCTAAATGGCGATAATATAGATTACCTCAAAAAATAACATGGACTATAAGTGGGGTAAAAAGCATATGCTTTATATTTTTTAGTTGAACGTTGTATGCCATGAAAAACAATACTGCAAAATGATACAGATTGGATTATTAATAATGATTCTCTTATTGAATTATTCTTGTCGAGACAAGTCAGCTAAAGATAATGTAAGTAATAGAGATGAAAAGTCAGTAATTGAAAAAACTATAAAGGAAGAATTAAGTAAGACTGCTGATACTTTGGTTATAAATGAACCAAAAGATTCGTTGACCAAGCCAGTTGTAGAACCTGATTACAGACAAAAAGTATTGGACTCTGGATTGTCAGAAGAATTTTCAAAAGCTATTAAGTGTTTTCCCAAAGACAGTTCTTCTCTTTACCGATTTTACATTAAACGAACTTCAATAAAAGACCAAGAAAGACTAAACAAACAGAAAAGACGATTAAATGAATTGACTTCAAAAGAATCTGTTAAGAAATATAAAACTATTGAAAGCTACTTGAAACCGTTAATGATTGATATTGTAAAATCTAATACCATTACTAAAGCTCAATCCTATAGCTTAGTGGAACTTTATTCGAATTATGACAATTTTAAAGGTGAATCACTTTTTTCAAGTTTATTGACAAATGACGAGAACTATAGTTTAGTATGGAAATCATTGAAAATAATGGTGAATGAAAGCAGTAAAGACACATGTTTTATATCTGGATTAATAAAACTCAATAAAAATGTTAGAACTAACATTGAGTTGGCTGAAGGTTTAGAGGATTTTAAAGTGAAAGCTATTATTAATAATCCATTGGGTTTTCTAGATATGTATAATCTAAGACAAGGAAAACAAAGAAATAGCTTTGCATATAATATTACAGTTTGGGATGACCCTACAAAAGAAATCATGGATTTATTAACTATAATATCCAATAACTCAACTGATGAGAATTATAAAAAAATAGCGACAGAACTGATTGATAAATTTAAAGTAGAATAAATCACGGCATACTACACGCTAGCATATTATGAATAAATATACATCACATGTAAAGTATTGGATTAAGTACGAATTATTGAATTATTCTTCAATTCTATTTTTTGTAATTATTGCAATTTTAAGTCTAATTTTTATTGCAATACTTGATTTTAAGGACTCAGAATTTAATTGGCATGATATACTCGTTGAAGCACATGGTTTAATTTTCGATTTATTCATATTCGGATTACTAATAACTGCATTCGACTTTGTAAGAAGTCGACGAGAAAAACGCCAGAGATATAATGAGGAAATTCAAGACTTAATTGGTTGGAAAAGCGAAGAAGCAAAGGTTAAGATATTAGCAAAAGTAAAAAGGTTATACGATCTGGGACAACGACGCTTTTTTCTTTCAAATTCTTATCTCAAAAGTGCTAATTTGAATGATTATGACCTAACGGATTCTGTTATTGTTTTGACAAATCTTAAGAAGAGTTCTTTCGCTAGAAGTAATTTGAAAAATGTTCAATTAACAGCATCTAAATTGAATAAGGTATATTTCACTTCAGCTAAACTTGAAAATACTGATTTATCGAATTCTATTTGCAACGGCGCATTCTTTGTAGATACAAACTTCGTTAATACTAAATTTAAAAGAGCTGATTTGAGAAAAGCTAGCTTTGTAGGGTGTAATTATGAAAATGTAAACTTAGAAAATGTAAAATTGGATGATGCTATAGTTGATGACTTAAGCTGGTTCGAAAAGCTGCAAAATAGCGGAGCAATAGGAATTGACAATTTAATGACTAAATACTATGTCAATTCTAAAAGCAGAAAAGAAGAAGATGGAATTGCGACATACTTTATTGAAAGAATAAAAACCAGCACACAATAAATAAAACTATGAGAGGTCGGCACGACCCAGCGATAAGTTCCGGTTGAACTGCAACCCGGCCTTTATTTCAGTTCTTTTAATGAAAAAAAATCTAGACATCTATTTTTAAACAAAAATAGTCGCAGAAGTAATAAGCAGCCGCTAGGCCATTGGATTAGCGAAGAATAACCCTAATTTATCCACCACTCAGCTTTTACACCCAAATAATATCCCCAACGCTTAGCGCCTACTGTTGCCAAGTAGGGTGAGTAAAGACTATCCATAGCTGCGTCGTTATAGCGCGCTACTGAAGTTACAAAACGCAAGTGCGGACGAGCCCAGAAGCTTCTTTCGCCCGTAGGAACAAGTGTAGGAGCCAAACTAAATTTCATCATTGAGTTAAGAGGAGAAACACCATCTCTTCGTTGAGAGTAATGTGCTTCTGAAATTAAATGAAATTTATCCGTCACATATCGTATATGACGAAAACCAACAGTAAGATCCTTTTTCTGATTAAAAACTTCACGACCAAAATATGTTTTTGCTGTACTATCTGAACTCGCAGCTCCTTTACTGTAATTATAGATTAAATATAAGTTCAGGCTACTTTTATCCGAAAAGTTTAACAGTAAGTCGTCAACAATAGAAAAAGACATAGCTCCTTCATAGTTTTTTTTATTTAGGTCGGGCGCTCCATAGGTCAACCAGGTTCTAGACATTCCACCATCTCCCCCATTCGCTATTCTACTTCCATAACGCACAGCAATTTGATTATTGGAACCTTCTCCAATTTTATCAATACTACTCGTTAAGCGCACACCTGCAACCAAGCCATAATCAGATTCATAATCTAAAATTATATCTGTAGTATCTGGTAGCTCTATATCCTCATCTAAATAATTTCCCATATAGTGGGCTTCTCCCAAAAGCGTAATCTTTTGCTTCTCCGAAAGCTGAATATCATGTTCTAAAACAAAAACATTTCGTTGACGTAAAGCTGCACTTGGCGTACCAGAAGCAATATTAAGGTAAAAATAAGGCGGCACCGTAGCACTTGTATCTGTTGAAGAAATAAACAGAGATGCAAAACGCGTGTTTTTGTATTCTACTCCAAATCCCTGTCCAGAATGGTCATTAAAATAAAAATGATCTGTAATGTGCACATCAGGTCCCCTGTACAAGCGAGAACCCACCCAAACATTTACTCCAGAACCCGAGATGTTTTTAGCTTCTACATACATCTCAGGAATTGATAAAGTTAAGCCACCTAAACTACTGCTTGTTGAATTACCAAATAAGGAAAGGCTATTGGAGTATAATGCAAAACGAAAATTCACATTTATTTGTGTTGGGTCAGAATCGTTAAAAGGCTTAAAATGAATAGATGGGGCTAACTCCAAATAATCTTGTTCTTCTAATCGGCCACCAATACTGCCCATGTTATTTAAGTTTAATCGCTGACCAATAGAACCATTATTCTCAAATGACCAATCAACCCCTATTCGTCCGTATGATCCCATGGAGAAGTTTTTATTACTAACATTGGCATACGAAATCTGACTATATAAATTTTGTATACCTAATACGGTTAGCACTATCAACAGGTACATTGCCCTCAAACGATTAATCTTACTCATTGCTTCTATATTATAAATATCTTATTATCTATCTGTTATTTTTATTGATGCAAGCTAATTCCTCAGTGAAAAATAAACAAATATAATTTTATCATTTCAAGTAGAGTTTTAATATACCTATTTCCTTAAAAAGTATACAAGCTAAGTAGAAATGTATACAATTACTTGTGGCAATTCCCTTAGTTTTGTAATGTGCTTATTCCGTCAGAACGATATGAGTACATCATTGTTAGTTTAGTAATCATTATAATGACCAGTGACTAATTTAATTATGGATAACATCATTAAAATAAATACGATTAGTGAATTTCATCAGTTAATAGGTTTTGAAAAGGCAAAACATCCTTTAATTACCATTATTGATTACGCTAAGATGAAGGCTGATTATCCTCAAGGCCCTTTTAAAGTGGTAGATAGTTTTTATTCTATTTCGTTAAAAGATAATTGTGTGGGCGAAATGCAGTATGGCCGCAATAAGTACGACTTTCAGGAGGGTTCTTTACTTTGCAAAGGTCCCGAACAGGCTATTACCATTGATGTAGGCGAAGAACCTTTAGATGCCAATGGCTGGGGTTTATATTTTCATCCAGATTTAATTAGACGTTCCACTTTAGGAAAAACCATTAAGGATTATTCTTTTTTTTCGTACGAAAGCAACGAAGCGCTGCACCTTTCAGATAATGAAAAAGAAACTTTAGAAGAGATTCTGGATAAAATAAGATTAGAGCTAAAGCAAAACATAGATAAGCATAGTCAAACTTTAATTATCTCAAATATTGAGTTGCTATTAAACTATTGCAATAGGTACTACGACAGACAGTTTATTACTCGCGAAAACCATAACAAGGACTTAATCAGTAAATTTGAAGAGTTATTGGCTGACTATTTCACATCGGACAAGGTAGTAAATAGAGGACTTCCTTCGGTAAAATACTGTGCCGAACAAATGGGGTTTTCGCCCAACTACTTGAGCGATTTATTAAAGAAAGACACGGGTAAAAATACCCAAGAACATATTCACTATTATTTAATTGAAGAAGCTAAAAACAGGTTACTCAACAGCAATATAACGGTGAGTGAAATAGCTTATAATTTAGGGTTTGAATACCCCCAACATTTTAGCAAAATATTTAAAAAGAAAACCGGCGTTACTCCTGCATCATACAGAAATGTTAATTAGAGACTTGAAGTAAAAATTAAACCGAATAAAAGAAGGCAAGAACAGGGAGACAGAAGGCTGTGTTAAAGCAATGAAACCGTAATGATTATAGAGAACAAATAAGAGACTCTCTATATAACCGTGTTTATCAGTCTTTATACTTATGTCTTTATACTAATTTAAAACAAATGAAAAAAATAATGATCACACTACTCATCATCATATCAGTAATCGCATTAACAACCGTTATTGTATTGCGCCAGGATAAATTCGGAAAGCTTCCTACTGGAGAGCGTTTAGCAAAAATTGAAGCATCCCCAAACTATAAATATGGCAAGTTTCAGAACTTGAGTCATACACCTGAACTCACCGAGGGATTTAGTATGTGGGACGTACTTAAAAAATCGCTATTCACACGAATAGAGAATAAAAAGCCTAGTCAAACCGTACCTTCTGAAAAAGTAGATTTATTTAATCTTAAACCGGAGGAAAACACACTAGTATGGTTTGGACATTCTAGTTACTTTTTACAGGTGGATGGTAAAAAAATATTGATTGACCCTGTGTTAAGTGGTCATGCATCGCCATTTTCTTTTTCGATAAAGGCATTTAAAGGTGCCGATGCTTATGCTTACGATGACATACCTGAAATTGACTATTTATTTATTACTCATGATCATTGGGATCATTTAGATTATAAATCTGTTATGGCGCTAAAATCTAAATTTAAAAAGATCATTTGTCCTTTAGGTATTGGTTCACATCTCGAATATTGGGGTTTTGATAAAGATATTATTATTGAAACGGATTGGCACGACTATGTGATGTTAGATGAAGGATTTGTTTCGCACACCACACCTGCCCGACATTTTTCGGGAAGAGGTTTTACGCGCAACAAAACACTTTGGGCTTCCTTTGTTTTAAAAACGCCTAATACGCAATTATTCTTTGGTGGCGATAGCGGATATGATACACACTTTGCTGAAATTGGAGAAAAGTTTGGCTCATTCGATTTAGTACTGCTGGAAAACGGTCAGTACGACGAGGCTTGGAGTTATATACATATGCATCCAAATGAGGTACTAAAAGCAGCAACTGATTTAAAAGCGGAGAATTTACTTCCTGGTCACTCAGGAAAATTTGACTTAGCCAACCATGCCTGGGATACTCCTCTAAAAAAGATATCTGAGTTATATCAAGATCAAAACTTTAACTTGGTTACTCCCATCATTGGAGAAAAAGTAGCTATTGGAGATTCCTCTTTAAAGTATACGCAATGGTGGAATAATGATAAGAAGGTAGCTAATCGATAATATTTAGAGCCAATATTGTCTTAAACATTTTATTAAAATTGGCGCTTTGCCCAAACCCAACTTCATCCTGAAACAATTAAGAATACTCAATTCTTAACTGTTCCGATGTTCTTGATGACAAAAACTAAGGAAAAAACATCATGGCTCCACCTGCTTCACTCAAAAAACTACAGTCATTTGACTGAAATTGATTAAACTCACCTTTGTTCGTTCCTCTAAAGGCTCAAACAGAAATCAATTTTTAAACGTTAAAATAATCTTGTTTTTGGGTTAATCAGCTGAGAACTAGACTAAACAAGACGTTTGGACTATATAATAAAAAGGTTTAGTACACTGCAGATTTAGAAAACAAAAAAACGGTCATGCTAACCTAGATAGTTTACATGACCGTTTTATATTTATATAGTTTGTTTATCGCAATTGAATACTGGCTTCTTGCGGAGCAGCAGCTCCTAACTTTTGACTCAAGTCACTTGGAGATGAATTACCCACCGTGATTTTGTAAGCACCTTTTCGCCACTCTTTTTCACCTTCGGTATTCACTACCATAAACTGATCAGAACTCACTTTAAACTCCACCGTTTTACTCTCTCCTTTTTTAAGGCTGATACGTTGAAACCCTTTAATGCTTGTAATAGGAATTCCTCCTGTTACTTCTTCAGGACTAACATATAACTGAACCACCTCATCAATATCGTAATCGCCAGTATTGGCCACTTTTACCGACACCTTTAAATCCTCCTTCTTTTTTAATTTCTCCGACGAAAGTACTAAATCGCTAATTTGAGTTTCGGAATACGTTAAACCAAAACCAAATGGGAACATTGGCTCTTCAGTCATATACTTGTAAGTACGTCCTTGCATGGAGTAATCCTCATAGTCTGGTAATTGCTCCACATTTTTAGGGAAAGTAATAGGTAAGTGACCCGATGGAGAAATATCTCCGAATAAAACATCAGCCACTGCGTTACCACCTTGCTCACCAGGATACCAAATTTGAAGAATGGCATCACAATTCTCTTCAATACCTTCAAGAGAAACAGGACTTCCGCTGGCAATTAATAATACCAATGGTCCTTTTTTTACTTCTGCAATTTGCTTTACATAGTCAATTTGGTTTTGAGGTAACTTTAAATCTACCTTATCGCCAACAGCACCTGAAGCAATAGCATCAACTTCTTCCCCCTCAAAATCGGCTGTTAAACCAACAACGCAAATCGTAACATCCGATTCTTTTGCCACATTTGGCGCCCAATTTTTAGGGTTAATATTTTTATGAAATGGTAAAGCTCCGCTACGATAGTTTAATGATGAGCCTAATGAAACAGCATCTGTAATACCTTCCAGAATGGTCACTAAATTAGAACTTACCCCATAATAACTTCCCATCAACATATCTGCCGAATTAGCAAAAGGTCCGGTAACATATGGTATTTTAATATCCTTAGATAGCGGTAAAGTATTGTTTTTGTTTTTCAACATAACAATAGATTTTTGAGCTACTTCTCGCGATAAAGCTACATGCTCATCACAGTGTATTTTCTCTGGCCCTATATTTAAATAAGGGTTGTTTGAAGAACCTCCAACAATACCTAATCTAAAACGTGTTTTAAACAATTGTTTGGTACGCTCATGAATCAGTTCTTCCGTAACTAATCCAAGCTCTAAGGCTTTAGTTAAGTTATTGTACGTTCCCCCACAGTTTAAATTAACGCCAGCTTTTAAAGCCACCGCAGCAGCTTCGGGCGCAGTTTTAACAAACTTCTGTTTCCAAACTATACCACCAATGGCACCACAGTCAGAGGTTACATAACCATCAAAATTCCACTGATCTCTTAACACATCTTTTAATAAAAAAGTATTGGCACAAGCAGGCTCTCCATAAACTGCATTATAAGCCCCCATTACCCCTTCTACCTTGGCCTCAGTAACCAAAGCCTCAAAAGCTGGCAAATAAGTTTCGTATAAATCTTGCTGTGTGGGTTCTGCATTAAAGGTATGACGCACTTCCTCAGGACCTGAATGCACCGCATAATGCTTAGCACAAGCGGCCGATTTTAAATAAGTATCATCATCCCCTTGCAGGCCTTTTACAAAAGCAACGCCTATCTTCGACATTAAATAAGGATCTTCTCCGTAGGTTTCCTGACCTCTTCCCCAACGTGGATCTCTAAAAATATTTACATTGGGCGTCCAAAAAGTTAAACCAGCATATTTACTATGGTTACCCATACTTTGCGACACTGCATATTTGGCTCTTGCCTCATCCGAAATAGCGGAAGCAACACGCTCTGCTAACACAGGATCAAAAGTTGCTCCCAATCCAATGCCTTGTGGAAAAATAGTGGCCTTACCATTACGAGCTATGCCATGTAACGCTTCGTTCCACCAATCATAATCTGGTATATCAAAACGAGGAATGGCTGGTGCCCCATTAAGTAATTGCGCGATCTTTTCTTCAACCGTCATCTGGCTAACTAAAATTTCCACTCTTTCTTCAAGCGGTAAGGCTGGATCTTGGAAAGAAAAATCCACTTCCTGAGCAAGCATATTTCCTACAAACAAAAAAAGTGCTATTACACTTAATCCTTTTTTATAAATCTGCATTTTATTTTTGTTTTAAATAAGTCATGTAAAATTAAGTTGCCAATCATAAACTGAAAGAATAAAGAACTATTCATTTAATAGTCTTACTACTATTTTTACTACTCAATAACCCTTTTAACCTAATATTTACCTAGACATAAAACCAAAAAGGTTAACTGGCGTTATCATATATAAATATAATATATAACTTTGGTATTATGAATAATATCAGTCACTTACAAAAACTAACATTTTTTATACTATTAGCTGTTCTTTGTAGCAACAGCTACTCACAGGAAACCAAGGAACTAACAAGCTCCGACTCTTCATTGACCGTGAGGATAAAAAAAGCCCTTAATGAGGTTGTCAATAACTTTGAAGAAAGTGCTCAAGTATTACATGAGAGTTTACAAGTATCTATCGAGAAAAAAGACACCTTAAATATTATTCGTTGTTTTATAGGTATTACAGATATTGATCGTTTTAAAGGAAATTACAACAGTGCTTTTGATAAACTTTGGGATGCTTTATTATTAGCTGAAGAATTTAAAGATACGCTCAACACCATTAAAATTCATCGTAATCTGGGTATATTATACAGCATCTATAATAAAGACAGCATTGCTATTCATCACTTGGATTATTCTTCTCAATTAGCTAAGGATGCCAACTTTTATAATAAAGTCGTAAGAGATGGTCAGCTGAATCAAAATTATTTCAATTTAGCTACCATTTATAGAAACAAGAAGCTTTATAGTGTTGCACTAAATTATTTAGACTCTTGCATAAAGACCAGAACCAAAACTTATGCTCCATATGTTGAAACTGAAATGGGAAGAATATATCTGGAAACTAACAAATTGGACGCAGCTGAATCATATCTGGCCAAGGCCAATCGTTATTTCAGAACTAATGATGCCAATTACCTCGTAGCTAGTCATTTGTTTATGGGTGATTTAAAAAGTAAACAGAACCAAGTGGATAGTGCTGAATACTATTACTCTAAAAGTCTAGAAAAATTAACTTCGGGAAATGTGTTTTTAGAGTATAAATCGGAAGTATTAAAAAAACTAGCTCAGCTTAATCTAGATAAAAACAATACTCGCGAAGCTTATGAATATTTAAGTCAAGCCAACATTGCTTCGGATAGCTTATTTAATGCCACCAATGCCCGAAACAATAAAATGTTTGAAATTAAAAACAAATACAAAGAGGCACTAGTAGAAAAAGAGAAATTAATAGAGAATCAACATCTGGTTATTCAGCAAAAAAATAAAATACAGTCGATTCTTAGTATAATGATCATTTTAAGTCTGCTTTTATTTGGGGCTGGGTACTTTGTATATAAACTTAAAGATCAATTAAAAAAGCTAACCATTCAGCAACAACTAGAAAATGATAAAAACAATGAAGTATTAGAAGTGAAGAGTAAGGAATTAACCACCTACGCTCTGCAACTTATAGATAAGGATCAAGCTTTAAATGAATTGTTAGATGTAATAAAAAAAGAAGCACCTAAAAAGCACAATGCTTTAAATAATAAATACAACAAAGGCAGCAATAATTTATGGGAAGAGTTTAATATGCGCTTTGTAAAAGTAAATGAAAACTTTTATTCTAAACTACGCGAAAAGCACCCTGACATTACCCCTACAGAACAAAAGCATTGTGCACTTATTAAATTGAATTTTGATAGTATGGAAATGGCTAAGATTTTAAATATTTCAGTACAAAGTGTTCACACCTCTCGTTACAGAATTAGAAAGAAGATTAAGCTGGCTCACGAGGAAAGCCTAAGTAATTACATTGCTAGCTTGTAGAGCGTTTCCCTCAACAATTCACGATAATTTATAGCTCAAAATAAAAAACGGAATAAGCTTTTGCCTATTCCGTTTTTACCTAAACTAACTATTCAACTTTATAAACTTTCTACTCTTAACTCTACAAACGAACCACAGCAACCCAATCCTTACCATCAGCAACTGGTGGTTGACCTAAGTCTACTTCGGCTCCAGCCTTAACCGTTTTAATTTTTCCTTTCTTTAGATCTCCACCTGTGCGAGGGTTAAACCACATTACTTTTAGTTTTCCACTGGCTGTTGAAAGGTCAACTTTTGAAGTTCCTTTTTTAAGATAAAAAACATAGATTTCGCCTGGTTTCGCGAATCCATAATCTCCTTTATCTGCCACCATCTCGTCATGGCTCTCCATTTCCCAAAACGGAATATTATTATCGCTAAAAAAATCTAAAGCTATTTTTCCTTGATCCCAAAATAAATCACGAGATGCGTAATCCTCGCAAGATAAATCGCTATGTGCATGCTTGTAACCAAAATACCATTCGGTACCCCAGCCACCTGCCATAAATGTTCCCCAAAGACCATTCATACGGGCATTGTTGTGTTCTGGATTTTCTGCATCGGGCAATAAAGAGTGCTGTGCATCTCCCGGTTCATCACAAGCTACCGCCCATTGCTTACCAGCCTTTTTTGATTCGTTAATCCATTTTAATACGGCTCCATGTACATTGGCAAAATCTGCTCTATTAGTTTGTACCGATGGACCCGTTAACGGACTACAAGTACCTAATAAATCATGGAAAGGATTACCATTATGAATTACAATATGACGTTTATATGGATCGTGATCGGCAAAGTATCCAGCCATAGACAAACGTTGCCATTTAAACTGAGGTGCTGTTCGGTTATTTTTCACCCAGTCTCCACTCTCCTCACAAAGGTTCCAGTTTAAAGCCAAGTGATGACCAAAGCGCGCAATCAACTCGCGATAATACACTTTACTATTAGCTCCAACTCCACCATTATCTAATAAGCCTTGGTTTTCAACTTCTAAGGTTTTAAAGTGCAAAAACATGCCTAATTTATCCGAATGCTCAAAAAGAACTTCCCACTGATCTAACTTAGAACAATCCATTCTGTCGTAGGTATCGTAATCGATATACGGGAATACATTCTGATCATCTCCTCCAATATTCATGGTGATAAAA
This sequence comes from Labilibacter marinus, assembly GCF_001659685.2. GTDB lineage: Bacteria > Bacteroidota > Bacteroidia > Bacteroidales > Marinilabiliaceae > Saccharicrinis > Saccharicrinis marinus. Next base: position 71,777 of record NZ_LXYE02000045.1, read on the forward strand.
GAATAAGCATTCATTCCTTTTGAAGCTAAGTAATTAACCGCTCCTATAATATCTTTTCCCTTTCCATCTTGCCAAGTTGGGTCACCTTCGTTCCAATGCTTTTCGTGTGCTTCCCATTTTTTCACCAAGTTATCTTTATGTCCATCGTTATGGAAAGTACCATCAAACTCCTCATAGGCCAACATATTTTCTGGAGCATCTGAACCTACTTTTAAAAAGTATTCGCCCGTTCCTTCAAACTTTAAATAACGCTCACCCACATATTGCAACATTCCTTTTCCTCTGAAATCGCGACCTGTTTTATCCGTTTCTGCAATATTAAAAGAACCAAAAGATTGATCCATATATTCGCCACTTTGGCCTGTTTTTTCTTTATCGCTAACAGCTACAAAATTCCCTTTTCTAAAGTTTACTTTATAATCCCATTGCCCTATTTTATTGGGAGCAAAATGAACACGCCATTTATTTCCTTTTACGGCAGAAGTATTTCCTGCATCACCGTCCGCAGCAAAGTATCCTGGCAACATAAACTTCTGGCCACTTTCTTTGTGCGTAAAGGTTACGTCAAATTTATAGTTCATAAAAGGATTTACCTTAGCTGTTTCTGAGGTTTCTGGACCATCGAAAGTAAGCGTTACCTTATGCCATCTTTTTAATTCTCCAGTAATATCTGGTTTAACATTAGTTGGCTCTTTTTTTCCTTTATACGCAAGAGGACCAGCATTGGCTGCCGTAGCATTTCTATCGATGGCCTTTAGTACTTTTGCTGATTGCCCGAGTGGCACAAAAGCAATTCCCGACCAACGAGCTCTGCTAAACTCGCCATTTATACTTCCTACTTTTGCCTTAACCGTAATTTTATCGCCTCTATTCAGCGTTACATTTTCCCAAACTTGGCAATACTTAGAAGCCTCTTCAAAAGAGTTCAAACTTAAAGGAGGCTTGTATGTTCCGATCAGCTTGTCATTAATCGAAAGCGTATACTCCGATGAACCATCATTTTCTCCAACTCCTAAAAACACCACGTCAATGGTTCTATCAAAACCCTTAAACGTTTTCGTAACAATTGCCTCTTTAGCTTGGTTAGGATTAACGGCTAACCAATTTTTATCTACATAAAACTGCGTTCCTTCTATCGGAAAATCAACCGCTTTAAAAATAGCCACATCGCTTGTGCTTTGCGCTGCTGCCATGGTTACTGGTCTTTTTACCATCATATCCTCATCCACCACAGGAAAGGCATTTGGTAAGGTTCCGCTTTTGGCTACTACTTTGGGGCCAACGCCAGCTTCTGGAACATAGTTAATATCGTTGGTTAGTATAAACTTATCCATCTCAAAACCATCTTCGCGCATGCTAAAAACAATTTCGTGCTCTCCTTTTTCTTTAATATCTAAATAAATAAGATGATCGACGCCGCAGTGTACTTTCTCGGTACGTTGCTTACTTTCCCAATGCCAACTTTGTTTATTAGTACACCATTGCATTTTTTGTCCGGACTCTGGCCATTCGCCATTTAATCCCACATGAATTCCGTTATCTTCGCTACCAGTGCTATAAGCGCGTACCCAAACGTAATATCTCCCCGGATTATTAATATTCACTTTATAATGAACTAAGGCTAATTTGCCTGGCTCACCCGAAAAATTCTCATTAGGAATTAACTTATCACCGTGCGTAACACGCGTATCAGGAATAATTTCGATGTACGCATTATTGCTGGCTCCTTTACAATGCGGGTCGTCATCATCGCGACCAACTTTTGGCCAAACGCCCTTACTATAAATATACCACTGGCGAATATCGCTTTTAGATTGTTTGTAAAAATGCTCAGCTTCCACTGCAACAAGACCGTCAATCTCTTCAAAAACGACATCTTCGTTTACAATGGGTTCTGTTTGCGCTTTTGAATGCGTAGTTATCAAAAGCATGATTGCTGCCAAAAAGTGCAGAAACAAGGTAGATTTCATGATTATTTGAATTAATTAAGTGATTTCTCAGTTCTGTATTTTGTATACAAAATGCTAAAGTATTGAAAATTCAAATAATAGCAAAACAATAATGTTCATATAAAAACATAAAAGCACGATAATGGCATATTTATGTACAAAACCCCTCCTTTTGTAAAACGAAAAAAGCCCCCTGTGCAATTGTAGCACAGCGGACTCTATATCTTACTGAAATATACTATTAATTTTAAGACATAGCTTATTACTCTACTCTCTCTTTGTCTAAAAAAAACAGCTCAATAGCATGCATATAATTATTCAAAAAATAAATAATCTTGTTCGGTTCCTCCGAAACACTATAATGCCAATTTAACCCTTTAGGAGCATTAGCTTTTATGTTATCTAAGAATAATTGGATTTGAGATTCCTCCGCCTTACTACTGAAAATGAAATAATCCACATTTTTGTCTTCAAGATTGGCAAATGCATCTTTAGAATTTACTCTTCCTGAGATTAAATTTAAATCAGGTACATCTGCAATATACCCGTTAAATAAATCTGGCTTATCTAACATTAAATAGGTAGTGATCTCTGTTCCTTGTCCCCATATTATCGTTTGTGTAATATTGTATTTAGATTCAAGGTAGGGTAATAATTCATTGTCAAAAAAACGAGCAATAATATCCATTTTACTATCTATGTTTGAAGAATCGTAATCAGCATACTTATACTGAGGAAACCCAACAATTATTGATGTTGGTATGCTTCTCGCATATGCCATTAATTCTGTAGAAGCAGAAAATGCTTTAAAGGATGTATGAGCATCTAACAATAAAATTAATGGAAATCCTTTACCCTCTTTGTAATTGAACGGAAGATGGGTAAATATATTTAGACTATCATTAAGAATTTTTGAACCTATTTTTGTAGTAAATCCAACTTTTGTTTGAGGAGAATCTCCTATGTTTTGTCCAATTGCATTTGCATAGAAAGATATCATTATTGCAACTATCAAAATATAACTTTTCATACAAGTAGTTTTTTAATTTAGTTATTTGAGCAAAGCATCTCTATACTGCATGTAAATGGAGTTAAATCAGAATTCCAGAAAACTTAAACTTTAAAGTTGCACACAGAAAGAAACTAAATTAACGAACTATTTTACCCTTTTCATCAAAGCTTTCTTTTTTAGCACTCCAAATAAATGCCAATATTCCAGCTCTTGCGATAATAAAGGTAATGATGGCGAATAAAGGATTTAAGATAGCCATTTTTAATCCGCCTGCTAACAAATGAGGAGTAAGCTCTCCACTCGCTTGTACGTTATCAAACGCCATAATTAGTCCAAACGTTCTCCCTAAAAATCCCCAGGCCAATACAAACCAACTCAAAGAAGAGAGTAAAGCTATCGTTTTTCCTTTGTTGCCTTTTTGTAGAGCTCCTTTAATAATTAAACCAATTATTACCAACAATAGAATGATAATTGGATACGAAAAAAAAGGGCCGCCATCGTTAAACTTACTAAGTAATGCATTCATAACTATTTCTTTTAAAATGAGTAATACTCAAACTTATATAGTATTTCTCTTACTTATATTTTTTATCGACCAAGGTTAAATTAAGCACCCCAAAAGATGATTTATGTATGTATTGATGCCATTTTTGCACAAAACAGAACTTAACTGGTTATTCATCGATTTATAAATGTAATACAGCAGAAAAATACTAATATTGTAGGAATGAAGCGCAATTGGACCCAACATATAAAACAAATTCTGCTACATATCACTTTCTGGGTTGGTGTCTGGTTCTTTTATTTTTATTTTTTCAGTTATAATTCCAACGACTACAACTACATCATCTGGTTTTCGAGTTGCTTGCTGCCACTTACCATGTCTGTTACCTATTTTGTCGATTTGGTTTTAATTCCCAAGTATTTATTAACACGACAATACAAGCAGTTTGTCCTTTATAGCTTTTACGTGCTAGTAGTTAGCTCCTACGTTACCGTACTAACAATTTATGGTTGTTTGATTTTCCTGCTAAAGTTTAATGTTGCTATTATGCCACCCATGAGTAAAAACTTCTTTTTTATACTCATCTTGGAATATATGGTGGTTGGCTTTATTAGTTTTGTTAGCGTGCTAAATAAAAATTTTAGAATAGATAGCGAAAATAAAGCCCTTCAAAATAAAATACTAAGCACTCAACTACAACTTAAGGAACAGGAGCTGCATTACCTAAAGAGGCAGATTCATCCACATTTTTTGTTTAACACCCTCAATACTCTTTATGGCTTTGCCTTGCAACAATCTAAACAAACGCCCGATATCATATTAAAACTTTCTAACTTATTAGATTATATTCTTTATCAGATTAACAAACCAAAAGTTAGTTTACAGGAAGAAGTTTTGCATATAAAAGAGTATATCGATTTAGAAAAAATGCGCTTTCAGGATACCTTAAATGTGGATTTTAAAATGGATGATATCGACAAAAATATTCAGGTAGCTCCCATGTTATTAATCCCTTTTGTTGAGAATGCTTTTAAACACGGAAATATCATCAATGGCTTTCTTCATATCAATATTCAAGTAAAACTAGAAAGTAATCAATTGAGCTTTAACATTGACAACAGTATAAAACAAGATGATAATGCTGTAGCTCATAAAGGAATTGGCCTAGAGAATATTAAAAAACGTTTGGATTTACATTATACCAGTAAAGGCTATCAATTAACACCTACTCTAGAGAAAAATTTATACAAGGTATCACTGACCATTTACGATTTAAACCTATTACAAAATGTCTGAAATAATTAGCTGCATTATTGTTGATGACGAACCGATGGCAAGAGAGGTGCTTCAAAGCCATTTGTCTAAAATTGAAAACATCAAAGTACTGGCTACCTGTAAAAATGCATTGGAAGCTTTTAAGTGGGTTAGCTCATCGGAAGTTGACCTGATATTTTTAGATATTAACATGCCCGAAATATCCGGACTGGATTTTGCCAAAGCCATTAGCGATCATCAAAAGATAATTTTCACTACGGCCTATCGCGAATATGCCATTGATGGTTTTGATTTAAGAGCGGTGGATTACCTGCTAAAGCCCATCACCTTTGAACGCTTACTACAATCGATTGATAAGTTTATGAACGAGCAGCCAAAAGTTGTTGCTACCGAACAAGAAGTTATTGTCGAAACCAAAAATGATTTCTTTTTTGTACGTTCAGATAGAAAGATGATTAAGGTAGATTACAACCAAATTCTATACATAGAAAGCTTAAGTGATTACATTAAGATCCATTTAAAAACACAGTCCATCGTTACACGCGAAACCATATCTAACATTGAAGCTAAACTGCCGCAAAAGGATTTCATCCGCACCCACCGATCGTATATTGTTGCTATACATATGATAGAATCGTTTACCCACGAATATATTGAGATGAATAAAAAAACGATTCCTATAAGTCGAAATTACAAAAGTGAGGTATTAAATAGGTTAGAGCATATATCATAAAATTAAATTCTTTTTTGTTGACTTGAAAAAACAAAATTATAACTTTGGTATCATCGAAAATTTAAACTAATCATTTTAAGTATTAACCACAGGTTATAAATAGCCTGTATTAAACTATTGTTATGAAGAAAATTACACTATTGCTATTGGCTCTTGTTATGACAGCTTCTTTCTCTAGCCTTAAAGCTGGCGATAATAAAATTGGTGTTAGAGCAGGTTGGCAACAAACCATGTTTATGTATGATGGAAATAAGGTAGGAGATAACTTATCTGGATATTATGTAGGAGCATTTAGAGATCACCAACTAGTGCCTTTATTGCGCTTTAGTGCAGGTTTAGAATTATCTCAATTTGGAGCTGAAATAGAAAAAGAAAAAATGGCTATCACCTACTTAGGTATTCCGTTAGCACTTAAAGCAAAACTAGGACCAATTTCAGCCATTGGAGGAAGTGGTATTAATTTTAAAATTGGTGAAAGCGATGGAATGGATGTGAATAGTATCGATATACCTGTGTACCTTGGAGCTGGGTTCAATATTTTAATGATAGGTATTGAAGGTCGTTATATTTGGGGTTTAAGTGATGTTGCTGACGGTATAAAAAACAGAGGATTTCAATTAGGAGCAACTATAAGGTTTTAAACGTAATAAGATTTCACCTCTATTGGAGGAAAAACAAAAGCCCGCTGAACAGTTGTTCAGCGGGCTTTATTATATTATAAATACCAGTGTTTAGTTGATACCTTTCATCATTTTACTTAACCAAGGTCCAAGGATAAACAACAATAATGTTGCAACACCTGTAATGGCTGAAACAAACCAGAATACATTTACAGGCTGCCCCATGGCTACTTCCATCGATTTTGAAAGTTTTTCCATTTGCGATGCACCAAAATTACCTGCAGCAAAGGAGAACATCCAAACACCCATCATAGTAGATATTAATTTTGGCGGCGCTAACTTAGTCACCATCGATAATCCAATTGGCGAAATACAAAGCTCACCCATGGTAAAGATTAAATAAACCAAAGTTAACCAAAGTGAGGAAACAAGTACAATAGACTCTCCACCATTAGAAATACCATCAGCAACAGCCATAACTGCAGCTCCAATGGCCAACAACATCATACCCCAAGCAAACTTAAATGGTGTTTTAGGGTTCATTTTAAACTTATCTAATCTTAACCAAAGTATGGAGAATACTGGCGCAAGAAGTACAATAAAAATGGCATTAATAGCTTGAAACCATGACGCTGGAATCTCAAAGCTACCTAGCATACGATTTGTATTTTCTTCGGCAAAAAGGTTAAATGTTGTACCTGCTTGCTCAAAGCCAACCCAAAAGAAAATATTAAAAAATGCCAATACAAGAATAACAGCCACTCTTGCCCATTGCTCTTTTCCTTCCGTTCCTCTAATGATAGATACAATTAAGTATCCTCCTCCAATAACACCAACAACCTTAGGAATAATGCTCTGCGTACTTTCTGATAAAGCTGCCCAACCTTGCATAAACCCAATTACTCCAAATACTAGAATAGCCACAAAACCAGCTATCTTACCCCATTCTAATCCATTTAAACGAGTTCGAGTTTCTTCCGATTTAGGAGGCATACCAATACGACCCAATGTTTTTTCTGAGCGCATTAAAAACCAAAGAACGCCGACTAGCATTCCAACTCCAGCCGATAAGTAACCATATTCCCAACTTACACTTTCTCCTAACCAGCCAGCAACTAAGGGCGAAATAAATGCTCCCAAGTTAATACCCATATAAAAAATGGTAAATCCACCATCTTTACGCGGATCATTGTTATCATACAAATCACCCACCATGGTAGATATATTTGGTTTAAAGAAACCATTACCAAAGATTAACACACCTAAACCAGCATAAAACCAAAATTGACGCGATTCTAAATCATCACCTCCGATGGCGGCAGCAGATAACATGAACTGGCCAATTGCCATAGTTAATCCACCAATGTATATAGTCATTCTCTGACCTAATACCTTATCCGCTAATACTCCTCCAAGCATTGGCGTTACATATACCAAACCCGTAAATATACCGTAGATGGTAAATGCAGCTTCTCTATCTAATCCAAATCCTCCTTTAGCAAATTCGGCAGTTAAAAAAAGCACTAATAGTGCACGCATACCGTAATAGCTAAACCGCTCCCACATTTCTGTTGCAAACAGCGTTGACAACCCCATTGGGTGACCAAAAAACGCTTTGTCGTTTTTACTCATATTTTAATAGTTCTAATTATTATATATTGTTTATGTTGTATACCTGATTCTTACTTATCTTTGTAACACGCACAAATGTAGAAAAAACAGAACATGAATATAGTGCTTTTTCTCATGTTCAGGTTTTTTAATGTATTTTTTACAGTTTTGCTTTATTTAGGGTATTAACGTAATTTTTTATCAAAGTGAAAATATTAACCCCTCAACAAATAAGGGAACTCGACCAATTTACAATAGATAATGAGCCTATAGCCTCTATTGATTTGATGGAAAGAGCAGCGCAATGTTGTATGGATTGGTTGGTATCTAATATTGATGCCACTTCGTATTACATATTTGCGGGAATAGGAAATAATGGTGGTGATGGTTTGGCTATTGCTAGAATGCTAAGTGCCTTTCCTTTCAGAAAGAAAGCTTATTTGGTTCAGTTTTCGGATAAGTTAAGTGCCGATGCTAAAACTAACGTAAAGCACTTAAAAAAGGTAGATGCTGTTTGCTTGACCAAAGCAGAGTTTTTAGAAGATATACGATTTGAAGATATTGAACCAGAGGCGGTAATTATTGATGCCATTTTCGGTTCGGGTTTAAACCGACCAGTCGATGGATTTGCGAAATTGGTGATTGATAAAATCAACTCACTTCCTAATCAGGTTATCTCCATTGATATTCCTTCTGGTTTATTTGCTGAATATGATGAGCAACTATCTTTAGACAACCAATCTATTGTTAAAGCAGATATTACCTTAACATTTCAGATGCCAAAACTGGCTTTTTTACTGCCAGAGAACAATGAATATATTGGCGATTGGCATGTACTGGATATTGGCCTTTTATCTGAATATATAGATGAGCAGGATGATGTGCATATTTATGTAGAGCCTGACTTTATTCAATCGATGTTAAAGAAACGGAGCAAGTTCAGCCATAAAGGAAACTACGGGCATGCTTTATTAATTGCTGGGAGCTATGGTAAAATGGGAGCTGCATTATTGGCTTCTAAAGCTTGCTTAAGAGCTGGCGTAGGTTTACTGACTGCTCATATTCCACATTGGGGCTACAATATTATTCAAACTGCAGTGCCCGAGGCAATGACCAGCATCGATCGATCGGAAATGATTTTTACAGAATTTCCAGATTTAAATGGATACACTGCCATTGGTATAGGTCCTGGGTTAGATAAAAAGAAAAACACCGTACTGGCCTTTGAAGACATGCTCAAGCAGCTTACTAATCAAGCTTTGGTGGTTGATGCGGATGGCTTGAATATATTGAGTGAAAACACAGCAATGATGAGTCAACTTCCGGAAAACACCATACTAACACCTCATCCAAAAGAGTTTGAGCGTTTGGTGGGCAAATGGAATAACGACATGCATAAACTAGCTTTGTTAAAAGAATTCTGTATAAAAAATAAAGTCATTACTGTTTTAAAAGGAGCTAATACTATTACCTGCTTAGCCAATGGTGTTTGCTATTTTAACAATACCGGTAACCCTGGTATGGCTACCGCTGGTAGTGGAGATGTATTAACTGGTATAATTCTTGCTCTGTTGGCGCAAGGTTATCAAAATAAAGAGGCCGCAATTTTTGGCGTGTATATCCATGGCATTGCAGGAGATAGAGCTTTAGAAACTGAATCTCATGAATCATTAATTGCCTCGGATATAATAAGACACCTAGGAACAGCGTTCAAAAACATATAACTGATGTACCTAGATTAATGAATAAATCACAGAAGGATTATAACATGAGCCTTTTATCGATATTTTTCAAATTGTAAATCATATCAAAAAAAAATACACAATGAATTTCATTCAAAAAAAGACGTTCGCGTTTTTATTAATACTTAGTATTTCTACCGTCGCTTTTTCTCAGAAAAAAGTATATAATCAAGTTGAGGTAAAACCAAGCTCCGAAGTGGCCAACGCGACTTCGCAATCCTTAAGTTATTTGCTGCCCAAAACAGTTATTAAGGTGGATATTGAAATGGAGAAGGTGATTAAAAAGGCTGGTCCTTATTATCGTTACTCTCAACGTTCGTTAAACTTGAACAATGTAATTACCAAAGATAGCGAAGAGTGGATTATTAAAAACGTGCATATTTCTACCTCTGGTGTAGCCGATGAAGAAAAACGATATAACGTATTCTCAAAAGGGACAACCTCGGTAAATCACTTAAGCTTAACACCTGAAGGAACCTTGGCTGGTATTAATGCTCCTTATGTATACTCAAAAAAATATGCTAAGAAAGAAAGCATTGAAATTCCTCAACTGGAGGATATTAGTTTTGACAATGTTGCTTTAAACGAAGAGCTATTATACAAAACATCCACCGCTGCCATGGCACAAGAAGCTGCCAATATGGTTTATCGCTTAAGAACTACTCGCACAGAGTTACTATCGGGTGAGTTAGAAAATCTTCCTCCGGATGGTGAGGCTTATAAAATGGTGCTTACGGAGATAGCGCAGCAAGAAAAAGACTTTGTTTCCTTATTCGCCGGCAAAACAGTTACGGCTACTAAAACCGAAAGCTTCGAAGTTATTCCGGACCCATTAAGTAGCTATGCCAACTTTGTATTATGCCGATTCAACCAACAAAAAGGGTTAGTAGATGCCATGGATATCACAGGAACTCCCATCTATTTAAAAATGGATATCGAAAAACATAAAGTACTTGAAAACAAGGCTACACCAAACCCAAAAGAACCTTTAAAAAATGGTTTATTCTATAATATTCCTGGAAAAGCGGTGGTTAATATTGTAGATAAAAATGCACCTATTGCTTCTCAAAAAGTTAGCTTGGCGCAATACGGACAGGTAATTTCAATGTCGCCGGCTATACTTGAAAAAGAAGGTGTAGTAATTAAAGTTTGTCCTGTAACAGGAGCGCTTTTATCTGTAGGTAGTGAAGAGTAGGTAGTTTTCAGTAGACAGTCTTCAGTCTTCAGTGGGCAGTATACAGTGGGCAGTATACAGTTGGTAGCACTCAGTAAAAGACTTACTATTGACTTTCGACTTTTAACTTTTAACTTTCTAACTCGGTACTGATTCTTATCACAAGCTTTGCTGTATCAATTACTTATTTTAGCTGAAAATAAAACGAGAGCATGGATGGTTTAGGCCAGCATGTTCTTTATTTCAAAAAATACAATTATGGGAAACGAAATATCAAAATTAGAACCCCTTGGATTATGGGAGAACTTTTATGCTTTAACTCAAATTCCTCGTCCAAGTAAAAAGGAAAAGCAAGCTGCTGATTATGTGGTGGATTTTGGAAAGAAATTAGGGTTAGAAACCATTGTTGATGGAGTTGGTAATGTGATTATTAAAAAGCCAGCAACTCCAGGCATGGAAAATAAAAAAACGGTTGTATTACAAGGTCATGTGGATATGGTTCCGCAAAAAAATAGCGACAAGGTTCATGACTTCGAAAAAGATCCAATTGAGACATATATTGAAGATGGTTGGGTAAAAGCCAACGGAACAACTTTAGGTGCCGACAATGGTATTGGAGTAGCGGCTGCCATGGCTGTTCTGCAGTCAAAAGATATGCAACACGGACCTATTGAAGCTTTGTTTACCATTGATGAAGAAACTGGTATGACGGGTGCTTTTGGCTTAGAAGCTGGAATGCTGGATGCCGACATCCTCATCAATATGGATTCGGAAGATGAAGGTGAGTTATACGTAGGTTGTGCAGGTGGTTCAAATGCCAATATGACTTTTAATTATGATGAAGTTGACACAGATCCTAATTCTGTTGCTTTTAATATTGCCTTAACGGGATTAAAAGGTGGCCACTCGGGTATGGACATAGTTCTAGGTCGTGGAAATGCCAACAAACTCATGTTTCGTTTATTAAAGGAAGTGATTGCTGCTTATGGCGTTCGCTTATCTTCTATTAACGGAGGTAGCTTGCGTAATGCGATTCCTCGTGAGGCCTTTGCTACTGTAACTGTTCCGGCCAATAATGTAATTGAATTCGCCGATACGGTTGAGGAGTTTGCTGCTATTTATAAAAATGAATTAGCTGCTACCGAACCTAAGCTTGATCTTATTGCCGAAAAATGTGATATGCCTGCTACTGTTATGGCGGAGCATTCGCAAGATGATTTGGTAAACGCTATTCAGGCTTGCCCTAATGGCGTAGTTCGCATGAGCGATAGCATGGAAGGCCTGGTAGAAACATCGCTTAACTTAGCCATCGTAAAATCGGAAGGCGGAAAAACCAAAGTGATGTGTTTAATCCGCAGCTCTGTTGATTCGGCTAAAGAAGATGTAGAATCTACCTTAGAAAGTTTATTCAGATTGGCTGGTGCTGAAGTTGAATTCAGCGGTCAGTATCCTGGATGGAAACCAAATCCAGACTCTGAAATATTAACTGTAATGAAAGATGTATACAACAAGTCTTACGGTAAAATTCCTGAAATAAAAGGTATTCATGCAGGACTTGAGTGTGGTATTTTGGGTGCCGTTTATCCTAATTGGGATATGATTTCATTTGGACCAACCATTCGTTTCCCTCACTCGCCAGATGAGAAAGTGAATATTGAAACAGTGGCCAAATTCTGGGATTTTTTAGCCGAGACATTAAAAAATGTGCCTGCTAAATAAAGGCCAATAAAATATGATAAAACAAAAGGGTTTCGCTTAAAGTGAGGCCCTTTGTTGTTTATTATTGGTATTATTTAGTTATTAGATTCCATCTGGTACTTAGACTTAAGCTTATTGAATCCAACAATATTCCGCTCCAAAACCTTTTGTACATCTTCATGTTCCATATGTCCTAAAATACCCCATGACCCCGTATACCCTTCTTCCAATAACACTTTCATCATATCATACTCATCATCCCCTTCTCCTACTGTTAAAATCTCATGGCCGTCGTTTTTCATTCCATTAATATTAACATGAGATAGGTGCGGTTTTATTTTTTTTACTATTTCAGGAAATTCATCTATATAAGAATGTGCATGATGAAAATTATAAACCATTTTTAAGGAGTCATTTGCCAGTTTTTCAATAATCTCAAGCTGATTATATGGATTACCAAACCAACCATGATGATTGTACAATGCAACCTTACACCCTATTTTTGCTGCCTTAGTTTTAATAAATTGAATAAACTCAACAGCTAAATTAAGTGATTGTTCCTGACTTAATCCCTTAAAATAATTATTACTAAAGCTAAGCCATATGCATGGTTTCTGCTCCACTTGGCTTAAAATATCAAACATCCTTTTATTGGAAGGGCTCAGTTTACCCATACTATCCCTTTTTGCATTTAACCATAGAAAAACGGAGCTTATCTCAATACTATTTTCATGAGCCAGTTGAAACTCTTCAAGCATATCATCTAAATACTTACCCTGTCCTTCGTAGCCATAATTGGTAAATCCCATTTCCTTCAGCATGTCAATACGTGCTGCCGGCGATCTTTGTAAAGAATCAAATGTAACGATACACCATGGCATTACTTCTTGCTTATTACCATTGCTTTTCCTTTGGTTGGAACAAGAGTAACTTAACGAGAAAAGAAAAATTAAAATCCCAACTTTATATATCTCATTCATACTATTGTCAACTTTAGGTGAATAATTCTATATCGCTCCATACTACAACTCCTTTGTTCTAATCTTTTTTTTATAATCGCGCGGAGTATAAGAGGTATAGCGTTTAAAAACACGGGTAAAGTGAGCAGGTTCTACAAATCCCGATTTCATCATAACCTCCGAAATATTACTGTTGCTTTTAGCTAAAAAAGTACAAGCCTTCTGAATACGATATTCGTTTAAAAAGGTAATAAAAGTTTTACCAGTAACTTTTTTAAAGAACCTGCTAAACGATGTTTCTGTTAGGCCTGTTAAATCGGCCAATTCTTTTAACGGTATGTTTCTTGAATAATGTTCCGACACAAAATTATTAATGCGATTCACTCGATTAAAATCGTTGGATTGAATATGAAGGCTCGCCGTATTAGTATGCAATAACGTATAGTCCTGCGTGCTGGCTAATAGGCCTAATATCTCTATCAGCTTTAATAACTTTTCAAAGGATTTATATTGAACTAGCTGCATCAGCATAGGCCCTACTTTTTCCTTTACCCTGGCATGAAAGCTAATGCCATGTAACGAACGTTTAAAAAGATCCGATATCTCGTTAAACTCCACAAAGCCACCTAGCTGATTATCCACAAAATCCTCGCTCATCTGAATAACCACTTCTTTATTATGGGCATCATCAACATTACCCAAATTTGAATGCGGTATATTAGAACCAATGAGCAGTAGGTCTCCATTGGTATATCGGGTAATATTACTTCCGATATGCCTCTCGTTACTGCCTGAATGAATATACACCAACTCGTACTCTGGGTGAATATGCCAAAAAGGTTCGCAACAACCCGGCGATTCCATAAATGAATAAAACGAGCTATTGATATTAGGTTGAATATTTTCGTAAATGGGCTCCATCTTGCAATGATATAATAAATCAAAAATACGACATATTAAGACAAAAACAATCGCATTTTAAAGCATAAGTTTGTAGCCTAATTATAACTGATAGATATGTCCACTTCATCGGCCAACAGACTTACATTTTTTGCTACAGCTCAGCTTTTCTTATCCTTGAGTTTACTGTACGGAACCTGGGTATTATATATTCCGCACATTATCGAAAAATTAGAAATGAGTGAGAGTCAATTGGGCATTACTTTATTTTTTGGATCGATGGGCGCTCTACTGGGTACTTTTGCAGGCAAACCCTTGGTTCGTAAAATTGGAGAAGGCAATATGTCGTTTGTTAGCATTGTATTTATGACTTTTTCTATGATAGGCATCTTCCTTGCACCGAGCTATTTTTGGATAATCGTCATATTTGTATTTTGGGGCATTGGCAGCGGTTTATTTCAGATAGCGGCTAACTCTATGGTAACGGTGATTGAGGAGCAACGAAAAATAACCATTATGTCGTCGTGCCATGCTTTTTTTAGTTTGGGCGCACTAATAGCATCGGGCGCAGGAACAATACTGATGATATTACTGGACGATGCTACCTTACATGTAATGATAGCTGCTGCTCTGGTATTAATACTTCAAGTAGGCTTTTACAAACACTATATAAAAAACAGAAAAATTAAAGAACCCTTTCAAAGTGCTCCAAAGTCCTCCAGTAAACGTGTTGGCCTTTTGGTTATACTGGCTGTAATAGCTTTAATTGCCATGGTATCGGAAGGAGCCATTGCCGACTGGAGTGGTTTGTACTTAAAGGATGTGGTACACTTAAACAGTAATTATGTTGGTTTAGGATATGCCGGTTTCTCTTTAGCCATGACTTTGGCTCGTTTCGTTGGGGATTATTTTAGCAAAAAATATGGTGCGGTTCAGGTTATTTTGCGTGGTTTTATCATCTCTATTATAGGTTTTGTTCTGGTGTTGACCAATATGGGTTTAGTCACCATACTGGGCTTTTTTATTGTGGGCATTGGCTTCTCGGTCATCGTACCCGAAGCGTATCGTTTATCTGCCAATATTCCTCATATTGATTCTGCCTCTGGTATAGCTTTTATTTCCGGAACCAGCTATGTTGGTTTTCTGGCAGGTCCTCCCCTATTGGGATTTATTGCCGAAAGCTATGGTTTATCTGTAAGTTTTATAAGTTTATTATTGCTTGTGGTATTGGGAGCAGCATTGGTGTTTTTATTAAAATTTAAACCTAGTACACAACTGGCTAAAAGCTAATTCTGAAGTAAACCGATCCATACCTGCGACTAATCATATCTACGCAATAAACAGCTTTACTATAAATAATATCCATAGGGTAATATTGCCTACAAAAGAACCTATATAAAAACTTCCTCCTCTTTTATTATATACTTTAATAGAGCTTATTAATAACCAAACAAAACCTCCAAGACCAACTACCACAATTGCTAGAAGCTAAACCTGGAGTTCTACATTACTAATCATATGAGGTAAATAATTATTAATTAATAATGGAAAGTAATAGCCAAGCGAGTAATACAACGCCGTCAATATTATACCAAGTGTAAACAACACCATTTTATATGTTCGAAGGTTTTCTTTTAACATAGTTGAATCTAATATTATCTAAAACCCCTTTCCATAAAAGCTAGAAATATCAAAATAATAGGCACCTTTCTCACCATCAGATTTCTGAACCTTAATTACATCGTATGGTTTCTTTTTATCAAAGACCAAGGACTGACCTAATATCTGACATCCTTCGCAAACACTCCTTACGTAGGAATATTCACTCTTAATATCATTTACAATAATGGCTTTTTTAAATGAACTTCCATCTCGGTTTACAGTACTATCACTATTTGAAATGTCTTTGCTGGTTCCACAAGCACTTAATACAATAATGCCTATAATTAGTAATAGCTTTGGTATATTCTTTATGAATCTCATAATTTAGGTTTTCGGTTATTCTTTACCGCTCAAATACGGAAAGTTGAATTTCTTCTCCTACTTCGTTTTTTGCTTGTTGAAATAGAAACTTGTTTTAACCATATCTTTCAAATGATTTGATATAATCTTGATTTAAAAGCCAAGGCGGTCCATTTTTATAGCCTCTTTTTTCAGCTTGCAGCTCAGTAATATACAACTAAGTGACCACCTTCAGATACAAAGCTGGATATATTTTTAATTAAAACCTCTTCATGTTTTGGAGGAAGGGCTTGAATAGTGAAGATTTCTAAAACAAAATCATATTTCATATGCCACTCAGTAACTTCTTGTATTAAATCTGCTTGAACAAATTTAACATTAGAATCTGGAAACCGCTTTTGCAGAGTGCTACAGCACTTTCTGAAACATCAAAGGCAGTTACTTTATATTCCTTATTTATTTCTTAGCACTTCATTCATCTTACGCTTAGGGTATAATTAAGTGTTTATAGCCAATTATTTTACTATATATTTAACCTTAAATGTGGCACCTGCACTTACAGTAATCTCTCCTAATCTTTTTATTCTATCATGAACATAGGTTGTAATCCCATGGTCAAAGGATGTCATAATATTTTCATATGTATCACCGTCCTTATCATTTAAATAAATTATTCTTGATGCTTCATTAAAATCAACCGATAATGGTTCAATTTTTATAGTTGGAATCCTAAAAGTAAGAGGTAGTTTATTCGGATGTAAATTAAATATGGTCTCAGAAGTATAGTATACATCCTCATTCTGATCTTTTATTTCAAAATAAACATCTGGTAATCTTTCCTTCTCACTCAGATCTTCATCCCAATATTCATCTTGTTTATTATACTTACTCTCATCTAACTGAGTCAGTACTATTTCATATGCGAACCACTCTCCAACTTTTATTTTTTTATTCAAGCTATCACGGTTCCCCTGAACATCTTTAATAATTAACTTAACATCGTACATACCTGAATTCTGATAACGATGACTTGGGTTTCTTTCTGCAGAAGTGTTACCATCGCCAAAATCCCAACTATATAAAGCAACCGTATCACCAATATTAGAAAATTCAATTAATTCTCCTGGACTATACAAGTCATCAATTGTTTCAAAATTTGCTTTTAAAATTACAGGGTTCTCACTTTCAAGGGCTTCTTTATCACAACTAATTATAAAAATTGAAATAATAACCGTTAAATAAAATGTGGTTCTCATAGTATAAGTGTTTTTTTATGTGGTATAGCAAACATTGTGCAAAATGTAATGCATATCGCTAATTCTTTACCAAATAGTTTCTTCTAATTAAGTTTTATATAGTTTAAATTGTCTAGTCTTACTTTTAAAATCTCACGATATCACTTAGTAATAATTATAACTTAAAATAATTAACCAAGTCTTTTTACTATTATTCTCTTCTTACAATGCTCAGCGTCCATAAATAAAACAATGCAATTTCCGTTCTTTTAAAACTTTGATAAATGCATACTTCTTAAATTTAATGCTAAAACACATATAACCTTCGATTAGTGCATAGGTAATCCAGGGTGTAGTTCAACCGAAACTCATCGCTAGGTCGTGCCGAACACTCATAGTTCTATTTATTAGCATTAGTTATTCTTGTTTTAATCTAACATCAAGTTTTTCTGAATATAAAAATCCATCCTTAAAAACAAATTCAATTGTTTCTGTATCATCGGCATATGTTCCTGTAAGATTATTTTTTATCGACCGTGTTTTGAGTAATATAAGATTTGCTCCCGTAATTTTAGACGATCCTTCTCTTTGAAAAGAAACGCTCTCTTCCTTATATTTCAGGTAAAATTCTCCATCCGTATAAATATACATCTCAAAATCAACATTTTCCCATTTGCCTACAAAGTTTTCATATTCTGGTGGTGCCATCATATCCATTCTCAAGCATGAGCTTATATATGTTGCATCGTTAATAATTGTATCTGTCTTAGTAATTTTAGCATACTCAAAAAGTTTACTAATATTTATTTTCTGGTCACACATATCATCTCCGTTTTCCATTAATGTGACTGTTTCATATTTTTTCTTCTTTGGGATTGTCAATTCATAAAATCCATTTACTTTATTCATTGTCATTTTAGAATCTTTGTTTTTATCAAAGTAATAATCTAAGTCATACTTTGTTTTTCCTTTTATTACTACCGACTTTTGGGAAAAAGTAGAAACACTTATTCCTACTGTTAAAATCAAAACTACTAATATTCTCATAATCAATCTTATTTTATTGGTTCTTAATGCAATTTCACCCTGATGTTCGAACAGCCTGCCGTATGAAGCGTATGGCAATTTAACGAACCATACCTATTAAAACTCCACTGAGCCAAATCTTTTATTTGTTTTTATCTTTTCATTTCTAAAGCCAAATTAACGATTTGGCGTTGGTTGCCGAAGCTATAAAACTTACAAAATGAGTCAGACTCCATATGCTTAATTGCGGTTTGCTGGCATCCGTAGTTTATTTTGTAATTTTGGGATTTCCATCAATTTGCTGCACGTTAATTAATATCGCATTTGAGCAATTTCCATTCCATAACTCATATGTTTTAAAAGTTGCTTTTATAGTATATTGTTTTTTCCGCATTTCAAACGGTAGTTCCGGCCAAAGTTTCTTAAAATCACTTTCTTTTACATATAACCACTTTATTCCGTTGACTGTGTCTGCTAAAAATACTCGTTTATTCCCAAGTTTGGATTCAATTGCGTTGCGGATGTAATCACCTTGTCCGAAATCAAGTATTTGATATCTAATTTCTGAATTAATGACAACCTGTTTATTAGTTGGGAATTTTAATCCAATCAGAATGATTAATAAAGGTAAAATTGTCAAAGTATTAAGAACTATTGTCCAAATCCATTTCTTTAATTTTAACGAGACAAAAAAGAGAGTAGTAGGAATTACAATTAACAACTTTGTCAAAGGGAAAAGGTAAATCAAGATTGAAATACTTAATATACAGAGTACTATTCCAATAATATTTCTAGTCTTATTCTTCAATGTCTCTTTTTTTTCTATGGTTGCCAACGCTAACAATAAGGGGTTGTAAGCTGATTTGAAAATCCAACCTCCAAAAGCCCACAGAGCCGTAACTAAGGTTTTGGTTATATATTTATTCTTTTCACTAGCCGAAACAAAAGTTTCGGCGAAATTATTAAACGGAGCAAAACTCCCAGATTTCTGCTAACAGCCTATGACCTTTATTTTTTGTTGGGCACTGTTATCTAACGACATTTGGCAGAACTCCCAAATTCTCTACAAAACGATTTAAGTACGTAGACATATGGTCTAAGTCTTGATAAATACTTAATTCATTCACACCATACAACTCTAAAGATTTACTAATTTCACTAAGCCCTTCTTTAGCAATTATTATCTTTTTCATATTTCCACTGTCTTCAATAAGTTCTTCTAAAGGAACATTAGGCTTATGGCTAAATGTAAAAACACCTCTTTGACTTAATATTCTTGAAGTAATACCTTGTGGGTAATATACAGATGAAAAATCTACTTCAAACGGACCAATCATGTCGTGTTTTACAGTGTTCTTAGATTCAAGAACAAAGACAGCACTATCCTTATTTCCATTATTCCCTAGTAATGCAAAAAAAAGAGCTACTAAAGGATTCTTTGTCCAATCTAAAAGTCTTGTTACCAAACCATGATGCTGAGCTAAAGCTAACCAATCCCAATCATTTTCTGGTTTTTTGTCAATGAAATTTACAGCATACCTTTTCCAACTTTCAAATATTATTTTTTCATCAATGTTTTTATCACCTGTAATTACTTTATGATAGTTATCTCTTCCTACTTGTGGAATCAGCTTATATTTAACATCATTTTGTCCTCTAAAATGTGTTCTATTGCTACTAAATAATGATATAGTTTCATGAAATTCTGCAAATGATTTTACATATAATTTTTCCATACTATCAAATAATCATTAATGTTTACTTAGTTTTTGCATAATTGTGCCCTAACTCCCTAGAGTAAAACAAGCTAAGGTGTTGTTATTTTTCTTTTACTTACCCCTAAAATGTTTTTTTTAGGATTAATTAAATCTTTCAAAGCTAGAGTTTCACGCTGTTATACTAAAAAAAGGCCACCTCTCGGTGGCCTAAATGCTTTATTAACTCCTCACAAAAATGCCTACACTCTCCAGTAGGTCGTTGCGTTTGCCCAGGGCAATTTTTAGTAGGGTTGTAAACTCACGGTTACGCTCAATCATAACTTCCAAGGCTTCGTTTCGTTCTTGTGTAGCAGCTTGAGCTTCTCCTTTTTCTTGTACTTGCAGGCGTTGTAGCTCAGCTAGCTCCTCTACTTTTTGCTGTTCGGTTTGCAATACTTCAATACCCCTGTTAAAACGAGTAAGTAAAGGAAGTAAATTGACATCTGTAGTTATGCCAGCATAAAAAGAACGTAATCGCTCAATCTTTTTACCTATTGCAGCAGGCAGCTGAATTCCAATTTTTAAAGCGGTATCAAAGTTGGCATTTACCATTACCATACGCGCCAGTTGCATCGTATCATCGTAAATTAGCTCTACCTCCTCTAACGCAGCATCGCGCCTATCGGTAGCAGTAAGCTTTTCGCTATACTCCTTTTCTTGTTGTTGGCTGGCAGAACGTGCCGTTAAAGCACAAGTTAGCGTTTGGGCAACATACTCTTCATTTACATTAAACAGGCTTAATTTTTCTAGAATTTCAGGGTTAGCTAGGCTGTTTTTGGCTTTTGTTTCTACTGAAGAAATTTTTTCATCAATGGTAAGTTTGCTAAAAGACTTCATAATTATTTCGGTTTTGATTAAACTATAATAAATGTAGTACAATTATTTTATTAAATACAAATCTCTTAACTAATTCATAATTAATCCATATAAGTAAATTATCCACATAATATAATTAAGAACTTACATACATTTCAACGCAATACCACAACAACATCAAATAGTCATTTTGTAAGATAAATAAGTCATTTTGCAGAACTAATATTTCTGTTTGCAGGGCAACTAAGTCTATTTATTTCCTCAACAATTCATTTCTTCGTCACTATTATTTAGTTTGTAGCTTTTATATATAATTTTGTAGGCATCAGCAGTCACTTTGTAGCATATACCAATGAGTTTGCAGGCCAAAAACATAGACCTTGTAATTATGTACAATCATTTTGTAGGCTCGTGTAATGACTTTGCATGTTTAAGCAATCATTTGGCAGCTTTAAGTAGTAATTTCGTAGACAAAAAGAAATGAGTTTGTAGGCCAACTTATATCTTTTGTAGGCTGCAGTACCCATTTTTCAAGATAGAGTATTGAGTTTGCAGTGTAAATGTTCGATAAAATCTGGAAAAATCCCCTCTAAAACCTTAAACCTTTACACCTTTTCAACCCTTTACCCCTATTTCCCAACAACTATCTCCGCTGCTTTTTGCTGCTCAATAATTTTGCGCACATATAAATTACGGGTGACTTGTCGGCCTAGGCTTACAAGATCTATACTCACTCGCAAGGTATGCTTACCGCCATTGCTAGTAGGTAAATTAGGCATGGCCAGGCGACCTCTATCATCTGTTTTTATCTTATCCTGCACTAAATATCCACCCGAATATTTTAAACGAACCGGGCAATTAGTTACTGTAACTTGCTTATCATCATTAATCAGAAAAAAGTTATCAGCACTTAAGTTTTGTGTATTGGATGAAATACGAAATGAGTGAATAATTTCATTTATTCGTTTGCTGGATTCCAAGGCTAAATTAACCACTTTACCCTTTACCTCAGCCGTGGTCGATTCGTTTAAGTATCCGCTTAAAGCGTCGATGGCTTTGGCATAATGCTCAATGGCGGCAATATGTCGGCCATGCTCTTGCAGCTCTACCCCGCCCACATAATCCTCCAGGGCCAGTTTTATGGCTTCGGACTTACGCTGTGCCTTAACCTCTTTATACTTTTGTTTCGATAATCGATAGTACACATATACATTAGATAAATCTTCCCACTTCTCAATATACTCGTAGCCTTCTAAATATTGGGCCGAGGTTGATTTAATACGATTTTGTAAATACTCATGCACGCCTTGTTTATCCTCAACCTGATAAAACATAGCTTCGGATTTAATGGTAGAATTAATCTGACTCGATATATCTGCTAAAGCGCGATCCTTGGCTTTATCCTCGTAAAAAGTAGGCGAACCTACCTTTGAGGTGATACCAATTCCGTAATAATAATCTGGATTTACAGGACGCTCCTTTAACCATGCAGGTTTGGTTTGCTCCAATAATTCGGCCTGTTTTTTGGCACCAGAACAGGCCGCTAGTAAGGTGGCTAAAAGTAAAACAATGGCAATGCGCATATACAATTAATTCTCTGGTTTATAATTCTGAATTTGTTTGGTGATTTGCGATACACAATCCGACATCAAGTCGTTTTCCATATCGGTTAACGAACGTGGTGTTTTGTTGGCTTCAAACTTTTCTTTTAAAGCACTGATAGAGCTCGCACTATCGTACACCTCATCCTCATCGCTATCCTTGCTCGAATACTTCCAATAACCTGGAATCACCTTTTTATAATCACCATCAAACTTGGCATAACTCAATCGCTCCACTTCTTCGTTGTTGTACGAATCGGAAATAGCCAGCTCATCTCTATCGGTTCTTTTTAAGGAATAAGCCAATGATAAGTATACTCTTCGGGTTAGTTTATACTCGTAATATCTAACCTTATCGTACACCACTTTGGTTTTCATTAAACCTGTTTCCTTGTCCTTATATTCTATTGTTCTTTTAATAAAACCACGTTTTTCGGTTTTCTGTAGGTTACCCGCACTCTTGCTGTACTTATGCAACATCGACTCAAATACGGCCTTCGATTTAGGTCGAGCCTCGGCATTAGCCACACCTTTGGTTCTGTCGTATTGAAATGCCTTACCAAAAACATTACTGCTTTTTTGGGTGGCCGTTCCGGTACCCACTACCTCGTACAAAGGCGATTTAATACCATTAATACCGTTTATCACCTTACTGTTTAACTGTGCTGCTGTGGTTCTATAACCTGAGTAATTGGTATTCACGGCCGATACATACATGGTTACCTTAGCTTTATCCAAAGAGGTATTCATTAAATCCAGACTATTTTCATATATCTGCACCTGATCTACAATTCCCTTAAAAGTAAAATATGCCGAACGATACATCTGATTTTCCATCATTTCGTTTCCACTGCGGTATATCGGTTCGTACTTAGCAATCTTCCATTTACTTTTGGCATCCTTATAATTATTGTTGATAGACAGAATCTCAGAAAACTGCTTTTCGGAAGTAGTAAATTGTTCCAAGTTCAAGGCTTTTACCGCCTCTCCATAAAGCTTAGTTAAATAATTATCTTCCATCTCGTTATAATAACTTCTTTGCTCCTCAGGAAATAAAAGTTGAATTCCCACTCCCTTCAACTTCTTAATATAAGCTTCGGCATCTCTAAAAGAATATACTGCATCCTTAGCAATACCACTTTGATATTTAGTTTTAAAATCATCAATTTTATCATCCAACACCAATTGCCCAGTGCGCTGAAGTCCCAGCTTGGCATCTATATTATTGATGTTTTTTTGTAATGAGTTGTAGTAGTTATTGGCTGCATCTAAATACAAGCCTGAGTTTTCTAGCTCGGTAGCTTTTTTTACAAATCGTTTACTGGCGCAACCAGCCATTAACAATACAAGTGAAATAAGAAGTATAAAATTCTTCATATAAAGGTTTTTTGGGTACTGTGTTTATTGTATTCAGATAGTATTACTTCATCATTTCGATAAGGTTACCATCCGTACTTAAAAATTGCTTCATTAAATTGGCCGTTAAACAAGAATGAACGGGAATTATCCCCACTACATCTCCTGGTTTAATGTGCTGCAATATATTGTTATTTACAGAAACTATGCCGTGTTCCTGCGATAAGGATTTAATTTCTCCTATCTCTTCTTCAATATTCCATGTTAAACCACTTAACTTAACCACCTTACCAAAAGAAATAGTACCGTCAGAAAGTTTAATATTATCTTTGGATAGATGTACGGCGCCTGCATGTAATACTATTTCATTCCTTTCGGGATGAGTAGCAATAACCGGTGCTGCCATACAAACAGCCACATCTTTTAAGGTGCAACTACCTATTTGCGTTTGGGTGTAATCGTAAAACACAAAGTTACCTGGACGATATTCATCCAAGCCATAAAAATCATTGTACATAGAGCAACTTGGCGTATCGCCCCACGACAATTGCATCAACGGAAAATGATCTTTTAAAAAGGTTTTCAGCGCCAACGTTTTTTCTAAAGCGGGCTTTACAATGTCATCTAACTGTTGCTGATTACGTGCATAATAAGTATTGCCTGCATGGGTTAAAAAGCCCATGAAAATAAGTTTTTTGGCTTCTTGCAATGGTGTAAGTAACTTTTTCATCAGCACTAAATCATCCGCATCAACGCCTGTTCTGTGATAACCAGTATCGGCTTTTATAAAAACACCCACTGGATTATTTAAACAGCCCTCCAATGCATGGATGCTTTCCATATCCTCCACCACAATATTTAAATTGATGTTAGAAGCTAACTGATCAATTACCTGCGCTTGTAATTTAGTAACAGAAAGAGCTACCGTAATATCGCTCCAACCATGCTGAGCAAAGTACTCCGCCATTTTTAAGGAGGATACTGTAATTCGTTCTACTCCTGCTTCCCTCAGCCACTCACTCACCTCAGCCGACTGGTGTGTTTTAAAGTGGGGTCTAAAATCGCCTTTCCACAATTTTACCCGAGCGGCCATTCGCTGAATATTGGCTTTGCAAATAGCTGGATTCAATAATAATATAGGTGCTGAAATATGCTGCATGTACTTATATAGTTAGATGCTCAAATATAAGCATCGCTTTGTATTATGCCAAAGTGGAGATAAACACAATTGTATTTAAACGCAAAGAGAAATCCAATTTCAACTCTCAGCTATGGTAAATATTTATGAGACTAGCATAAGCCCATTAATATGTACCCCTTGAGAAGCGCAGAGGGCGCAAAGGGTTTTAACTGCGTAATAAACCAAAAAAGAATGGACGGCATATTGAGAATCGAAATCCCGAACCCAGCATATTTTAGCGTAGCCAAAACATCTCAGCGTACTCTGCGCCTTCTCAAATGAATTTAGTCAATAACTTAATCTTTCCGCTCAAACTATGCCAAGCGACTTCAATGCACCCAATTCTTCTCTGCGTTTAATTTCCTCCTGAAACTAAAAAAGGAAGAACCAACGTCCTCCCTTTCTCAATTCTATAGCGACTTTCGACTTTATTACTTGATAAACTATCTTCTAGTGATCGTCGTGCTCAATAGCAATTTTAATGAACTCTACCTGTTGGTTTCCGGCTTTATCTAAACAATAAATTCCAAAGTGGTATTCCCCTTCTGCCACTTCTTCCATTTCCCCATCATGGTCTATTTCTGTTGGAATTTGAATTTCCATATCTACCTTAACGGACATTTTACCTTCTTCAAATGTCCCATCATAATCATAGTCCCAAGGGTGCCCCTCATGGCCATGATCATCCACCACACCTGATTTTAGTTGTGCACTGTGCTCATGACCATCTGAATTAAAATGGATATCAATTTTATAATTGGCTAATTCTGTATCATCAGAGAAATTACATACAAAGTGAATCTTATCTCCAGGATGAAAGTGATCATCTTCTTCAGGACTAACAACATCTATTTCTGGTTTTTTAGTATCTACCTCATCTTTTGTACATGATGATAATGCCATAAAAATGGCTGCTAATATGATGAATGACTTTTTCATTTTGATTTTTATTTATTCGTTAAAAATTTTAATGATTACCTCCTACTAAAAACGAATAGCTAACTACTATTTTTATTTAAAAAGGCACTTTTACTAATAATTGAAAGTTTCTACCAGGCTCAGGTATTTCTACTTGTCGGTAAAAACTAACGTGGTTATAATATTTGGTATTAAAAATATTGCTGGCTTGCAGGGTTAGTTCTAGTTTATGACTACCCAAGGCCAAATCTGAAGAAATACCACCTCCAAAAATGACATAACCATCTGTAAGCTCTTCATTATTCGATATTCTATTTTGTGCCGAAGCAAACCTGCTATTTACAAATAGTCTGGAATTACTCCATCTACTATTACCATTGGTCAGCTTGTAATCCAACTCAACAAAACCATTAAAAGGTGGTGTAAATGGCAAAGGATATCGCTGCGATTCATCCTCAGAAATCCTCTTATTATAGATGTATTCTAAAGTAACCAACGACCCCACCTTATCATTAAACCAACTTTTATATACGCTAAACTCAAGCCCCGACAATAAAGCCTCGGTTTGCGAATAGCGATATATTTGTCCGCCATGTGGTAGCTGACTAAACTCACCAGTAGGTTGTAAATACAAGTAATTAGTGAAGTAATACATGTAAGGGCTCAACTCAATCTCCCAGCCTCTAGTCTTAAATTCGATATTGCCATCTAAATAATAGCCCTTTTCTGAATTCAGAGTACTATCGCCCATCTCATGCCTAAAAGATCCATGATGAATTCCGTTAGCGCCCAGCTCAATAGCCGTTGGCATTCTAAATGCCTTACCCACATTCATACGGGCAATAATGGCATCATTGGGTTTATACACCAAACCCACCAACCAGCTTATGTCGCCAAAATCTTTATCTAAATCATAGCTTCGCTGTGCATAGGCTATAGCATCCTCCTCACTATCTCCTCTAGAAATAAAATAATCGTACAGCACCTCATCAAAATAACCTAGTGTTTTCACATTGCTCTGGTCGTAGCGAATACCACCATTCAGCTTTAGCTTATCGGTAATTTTCTTCTCTACTTGAGCAAATGCACCCACACTATACGCATCATATTGGGGCAAAAAATAATTGTAACCAGCCACATCATTATCTTTTAATTGATATTGAAGACCAGCACTTAATTTACCCAAAGGCTGCGTATTTACTTGATATTTTAAATTGGCACTATAGGTTTTTAAACGAAAATCAAGTTCCAGATTCTCATCCACATCAGGTATAGGTTGATTAGGATAATGCGTATGAAATGCACTCCATTCCTGCCTCTTATTATCCTGAAAACCTAAATCTAATATGGCATGACCTTGCGGTAAAAACAACTTGGTTTGGCTCAACACTTTAAAGTGATTGGCCTTTTGATAAGGATAATCCACGTTGCGATAATCGCCATCATGTTTCACTCTATCATTATCTGGTATACCATGTGCCCCAGGAAAAAAGCCCGACTTTTGATTGACATTACTCACTGACAATGTTGTTTTATACTTGTCGCTGACACGGCCTACTAAAGCAGAAAAATCCTTTTCGTTACCCGCAGTATTTTTCAATCGGTTATTGTAAATAGGCATCTTTTGACTCAAATAAACTATCTGGTCAGTAGGTACTCTATAATCTCCAAAATCCAAGGCAGAAAGACGCAGCTTAAAAAAGGTCTTCTCCTTACGACCTTGCAAAAACACAGAACCGCCATAGGTATCGTTTACCGATTTGGCCAACAAACTGGCTTCTCCCGACAAGGAATTTTTAACGGGTACTTTGTTATTGGTGACATTAATATATCCTCCAATAGCATCGCTTCCGTATTCAAGTCCCGAAGCACCTTTAACCACCTCGGCGGTTTCAATGCTAAACGGATCTAGTTCCAGCCCATGGTCTGCTCCCCATTGCTGGCCTTCTTGCTTTACGCCATTTTCACTCACCACAACCCTATTAAACCCCATACCACGTATAATTGGCTTAGAAGATGTTGCTCCTATATCCATGGCATTAACACCTGCAATACGTTCGATGGATTTAATAAAAGTTCCGGTTTGATTTTTGCGCATAAAGCTGGCATCTACCACCTCATTTTTCTTAGATTTGGTGGTACTGATACCTGTGCCAACAACAGCAATTTCGTTGATTAATTGATTTTCTGAAACTAGCTGCACATTCATATCAACATCGTGTGTAACCACAAACGAAGTATCTTTTTTATCATAGCCAATAAAGGAAAATATAATATGTATATTCCCTTCATTCACCTCGTGAATAAAAAGACCTTCTAAATCTGTTACACTACATTTATCTTGATAATGAACATGACATCCCGGTAAGGGAATACCTTTTTCATCCAGTACTTTACCGGTAACAGTGTACAACTGCGCATTACTAACTACCGAACAAAACGATATTAGTAAGCACATGATCATGTACTTCTTCACAATAACTTGTATTAAGCATAAATAGAATAGCTTATCGCGGAATGGATAAACTTAAAAAGAATCACGTGAAGAGATGATAGGGTGGTCCCCTAAGTTTTATAATGAAAATATGTTTATCCGATACAAAATTTTGTACAAGCGGATAATCTATATCGAAGTAATTAAAAGCAACACCTTGTAAAACGGAGTGATTTGCACTATTAAAAACGGCAAATTCGAACTCACAGACTGCACAAGCTTCTTCCGTTTTTTGCGGGTAAGTAAAACTCACTTTACCAGCTGGTACAACATCGTGCTTACAACTGCAATGGTGTACCTCTGATTTTTGCCAATGCTTATGTACGACGTGACCTGCCTGATATACGCTTGGAAAAACGAATATCAACGCAAACAGAATCGATATATAAATTTTGGCCTTTTTCATTGAGTTGCAAAAGTACGATGAAAAAACATAGCTCGGCTCAAAATGTTTATTTTCTTTTTATGAATAAGCTTTAATTTAAACTAAATGGTGTTACGAAACCTTATATAGTTAATAGTATTTATCGCACCAGACAAAAACAAACCAAAATGTTAGTTAAAGATTTTATTATTATAGGCGGCGGAATAGCAGGTTTTTCGGCTATTAAAGCCATACGAGAAGAGGATGCCACTAGCAGTATTCTTTGGATTACAGATGAAGACCGCATTCCTTACAAAAGAACGCAAGTAAACAAACATATTGCCAGTGGGTTTCATAAAGAGGAATTCGCTATTACCAGTCACGAATGGCTTGTTAACAATCATGTTGAACTATTATATGACAGCGTTGAAGCTATTGATACAGAGAAAAACGAATTATCCTTTTTACAAAGAGGACATCTGCGATATAATAAATTGATTATAACAACAGGTAATAGTCCGCGAAAATTATCCATTGAAGGTTTAGCTGATGAAGATATTTTTCATGTGAATACAGCTCGTCAGGTGGAAAATATCATACGAGCCTCTGCCAAAGCAAAACGCTTTTTAGTTTTTGGAGCAGGTGTTGAAGGTGTTGAAACCGCTTCTGAATTAATTAAAATGGGTAAAGAGGTAACATTGATAGACCAAGGCTCCAGGGTTCTTCAGCAATTTTTTACGCCTGAGTTTTCTGGTTTTATTCAAGAAGCCATTCTTCAAACTAAAGTTAAGCTGGTACTCCATGCGAAGGAGGTCAAATATATTCAGGATGACTTAGGCAAGGATAACATACAAATTGATGGCATCAATTATCCTTACGATGCAATTATAGCAAGCATTGGATATTCTCCTAACATTCATCTGGTAAAAGAAACTGAGGTAAAACATCATAGAGGCATCCTTGTAAATCAGTATTTACAAAGTTCAGTGTCTAATATTTATGCAGCTGGCGATGTAGCCGAGCATCCATCAGCTGAAGTAACTGGATTATGGCATGCCGCGGAGCATCAAGGTAAGATAGCAGGACTTAACGCTTGTGGTCACCAAATAGAGTTGGAGTTAAAGCCTTTTCGAATGAAAACTAGTGTATTCGAGCAATTTTTCTTTTCCTTTCTGCCAAAGGAGAAAAATACCGAATTACTTAAAGAAAGTAACAACGGCATCATCAGGCATCTTTATTTAAATAATGATGGAAAACTAATAGGTGTTTTAATGCAAAACGATAAAGAAAGAGCCAAAATTTACCAAAAGGCCTTAATGGAAAAATGGACTTTGCCGCAGATTCATGAATTACTTCCCATTTAATGGGTTTCTTTTAAAAATTAGCTAGTCCATCTGCAAAAAATCATCTTTTGATGGGTTTGGATTATTTACTTTCGTACTCAATGAACAAATACTTGATTTTATGACCGAGGCTATAAACATTGGTGTACATTCCGAATTTGGAGAAATTGAAGGTGTAATTTTACATACTCCAGGTAGCGAAGTTGAAAATATGACTCCTGGTAATGCAGAGAGAGCTTTATATAGTGATATCTTAAACTTATCTGTTGCCGAAGAAGAATACAGGCAATTGAGTCAAGTATTGGGTAAAATAACCCAGACGTTTCAGGTAAAGGATTTATTGAGTGAGATATTAGAAATACCTGAAGTTAAAGAAAACTTGGTTTCTCAAATTTGTAAAAGAGAAGAAGTTAAGCCCATTAAAAATAGCTTATTAGAGTTAGCTCCAAAGGAATTGGCCAATCAAATTATTGAAGGAGTTCCTTTACAAAAAGATACGCTGACTGGCTTTTTATCAGACGAAAGAAATGCTTTACGTCCGTTGCATAATTTCTTTTTTACTAGGGATGCATCTATGACCATGTACGACCACGTTTTAGTTGGGAAGATGGCCAACAAAGTGCGCGAAAGAGAATCAATGGTGATGGAGGCAATCTTTAATCATTCTAAACATTTTGTAACCAACACGCTTAATCCCGGCAGCTCAAAACATCATAAAAAAGATATTACTATTGAAGGTGGTGATGTATTAGTCGCCCGTGAAGATATACTAATTGTGGGCACCGGTGTTAGAACAAGTACACAAGGCATTGATTACATCATGAAACAAATCATGAAGAATAAAGGCAAGCATAGCATTGTGGTGCAACAGCTCCCCTCTAAGCCCGAGAGTTTTATTCATTTGGATATGGTTTTTACTTTGCTGGATAGAGATTTATGCATGGTTTACGACCCGATTATAATGCAACCTAATAAATTCCAAACCATTTTAATTTCTATTGAAGATGGTAAAGTGAAAAATATTGAGAAACAATCTAATTTGGTGAAATGCCTGAATGATTTAGGAATGCCTTTAAAACCTGTTTACTGCGGAGGACGAAAAGATATATGGATTCAAGAGCGCGAGCAATGGCATAGTGGAGCTAACTTTTTTGCAGTTGGCCCTGGTAAAGTTATTGGATATGCCCGTAATGTTTACACCATGGAGGAGATGAACAACAATGGTTTTGAAATAATTCCAGCCTCTGATGTGATTGAAAACAAAACCAATTTGTCTGATTACGAAAAGTATGTGATTACAATTAGTGGTGCTGAACTAGCCCGTGGTGGCGGTGGTGCCCGATGCATGACCATGCCTATTAAAAGGAAAAAAGTTGAGTACTAGTCATACGATTACAACGAAAAAACTATAATACTTTTATACCCGACAAGTTTTAAAACCTGTCGGGTATATTTTTTCAACTCTCAGCGTTACTGAGGCATCATCATCTTACCCATAAATAATATGGTGTTGGTATCCCTTTCGGTGATAGCAAATACAAATGGTTTATTAACTACAAATTCCTTTGGCGAAGGATCTGCTGAAGTCATTCTTATTTCTACACTAGTAACTGCTGCAGCTTCGGTTCCTTTTTCATCCACCTCCATAAAAGTTTTATGACGCACCTGAGAAATAGCAATACCTCCTCTTGGATTAATGCCTGTAAAATCTGCTGCACCTGTAAATGCTGTTGGCATCCCCATTTGCATTAATGGCTTCTTTAATTTATACTCTGCCTCTAACTTAAACTTAGGGAATGAAAGATTCACTTCGCTTGTAACCAGATTTTGCATCCAACTATCCCACGCCTCATCAGTCATTGCATCAACAATATCTGCCACTTTTTTGCCTTCATTAGGCAGTAAAACCATCATGTTAAAATGGCCATTACCATAAGGCATCTCAACCGAGCTAAAAATATCATTACCGCCTACTCTTAATGAGCTAGTCTGATGCATCATTTTTACATCTTGCTCCTCTCCGCTCTCGGAATAGAATAGTTCAGATTTCGTATTTTTAGCATCAAAAGAATTTTGCCATTCTCCATACAAATAGATGGCATTAATTAAAAACATCACATGATCTGATGAAACTTCCTTAACAATTTCAGGAATTTTCCCTCTGGTTTGCTTATCCACCCAATCGTTAATTGTTTTCTTGGCCGCTTCACCTTGAGAGAAATCCAATGCAGTCACTTCTGCATTATAATATTGTTGATTGGTTTGAATAAAATCTGGCAATACTTCAAATCCATCTCTATACCAAATGCTATTGGCAATATCTAAATCAAATTTATTATCTGCTTTTAAAAGTGCATTTACCAATTTTTGTTGGTATATATTTACATCTGAACTAAAATCCTGTACTGCTAATACTTGATTCATTTCGTCCAAAGTTGTTTCCTTGGCTCCATTTCTGGTCATAGCTAAGGCCTGAAAAACACTTAAAGGTGAAATCAAAACATTCTTATTAGCATCTTCAACCTCAAGTACTTCTTTAAAAATTTGAGTACCAAAAACATTAGAAGACTTTACCAATTCTTTAGACTTCAAACTTAATTCAATTGGCACATAAGGGCTATTGGGTTCTTCAACCTTATCGTTACATGAAGAAAATAAAACTATTATAGCTAGTAGTAATACGTTAAAACTTCTCATATTAAAAAAATTAGTTATTAAATTTCTAATATATAGAAGAGAAATATTAGTGAGGGTTGCTTTTGAAAGTATATTTTAATGACTGACCCATTCCATAGCCGCTTCATTTGTACAAAAAGCTTTATGTTTAATATCTGCATAATTATTCTCAAACATCAACAATATCGCCACTCCTGGGCTATCTAAAACAACTCCATGTTTAAAGTGTCTAAAAATATCAAAATGACTTTTATAAAAGTCCGATATCTGACTTAGTTCACTCATCGTTGCATTATTCTTACAGTTGGTAAAGTCGGTTACAACTCCTTTTAGCTGTGTATTTACAATCCCACTACTGATATCTTGTTTCCAAGCATCGATAACATCTTCCATTATTACACTACCTGCGAATTCTCGAACTAAAATTCTTTTCTTCTCATCTAAAATGTGATTTACAGTGTAAGTACTCATAGTAATCATATTAAATTAACATTACTTAATATGAAGCTAAGACATAGTAAATAACATTGTAAAGGAATTACGCTGACGTATAAATTCCTTAGACGAAAAAAGAATAGCAATATTTTTTCATTACTCATTGCTACACAATACAACTGCAATCTACTGATTATATGCACATATAAACATTTACTATATCACCATAGAAACATTCGATTTGATTGATATCAGGACTTGAAGTACTTTTGAATCAGAAATAAAAACAAATAAATATCAAATATTTAAAACTTAGTATTATGTCACAAATTGGAAAAGAGATTGTAGATTTTGAAGTTCAAGCTTTTGTAAATAATGGATTTGAAACAGTAAATAAAGAGAGTGTATTAGGTAAATGGTCTGTGTTTTTCTTTTACCCTGCCGATTTTACTTTTGTATGCCCTACTGAGCTAGAAGATTTAGCTAACAAATATGATGAGTTTAAAGCTGCTAACACCGAAATTTATTCTGTTTCTACGGATACGCACTTTGTACACAAAGCATGGCACGACACTTCAGATACCATCAAAAAAATTAAATACCCAATGCTTGCTGATCCAACAGCTGTTATTTCAAGAGGGTTTGATGTAATGATTGAAGAAGTTGGTTTGGCCGAGCGAGGTACCTTTATTGTAAATCCGAAAGGAGAAATTGTTGCTTATGAAGTATTAGCTGGGAATGTAGGTAGAAATGCAGACGAGCTTTTACGTCGCTTACAAGCATTACAGTTTGTAGCTGAAAATCCGGCAGAAGTATGTCCTGCAAAATGGGAAAAAGGTGGCGATACCCTTAAGCCAAACATCGACTTAGTAGGTAAGATTTAATTAGTGCTTGCCCGAAAAGTCCAATTCAAGCACTTGAGAAAATATAATTTTCTTACAAAAACGAATTATTATTTACGATAAAAACAAAAACACTTTTGGCTCTTCCCTTTGCTCATGAAAGCAAGGGGAAGTAAGCTGCCAAAGGCGTTGATAAGGGGATTTAACAAACCTATATTATAAACTTTAAATACTTTCCCTTCTTTAGTATTCACCATTTAATCCATTCAAGATATGTTAGAACAAGCTTTAAAAGACCAGGTAAAAGGATTATTTGCAAGTCTTAAAAATCAGTATACTTTTAAAATACAAACCTCCCCATCACATGCCAGCAAATCTGAGCTAATTGAATTACTTGAAGATGTAGCTTCATGCTCAGATAAGGTAAGCGTAGAAATTCAAGAGGCGGAGGATTTACGTTTTAGCATTCTTAAAAATGGTGAGGAATCGTCTTTTATCTTTAGGGCTATACCCAATGGGCACGAGTTTACAACCTTGCTTTTGGCTGTATTAAATATGGATGGAATTGGAAAAAACCTACCAGACGAAACATTCATACAGCGTATTAAAGCACTAAAAGGTAGTATTACTATCAAGAGCTATATTTCATTAACTTGTACCAATTGCCCCGATGTAGTTCAGGCATTGAATATTATTTCAATGATGAACCCAAATATTAAACACGAGATTATTGATGGCGCCATTTATCAGGATGAAGTAGATGCTTTAAATATTCAGGCCGTTCCCTCGGTATATGCCAACGGTAAAGTACTGCACGTGGGTAGATCTTCTATGGCAGAATTATTAGGCAAGTTAGAGGACGTTTTAGGCAGCGATTTTAGTGCATCTGATGCTGAAACAAAAAACTACGATGTAGTAGTTGTTGGTGGTGGGCCAGCAGGCGTTTCTTCCGCAGTATACTCTGCCCGTAAAGGTTTTTCAGTAGCCATTGTGGCCGAAAAAGTTGGAGGCCAAGTCACCGAAACAGTAGGTATTGAGAATATGATATCTGTACCTAAAACCACTGGAACAGAACTAAGTGCTAACCTTAAATCGCATTTAAATGATTATCCCATAGATATTCTTGAAAACCGAATGGTTGAAAAGGTAGAAATGGTGGATGGCGTAAAAAGTATTAGCACCACCCTAGGTGAAAAGATACATACTCCCGCCTTGATTATTGCCACTGGAGCCAGTTGGAGAAAGCTTAATGTACCTGGCGAAACAGAATACATTGGTGCTGGTGTTGCTTTTTGCACACATTGTGATGGACCGTTTTACAAAGGCAAAAGAACTGTTGTTGTGGGTGGTGGAAATTCAGGTTTGGAAGCTGCCATCGATTTAGCTTCTATTGCCACAGAAGTTACCATATTGGAGTTTATGCCAGAAGTAAAAGGAGATCAAGTTTTACAAGATAAAATAAGTCAATTATCTAATGTAAAAATTATAACCAACGCGCAAACCATAAACGTTGAGGGTGATGGCAAAAAAGTAATTGGACTAAAATACAAAGACCGAATTAGGGAGCAAGAACAGTTAATTGAAACAGATGGTGTTTTTGTACAGATTGGTTTAAAAGCCAATAGCGACGTTTTTACTGATGTAGTAGAAACCAACAGAGCTGGAGAAATTGTAATTGACCAAAACTGTAGAACAAACAAGGCTGGTATTTATGCCGCAGGTGA
The DNA here is from genome assembly GCF_001659685.2 of Labilibacter marinus. Classification (GTDB taxonomy): domain Bacteria; phylum Bacteroidota; class Bacteroidia; order Bacteroidales; family Marinilabiliaceae; genus Saccharicrinis; species Saccharicrinis marinus. The sequence goes on from NZ_LXYE02000045.1 coordinate 107,684, forward strand.
TGTTTCAATTGTTCCTTTTAAGCAAATTGTGATTGCCATGGGCGAAGGTGCCAAAGCCGCACTCTCCGCATTCGATGACCAAATTAAAGGGTTACAGTTGGCTAATTAATAGCATGAAGGCAGAAGCATGAAGTCCGCAGAATAATAGAAATTAGTTTGCGGCACTTTGTGTTTTACTTACTTTGCGCACTTTGCGTGAAATTTTCTTATTTATTCCTTCACGCTAAACTTAAAAATAGTAAGCGACTCAAATGTATCATCTGGGCGCAATACTGTAGATGGAAAATGACTTTGATTAGGACTATCCGGAAAATGCTGTGTTTCTAAACAGACAGACTCTCTTCTTTTTAAAGGCTTACCAAACTTCCCAGTATCAGAGCCATTTAAATAATTAGCCGTATACAACTGCATTCCTGGCTCGGTGGTATAAACTTCCATTACTCTACCCGATATGGGTTCTGTTAATGTGGCAGCATGACTAAGTTCATCTTCTTCTTTATTCAACACAAAATTAATATCATAACCTTTACCCATTATCAATTGATCAAATGGCTTATTAATTCTAGCTCCTAAGTCTATTGCTTTTTTAAAATCATATGGCGTATTAGATACCGCTGCAATCTCTCCAGTTGGTATTTGCACAGAATCTAGTGGCGTGTAGTAATCCGCATTAATATAAAGTTGGTGGTCTAAAGCCGTGCCACTTCCCTCTCCGGCCAAATTAAAAAAGGCATGATTGCAGATATTAATCACCGTGGTTTTATCGGTAGTTGCTTTTGTAGAAATTTTAAGTGCATTATCCTCTGTCAACTCATAAACCACATTTATTTTCAAAGCTCCAGGAAAACCTTGATCACCATTCTCCGAAAGGTAACTCAATTCCAATTTATTGCTGGTAGAACTCACAAAATCCCACACCTTTTTATTAAATCCTTCGGGTCCACCGTGTATATTATTTACACCATTATTAAGTGCCAGCTGAATGGTATCCTCCTCTACAACAAAACGGCCTTTAGCTATTCTATTGGCATACCTACCAATCATAGCACCAAATGCTGTTCCATTAGCGTTTAAATAATTGTCGGCACTTTTAAAGCCCAGGTTAACATCTGCAAAAGAACCATCTTTACCCTTAACCCATATAGAAACAATCCGAGCACCATAATTGGTTATCTGCACCGTCATATCATGGCTATTTGTCAGCGTAAATAACTCCAAAGCCTTTCCATTTAATTCCCCTTTAAATGATGTAGGATCAATAATATTATATGGAGTTTGTTGTTGGGTGCATGATACAACTGTCATCAACACCATTAAAAATATAGTAAGAATTCGCATTGTTTATTTTTATTAGTTAAGAGACTGATTATGTTTGGGAGTGTGATTTAGCATTTTTTCATTAAATATCAAAAAACACACAACTGTGACTATCCAATTAATCATTATTGTAGAATCATTCCAAATACACCATTAACTATTTGATTCAGCCCTAAAGTTCAGTAACTTAAAGCTCGTTACGACTAAAAACTCATCTTATGAAAGGCTTAAACAGAAGAAACTTTTTACGAACCTCAGCTGCAGGCGTTGCTGGCATTGCGCTTACGAACAATATGAACGCTTCTAATACAGCTAAAGAACCGAATCAAACTTCTATCATTACTAGAAAGCTAGGCAATACCGGCATAGAATTACCTGTACTAAGCATCGGTTGTGGTGAGGTAGATAGTCCTGCTGTGATAAAAGCTGCCTTAAAAGTGGGCATCACGCATTTTGATACAGCTTACAGGTATCAGCAAGGAAATAGCGAAAAGATGTTAGGTAAAACATTAAAAGATGTGGATAGAGATTCATTTATTATTTCCACAAAAGTGGTTCGTCAGGATACGGATGAGAAATTTCTGGAAATGCTGGATGAAAGTCTTGCTCGCTTACAAATGGATTATGTGGACATTTTGTATATGCATGGAATGTCTAAAGCTGAAGCAATAAAAAACCCTGCAAACATAGCTCAACTGCAAAAAGCAAAAGATTTAGGCAAAGCTAAACATATCGGTTTCTCAACACACAAAAATGAACCTGAAGTAATAGAGGCTGCTATTGAGGCTGGAGCTTATGAGGTTATTTTAACCGCTATTAATTTTAAACATGATGATGCAGATGCCATCAAAAAGCAAATAGCACTAGCCTCAAAAAAAGGGATTGGTATTGTTGCCATGAAAGTAATGGCAGGAGGTTATTTAGATAAAGAAAAAACAAAGACGGTTAATCATGCAGCAGCTTTAAAATGGATACTAGAAGATGAGCACATTTGCACTACTATTCCAAGCATGGTAAACCTAGAACAATTACAAATCAATATGGCAGTACTAAAGGATGTGCAGCTATCCTCGGATGAGAAAAACGACTTAGCGCTTGCTAAAAATGAGCAAGGTTTATTTTGCAATGATACTTGTAACACATGCGTTACGGATTGCACAAAGAATTTGCCTGTTCCTGAATTGATGCGTGCATACATGTATTCGTATGGATATAGAAACCCGCTTCAGGCCAAAGAGTTAATTACAACATTAAATATCGAAAACAACCCATGTGATGATTGTGGTTCATGTACGGTGAGTTGCACAAAAAGCTTTGATGTGGCAGCAAAAATAAAAGATATTAGCAGGCTAACTATTATACCAAATGACTTTTTGGCTTAACCCTATAATAAAAACATTAAAAGAATAACGATACTCTTAGCTCTATTTATTCAACGCTAAGCTCTGCAAAAAAATAAAAACTATATGTTGAAACATAAATGGCTATTATTACTGATTTTGATTGGTACAACACTAACCCATGCTCAGGTAAAATTTCCAGAATTAGATAAGTGGGAAAAAGCAAAACAAACCGACAGTTACACTACGGAAACACTTTGGGAATATATTAATGGCGCCGCGGCTTCCTATATTAAATATGGTTTTCAGAAAATGGAAATAATAGAGTACACATCAGGTTCCGATTACATTAGCCTTGAAGTTTACTTGCACGAAAGTCCCATTACTGCTTTTGGCATGTATGCCTTTGAGCGCCCATCAACAACCAATTACATTAAACAAGGCGTTGAAGGTTATCTTGAACCATCGGCTCTTAATTTTTGGGTAGATGAATATTACGTAAAGATCTCAGCTAATAATGAGAAGCATCAGAAAGCTATGCAAAACTTGGCCAATAATTTCATTGCCAGAAACAAGCTCATGATTATTCAGCCAGACTTTTTAAAAGCTTTCCCCTCTGAAAATAGAGTTCAACATTCGGAGAAATACTTTCCTAAAAACTACCTGGGCCATCAATTCTTAAATAGTGTGTTAGAAGTAAGTTATAAAAACGACGATGCTAAGCTTAATCTTTTTACTATTGAATGCGAAGATCATCAAGCAGCAAAAGCCACCATTGAGCTATATCAGGATTTCGCTAATAATAAAGAACTCATCGAGCCTGGCAAAGTTTTAATTATAGAAGATATGTTTAATGGCAAGGTCTCTTTATCTAATGTTGATAATATTTTAGTGGGTTGCTATAACTTTAGTAATGATACTATCGGTATTGAATACACGCAAAAATTAATGAAAGAATTACAATAAAATCCCTATCAGTTTTGTGGTGAAGGGTTAATTTCTGCGGAAGTTAACCTTTCATTTTTTCAGCAAACTGATGATTGATTTTCAGGCTTTTTTGTCTGTACGATGTATTACTTGTATCTTCGCACAATAATTAAAAAATAAGAATGAAGCATAAAGCTGGATATGTAAATATTGTTGGTAACCCTAATGTGGGTAAATCAACCTTAACCAATAAGTTAGTTGGTGAAAAATTATCTATTATTACCTCTAAAGCGCAAACTACTCGCCATAGAATTTTAGGTATTGTGAACGAGGAGGATTATCAAATAGTTTTTTCTGATACGCCAGGTGTACTGAAACCTAACTACAAATTACAGGAATCCATGCTTCGCTTTTCAAAAACTGCTTTACAGGATGCAGATGTGGTTATTTATATGACAGATGTAGTTGAGAAGATGGATAAAAATAGCGAGTTCCTGAATAGTGTAAAAAAAACAGACTCACCTGTTATATTGGTCATTAATAAAATTGACGAATCTAATCCTGAACAATTAGATAAGTTGGTTTCTTTATGGCAAACAGAACTTCCTAAAGCAGAAATCTATCCAATGTCGGCATTAAGAGGTTTCAATACCGATAATTTAATGACTCGCATCAAGGAATTATTACCTGAATGCGAACCTTATTTTGATAAAGATGTGTTGACGGACAAGCCAACTCGCTTCTTTGTTTCCGAAATCATTCGAGAAAAAATTCTTCTATATTATCAAAAAGAAATTCCTTATTCGGTAGAAATTGAAGTGGAGGAGTTTAAAGAAAGTAACAAGCGAATTGACATTAGAGCGATTATACATGTGGCACGCGATTCTCAAAAAGGAATTATTATTGGGCATCAAGGAAACGCGCTAAAAAAGACAGGTACAGAAGCTCGAAAAGACATAGAGAAATTTGTGGATAAAAAAGTTTTCTTACAGCTCTACGTTAAGGTAAACAAAGACTGGAGAGACAAAGACAATTCGTTAAAAAACTTTGGTTACGACCAAAAGTAAAATATTTCAATCATCACATTGAGAAGCTTCTTTTTAAGAAGTTTCTCCCTCTTTGAACGTACAATTAAAATAACTTAGCGTTTATTAACTTACTATGTGCCTAAGTGGTAAATAAATAGTTATCTTTGCACGCTTTTTATTTTTGAATATCACAAAACCAGATTAAAATGGGAAATATAGCAGCCATTGTAGGGCGACCAAACGTAGGAAAATCAACACTGTTCAACAGGCTTACGGAAACACGTACGGCCATTGTTAATGAAGAGAGTGGAGTTACGCGCGATCGTATTTATGGAAAGAGTATATGGAACGGACTTGACTTTTCTGTAGTAGATACTGGTGGATATGCCATAGGTTCTGATGATATCTTTGAGGAAGAAATCAGAAAACAAGTAATGATAGCGATTGAAGAGGCCGACGTTATCTTATTTATGCTGGATGTAACCACTGGCATTACCGACTACGATGAGATGGTGGCTGATATTCTTCGAAAAACGCAAAAGAAGGTTTTGATGGTTGCCAATAAAGTAGACAATCCTGAACGCCTTGCTGAAGCTAGTTATTTTTACGCTTTAGGTTTAGAAGAAATGTTTCCTGTTTCATCTATCAACGGCTCAGGAACTGGAGAATTATTAGACAGACTTGTTGAAGTTTTTCCAAGCGCCGAAAGTATTGAAGAACTAGATATTCCAAGATTTGCCATTGTGGGTAGACCTAATGCAGGTAAATCATCTATTGTAAATGCTTTTATTGGTGAAGACAGAAATATTGTAACTCCTATCTCCGGAACAACCCGAGATTCGATATATACACGTTATAACAAGTTTAATCACGACTTTTACCTGGTTGATACAGCTGGGGTTCGTAAAAAATCGAAAGTACACGAGGACTTAGAATTTTATAGCGTAATGCGTGCCATCCGAGCCATTGAAAATTCGGATGTTTGTATGCTAATGGTTGATGCTACACGTGGTGTTGAAAGTCAAGACCAAAAGATTTTTCAGTTAATTCAGAAAAATAAAAAAGGTTTAGTAGTGTTGATTAACAAGTGGGATTTGATCGAAAAGGATACCATGACTACCAAGAAATTCGAGGAAGAAATACGAAGCAAATTTGCGCCTTTTGTAGATTTCCCTATCGTATTTACTTCGGTTATCAACAAACAACGTATTCACAAGGCATTAGAAATGGCGGTTGAAGTTTATGAAAACAAGACACGTAAAATACCAACCTCAAAATTAAACGAAGCCATGCAACAAGTGGTGAGTGACAACCCACCACCATCAACAAAAGGTAAATACATCAAGATTAAATACATTATGCAGTTGCCAACTAATACACCTGCATTTGCATTCTTTTGCAATTTACCTCAATACGTGCGCGACCCATATAAACGTTTTCTTGAAAATAAGCTTCGGAAAATGTATGATTTTTCAGGCGTACCAGTCCAGATTTTTATGCGTAAAAAATAATATACAAAAGGAGTTAACATTAGTTAGCTCCTTTTTTTTGCCCTAAACCAAACCTTTTAACTATTCTTAAAAGGTAGTTATTTGGAAAGATTTTAAATAAGCCTTAGCTTTGCGACAAATCTGATATTATGCTTATTACTGCGGATATGAAAATGGCTGACTTAATCCATATGGATTTTCAGCTTTTGGCATTCATACAACGAATTGGAATTCCTTTGGGATTTAGAGAAAAAACAATTAACGAAGTGTGTGAACAACATGAAGTTAATGTAGATTTTTTTCTGCAACTGGCGAATGCGTTTCACGATACCGACTATTTTCCTAAAGAAAAATTACTTCAGTTTAAAGCAGATTGGTTAGTTAAGTATCTGCGCAGGACGCATCAGAATTATCTGGAACAAAAAATTCCTGACATTCAGGCTAAAATTATTCAGCTAGAGGAAGACCTAAAGGAGACTACGCAAAGTTACGAGCTCATAAAAAACTTTTTTAAGGAATATATTGGTGAGTTTAGTACACATATAGAACTGGAGGAAAAAACAGTTTTCCCCTATGTGTTAGAATTATCTAATTGCATTGAATTAGGCAAAAAAACCTGTGAATTCAATGAGCAATTTGAAGATTTTAATATCAATCAGTACCTCGAAGAGCATAACGACATTGAAGAAAAGCTGTTTGATTTAAAAAATATCCTTATAAAATACCTTCCTCCACCTACCGATAATGGCAAGTATAACAGTTTGCTATTTGACATTTTTAAGCTAGAGCAAGATTTAAAGGACCACTCCAGACTGGAAGAAAAGGTACTCATACCAAGAGTAAAAAAAATGGAAGAAGAACTAGAAAACCTTTAACAAATAGGATATGGTACAGATATTAGTAGCAGAGCCGTCCTACTTGGTACGAAAGGGACTTTCAACCATTCTACAGGAGCTAAAAGCGGTCACCAAAATTGAGGAGGTGCAAAGTATGGAGGAATTAATAGATTCGCTTAAATCGTCTACGCCTCATATTTTAATTATTAACACCACTTTAAGCAGTGTACCCGAGGTAGATGAATTTATTAAAAAATATACTTCGGATGTTCAGGTGATTTCTATTTTTAATACACCAATACCCGATGATGGAAACGAACTGGTTCTATCGGTCTTCGATTCAAAATCAGTGCTATTAAATAAGCTTCGTAATCAGGTTAAATCAGTTCAGCAATCAGTTACTCAACAGGATAATTCTGAAGAACTTAGCGACAGAGAAAAGGATGTTTTGAAAAAGGTGGCTTTGGGTAAAACCAACAAAGAAGTAGCCAATGAACTGTTCATCAGTACGCATACTGTAATATCGCATCGTAAAAACATCACACGTAAGCTTGGTATTAAAACGATTTCAGGACTTACCGTTTATGCTATTTTAAATCAACTGATAAAGCTTGAAGATATATCGTAACTACATTTAGCCAAAACTAAATGTAGTTCGTTTAAATCGCTCTACTCTCCATACGAAGGAAATTCCACAAAAAACTCAGTCCCCACATTTTCTTCGGTTTCAAACCATATATTACCCTTGGTATTTTTAACTATATTTTTAACTATCGCTAATCCCAAACCCATACCAGACGTTTTGGTGGTGAAGTTTGGAACAAATAGCTTTTCCTGAGCCTCTTCTGATATTCCTTTGCCGTTATCTTTAATCTTAATCAGAACCGACTCTTCTTTCTTTTCGATAGTTACGTTCACGCAACCTTCTCTATTACTTGGTATAGATTGAATAGCATTTTGCAAAAGGTTATTAAAAACACTAATCATTTGCTCACCATCCGCATATATAGAGTAACTATCTACACCATTATCTTTTACAATTATATCAGCCTCTTTTGATTTATCAAACAAGTTAACACACTGCATCAAAGATTCTATCACATCAATTCTTTTTCGTTTGGCAATAGGCATTGTGGCAAAATTTGAAAACTCAGAAGCAATAGACGAAAGTTTGTCAATCTGGTCGATTAAAGTGGAAGAAACCCTTTTAAGTTTATTTTCAAAGTCGGCATCATTATTTCTTTGCGCCATTTCTAAGTATTGAATGCTTAGCTTCATTGGCGTAAGTGGGTTTTTAATTTCATGCGCAATCTGGCGAGCCATCTCCCTCCAAGCCGATTCTCGTTCTGACTTTGCTAATTTTTCAGCACTTTCGGCCATCTCATCCACCATGCGGTTATACTGCGTAACCAACTGCCCTATTTCATCATTCCCTTTATATTCAATTTTCTCATTTCTGCCACCTAGTTTAAGCTGACTCAATTTACTCTGAATCACCATTAAAGGGTGCGTTATCCTTTTGGAAACCACCACCGTTAATCCAATAACAATGATTAAAAATATTAGATAAAAATTTACGATAGCCATTACTAAAGAAGATACTTCCTCTCGCAATTCACTCGTACCTACAAAGTACGGCATATTCAAGTAGGCCAACAACTGATTATTAACATTGTACAAAGGAACATAAGCTGATAAATATTCGAGCTTACCAATGGATTCGCGCTGAATAAATTCAAGTTCGCCTTTTTGCCTTAACTCAATATATCCCTTGCTATCCATTAAATGCCCAGAAAGCCCTCTATCAAAGAGTTCAGGACGCGATGTGGCCAACAAGCGACCATCTACATCATACATATTGATATCGGTATAAAAAACGCTTGAAAATTTCTTGAGCAAGCCCGTTAAATACTCTTCCATTGCTGGCGTTAGTTCATTCTGACTTCCTATTTTATGCTCTAATTCCATCAGTACCGAACGTGTTTTTTCGGATAACATCTGATTGTTCTTAATCTCAAAACGACGAATGGTTTGCCATACAGAACCTCCCGCAATAATAATTAACAAGGCCAACATCAGTCCAATAAATGCAATCTGAATCCTTTCCTGAACAGAAAACACATAAATCAACCTCTCACGCTTGGCTCTGGTAAATGCCAGTAGAATAGCTCCAAAAATAAAAAATGAGATAAAAAAGATAGAGAATGCTACCAATAACATAGCTAAACCTACTTTAGGTTTTGAAAGCACCACGCAAACATTTTCAACGGGGTGAAATGGCATATGCGAAAAATCCTCATATTCATACACCCCTAAATCATTCTGTACCTTTGTAATTCGCTCCAGATGTATTGGGTAAGCATATTCGCCTGTCTGTTTTACTAACACATCGTCTACATACTTACCATACGAGTAATTAGACAAAGACTCCTTTAGCTTCGCCTCTCTTTGCGATAGTAATAATTCAGGATAACCTGGCCCTTCAAAGTAAGGTTTTGAGACTAACTCAATATACATGCACACTTCCTTTTCTGGATCCCCTTCATTTATTTTAAATACGCCAAAATAGGTTATCTCACCCGTGTTATTTTTTAAAAAATAATAATGCTGACTCCCCAAAACCTGCGTACCATATTCTTGTATAAGACTATTGAAATAATCATAACAATCGTGTGTTTCTCCATTCTCCTCAACCTTAACTTCCCCCTCTGGCCAACATGGTATTACCTGTATTTCGTATCGCTTTAAATATCTGATTAAATATTTTTTAGAAATATATTTTCCCAACTTAGCATCGTTAATCACCTCCTTTTCCAATTCTCTAATGATGATAGAATCTTGCTCAATCAAATCTTCCGATTCTTTTAACATCAACTCAGTCAAAGGATCTTCCTCCTGCAAAAGCTTAAAAGATAAATTTTCAACTAATAATTTACGTTCTTGTCTTTCGTTGTGAACGTTATGGTAATAAAAAGAGTATACCGCATATGCAGCAAACACAAAGACAAACCAAATAAATGTATTATACGCATGTTTACTTTTCTTTTTAGTTACCCAAAACAGCATATAAGTAATTACCATATAAGCAGCAACAGACAATAGATACATGGGCTTAAAACTAAAACAAGCCACAACAACCATGCTAGCCAATAAGTGAACTATTAATTGCTTTCTGGACAGTTGTATTAGGAAAACCTTTATCGCTTTTTCAACGACTAAAACAACCGAAAGCCATAGTAAACAAGTCACAAATAACCTTACCACGTCTAGCACTCCTATATCCGTAATTCGAAAAACTATGGGTGCAGATGCAGAGTTGGATACTAAAAGGGTAACTATACTATTTTGTATATACCAATAGAAAAAAGTGGCTAAAAATATTAAGCCAATCGTAACTGACTTCCGTATGTTTGATGTAGGGAGCTTCACCTCGTAAGACGAAGGCAATAGATATTTATAGAAAATAAAGGCCTCGCTAAATACCAATATGGCAAATATCAGCATACTCCCCATATTTGGAAACATATCAGAAGCACCAAAATACAATGGCGAGAAAAGTGGGGTTTGAGATATAATTTTTGGAAAAAGATAACTGATGTGCAGATAATAAAAGATGGCACTCATCAAGATACTCAATAAAAAGACGATAATATTATATCTTAAATCATCTTGCCTTTTTATGGTATGAATGATTAACTGAACGTATAAAAGAATGGTAATAAAAAGGAATAATACCGCCCAATTGGCATACAACGGGTTGGATGATGCACACTCCTGAGCCGTAAAAAGATAATTCCCCTTTATATCTTTTACTTTAACTCCCTTTTCATTTTTATCTACAACAATATCATGGCATAAATCCAATGGTAAATTAATGGCGTATTCGTCGCTTAAAAAGTCATTATTATATGGATACTCTGTTTTAACACTAACCAAAGTAAATAAATCCCATTCTTTATAGGGTATTCGGTTAATGATATACCATGTATTGGTCAGTTTTACTACTCGCCTACTTAATATTGAAACACTTTCTTTTTTATATGGCAACACTTGATTTGTCCATGCACACAAAGAATCCTCTTTATACACCAACACTTCAATTCCTTTAGGTTTGGAATTATCTGTCGAATCCACTGCAAACCACTCCTCATTTGCTCTCAGTTTTTCAACAAATTTATCGGCATATATTTCAGCCTCTTTACTTTTTTGGTGCAAGGCATTCTGAAAACGCAAGGCATTAAATGAATGATGGTTATAATTTTGATAAGCCCAAGAAAACAGCACAACTAATAAAATAGAAACTAAAAAAAGTATGTACTGCCAACTTAAAAAATAAAACTTGTGTAGCCTTTGCATGAAGCGCTTTTTTAAAATTAATCGTGATGATAAGGTTGATTCTTTAGAATGGTCATTGCTCTATATAGTTGCTCTGTAAAAATTAAGCGAACCATCTGATGCGAGAAAGTCATCTTAGACAATGACAACTTCCCTACCGCTTTCTGATAAACATCTTTAGAAAAGCCATAAGGTCCTCCTATTACAAATACCAAACGTTTAATACCTCGTAACATTTTTTGTTCCATAAAAACAGAAAATTCTCTCGAAGAAAGCAACTTTCCACCTTCATCCAACAATATCACCTCATCTCCAGGCTGAAATTGCTGCATAATCAATTCTCCCTCTTTATTTTTTTGCTGTTCTTCTGATAGTTTTTTAGTATTTTTAAGATCAGGTATAACCCTCATTTCAAATGGAATATAGTGTTTTAACCTGTCTATATATTTACCAATGCCTGTATCTAAATAGGCCTCATCTGTTTTTCCTATTAAAACTAATATTACTTTCATGCGTATACATGTATATTTTTTAAAAATGTAAAAATAAAAATACAAAATCAACCATGCTATATGGTTTAATATTTGTATTAATTTATTTTTGTCGAACCAAAAGATGAAAGAATGAATATTCTAAGATCGATAACAACACGGGGATTAGTATTAATTAGTTTTTTATTTACTATTTCTGTGAATAGTTTTGGGCAGTTTCCTGATGAAATAATAAGCGCTACCAAACAAGGAAATGCGGTTGAATTGGCCAAACACTTTAATGATAAAATTGAATTGGTTTTACCTCAAAAATCGGGCGTTTTTAGTAATGCTCAGGCTAAACTTGTTTTAAGCGATTTTTTTAGCCGAAACAAGGTAAACACCTTTAAGATTATCCACCAAGGAATTAGAGAGAGCTCTTCTTTTGCTATTGGTAAATATCAATCGAATACTTCAACGTATCGATTTTACTTTTTAACAAAGAATAAAGGTTCAGTAACCTATATTCATCAATTAAGAATAGAAAAACAAGATGATTAAAGAAGAAGTGCTTAATAGCATTATTGATAACGCCATTAGAGAAGATGTTGGCGATGGCGACCATTCCTCACAGGCTTGTATTCCTGACACAGCCATGGGCAAAGCTCATCTACTAGTAAAAGAAGAAGGTATTTTGGCAGGTGTTGATATCGCACAACGCGTTTTTAAAAAATTTGATTCTAACATTAACATTGTGGTATTCATTAAGGATGGTGCCGAAGTTAAACCTGGCGATATTGTATTTATTGTTGAAGGTAAAGTGTTAGATCTTTTAAAAGCAGAAAGGCTGGTTTTAAACATCATGCAGCGTATGAGCGGCATTGCTACTCGCACATCCGTATATGTAAAAAAGCTAGATGGTCTTAAAACACGCGTATTAGATACTCGCAAAACAACTCCAGGACTTCGTGAAATTGAAAAATTAGCGGTTAAAATTGGAGGTGGAGTAAATCATCGTATTGGTCTATACGACATGGTTATGCTAAAGGATAACCATATTGATTTTGCGGGTGGTATTGAAAAAGCGGTACACTCCGTTCAAGAATACTTAAAAGCCAACAATAAGGATCTTAAAATTGAGGTTGAAGTAAGAGATTTCAAGGAGCTTGATGAAGTGCTTAAAGTAGGAGGAATTCATCGCATTATGCTGGATAACTTCACACATGAAGAAACGCGTAAAGCAGTTAAAATAATTGATGGTAGATTTGAAACAGAATCTTCAGGTGGTATTACCCTGGAAACTCTTCGAGGATATGCCGAATGCGGAGTCGATTACATTTCAGTAGGAGCTCTCACACACCATATAAAAAGTCTAGACTTAAGTTTAAAAGCAATTTAAACCTAAAAATATAACAAAAGCCGACACACTAACATTTGTCGGCTTTTTCATTTACCCACAATCCACTTTCCATTACTGGACTTTTTCGTTCGTTTTTTATATATTTAAGATAGTATTAACATTACATTTTATGTAATGCATACGTGTTGAGAGAATTTGACTTACCAAAACAGCATTTTATGAAGAACGGTTACATTGAACTAATGGATTTAGAGTTTGAGTACAAACTGTGGAAAAGAAGATTAGATTTATTTTTACAAGAGATTGAATTATTACTCAATCAGAATAAGATTTTACCTGAAAATGATAAACGAAAATCTTTAAATTCAGTTGAGATTATTGCGCTTGAAGAACACATAAGTGAGGTGAATAAGCTAAAGAGTAGGATTAAAGTTAAAGAACAAGAGCTTACCTTTTACAATAAAGACTTCCCCATCACAGAAGATCATGACTTTTTTAAAGATCATATAGAGCTACGTTTAGACAATAGTAGGATATTACAAATACATCTAGACCGTGTAAAAGATGTAATTAGAATCATAGGCACAAGCTAGACCAAATGGTCTATTTAAATCAAGATATCCCAATCATCATTCAAACACTCCATTCACTTTAGATACATTAAGCTATTATTAATTAACAACATTTACTTTTTAGCATGGCAAAATAAATGTAAATTGCAGTCGCTTATAAAATATTAAATTGTTAAACAACCATGCAGCGAATTCTTATTTTGTCATTTATAACTCTGCTTGTTTTTAGTTGTACTACTAACTCTAAAAAACAGACAGAACTACACAAACCAACGGCTCATATTATAGCTTTTTACAATCTTGAAAATCTGTTTGATACTATTAACGATGTTGGAGTACGAGATGGTGAATTTACACCAGAGGGCTCTAAACAATGGGACTCGGAAAGATACAGAGCAAAACAGAACAATATGAGCAAGGTAATTGCTGATATAGGTTCAGAAATGAATATAAATGGCCCTAGCTTAATTGGTCTTTGTGAAGTTGAAAATAGAGGCGTGCTAGAAGATTTAATAAAGACTAAACTTCTTCAAGAGAAGAATTACAGTATAATACATACAGATTCGCCAGACGAAAGAGGTATAGATGTAGCTATGCTGTATGATCCAAATTCATTTGAACTTACTTCAACAAAATCATACCCATTAATTATATACAAAAACGAAGATGGCAAAAGACTGTATACCAGAGATCAACTTTTAGTTTCAGGTAAATTAGAAGGAGATTTAATTCACTTCATCGTTAACCATTGGCCTAGTCGATATGGCGGATTAAAAAGAAGTATTCCATCCAGAAAAGCAGCCGCTCTTTTAAACAGACAGATCATTGACTCTTTATTAACAATCGATGCAAACGCCAAAATAGTGACGATGGGTGATTTAAACGACGATCCAACTGACGAATCTATAATAACTCATTTAAAGGCACATGGACAAAAAGATTCTCTAGAAAGCAAGGACTTATATAATCCGTTAGCTAATGATTTTGAACAAGGGAAAGGAACCTTATACTATAGAGGAAAATGGAACCTGTTTGATCAAATTATAGTTACACAAGGATTATTAAGCGCAGATGAAGGTCTCCGTTTCGATTCTGCATATATATTTAAAAAGCCATATTTAATTCAGCAAGATGGCGATTTCAAAGGGTACCTTCATAGAACCTACGGAGGAAAAAAATACTTGAATGGCTATAGCGACCACCTGCCTGTATATATGGTTTTAAAATAGTGAATTTGATTTTATGATGGCTTGATTTATATTTGTGCCATAAACTAGTATTAATATGGCAAGAGGCAAGGGTAAAAAGGCAAGCGGAGGTTCATCAGGACAGAATAGAAAAAAAACAGAAGATTTCTTATTACAAAACTTGAAGAAACCCAATATCATCGAAACAGAATCGGGACTTCAGTATGAAATCATAAAGGAAGGTTCTGGTGAATCGCCACAACACGATAGCTTGGTAAAAGTAGACCAACGCGCCTTGCTACTTGGTGGCAAAGTACTGGATGACACCTATAAAGATAATACCCCATTAGAGTTTAAACTCGATGAAGTAATTGAAGGTTATCAGGAGGGCTTGATGATGATGAAGCTCGGCAGTCGCTTTAAATTGTATGTTCCGCCTGAGTTAGGATGGGGTAAAAAAGGCTCTGGTGGTAGAATAGGCCCTTTTGCTGTAGTTATTTTCGACGTTACTTTATTGGAAATTCTTTACTAAAGCTTCTTGTTTACCAAGCTCTTCCAATAAGGCTTCAATTGAAGCGTACTCGCCCAATAATTCCTCTTTAAAATGAATACTATATTTTTTAGAGGTATTGGAAACCTGTATTTGCCAATCGCATTCTTTTAGAACAGGTTCAAAGCCTACCCTATATAAAGCACGACTCACCCATGTACTTGCCAGCCCAGTTCCTTTAATGGTAATTTGCTGTCTTTCTACACGGTGATATAAAAATGTACCTGTTACATTATCAAATTCAATCCCTTCTCTTTCGAAAAAACATTTAAAATCATTGGACAAAACTAGATCCTCAGGAATTCCTTTTTGTAAGGTTCGACCTTGAGCCAATAGCCATATTTTATCGGCAATTTGTAAGGCCATCTCCAAATCGTGTGTTGACAGCAAAATACCTCTCTTCTTTTCGTGCGATAAGCGACGAAGCAATTGCATGATCTCTATTTTGGCTGGCAAATCTAAGAATGCAGCAGGTTCATCTAAAATAATAAAAGGCGTTTCCTGTACTAAAGCTTTTGCGACCATCGCTTTCTGCCTTTCTCCATCACTCATTTTGTCAATGGATTTATTGGCATAACCAGCTAAGCCAACTTCTTCAATGGCCTTATGTACTTTATCAACATCCTCCTTTTGTAGCTTACCGAAAAAACCTGTATACGGCGTTCGCCCCAAAGCAACCAATTCAAACACAGTTAAGTTTTGTATTTCTACCCTATCGGTTAATACAACACTAACTTTTTTAGCTCTATGCGCTTCCGAAATATCTTCAATTTTATCTTCTCCGTACCAGACCGAACCATTTATGGGCTTTAGAAAACCCGATAATGTTTTTATAAGCGTGGACTTACCTGCACCATTAGGCCCTAATAAGCAAATAAACTCACCTGCTTTTACCTTAACATTAATATCTTGATGCAAGGGCGGGTTAATTTTATCATATCCTACCGCTAAATTATCTGTTCTTAAAGACAAGGTATCTGGATTTTCCATCACTACAGCTACTGTGTTAAACTTCTTCTTTTTAATATCACAGAAACAACAATCGGAGCACCAATTAAAGAAGTAACTGCATTTATAGGTAGGGTTCCATCAAAACCGGGCATACGGGCAATTAAATGGCATAACAAAGCTAAGGCTCCGCCAAATAACATAACTGCAGGAATCAGCACCGAATGGTCGGCCGTTTTAAAGATACCTTTGGATAAATGAGGTACAGCTAAACCCAAAAAAGCCACTGGTCCGCAAAAAGCAGTAATAGTAGCAGTAAGTAAACCTGTAATAACTAAAATACTTAATCGAGAACGCTTAATATTTAAACCTAGATTAGCTGCATAGTTTTCGCCTAACAATAAAACATTTAAGGGTTTAATTAAAAACAAGGACCCAACTAAACCTATTACAACCATTGGAATAAAAATGGTATGTCTATCCCACGTGAGATTATTAAACGAACCCAAACCCCAAACTACAAAAGACTGAATATCTTCCTTGGTACTCAAAAACTGCAAAAGTCCAACTATAGCACTAGATGCATATCCCACCATGATACCAACAATCAGCAGCATGGCGTTATTTTTCAATTTCCGGGCTAAAAACAAAACCATAAACAATACCCAGATAGCACCTAAAAAAGCTGCCGCAGTAATGGTTAAAGAACCAAACCAACCTAAACCGGCTAACGAAATTCCTTGAATAGCTCCAAACAATAGCACAACAATAGCCACCCCTAATCCCGCACCTGAACTAATGCCTAATATGGATGGACCTGCCAATGGGTTCCTGAATAAAGTTTGCATCTGCAAACCACCGGCTGCTAGTCCAGCCCCTGCCAACAATGCTGTTACCGCTTGGGGCAATCTGGATTTCATGAGAATATTTTCCCAAATTTCATTCGAAATTTGGAAGCCAAACATCCACTTAACGACCGCCTGAAATGGAATATAAACCGAACCCAACGAGATATTTAATACAAATAGTACAAATAGTGATATCCCCAACAAGATAAATGCAGATCGCTTTCTTTGCTTTGTCTCCCCCTTCTGCATACAGATTATTCCTTGGTTAGTTTTTGGTAATATACCAACTCCTTATCCAAACCTAATTCTGGATGCAAGAGCTGAACTAAATCTTGTAAAATTACATCCGGCTCCATCAATCCCTTTTCATAAATCATGGATTTATTAGAGTTGGAATAAATGACATTCTTTTCTTTAAAGGCTCTAAAATCGGCATACCTTTCATCTTCTTGCGAGAGTAAAGAATAACCGTATGTCTCAGGCGAATTAACAATTAAGGACCAAAACTCACTATTGGCAGCTGATTCGTATACTGTTTCAAAATCATAACTTAAGGAGCCCGTTCCATGCCTATCCTTAAAAATATAATTCACATTGGCATCCTTTAAAAAGTTAGCATTATAACTTTCGGCAGCAGCGGTATACCATACGCCTTGATAAGTTTTCCCTGTAAAAACAGTTGGTTTCGAATCCGCTTTTAAAGCGATTTCTTTAACATCGTGATATCTTTTTGCAATTTCTTCCACAATGCTTTTGGCCTGCTCCTCTTTATTAAAAAATGTAGCCACATACACCAGCCATTCTACTCTTCCAAGCGGTGTATTTTCCAGATAACTGCAATTGGTTGCAATCTTGATTCCCGCACTTCTAACAGGACCATAAAAATCTTCCTTAAAAGGAGAAATCATCATCATATCAGGATGTAGCGCCATTAGTAATTCTGCATCTGGAGCAAAAGCACTTCCTATATTCCTAATTGTCCCCTCTCTGATTCCCTTTTGCACAATTGGATTCGAAACATACTGAGGCTCAGCCATACCAACAACTTGTTGCAACACCTCTAATTCATTTGCATAACTAATTTGAGTAGAAGTAACAGACACCCACCTTTCAACGGGTATTTTTATAGCATCAGGATTTTCTTGTAAGAATAAAGAATCTTCTGAAAGAATACTGACTATAGGTGCTTGTGTAGAATCCCATGGATGAACCACCTCAACTCTTTTATGATCCTTAAAATATTCAACTTTGAACCTGTTGGCGTAGGATGGTTTGTAGGTTGCAATCGGGGTATTTTTTTGCATCCCCTTATCCGCTTCAGTTTTCCTCTGCTTACAAGCCACTAAAGCCACCAAGGCCAAAATAAATAATCCACTTTTTTTAATCATTACTTTAATCTCCCGAAAGTTAAACGAATTCAAATTATTTTGCGGCAGATTTTCCGACTTTCATATTGAGCACCTTCCCATCTATTAAAAATAGATAGTGATTATTTACTCACCTTAAATAGGCTGAATACGGCTGCGGGTACAGTTCCTGACTCCTTATTAAATAGCTACAGGATTCCCTTTTAAGTTAATATTTAACACCACAATTGCGTGCAAAAGTACATTATTTTTTAACACAAAAAAAGGTTGTTACCTTGAGGCAACAACCTTTATCTCTCTAATATTTTATTTATTAAGCCTCGTATATCAATAAAGCAGAATAAGTATTTACACCTTGACTAGAGTGAGCCGAATATTTAACATCAATTAAATTTTCAGATTCAATCTTTTGATCATTAATAAACTCATTAATTTGCTCATCTATTGCTTGATCAAAATCATCAACTCCTGTATATTGAAAATGTTTTGTCTTTACCTTACCCATAACTATTTAGATTTTAAAATTTGTAACTTCTAATAAAAGATACGCAAAGGTTTGCAATTAGATTCACTTTTTATAAACTAAAATTAACATGTTGATGTAATACACAATTTCTAGGATGAAAATAAATCATCTACTACTCTGTGCACAACATCTACTGCACTTCCATCCAACTTGTAAAGCGCTGAAATTCTTGGTGATTATCCGACATCCATAAAAGAACATCCGAATTATACCTGCAAGAACTAATAAAATAACTAAAAGGTTCTGTTAGGTCATTCTTATCTATTTTAGAGAAGAAGTTTACATAGAAATCCCACCAGAAACCTTCTTTATCTTCCGATTCATCCTTTAATATTTTAAAGAACACTTTACTATTATTGGCAAATTT
The DNA here is from genome assembly GCF_001659685.2 of Labilibacter marinus. Lineage (GTDB taxonomy): Bacteria > Bacteroidota > Bacteroidia > Bacteroidales > Marinilabiliaceae > Saccharicrinis > Saccharicrinis marinus. The sequence continues at coordinate 127,152 of NZ_LXYE02000045.1, forward strand.
AACAAGCAAACTATTACCGGTATCAGAAAGATTATTGCCTTCTTTTGCCATTGACTCGCTTGCCTTAATCATACTCACAGCCAATTCTACTGAAGCAAAATCATTGTACTTAAAACCGGCCTCTACCAACTGTATATCACGCTGCCCCTTGGTTCTAACTCCTTGATTCCACAGAGAACCTAATAACTCATAGGCCGTTTCGCTTCTATCACTATCTTGCTCTAACAATAAAAAGTAATACAATGGCAACATGCTCTGAACCCGCTCTCCTTTATCAAACATGATATACGATAACAGAAGGTGACTACTAGCATGTGCTGGATAACTTTCAATTGCTCTTACTACATACTCCTGTGCCTTATCATATTTACCATCATTAAAAAACGATAGCGCTAAGTTGTATGATAAAAGATAATTATCTGGATATATTTTTAAAGCCTCCTTATAAATCCTTCTAGCCTTTTCTGTTCTTCCTAAATTTTCCCAAGCAGAACCATTGATTAAATAAGCATCTTCTTTGTATTCCTCATTACGCTCTATCACCTTATAGCTATACATAGCAGCTTTCTGGTCGTCGTGAAGCGCTAATTGAGTTAAGGCTAATTGATAACAAGCTAACTCCGACTTTTTGTCCATTTTGTAAGCCTGCTCAAACCATGTTAATGCACTTTCGTATTTTCCTGATTCGTAATCTATAATACCTCTTGAGACGATGGTCTCGAAATCTGAAGATTGTGCAAATAATGCCGAGTTCAGCACTATCACAAGCAATAAAACCAATAATCTATTTCCCTTCATTCCTTTTCCAAATTGTAAATTATTGCAAAATAACTAATTAATAAGCTATTTACGCAGCAAATTGACAAAAGTTAGTCACAAAAGCTGTACCAATGGTTGAATTATATATTTTTAACGGAATGCAAAATCGATTCCATTTGACGTACATAATATGCTTTGTTCTGTTTCTGAGGAGCATATACAAATCCATCAATTAGTAATAATTTGTTATTTTCTAAGTCAGGAATGCAGTAACTTACAAAAGGACCTCCCATAAAAAAGCCTTCTACCTTCCATAAGCCTCTGAGCTCAATCACATCAATGCCATTAACCATTAAACGGTTAGTTAAAACGGGAAGCTGAGTCTCTGTTTGCATAAAGGTTGTTTCTGAAGGACCTGGTATATAAGTTTCCCCTACATAATTTCTTAGCTCTATTAAATTATCACTATTTAACGCCCCAACACTATCTAAATCAAACGTATGGATTACAACGTGCAAAGCCGTTTCTAATCGATCAAACCTAAACCAACTAAAATTGGCGGTATCCTTAATTAATTTATATCCTTTGGGTAAAACAATATTAACTCCATATTTATCATTAACAAAACGTTGAGTTGCTGCATCGGCTCCTTTCAAATTAGCTTTTTGCAAAGTTCTAATGTCGCCGTAGTATAAATACTCCAACACTTGGGTTCTATTTTCTTCAAATACAGTTTTGAATTTAGTTTCATCTGCAGCATTAATTTCAACTACCTGTTGATGACTTGCCCATAAATTATTTTTGTATTTTACCGCTGGCTCAGCTTGATTTTGTTTTACAATTAGAATATTTCTATACGCTTTAAAGTGGCCTTCGAAATCATTTGGAGTAATTATGGTTAATCTAAAAATTGGCTCTGGCTGCGGTATACATGGAAATTCCTCTTTTGCAAAATCAACTAACACACTTTTTATGGGACTTTGCTGAATATCTTTATCCATCACGATAAGTAATTCTCCTGGAGCGCCAATAGATCTACTTTTAATGCTAGATTCCGTTTTGCACCCTGATAGGTAAATAAAAATGGCAACAATTATAAACAGAGCTTTATAAACAGAACTACTTGGCTGGGTATTATTAAATGCTTTCATGGCTTCGATGTTTAAAGGATAAATTAAAGCTGCCTCGTAAAAGGGAAAAACGAGGCAGATATATCTAAGAATTTTTTATTGCTTTTAAATTGGGAATTACATCCAATTAAATATTTGTAGTATCAACTTTATTGTAACGTAAACTTGATAGGTACTTGGTAAGAAACCGCCACCTTGCGTGTTCCTTGTTTACCAGGTGTCCAATCAGGCATTGAGGCAACAACTCTCATGGCTTCTTTGTCAATCGACGAGTCAACACCTCTTAGAATTCCAACATTTTCCACTTTACCCGTTTTGCTAATAACAAAATTTAAATAAACCGTTCCTTGAATGCCATTTTCTTGAGCAATTACAGGATACTTAACTGATGATGAAAGATACCTTAATAAGGCTTTTTCACCGCCAGGAAATTCTGGTTTATTCTCTAATGAAAAAAATGGAATGGGGGCTCCATCATCCTCTTCTTCTTCTTCAACGAAATTAATTTCCATATCCTCATCCGAATCCGTTGAAAAGTCAAGATCTTCTTCAATATCAGTATCATCTTCAACAATAATCAACTGTTCCAAAACAATTTGCTTTGGCTTAACTAATTCAACTTCAGGCTCAGGTTCTCTGGTAATAGGAATCATTTCTTCTTCCTCCATCGGAATACCTGCATCAACTAATTCACCGGGATCCTCCCTAATTGACTTCCATTCAAAGGCGACTAACGAAGCTCCTAATGCTACAACGAATCCAATTTGCAAAAACATGGAACGCTTTTGCTCTAGGTCTGCATTTTTAGATTTTTTTACTTCCATAATCCAACTTTTTAAAGGTTACGTAACTGAAATATTCAACTACACCTTTTTATAGCCAACTCCCGTACCAAAAAAACCACAAGCAAAAACACAAAACACTACACACTGAACTATAGACGATTACAACAACACCCACTACGATTACAAATAGATGTCAGCCTATATAAAATCGCCCGATTGGGCGAAATAGCCCGCCCAACAGCCACTTTTCACAAAGCCTAAATCCTATTAATCCTAATTTTAACTAGTTTTGCATCTCACTTTCATCATTTATGAAAACACTAAATATCCACGACACCATTGAAGCTATTGTTTCTTTTATGGATAACCAGCTCCAAAAGGAAATTCAAAACCCTTGTGTGACAATTCTGTTAGATGAAGAAAAGAAGAAACTATATGAGAAAGCATATGGCGATAAAAACACCACGAAAGAAATAAGTGATTATCTACTAGAAGTAAACCTTCAAAATACGGCGAAGTCAGAAGGCATCGAGATTTCCTACTTTATAAAACCTATAGAAGGTACTAAACTCAGCTTTTTATTTGCCAGCAAGCAAGATGCTCATACAACTCAATCGTACCTTACCTTAATTTATCTTAGCATCATAGAGTACCTAAAACAAACTGGAGCAATAAAAACCATTTTAAAAAACGAGGCCTATCTCACTGCAATGATTGATGCGGTAAAAGCAGGAATGATAGCCATTAACCTTAGCGGAGATATTATATATGCCAACAAGTTTATTTGCAAAGAGCTTAAAACCGACAAAACATTTTTCTTTAGTCAAAATATTCGAAGCCTAATTCCAAATTGGAATTCAATTTTTAAGATGGTTAGTGCAGGTAACATGGTTAAAAACGAGGAAACCTTCATTAATACTTCCAGCATATCTTTAAAATTAAATATTGATGTAATTGCCATTAATGACAAGCACCAAAACAAATTAGGTTTTTGCATTATTTTTCGCTCCTTAGAAAAAATTACTTCCTCTAAAACTGGTGCTAGCGGAATGACTGCTCGATATTATTTTAAAGATATTATTGGCAAGAGTAAAGCCATGAAACAGGTGATTGAATATGCTCAAACCATATCCAATAGTCCATCTACCATTTTAATTGAGGGAGAAAGTGGAACTGGGAAAGAAGTATTTGCACAAAGTATACATAATGCAAGCAATCGAAAAAATAATGGGTTCGTGGCTATAAATTGTGCCGCTATTCCAGAAAACTTAATTGAAAGTGAACTATTTGGTTACGATGATGGTGCATTTACGGGTGCTAAAAAAGGTGGGCAACAGGGAAAGTTTGAATTAGCCAACAAAGGCACTCTGTTTTTAGATGAAATTGGAGATATGAAACCCGACATGCAGGTTAAGCTTTTGCGCGCCATACAAGAAAGTAGCGTAACCAGAGTGGGAGGAGAAAAACTAATTCCTGTAGATGTAAGAATAATTGCAGCTACCAATAAAAACTTAGCCGAGGAAGTTGAGAATGGAAATTTTAGGATGGATCTTTACTATCGTATTAGTGTAATTCCTTTGCATATTCCATCACTTAAAGAGCGCAAAAGTGACCTTCCGTCGCTCATTCGATTTTTTCTGAATGAAAAGAGTATTAAGCTGCAAAAGGATATTCCACAGATGGGTTATTCTATGCTACAACAATTATTAGATTACGATTGGCCAGGAAATGTGCGTGAATTACAAAACTTTATAGAACAACTAGTAAACTTTAATGGGAAAATATCTTTAGACAGTTTTCAAAAGTTAAAACAAGAAGAACAACTCATCACGCATATTCCTGTAATTCAAAACGATTTTAGCTATACTCCTTCAATATCCTTAAAAGATTTAGAAAGAAAACACATTATCAATACCTTGTCGCAACATAATGGCAACATGACTAAAACTGCTAAATCATTAGAAATTAGCAGAAACACGCTCTACCTAAAACTTAAAAAATACAACATCAATCATAGACTGTCCTAATCAAGGACGATGTATTTATTTAGGACATTTGCATTTCATATAATCGACCTATTTTAGGACAGTTAGGTTCACATCAATATTAATACAAAACACTACACACTGATCTACTGCACACTACCCCAATTGGCATGTAATTAGATATACAACCTATATATAAACACGGTTGTTATGGATAAAACTCAAGAAAAAGCAAAAATCAGAATTTGTTTAGGTAGCTCATGCTACACTAGAGGTAATGCCGAAAATCTTAAAATTATTCAAGCTTTTGTAGAAGATAAACAAATTAATGCTTCTATCGATTTTAGAGGACACCTATGCAATGAGAACTGCAATAAAGGTCCTGTTATTAACATCAATGGGGTTTCTTACGAAGAAGTTCAAGCTTTTCAAATAGAAAAAATTCTTGAAGAAACACTTATTTAGGCATGAATACTAAACCCATTTACACCATAGAAAACGATTGTAAGGATTGTTATAAATGCATTAGAAATTGCCCATCTAAAGCCATTAAAATTACGGAGCAGAAGGCTTCTATTATTGATGAGCTATGCGTGTACTGTGGACATTGCGTTTCTATTTGTCCGGCTGAAGCCAAACAGGTAAGAGATGGAGTATCTAGAGTTAAACAACTTATCAATTCGGGTACAAAAACCGTGGTTTCACTGGCCCCTTCGTACCGAACCGAATTTAAAAAGATTAGCGACAAAGAATTAATATCAGGGTTAACAACAATGGGTTTTAACTACATTTCGGAAACTGCCTTAGGTGCTCAAGTTGTAACTGAGCATACTGAGCAGTTTCTGAAAGCCCGCAAAAAAGGCATCTACATTTCGTCTGCCTGCCCTGGAGTTGTTGAGCTCATTAAAAAATATTACCCGCAAAACATTCCCAACATTACGCCATTTCTTTCTCCTATGCTAACGCATGCAAAAATGCTTAAGCAGGAATTAGGTGAGGATACTAAAGTAGTGTTCATTGGCCCTTGTATTGCAAAAAAAGCTGAAGCCGACAACTGGCCAAAATTAATAGACACAGCCATATCTTTTAAAGAACTAAAGGATTGGATGCAAGAAGAAGATGTGTGGAGTAAGGAAAAACAAGAAAGTCAATTTTTTCCGCACAAAGCTAACAATGGCAAATTATACCCCATTGATGGTGGCATGATTAATACCTTTTCAGACCAATCGAATAGTAAACTCTTAAACCTTTCCTTTTCTGGCATTAACGAAGTAAAGCGGGTTTTAAATGATTTAAACGAAATTAATCACGATGGCCCCGTATTCTTAGAGCTGTTATTATGCGAAGGCGGATGCATTAATGGTCCTGGCTGTACTTCGGAAGCCAACCCTGTTCAAAAAAAGATTGATGTTCTATATAGCAATAAAAATGAAGAATCAATCCAACAGAAAACACCCCTTATTAATATTGAATGTGATTATTTTGGATTAGAGCCAATTCAGGAAAGTAATTTTTCACCAGAAGAAATCCGTGAAACCTTATACAGTATTGGTAAAGCAGATAGCACGCAAGAGTTAAACTGCGGAAGCTGTGGTTATAATACTTGTAGAGAATTTGCCAAAGCAACACTGGCAGGAATGGCAGAAACCAACATGTGCGTATCACACCTAAAAAAGATAGCACATAATCAAGCTGCTGTTTTGTTGAAGAAAATTCCTTCAGGCGTTATTATCATTAACCACGAATTTAAGGTGGTTGAGATGAATATGAGCTGTGCTAAAATGCTTGGAGATGATATTGAAAAAGCCTATTACGAAACAAACGAGTTAAAAGGGATAAGCATCAACGACCTTGGATACTTTAAGGAACATTTTAAAACAGCCATTCATACAGGAAAAGAATACAATCAGATAGCCATCAATCAAAATGGAGCTAATTTTCAGCTATCCATATTTAATATTCAAAAACATAAGCTTATCACAGGCATTATCCAAAACTTTAAAAACAAAGAATTTAAAGCTGATATTATTGAGAACAGAACAAGGGAGGTGATTAAAAAGAACATGGAAACGGTTCAGAAAATTGCAGCCTTATTAGGTGAAAATGCTTCGCATACAGACTCTTTATTGAACTCTATTTTGAACGACCATTCGGTAGATAAAGCTATTCCTGAAACCCATAATGCTACTGTGAATGAATAGCGCTTTTGTTATAGAGGCTGAAAACATTAGTCAAGCTAAAGCAGGCGAGGCCATTTGCGGCGATGCTATCCTCTTTAAAAAGATTAAGGAAGAGAATAGGCTTGTTGCGGTAGTTGCCGACGGCTTAGGTAGTGGTGTGCAAGCCAATATTTCGGCTACCATGACCAGCACCATGGCATTACAATTTACCATAGCTGGCGAACCTGTAGAAAGAACGGCAGAATTCATCACCAACACCTTACCCTTAGATTCAAAAAGAAAGGTTAGTTACTCCACCTTCTCTATTTTAGATATTAATTACAGAGGAGAAGTAAAAATAGTTGAATACGACAATCCTCCCATATTAGTATTGAGAAACGGTGAATTTCTGGATTTAGAGAGACAAGAAAAAGTATTGGATAACCTTCAATCTAAGCGCAACAAAGTTTATCAATACAATTTTATTCTTGAAAAAGAAGACCGCATAATAATGGTGAGCGATGGCGTTACACAATGCGGAATGGGAAGCGACGATATGCATTTTGGATGGCAATTAGCTGGTCTTAAAAGTTATATTCAAGAAACGGTTCTAGAACGACCTCATATATCTGCAAGGGAACTCGCGGATAATATCATCAATAAAACTTGTTCTATAGATAACGATAGACTGAAAGACGATGCTTCGTGTTGTGTTTTATATTACCGCAGGCCACGAAAATTATTGATAGTTACTGGGCCTCCATTCCATAAAGAGAATGACTCGGTATTGGCGAGTGAGATATCTAATTTTAATGGAAAGAAAATTATCTGCGGAGGAACCACTTCTAAAATTGTAGCAAAAAACCTAAATGCAAATGTAGAAATAGACTTAAGCAACTACAAACCAGGCCTACCTCCACAAGCCCAAATGCAAGGTGTCGACTTGGTAACTGAAGGTATCATAACCCTAGCAAAAGTATCGGAAGAACTTAATATTATTCATTCCATTACCGAAACTAAGGATTCACTATCTGGACAGATCATTAGAATGATGTTAGAAAGCGATGAAATAAATTTTATTTCTGGTACACGAATTAATAACGCCCATCAGGATCCCAACCTTCCTGTTGAGCTAGAAATTAGACGCAATGTTATCAAACGCATTGCGCATCATCTTGAAAATAAATTCTTAAAAAAAACCTCTACCAAATATTTGTAGCATGAAAAAAGAAATTGAAGTAAAGGTTTGCTGTGGCACTAATTGCTACATCATGGGAGGTTCGGAGTTACATTTAATAAAGGAGCATTTGACCGAGGAAATCGCTCAATTGATCTCTTTAAAAGGAGAAAACTGTAGTGGAAATTGTCATGATTTTTCCAGGACACAAAAACCTCCTTTAGCATGGATTAATGGAGAAATGATAGAAAATGCTTCAATAGAAAAACTAAAGAAAGAAATTGTTGCAAGAAGCCACAAATAAAAAAATAATAACTGATATATAAACTTAGATTACCGAATGACCTATTTTAACAATGCGATTCAAACCAAACGTGAATTATTAACCCGATTAATTAAATTATTAAAGGAAGATCAATTATTCGAGAAGATAGATCGTATTCCTTTGGATATGCGCCCAAAATCTAAAACTCCTATCAGATGTTGTGTGCATAAAGACCGTGCTGTCATCAAATACAAATCAATGGCCATTATGGGTTTTTGCACCAAAGATGAAGAGGACGAACTGACACCTTTAAGCGATTATGCTAAAGAGGCCGTTAATAAAAAAGGATTTTCTGCGGAACACCTGACTGTTATTGACGAAGCATGTAGCTCGTGCGTTCAGGTTAACTATACGGTAAGCAATCTTTGTCAAGGGTGTGCTGGGCGCGCTTGTCAGGTAAATTGCCCTAAGGATGCTATTCGTGTAGTCAACAGCAAGGCCATTATCGATAACCAGAAGTGTGTAAACTGTGGTTTATGCCAAAAGGCCTGTCCATTTCATGCTATTGCATATTTACCAGTACCTTGCGAAGAGGCGTGCCCTGTAAAAGCCGTTAAAAAAAATGAAGATGGTATTGAAGTGATTGACATGGATAAATGTATTTACTGCGGTAAATGTATGACGGCCTGCCCTTTTGGAGCCATCATGGAAAAATCACAGGTACTTCAATTAACCAGTTCGCTAAAAAAGAAAGAAGAAACAGTAGCCATGGTTGCCCCTGCCATCCTTGGTCAGTTTAAAGCTAGCCCAGAACAAATATTAGGTGCATTAAAACAACTTGGCTTTACACATATAATGGAAGTTGCTGAAGGAGCTGATATTACCGCAAAAAATGAAACTGAAGAATGGATTGAAAGTGTTCAGAAAAACGACCCTTTCATGACTTCCTCTTGCTGCCCAGCCCATACACTATTGAGCGAAAAACATATTAAAACATTACAACCTTTTGTTTCGCACACTAAGTCCCCGATGATTTATACGGCGGAACTAGCCAAAGAAAAGTTCCCTAATGCACAACGTGTATTTATAGGTCCTTGTTTGGCCAAAAGGCACGAAGCAGAGCAATCGGGCTTAATCGATTATGTATTGACCTTTGAGGAGTTGAACTCATTTTTTACAGCTTACGAAATTGATTTTGCTAGCACTGAAAACATGGCTTTAATGTCAAGTATTTCGTCTGATGCGAGAGGATTTGCATTAAGCGGAGGAGTAGCTGAAGCTATTAAAAACAGCGTTCCGAATGGGTATGCCTTTAAAGAGTTTTTAATTGATGGCTTACACAAAAAGAACATCAAATTATTAAAAGCCTTTAGTGCAAAAGCACCTGATTACAACTTTATTGAGGTGATGGGATGTGAAGGAGGCTGTATGAATGGCCCAGGAAGTGTGACTTCGTTTAAACCAGGCCAAGCTTTACTTAAAAAAGCTATTAAAGCACAAGAAGAGCTGGCAAACGCTTAAGTTTTCTTCTTTTAATTTGTATAATTTGGCCATTAATTTGGCGTTATTATAGTTTGTAAATCGTTAGGAAACAGCTTACAGAAACGTCTGTAAGCTGTTTTATTTTATATGATACTCTTATCTATCTCTATACCAAACTTCTTAATTTTACGCTTTAGTGCATCTCTGGATATACAGAGCAATTCTGCCGCTTGAGTTTGATTCATTTCGCAGCGTTTTAGTGCTTCAATTATTAACTTCTGTTCATTCCTCTCTAAATCCAAAGTATCAAAAGAAAATGCTTCTTTTTTATGATCCCCTTTAATCGGAAAGTCATCAGGCAATAACACATTACCTTCCAACAAAATCAAAGCTCGCTCCACCATATTTCTTAATTCACGAACATTTCCTGGAAAGTAATATTTCTGAAGTTTCTTAATTAACTCTTCACTAATTATAGGTGCCTCAATATTCTTTTTACGCGCAAAAGAAGCCACAAAATGCGTTAATAAGGGTTTTATATCTTCCGGCCTTTCTCGCAATGGTGGAATATGAATTTCGATGGTATTTATACGATGATAAAGGTCAATTCTGAATTTATCTTCTTCAATTAACTTTTCAATATTTTTATTAGTAGCCGAAATAATTCGAACATCAACAGGCAACTCTTTGCTCCCTCCAATACGCTTTACCTTATTTTCTTCTATAGCCCGCAATAATTTTGCTTGCAACGAAAAAGGCATATCTGCAATTTCATCTAAAAACAAAGTACCATTATTGGCTAACTCAAAGTATCCTTTTTTATCTTCTCTGGCATCGGTAAACGACCCTTTCATATGACCAAAAAACTCGCTTTCTAACAAAGTAGCAGGAATAGCAGAACTATTTACTGGAGCAAAAACCTGCTCATTACGGGGACTTCCATAATGTATAATTCGAGATATGATTTCTTTTCCCGTTCCGTTCTCTCCCGTCACCAATACGTTTACATCTTTATCTTTAGCAGCCTTTAATGCTATTTTAATCACATTTCTAATCGCGCCACTTTCTCCAATAAAGTCCTTTTCAATCATCCCTTCTAACTCGCGCGAAACCAAAGAACCTCTATTCTCAGCTTTCTCCAATTTCTGCTGAAGCTCAACAAACTTACCTGTTCGTTCTACGGCCACCTGAATATCCATCACCTGAAAAGGTTTTCGAATAAAGTCGGATGCACCTTTACGCATGGCCTCAATTACCATGTCCATATCACCGTAACCACTAATCATAATAACTTCGGTATTAGGAAAGTCTTCTTTTACTCTTTTTAGCACTTCCAAGCCATTCATTCCAGGCAACATAACATCTAGTATCAAAATGCCAGGCTGTTCCTTTTCTAACAAAGCAAATCCTTCATTGGGCATATTGGCGGTATATACTTCAAAGTTTCTTTTATCGAGATGATATTTTAGTTTCTCTGTAATTCTAACCTCATCATCTAGAATTAATATTTTAAGATTACTCATGTGCTTAATTATAATATTTTTGAAGTTTGGTTAACATCCTCATTCGTTTTTGGAAAAATTACTTTCATGATAGTACCTTCCATTACTCGGCTCTGAATCTCAATCCTTCCATTCATCTCTTTTACTAACCTATAAGAGATGGATAATCCTAAACCAGTACCTTGCCCCAATTGCTTGCTGGTAACAAAAGGCAAGAAAATATCAGTCTGTTTTTCGTGTGGAATGCCCACTCCATTATCTCTCACTTTAATAAAAACCTCATTCTCCTCTAGACCCGTTTCAATTCTAATTTCTTTATTATATGCGCTATCATTTTCGGCTCGCTCATCTACAGCATCTCTGGCATTAGATAGCAAGTTATGGATAACCTGCTCTACTTTGTGAGGGTTCCCCAGAATTTCAGGAATATCATTTTGTAGGTCAAGAACAAGATTAACATTATGGTTTTGATACTGACGCGTGATAATAGAAGTAGCTGAATTCACACATTCCGAAACAGAGAATCTTTCGTAAACACTTTCTTTTTGTCCACTAGAAAACACCCTTATATGATCCACAATTTCGCGCACCCTTAAAATATCTTCAAACACCTCGTCTATCGATTGTTTTACAAAACCCAAGTTGGGCTCTTCCTCTATCAACTCAAACTTAATCCCTTCCGCCGAAAGCGAAATGTTTTGAATAGGCTGATTGATTTCATGCGCAATACCCGCTGCCAGCTCCCCTAACGACGACAAACTTGCCTGATGTACAATGATTTGCTGTTGCTCTTCTTGTTTTTGCAAAGCCTCTTTTACCTTAGCTGCCAAATTCTGATTCTCTTCTCTCTTTAGATAATAACGGTAATAAATAATAAAAACCAATATCAGTACTACCATTATAGTAAAACCAAAGGAAAGTCTCCATTTAGTTAAGTTTTCCTTCTCCAACCTTAAGCGATAATTATCGTTTTTAGCCTCCAGTAGCTCATTCTGACGATTCTTTTTCTCCAAGTCATTTACCGCTAGCGTACTTACAAACTGACTTACATTTTGCTCACTCCTTAATCTATCAGAAACACTGGAATACAAAACTTGATATTCGTAGGCCTTTTTGTAATCTCCTAGCTCTTTATAAACGATAGATAACATTCGGTAATTATCTCTTATTACATCTCTATTACCAATTACTTTAGCAAGCAAAATACTATTTTCACTATGCGTGATGGCCTTCTTTCTATTACCTAACTTGTTATATATTCTGGACAGATTTAAAAAAGAAACCGAAGCGCCGTAATGATCATCCTTATCAATTTGCAAAGCTAACGCCTGCTTGTATTTCGTTTCCGATTCCTCTAATTGATTTCTCCTGTAGTATACACCACCCATGCTATTTAAAGCCGAAGCAATATTTAAACTATCACCACGTTTCACATACTCACTATGCAATAAAGTATAATATTCAAGGGCCTTTTCGTAATCCTCTGAGGTAAACCAAATCTCCCCAATACTTTCCCATAATGCTGTTTTTTCAAGCTCGTAACGACTGGCTGTATCAGGAATATATTCCAAAGCCATAGTATAATTTTCTAGTGCAATTTGGTTGTCGCCCAAATTTTTGTGCACATTTCCCATATTCAAATAGGTTTCTATAATTTCTGGCACCTGGTTTTTACTTAAATAAATTAGTAAAGATCGCTTATAATTATCAAGCGATTTTTGAAATTTATCAAGTCGATAGAACTTAGTTGCCAAAGCTGTCACTCCGCTTCGGTCTCCAATAGAATCATAAGTATCCAATGATTTTTGGTAATAAGAAAGTAAACTTTCGTAATCGCTCAAAAAGTAATACCCCATCCCTAGATTACCGTATGCTTTTGCCTTCCCTTCTTGATCGTTTAGCTTTTTGGCTAATTTTAAGGCTTGATTTGCATATTCAATGGCCTTTTCTGCATCGGATGAAATATAATACGAAGATAATTGATTGTATACTTCAACCTTTTCTGGTAGCGAAGAATTTTTTAGTTTACGATAAAGCTGGTTAACAACAGATTCTTCTGCCTTTAAAGCGGTACATACAAAAAATAGCAAGACGCTTACCTGTACCAAATATTTCATGAGTTTGTATTTTCGTTATGCTTGAGCAGCATTTTCCTATCCATATAACTAGTTACGATTTTTAAATATTATAGAAAAGCTCTTAATTATCGGTTTGACCCTGATAAAACAAAGCTCATTTCTCCTGGGAATCGAACAGACTGTTCTGTTTTGGCTTCAATTTCAACACTTTCTACTCTAGGAAATTCTAAAATTGTATTTAGTAACATTCTTGTAAAAGCCTCCAACAAGTTAAAATGGCTATTATCCGCTCTACCCATAATTTCCTTAATCAGCTTATTTACTTGAAAGGCATCTGCGGGATTATCACTCTCTTCTTCAACAAAACTATTGTAGTTAATACTTAAATTCACTACTAAATCTTGACGATAGTCAGAAACATGTGGGTCGAACCCAACATTACTTCGCACTATTAAGTTTTTCACTTTTAAGGTTCCCATAAAAACAGATGCTTTAGTTAATTAAGAATAAAGAAACTGTTTAAAAATAATCAATTCTATTTATAAATCAACTCTAAAAGCATCTCCAGTCCTTCTTTGTCTTCATTATCAAATTGCGCTAAATCACGACTATCTACATCCAACACCCCTACTACTTTATCTTTATTCTTTAAGGGAACAACAATTTCTGATTTTGATAAGGAGCTACATGCAATGTGACCTGGAAATTCTTCAACATCATCCACAACGACCGTTTCCTTTGTATTAACACCTGCCCAACAAACTCCTACATCTTTTTTTAATCGTAAACATGCAATAGGGCCTTGATATGGACCTACCAACAATTCCCCCTCATCTAACAAATAAAAGCCAGTCCAAAAAAAGCCTTTCATTTTATGATGCAATATAGCCACCAAGGTTGCCATTCGAGATATCGGGTTATTAATAGGGCTAGTTAATTCTTCAATCTGTTTATATAACCTATTATATTTTGCAAGTTTCGATGATTTCTTCTCCATAAATTTTCATTTAGTTCCTTAGTAAATTGGGTATGATTTGAATTCACGAACCACTATAAACACGCTTATACACAAAAAGCAGAAACATCCCCAAATCCTGTTAATTAAGCTATTTATTATCATTTTACGACTTACATAAAACAAAAAATGCAAGATAAACATTAATCAGTTTATCTTGCACATATATAAAAAACTATGTCATTGTTTTTTCTAATCCTCAAGCATACTCTGTAGCTTTTTACGCGTAAAGAAAATTCTACTTTTAACTGTACCAATTGGTAATTCAAGCTTTTCTGCTATTTCTTTATACTTATAACCTGAAGTATGCATTGTAAAAGGAATTTTAAACTCATCCTCTAACTTCTCAATACTTTGGTTCATTTCATTTACAGACTGAACCATTTCAGGTGTTTCAGAAGCATAATTCCCCTTAAAGGCAACTCTGTATGCATCTTCTGCCGATTCAAATGTATTTCTGGTTTTTTGAATCCTTCTATAATTATTAATAAAGGTGTTTTTCATGATGGTAAACACCCAAGCTTTAAAATTTGTATTAGATACAAACTGCTTTCTATATGTTAATGCCTTCAATGTTGTTTCTTGTAACAAATCATTTGCATCTTCTTCGTTTGCGGTTAAACTAAGCGCAAAATACCTTAGCTTGTCTTGTAAGCCAAGTAGGCTTTCGTTGAATTGCATTGCTGTCATGGTGTAATATTTTTGGCTTGTTTGTTATTGTTTTAATTGTTTAACAAATATAGTTGATTCATAAACGCTACCAAAAGATTTTAAACTCTTTTATTATTCTATTTTAACTCATTCTAAATAAGAATTATCGCAACTCACTGATTATCTGAATAAATCAAAACTAACCTTTGTTAAATCTAAATTAACACAATTTTCTATGGCAAAAAAACTTTGTTCAACATTAAACAAAAAAAAAGGATGCCTTATTAGGACACCCTTTGTTTTCAAGCACTTACACCTGATTTATTTTACCCTTACTTTTTCTGAAATTTCCGAATTATTCATGCGAATTTTCAACAAATATAATCCTTGTGGTATTTCAGATAAATCTATCTGCTGTTCATACTGCTCTGAACCTTTAAAGTAGGTGCGATTCATTAATTGCTTACCCGAAGTATCATATATAAATACTGAGAATGAACCTATATATGGATCCGTAATTTTTAGATTGGTTGCACCATTACTTATAGGGTTAGGGTATATCGAAATCTTTATTCCTGATTCCAAACCATCATTGACACTTGATATCCTACCTTGAATTCGTAGATTATCAATCACCCATCCCCAACCATTTGTTAATTGATCAGACCTTAATTTAAAACGAATTAAAATTGTATCGTTAGCTTCGAAAGTATCATATAATTCTATGTGATGGTCTACAAAGTCAGTTTCAGCAGGCGTTCTCCCAATAGTCCCTCCTACAGACCAAGAAGCTTTATAATCATAATCATATCCCGGACTTAATGCTTTCCAGTTTAAACCATCTTTAGTTCCCTCAACCACTACATAATCATAAAAATCCTCTTGTGGATAGGCTGAGCCAGACTCACCAACTTCTACAAAGGCAATATCATAATATTTCATGAATGCTAAAGCTGGATCTTCTGAAATAATAACAGGTGTTTTTAAGTTATAGTACAGATCCTTGTTTTCTGGATAAGGATGCGGTGAATGAATGGCTTTATTACTAAACGAACCCTCTTTTATTATAAAATCATCTCCTATAAAATCAAGGTTAATATCTGTATCACTAAAATCTGTTAAGTAACTACTTACTGGCTCCTTAACTTGATTAAACCCTAAAGACACAATATTGGAAGCATACTTTACTTTATCTTTATACCCAAAAATAGAAACCTTCTCTAACTGGCCATTTTCTGCAAAAATAGTATCAATTCTCTCCTCTACTGGAATATTATAATAAGTTCTCACTAAACTATTATCAGCGTATAATTCAAACGAATCTAAAGCAGCTTCAAATAATGTACTTAGCACATAATCCCCTTGAGGATTAATTCCTGCATTTTGAATATATGGATTTCTTAATTCATTACTTAAACCATTCACCTTTACAGTCCATATTCCCAAACCATGGGTTCCAAGAATAATTTCGTCTCCAACTATTTTAATATCCCAAATAGACACTGCTGGAATCCCATTATCCGCATATTCCCACGTAGTACCATTATCGTAACTAATAAACAATCCTATTTCCGTACCTGCCCATATTATATCCGTATTGTACGGCATCACTTGTAAGGTATTAACCACAACATCCGGAAAACCATTACTACTTTCATCACTACCATTGATGCCAAAACCAGTAATATCTTCCCAACTCTGACCTAGATCAGTAGTTCGGAATATTTTTGGAAAATTAGAAAACGAGAATAATGCATAGGCAGTTTCAGGATCGGTTGGATGCGTTAATATATTGGTAACAGCACCCATGTCCCTTATCACATCTAATGCTACAAAAGAATCTCCTCCGTTTGTAGAAACATGCAATCTACCCGTGCTATAGTCCTGGTTATCATTCATTCTAACACCTGCCCAAACTATATTCGGGTTAGCTTCACTAATTGAAATTTTTGGAGATGAACCATCATAATATCCCCAATGAGAGCCCATGTTTATATTTTTCCAACTATCACCAAAGTCACTTGACTTCCATATACCGGAACGACCGCCAGTAAATAATAAGTCTGGATCAGATATACTACTTGCTATTCGGGTTATAAAAGGAGCATCTCCTCCATCTCCATTATCCCCAATTCCTGCTCCAATATTCATCCATCGAAGTCCGCCATCCTCAGTTTTCTGTAACTGATTATAATAATAACAACCAATCATTTTATTGGTTTCTCTAGGGTGCCAAACAACATCGAACCCATCCCCTCCTAACACTTCTGTCCAATCGGATAACATCTCAGGATTTTCTCCAGATAATGCAGATCCATTATCTTGCATTCCTCCAAAATATATATTCTTACTAGGATGTCTTGTTATTCCATAAAACTGTGAAGTAACATAACCATTCGATTTAGAGGTCCATGTAGAACCTCCATTCGATGAATATCCTATACCTCCATCATTACCTACTAGCACTTGAAAAGTTCCATCTTCGTTATCAATAATGCTAATATTATGATGGTCGGCATGCGAATAAGTTGCACTATTTGAGTTTTGCCAATTGCTAATTTTAGATGCTGTTAATCTTCTATTTTTTAATTTATATGAAGATAAGTTAATAGCTGCAGTAGGAAGAGTAGCTTCATCCCAAATAGCTCCTGAAACAAGTCTTGGATACAAACCTGCCATTACACTGTAATTACCATTAGCTGCACTAATATTAACATGTTCTGTTCCGTCATAAATAACATTGTTAATAATAATTACTTCGTAACTATCCGCTGTTACATCAAACTTACCGTTTTTATTCTCATCAATAAAAGATGCGTTTAACTGTTCTCCCGATGTTTTATTCTGAACCACAAAAGGTACATCTATAAGGTCTGTATAATCCAACAGTTGTAAATCTTTCTCAAAATTTTTCTCAAAGTCTGCCGAACCTCCATCATGAATTAGTCTATGCGCTTTCTGTGATTTTCCTACTCCAAACTGAACTTCAATCTCTTCATAAATATTATTATAACCCGACTTAAATTGCACTCCTCCATTGGCATGAGTTCCTCCAAAATAATCAAATCCTAATAAAGCATTCATTCCATTAACGATTGCAAAGGCTTGCCTATCTGTTGCAGCTTCCTCAATACCTAATTCAAACGAATACAGGTCTATTCCTCCAATAAATCCTTTATTGCTATTAGTTGGGTTTATAGCCATTGTACTATTATACCATCCCTGCCCTCCTAAAAATTCTGTTGCCTCACCTGACTCTGTTGCTTTTGCCCATTCCGTTCCTCCATCTTTAGAGTAATAAACCTGAGAATTGGAATCAATAGCATATAATTTCTCCGGATCATTAGGAGAAACTACGAGCTCAATTCTACCTACGCCGTCTAAATCATATACCAAAAACCAGTTTTCACCACCATTTTCGGTTTTATAGATACCTACATCATTAGATGTTACCCAAAGGGTGCTTTCATCCGTAGGATGTATAACTACTTTTTGATATCGATTCCCTAATGGAGCTCCATCAACATACCAAGTATCTCCACCATCTGCTGACTTTACAATACCTGAATTAGTAGCTGCCCATATAACATTTTCATTGGTATGAGAAACCACAAGACTATTTACATAGTAAAAACCACTCTTACCTTTAGTTGATTCTAATTGCGTCCAGTTCTCTCCTTTATCAGTACTTTTGAAAATTCCATCACCTCTTACTGCATCTAGGTTATAATATCCTTCGCCAGTACCTGCATAAATAACATTTGAGTTAGATGGAGCCATAGCTAAACACACTGTTGCTAAATTGGGTAAGTCGGGTGAGATAATATTCCAAGAGTCTCCTGCATTGGTTGTTTTCCAAATACCTCCAGCGACTGAACCCGCAAACCAAGTTTGTTTTGTAGCATCATCTGGGTCTACAATAATGCCTCTGGTTCGCCCTCCAATATTTCCAGGTCCACGATTAATCCAAGGTAAGGTTGCTGTCGCAGATTTTAATGAAGACTTATGAGCAATCGCAGATTTTAACTGCTCCATTTTATAATTGTTGCTGTAGGTTGTATTTTCTACACCAGTGATGAGCGAACGATAATACTCAACATATTTGTCTGGTTTATCTGATTTTGCATAACCATTTTTTCTACGCTCAATTTTCCCATTTATTTCCTGCTGAATAATTTCTTCAGAAGATAAGGATTGGCTGGTTTTTCGCCTTTGAGATTCATTGTCTTTTTTACTTAAAAAAATACCTATGCCAATTAATGTCAATAGGGGGATAAAATAAAGTACTTTCTTCATACAAATAATTTTTACACAGTCGGGGGAGACTACTCTTTAAAAAATTAATCCTCTCTATTAACGCATAAAATGCCTACTAATTATGGTATAGTTATTAGTTCTACACAATTAACTAGAATTATTAAAGATTGGGATTGGATAATATTACATACTAAACAATTAGCGCAGAGGTCTAGTTCAAAACTAAATTATATATTCTATATTGAACTAACCCTAAGCTCACTATTTAAAGCAAAGCTATTTAAAATAATATAAAATAGAACTCATTTTGCTAATATTCTTCAAGTGAAATAATATTAAGCGCTTCTTTACCATTACTATCGTAAGAAATAGACAATTTATTTTCGTAAATATCGTGGTAACGCTTTTTAACCTGAAGCTTCAAATTCTCATTGTAATCTATAAAAAATGAGATTTTTCCTTCTTTGTCAGTTTTCTTTGTAACTATAACTTCACCATTTGAAATTACTTTTACTTCTGCACCTTGAATGGGCACCTCACCTTCTTTGGATTTTACAATAGCGGAATAGTATTTATAATTTGGAAATCTTTTTTGATCAAATGCATAAATGTCATCTTTCCCAATTCCACCAGGTCGGTTAGAACTAAAATACCCCGACTGACCTACCTTATCATAAATAAGGCTAAAATCATCGTATGAAGTATTAATTGGGTAACCCATATTAAAGGATTGAATAAAACCTTCTTTACTTGGTAATGAAAAGAAAACATCCATACCTCCAAGTCCTCCAATCTTATCCGATGAATAAAATAACCTACCTAATTCGTCAATGAACGGAAACATTTCGTTGGCTTCTGAATTTACCGCTGGCCCAAGATTTTTTGGCTGACTTAAAAAACCATTTTTATAGGTAGAAACATAAATGTCTAAACCACCAAAACCACCTGGCATATCCGAAGCAAAATAGAATCGCGTATCTTTTTGTGCCAAACAACCATGCATAATACTATAATTACCTTGCCTTAATGGAACAGGAGTCGTTTCGGGTTTCCACTCATCACTTCTTTTATAAGAAATAAATACATTTAAGTATGATTTCTCATCCTTACTTGCCTCAACATTTCTTGTTATAAAAGCTATGGTGAAATCTTTGCTAAATGATATGGGACCATCATTATACTTGGTAGTCAACTTGTTTTCAAACAGCTTCACCTCATCTGTATTTAATACGCTATTAACCCCTATTTTATAAATCTTATAAAACCCACTCCCATCTCTTATATCATTTCTTTTTATAGCGGAAATATTCTTTCTATCCGATGTAAATATTAACTTATCATTATATACAACAGGAGAGATATCTGAAAACTTACTATTAATACCCAAAGAGTGAATTTCGTAATTCAAGGAATCTTTTAATAAGCGATCAATCAGCTGTTCTGAGTTTAGTTTTAACCCTTGCGTTTCTTTTCCTGATAAATCAAGATACTCTTCCATATATTTATCCGATTCATCATATCTGTTTAGCTTTCGCAGCTCCAAGGCAAGAACATAGTACGCACTATAGTCTACTTCCGAAAATTCAATGGCTTTTAAATACCAATCAACAGAAAGTTTAGTGTTTCCTATATGCCTATAGCAATCCGCAATTCTATGGGTGAAATAATACATAGAACTTCCTCCTTGTTCTTCCAGATCGAGGAATAACTCTAAGGCCTTATTATAATTGAAGGAATCGTAATAGTTATCTGCTTTTATAATCTCTTTGGGCTGTCCCAAAACTAATGTTGACATAGAGATTAGGGCAAGTATATAAAGGGTAGTTTTTAACTTCATTGTTCAAATATTTACTTTCATTGCCACATCGAATTCACTAGTGAATTAATGCACTAAACTGAAAAAATAATGCCATTAAAAATATCTAGGGTTAAGCACTTTCTTTTTATCGAAATTAAACTCGTAGTTCAACATTATTTCGTGACTACCACTATTGTATGAACTTAGCTCATTAGTATTCATATCAAAGGCATACCCAAATCTAAACTGCGGAGATATCTGGTATTGTACGATGCCTCCAAATGATTCATTTAAGCGATACATAACTCCCAACCAAAACTTATCTTTAATAATAGAATTGATGTTTAAATCAACATTTAACGGCGACCCTTCAGCTAATCGAGTTAAGATGGATGGCTTTAACACCAACCAGTCATTAGTTCTGATTGCCATTCCCATCATTCCGTAATAATGTCGAAACTCCTTTCCTTCTCCATAACTAGACCCGGCTTCTTCGTAGGTATTTTCTATTATTTTAGGAACTGATAATCCAAAATAAAACTTAGATGAATACAAATAAACACCAAACCCAAAATTAGGCATTAAAGAACTTTCTGCATAATTACTATAGGCATCATCCGCATAAACTGTTCGTTGCAGACTATTGTAATCTATAGAATAATAATTCATTCCTCCTTTTAAGCCTAAGGACATTTTCAGTTTTTCATTTAGTTTTAAATGATAGGCATAGTCCACAAAAAATGAAGTCTGATTAACAGGACCATATGAGTCGTAAATAATACTTCCTCCTACTGCCATATTACTGTAA
This sequence comes from Labilibacter marinus, assembly GCF_001659685.2. Classification (GTDB taxonomy): domain Bacteria; phylum Bacteroidota; class Bacteroidia; order Bacteroidales; family Marinilabiliaceae; genus Saccharicrinis; species Saccharicrinis marinus. The sequence continues at coordinate 149,003 of NZ_LXYE02000045.1, forward strand.
ACAGGTGAGTGAGCCGTAAAAGTTCCTGTTTTAGGAGCCCCATCAAATCCAACCCATTGCTGTCTGGCTAATAACATTAAACTCAACACTTCTCTCGAACCAGCATAGCCTGGGTTTATGGATAAGGTATTGAACATGTACTGTGTATAAAGTGGGTCTTGCTGAGCATTGAGATTCCCAAAACAACACGATAGGAGTACAACTACCACCGTTATTAATCGCTTCATCCTATTTATGATATTATAATTGTTCATTGGATTATCTTTTAATATACACCATACCTTTTAGCACATTCCCATTACTCAGTTTTACCACATAATAATAGGTTCCTTGAGGTAATTCCTTTGAACCAATGGCTGAATTAGCAGAAGTGCCATCCCATGAGTTATCGTAGTTTTGCATTGAAAACACCTCTCCTCCCCATCTGTTATAAACGTATATTGTACTTCCTTCAATATCTCCCAAACCTGGGATAGTAAATGTATCATTTATACCATCTCCATTTGGTGAGAAAGTTTCCGGCGCATCAATACGTTCAGCACAATCGTCAAAATTATCTCTAAAGTCAGGTATGCCATCATTATCACAATCATCACTTCCCTCCTCTTCATCTGGCACCAAATCATTATCACTATCTAAATCTCTATAGTCAGGTATACCATCATCATCTGTGTCCAGAGGTAAATCAACACACGGATCTGCAATGCCTGCTTCAATAGCATCAGATATGCCATCATTATCAGAATCTTCATCATTAAAGTCTGGCCATTCATCAGTATCCGAATTACCATATTGCGCTTCTATAAATGTTGGTATTCCATCATTATCCTGATCATCCGCACTAATTGCAAACATTATTTCGGCTTCATCGCAATTTCCCATTTCGTCACAGGCCTGATACGAAACTATTTCCTCAATACAATACTCTCCAGCTAAAGAAGCATAGGTAATAAGTCCATTTTCACCTTCTTCTAATAAACCATTTAACAAAGTATAATCTCCTAATAATATGGTAAGTGTAGATGGATTTTCATCAGTTACATGATCTAATAAATTTACTTGCACATTCTCACCATCAACCATATTTACTAAAACATCCTGACATACAGGAGGCGCATCTTTAGGAGCTACGGTTATTGTAACTGTTGCTTCATCACAAGCTCCATTAGTATCACAAATACTATATACCAGAATATCTGTTCCTGCAAAATCGCTATTGGCGGTATAAATAATTTCTCCATTTATACTCTCTACTGTAAAAGTTCCATTTATTGGTGGAGTGGTTACGTTAATAGAAGTAATGTCCAAGTTGCCATCTATATCAATATCATTATCTACAACGCTTATAGACCTTGGAATACCTCCTGTAGCTATGCTCACATCATCTTCCGCAACTGGTGCATCATTTACAGCTGTAATAATAATGGTAACACTCTGCTCCTCAGAACACCCTCCTTCAGCATCACATAAAGTGTAAACGAACTCATCCATACCGTTATAGTCATCATTAGGTGAGTAGATGATCACCTTATTTATTTCATCCACGGATGCTGTTCCATTTGCAGGCTGACTATTCACAACTAGAGTCATTAAACTAAAGTCAGAATCTATGTCGTTATCATTATCCAATACATCAATTGAAATTTCTACATCTTCCTCCGTTTCTACTTCATCCTCTACAGCAATTGGCAAGTCATTTACTGGCAATACTGTTATTGTTACAGGAGCTTCGTCAGAGTATCCATCCGTATCTGAAATCCTATAAGAAATAGTTTCAGTACCAGAGAAGTTTGCATTAGGTGTATACGTTAACTCACCTGTTGTGTTATCAATAGTCGCTTGTCCATTTATTGGGTTAAGCACAATAACTAAGGTTGAAACATCTAAATTATCTTGAGGATCTACATCATTGGTTAGTACATTAAAGACAACGCTTTCATCTTCATTAACACTAAATGCATCATCAATGGCATTGGGCGCTTGATTGGTTACATTAATGATGACTTGCGATTCATTACTTTGTAAGCCATCTGTGTCTGTAAATATAAAATTAAAAGAATCCTCTCCTGCAAAAGGAGGATTGGAATTGGGAATGTAAGTAACCGATAAATTAATTAAATTTATATCGAGGGTTCCATTCAAAGGTTCCGAAGTATTTTCAAATGAAGATAAATCAATATTATCATCAACATCGCTCACCATATTTTCAAATGGGATGGTTACGGATACATTTTCCTGTGTAGATCGGTTAATTATATTAGCCACAGGTGCATCATTTACTGGATCTACCCGAACTACTAAATTATAAATTCTACTACGCTCATTAATATCCTCTTGGTCATCAACATAAATAGGTACATTTAAACCTCCATAATAATTCTCAGCTGGTGTAAGCTCGGTTCCATTAACCGTATAATTTAAGCCTGGTAATAATACCAATACAAAATCATCTGGATAGTTGTTATCTGGGTCAATTATGGTAAGGTCTGTTATATTAATTTCTATTGGTGTATCTTCTTGCGTTGTCAACGAAACCTGATCTTCTATGATAGGCTTATCATTAACTCCAGTAACTTCAATGGCTATAGAATAAACCTCACTTAAATTATTCTCTGCACTTTGATCATTAACCAATACATTAACACTTAATTCACCAGCAAAATCATTATTTGGCGTTATGGTTGTACCTGTATACGTATAATTTGCACCTGGCTGAACTTGCAAAATAAAATCATTCGGATAGTTATTATCGATGTCAGAAACCGTTAAATCATTTAAGCTAATGGTCAATTCATTATCTTCAACCATAACCAAACTATTTTGCCCAGTAATAACTGGTTGGTCATTTATCGCAGCAACCTCATAGCTAATTCTAGCCGATGTACAATAACCATCATCATCACATACTTCAAACATCAGTTCATCCAAACCAAAATAATTTGCATTTGGTGTATATTGAATTCTACCTCCACTTAAAATACTTGCTGTCCCATTATCAGGTGAAGTAATAATTCTTAGAGTATTTAAATCAATATTATTTTGAGGATCCGACACATTATCCATCACATTTACGATTGATACATTATCCTCATTTAAATTCACCTCCGAATCAGTTGATGATGGAGCCTCATTTGATACCGTTATTGTAACTACACCTGAACTACAGGCTCCATCGGTATCACAAACTTCATATGTTAATTCATCGACGCCAAAATAGCCAGCCACAGGCATGTATGCTATTCTTCCCAAGGTAGTATTTACACTTGTTGTTCCGTGCGACACATCAGACACTATTCTTAAGGTACTTATGTCCAAATTATCATCAACATCACTCACATGGTTTGCAATGTCTATATTAAGATTTTGATTTTCAGCAGTACTTAAAGCGAAGTTTTCACTCTCTGGAGTATCATTTTGAGCAATAACTAGAATCGAAACTGTAAATCTATTACTCAAATTGTTTACTGTTTCCTCATCTGAAATAGCTACATCAACAGAAAGAAGACCTGAATAGTTTTCATCAGGAACAACGGCATTAGCCACAACAGAATAATTATCTCCTTCGTACGTTGTCAGCACGAAATCCGAGACTACATTATCAGGATCCGTAATAACAAGGTCAGAAATATTTATACTCACCTGTTCATCTTCGTTTATTGAAATACTTGATGATTGCCCAGTAATTACTGGAGCATCATTTATCGAATTTACAGTTACTACTAGGTTAAATGAGTTACTCAATGAATTCTCTGTTCCAATATCTTCTACTGTAATTGGAATAGTTAATGTCCCATTATAATTTTCATTTGGGGTTACACTACCATTACTTACCGAATAATTAGCTCCATCAGAAATGTTAATAGTATGTTCGGTTGGGTATTCGTTATCAACATCCGAGACATTTATAGTATTAGGGATAAGGGAATAGACCTCATCCTCATCAATTTCAATTGGACTTTGTCCTGTAATTATTGGAGCATCATTAACAGCATTAATCAAAAATACAGATTCATCATTTGCTGATAATTGCCCATCACTTGCTGTAAATGTTATAGTAGCAGAACCGAACCAATTGGCATTTGGAGCAGAAACAGAAGCAATATTTGAAGGACTGATATTTACTTCCAGTTCTCCATTACCAGCATAAGTCCAAGATATTTCAGAATCTACATTATCAACATCATCTACATAAATATTTAAATCAACGGTAGCAAAGTTTTCTCCTTCATTTATCGTGAAATTTGGAATGTCAATTAACTGAGGTGCATCATTAACACCAGTTACTGAGAACTGAACCAAATCACTATCTTCAAGATCTCCATCGCTTACCGTGAAAGTGATAGTTTCTGCTTCATCCCAATCTAAAGAAGGTGCTGAAATACTTACTTCATGAGTAATTTCATCAATATTAACTATCAAATCGGTTTGACCTGCAGCAATAATAGTAAGTTCGGAATCTAAGTGGTCAACATCTGATATGTAATCGTCTAAATCAAAGCTAGCAAATGTATTCCCTTCTGTAATATTAACATTGGCAATATCTGCAAACACAGGAGCATCATTCACATTTTGAACAGTAAAAGTGACATTCTCCGTATCTGTTAATACTCCATCATTGGCTATAAAACTTATTATCTCCGAACCAAACCAGTCTGTATTTGGTATATTTACCGTGGCAATATGGCTAGTAGGGTCAATTGTTACAATAAGATTGCTCTGACCTGTTGCTGTCCAGCTAATTTCAGAATCCGATTGCTCAGAATCCGTTACATAGTCATCTAAATCAAATGTGGTAAATATTGCTCCTTCATTAATGCTTTGATCCGAAATATCTGAAATTACGGGTGCATCATTATCTACTTCAAGTACAGTAAATATTACTTCCTCCGTATCACTTAATACTCCATCACTTACAGTAAATGTAACCGTTTCCGATCCAGTCCAGTTTTCATTGGGAGCTGTTATAGTTACTTCATGAGAAACTGAATTAATAACTACAGAAAGTTGAGACTGGCCTGTTGCAACCCAAGTAAGAACATCATTTGAATGATCAGGATCAGAAACATAAACATCTAAATCAATCAAATCAAAATTATCTCCTTCCGAAATTGTAACATCTGCAATCTCAGTAATAACTGGAGGGTCATTATCTGAATTTGAGACTGTAAAGGTGATTTCTTGTGTATCTGACAGGGAACCATCAGTAACCGTTAAAGTTATAGTTTCCGCTCCTATCCAATTTGTATTAGGTACAGTTACAGTTAGCTCGTGTGAAGTCGAATTAATTTCTACAGAAAGTTCAACTTGTCCAGTTGCTTGCCAACTAAGAATCTCGTCTGAATGGTCAGGATCAGAAACTGAAGCATCCAAATCTATCACATTAAAATTATTACCTTCAGAAATTGAAACATCGGAAATTTCAGTAATAACCGGGGGGTCATTATCTATATTGGAAACTGTAAACACGACATCTTCGGAATCAGACAAATCTCCATCACTAACTGTAAAAGTTATAGTTTCTGTTCCAGTCCAGTTTTCATTAGGAATATTAATCGTAGCAATATGCGTTATATCATCTATATCAACTTTCAGTTCCGAGTCGTCATCATTAACGGACCATGTCAGGTCAGCATCTAAATGGTCAGCATCTTCTACTAAATCATCTAAATCGAAACTATTAAAAGGCATTCCTTCACTAATGGTTTGACTTGGTATACCAGAAATAACGGGGGCATTATTAATTGCACCCACCGTTACTGAAAGGTTAAACGTATTACTTACTGAGTTCTCCGCCTCTCCGTCATCAATCGTAACTGGTATGGTTAAGGTCCCGTTG
>NZ_LXYE02000046.1 GCF_001659685.2 Labilibacter marinus
GAAAGTCTCAAGCAGCTTTTTTTATGCGATATATTCAAGGGTTATTTCTTGATTTCTTTTAGTTGAATACTTAATTCGTCAAGCTGATCTTTGGCTACAGGAGACGGAGAATCAATCATAACGTCGCGACCTGAGTTGTTTTTTGGGAAAGCGATGACGTCTCTAATAGAATCGATTCCTGCAAATAATGACACTAATCTGTCAAAACCAAATGCAACACCACCATGCGGAGGTGCACCATATTTAAAGGCATTCATTAAAAAGCCAAACTGGTTTTCTGCCTCTTCTTCAGTAAATCCAAGTAATTGGAACATCTTGTGTTGCAATTCATCATTATGAATTCTGATAGATCCACCACCAATTTCAACGCCATTAATTACTAAATCGTATGCGTTGGCTCTAACTTGGCCAGGTTCTGTTTCGATTAATGCTAAATCCTCTTTTTTAGGAGAAGTAAATGGGTGGTGCATAGCATGGAATCTTTTAGAATCCTCATCCCATTCCAATAATGGGAAATCAACAACCCATAAAGGAGCAAACTTAGTTTTGTCTCTAAGTCCAAGTCTTTCTCCCATTTCTAAACGAAGCTCGCAAAGTGCATTTTGAGTTTTGTTTTTAGCCCCTGCTAAAATTAATAACAAATCTCCTGGTTTAGCACCAAATGCTTCAGCCCATTTTGTTAAAGCAGCTTCATCAAAGAATTTATCAACCGATGATTTAAATGTTCCATCAGCGTTATATTTTACATATACCAAGCCTTGCGCGCCAATTTGCGGCTTACGAACAAAGTCAGTTAGCTTATCTAATTCCTTACGGCTATATCCTGCACATCCTTCTGCGCAAATACCTCCAATATACTCTGCATCTTCAAATACTTTAAAGCCGCAGTCTGCAAGCATATCTTTCATTTCAACAAACTTCATCTCAAAACGAATATCAGGTTTGTCAGAACCGTATTCTTTAATGGCTTGTTCAAATGGCATTTGAGGAAACTCAAAGTCAAATTCAACATCTTTAATTACTTTAAAAAGATGTTTTGTCATTCCTTCAAAAGTAGTTAGTATATCTTGCTGATCTACAAAGGCCATTTCGCAGTCAATTTGAGTAAACTCAGGTTGACGGTCGGCTCTTAAATCTTCATCGCGGAAGCATTTAACAATTTGAAAGTAACGGTCAAAACCAGCTACCATTAATAATTGTTTAAATACTTGTGGAGATTGTGGTAAAGCATAAAACTCGCCTTGGTTCATACGTGAAGGAACAATAAAATCTCGTGCACCTTCTGGCGTAGATTTTATTAAAACAGGCGTTTCTGTTTCAATAAAGTTTTGTTGGTTTAAGTAGTTGCGAACTTCAAAACCAATTTTATGACGTAGCTCTAAGTTTTTTCTAACAGGATTACGACGTAAATCTAAATACCTATAGTTCATTCTTAATTCGTCGCCACCATCGGTTTCGTCTTCAATTGTAAATGGAGGTAACTCAGAGGCGTTTAGAAGCTCAAAATTAGCTACTAATATTTCAATTTCACCTGTAGGTAAGTTTTTGTTTTTGTTACTTCTTTCGGCAACTTCTCCTTTTACCTGAATCACAAATTCACGACCAAGCGTACGTGCTTCTTCACTTAAATCTTTATTCGATTCAACATCTAACACCAATTGAGTTATGCCATATCTATCTCTAAGATCGATAAAAGTCATTCCTCCTAAATTACGGATTTTCTGAACCCATCCGCTTAACGTTACGCTTTGGTTTACATCAGTAAGCCTAAGTTCGCCACAAGTATGTGATCTGTACATTCTGTATACTTATTAAATATTCAATGATATATGCGCTGTATCGATATTTTACTATTTTAGTTGCCATATCAATACCCTCTATTAATAACATGCGAAAATATAAAGAAATTAAATAAAAGTACAGGTATTGACGTATTTAAAGTTGAAAGATGACTAAAATCAATTTCTCAGACGAGTATTTTATGCAGCAAGCCCTAAAAGAGGCTAAGTATGCAGGACAAAAAGATGAAATTCCAGTAGGTGCTGTGGTGGTTTGTAATAATACAATTATCTCAAAAGCGCATAATTTAACCGAAACTTTAGGTGATGTTACGGCTCATGCCGAAATGTTGGCCATTACATCCGCAGCAGAATACTTAGGAGGAAAGTATTTAAATGAATGTACCCTATATGTAACATTGGAGCCTTGTGTGATGTGTGCGGGTGCTTTAATGTGGTCGCAAATTGGTAGAATTGTATTTGGGGCTAAAGATGAAAAAAGAGGGTTTATGAAGCAAGAGCCCCCTGTTAAACATGTTAAAACGCAAATTAAAAGTGAAATATTAGAAATGGAGTGTTCTGATTTAGTCAAAAACTTCTTTAAAAGTAAAAGGTAGGTTTTTGAACTATTTCGTTTTTTCTTACTTTTGTATACATGAACTTTGAAGAGATTTATACCGAATTAGAGAAACGAGGTACAGCACAAAATAAAAAGGTTTACGCTAGGCATGGTGCTAAAGGTGATTTGTTTGGTGTTAGTTTTGGGGATTTAAATGACCTCAAAAGTAAAGTAGATAAAAAAGGAAGTGCGAAAGGCATTAATCATACTATTGCAAAATCTTTATGGGATACACGTAATTTAGATGCTCGTATATTAGCTACTATGGTTGCTGACCCTGATTTAATAACAAGGTTAGAGGCTAATCGTTGGGTATCTATGATTAATTATTATGTGTTGGCGGACTATTTTGCTGAGTTAATTGCAAAAACAAAGTTTGGTTTAGACATCATGTACTTATGGATCCAATCTCCAGATGAGTATATTAAAAGGGTTGGCTTTGCTATTTTAAATTACTTTGCTCGTCATGATGAATCTCGAAGTGATTTATTTTTTATGGGTTTTATTCAAAAGATAAAAAACGAAATTCAAACTTCTCCTAATAGGGCAAAAGAAGGAATGAATAATTGTTTAATATCTATAGGTGGGCGAACAAGGGTTTTAAAAGATAAGGTTTTAGAGGCTGCTTCTGTAATAGGCCCGGTAGATATTGATCATGGAGAAACCGCGTGCAAAACCTTTGTTATTGAGGATTACGTGCAGAAAATTTGGGATAGAAAATAGTGTAACTATAGATTTTCCGGATATTGGAATGGTTGTTTTTGGCTCTTACGGAAAGTTATAGCTAGTGTAAATTATATTTTAATGCTTTAATTTTCTGATTAAGATAATTAGGCGTGATCTGTAGGGTTCTGTAACTTGCATGTATAGTGTTTTTTACATCTTTGTATGGTGACGAATCGCTAAAAACTAACTACCTATTAACTTTATATAGTTGATTTTTAAATATCATCGTATCTTTGCATAAATTTTTAAAGTAAAGAACATTGAAGTTTTCCGAATTAAATTTAAATACTGTTTTACTGAATGCTTTAGGAGATATTGGGCTAGAAGAAGCTACACCCATTCAAGAGCAAGTTTTTCCTGTAGCTATGTCTGGTAGAGATGTGGTTGGAATTGCACAAACAGGAACAGGTAAAACCATTTCTTATATATTACCATTATTACGTACGCTTAAGTTCAGTAAACAAAAACACCCAAGAGTATTGGTGCTTGTACCCACGCGAGAGTTGGTGGAGCAAGTAGCAGGTGAGTTTACTAAGCTGACTGAGTATATGAATATACGTGTGGCAGGTGTTTATGGTGGAACAAACATAAATACGCAGAAACAAGTAGTATATGATGGTTTGGATGTTTTGGTAGCTACGCCTGGAAGGTTAATTGACCTGACTTTAACAGGAACTTTACGATTGAAGTCTATTCAAAAATTAGTAATTGATGAAGTAGATGAAATGCTTAATTTAGGATTTCAGAGTCAGTTAGACAGAATTATTGATTTGTTGCCCGAGAAAAGGCAAAATTTAATGTTTTCGGCAACGCTTACGTATGATGTAGAGACTCTAATCAAGCATTATTTTTATAATCCTATTAAAATTGAAGTAGCTGCCTCTGGAACACCACTTGATAAAATTTTTCAAAGTGCTTATTCTGTCCCTAATTTCTATACAAAAATAAATTTGTTGTTATATCTATTAGATGTTCAGCAAGGTATGGATAAAGTATTGGTATTTGTAAAAAGCAGGCCTATTGCCGATTTACTTTTTGCAAATCTGGAAGAAATATTTGAGGACGAGCTAGGTGTTATTCACTCTAATAAATCTCAGAATTTTAGGTTTAGAATGGTGAAGGAGTTTATGGAAGGAAGTTTGCGTATTCTTATTGCAACCGACCTGATTGCACGTGGTTTAGATGTAACTAATGTAACTCATGTGGTAAATTTTGATATGCCAGATGAATCTGAAGCATATATGCACCGAATTGGCCGTACGGGTAGGGCAGATGCTGATGGTAGTGCGATTTCTTTTGTAGCCAAAGAAGATATGGCTACTTGGAAAAGTATTCTTGAACTGATGAATACCCAGATTGAGGTAGAAAGTATGCCGGAAGATGTTGATGTCTCGGATCAGCAATTAGATACAGAAGCGCCTGAAATAGCTGGTAAAACTTTAATTAAAACACCTAAATTAGATACAACTAAAGGAGCCGCTTTTCACGAGAAAAAAGATAAAAACAAAAAGGTGAATCAAGGTGGTTCGTATCGAAGGGAGATAGCCGCAAAGTATAAAAAACCCAAAACTAGGGGGCAGAAAAGGAAATAGTTTACATATCTTATTATTTCTAGATTGTTTTTGTTATAAAAATAGCCAAGTTAGATGGTGTATCTCAAAACTTGGTTATAGCTTGCCCAGATATTTGAGATATTTGTGGATATACCCCACTAATTAATGATATTCGTAATTGAGATTAATAATAAATAATTGTTAATCTTATATAACAAGGTACTACCTTTCAAAAGTAAGTTGTATTTTCACGTATAGCCTTCCTTTCCAGATGAGTGAAAATACAGTCATAGGAATATAATTTTATATTAAAATATGAAGAGTCAGCGTGAAGAAGAACGTTTAGAAGAATGTTCAAAGGGTATTGAAGATTGGAAAAAATGGGGGCCTTATTTAAGCGAACGCCAATGGGGGACCGTTCGTGAAGATGATGGTACACATGATAATCCTTGGATCTCATTGTCGCATGATCAGGCTCGTTCAAGAGTATATAGATACGGTGAAGATGGAATTGCGGGAATAAGTGATGACAAACAGAATCTTTGCTTTGCATTATCGCTATGGAATAAGAAAGATCCTATTTTAAAGGAAAGACTTTTTGGATTATCTGGACCCAAAGGAAATCATGGTGAGGATGTGAAAGAGTACTATTTTTATTTAGACTCTTCGCCCACGCACTCATACATGAAGTACTTGTATAAGTATCCTTTAAACGAGTTTCCATATTTAGATTTAGTAGATACAAACGCTGCCAGAACCAATAAGGATTTTGAATATGAATTGCTAGATACAGATGCATTTAAGGATAATAACTACTTAGATGTATTTATAGAGTATGCGAAGAAAGAGTCTGACAAAATTCTCATTAAAATTACAGCACATAACCGAAGTAAGGTAGATGCTAATGTTGTTTTGTTACCAACATTATGGTTTAGAAATACTTGGTGGAATCATAAAACTACTGAGCCAAAAATTTCGTTGTTAGATGATAACTCCATATTAGCAACTAGCGATAAGTTGGGCGATTATGTGTTGAGTTCGGAGTTGTCACCATTGTGGTTATTCACCGATAACGAAACGAACAACGAGCGCTTATATAATACACCAAACGAAACGCCATATGTTAAGGATGCCTTTAATGAATTTATAGTAAATCATGATAGTGATGCTGTAAACCCTGAGCATAAAGGTACAAAAGCGGGTGCTATGTATGATATCATTATTCCTGCAGGCGAGAGCGTTGAAATAAAGCTTAGGTTAAAATCTGGAAATACGCCTAAATATAACTTCGATAAGTTTGATGATAAGATAGAGCTGCGAAAAAAAGAAACGGAAGATTTTTATCAAGGTATTTACCCTCCACGAATATCAGACGATGAAAAAAGAATCATCCGTCAGGCTTTTGCGGGTATGCTGTGGTCTAAGCAATATTACGAGTTTGATGTATCTGAATGGTTAAATGAGTATAAGGGTGGTCCGCGCAGGAACCTTAGAAATAACGATTGGGAGCACTTAAAAAATAGCGATATTATTAGTATGCCCGATAAGTGGGAATACCCATGGTATGCCGTATGGGATTTAGCTTTTCATACTTTGCCATTAACTATGGTTGATCCGCAGTTTTCAAAAGATCAGTTGACATTATTTTTACAAAAGAATTATCAGCACCCTAATGGACAGATACCTGCATACGAATGGAGTTTTAATGATGTAAACCCACCTGTTCATGCACTGGCTGTAATAACTTGTTATAAAAATGGAAAGCAAATGCAAGGCATTGCTGATAAGGAATTCTTAAAAACCTGTTTTGATGGGTTAGATAGGAATTTTCAATGGTGGATAAATCATAAGGATCCAACGTCGAAGAATGCTTTTCAGGCAGGATTCTTGGGTTTGGATAATATTGGTGTTTTTGATAGAAGCCATACCTTACCAACAGGAGGGCATATTGAGCAATCGGATGGAAATGCTTGGATGGCTTTGTATGCCCAAAATATGCTAGAGATATCGTTGGAGCTAGTTTGTTTAGGCTTTGATGAATATAAGGATAAGGCGGTTGCTTATTACAATCACTTTTTGGAGATTGCTTCCGCCATGGATCGCATCGGTGATAATGAGGATGAGATGTGGGATGAGGAGGATCAGTTTTTCTATGATGTACTTCGTTTTCCTGATGGGAGTGCGACCAGATTAAAGGTGAGGTCATTAGTCGGACTTTTGCCTATGTGTGCGGCAACGGTGCTAGAACCAGAGCATTTGGAGAAAATTCCAGCCATGGCCAAAGAGCATAAGTATATGGTTACAAGAACGAAGCGTTTGGCTAAAAATATTGCCAATCCTTTAGTTACAGGAAAAAATAAAAGAGTATTACTTGGAGTATTAAATGAAGATAAACTTCGTGCAGTATTAAAAGTAATGTTAGATGAAAACGAGTTCTTAAGTGATTATGGAATCCGTTCTTTATCTAAGTATCACGAAGAGAATCCGTATGTTTTTAAGTGGAAGGAAGAAGAATTTACGGTAAAATATATTCCAGGAGAATCGGACAGTACTATGTTTGGAGGAAACTCTAACTGGCGTGGCCCTATATGGTTTCCTGCCAATACGGTTATTATAAGAGCACTATATCAGCAATATGCTTTTTATGGTGATGACTTTAAAATTGAATGTCCTACGGGGTCAGGTAATATGATGTCGTTAATTGAGGTGGCTCAGGAAATTACCCAACGCTTAGAGAAAATATTTTTGAAAGATGAAAAAGGATATCGCCCTGTTTACGGATGGTACAAAGAATTTCAAGAAGATGAACATTGGGAAAATAACCTGCTGTTTTATGAATATTTTCATGGAGATAATGGCGCTGGTATTGGAGCGAGTCATCAAACAGGCTGGACAGGTATGATTGCTTATTTAATGGTGATGTTTAGAACAACCAGTTTTAGTAAGTTAATGGATAATGCCCATTGGGATGAAACGGTCAAATCAAATAAAGAATAAACAAAAAAAAGAGGTTCATTTAATGAGCCTCTTTCTGTATCTAGTTATTTAGTTTTGTTATTATACTCTTTTTGAGCTTTTCAATTTCATCAGGAGATAATTCCTTATTCATTGGATGTTTTAAAACGTCGTCTAGTATATAACTGTGCTTTTCGTAATTGGTACATGCTTTACACATAGACTTGTGCATGGCCAATTGAATATTTTGCATCATATTAAGTTTATGATCAAGCTTTTTCTCAATTAGTTCTGTTGCCTTTAAGCACGACAACATTATTATATGCATTAACTTTGCCATTTCTTTTTTATTTCCCAACTGTTAATTACTTAAAAACCAATTCTTTTCTATGCAAGCACGGAGTTGAAGCTTTGCTCTGTGAATCATTTGCCAATAATTGGACGAAGTAATACCTAATTCCTGACAGATTTCTTCACCTTTCTTTTGAAGTATGTATTTTAATTTAACTGTAGCGCTCCAATTCTCTGGTAAAGCATCCATGCATTTTTTTAGTACCATTAAAAATTCACTGTCATCTAATAAATGTCCATCCTCATTATCCCAATCCTGTGGTTTACTTTCGTTTTTCCAACCGCCATCTTCATTAAAAAAATTAGCTAAAAAGCTGCTTTCAACCGAAACATGGCTTTTAGATTTCTTTCTATAAAAATCTACAATTTTATTATTGAGAATAGAAAAAAGCCATGTTTTTTCAGAGCTTTTTCGTTGAAAAGAATCTATTTTTTCTACAGCAACAACAAAAGTATCTTGTACTAAGTCTTGTGCTATCTCCGCATTAGAAGTTTTGTGGTAAGCCCAATTATATAAATCAGACGTATATTTATCTACCCATTCTGTTATTTCTGAATTTGCCATAATAAAATTTTGTCTATACTAAGCAAGTGATTTTTATAGTAAAAAACAAGCAAAATACGCATCTGTTCACTACTAAAGCTTTTTTACTATATTTGCCGCAAATATCTCTGCTTTAATAGAAAGCTTTCTTAGTTAGAGAATCTTGTTTTTTAATTGAAGTAAAAGATATATAGAGTTAAAACAAAGTAAAACTATCAACGCAAGTAAAATAATAAGGTGCTTGTGGCGATAAAATCAAAATTATAAAAGCATGAAAGCATTTGTATTTCCTGGACAAGGAGCCCAATTTGTAGGAATGGGAAAAGACCTTTACGAAAACTCAGAAGAAGCTAAGGCTCTTTTTGAAAAGGCAAATGAAATTTTAGGTTTTAGAATTACCGATTTAATGTTTGCAGGTACGGATGAAGACCTAAAGCAAACTAAGGTGACACAGCCAGCTATCTTTTTGCACTCAGTTTTGTTAACTAAAACAATGGGAGAAGATTTTAAACCTGAAATGACAGCTGGTCACTCTTTGGGTGAGTTTAGTGCTCTAGTTGCTGCAGGAGCTATGTCTTTTGAGGATGGATTAAAGCTTGTTTCTCAACGTGCTTTGGCTATGCAAAAAGCATGTGAGGCTGAGCCATCTACAATGGCTGCAATTGTTGGTTTAGAAGATGCAATTGTAGAGGAAGTTTGCGAAAGCATTGATGAGGTAGTGGTTGCTGCTAATTATAATTGCCCAGGACAGTTAGTAATTTCTGGATCATTTGCAGGAATTGATAAAGCTTGCGAAGTACTTACTGAAAAAGGTGCTAAAAGAGCAATTAAGTTACCCGTAGGAGGTGCTTTCCATTCTCCTTTAATGGAGCCAGCTCGTGAAGAACTTGCCGCTGCTATTGAGGCAACAAGTTTTAACGCTCCTGTTTGTCCAGTGTATCAAAACGTGAGTGCTACACCGTTTACAGATCCTACTCAAATTAAAGAAAATTTAGTAGCTCAGTTAACAGCTCCAGTAAAATGGACGCAAACGGTTCAAAATATGATTGCTGATGGAGCTACTTCATTTACTGAAGTTGGTCCAGGAAAAGTACTTCAAGGATTAGTGAAAAAAGTAGATCGTAAGATGGCTGTTTCTGGAGTTAGCAGCTTATAAAAATAATATGGCCTGAATTTACAGGAAAATGAATGAAACCGAAAGTACTTGATGCTTTCGGTTTTTTTTATGCTCATTTTGTTTGCTGAAGATCAAATCTTATTTTCTTATTTGAGAAAAAAGTACTAAATTACTGGTAAACAAAAGTAAGTTTAATGAGTGTACAGCTTTTTCAATTAATCGTCATCGTTGCGCTAATTTTAATTGGTGTTTTGCTGACTGCTGCACTCTTCCTGAATAAACGTAATTATCAGTTTTCGGGTAATATCAATAAAGAAATTCTAAAACGAATACCAGATTTAGTTTGGGTAAAAGATAAAGATGGGGTTTATCTGCAGTGTAACAACCGATTTGAGGATTTTTTTGGAGCCAAAGCATCTGAAATAGTTGGCAAGACTGATTATGACTTTGTGGATAAAGAGTTGGCTGATATGTTTCGTGAAAACGACTTAATGGCCATAAAAAAAGGAAAGCCATCTATTAATCAAGAAGAAGTTGTTTTTGCCAATGACGGACATAAAGAACTGCTAGAGACCATAAAAACGGCCATTTATGATAATTCAGGAAAACTAATAGGAGTGCTTGGTATATCGCGCGATGTATCTGATTTTATTCATTATCAAGAAGAGGTTAGTAATTCAAAAAAGATTTTAAAGGATGTACTTGATGCTATACCTGTCAGGGTTTTCTGGAAGGATGTTGATTTGAATTATCTAGGTGCTAACCAGTTGTTTGCTGAAGATGCAGGCGGCTCGCATCCTGGTGATATTATTGGCAAAAGTGATTATGAGTTGTTTCTAAAACACGAGGCCGAGTTATACCGATCAGATGATAAGGCGGTAATAGACTCTGGTATTCCTAAAATTAGTTACGAAGAACCTCAAACTTATGATAACGGTACGCAGGCATGGTTGAGTACATCTAAAATACCTTTGAAAAATTCAACAGGAGAAATCTACGGTATTCTGGGCACTTATAAAGATATTACTGCTCGCAAGCAAAGGGAAAATGATTTAGCTAATGCTAATAAGAGTTTGACACAAGCTAAGCAAGAGCTGGAAGAAAGCAATGCTCAGCTCAAAGATGCATTGGAAGTGGCCAGTAAAAGTAAAGAGCTTGAGCGTTTAAATAGGGAGTTAGAGAGAAGTCATAATGATGCTAATCTGTTAAATGAAGAGTTGACTGCCACCAATGAAGAGTTATTTAGGAAGAGCGAAATTATTCATGAAAAAAACAAGGAGTTAGAAAGTGTAATTCTCAATTTAAAAGAAACACAGTCTCAGTTATTGCAAGCTGAAAAAATGGCTTCGTTGGGAATATTAACGGCGGGTGTTGCCCACGAAATAAACAATCCACTTAATTATATTATGGGCGGTTATTTAGGCATTAGCAAGTATTATAATGATGTTGGTGAAATAAATAAACAGGAAGTTCCTTTTTTATTGGAGAGTATTAAAGAAGGCTTGGATAGGGCAAATACTATTGTGAAAAGTCTAAACCAATTTAGTAGAGCTAATAAAGATATTAATGAAATCTGTGATTTAAATGGCATCATAAATAATTGCATATTTATGATTTCTAACAACATCAAGCATCGAATAGTAATCAATAAAAATTACGATGAAGATAAGCTTTTTGTTAAAGGAAATGCAGGAGAATTACATCAGGTTTTTATTAATGTATTAACAAATGCTTATCAGTCTATAAAAGATAAAGGAGAAATTAGTATATTAACAAAAGTTTCTGAAGGTAGGGCAGTCGTTCAAATATCGGACGATGGATGCGGAATAAGTGCTGGGAATTTAAAACACGTTACCGATCCGTTTTTTACAACAAAACCGCCAGGGGTAGGAACAGGATTAGGGTTGTCAATAACACATTCTATTCTATCTAAACATAAAGGAACTATAGAGTTTAATTCAAAAGAGAACCAGGGAACTATCGCAAAAATATTGTTGCCGATAAAAGAATAGTTACATATGGATAATAAGGTGAAGCTTCTTTATGTTGATGATGAGGATATTAATCTTCAATTATTTCAAATACATTTTCGTAAAAAGTATAATGTGTTTATTTGTTCTTCTGCTCAAGATGGTTTGGAGCTGATGAATGAGCATGAGGATATTAATATTATTATCAGCGATATGAAAATGCCACAGATGAATGGCATTGAGTTTATTAAAAAAGCCAAAGAGCGATTTCCGAATAAAAAATACTACATATTAACAGGTTTTGATATCACCAAGGAAATACAAGATGCACTTTCTACAGGGCTTATTTTAAAATATTTTAGAAAGCCATTTAATATTGAAGAGATTGATGGCACCATTTCTCAAGTTTTAGAATAGTAAAATTAAGATTTGATACCGTTTTGCTGACCTAACACATATTTTTACTCCAGCTCATTTTTTATCTTGCCAAAAAAATATTGACTATGTTTTCAAAAGAAACTTATATAAATCGTCGTGCTCGATTAAAGAGCAAAATGGATAAAGGCATTGCTTTAATTATGGGTAATGTGGATGCAAGTATGAATTATTTGCACAATACTTATCATTTTAGACAAGATAGCACCTTTCTGTATTTCTTTGGATTAGATTATCAGGGCCTGGCTGGTGTAATTGATTTTGAAAGTGGTGAAGAAATATTATTTGGTGATGACTTTACCATGGATGATATTATTTGGATGGGACCGCAGGCTAAGCTAAAAGAAAATGCAGGTCTTGTTGGTGTTGCTCAAACAAAGGAGCTGAGTCAACTAAAAGAAATTATCTCAAAAGCCATATCTCAAGGTCGTAAAGTGCATTTTACGCCACCCTATCGAGGTGAGAATATGATGATGATGGGTGATTTGTTAGGTATTCATCCTGGTAAAGTGAAAGAGCAAGCATCGTTGGAATTGATAAAAGCTTGCATATCGATACGTTCAGTAAAAGAATTGTGTGAGATTGAGGAGATGGAAAAGCATATGTGGACGGCTTATAATATGCATACTACAGCTATGAAAATGGCACATCCAGGCAGGACTGAACAGGAAATTACTGGTGTGATTGAAGGTGTTTCTATGTCTGGTGGGGGTATGGTTTCTTTTCCTGTTATTTGTTCGGTAAGGGGTGAGACTTTGCATAATCATTACCATGGGAATACCTTAAGAAAAGGCGATTTATTATTGGTTGATGCGGGTAGTGAATCACCACGTCATTATGCCACTGATAATACACGAACTTCGCCTGTAGGTGGTGAGTTTACCGATAAACAAAGAGAAATATATCAGGTAGTAGTGGATGCCAATAACAACGCTTTATCGGCTACTAAGCCTGGTATTACCTATAAGGAGGTGCATTTGTTGGCAGCCAAAACCATTGCTTCTGGTTTAAAAGAGGTGGGGTTGATGAAAGGAAACGTAGATGAGGCTGTAGCTGAGGGAGCCCATGCTTTATTTATGCCACATGGTCTTGGCCATATGATTGGATTAGATGTTCATGATATGGAAGATTATAATGATACTTTGGTGGGATATGATGAGGAAACGACAAGAAGTACGCAGTTTGGTTTAGCTGCCCTACGCATGGGGAGAAGACTAGAACCTAATTTTGTGGTGACCAATGAACCAGGAATTTATTTTATTCCCGCATTAATCGATCAATGGAAAAATGAGGGTAAGTTTAGCGAGTTTATCGATTATAGTAAAGTGGAGAAGTATAAAGAATTTGGAGGTATCAGATTAGAAGATGATGTGCTCGTAACGGAAACAGGAAGTCGTATTTTAGGAGAGAGAATTCCTATTAATCCTGAGGATGTGGAGCAAGTAGTAAAAAGTGGACAATAGAGAAGTTGGAGATATATTAGAAGTAAAGGCTGTTTCTTGTGAGCAGCCTTTCTTATTTTCGCTTGTTTAATATCCCTTTGGCGGCAGAAATATAAGTGTAAATTTCAGCAGGATGGTGATTGACTTTGTGCTTATTGCGTTGGTGTCCTAATCTAACTACAATGGCATTGTGTTGCTTTAATACAAAAATATATTGGCCATAAATTCCTCTTGCATACGGAATATTTTCCATACCATCATTTACTATCCACCACTGATAGCCATAAAATTCAACTTTCTTTTTGTCTTCGCTATCTATTAAATAATTAGCTGGCGTTACCGAATTTTTTATATAATCTTCTGAAATAAGCTGACGATCATTAATGTTACCATGGTTCAAAATGAGCTTTCCTAATCGGGCAAAGTCTCTGGCATTGCTATTAAAACAGCAATAAGCTTTTTCGTCACCATCTAATTTATCTAAGCACCATAAAGCTTCGTTTTCTGCTCCAAGGGGTTTCCACAATTTCTCCGAAGCATAAGCAGAAAGAGTTTTCCCGGTTGCATTTTTTAATACCAACGATAACAGCTGAGTATCCCCACTTTTGTAATTGAATTCTTTACCAGGAATTTCAACTACTTTTAAGTCTTTCACCAATTGATTTACGTTTTCTCCATAATAAGCCTGAGTGGTCATCGAAAAAGGGCTTGAATAGCTCTCTTCCCAATTTAAACCTGAACTCATCGTGAGTAAATGTTTTATTTGTAATTGATTATTAGGGAAAGTATTATATTCTGGAACGAAATCTCCTACTAATTGATTTATATCTTTAATATAACCATCATCAATAGCTGCTCCAATTAATAAGCCAACAATACTTTTAGCAGCAGAAAACGAATTGGATAGAGAGTTTTTGTTAAAATGATTCCAGTATTCTTCATAAATGATGGAATCGTTTTGAATGATTAGGTAAGCAATCGAGTTGTAGTGCTCTAACGTATCTCGTTCTGACTTTTCCAGCTCGTAGTTCATATAATCATTCGCTACGCTCCAAGGTTGAGGCGCACCAATATCTATAGTCCTGTTTTCAAAAATGGTATAATCCTCAATTCCTGGGAAAAGATAAATTAACGACTTTTGGAGGTAGCTAGGAGAAAGCAGATAAGCTCCCGCTAAAAGGAGAATGAAGGCGCTAAGCCATATGATACGTTTTCTTAATTTCACGTCTTTTAGTCTTCAGGATTCCACTCTTTAAACTTTATATATTCAGGAAATGCTTCTGGTTTGTAGATAGATTTTCCACTTAAAGTTCTTAAACATTCCTGAATTCCTTCCGATAAACTTGGATGAGGATAGAAAATCTTCAACACCTCTTGAATACTATTTCCATGGTTAATTAAATGCGCTACCGATACAATGTAAGCTGATGCCTGAGGACCTCCTGCGCGCATTCCTAATATCTTTTGTTCGTCATCGTTACTTACAATAATTTTTACAAAACCATTGGTGCTGCGCATAGCAATAGCTCGATTAACTAGTTTGTTAGAGTAATAAGCGACTTTATGTGGTATTTTTTTAGCACGCACTTGCTTTTCGTTCATTCCAACAGAAGCCAGTTCTGGTTTAAAAAACATCAGCGTACTCATATGCGAATAATCCAATGTGTAACAAGGCTTGTCTGCAATTTGCTCTGCAGCTAATCTTCCTTGAAACTCTGCAACACTATATAATTGGGTATGTCCAGAGATATCTCCTGCTGCATAAATATGGCAAGTGTTATTTCCATCTCTTAACACACAATGGTCAGCAATCTCTAGTGTACCTCTTTCCGTAGTTTCAACCCCTATTTCTTTTAAGCCTAGTTTGTCTGTATTGGCAACTCTACCAATGGCCACCAAGGCAACATCTACCTCAATTACTTTACTGTTACCAGCTTCGTAATCCAATATAACTTCCAGATGGTCGGAATGTTTTTTAATCGTTCTAAGATGTGCTGTGTGATGGATATTTACGCCATTATCTTCCAGGTTTTTGGATACAAAAAGGCTCACATCGTTATCTTCGTATGGAAGTACCTTGTTTGCTCTATCTAATAAATGAACCTCAGTTTGTTTAAAATTACTGAATATTGTGGCTATCTCACAACCAATAATACCTGAACCAATAATCAACATTCTTTCAGGAAATTTTTTCAGTTTTAATATATCATCAGAATCAATAATACGTTCGTGATCAATTTCAAGGCCTGGCGCTTTTCTAGGTTTTGCTCCTGTGGCAATAACAAAGTTTTTAGCCTTTACTGTTTCAACTGCCTCGTCATTTGTTACCGAGATAGTATAAGGGTCGATAAATTTAGCCCAGCCTCGTTTTAAGCAAAGCGAGCCTTTCTGCGATTTTCCTTCCGAGAAAGTCTCAATTTGGCTCAGCATCTGGTACTGCTTTTCTTTAGCTGCTTGGGTAACTGTTTTAATCACCTCGTTAAAATCAACGCTTAAGCTTCCCGAGCGATAACCTCTATCCGTTCTGGCAGCCACAGCATAATCCATGCTCAGCTCATACATCGTTTTCGAAGTCAAGGCTCCATTCATTATACCAGCACCACCTAAATGAGCGCCTTCTACAATGCATATCTTTAATCCAAAATCTAATGCGCGCATGGCTGCTGAGTAGCCGGCTGGCCCTGATCCTATAACAACTAAATCGTATTCGTTCATGTATGTTTTGTTGAGAATGGGTTCTATTTTTTTACATCAGAAGAATAAAAAATAAAAGGTATTGTTCATTCTAACCAATAATTAGGTGAAAATAATTGAATAAATGTGTATTGTCAAAGTTTAAAGCAACTTCTTAAAATTAATGGTTAAAGTTTTATGATCTGGAGTTTGAATTTATGTCGAATATGGTTGAAGGGTTGAAAAATGACATCAATAAAATGTTTGGTGCTAAGCTCTTGCAACAATCCTTAAGCGTATGCGTAGCGTTATGCATAAATCTTTCCAACAAAACCCTATTCACATTTGTTAAAAACTGAAATACTGTGTTGATGAGGATAAAGATAGTTACGAAGATAAAAGGGTTGTTTGCGGTTATTGCATTTCTGGTGGCTTTAAATGTATTTGTGGTAAACTTCTTTAAGCAAAAAGAAAAGGCTGATACGGTGGTGGTTGATGTTGCTGGTCGAAACCGAATGCTCTCTCAAAAGATTGCGCTTCTATCAGAAATCTATATCAAAGATAAAACGGTAAAAGATGAGCTTTTGAAAATGATAGATATGCATCACCAATCATTTTTGGCTTTAAAAAACGGAGGTATGGCTCCTGCGATGAATTCGGATTTACCCTTGCCTAAAGCTCCCACGGAGGCTCAAGATGCGATTGTTGATGTAGAGACCCAATGGAAACCCTATAAGCAAAATGCAGAAAATATCATTCATTTTAAAGATGATGCAGATGCTCAACTTTCGGCGCTATTGTATTTAGAAAAGAATAGAAACAAAATGTTGACCATTAATAATGGCTTGGTGAAGCGCTTTGTTTCAATTAATAGCACAAAGCATGCTCAGTTAAACTGGGTGCTGTTTTTAGGTGTGTTTATTAATTTATTGGCTTTGTTTGTGGGGTACATTCTTATAGTAAAAGAAATAATTAAGCCCATAAAACAGATATCTAGTCATGCTTTAAATATTTCTAAGGGTAATTTAACCGAAATGAAAAGGGTGACTAAAGATGATGAGATTGGGGAGTTATCCAATTCTATAAATCAAGTGGTTAAAAACCTTTCACAATTAATTAACGATATATCATCAACCGTAAATACGGTGTTGGACGAAGGAGGGAAGCTTAATGTTGTTTCTGCCCAAACAGCAGAGTTAGCTTCAGAGCAAGCAGCCACTACCGAAGAAATAGCTTCATCGATGGAGGAAATAATGTCTACCGTAAACTCAAACACAGAGAGTGCTGTGGACGCAGGAAAGGTTTCTAGTAAGTCGGCCAAGGATTTGGAGCAGAGTAATCAGGTGTTTAGCGGAACGATTGATATGGTGAGTAATATTAGTAATCAAATTGGTGTTATTTCTGATATTTCTGAGAAAACAGGCATTTTAGCTTTAAATGCTTCGGTTGAGGCGGCAAGAGCAGGAGAGGCGGGACGTGGATTTTCTGTGGTGGCGCAAGAAGTAAAGCAATTGGCCGAACTTTCTAAAAGTGCTTCGAAAAAAATAGTTGAGCTAACGCAAGATGGACAAAGCCTCTCTCAAAGGGCAGGCGATAGTTTAAATGTGATTATTCCTGATATACTAAAAAGTGCTCAGAATGTGAATGATATTGTTGAGGCCAATAAAGAGCAGCAGATAGGTATTGAAGAAATCAACAACTCAATACAGCAGTTAACGGAGATAAGTAATCGGAACTCAGCTACAGCGGAGCAGATGTCAACATCTTCAAAGGAGTTAAGCAAGCAAGCTAACCAACTCAATAAAATGATCAACTTCTTTAAGGTTGATTAAGCTATTTTAGTGAGGGTAGCTAATGAAGTGCAGGTGATCACTTTTGTAAATGATTCCTGTTTTTCCAGTTTAAGAATTGCTTAGTCACCCTAAAAAAGAACACATACATAATTACCAAAAAAATAAGATCGAACCAAAGCGTAAATTGAGCTTCATTCATAGAGCTTACCTCAAATGAATGATATATGGTGTAAGGTATTAAGTTTAAGAAGTTAGGGCGCAGCATAAAAATAGCCAATAATATTACTGCTGCCAGTGGATAGATATATGTGAGGGTTTTCTTATTCATGTATACATATTAAAATCGTTCCCAAAGATATTAAATCTTTAGAAACGATTTTAACTTCATTGTCTTGTTGCCGCAATCAAATATCTACTTCACCACTTCGTTTATGCTGGCTTTCTTTTTGGTATGGTCATCGTCATAATCGAATAACATGTCGCCATTGCTACTCAAGGTAACGGAGTTCAAATTATACCAAATAATAGCTTTGCCCACATCAACACCGTTTAAAAACTTAAGCTGGTAGGCATCATCGCCCGATTGCACTATTTGCATATTGCTATTGTCTTTAATTCGCATCGAAAACAAGGATACGTTTTTCTTTTTATAGGTTTCGATGTTGATGATACCGCCTTCGTTAAGCACAAATTGTAGACTTAGTAAACCTTTGTAAACATCAGGATTGGTTTTGCTAAATGTAGGATTATTCTTTTTTAATAAACTATGCACGGTAAGGCCAGAGATGCTTCCTCCATTGTTAGACAATAGTTGAATAGCAGCAAAAATACTAGCCATGTGTTTATTCATCTCCTGTTGCTGGTAATTCTTTAAATAAGTTTCTAATTGGCTTTCTGCGTTATAGTCAGCGGTAGATAAAGTGATGGGCACATCTTTAGTTAGACCTTCAACTTCACCAACGATACCTCGCACTACAACTTCGTTATTGGAATCCACCGTGATTTGGGATGAAAAACGGACCTTATCTGTTGAGAAGGATAATAAATCTATTTTACTTCCATCGGGTCTGTATTTTCCGTAGAAAGCAAGTTTTTTACCTTCAGGAACTTCAAAGTTAATGTTTTCAGTTAAGATGGGGTGTGCACGATCTGATAACCCTAGAATTAAATGGGCAGGTGTTTCACTTTCACATAGTCTACGTTGGTTAATGTTCACACTTCCTGCATAATTAATTAGTGCATACACATTACCTTTTTTGCCCACATTAAAAGCTTGGGTAAAGCCATAATTAGAACACTGTACAGGCAAAAACCATTCTATCTTCCCTTTTTCGCTGAAGGTAGCAAACCATAAATCACGAGTTCCTGCTGCGGATTGGTAGTTTTCGTTGCCTATGTTTATTTCATCCGAAAACCAACCCGAAACAATGTATTTACCACTTTCCGACATCTGACGGTTGCTGATAAATATATTACCACTGTTATCTTTCTCAATGGACTTAGCAATCATCTGCCAAATGTTCCCCATTCGATTGTTGTTATTTACTTTTATGGCTATAGGTTTATAGCCTTCATATTCGGGCATTACTGCACCTATGGGTGCGTTAATATAGGTAGGGTCGGTGATTGTGTAGGTTTGCCCGGCCACATCAAAGTTGTAACCTTCTATAGGTTGCGAGAAAGAAACAGCTGCTGCCATATGACTAAAGTAAGTTAGTGCAACAACATCCAAACCCAATAAATCATTTACCAAACGCGTGAATAAAACCGTTCTATCTTCGCAATCGGAGTAAGGATAGTAGAATATTTCATCAGGAAAAAACATTTTCTCCTTGCCAAACTGATCTCTATCGGTTTTGTACTCAAACGAATTGTGTAGGTAGTTTAATAGGTAGGTAACTGATTCGGTTTCTGACATTCCGCTTATACGAGGCTGAATATATTCGTAAAGCGCATCTTTTACCGAACCCGACATAGCAGCGTTCAAATAAACTGTATTGTCGGTTTGTGGATAACTGGCCAAAAATGCCATGATGGTTTTATCCATGCTTAACTTTAACGATTCATCCTCTTTTGGAAGCTTTGTTTTCTTCACCACCACATTAGATGGATCTGAAAAGTTAAGACTGTATGGTAAGTGTAAGTCAATCTTTTTAGCGGCACCTGCAAAATTATCCTCGTAGGTATATAAGTTTTTATTACCTAGTTTACTATCTAATAAATAGTAGTTTGTGCCGTTTATGCTATAATATGGTTTTTCAAATATTTGTTGCATAAAGGGTAACATCAAAGCTACAGAATTACCGCTGTAACCTATTTTTGCTTGATAGCCAGCCTGATTTAGAATTGCCCATTTCCATATCTCGCGGTCATTACTATTGCTAAATAGCTTACGTGATGATATATCAACCAACTGATAAATTCCCCAATCGTTTAGATTTGTTTCTTGAGCATAAGCCACCAACGATTCTATATATATCTGATAATAAACCCCAGTAAAATCATCCCAATAATTGGCAAAAGCTTTAGGTTTTACACTGCTAAGTGCTAGTTTATGCGTTCTATTATCTACGGCTAACTTAGCTTCACTTCCAAAAAAGTCAACGCTTAATGTTTGCTTGTAACTTTGCATTCCTTCAGGACTGGCAATAATTGGAGCAATGGAATAGGCCGGAGCATCCACCAATTGTAAATCAGGAGCTACAGGCTTAGGAACTTTAGCTAGCTCGGTAGGTGTAGTAACTTTATCAACAGGTTTTGCCACGTAAGCCGGCTGGTCGATAGGTTTAGGAACTTCAACAGGTTTCACTACCTCCTCAGTCTGTTCAACCTCTTTAAACCCTTTTTTTAGATAACTTTCAAACGCAGCATTCATACGTTTCATCTTATTCTCGTACTCTTTTTGCATACGCTCCATCTTTTGAGCGTACTCTTGCTCCATACCTTGCATTTTAGCTTCGTATGCTTTATTCATCTTTTCAAATGGATCTTTTTCTGTGGTTTGAGCTTGAGTCCACAGGTTCATCCATAATATAGAAACCAACAGGAGTGTAAATTTTTTCATGTCAAGTGATTTTGGTTTATCGTTTCCTTGATTAATCTTTTATAAAGATATTTTGGATATTGGATAAAACAAAAAGCAGGCCATGATTATTGATGTGATTTTATAAAGAGATATACATTCGCCTAATTGGCTGCTTTGATTAAGTCTGATACACCAAATTTTAATACTATTACAACTTTAAGCATGAATCAAATGATTTGAGCAATTGTCTTTATGTCCAGTTTATAAAACTATATCAATTCGTGCTGAAAACGTAATACAGCCGTCAACATAATATCAGCAAAAAAAATCCCCACCATAATGTATGGTAGGGAAAGAATATTGAATAATTAGTAAGAGTCAATTTTTGTTTTACCAGATTTGATCCATGCAAATCAGTATCATCACCAAAAGGTAAAAAGAATTAAAGTAGACAAACATCTTTTTTAGGTGTTTACTACTGTCACCATTACGAATAAGTAAGGTGGTTCTTAATGACCAAATAATCATACCAACACTGGATATAGTAAGAATCCAGACAATAGCGCTTTGATTTAATAGGTCGATGGCCGGAATAAATAAGGCTGAAATAAAGGTGGCGATAAACCACACCAGATTAATTCTTATCACCTGCTGTTTACTCAATACATCGGTAATAATAGGAAAGCCAGCTTTTTTGTACTGGTCTTTGTACTTTAAAACCAGCAGCCAAAAGTGAGGCATCTGACCTAAAAAGAAAAAGAAAGCCAAAAAGTGAATGCGGGCATCCATAATTGATCCGCCTGCGGCTACCCAGCCAGCAACCGGAGGGATAGCTCCAACAATAGCTCCAGGGAAAACCGAGAAAGCACTTCTTGTTTTCATCGGGGTGTAAATTACATTGTACCAAAACAAACCTATCCAACCCCATACCATGGCATCCCAGCCAAAAAAGCTCAAGCTAACTGTACCTGCAATAACAAAGGCTGAAACAATGAGTACAGCAGCCTGAATGCTTAAGTTTCCTGACGGAAGTGGCCTATTTTCTGTTCGTTTCATCTGTGCATCTAACCTAATCTCTTGTAATTGATTAATGGCCGATGCTCCTGCAGATAGAAAAAAGATACCAACTGCTGCTAAGATTCCTTCCCATGATAAACGTTCGTCGAACAATACATAGCCCGCATAACTGGTCATAGCAATGGGAACTGATATTGAAAACTTACCGAAAGTTTGTATCTCTTTAAATGTCATATTGATTATTCGTTAGATGTTTCAGTTTCAGAGATAGATTCGAAGTATAACATCAACTGGTCTATTTCTTCATCTGTAATTTGGTCTTTATACGAAATCATCAAACCTTTATCATAACCTTTTACCACTTCGGCATTTGGTTCGTAAATAGAGCGTTTGATGTAGTCTAAATCAGGCGTAACCTCTACTTCGTTTCCATCCTCAGTGACTACAATTCGTTTTCTACTTAGGATGTTTTTATAAGATGGTCCTACTAGTTTTGATCCATCTGAAGTGTGGCAGGCAATACAACCATATTTGCGGAAGATTCCTTTTGCAGCTAATCGAATAGCTACTTCTGGATTGTCGGACTGTAACAAAGTAGAGTCCACCTTATTCCATTCCTCAAATGCCTCTTGTGAAATTACCTTTACAACCGATTTCATATATGAGTGACGTAAGCCACAATATTCGGCACAAAATATCTCATATTCACCTTCTTTTTCTGATTCAAACCAGATGTTGGCTTGTCTACCAGGCACCATATCTTGCTTAACTCTAAATGCGGGTATGTACATACTATGCAATACATCTTGCGCAATTAAATCAAGATTTATGGGTTGGTTAATAGGAACGATAAGGGTATCTGTGATTTGTCCATTTTCGTATTGAAAAGAGAAACTCCACATACGGGCTACAGCTTTTATAGGCATGGCGTCGTCGGGGATTTCCTTTTGATTTTTCCATCCACTCCATCCGTAAAAAAACATGATTAGAACCAATATGGTTGGGATAACCGTCCATATTACTTCCAGCGTATTGTTCCCTTCTATTTGGGTAGCTACAGGGTTTTTACTTTTGCGATATCGAATAATGTAATACACCATAAATATGGTGATAGCAAAAAGAAAAAATAGCGATACCCCAAAAATAAAGACAAAGGTACTGTCTACCTGGCTTACAAATGTGGAAGCATTTTTTGTTGTTTCTTCTATCATAACTATCTAAAATTATAATCAAGGAATGTGATGAATAAAACGAGTCCCACTAATAAAAAGATGAGGGGAACTAATATCTGTAAAATCTTATTGTCGAATTTAAGGTGCATAAAATAAATAAGCACCAAACTAGACTTAATACTGGCTAAAAGTAAGGCCACAAAAACCGTAAAGCCGCCAAACTCAATGTTGCTTGCCGCTACCGAGATAACTGTAAGAGCAATGAGTGCTGCCAAAATGTATAAGTAGGTTTTATAGGGTACTATATGTGATTCTGAATGGTTTTCCATGATATAAGGTTTAAGTGAGTAAGTAGAATAATGGAAATAAGAATATCCAAATTAAATCGACTAAGTGCCAGTACAATCCAGAGTTATCTAAAAGTACAGGATTTTCGTCTGTAAGTGTATTCTTACTTACTCTAACAACAACAATGGTAATCAGAACTACTCCGACTAAAATATGAAGGGCATGTAGTCCTGTCATAAAAAAGTACAAACCAAAAAATAATGTATCGCCATTACCTAAGGTATGCAAAGTATCGCTACTTGGGAAAAATCCATGATGAATTTTACCACTCCACTCAAAATATTTATTCACCATAAATATAAGCGCCATCACTAAAGTAGAGATGAGGAGTATAAGTGTCAGTTTTTTATTCTTTAATCGGATAGAAGAGCTGGCCATGGCAATGGTAGCACTACTGATTAAAAGAATAATGGTATTAATGGTTCCTACTGAAACACTCAACTGTTGCGCAGCTAAATGAAAAGCTTCAGGGTTCAAATATCTGTATACACCATACACGATGAATAGGCCTGCAAAAAGAAGTAGTTCGGTAAAAATAAATAACCACATTCCTAACTTGGAGCCTTCGTCGTCTCTGTGTTCGTCTTCAACTATTATGCTTGTGTCCATTTTTTATCTTTTAACTATAATCGTATGGTCCTTTTTCAACAACAGGTATTTCTTCAAAATTCTCTAGGGTAGGAGGTGAGTCAACTGTCCACTCTAATGTTTTTCCACCCCAAGGGTTTTTAGGCGCAATAGGCCCTTTTTTAGCCGACCTGATTAGGTTGAAGATAATGACAAACAGTCCGATGAAAAGTACCCACGAACCAATGGTGGAAACAATGTTCGGCCCATGAAAACGTTCTACATAATCGTAATA
Source organism: Labilibacter marinus (assembly GCF_001659685.2). Classification (GTDB taxonomy): domain Bacteria; phylum Bacteroidota; class Bacteroidia; order Bacteroidales; family Marinilabiliaceae; genus Saccharicrinis; species Saccharicrinis marinus. The sequence continues at coordinate 24,381 of NZ_LXYE02000046.1, forward strand.
CCTACGTGGCATACCACTGATACCTAAGAAGAACATAGGAAGGTATAAGGTATTGAAACCAATAAAGAACATGATCCAACCAGTAGTTGCTAATCGAGCATTGTACATACGTCCCCAAATTTTTGGAAACCAGTAATGGATAGCACCCATAAAGGCAAAACCTACTCCACCAAATACAATAAAGTGGAAGTGAGCTACCACAAAAGCTGTATCATGCAAATGCACGTTTACAGATAAAGCACCTAATGCAAGTCCAGAAAGTCCTCCTATCATAAATACAAAAAGGAATGAAGCCGCCCAAAAGAATGGCGTTTCTAATTGTATGGATGCTTTATGTAGAGTGCTGACCCAGTTAAAAACTTTAATAGCACTAGGTATAGCTACCAAAAAAGTTAAAAATGAGAAGGTGTATAGGGCTGTTCCGCTCATGCCAGAGGTAAACATATGGTGTCCCCAAACAAAGTAACCTACAAAGGCAATGGCCAGTGTTGAAATAACAATCGCTTTATATCCGAAAATGGATTTGTTTGCAAACGTGGGTATGATTTCAGAAATGGCACCCATGGCAGGTAGTATCATAATATATACTGCGGGGTGAGAATATATCCAGAATAAATGCTGGTATAATATAGGGTCTCCACCTAATGCTGGATCGAAAAAACCAATGTTTAGGAGTCGTTCTCCTACAATCATCAGCAATGTGATACCAACGATAGGAGTCGCTAATATTTGAATCCAAGATGTTCCGTAAAGCGTCCATGGAAATAATGGCATTTTAAACCAAGTCATACCAGGAGCACGCAAACGATGTATAGTAACAATAAAGTTAATACCCGTTAGAATAGATGAAAAACCAAGAATAAATGCACCTAATACAGCTGGTAGCATATTGGTATTAGTTTTAAAACTATACGGTGCGTAAAAGGTCCAACCCGTGTCTGGAGGTCCGCCTGCCATAAATAGTGAAGATAAGGCAATGATGGCTCCAAAAATATATACCCACCAGGAAAGTAGATTTAATTTAGGAAAGGCAACATCCTTTGCGCCAATCATGATGGGTAACATAAAATTACCAAATACAGCGGGTAAGCCAGGGACCACCACTAAAAATATCATAATTACACCATGGAGGGTAAAAATAGCATTATATGTAGCTGGATCCATCACCGTTTTTCCAGGAGCTATCAGCTCAAGTTTCATGGCTATTCCTAAGCACACTCCCGTAATAAAGAAAGTGATGATGGAATATAAATACAGCATTCCAACGCGTTTGTGATCAGTAGAGAGAATCCAGGCTAAAAGACCTTTGTATTTGCCTTTGTAATCTCTAAAACTGACGTGTGATGAGGTTTTTTCTTGTTGAGACATATATAAACGATTAAGTAGTTCTTTTTTTAGGTTTAACAGTCAGTACAAACAGAACTAATCCTGCAATAACTAAAATTAAAATACCTGCTACCTTAGTGATGTTTAATACATAGGATTGACCTACTGGATCGTAACTGTAGCAGAATTGTAATATTCGGTTGACTGTTGGGCCAGGAATTCCTTTAGATGATTCTATGACGGCTAATTTTAACTCGAATGGTAAAAAATAAGTCCCATTTAAATAGCGGGTTATTTTTCCTTCAGGACTAATTAAAACAAGACCTGCCGTATGAATAAAGTCGTTGCCCGTTCGCTTGTACGAGAATCCTGTGGCATTGGTCAATTTGCTAATATTTGCACTATCTGAGGTGAAGAAAAGCCAACCGTCTTCAAAGCCATCAGCTTCTACCACCATAGAGTAATTATTGCGTTTCTTTTTAGCCAAGGTATAATCTTCATTGTAATCAAAACTAACTGTTACAATCTGGTAATCTTGCCCTAAGGACATGTCTGATAGGTTTACCACTTCGGTGATACCATCCATTAAAGGGGTGCAAACACCAGGGCATCTATAGTATACAAAGTTTAGTACGGTGGGTTTATCTTTAATAATTGAGCTTAATAAAACCGTATCGCCTTCTATGTTAACAACGGTAATATCTTTGGGTAGATATTCGTCTAAATGTTCAATAACCCCAATTTTCTTAGGATCTTGAGCATGTAGCGTAAATATGACGGTAAAAACCAGACACAATGCAAATAAATGTTTCATATTATATTTATTTAAGCCGTTAGTTAATAGCCTTAAAAGTCCTGTAAGCCAGATGTAGTGTAGTTTTATACCCATCTAAGAAACAAAAAATAAGGCGTGTTCATTTTGTCACTAAACCTAACAAAAGAGTGTTAAAAATGTTTAAGAAATGTTGGGACTAATGTTTGTTTAAGTTATCGATTTTTCTGCGATAAATTAAAGGAGCTACTATGATTTTGTGATATCGTTAGAATTATTCTACATTTATTTGTGTAATTCTAATCATATGACTAACAAAGATTATATACATCTTAAATATAAAGAGGGTACTCCTCAGAATTTACTGAAAGGGATTCAGAAGGCTTTAGGAGGGGAGATTACAGATAATTCTTATCAGCTTAAACAAGGACGAACTGATATTAGGATAGAAGTACATCATTTAATTCCTGAGTTGGAGGTAATGATTACCGAAGCTACGCACTCAAAAAATGTATTGCAAGACAAAGAAGCAGATGATGACCCCGATTATATTCATATGTTTTTAATACAAGAAGGGAAGTTTGAACAAAGCTTTAATCAGAAGCAAGGAATGATGGAGGCTGGTACTTCAAGAGGGATCTTTATTTACAATGGCCTTTTTCCTATTAATGCTTATTTTCCGGCTAATGTGGTCATAAAAACTATTGCCTTTAAAGTTAAAAAAGCAACGATAGCTAATGTAATGCCCGAAGCGCTGGACATACTTAATAGTTTGTTTCCCGATGATAGCCCACTAGCATACCATACTGCCATACCTGTTAAGATGCAGGCGATTATGAATGATGTGTTTTATTATCAGAATGTGGAGTTCGGAAAGAAAACTATGGTTGCAGCGCGTGGACTTGAGTTGTTTACTGACTTACTAAGTTCAGTGAAAAAGTTAGTGGATGAAGATGAATTACACGGTTTGCATGTGGATGATTACCAGCGTTTAATTAAAATAAAGGATCAAATATTATCAAGTTTTGACCAGCGTATAAATATTGAGGAGCTGGCCACCGAGTTTAGTATTAGCCTTTCGAAGCTTAAACGCGATTTTAAAACCCTTTATGATACATCGGTATATCAGTTTTATACTCATGCAAAAATGGATGAGGCCTATCGACGTTTGCAATCGGGTAATTATTCAGTAACCGAAGTTGGATACGATTTAGGTTATCAAAGTTTGCCTAAGTTTTCGCAGATGTTTAAAAAAGTAAAGGGCATTAATCCTAAGGAGGTTGTTACCTTATAAATCTTAAAAGCACCTAATAAATAGTGTTAAGTGCTTTTCCTTTTAGTAAAAGACATGTGCTTCTGCCATCAGCTTTAGTGCATCTATTTTGGCTTTATAGGTTTTTTATATTGCATTAGAAGCTGATGAAGTGCCGCTAAGAACAGTCTCTGCCAATATTTGAGCATCGTGCTCCATTTCTAGTTTTTGGCAAACGTACTCCGAGTATAAATCGTTTAAAGGAGTATTGGTTGCTCGATGTTTTTCTCTATTAATTCCTGCGCCTTCCTCAAAAGTTCAAAATGATGTAAGGATGAGCTTTAGGCTATATTTTCTGTTCTTTCTGCTCCTCAATAGAAACTCGTATTGGTGTTAGTTGCTCGATGCCCGCTTCGCTTAATGCTTTTTGCACTTCGATGTTGACCAGACTTTTGCTATCTAATATGTTTTTTGAAAGCCAATAGTTAACCGAAAATACCATTTTGTTGTCTTTGATACCCTTGTAATAAGACATGCATTCAGGTTCTGTTAGAACATCGTCTATCTTATTAGCTGAATCCTTTAAAATAGTCATTACGGTATCGATGTCGGTGTCCATAGGAGTAGCAATGGTGAGTGTGATGCGCTTTTTATAAGTTTCCAACGACCAGTTTGTTACTTGCTTACTGATTAAATCGGCATTAGGGACAATGATTTCGGAGCCATCCCACTGTTTAATGATGCTGGCTCTAATACCTATTTTTTGTACGATACCTTCGTTGCCAGCCACAATAACAATGTCTCCTGCAGTAACAGGGCGCTCAAAGGCCAATATTAGGCCAGAAATAAAGTTGTTGACAATATTCTGCAACCCAAATCCAATACCAACACCTAAGGCTCCCGCTAATAAGCTAAGGTTTTGCAAATTAAAACCTACCACCGAAAGACCTATCATACAACCCAGAATAATAATAAAGTACTGAGTTAATGAACTAACTGCCAATGGCACTCCGCGCGGTACTTTTACTCGTCCAAAAAGTTCCAACTCCAACAGAGCCCTAATGGCATTGGAGCAAAACCATGATACATAAATAACGATAATAAAGTGAAGTACGTTACCTAAGGTAATAGACCATGACTCAGAAGTAAAACCTATGTTCATGATACTTTGAAAACCCTCTAAAAATGGTTCCCAAAGTAAAAAGAATACCAATGAATAGTAGGCCCAAAGGAGCACTGTAGCTACTCTAATAACTTTAAATAACCATTTTAGTATAGGTTCTTTTTTTGCCCTAATAATAAAGGAGTTGTTGGCATTTTTTGTACCCATTAATATTTGTATAAACGATAGCAGGGCAAAAAAACCAGTGGCAAAAACAAGTAGTAAAATTAACGAGAAAAGTACGGCATTATTCACCATGCGCGCATAGTAATTAAAGCCGATAATGTTGGCAATAAAAGCGGATAGTGTAATTAAAAAATATACGGGCTGAACCGTATTTAATAATCTAAAAAAGAATTGTTTTTTAACGCTGCTTCCTTTTAGTTTTCTCTTCATTAAATAAAAATAAATGTGAAAAGAGAATAACGCGAAGGATTCCATCAAATCTGAGAATCGACCGAAGACATTTCCTAAATGTAAATATTCGTGCAGTACACTTAAAATATATAGGGTATACAGGTAAATTAGTAGAAAGCGTATTTTTTTAAATGTAGCAATAATGTACAGGTCTATAAATGAGACTAAAAATAGTATGATATAGATTTCTTTTAGCAGAATAGGACGTTCTGGAAGCCACCATAGTGCCAGTAGCATGGTAAGGATATATGCTGTTGATATTTTTCTTTTCAGGATGATTTGCGGGTTGAGCCTATTGCTATGAAATAAGCGAATATCTCTGGTGTTAGACGATTTTATTTTATTGAGTAATATCCAAATACCCAAAAATATAATTAATAAAACGAGCATTATTGGCCAAGCATTATCAATGTATATATTTGAATCTTCAAGGCCCATATTTAATAGAGTAGAATTATTTTGAGCTAGCGCTATAGAATCCGTATTATAAGAAACGTTCCATAAGGCTGCATCTTGCGAGAGTAGGAGTTCTCCCGTTTTCTTTTTTTCGTTCTCAGAAATGTTTTCTATATACCTTTGGGTTAGTAGAGCAATATCACTTAATTTATTTTGCAGGATAATAGTATTAACCAAGCTATCGGCAATTATATTCCTGGTAGAATCAATGATTGCTTTAACGTACTTAACCCTATTTTCTGCTTCTAAGGTAAGTAATCCAGGATCTATAACAGATATGGAGTAATCCCAGGTGTTATTATTTTGTTTCAGCTTTGTGTCTATATTCTCTAAGGTAGAGGAGTAACCAGTAATGTCTTTGTGAATTAATTGGGCGTTCGATTTAATACTTTCCCAACGTAGCGTTAAGCTTTGGTAAATGGAGAAGTTAGTACGCGACTCAATAATTTGATCGGTTAATTTTTTTAAGGATAAGGTGTGTGCATGTAAGGTATCTACTTTGGGGCGAATAGACGAGTTAACCGCTTTTTGAATGTCTTGTTCCATCCAACTACGCATCTGTTTTAACTCCTGTGTTGAATGTGAAGCAATTTCAGAAAGTGGAATAGATCGCTTTTTTGCGACTTCCTTTTCTTGGGAGTAAAGAATAGAATTAGAAGTAAGTGTAACTATAATATAAAAGAACAGGAAGAATAACGTTTTTCTGTTCATATGCTTAAACTGCTTCATACATTAGGTTTTCTATTCATCAAAATTATAAAATTCATCCGAATGTAATATAGTTATAAACACAAAGATGTATACTAAGCGGTCAATTATCGATAAAAAAGAGAAAACGTTCTAACTTTAAAATAAAGTGTTATGTTATACTTATACAGAGTTTTAGTCTTTTGTATGAAGTCTTGTTTTTTTGGTAAAAGTTTGATGATCGACTAGCTAATGTAAAGAGATTCTCTTTGTGCTTAGGTGTGAACTTACTAATGAAATTATTTCCTATTGGGTTGAGCCGTCAAAGGGTCATCGGGCCATTTATGCTTCGGGTATCTGGCTTTTAATTCCTTTTTAACTTCAAAATAAGCATTGTTCCAAAAACTATTTAGGTCGGATGTTATTTGTACTGGTTTAAAACCTGGCGAAAGCAGTTGCATAATAAAGCCTTGTTTGTTTTTGTTGATTTTAGGTGTTTCCTGCCAACCAAATATTTCTTGAAGCCTAACCGCTAAGATGGGTGTGTCGCCATTGGCATGATATTGTATTTTGATATTGGAGCCCGTTGGAACCTGAATTTTTTCGGGAGCCAAATCATCTAATAATTGTTGTTTTTCAAAATCGAGATGATGTTGAAGTACCGACTTTAAATCTATCTTTTTTAAATCATCTGGCTTTTTTACTTGCGACAAATAAGGCGCTAACCATTTCATATTTGTTTCAAGAAGGTTGTGGGTGCTCACATCAGGCCACCCTTGCAGTGGGTTCCAGTTTTTTAAACTTAAAACACGGTTTTGCCATTGAGTAACTTCTTTGTTCCAGTTTAATAAGTGTGCTCCTTCTTTAACAATTGCTTTCGAAATGGCTTCAATTTTTAAATCAGAATCGAAATCATGAAGCGGTTTCGATTGTAGGATGATATGACCTACGCAAAGGTTTTTTGCTGCCGTAAATCCACCTCGCTTCGTATCCCATTCAACCACTTCTTTTTCTTTCACCATAGGAGCTAAGTCTCGCGGATTCAGAGGTGAAGCCATAAATATTTTGCCCACAGTATCGCGCATATTAAGATGCGCAATAGCCAGCCAAGCTTCATGTGCTAATTCATCTTTATGGCCAGCCGCGGCAATAGCACCATTGGCTAATTTAAACTGAGCGTTATTTCCAGGTTTGGCATGCGCAATTCTTTCTGGGTAGGCATGTACGAGCATTAAACCTGTTTCAAACGGATCAACCGAAGCATTATCAACTTCCACCTTTAAAAGCTTACGGTATTGTGTGGCTACTTTTTCAATTCTATTTAATATTTTATTGGAGATGGTACCTTTTCTGTTTTTTCGTAAGGCTTCCACTCTCAGATTAATATCAATACCTGCTTCTTTGTCCAATGGGTCTCGCTCTTCTAATATTGCTGCAATATCCGTTGCTAAGTCAGCCATGCCTTCTTCATCTGCCATAAGCAACATATGAGCAAGTCTTGGGTGACAAGGCAGTTGGTTTATCTTTTTACCATGCTCGGTTATTTTGCCATCTTCTATGGCTTCTAACTGGTGTAATAATTCGCTGGCTTGATTTACAGCGCCTCTAGGAGGTGGCGTTAACCATATTAAATCGTTGGGATTTCCAATGCCCCAAACCGATAAATCTAAAGCTAGAGAAGCTAGGTCTGCCTCCAAAATTTCAGGCGTACGATGTTCGCTAAGTCTGCTTTGAGATGCTTTGCTCCACATGCGATAGCAAATGCCAGCATCTAAACGACCTGCTCTGCCTGCCCGCTGGTCTGCAGCATCTTTAGTAATTTCAACGGTAACTAATTTCGATAAAGCTGTATTGGGGTCAAACTTCATGGTACGGCCAAAACCAGAATCAATCACCACCTTAATACCTTGAATGGTTAAGCTTGTTTCAGCTATAGAGGTTGCCAGAACTACTTTTCGTTTGCCTTCTCGATGAGGCATTATAGCAGCAAATTGTTTGTTGGGTGGTAGCTGACCATATAAAGGAAAAATGGCTATGTTGCTCAAGCTTCTTTTTAAGATGGCTTCTGTTTTCCTAATTTCGCCTTCTCCGGGTAAAAACACCAATATGTCGCCCGTTTCTTTTTCTACCGCTTTTTTAACTAAGCGAGCACATAGCTCGGGCAACATCATCATATCAGCATCGCCTTCGTATTTTATCTCAACAGGGTATTGGCGCCCTTTACTTTCCACGATGGAGCAATCCAGTAATCCGGATAGCTTGGGTAAGTCCAAGGTGGCGGACATAATCATAATGCGCAAGTCAGGCCTAAGAACCTGCTGCGACTCTCTGGCTAATGCTAAGGCCACATCGGCGAATAAACTGCGCTCATGAAACTCATCAAATATCACCATGCCCACATTCTCCAAGGCATTGTCCGATTGAAGCATACGGGTTAAGATACCTTCGGTAACCACTTCTACCTTAGTTAGGTCTGATACCTTGTTATCAAAGCGAATACGATATCCAATGGACTGACCCACTTTTTCTCCCCATAAATCAGACATGCGCATGGCAATAGTTTTGGCCGCCAATCGACGTGGCTCCAGCATAATAATTTTTTTGCCTTCCAACCAAGGTTCATCCATTAAAGTCAGCGGAATAAGCGTACTTTTTCCAGCTCCAGGAGGTGCATGAACAATAAGCGTATTGTTACAGGATAGCTTCTCTTTTACTTCGTCAATAATCTCTACAACTGGTAAGTCAGTTTTTCTCGCATCAAAACTCAAGGCAACACTTTTTGAAATTAGCTTGCAAAGGTAGATAAAAGAACATTATACTGGATAAATCGGAGTGGAATTAATAATACTTATCAATTCCGCCAAATCCTTTAATGAGTTTGTTTTCGTTGGTCTTGACAATGAAGTTGTTTAGACGTTTTTTAAATTCCTCAGGTCTTTTTCTGGCACTATCAATATAGGCTATGCGAATTCTTTTATATGGCTGTGAGAATTCCTTATAATTCTTCCAAACAAACTTGTCTGATTTTAACTTCTGAATGATGTCTTCTGGAAAAATAAATTCCTGTTGAATTATTTTTAAGACTTCATGTTTAATAGAGCTGTGAATTAAGTCGTTTTTATAGAGCCATCTCAATCGTTCTATATTGGGTTGTGAGAATGACGTTTTTTTTCTTCGTTTACAAAAGCGTTGGATGGAAGTTTCATCGTTTAATGATTTAACGGTGCTATCAATCCACCCAAAGCATAAAGCTTCTTCAACCGCATCGTTATATAAAATTCTTTCTTTACCCGTTTTCTTTAATGGATATTCTAACCAAATATCATCTTCAGTCTCAAAAAATGTTTCGAGCCATTTTCTCCAATCTTTTCTGTCTATGAAATATTTAGTTGCTATTTCGCTCATTTTGTAATTTCAGCTAAGGCTGGCTAGGAAAAGTGCACGCAGAATCAACGACAAATCCTCCATTATTCTACTGAGCCAATTTTTTGATATTAAAAATAAGCTTAAACTTAATAAATTTTAAGGACGAGAATTTGTCGGAGGGACTTTATCCCTACAAACCTTCTCAAAAAAAAGGAGGTTATAGTCCCCTTTGGGAATTTAGGGGTACAAAAGTGAAACAGACTTTCTGCTTCAAGCATATGTCGTTTTGTTTTCCCATTTTGACCCAGTCTTGTAAGAACCGCATTTTCAGAATGAATGTATTTATCTTTTTCAAATTCCTAAGGTTCAATACTTAATCCTGAAACAATATCATAATATGCCATCATTATTGTATCTATCGATTTTACCCTATCACCATTATTCATTCTATATAGTTATGATAAAGTAGGTTCCTATATCAATTTTACTTTTAACATTAATTGTTGCTCCGATTTTATCAATAAATTCCTTTGTTAATAATAACCCAATTCCTGTACTGATTTCATCACTAGTTTCTAAACTATGTTGAGTGTTGTATTTGAATAATTTATCGAGATCCTTTTTAGACATACCTATTCCTGTATCTTGAATTGTTATCTCGTGTTTATTATCTACTAATACTACTTTAATATTAAGCTCCCCACCTTTAGTATTGTATTTTATGCCATTTGAGATAATATTTCTTATAATGGCGTTTATCATATTTTTATCAGTCTTAATGATAGTATGCTCAGAATAAAATGATGTATTTACTCTAATCGATTTTAACCGTAGAGCATAATTAAAAAAAGATAAAAGCTCTTTTACAATTTTATTAATATTTACAGGTTGAATATTAGGTTTTAAATTAACTAAATCACTTTTAGACCATTTGAGTAAATTATCAAGTGTATTAAAAGAAGTTGAGCTAATCTGACTTAATGTTACCAGTGTTTTTTTTAATTCAGAAGTATCATAGTTATCAAAGTCTTTAGCAATAAATTGAAGAAATTGATTTAGTGTACCAATATTACCTCTAACATCATGAGAAATCAGAGACATAAATTTTGTTTTTACTTCATTCAACTCTTTAAGTTCAGCATTGCTTAATAGAAGTTGTAAATCAAGCTCAATATGTTGCTTAATTTGATTTATTAAGTCAATAAAGTCTTGAGAGTAAAAATTTTCTTTACTATCCAAAACGCAAACTGTTCCGAAACATTCACCATCGGGCCAGTTTATCGGCACTCCGAGATAAGAAATCATATTTATATCAACATCAGGGTTGTTTTTACTCCAAACCTCACTTTTAGTAGCATCAGGTACAATAAGCTGATCTTGCGTTCCTATTACAGACTCACAATAGAGTCCATATATTAAATCCGCTTTTTCATGCAACTCATATGGATTTTCAGTAGTGTTACTTTTGAGAAAGACTTCAATGCTGTCGCGATTTAACTTCATAATTAAACTAGACGGAACATTTACAATTTTTGCCAGTGTATCTATTAATGTCTGCCATTTTGATATAGTTGAGTCAATGATCTCAGGTTTGGAATTAGATGAAATGCTTACCTTTTTTGATTCCTGTGTCTGGCGAATTGTAACTGTCGAAAATTTTTTCATGCTTCCCCCTCATTGATATTTTACCTAAGTTAATAAAAAAATCAGGTTATATCATCAAGGAATTCTGTTTGTTTAAAGGCATAGTTGCCTAGTAAAGTAACTCTATTTTTTGTTTTATCTATTTTAAATGTAACTAACGTGTGTTAAGGGTATAAGTGTTATTGCCTTAGTGGGATAGATAGGGATTGGGAGTGTGTAAGCAAGGTGATTGAAATCTATTGTGCTTGGATTAAATCTTTACTGTTACTATATGAGCTTAATTTAATAAATAGATTTTAAAAAGAAGACTTATGGTTAATCTTTAGCTGGCGGTCGTACATCACAATACTTCCTGCTGCGGAAACATTAATGCTTTCGCTTGAATCGAATTTAATAAGGTGGTGACATTTTTCCATGGCAGCTTTTGTTAGGCCATTGTCCTCGGCGCCTAATAAGTATATACAGCGGCGTGGGTGTTCAAAAGTTTCTAAAGATACAGAGCGTTCGTTTAACTCAACACCAACCAGTAAGGCTCCTTTGGGCATATGTTTATAAAAGTCTTCAAAATCATCGTAATGAAAATAAGGCATGGCGCCAGTTGCTTTGCGGGTATCGCAAGCTTGTTTTGCGTATCTTCTTCCTACCGTAAAAATAAAGTTGGCCCCCATGTTTTGTGCTGTTCGCCATAGTACGCCTAGGTTTTCAGGTGTTTTACCATTTTGAATACCAATACCAAAATACCCTTGTTCTAAATTGTCAATCATTACTTCTAAAATTTGAAGCTGCAAATATAGTGTATTTAATTCCTTAGATTTTGACCATTTTTTCGCCTTTTCTTCGGGGCCGCTTCGCAAAACCTTCGCAACCGCTTCGCATTTCTTCGCAGGTTGTTCGCAAAATGTACACAAATACTTCGCCCTATGGATGCGAATGATGGGTGAATGTTTTATGATGGAGGAAGCATGTTGACCAAAAGGATTATAGTACTTGACTCAGAGTTATCAAGGGTTTTTACTTTAAACTCTTATTGTCCTTGTTCTTAGTGCTTTTCACTAAGCCTATCTGTGTAGCAACGTCCTTCGTTAGTTTAGAAAATGGTCGCTTTTTGTAATCGGCTTCTTCAGCATAGCTCCCAAGTGCCAATTTATAAGCTTCATCCTCTTCAATGCCCAACTGTGTTTTTAGCATATTTATATATGAACTTCCTAACAGAGCCTTTTTTCTATAGATTTCAGATATTAAATCACCATGCTCCTTATAAATTGTATCAATTTTAAATGTTTCATGATTATTTACCACCGTTATTTCTTTTTCATTACCATCAATGCGACGTAAAGCAACTTCGTAATCGTTGTTTAGGCCTAAGCATGCATCAATATTATTGGGAGAAGTTTCAAAAATATACTCTTCACCATATCCTTTTTCGTAAGGATGAAGGTTTTTGCCATATGTAAATTCTTCCTCTCTTTTTAAACGTGAATTACAGGTTTCACAGCTTGGAATTAGATTATAAAAAGACAAGCGTAGAATGGGGTGTTCTTTTTTGCAGAAGAAATGATCTAATTGGGGGTTTGTTAGCTTACCTGTTCCTTTTTTATTTTGAACATCTTGTACAGTGTTTATCCAATTTCTGTTGCAATAAGGGCATACTGAAATGCCTAACATCTCTGTTAAAGTGTAATTATTCCAATCATCTAAATCACCATTTACGAAAGCATCATAATTAAAGACTTTCTTTAGGCAGTCTTGTTTCATTTTGTAATGCTCTGTTTCCTCTTTTCCCTTTTCGTTGGCATATATGATATTGGAGATTTCTTTCGGAGTACCAGTAATTATAAGCTTTAAATTCTCTTTTATGTACTGAAAGAATGAAAGATTTTCACTACAATTAGAAATCTTCATTTTATAATCACCGCCCAAAATTTCTGTTATTCTCTTAGCATTTAGTTCTTCCTCTTTAAAAAAAGGCTTTACTATGGAATTTGCTGCACTGCCATGTATTCCAAAAGTATCTAAAATAGATTTTTGGATTGATGTATATTCTATTTCTGCTAAAGCATTGAAAAAGGCAATACAAAAATCAACACGTGGCTCAATATATCGTTTACATGCCTCGTAGTGCTTGCCAACAATTTTATCAATATTAGGATGTTCAATTTTTATCATTCCCGCTGTTTTTAAGTCTATTCCGCTCCTTTTCTAAGCGACTTATTTGGTCATCATAAAAAGATATTTTATCCTGATCCAGATCTGATTTATTTGAGATGTGCTTGTTATACAACTCAATTAAGTAACGTTTTATATTAGTATCACCCACTTGGCTTATTACATTCCAAGCTTTATCTTCATTCCAAACTTCTTGATTTCCTTTACCGTTTAAAAACAGAAGTAGGGAATCTAGTTGTGTTTTAGCAAACGCTCCGATAGTTCCTTTCTCCATAAAAAAAGAACTAGCTAATAAGTCATGAATATTTGCCCCAAAGGTTTCTATATCTCTATTGTCAATTTCTATCGTCCAATTGTCTTCCGATTTCTTCATGTAGATAATATTATCTTTCATCAAGTCTGATAATATATAAGGAGAATGAGTTGTTAAAAACAACTGAATTTTATTCTTAGGATAAAATATAGGTAAATATTTGTTAAAATCATGTATGATGTTTCTTTGCCGTTCTGGATGTAAATAGAGTTCGCATTCATCTATAAATAGCCAGATCGTCTTATCCTCATTATCCTTTACAGTATTTAATCTAGAAAAAAGATTTAGTAAAGCCTCTTCCCCTGCACTTAGTCGCTGAAATCCAAAGTTGTAAATGAACTCACCTGTAGGAGGGAATAATTCAAACAGTGCACTTAAACTTTGCCAGACCTCCTCTGTAAACTTAATTACAAATGTTGTTGATGTACCTCCCATCGTAATTTCAAACTTTTTTACAAAGTCTGCGATATTCTCAAGTATCTCGAAAAGCTTTTGTTTTATGGAGCCATTAGGTGCTGATTTTGTAGAAATATACTTGTTAACATCATCTTGCACTCTTGCATCGTTTTCCCTAGAAATATATCTAATGATAAAATTTTTTAATTCGTTACTCTCTCCATCGTTACTCGTATGGCTTAATTGAAGTAATTCTAAAAGTAAAATCACTGCCAACTTATTCTTAAAGTATAGTTTTTGATATGTAGTTGCCCTAGCTAGATCTTCATCATCATAGGATTTAAGAATCAGATTTTTGTCGATCTTATATGCTGTAAATATATCTTCATACCTATCTAAAGTTTTAGGATTAAAGCTTATTGATATTTTCCGTGGTAGAAAATCCAATTGCTGCATATTGTTATATTTCGAAATAAATTGGAGTTTTCTTTTTGTATTTTCTCTATGGTAAATAATCGTAGGTAAAAAACTAAAGGAAGCTTCTTTTTTGATACTTTCTTTTATAGTTTTTAAGTTTGGTGAAGGTGAAGTTTCACTAAATTCGAATACATCGTTAATGGCATTTTTGACAATTTTATTTGCATCTTCTATTGCCTCAAGAAGATAGTGGTCACTGGTTAAGTCGATTACCTTATTAAATGATTTATCCATTTTATTTAACTGAATGGAAGGATCGTAAAAAATAGGCTTTACTACTCTCAAAAAATCATCATGAGATAATATTTCTATTCGTGAATGAATGCTATCTATATAAAGTTTTAAATTTCTTCCAAATTTATGAAAAGCAAAGAATTTACCATCACCACTTTTAAGTAGAAAAATAAAATTTGATATCTCTTTGTTGTTAGCTTCAAATATATTCTTCATTTGATTAATTAATGAAGATTTGCCTGTACCGTTCTTCCCAACTAAGGCTGTGCAATTCAATATAGAATTATCAAATATATTATAGGTTTCTTTTTGAGAAGTTATATGAAGTTCATTTTTATTTATATCAATTTTGTAAGTGTAACTCTTGTTAAAAGCAAAATCCCAATGACCCATCTTACCTATAAAGTCATTTGTGCCGAAGTATAATAATTCCATGTATGTTTGTTTCAAATAGTAGGTGAATATAAAAACCTTATCTATATTTTATGACGAAGTTAGCATTAAACTTTTTATGCAAATGATGTTACTTTAGATATGATTCTTTGAATTGAATACACAATATTTTTTCGTGTTAATAAATACTTCATTGATTTATTAAATGGTGATTATGTGAGATTCATTAATTAGAAGGAATTGGTTATAAATAGGAAGCATAATTGGATAAAACGATATCTATTTATAATCAAAAATGAAGAAAGTCTTCTAGAAAGAAAGTGTGACATTTCTCATGGTTTTACTCTTTTTTAGGAATCTCTATTGTATGCAAATGTAGTTAAATGTGAAAAAATGTTTAAATATTTCATCTTTGGTACTTAAAATGACTGATTTCGTATCTTTGTGGTCGTAAAATAGATAGATAAAAAATGAAGCGCTTAGGAGAAAGAATTAAACGTAAGAGAGAGGAAATGCATCTGCAACTCAATGAGTTGGCAAAAAAGGTGGGGATTAGCTCTAGTGCGCTTTCGCAAATTGAAAAGGCTAAAGCATTACCTTCTATTACCAACTTAAAGTTGATATCTGTACATTTGCATACTACTGTAGGTGAGTTGATTGGAGAGAATGATGTGTTGGCAAATAACCCGCTTGTTAGGTTTGATGACATCAGCTTTGTAGAAGAGAATCAATCGGGTTGTTCTTCTTACCTATTATCTAACCATGGTCCTAATAAACATATGGACACCTTATTGCTTAAGCTTAAGGCTAATGCTAACTCTGAGGGGGTTGTGCATAAGCATCCCGGGCAAACTTTTTTGTTTGTTTTGCAAGGAGAAGTAGTGGTAAGCTTAGATGATACGACCTATGCTTTAAAAAAGAATGACAGTTTCTACTTAAATTCCAATGTCTCACATACTATATTAAACCCAACATCCACAGAGTCAGATGTTTTGTTGGTGTCTACTCCATCGGTAGGTTAGTGCCCAAAGCTGCACTTGTTAAATCATACTTCATATCTAAATTTTAACTTAATTTAAATAAAGTACTACTTCATTAATTTAATGTGGATTAATATATTTGCCACCGTATTTTTCTCCTACACCTGACATACCCAGATAAAAAACAATATAACAATTATACAATGAAAGATTTAATTGAGGTATTAAATGGTAAAGGTATAGCCTTGCCAGAAAACATTTCTACATTATTAAAGGAAGCCAAAAGTGTTTCTTTTTTTAATACAACAGAAGAGTTAGCTGATGCAGCTACAAATGGTAAGGAAAATCTAGAATTCGAAGTTAAATACGATGTTCCAGGTAAAGGTGAGTATACCGAGGCTGTTGTTCATCGTGTAAAAAATGGTATTTCAGCTAACTATACAGAGGCCTATATGCGTCGTAGAGACCCAGGTACTATGGTTATTGCTGATGATAAGCCAACGGATAAAGTTACTTATAACGAAAAGTTTGGTGAAGACTTTTCTAAACTTCAAGGTGAAACTTTCGAGTGGTTAAAGTCTCAGGACTTAGCAGTATTCTTTTACTTTGCTGGTCGTGCAGGAATTGGTTCTTTAGGTATGGCTATTGCTCCGGCAAACGCAGGTTTCTTTGCATTAGGATTATCGATGCTACAAGAAATGAAGTCGCTAGAAGATCTTGAAGCAGGAATGGAGATTAAATCTACTATTTTTGTTGCTCCAGTATTCCGTCATACGCATTTCGACGGTAAGCAAGTGGTAGTGCATAATCGTACAGAGAACGTTCACGAATTATATTCATACAATTTATACCCAGGACCATCTGCTAAAAAAGGTGTGTACGGTGTATTATTAACACAAGGTGAAAAAGAAGGTTGGATAACAGCTCACTGTTCGGCAGTAGAAGCTATCTCTCCATATGATAATATTACTACTTTCATGCACGAAGGTGCTTCTGGTGGAGGTAAGAGTGAGATGCACCAGCACATTTTGCGTGAGCCAGAGGGTGGTGTATTGTTAGGTAAAAATACGGTTACAGGAAAGTCTGAGCATATTAACTTACCTAAGTCATGTGCTTTCCGTCCGGTAGCTGATGATATGGCTTTCTGTCACCCATCGGTACAAGAGAAAGATGGTAAGTTACGTATTGTAGATGCTGAGAACTCGTGGTTTGTTCGTGTAGATTCAGTTACCCAATATGGTGATGATCCAACATTAGAGAAAACATGTATCACTCCAAAAGAGCCATTGTTGTTCTTAAATATCGATACTAACCCAGATTCAACAGCTTTAATATGGGATCATATTGAAGATGAGCCTGGAAAAACTTGTCCTAATCCACGTGTGGTTATCCCTCGTAAAATCATGCCTAATGTTATCGACCGCCCAGTAGCCGTTGATATTCGTAGTTTTGGTTTACGTGCACCGCAGTGTACTGCAGGTGAGCCTTCGTACGGTATTGCAGGTATGTTTCATATCTTGCCACCGGCTTTAGCTTGGTTATGGCGTTTAGTTGCTCCTCGTGGACACAAAAACCCAAGTATTGTGAGTGATGGTTCTATGCAGAGTGAAGGTGTTGGTTCATACTGGCCATTTGCTACAGGTAAAAAAGTGGATCATGCTAACATGTTACTAAAGCAAATCATCGATACACCTCGTACTACATTTACTTTAGTTCCTAATCAAAATATTGGTGTTTGGAAAGTAGGTTTTAAGCCTCAGTTATTAATGCGTGAGTATATGACTCGTCGTGGTGCGGCTAAATTACGCGAAGATCAATATCAGGATTCAAGATGTCCGTTATTAGGATATGAGTTAAACTACTTAACTATCGAAGGTTCTAGGATTCCTGAAGATCTATTAAAAGTGTACAAGCAACCAGAAGTTGGTGGTGATGGTTATGATGCAGGTGCTGCAGAATTAACTGAATTCTTCAAAAAAGAGTTGAAGCAATACTTACAGCCTGAATTATCAGAAACAGGGCGTAAGATTATTGAAGCTTGTTTAAATGATGCGACTATCGAAGAGTACAATAAAATTGTACCAATGAGTTTCGAGTACGACTATTCATTTAAAACAATTGACAATTTGTAAGTCATTGATGGGGGTTAGTGGTTTCGGCCATTGATACCATCCATTCAATATATTCCTCCAGTACATAGGTAGTTTTCCTAAATTATCATTTGAGCCTATTGTACTGGAGGTTTTTTATACCCTATAGTTTCATACTTCAACTCCGCAGGTATTAGTTGATTTTAATTGTAGTAGTTAAGCTTTTTCTTAATCCGCTCGGATTTTTACTCTACCAATTTTGGACTTTATTTCATCAGAATCTTGCGAAATTATTTTTAAACTTAGTTTCAACGATTTTATACCTTTTATGGATGATATTGACATCCTGTGCATCCAATAATTTTAATATTGCGAGCTAATAATTAAGGTATGAAACAAACAACAAACTTAAATCTGGTAGCTGTCGTGATGCTTTTGTGTTTCGCAGCTTGTTCTACTTCAAAAGATAAAACTGCAAAGGTTTGGCAAAACTATGTGGCAGATAAAGAGAACGGTAAAAAAAGCCTATTGATAGATTATTCCCATGCGGGATATGCCTATGGCGAAAAAGAAATTCCAGCAGTATCTTCATTAAACTATCCTTATTTTGATGTAACAAAGTTCGGCGCTATTGCCAATGATACTATTGCTGATGATGAGGCTATTCAAGCGGCTATTAACGAGGCAGCAAAGGCTAAGTGTGGAATCGTGTATTTCCCAAAAGGAAGGTATATCGTTAACAAGGGTAAGAATACTTCTGGTTTTGAAATCAATCATTCTAATATTATAATTAAGGGTGAAGGCGCAGGTGCTGGTGGTACGGAAATATTTATGCAAGATTACATGCATCATGACAAATCGTTGTTTAGATGGACTAGTCCGCATATGTTTACTTTCCGCCCTGAGGGCTTGGATTATGATGCCTTTTGTGCCACCAATACACCAGCTCGTCCTTATAAAATAAAAACAGATGTGGTAAAGCTAGCTCCTGCGGGTAGCTACGAAATTGAGGTAGCTGATGCTCATTTGTTAAAAGGTATATCTTATCTAATTTTAGTGATGCCATATAATAAGGCGTCAATGACGGATTTTATGGGCGATGTAGAAATGCGACCGCAATGGGAACGTATAAATGAAAAAGGCATTACGGCCAATGAGGTAGTTCAGGTAAAAGCTATTGATGGGAATAAGATTGTTTTAGAGCGACCTCTACTCACGGATGTTAAACCTGAATATGGATGGTTTGTCTCTCCTCATACAGTAATTACTGAGTGCGGCTTTGAAGATATTCACTTGATTGGTAATTTTCAGGAAAAGTTTGTGCATCATAAAAACAAAATACATGATGGTGGTTGGAAAGGTGTAAATATGGCGCATGTAACCAATGGTTGGGTTCGTAGATGTGTTTTTACAGATGTGAATAGTGCGGTAAGAATGATGGGGTGTTTGTCGAGCTCGGTATTAATGAATGTGCTGGATGGACAACAAGGGCATGGTTCGGTAGAAATGACCTTTGGAACGCGCAATTTTACAGGTTTATGGTTAGATAGAACGGATGTAGGGCAGTGGCATGGTATTGATGCTTCTCATATGGCGGCAGGGAGTGTGGCCTGGAGAATCTCCGCCCCACAAGGAAGAGGTTTTGATTTACATTCGGGATATACCAGAGCTACTTTATATGATTGTTATGAGGCCTACGATATGAGTGGTAATGGCGGAAGTTATAAGGTAGAGCCACACCATATGAAAGATTTTACTCTATGGAATTTCAAACAGACAGGTCCTGCCGTACAGCAATATGATTATTGGTCTATGCAGCCGCGAAAAGATAACCCTAAAAGTCCTTATTGGGGTATGGCAGTAGCTCGTCCAATAGTAGTAGGTTTTCATGGGGCAAGCACCACTTTTAAAGAAGAAAGTATTGCGTATTTAGAAAGTGTAGGCCAAAAAGTTTACCCTGAATCATTATACGAAGCCCAGCTTACACACCGATTAGGAAAACGACCTGCTTGGTTAGATGTAGCTATGCAAGAGTGGGAAACTTGGAAAGTGAGTGTTGTAAAGGATTAAGTGATCCATTTAGGAGTCTGTTAATACGAATAAAAATTGTAGTTTTAAGCTTGTATGCAAAAACAATATGCAAGTGTTGGTTTTGCTAATCATCAATAGTTGTAAGTTGACTTAAATTCAGAAAAGGACCGAGGTTCTTTGGTGTTTAAGGTAAGATGTTCAATTTTTGGTGTAGTTATTAAATGAACAAGCAACAAACTAACATGCT
The DNA here is from genome assembly GCF_001659685.2 of Labilibacter marinus. Lineage (GTDB taxonomy): Bacteria > Bacteroidota > Bacteroidia > Bacteroidales > Marinilabiliaceae > Saccharicrinis > Saccharicrinis marinus. The sequence continues at coordinate 44,790 of NZ_LXYE02000046.1, forward strand.
CGCATTTTATCGCAAACTAAATATTCAATACAAAATTTCGATACTGCTAATTGGCTTATCTTTGCTGGTCATCTCTTTAGTATCAGTAGTTTTGGCAGTTCAGTTTCGAAATGCACTTGAGGAGCGCATCTTACTTCAATTAAGTTCTATACGACATTTAAAAACAGCGCAGTTAGAGCATGTTTTTAATTCTCATGTGCATGAAATTGAGATGATAGCACGAAATCTGGATAACAATTCCTATCTAGATGCATTGGCTGAAGATCAGTTTATACATATCGATTCTGTAGTGAGTACAAATATTCAAGCTGCTGACGATTCTATTGCTGTATTAGATATTAGTCCGCAGTTTAAGGATGGAAAGATTCATTTAGAATATTCTTATCCCTTAGGTGGCTATGTATATAAGTTTTATTCTTCATCGCAGCAGATTCAGCAAATATTATTCGAACGAACGGGGATGGGAGAATCGGGTGAGACTTATTTAGTCGGTTCCGATTATTATTTAAGGACTATTTCTCGTTTTTATCCAGAAGAGATACCAACTCAGATTTATTCAAAAACAAAAGCTGCTGAATATGCCTTAAATAATACTTCTGGCGGTTTATTGCATTTAGATTACCGGCAGGTAGAAGTGTTTAGTTCGTATGGATTGCTTCAGTTTAAAGGTGTAAAATGGGCGGTGTTATCTGAGATAGACAAGCAAGAAGCATTTTCTCCCATCAGAGAAATGGCGGATAGGATATTGTTTTTTGCCATTATCATGTTTATGATTTCTTCGGTAATCTCGTATTATATTGCACATCGTTTGGTTTCGCCTATTATAAAAGCACGAGATATCATCAAGGATATTTCGAGGGGAGAAAAAGCCAAACCACTAGAGTGGAGTTCGCAAGATGAAATGGGAGATATGTTTTATGCCATCAACGAACTGGTGAAAGTGAATGATCAGATTATTTATTTCTCAAACCAAATTGCAGAGGGTACTGGTGTGGATGAAATGCAGCCCAGAGGAGAAGCGGATTTGTTAGTGGCTGCACTTAATAATATGAAGAAGCAGCTAAAGCAACTTAAGCAAAAGGAGCAGCAGTTGCTAAATAAAAATCATCGATTATTTGTAGAAGGAGAGGAAAAGGAAAGAGCGCGTTTGTCGCGAGAATTGCATGACAGCATAGCGCCTTTGTTAACCAGTATCCTGCATAAATTACAGCATCATTATAACGACTCAAATAAAGAGCATGAAGTGATTCTCATTGTTCGTGATACTATTCAAGAGCTTCGAAAAGTATCGTTTAATTTGATGCCTTCCGTACTGAAAGATTTTGGTTTGATTGAGGCCTTACATAGTTTTGTAAAGGTTAATTTTGAAGATCGCGGCACGAAGATTTTTATTGAACATACCAAGGAAGGCGAGGGTGAGATTTCTAAAGAGGTAGAGTTAAACTTGTTTAGGATCATTCAGGAGGCCATTCATAATGCTATTAAGCACGCCCATGCGCATGAGATTAGACTGTCGGTAACTGAGTTTGCCGATCAGATAAATGTATATATTAGTGACGATGGAAAAGGCTTTGATGTAGATAATGTTCCGAAAGGTAGTGGTTTGCAGAATATGAAAGAGCGAGTGCGGATTTTTAATGGGCATTGGTTTATACAATCGGGTGCGGAAGGCACAAGTATTGAAATTGAATTTAACAAGCAAAGTAATGATTAGAGTGAGCATAACCGACGATCATGACCTGTTTCGTTCAGGTGTAGCATCTTTATTTAATGATATCGATACGATAGAGGTGGTGGCGCAAACAGGTTCGGGAGAAGAACTTCTGGAGGTTTTAAAGCAGCAGGAGGTGGATGTTGCCTTGGTAGATATATCGATGAAAAAAATGAATGGCTTGGATACGGTAGTGGAAATGAAAAAACATCATCCGCATACCAAAGCTATTATGCTGACTATGCACAATGATTCGCCGTACGTTCTTAAAGCCTTGCGTAATGGAGCGTCAGGCTATTTGTTAAAGGATTGTGATGAGGATGAGTTAATACGTGCTATAGAGGAGGTGCATAAAGGAAAGCGATATGTCAATCAGGAGGTTTCTGAAATTATTCTGGATGCTATGCATACCGAAGAAGAAGTCAAATCCTTATCTAATAGAGAAATTGAGATTTTGGTGCTGGTTGCTCAAGGCAAAACAGCTAAGCAAATTGCTCAGGAATTATTTATTAGTACCCGTACTGTTGAAACGCATCGCCGAAATATGATGAAGAAACTAAAAGCTCAGAATACGGTTGAACTGGTTAATAAAGCCACTAGCCTGGGGCTTTTATAAAAGTTCCTTGAAATATACTACGTAATTATACGTAGGCATATCTACGCAAAAACCACCTATGATTTTACCTTTTATTACGAATTGATGCACATGGTATTACCCACTATTTTTGAATCAGGTAATAATTTAAAAATGAAACGATATGAAAAGGGTAATATTAGTATTGGGCATGAGTTTTTTTGTAGCTAGTTTAAGTTTTGCACAAAATTCAAAAAGAGAGTTTGGTCCTACAGTAAAAAACCAAAAGATCTGGGAAAAGAAAGAAGGTAGTACGGTAGTTACTACAGAAAAGGAAAGGTTAACAGGCGGAGCGGCTAAAAATGCTAAGGTTTGGCAGAATAATTCAAAAGACACTGCAGAAGTAGTATTTGGAACAGGTACAAAACAGACCAAAAAACTCGCAGAAAAAAGAGCGAACAGAAAATAATAAAATGATTTGTAGTAATAATCTTGAGTATGTAATTCTACCTCGAACTCAAGAAGATGAAATGTCAGGCTATCTTTTATTGGGATAGCCTTTCTTTTGTTTCTCATTTTTAGGCAGAGCTAGGGTTGAGGATTGTTATTCTTTCGTCATACTCATGTCATGGTTAACCACATTAACTATTTTGTAACAAGTGCCGATGTGTCCGTTGCTGTCAATTCCTTCAACTTTTATTAATATGGGTGATTCGTCATCCGATGTGTAAAAGGAAAAGTTTCCAACGCCAGTTGAATCTATATTTACGCTTGGATTCCAATAGAGTGTAGCTCGTAGGTCTTTTTGCTTTGTTTGGTTTACTTCGTAATTGGGGCTGTAGAATGCACGCGATAGAGAATATCCTCTCAGGTTTTCTACTTTAATTCCATTTACATGAATCTGTTTGTTGGAGATTTCTCCTCTTTTGGTATAAACAGCAATAGCTCCGTTTCCTCCTTTAAGACCGAATACGGCCAGGTTACTGGCATTTTTTAATATTTCAACCTTATCAATTTCATAAACAGACGTAACTCCAAATACTTCTTTATCTACTTCAATACCATCTATTAAAAATAAAGGTTCTCCTCCTCCTCGAATGGATACATTATCTCCAGTAACTAGAACGCCTGCTGCCGAGCCCGCCAATAAGTCCCAGATGGTAGAAAAGTTAGGCGTGTCATCGTTAACGCTAATTACGGCATCGGCAAAACTATACATGCGCTGGTGACCGTCATTCTGATTAATAATGTCTTTTTTGTTTTTAACAATAGTCACTTCGTCTAGTAAATGCTCATATTTTAAAGGATTGTATGCTTTATCCTCCATAAGCCTTTGGTATGCTTTCTTGTTAAACTCCTGCTGTAGTTTTTCATCAGGCGTAATAAAATCCTGAAATGTTCTTACATCATCTGGTGTGTTTAAAAATGTTTTTACATCAACAATCTCCGTGTTCTTCCATTCATGTTTATTTACACCTTGAAAAAAAGTAGATATGGTATCGGGGAAAAACAACGGGGCAAACTTAAAAGTTCCATTTTCTTCGGTCGGCGACTGACTGAAACGATTGAAGCCTGCTTGGTTTGACATGATAACGGATACAGTACCTTCTTTTACACCTTTTTTGCTAAATAATCTTTTAATTCGTCCAGAAATTTCTAGTCCAACTTCTTTTTGATATAACGTGTCGGGGGTAATGCTATCATATTTACTCCAAACATAGTTGCTCCAACCTTGCGTTAATAGCAATAAGTCTAGTTTTTCGCGAGTAGAAGCGCTGTCGTCTTTAAAGTAGAAGGAAGGATTTTCGATATGGCCTTTCAATTCAGAATCTAATAAAAGGTACGACTTAATATTTTGCGGATAATCTTCGAGTTGAATATTTTGATTGACACTTAATGCACATGCTGAAATGCTAGCTGTATTAGAGCGTGCGTAACGAGAATCCTTCAGTTTAATATCTACTTTTTCTCTGGTTATAAAGATGGAATCATTGGCGCTTAATTCTATATTTAAACATTCTTCTTTATCTACAAATATTAATCTTTCAGTTATAGGATTCATCTGGTCATCAGCAAGGATTACTCTATTAATACCCATTTTGAATATTGACTTGCGCAGGTTGACCATTTTTATAACCCCTTTCATCTTAATAGGAAAAAAGAAAGAGTTGATACCATATGCATTTGAAACTAAGTAATAGGTTTTCTCTTGGTTGGTTGCTGTATTATCTCTTAATTTAATATTGTAAATAGAATCATTTAGTGCGGTAAGCGACATCTTAATTTTGTTCTCTGGTTCCGGAACTTTAAATATCTGATTGGGATATTTCTTTAGCGTTATGTTATAGTGTCTACCTGATTTTGGTATAAAGCGTACCTTACCCATTCCTGCATGTGTGCTTGCTATCTCCGAAATCAAATTTCCACTCCCGTCTTTTAGCCAACCGCTAACCTCAACCGATTGTCCGTTGGCGGAAAGTGCTTTGAATGCCAATGTGCATTTTGAGCCGTAACTTAAGTATCCACCTTCAGGTAATATCTGAAAATCAATTTCTCTGGAGATATTATTTGGTGTGACTGAGTTTATAGAATCTTCTATTTGTTCGTATTTTAACTGGGTATTATGTAATTCTTTAATGAGTATGTTTTTCTCATAATAAAATTCTGAACCATAATTTTGTTGGTATTGCGTATAGGTTCTTAGTTTATATTTTCCTGCAGTCAGACTATAGTTGTCAAGTGTAAAATCCGAGTATGTTATTCCATTATGCGCAGCTAGTAAATTACGAACAACACATCTGTTAGAATCATTTACCAATTCTATATAAATATTGCGATAACCCTCTGTAAAAATATTGCTGTGGGCATCGGTTAAGGATATCTTAAACCATAAAGTATCGTTTGTTACATAAACGTCACGATCCGATTGAAGGTAGATTTTCTCTGCAGGATGTTCTAGCAAGAATGTAGAAAGCTCTTGATTAAAGAGTTTAGGTTGAACTTGTGCTTTTATGGATGAAAAAGACAAAAGGGTAAGGGTTACAAAAAGAAATCTCATGTTAGCAGTTTTACTAGGTGTGGCAATAAGTATTTTGTTGTTCAATAATAGTGTAATTTAATATATTACACAAGTGCTCTAGATTAAAAAAAGAGGTAATTCGTAGTTGTAAAAGTCGGAATTACATGTAAGTAGCTACAAACCCAATCCAAAATAAACAGTGTTCAAGTCCCATTTTTCATATATTGTCCTTAATTTCCATTTATATGCTAACTATTTACTAATTTAGCGCAGATTTTTTCTATAAGTTGTCATACGTGTTGTAATGGCTTGGATTGTCTCTATTACCTATGTGTAAAAAAGGACTAAAATTACAATACGATTTAGTTACCATAGAAAATCAAAATATGAGTACGAAAATACATGATGTATGTATTGTGTTAATTGGATAATACTCATTAATTTCGCTGAAAATAAAAAGGCAAATACAACGCATGAAGAATATAAAAGTTGGCCAACAAGAGTTTGGCAAAGACAAGCTTTTTTTAATTGCTGGTCCTTGTGTGATTGAAGATGAATCTATCATGATGGAAACAGCTGAAAAGCTAAAAGTAATGGCTGAGAGGCTAGATCTTCCATTTATTTTTAAATCATCATACATAAAAGATAACAGAAGCTCCGTTGATTTTTATCCAGGCCCAGGTTTGGATGAGGGATTAAAGATGCTTCAAAAAATAAAAGACACTTTTGATGTGCCCGTTATTTCGGATGTGCATATGGCAACAGAAGTAAAAGCTGCTGCTGAGGTGTTGGATGTTATTCAAATACCAGCTTATTTGTGTATGCAAACTTCGTTGGTTACAGAGGCTGCTAAAACAGGAAAGGCTATTAATGTTAAGCATGGTCAGTTTTTAGCACCTGAAAACATGATTAAGCCAGTTCAAAAAATTGAACATTTTGGTAATAAAAATATCATGGTAACAGAGCGTGGTTATACATTTGGATATAACGATATGATTGTTGATCCTCGTAGTTTTTATGAGTTGCAACAAACGGGTTATCCTGTAGTATTTGATATTACGCATTGTATTCGTCGTTACGGTATTCCAAGTTCCGATCCAAATGGCGGAACACGTCAGTACCTTGGCCCAATTGCTCGTGCAGGGGTTGCTGCTGGAATTGATGGAATATTTATTGAAGGGCATCCTGAGCCTGCAAAAGCACTTTGTGATGCGGCTAGCCAGTATCCTTTGGATCAGTTAGAGGAGTTTTTAAAGCCTTTAATTGAGATTCACCATATTGAGAAAAAACATAGAACAGAAATTTAATATCACCAAAACAAATATTTTACCATGGAATTATATCTTGATTCTGCTGACATTAATGAAATTGAAGAAGCGTTTAAGTTAGGTTTTATTGATGGTTTAACAACCACGCCAACTTTTATGCATAGACACGGTATTACCGATATTGACGGGGCTATTGTAAAGCTTTCGAAAATGGTTCCGGTACTAATGATTGAAGCATTAGGAGATACTGCTGAAGAGATAGTTGCCGAAGCAAAACGTTTATTAGCTTTAGGTTTAGATAAAAAGAAAACAGTATTTAAAATACCAGCGTCATTAATTGCTGCCGAAGCCTGTAAAATGCTTCGCGATGAAGATATGATGGTGAATATTCACTTGGTATATAATATTCAACAAGCATATATGGCTATGGCTGCAGGTGCAACCTATGTTTGTGTATTAGTTGGACGTATGCAAGATCAAGGATATGATGCATTGAAGTTGGTTGATGATTGTGTTAAGTTAGTTGATAAATACAATTACAATACTAAAATCATGTTCTCGTCGGTACGTTATCCTGAGCATATTAAAAATGCCATTGAATTAGGTGCGCAGAATATCACCATTCCTTGGAAGATTATGAAGAATCTAAACAATAATAACTTTACTGAAGTAGGTACGCAGCAGTTTGTTAATCATACGCGCCAAATGACTATGAAGGTAGGTGAGATTGTTGGAAGCAAAAATCCAACCATTGGGTTAGATGCTAAAGTTACTGATGCTACAGTTGAAATGTCTAAGTTTGGAACAGGAGCGGTATCTGTAGTAGATACTGAAGGTAACTTAAAAGGAATCTTTACAGATGGTGATCTTCGTCGTCATATGAACATTGATGGTGAGAAGATTTTGACCATGACAATGAAGGATTTTGAAATGAAAATGCCTATTACTGTAGATATAGATGATAAGCTTCATACAGCGGTTGGTGTATTCAAGGAGAAACAAATTGATAACATTATTGCAGTTAGCAATGGTAAGCCAGTTGGAATGGTTGATGTGCAGGATTTAGTAAAGCTTGAGATTTTATAATCTTACTTACAAAGTCTACTATATCCCTTAGGTGGATAACTATATAATATTATATAAGGGGTGATTAAGTTTTAATCGCCCCTATTGCATTAAAGAAGTCTCACATTTTATTATTCCTTTCTGTCGGTGACGGATTGTTTAATAGTCTAAAATAAAATATTATGCCAGGTACAGAATTGTTTGGTAAAGAAGAAAAAGAACAAGTAATGGAAGTCCTTGAAACAGGGATTCTGTTCAGATATAATCATGATGAGCAGCGTAAAGGAATTTGGAAGGCCAAAGAGCTTGAAAAAGAATTTGCGGAATATCATGGTGCAAAATATTGTCACTTGGTGGCTAGTGGTACCGCTGCTGATTCAGTTTCATTAGCATCTGTTGGTGTTGGTGCAGGCGATGAGGTAATTGTTCCTCCATTTACATTTATTGCTCCTGTAGAGGCTGTGATTAATTGTGGTGCCGTTCCTGTGTTTGCTGAAATTGACGAAACGCTTTGTTTGTCGGCTGCATCTATTGAGGCTGCTATTACCCCAAAAACCAAAGCTGTAATGTTAGTGCATATGGTGGGAGCCATGGCGCAAATTGATGAAATTGTTGAGGTTTGTAAAAAGCACAATATCATTTTAATTGAAGATACTGCCCAAGCCTTAGGTGGATCTTATAAAGGAAGAATGTTAGGAACCTTTGGTAAGGTATCTTGTTATTCATTCGATTTCTTTAAATTAATTACAGCTGGTGAAGGTGGTGCTGTAATGACCAATGATGAGGATGTATATACTACTGCTCATACATGGTCCGATCATGGTCATAGTCATATCGGAAATAATCGTGGAGCTGAGGAGCATCCAATTTTAGGAACGAACTATCGTATCAGTGAGCTTCATGCAGCTGTAGGTTTAGCTCAGTTTCGTAAGATTGATTATATCCTTGAAAATCTTCGTGCAAACAAGAAAGTATTGAAGGATTATTTGAAGAAATTTCCGCAGGTGGTATTTAGAAATGTGCCTGATGAGGAAGGTGATTCGGCTACGGTATTGAATTTCTTTTTACCAACGCAAGAGGAGGCTAAAAGCGCTTGTGCTGATTTAGGAGCTGAAGGTGTTGCTGCTGCATATTGGTATGATAATAATTATCACTTCATTAAAAATTGGTGTCATCTAAAAGAGTGTAAAGTTGCCGGACCGGTGGGGATGCAGTTTTTGGATAAGCCACAGGATTATAATAATCTTGATTTACCAAAGTCTTACGATTTAATAGGTCGTTTAGTATCTATTAATATGAATATTGAAATGTCGCCTGAGCAATTAGAAGCTATTTGTAAAGCTTTTGATAAAGTTTTAGCTTAGTCTAAATAATACAAACCACGAATCAAGGTGTATAATTAGTATATATCTGACTCGTGGTTTTTTGTCATTAGATTTAGAAACTAATGACTAATTACTATTGTCCAATGACTATTTTGGACTTTCAACTTTCAACTAATTATTATGTTATACGATTTTAGAAGTTTTGTTAATCCGGGGCATTATGCTTTTGGAAAAGGAAATTTGAAGCATCTGGGTGAGTTAATAGATAGAAGAAAAAATAAGACTAATGATTGGACGGTGTTCATGATTGATCATTTTTTTCAGGATAAAAAAGAGACTTTAGATCGTCTTCCTATTGGAGAAAAGGATCTAGTGTTTTTTATTGATACTAAAGATGAGCCAAAAACAACTTTGGTAAATAAATATCGCGATCAGATTTTAGCGCATCAATCTACATTACCTGCTGTTGTAATTGGTATGGGTGGTGGAACTACCATGGATTATGCGAAAGCCACGGGTTTGATGGTGACCAATGAAGGAGATTCAAAAGATTATCAAGGTTTAGATAAAATTAAAAACGAAGGTATTTATACCATCGTAATTCCAACTGTTTCGGGAACTGGAGCTGAGGTTTCTATGACTGCTGTATTAAGTGGACCAGAAAAAAAATTAGGTATCAAGTGTGATTACACTATTCCTAATGAGGTGTTGTTCGATCCTGAGCTTTTATCTACAGTAACGGATGAAGATCGTTTTTTTACTGGAATGGATAATTATATTCATAATGTAGAGTCCTTAAATGGAACTTGGATTACATCAATGGGTAAGGCATTTGCAGAAAAGTCAAATGAAATATGTGTGGATGTATTTATGAATAAATATCCTGATAGATTGGAGGCTGACGAAAAAATGATGGTGGCTTCTATTATGGGTGGTAATAGTATTACTTATGCACAAGTGGGAGTTTGTCATGCCTTATCGTACGGTTTGGCTGTTGTTTTAGAAACGCATCACGGTGTAGCTAATTGTATCGCATTTAATCAACTGGAGCAATATTATCCAGAGGGGTATAAGCAATTTAAAGAAATGCAAGCTTTTCAGGGAGTTGACATACCTAAAGGAATTACTGCTGGGTGTTCGGATGAAGATTTAGATCGAATGGTTGATGTTGCTTGGGCCAATGAACATATGTGGAATAACGCATTTGGACCAGAATGGGAAAAGCATATTTCGAAAGCTGAGCTTAAAGAGTTGTATAAGAAGATGTAAATTATAAGTATCAAGAAAGATGTTTTATGTTTTGATGCTTGATATTGAAAATCTTATTTAAGATGAATATAGTAGGAATAATACCGAGTCGATATGCTTCCAGCCGTTTGCCAGGTAAGCCATTGGCCATGATTGGTGATAAGCCGATGGTGCAATGGGTGTATGAGAATTGCCTAAAAGGGTTGGAGCATGTTTTTGTGGCTACAGATGATCAACGTATTGTAGATGCAGTAGAAGCTTTTGGTGGAAAAGCTGTAATGACGCGTGAGGAGCATACGAGTGGAACGGATAGGTGTGCCGAGGCTGCAGTAAATATTGAAAATAAATACGGTGTTAAGTCAGATGTAGTTATAAATATACAGGGTGATGAGCCTTTTTTTGAAGCTGCTCAATTGGAAGATGTAAAATCTGCCTTTGAAAATAATGATACGCAAATAGCGACATTAATTCAGGAAGCTAAAGATATAGAACAGGTGTTGAACCCGAATGAAGTAAAGGTGGTTTTAAATACTTGGGGAGAGGGTGTGTACTTCAGTCGTGCTCCAATACCGTTTTTAAAAAATGTGGATCAAAAGGAGTGGATGAAAGAGCAAACATTCTATCGTCACTTAGGAATCTATGCATATAGAATTAATACGCTAAATGAAATTGTAAAGTTAGAACAATCGTCACTTGAAAAAGCGGAGTCGCTTGAGCAGTTACGTTGGATCGAAAATGGTTTTCCGGTTACTTGTGTTGTGACGGAGCTAGACGAGACTATGTGTATAGATACGCCTGAGGATTTGGAGAAAGCCAATGCGTTCGTAAAAAATAAATAATGGATATTCAAAGTCAATTTGAGAACATAGGTGGGCATTTTATTACGCCTATCGATGAGTTAAAGCAGAAGTTATCTAAGATAAAAGCATATATTTTCGACTGGGATGGTGTTTTTAATAATGGATCCAAGGTGGGTAATGAAGGCAGTAGCTTTGCTGAGCCGGATGCTATGGGGGTGAATATGCTTAAGCTGGATTACTGGTTAAGAAATGGTGATTTGCCTGCTACTTTTATTGTGACGGGTGAGGAGAATAAGAGTTCTCAGTTTTTAGCTACAAGAGAGCATATGAATGCGGCCTTTTTTAAATGTAAATTTAAGGTTCGTGCTTTGGATTTGATCTGTAAAGAGAATGATCTAAAGCCTGAAGAAATTGCTTTTTTCTTTGATGATATACTTGATGTTGAGTTGGCTAGATCTGTTGGAGCAAGCTTTCAAATCAATAGAAAAGCAAATCCACTTTTTAATCAATACTTAGTAGATAATAAAAGTTGCGATTACAGAACGGGCAGTGCTGGAGGTGACGGTGGTGTGCGTGAGGCTTGTGAATTAATAATTGGTTTAACGGGTAGTTTGCCTCGGGCTATCGAGACAAGAATTGAGTTTGTAGGCGATTATTCGAAATACTTAAATGATCGTAATTTAATACAAACAATTTGTGAACCAGTGGAGTAAGGTAAATGTTGAAAAATATTACAAAAGCCCTCTTTCTTTTTAAGGAAGAGGGCTTTTATTTATATCGTATTTAACAGAGTTAGGAGAGTTTGATTTTTACTAACAAATTGTATTCTAGTAACAACAAGAGAAAAAGAATTGAAAAAATATCTTAATAAATTGTTCATTTTCCATTGTAAATTAGTACTTTTGCATCGCTTTTTGTCTAAAATTCGTAAAAATAGCTGAGAATCAGCTGGTTTTGCGAGGCTTTTGACGGAGCGTTATAAGCAGATTAAAGAATTTTATTTAAACAATTTTAGTAAAATGCCAACGATTCAACAGTTAGTTCGTAAAGGACGCACCAAATTAGTTGAGAAGAGTAAGTCTAGAGCACTAGATGCTTGTCCTCAGCGACGTGGTGTTTGTGTGAGGGTGTACACTACTACACCAAAGAAGCCGAATTCGGCGATGAGAAAGGTTGCAAGGGTTCGTTTGACTAATGGAAAAGAAGTGAATGCTTACATTCCAGGAGAAGGACACAACTTGCAAGAACACTCTATTGTTTTAGTACGCGGAGGAAGAGTAAAAGATCTTCCAGGGGTACGTTATCACTTAGTTCGTGGAGCTTTAGATGCATCAGGAGTTGAAGGACGTACACAACGTCGTTCTAAGTACGGAACTAAGCGTCCTAAAGACGCAGCTAAGAAGTAATTTAATTTTAGTGTTTGACTAATAGTTTTGTTTATTGGTAGTTAAAACAAAAGGGTTGAGTAAAAAGTAACTTGTTACTTTTGAAGACACAGAAACATTGACAGCCAATAATAAACTGATAAACAAGAAAGAATGAGAAAAGGTAGACCAAAGAAGCGAATATTGCTTCCGGATCCAAAGTTTAATGATACTTTGGTAACACAATTTATAAACAACCTAATGTTTGATGGTAAAAAATCGACTGCTTATGGTATTTTTTACGATGCATTAGACCGCATGGCTGAAAAAGCTGAAAAAGAAGGGAAACCTGCTTTAGAGATGTGGAAGAAGAGTTTAGAAAACATCACTCCTGCTGTAGAGGTGAAGAGTCGTAGAGTTGGTGGAGCTACTTTCCAGGTTCCAACTGAAATCCGTCCTTCAAGAAAAGTATCTGTTGCTATGAAGAACTTGATTCTTTTTGCTCGCAAAAGAAGTGGTAAATCAATGGCAGAAAAACTATCTGCTGAAATTGTTGCAGCTTATAACAACGAAGGTGGTGCCTTCAAGAAAAAAGAAGATATGCACAGGATGGCTGAGGCTAACCGAGCGTTTGCTCATTTTAGGTTCTAATCATCTAATCTTTTAAGGAAATAAATAAAATGGGAAATACAGATTTAAAATACACCAGAAATATCGGTATCATGGCGCATATCGATGCAGGTAAAACCACTACTACAGAGCGTATTCTGTTTTATACTGGTATTACTCATAAAATTGGTGAAGTTCACGATGGTGCTGCTACCATGGACTGGATGGAGCAAGAGCAAGAAAGAGGTATTACAATTACTTCTGCTGCTGTTACAACCAACTGGAACTACAATGACGAATCGTATAAGATTAACATTATCGATACCCCTGGTCACGTTGACTTTACTGTAGAGGTAGAGCGTTCTTTAAGGGTGTTAGATGGTACTGTTGCCTTATTCTGTGCTGTAAGTGGTGTTGAGCCACAGTCTGAAACTGTATGGAGACAAGCCGATAAATACGGTGTGCCTCGTATAGCTTTCGTAAATAAAATGGACCGTTCAGGTGCTAACTTTTTAGAAGTTGTTCGTCAGATTAGAGAGATGTTAGGAGCTAATCCTATTCCTCTTCAAATTCCTATTGGAGCTGAAGACGATTTTGAAGGAGTTATCGACTTAATCGAAAATAAAGAGGTTGTTTGGTTTGACGATGCTCAAATGGGATCTCGTTACGAACTAAGAGAAGTTCGTGAAAGTTTAGTAGAGGAAGCAAAAGAGTGGAGAGATAAGTTAGTAGAGGCCGTTGCTGAATCTAACGAAGAGTTAATGGAGCGTTATTTTGAAGATCCAGAATCTATTACAAAAGAGGAGATGTTAGACGCAATTCGTGTTGCTACTATCAATCAATCGATTACTCCTGTTATGTGTGGGTCTGCATTTAAAAATAAAGGTGTTCAGCGTTTATTAGATGCTGTTATTACCTTCTTACCTTCACCTAATGATATACCTGCAATTACAGGTACTGATGAAGATGGAGAGCCAGCTTCTAGACCGCATGATGTAAATGCACCATTTTCTGCATTAGCATTTAAAATTGCTACTGACCCATTCGTAGGTCGTTTAGCATTTATGCGTATCTACTCTGGTAAATTAGAGGCAGGTTCTTATGCTTTAAATACTCGTACAGGTAAAAAAGAGCGTATCTCTCGTTTATATCAAATGAAATCTAACAAGCAGTTACCGCAAGATGTAATCGAAGCTGGTGATATTTGTGCAGGTGTTGGTTTCAAAGATATCCGTACTGGAGATTCACTTTGTGATGAGAAAAACCCAATTACTTTGGAGTCTATGGATTTTCCAGATCCAGTAATCGGTGTGGCTGTTGAGCCTAAGTCTCAAAAGGATATGGATAAAATGGGTATTGCTCTTCAGAAATTAGCTGAAGAAGATCCAACATTCCGTGTTCAAACTGACGAAGATAGTGGTCAAACGGTAATTAGCGGTATGGGTGAGCTTCACCTTGAAATTATCGTTGATCGTTTGAAACGTGAGTTTAAAGTTGAGTGTAACCAAGGTCGTCCTCAGGTAACATATAAGGAAGCTATTACGCAAACTGTTGATCATCGTGAGGTGTTTAAAAAGCAGTCTGGTGGTCGTGGTAAGTTTGCCGATATTGTGGTAACTATAGGTCCTGGAGAAGAAGGAAAAGATGGTCTTGAGTTTGTCAACCAAGTAAAAGGAGGTAATGTTCCTAAAGAATTTATTCCTTCAGTAGAAAAGGGTATCAAAGAAGCCATGTTAAATGGTGTGTTAGCAGGTTTTGTTGTTGACAGTCTTAAAGTAACCCTTTTAGATGGTTCTTTCCACCCAGTGGATTCTGACCAGTTATCTTTTGAGATCGCGGGTCGTCAAGCTTTTAAAGCTGCGTGTGCTAAAGCTAAGCCAATTCTTCTTGAGCCAATCATGAAGGTAGAAGTTGTAACTCCAGAGGAGTATATGGGTGATATCATTGGTGACTTGAACAAACGTCGTGGTCAAGTAGAAGGTATGGAATCTAAAGCTGCTGCTCGTGTAGTAAAAGCTAAAGTGCCTTTAGCCGAAATGTTTGGATATGTAACAGTTTTACGTACTATTTCATCGGGTCGAGCAACTTCTTCAATGGTGTTTTCGCACTTCGAAGGAGTTTCTAAGTCTATCGCGCAGGAAGTAGTTAAGGAAGCTGAAGGAAAAGTTGAATTATTATAATAAGATCTCAAGATGAGTCAGAAAATAAGAATCAAATTAAAATCTTACGATCATAACTTAGTTGATAAATCAGCTGAGAAAATCGTTAAGACAGTAAAAACTACTGGAGCCGTAGTAAGCGGTCCTATTCCACTTCCTACTCATAAAAGAGTATTTACAGTGTTGCGTTCAACATTTGTAAACAAGAAGTCGAGAGAGCAATTCCAACTTTCATCTTATAAGCGTTTAATCGATATCTATAGCTCTACTGCTAAAACTATCGATGCTTTAATGAAGTTAGAGTTACCTAGTGGAGTAGAAGTAGAGATCAAAGTTTGATAAAAAGAAAACAAATAAGTTCCAGCAGTTTGTGAGCCGAAACTTCGAGCTGTTGGAATCGATTATTTAATATTAAATTTTTGTAATAATGCCAGGATTAATTGGAAAGAAAATCGGAATGACTTCCGTTTTCAGTGCCGATGGGAAAAACATTCCATGCACTGTTATCGAAGCTGGCCCATGCTTAGTTACGCAGGTTAAAACTGTTGAAACTGATGGCTATGAGGCTGTACAGCTGGCGTTCGACGAAAAGAGGGAAAAGAGCACTTCTAAAGCAGAGGCAGGTCACTTTAAAAAAGCTGGCGTAACTCCAAAAAGAAGCGTTGTTGAATTCAAAGGTTTCGAACAAGAATTGAATTTAGGAGACGAAGTAACTGTTGACATCTTCGCAGAAGATAGTTTTGTTGACGTTACAGGTACTTCAAAAGGAAAAGGATTTCAAGGGGTTGTAAAACGTCATGGTTTTGCAGGTGTTGGTGGTGCTACTCATGGTCAGCATAACCGTCTAAGAGCTCCCGGTTCTATTGGTGCTGCTTCTTACCCAGCTCGTGTATTTAAAGGCATGAGAATGGCAGGAAGAATGGGTGGCGATAGAGTAATGATCGAAAGCCTTAAAGTTTTAAAAGTAGTTCCAGAAAGTAACCTTATTATTGTTAAGGGTTCTGTTCCAGGAGCAAAAGGTTCATATGTAATTGTTGAAATGTAATGGAACTAAAAGTATTAAGCATAACAGGAGAAGAGACCGGAAAAACTGTTGAATTAGCAGACGCTGTTTTCGGTATTGAGCCCAATGATCATGCTATCTATCTTGATGTAAAACAGTTCCTTGCAAATCAACGTCAAGGAACCCATAAGTCAAAAGAAAGAGCAGAGATCACTGGAAGTACTCGCAAGATTAAAAAACAAAAGGGTACTGGTACAGCACGTGCAGGTAGCATCAAATCTGGTGTTTTCCGTGGTGGAGGTCGTATTTTCGGTCCACGCCCACGTAACTATGGATTTAAGTTAAACAAAAAGTTAAAAGAGCTTGCTCGTAAGTCTGCTTTATCATATAAAGCAAAGACTGGTAGCATTATCATTGTTGAAGATTTCAACATGGAAGCTCCAAAAACTAAAGAGTTTTCTCAAATTCAAAAGAGTCTGAAAGTAGACGGAAAACGTTCGTTAGTTGTTTTAAACGAAGCTAACAAAAACGTTTACCTTGCTTCAAGAAATATTCCAAAATCGGAAGTAGTAACATTAGCTGAATTGAATACTTATAGTATTATGAAGGCCGGAGCATTAGTTCTAGTTGAAAGTTCAGTTGAAGGATTAGGTAATCTTTAATTTAAAGCTTAAGGAGATTTAGAAATGCAAATATTAATTAAGCCAATAGTTACTGAAAAACTCAACGAAGTAAGCGAAAAGCTAAATAGTTTTGGTTTTGTTGTAAACAAAAACGCTAACAAACTACAGATTAAAAAAGCGGTTGAGGAAATGTACAACGTAACTGTTGATAGAGTAAACACTATGAACTATGCCGGCAAAGTAAAAAGCCGTTATACTAAAAGTGGTGTGCAGGTAGGTAAAACTGCTGCTTACAAAAAGGCAATTGTTACCTTGGCAGAAGGAGAAAAGATTGATTTTTATAGCAATATTTAATTAAAATGGCAGTAAGAAAGCTAAAGCCCACAACACCGGGGCAGAGACACAAAGTTATTGGTGCATTTGATACGATTACCTCAAGTACACCAGAAAAGTCCTTACTGGAGCCCATAAAAAAATCCGGAGGTAGAAATAACACCGGAAAAATGACCATGCGAAACATGGGGGGTGGACATAAGAGACGTTACAGGGTAATCGATTTCAAGAGAAATAAAGACGGTGTTGCAGCTAGGGTTGAGTCAATTCAATATGACCCAAACCGAAGTGCACGTATTGCATTATTAGTTTATGCTGATGGTGCAAAAAGTTACATTCTCGCTCCTAATGGATTAGAAGTCGGTCAAACAGTGCAATCAGGAGAAGGCGTAAGCCCAGAACTTGGAAACACGTTAACCCTTAAAGAGATCCCTCTGGGAACGATCATCCACAATATTGAGTTACGCCCTGGACAGGGTGGAATTATGGCACGTAGTGCTGGTACATTTGCTCAATTGGCTGCTCGTGACGGAAAATTTGCCGTGATTAAATTACCTTCTGGTGAAACTAGAATGATCTTAATTACTTGTCGTGCTACTATTGGTGCGGTTGGTAACTCAGACCACGCGCTTGAAAGATCTGGTAAAGCAGGTCGCTCACGTTGGTTAGGTCGTCGTCCAAGAGTTCGTGGTGTTGCCATGAACCCAGTAGATCACCCAATGGGTGGTGGTGAAGGACGTCAGTCTGGAGGTCATCCAAGATCACGTACGGGTGTATTAGCTAAAGGCTTTAAGACTAGAGATAAGAAAAAAGCTACTAGCAAGTACATTATTGAAAGACGTAAAAAATAACGTGTAATCAGAAGAAATTATGAGCAGATCACTAAAAAAAGGCCCATTTATCGATTACAAGCTTGAAAACAAAGTTCTAGCCATGAACGATTCAGGTAAGAAATCCGTTATCAAAACTTGGGCAAGAGCATCAATGGTATCTCCTGATTTTGTAGGGCATACTATTGCAGTGCACAACGGAAATAAATTTATTCCTGTTTACGTGACCGAAAATATGGTAGGTCACAAGTTAGGCGAGTTTTCACCAACACGTACCTATAGAGGTCACGGTGGTAACAAAAAACGCTAACCTAACTTTAAAGTAACTTAATAAAGAGAATTAAAAATGGGTGCTAGAAAAAGACTCAGAGCAGAACAAAATAAGGAAGCAAAAAAGCAAGTAAGCTTTGCTTCACTTCGCAATGTGCCTACTTCTCCGCGTAAGATGCGCCTGGTTGCAGATATGATTAGAGGTAAAGAGGTAAATTTAGCTCTTGACTTATTGAAGTATTCTCCAAAAGAAGCTTCACGTAGAGTTGAGAAATTACTTCTTTCCGCTATTGCAAACTGGAAAGAGAAGAACGAAGGGGTACGCATGGAAGATGCAAATCTTGTAGTAAAATCAATTAACGTTGACTCTGCAAGAATTTTGAAAAGATTGAGACCAGCTCCGCAAGGACGTGCTCACCGCATCAGAAAAAGATCGAACCATGTAACCATTTATATTGATAGCAACGTTGGTAACCAAGAAGAAATAAAAGTTAGCTAGATGGGACAAAAAGTAAATCCAATAAGTAACAGATTAGGTATCATCAAAGGATGGGACTCTAATTGGTTTGGCGGAAAGAATTACGGAGATAAGTTATTAGAAGATACTAAAATCCGTAAATACCTTAATGTACGTTTAGCCAAAGCTAGTATTTCAAGAATTATTATCGAACGTACACTTAAGCTGATAACGATTACGGTACACACAGCTCGTCCTGGTATCATTATCGGTAAAGGTGGCCAAGAGGTTGATAAGCTAAAAGAAGAGTTGAAAAAGATCACCGATAAGGAGGTTCAAATCAACATTTTTGAAGTGAAAAGACCAGAATTAGATGCCATTATTGTAGCCAATAATATCGCTCGTCAGTTAGAAGGCCGTATCGCTTTCAGACGTGCAATAAAAATGTCTATAGCTTCAACCATGAGAATGGGTGCAGAAGGTATCAAAATTCAAGTTTCAGGTCGTTTGAACGGTGCAGAAATGGCCAGATCGGAAATGTATAAAGAAGGAAGAACTCCACTTCATACGTTCCGTGCAAATATCGATTACGCTCAGGCAGAAGCGCTAACCAAAACAGGTTTGCTAGGTATCAAAGTTTGGATTTGTAAAGGAGAGATTTACGGTAAACCGGATCTTTCACCAAACTTCGCTACAGAAAAAGGCGGAAACCGTAAAGGTGGCAACTTCAAGAAGAGAAGAAAGTAATCATCAGCTAATGTAAATGAGTTAGAAAGATGTTACAACCAAAGAAAGTAAAATACAGAAGAAGGCAGAAAGGTAGAATGAAAGGCGACGCTCAACGTGGCGCGCAACTAGCATTCGGATCTTTCGGTATTAAGGCCTTACAAAGTAAATGGCTTACCGGACGTCAAATCGAGGCAGCTCGTATTGCGGTAACCCGTTACATGCAACGTCAAGGACAAATCTGGATTAGAGTATTTCCTGATAAGCCAATTACCAAGAAACCTGCAGAGGTTCGTATGGGTAAAGGTAAAGGTAGCCCAGAAGGATTTGTAGCTCCTGTTACTCCAGGAAGAATCATTATTGAATGTGATGGAGTACCATACGAAACGGCAAAAGAAGCATTGCGATTAGCAGCGCAAAAATTGCCTATTACGACTAAATTCGTTGTAAGACGTGACTTTGTTGAATCTAAAGCATAAGAAGTAAGATGAAAGTATCAGAAATTAATGAAATGGCGATCAATGAGATCATCGAGAAGATTGATACCGAGCGTGCAGAGCTTATTCGTTTAGAACTCAATCATAGTATATCTCCATTGGAAAATCCTTTGCAGATTCGCGACTTACGCAGAAACATTGCGAGATTGCAAACTATTTTGCGTCAAAAGCAATTAACCGAAAAATAGTTTAGTAATGGAAAAGAGAAACTTAAGAAAAGAACGTATCGGTATCGTTGCTAGCAGCAAAATGGATAAGTCTATTGTGGTTGCTGTTGAGGTTCGTGAGAAACACCCTATTTACGGTAAATTCGTGAAGAAGACAGCAAAGTTTCACGCTCATGATGAGAAAAACGACTGCAACGCTGGTGATACAGTGAAAATTATGGAAACTCGCCCTTTGAGTAAAACAAAGCGTTGGCGATTAGTAGAAATTATCGATAGAGCTAAGTAATCATGATACAACAAGAATCCAGATTGGCTGTTGCCGATAATAGTGGTGCCAAAGAAGTACTCTGCATCAGAGTACTTGGCGGTACTAAAAAAAGATACGCTACCATAGGTGATCGTATTGTTGTAACGGTAAAAAGTTCACTTCCTTCAACGGAGATGAAAAAAGGTACTGTTACAACGGCAGTAGTTGTTCGTACAAAAAAAGAAATCAGAAGAGCCGACGGTTCATATATTCGTTTCGACGAGAATGCATGTGTATTACTAAACCAAGGTGGTGAAATGCGCGGTACTCGTATCTTTGGCCCTGTAGCCAGAGAGTTACGTGAAGGATACATGAAAATCGTTTCATTGGCTCCTGAGGTGCTATAAATTTTTAATAAAAGATAGCAATGGGAAAGTTACACATTAAAAAAGGCGATACAGTAGTTGTTAACGCCGGTGAATATAAAGGACAAGAAGGTAAGGTACTTGAAGTTCTTATTAGTAAGAATAGAGCTATCGTGGAAGGAATTAATATGGTGTCTAAACACGCCAAGCCAAATGCTGATAATCCGCAAGGAGGAATCGTTAAGCAAGAGGCTCCAATCCACATCTCTAACTTAAACCTTAAAGATCCTTCTAACGGTGAGGCAACTCGCGTTGGTCGTCGTAAAAACGAAGAAGGTAAACTAGTAAGGTTTGCTAAAAAATCAGGAGAGGAGATCAAGTAATGAGCTATACACCTAGTTTAAAAACAATGTACAAGGAACAAGTAGTTCCTGCATTGATGAAGGAATTTGATTACAAATCAGTAATGCAAGTTCCGAAATTAGAGAAAATTGTTATCAACCAAGGTATCGGTCAAGCAGTGGCGGATAAGAAAATGGTAGATATCGCAATTAAGGAGCTTACCACTATTACAGGTCAAAAAGCTGTTCCTACTCTTTCAAAGAAAGATGTTTCTAACTTTAAGTTACGTAAAAAAATGCCTATTGGTGTTCGCGTAACGTTAAGACAAGAGAACATGTACGAGTTCTTAGAGAGATTAATTAGAATCTCTTTACCAAGTGTTCGTGACTTTAAAGGAGTAAGTAGTAAGCTTGATGGACGTGGGAATTATACCTTAGGTATTACAGAGCAAATCATATTTCCAGAAATAAATATTGACGAAGTTAGTAAGATTTTGGGTATGAATATTACCTTTGTGACCTCTGGAAATACCGATGAAGAAGCTTTTGCTTTATTAAAGGCTTTCGGGATACCATTTAAAACAAAAAAATAGTTAGATATGGCCAAGGAATCAATGAAGGCTCGTGAAGTAAAAAGAGCCAAGCTTGTTGCCAAATACGCTGAAAAAAGAGCGGCATTGAAAGAAGCTGGAGATTATGAAGCATTGCAGAAATTGCCTAAAAATGCTTCACCTGTTCGTATGCACAACCGTTGCAAAATTACAGGTCGTCCGAAAGGATATATGAGACAGTTTGGTTTATCCAGAATTCAATTTCGTGAAATGGCTTCTGCAGGTTTAATACCTGGAGTAAAAAAAGCCAGCTGGTAGAAAAATTAGGTTTCAAGTATAAATATTGTCCCGTCATCGGGATTAATTTAAACTTTTTTTAAAATGACAGATCCAATAGCAGATTTTCTGACCCGAGTCAGAAATGCCATTATGGCAAAACACAAAGTTGTTGAAATTCCTGCATCAAACTTAAAAAAAGAAATGACCAAAGTTCTTTATGACAAAGGTTATATCTTAAATTTTAAGTTTATCGAAGATGATAAACAAGGAATTATCAAAATCGCTTTAAAGTATGATGCTCAAACAAAAGTTTCAGCAATCAAAACGCTTAAGCGTGTAAGTACACCTGGATTACGTAAGTACGCTGGCTACAAAACTATGCCAAGAGTATTAAACGGTTTAGGTATCGCCATCCTATCTACTTCTAAAGGTGTTATGACCAATAAAGAAGCTAGAGCTGCTCAAGTAGGTGGTGAGGTTTTATGTTACGTATATTAATAAAGGAGGAAACAGTATGTCAAGGATAGGAAAACAGCCCATCTCGATACCGGCCGGCGTTACCGTAACAATGAAAGAAAACCTTGTTACAGTAAAAGGGCCAAAAGGAGAACTTACGCAAGAAGTAAATCCTGAATTAACAGTAGAGGTGAGCGAAGGACAAGTAGAGGTGAAAAGACCTTCAGAGTCAAAAGATCACCGTTCTCAGCACGGTTTATATCGTTCACTTATCAACAATATGGTTGAAGGAGTAGCAAAAGGTTACGTGAAGAAAATGGAATTAGTTGGTGTAGGTTATAGAGCTACCAACCAAGGACAAATTCTTGAACTAGCATTAGGTTACTCTCACCCAATTCATTTGCAGTTACCAGCTGAAATTAAAGTGGAAGCTGTAACCGACAGAAAGAGTAATCCGATTATTACATTAGAATCTGCAGATAAGCAATTGCTTGGTCAGGTTTGCGCTAAAATCCGCTCACTTCGTAAGCCAGAGCCTTATAAAGGTAAAGGTGTTAAGTTTGTTGGAGAGCAAATTAGACGTAAAGCTGGTAAGTCTGCTAAAGTTTAATCTGATTAAAATTTAAAATTATGGCTTTTTCTAAAATAGAAAGACGAATAAAAATAAAGAAAAGTATCCGAGGTAAGATTTCGGGTACTTCAGAAAAGCCCAGAATGTCGGTTTTTAGAAGCAATAAGCAAATCTCTGTTCAACTTGTAGATGATGTAAATGGAAAGACCATTTTATCTGCATCTTCTTTGGAGAAGGAAATTGCAGCTGAAAAGGTTACTAAAACTGAACAAGCTGGTAAAGTAGGCGCATTAATCGCTGAAAAAGCAAAGAATGCCGGAATAGAAACTGTAGTATTTGATCGTAATGGATTTTTATACCACGGTAGAGTTAAACAATTAGCTGATACTGCTCGTGAAGCAGGTCTTAAATTTTAATAACTATGGCTGGAGATAATCAAAAAGTAAGAAGTAATAACGACCTTGAGTTAAAGGATAGGTTGGTTGCCATTAACAGAGTAACGAAAGTTACTAAGGGTGGTAGAACTTTTAGTTTTTCTGCTATAGTTGTTGTAGGTAACGAAAATGGTATTGTAGGATGGGGATTAGGTAAAGCTAATGAAGTAACCACTGCAATTGCTAAAGGCGTTGAAGCAGCTAAGAAAAACCTTGTAAAAGTTCCTGTATTAAACGGAACTATTCCTCACGAGCAATATTGCAAATTTGGTGGAGCTAGTGTTTTCATGAAACCAGCTTCTCATGGTACCGGTGTTAAAGCTGGTGGTGCGATGCGTGCTGTACTTGAAAGTGTTGGTGTAACGGACGTTTTGGCTAAGTCAAAAGGTTCATCTAACCCACATAACCTTGTTAAGGCTACTATTAATGCGCTTAAGGAATTAAGAGATGCAAATATGGTAGCTCAGCAAAGAGGTGTTACGTTAGACAAAGTATTTAACGGATAAGGATAGCAAAGATGGCTAAAATAAAAGTAACTCAAGTGAAGAGCAAAATCGGTTCTACCGAACGTCAAAAAAGAACTTTGACTGCTCTTGGGCTAACTAAAATAAACGCAACCAACGAATTTGAGGCAACCCCTCAAGTTCTTGGTATGGTTGAAAAGGTGAAACACCTAGTTAGTGTAGAAAAATAATTGATAACGAATTAAGTTAAATTTAGATATGGACTTAAGTAATTTAAAACCGGCAGAAGGTTCTACCAAAACTAAAAAAAGAATTGGTAGAGGACAAGGTTCTGGTCGTGGTGGTACATCCACTCGTGGACATAAGGGTGCCAAGTCCAGATCTGGTTATTCAAGAAAAATAGGTTTCGAAGGTGGTCAAATGCCATTACAGAGACGTGTTCCTAAATTCGGATTTAAAAATATTAATCGCGTAGAGTATAAGGCGATCAATATTGAAGTGCTTCAAGCACTTGCTGAAAAGAACAATGTTACTGTAATAGACGTTGATGTACTTCGCGAAGCAGGTTTTATTAGTAAGAATGACCGGGTAAAAGTTCTTGGTAATGGTACTATTACTGCCAAAATTGAAGTGAAAGCTCATGCCTTTTCTAAATCAGCGGTGAGCGCTATCGAGGCGGCTCAAGGAACCGTTGTAAAACTGTAAATCACAATGAAACTGATCGAAACAATTCGCAACATTTGGAAGATTGAGGATCTTAAATCTCGTATTTTAACAACAATCGGCTTGGTATTAATTTACCGTTTAGGGTCGTTTATTGTTCTACCGGGTATTGATCCTACACAATTAAGTGCTCTTGAAAATCAAACAGCAGAAGGCGTTATGGGTCTTTTGAATATGTTTTCAGGGGGTGCATTTGCTAATGCATCTGTATTTGGTTTAGGTATTATGCCTTATATCTCGGCATCTATCGTAATTCAACTTTTAGGAATCGCTGTTCCTTATTTTCAAAGATTACAGCGTGAAGGTGAAAGTGGTAGACGTAAGATTAACCAAATTACACGTTATCTTACAGTGATTATACTATTGTTTCAAGCGCCAGCATATTTAGCAAACTTACCAGATGCAGCAGTAACTGCTCCAGGAATAATGTTTAAAATAACATCTATCATCATACTTACAGCAGGAACTATGTTCGTGATGTGGTTAGGAGAAAGAATTACTGAAAAGGGTATCGGAAACGGTATATCTCTAATCATTATGATTGGTATTATAGCACGTTTACCTTTTGCGGCGGTAGCTGAATTTGTATCACGACTTGAAGAAGGTGGTGGACTGGTAATGTTGTTAATTGAGATTGTGGTTCTTTTCTTTGTGTTTGCAGGAACAATTTTGTTAGTACAAGGAACTCGCCGTATTCCAGTGCAATATGCTAAGCGTATTGTAGGGAATAAACAATATGGTGGAGTTCGTCAATACATCCCACTAAAAGTAAATGCTGCAGGTGTTATGCCAATCATTTTTGCTCAGGCAATAATGTTTGTGCCTATTACTTTAGCAGGTTTTGCAGATAGTGAAACAGCAACAGGTATAGCAGCTACGTTTTCTGATATGACAGGTTGGGTTTATAATTTATCGTTTGCACTACTAATTATTGCGTTTACGTATTTTTATACTGCAATTACAATTAACCCAACGCAAATGGCAGAAGACATGAAACGTAATGGTGGTTTTATACCAGGTATTAAGCCAGGTAAAAAAACGGTTGAATTTTTAGACTCTGTGATGTCTAAAATTACCTTGCCAGGATCCGTTTTCTTAGCTATGATTGCTATTCTACCAGCATTTGCAATGATTGCAGGTGTAGATAGAATGTTTGCACAGTTTTATGGAGGTACTTCCTTATTAATTCTCGTAGGTGTTGTCTTAGATACTTTACAACAAATCGAGAGTCACTTATTAATGCGTCATTATGATGGATTAATGAAGTCGGGAAGAATCAAAGGTAGAACAGGCGGCGGACCTGCTGTATACTAATTAATGAGAGGTCGTTCGTACGATGATATATCTTAAGACAGACGAGGAGATAGAGTTACTTCGAGAAAGTAACATGATAGTTGCTAAAACGCTTGGAGAAATAGCAAAGCTTATTAAACCAGGTGTTACAACTTTAGAGCTAGATAAAGTCGCTGAAGAATTCATAAGAGATAATGGTGGTATCCCTGGTTTTTTAGATTACCAGGGATTCCCTAATACACTTTGTACTTCAGTTAATGAACATGTAGTGCATGGGATTCCGAATGATAAAGCACTAAACGATGGAGATATTGTTTCTGTTGATTGTGGTGTTTTAAAGAATGGTTTTTATGGTGATTCAGCCTATACATTTGCTATAGGTGAAGTTAGTAAAGAAGTAAAAGACTTGTTAACAACCACCAAAGAATCTCTTTATAAAGGAATTGAACAAGCTATAGTTGGTAAACGCCTTGGCGATATTGGTTATGCTATTCAAAAACATTGTGAAGAAAGAGGATATTCTGTAGTACGCGAGATGGTAGGACATGGAGTTGGTAAAAACTTACATGAATCACCTGAAGTTCCTAACTATGGTCGTCGTGGAAATGGTAGTTTATTAAAGCCAGGAATGGTAATTGCCATCGAACCAATGATAAATTTAGGAAAAAGAAACATCGTTCAAGAAAATGATGGATGGACCATACGGACCATTGATAGCAAGGTATCCGCGCATTTTGAACACTCAATTGCAGTAGGAAAAAATGAAGCAGATATACTTTCTAGTTTTAAATTTGTCGAAGAAGTGTTAACTTCGCAGTCTGAAAAATAAAAAAAGGATAATATATTATGGCTAAACAAGCCTCAATAGAACAAGACGGAACGATAATAGAAGCCCTTTCAAATGCCATGTTTAGAGTGGAATTAGAAAACGGGCATATCATTACAGCGCATATCTCAGGTAAGATGAGAATGCACTATATTAAAATTTTGCCAGGTGATAAGGTAAAAGTGGAGATGTCTCCATATGACCTTACAAAAGGTAGAATTTCGTATAGATATAAAAATTAATTCTATAATAAAATGAAGGTTAGAGCATCTGTTAAGAAGAGAAGCGCGGATTGCAAAATCGTAAAACGCAAAGGTCGCTTATACGTGATTAACAAGAAGAATCCCAAGTTTAAACAACGTCAAGGATAATAATTAATATTATGGCTAGAATTGCTGGAGTTGATATACCTACCGATAAAAGAGGTGTGGTATCATTAACATATATTTACGGAATTGGGCAGAGCGCTGCTCAAAAGATCCTTGGCACTGCTGGGGTTGACGTTAACTTAAAAGTTAGCGATTGGACAGACGAACAAACTGCAAAAGTTCGTGAGGTTATTGCTGAAGATTTCAAAATCGAAGGAGAACTTCGTTCAGAAATACAGTTAAACATTAAGCGTTTGATGGATATCGGTTGTTACCGTGGAATTCGTCACCGTATCGGTTTACCATTACGTGGTCAAAAAACGAAAAATAACGCTCGTACACGTAAAGGGAAAAAGAAAACTGTTGCAAACAAAAAGAAAGCAACTAAATAATCATTGAAATATGGCAAAGAAGACAGCGAGTCAGAAGAAAAGAGTCGTAAAAGTAGAGGCTCAGGGAGAAGCACATATTCACTCATCTTTCAATAATATTATTATTTCTTTGACCAATAAAAACGGTCAAGTTATTTCTTGGTCAAGTGCAGGTAAAATGGGTTTTAGAGGTTCTAAAAAGAATACTCCATATGCAGCCCAAACAGCAGCAAGCGATTGCTCTAAAGTAGCATTTGATTTAGGATTAAGAAAGGTGAAAGTTTATGTAAAAGGACCAGGTAATGGACGCGAGTCTGCAATTAGATCTATCCACTCAAGTGGGATCGAAGTTACAGAAATCGTAGATATTACTCCTATGCCTCATAATGGGTGTCGTCCTCCAAAAAGACGAAGAGTTTAATTAACTACTAGTTATTAACCATAAATTGAGCTTTTGGATTTTGAATTATGAATGATTATAATAGAACCTCCTCTCTATAATCTCGCGGCCTTCATATTCATAATTTGAAAACAAAAATTTAAAAACAAAAATTTAGAAGAATGGCTAGATACATTGGACCAAAGACTAGAATTGCCCGTAAATTCGGAGAGGCAATTTATGGTTCGGATAAGAGCTTTGAAAGAAAGAATTATCCTCCTGGACAACACGGGAACAATCGTAGAAAGAAAACATCGGAGTACGGTGTTCAGTTGAAAGAAAAACAAAAAGCTAAATATACTTACGGTGTATTAGAAAAGCAATTTAGTAACCTATTTAAGAAAGCATCTCGTTCTAAAGGTATTACGGGTGAGGTTCTTTTAGCTTTACTAGAATGTCGTCTAGACAACGTAGTATATCGTTTAGGTATTGCTCCTACGAGAGCTGCTGCACGTCAGTTAGTTTCTCATAAGCATATTACAGTAGATGGACAGATTGTAAATATCCCTTCATTCTCTGTAAAAGCTGATCAAATTATCGGAGTTCGTCAAAAGTCTAAGTCACTTGAGGCAATTACCGAATCATTGGCAGCATCTTCAGTGCATAACTTCTCATGGTTAGAGTGGGACAACGACTCAGTAGCAGGTAAATTTTTAAATGTACCAGCTAGAGAAGATATTCCTGAAAACATTAAAGAACAATTGATCGTTGAATTGTATTCTAAATAATTAATTCTTATGGCAATATTAGCATTCCAAAAACCAGATAAAGTAATAATGCTTGAGTCGGACAAGCAATTTGGCCGATTTGAATTCCGCCCGTTAGAACCGGGTTATGGTATTACAGTTGGAAATGCCTTAAGAAGAATTTTGTTATCCTCATTAGAAGGTTTCGCTATTACATCTGTAAAAATCGAAGGTGTTGATCATGAGTTTTCAACTATACCTGGCGTAATTAACGATGTAGCCGACATAATTCTTAATCTTAAGCAAATCAGATTTAAACAGATTGTTGAAGAGGTAGATAGTGAAAAAGTTACTATCAGCGTGTCGGGTAAAGATGAGTTAAAAGCTGGGGAGTTGAGTAACTTCATGACAGGCTTTGAGGTATTGAATCCTGATAAGACAATCTGCTTAATGAATCCTGATGTAAACCTTAAAATGGAATTAACCATTAGTAAGGGCAGAGGGTATGTTCCTGCAGAGGAAAACCGTTCGGTAGATGCTGAGTTTGGCGTTATCGCGATCGACTCTATATATACTCCAGTCAAAAATGTAAAATATTCGATAGAAAACTATCGTGTTGAACAGAAAACTGACTACGAGAAATTAATATTTGAAATAGAAACAGACGGTTCTATCCACCCAAAAGATGCTTTAAAAGAAGCGGCTAAAATTCTTATTTATCACTTCATGTTATTCTCTGATGAAAGAATTACTCTTGACTCAGATGAGAAGTTTGGTAACGAGGAGTTTGATGAAGAAGTTCTTCATATGCGTCAGCTTCTTAAAACTAAATTGGTTGACCTTGACCTTTCAGTACGTGCACTTAACTGCTTAAAAGCAGCGGACGTTGAAACTTTAGGTGAGTTGGTACAGTTTAACCGTAACGATTTATTGAAGTTCCGTAACTTCGGTAAAAAATCATTAACAGAGCTTGATGACTTGTTACAGGTAATGAACTTAACCTTCGGTATGGATATTACCAAGTATAAATTAGACAAGGAATAATTGCGATGAGACATAGAAAAAAGTTCAATCACTTAGGTAGAAAGAGCGCTCACCGTAAGGCAATGTTAGCTAACATGGCTAATTCACTTATCATGCATAAGAGAATTAAAACCACTGTTGCCAAAGCAAAAGCATTGCGTATGTACGTAGAGCCGCTTATTACTAAATCTAAAGATGATTCAACTACACAAAGAAGAGTTGTTTTTAGTTACCTAAAGAATAAAGAAGCAGTTTCTGAGCTATTTAGAGAAGTAGCTGGTAAAATTGCTGACAGACCAGGAGGATATACTCGAATTTTAAAGTTGGGTAATCGTATTGGTGATAATGCAGAGATGTGTTATATCGAATTAGTTGATTACAATGAGAACATGTTATCTGCTAGCAAACCTGCTGAGAAGAAAACACGTCGTACTCGTCGTAAGAAAACTACTACAGTTGAAACTGCTTCTGCAGAGACTGCTACTCCTGAGGTAAAGGATGAAACAGAATCTACAGATTCAACTTCAAGTGAAGAAAATGCTAAAGAATAGTGAATTAGTAGTTAAATACATGAATTCATGAATGAAATAAAAGGATAATCGCCTCGTGCTTTTATCCTTTTTTTATAAAATCGTAAACTCAATTTTTAAATAAGTCAATATTATGGGACAAATTGCAAATGTTCATGCTCGTGAGATTCTTGACTCTCGCGGAAACCCTACTGTAGAAGTAGAGGTAACTTTAGATTGTGGTGTTGTTGGTCGTGCTGCTGTACCTTCTGGTGCTTCAACTGGTGAGCACGAGGCACTTGAGTTAAGAGATGGCGACAAAGGCCGTTACTTAGGTAAAGGTGTTGAGAAAGCTGTAGTAAATGTTAACGAGGTTATCGCTCCTGAATTAATCGGATATAGCGTAATTGACCAAGTTGGTGTTGATACAAAAATGCTTGAAATGGATGGTACTAAAACTAAGAGTAAGTTAGGTGCTAATGCTATTTTAGGTGTTTCTCTTGCAACAGCTAAAGCAGCTGCTGAATATTTAGAGATGCCTTTATATCGTTATATTGGTGGAACTAATGCTTGTACACTTCCTGTACCAATGATGAACATCATCAACGGTGGTTCTCACTCTGATGCTACAATTGCTTTCCAAGAATTTATGATTCGTCCAATCGGTGCTCCAACTTTCAAAGAAGGATTACGTATGGGTGCTGAAGTATTTCATGCATTAGCAAAAGTACTTAAAGGAAAAGGTCTATCTACTGCAGTGGGTGACGAAGGTGGTTTCGCTCCTATGTTAGGTGGTACTGAAGAAGCTATCGACTGTATTTTAACAGCTATCAAAAATGCTGGTTATAAAGCAGGTCGTGCAGAAGACGGTGGTGATATTTCTATCGCTATGGACTGTGCTTCTTCTGAGTTCTTCAAAGATGGATACTATGATTATAGCATTTTTGAGCCAAATGGTACTAAGCGTAACTCTGAGGAGCAAGCTGCATATTTAGCTGACCTAGTTGCTAAATTCCCTATTGATTCTATCGAGGACGGAATGGACGAGAATGACTGGGATGGATGGGTTGCATTAAACAACAAAGTTGGCGATAAGTGTCAAATTGTTGGAGATGACCTTTTTGTAACTAATGTTGATTACCTTAAAAAAGGTATCGAATTAGGAGCTGCTAACTCTATCTTAATTAAAGTAAACCAAATTGGATCTTTAACTGAGACTTTAAATGCAATTGAAATGGCTCACAGAGCTGGTTATACTTCAGTAACTTCTCACCGTTCAGGTGAAACTGAAGATGCTACTATTGCTGATATCGCTGTTGCAACTAACTCAGGTCAAATTAAAACTGGTTCTTTAAGTCGTTCAGATAGAATGGCTAAATACAACCAATTATTACGTATTGAAGAGGAATTAGGAGAAAAAGCGGTTTATGGTTATAAAGCTGTAAAAAAAGCTTAATTAAAGCTTCTTAAATTATTATATGAAGGGTGCCCGTTAGGGCACCCTTTTTTTGTTTTATAAGGCGAACAAAAATGATCAATTGATGTTCTGTTTCATGATAGAAGACGCTTAAGTTAATATAATCTACAAATAAGATAGGATTGTTATAGCTCACTTTGGTAGCAATTGTATCATTAATTTGTATATTTAAAAAAATCTAAAAATATTCTTATGGACTATATAAAGCAAAAATTACTTGAAGTTGCAGTTCCTAAAGCCGAAAAAGTTAGAAAGTTAGTAAAAGAGCATGGTGACCAGGTTATACAAAAGGTGACTATGGGCCAAGTTCTAACTGGTATGAAAGGTATGGTAGGGCTTTTAACCTGTACTTCAAAACTAGATGCTGAAGAAGGTATTCGTTTCAGAGGGTACTCTATTCCTGAGTTAAAGGAAAAGTTACCTAAAATAAATAAAGACGATGAGCCACTTCCAGAAGGTATTTTTTATTTAATGCTTACTGGCGAACTTCCCACTGATGAAGATGCCAAGTATATTAGTGAACAATGGGCACAAAGAGCTCAAGGAATTCCTTCGCATGTATATGATGTAATAGAAGCCTTACCTAAGGATGCCCACCCGATGATTCAGTTTAATACGGCAATTTTGGCCATGTCAACTCAATCACAATTCCGAAAAGCCTACTTAGTGGGTATGGATAAAAAGGACTATTGGGATCCTACTTATGAAGGTGTGATGGATTTGATAGCTCGCTTACCAATTATTGCGGCTTATATATATAGAAGAGTTTTTCATAATGGAAATCATATTGCTGCCGATCCAAGTCTTGACTGGGCAGGTAATCTAGCTCACATGATGGGGCACGACTCAGTAGAAGTGAAAAGGCTAATGAGGTTGTATATGCTTATCCATTCAGACCATGAAGGGGGTAACGTATCTGCGCATACAACACACTTGGTTGGCTCAGCTTTGTCAAATCCATATTACAGCTTTGCTGCAGGTATGAATGGTTTAGCTGGTCCTCTGCACGGAATGGCTAACCAGGATGTGATGCATTGGTTAAACAAAATGAAGAGAGAAATAGGTAGCGAAGATCCGACTGAGGAGCAAATTAAGAAATATGCTGAAGAAACTTTAAGTAAAGGAAGAGTGATACCTGGTTATGGCCATGCTGTTTTACGTAAAACAGATCCTCGTTTTCAAGTGCAATTAGATTTTGCGAATAAATATATTCCTGATGCTCCGTATATTAAACTAGCCAATCGTATTTATAATGTAGTGCCTGATGTACTATTAGCTACAGGAAAAGTGAAGAATCCTTGGCCAAATGTGGATGCTATTTCTGGTTCGTTGTTAACCAGCTATGGTATTACCGAGTACCCAATTTATACAGTTTTATTTGGTGTTTCTAGATCGCTGGGTGTGTTAACTCAGTTAATATGGGATAGATTATATAGTTTGCCTATTGAACGTCCTAAATCTCAGAATCTTCAATGGTTTTTAGATCAAGTTGAAGACTAGAACGAAATAGTCCATTTACTCCATAAAGACATAACATGTATCTTTTATTTAAGATACATGTTTTTTTATTGTTCTTTTTTGAATAAAGAAATACTATAATACAGACATTTTGCTAATTTAGCTGCAAGTATGGAATGTCGAGATTATCATTGGAAAATTTTAAAGTATATGCGTTGTTGCTTGTTGCAACTTCTCATGCTTATATTTTGCCTATTTTTTAATGGAAATCTTTTGGCTCAGAAGGATGTAAGTGTAAAAAACTACTCTATTCATGATGGGCTTTCGGGAAATGGAATTACCAGCGTTTTTCAGGATAGTAAGGGCTTTTTGTGGGTGGGAACTCAAGATGGTTTGAATATGTATGATGGGTATACTTTTAAGGTGTTTCGTCATAATCTGCAAGATAGCACTTCCATCTCAGGTAATCATATTCAATGTATAAATGAGGACACCCAAGGTAACTTATGGGTGGGCACTATAGGTAATGGTTTAAATAAATGGGATAGAAATACCGAGTCGTTTACTAGTTTTAGTAGCAAGACGAAAAAGGAATTATCGTTACCCGAGGATAATATTTATGGTTTGTTTTTCGACCAGGACTCCAGTCTTTGGGTTAAAACGGATAATTATTTATTAAATATAAACATAGACCCACTTCGTCAATCTATTTATGGATTGTATAGCCCTCCATTTAAATATCAAGAAAAACTTAATATACCCATCTTTAGAAAATCAGATACTCAGCTGTGGATTGGAACCAAGGAAGGGATTGCTCAATTTAATACAAAAGAAAAACTGTATGAAAGGATTGTAGTGGATCATCGCTATAATACTTATTCTAATGAAATCGATGCAATTAATGGTGTCGTGTCTCTTTCGGATAAATCTTATTTGTTAGCAGGTGAGCAAGGTTTGTTTCAACTAACATATATTGATAGTGCCAAGTATGAGAATAGAAGCTTGAATTTTTCTTCTAAGAAATATGGTAGTATCAATGCCGTTTATAATCATTCTTCGGGTAATATATTTTTAGGAACTAAAAAAGGGTTGAGGGTAGCTCGTTTTAACGCGGAACGTGAGCGTTTGTTTTATTACGATGCTGATTTTTTCAATCGAAAAAAGAATATCATTACCGAGGATGAAGTAACAGCTTTATATGAAGATAATTCAGGTTTGTTATGGGTGGGAACTAGGTATAGTGGCTTATTGAAACTAGATTTTAAACCTAAAAAATTTAAAAATATTAGTAAGAATAATCGCAAATTTGAAGACCTGAAGAATTTTGATATTCATAGTGTATTGTGGGATAATGAAGATTTAATTTGGGTAGGGACTGGGGATAAAGGTCTTAAGATAATAGATGTAAAGCAAGGTGGTTTTTATAGTTATGCTGTAAACAAAGCTTTAAATAAGATAGGAGAGGATAAAGTATTATCGCTTTGTAAGGATTCTAATCAACGTGTATGGATAGGTACTGTCTCTGGTATTTATATTTTTTATTTGGACAGGGGAACAATTAGTGAGTTCTCTTATGCGGAAGAGGTAGAATCGTTATTAAAACAAAATAGAATTAATGCTATTGAAGAGGATGTAGCTGGTAATATATGGTTTGGTACGCAGTTTGGACTTTATAAATATGATGGTAAGGCGATATATAATTATTTCTCAGATATAAAGGAGGGAATCTGTAGCGATGAGATCAATGATCTTTATATAGATTCAGAAGGTATATTATGGGTAGGAACCAGTGACGGCGTTAATTTTATGGATACCAATATGGACGCTCAAAGTAAGATTGGCCATCTTCGAAATGTCAACGATTCAATATCGGTTCTGAGTAATAACTATATACTTTCCATTGCTGAGGATAATGATGATAAAATTTGGTTTGGAACTCGATCAGGAATCAGTTATTATAGTAAAAAGGATGATGTATCTGGTTTTTATACGCATTCAGAAGGTTTAGCCAATGATATGGTGTATGGAGTTTTGTGTGACGATAACGAAGGTGTTTGGTTAAGTACAAATAAGGGAGTTTCGTTAATTAAGGGCAATAATCAAATTTATAACTTTGATATTTCGGATGGGCTTCCAGGTTATGTGCATAACATTGGTGCTGTAGCAAAGTC
Source organism: Labilibacter marinus (assembly GCF_001659685.2). Taxonomy (GTDB): domain Bacteria; phylum Bacteroidota; class Bacteroidia; order Bacteroidales; family Marinilabiliaceae; genus Saccharicrinis; species Saccharicrinis marinus. The sequence continues at coordinate 79,890 of NZ_LXYE02000046.1, forward strand.
TGATTCTGGATTGTTTTATTTCGGAGGAGTTGAAGGACTAGCTTATATTCGTCCTGATTCTATAAATTATAATTTGCATCGCCCTAAAGTTGTTTTTACTTCAGTCGAACTATATCATAAAGGTAGACTAATCGAGAATATTAATACAGAGGTTGAACATATAAAATTGAAATACCGTAAAAGCTCTATGTTAAAGGTTCAGTTTGCTGCGCTTGAGTTTACAGAACCAACTAAAAATAAATATCAAGTTTATTTAGAGGGTTTTGATGATGATTGGAGGCCTATTACTTCAGATAATGAGGTGGATATATCTGATCTTCCAGCAGGAACATACACATTAAATGTAAAAGGAGCTAATAGCGACCATATTTGGTCAGAGGATCCGATATCGGTTACCATTGAAGTGGTGCCGCCTATTTGGATGTCTAATTATGCCTATGCATTCTATTTAATAGCCTTAATATTTTTAGTCCAATCTATTATTAATTATCGAATTAGGCACTATAAAACGGCGTATAAATCATTAGAGGAGAAAGCTGTTGATAAAAAGAAAATTGAGGCACAAAGGGAGTTGCTGTCTAAGATTAACCAAAGTCTTACGGACAGTATATACTATGCCAAGAGGATTCAGGAATCGATCCTTCCTTCTGAAAGAAAGATAAAGCAAATATTTCCTGATTCATTCGTTTATTTTAGACCTAAGGATTTAGTGAGTGGTGACTTTTACTGGATGCATCAGGTGGGTAATAAAACGTTTATTGCTGCAGTAGATTGTACTGGTCATGGAGTGCCTGGAGCATTTATGTCGATTATTGCCTACGATATGCTCAAGGGTATAATTAATTCAAATATTGAGCATTGTCCTGCATATATCCTAAAGCGATTGAATGAGGATGTTTTAGAAACGTTTAAGAAAAACGCTAGCAAAGGCCAAAGTGAAGCATTAAGTGTTAATGATGGGATGGATATTGCGCTTTGTATGATTGATCAGGAGCAAAAGAAAATGTCATATGCAGGAGCCTATAATCCGCTCTATTTGGTTAGAGAAAATGAAATATTTGTATACAAGGGAGATCGCTTCCCAATTGGGTACCAACATGAGAAAGAGGTGAACTTTAATAAGCATGAAATTGCCTTAGAAGATAATGATGTGTTTTATATTTTCTCTGATGGATATGCGGATCAGTTTGGAGGAGAAGATGGTAAGAAATTTAAGTATCGTAGATTCCGTCATTTATTATTGAATATTCATAAATTACCAAGCGAAGATCAAAAAGCTATTCTGCATCAGAAAATAGAAGAGTGGATGGGTGACCATGAGCAGGTTGATGATATGATTGTGATGGGTATCCGACCTTTGAAATAAAAAAAAACGGATGGCAATTGATTTTACATCGAAGGCCATCCGTTCATAATTTGTTCGAAAAGTAATTTTTTACGAATTCAATATCTTCTTTACTAGATTAGCAATTTCTTTTCCGTCAGCTTTTCCACCAAGTTCCTTTGAGGCCATACCCATTGCTTTGCCCATTTCTTTCATTGAACTAGCTCCTGATTTGGTTACAATTTCTGCAACTAACTTTTCCAATTCATCACCTGTGATTTGTTCAGGTAAAAATTGAGCAATAACTTCAATTTCGGCATTTTCTTTTTCAGCTAAATCTTCACGTCCTTGTTCTATAAAAATAGTAGCAGCATCCTTGCGTTGCTTCACCATCTTTTGCATAATCTTTATACCAGCCTCATCACTTACTTCGCCATTAGATCCTTCTGCAGTACTTGCTTCAATCAATTCTTTTTTAATACCTCTTAGTGCTTCTAAAGCCACTTTATTCTTGGCTTTCATTGCAGTTTTTATCTCTTGCGTTATTTGTTCTAACAATGTCATTTTATGTCTTTTTTTATGAATAATCTTAGTCTACATTGTCATGTAAATAAGGATTATCCCTTATGATTTTTGTTTTGCCATCTTTACCTTCCGAAATAGAGAAACGTGATACTTTATATTGACTATCGTCTTCAGGTGTTACTTCTGGCTCCTTTGACTTTTTACGCTTATATGCGGGAACATTTTCGATACGTTCTATATATCTGTCATCTTCCATTTCCTCAGGTGATATTGAGAAACGTTCTCCAACCCCCGTTGCAATTCTTCCCGATTGTGTACTTAATGATAAGTCAGGCTCCACTTCTTCTACCGGCTTTTTACGAACAGTATCTTTATAGAACATGTTAATACGTTCTTCTTTCTTCTTTTCTATAGCATCAAAGTCAATTACTCTGCTGGCACCTTCTTCAGGCTCGTCTAAATCCAATACGATGGGTTCTTCATCTTCCGGACCTATATCTTCCGTATTAAGAGGAGTTTTATCTTCTTCTCCTCCTAAAGAAAAACGCTGTACTTTGGGTTCGTTTCTGCTGGTAAATTCTGCAATATTTTTGGTGTTAAAGCCTGTAGCAATAATAGTTACGTTTACTTCGTCACCGAGTTCTTCATCAGCACCTGTACCCCAAATGATAGAAGCGCTTGTTCCAACTGTGTCCTGAACATAGTCGGTTACCTCACCTACTTCGTCCATAGTAATTTCATTAACACCAGACGTAATGTTGAGTAGGATATTTTTAGCACCTCTTATATCATTACTGTTCAATAGAGGTGACTCTAATGCATTTTCAATGGCCGATATTGCGCGATTTTCTCCTGACGCAGAAGAGCTTCCCATAATAGCTACACCACTGTCTTTCATCACTGTTTCAACATCAGCGAAATCCACGTTTATATATCCGTGTACGGTAATTATTTCTGCAATACCTTTAGCTGCAGTGGATAATACATCATCTGCTTTGGAAAACGCGTTTGAGAGTTTTAAATCTCCATACATATCGCGTAGTTTCTCATTGTTGATGACTAACAGAGAATCTACATTCTTCTCCATTTCTGATATGCCATCTAAAGCTTGATTGATTCTTAATTTTCCTTCAAACTTAAATGGGATAGTAACAATTCCAACGGTAAGAATACCCATATCTCGGGCGGCTTTGGCAATAATTGGTGCGGCTCCCGTTCCAGTTCCTCCACCCATTCCTGCAGTAATAAAAACCATTTTGGTATTATCTTGCAAAACCTTTTCAATATCTCCAATATTTTCAATGGCCGATTGCTTGCCTTTTTCGGGCTTGTTGCCAGCACCTCGTCCTTCTGTAAGCGATTCTCCTAATTGAATTTTAATGGGTACAGGGCTGCTTTGTAATGCTTGTTCATCAGTATTACATACCATGAAATTTACATCTTTAATGCCTTGGCTATACATGTGATTTACCGCATTGCTTCCGCCGCCACCAACTCCAATTACTTTTATAATACAATCCGGGTTTTGAGGTATCTCGAAACTCATTAAATCTTCACTCATGTCTTACAGTTTTATACAAAAGAGTAAAAGTCGAAAAACAATAAATAATACATCGTAAAATCTATTGTATTGCTTTTATCTTTTATCATTCAACTTTATAACTTTTTACATCTCAACGTCTTTCTCGTCGAATATTCCTGCAATGGTCTTTTTAAAACTACCAAATAAATCCCCTGTAGCATACTCTGGTCGCTCTTTACGCTTCTTTTCTTTACGAGGAGCTTGAGTACTTGCTTTGCGAGGTTGAACGTCTTCATCGTTAAATTCGTCGGAAAATAACTTTTGCTCAACTACTTTTTTCACTGGGTTATCCATAGCGCTTAATAACAAACCAATACTTGTAGAGTACATAGGTTTGTTGGCATCTTCAACATTGCCTTGCGCGAAATATTTATTAGGTATTCCTAAACGAACTTCAAGTCCTGTTCTGAATTTAACCAATTGCGGAAGATTCTTTAATAAAGATCCACCTCCAGTTATAACAATTCCCGCGCCAAGTTTATCATATAGTTTCGAGCGTTCAATCTGATACATTACGTAGTCCACAATTTCTTCCATTCGAGCTTGAATGATGTAAGCCAACGATTTGAAAGAAATCTCTTTAGGTTCCCATCCTTCAATACCAGGAATAGTAACCACCATATCTTCTCGTTCTAGATCACCTAGTGCTGATCCAAATTGTGTTTTTAAGGATTCTGCTTGTTTGTGTAATACAGCACAACCTTCTTTTACATCTGAAGTTACCACATTACCTCCGAATGGAATTACTGCAGTATGCTGAATAACACCATCGTAAAAAATGGCCACATCAGTTGTACCTCCGCCAATGTCAACCAATACTACTCCTGCTTCTTTTTCTTCCGCCGTTAGTACCGAACGAGCAGAAGCCATAGGTTCAAGAATAAGATGATTTAATTTTAACCCTACACGGTTAATGCACTTCTCAATGTTGTTAACAGAAGCTATTCTTCCCAGTACAATGTGGTAATTTCCTTCTAATCTTCGACCAGACATTCCAATCGGATTTTTAACCCCAGCCTCATTATCTACCACATAATCTTGCGAAAATACGTGAAGGATGTTTTCACCAGCTTCTAAAGGAATTTTAAAATTATCCTTATATAGTTGATCTACATCGTATTGTGTAATTTCGTGACTTGTTTCAATATATCGGTAACCTCGGTTCTGTAAGCTTTTGATATGCTGACCAGCAATACCTACATAAACTTCGTATAGCTTAACACCGTATTTCGATTCAACATTAAAAACTAAATCTTTAATGGCGTTAGTGGTTTCTTCAATATTTAATACAACTCCTCTCTTTACCCCAGTAGATGGCACTTTTTCAATGCCTACTACGTGCAGCTTACCATCCTCTCTCTTCTTTCCAACAACAGCTACAATTTTTGTGGTACCGATATCGATAGCAGCAATTATATTGGATGTATCACTCATTACTTTATTTTTTTTGTACAAATTATTTGACCTTCAAACTTTAAATTAATCTCTTTGTAATTATTCCATTCTCTGGGATGTAGCCCTTCGCTATATAATGCATAAAGGTTCTTCATCTTCAACGGATAATCTTTTAACGATCCTAAATAAATAATTTGATCGCCAACGCGGGGAGCCAAAGAAAACTCACCATTACTTTCAACATAAACTTGCTCAATTTGAGCATTCCAAAAATTGTCATGCTTAATGAACTTAGCAAAATCAATTACTTCGTTTATGCTATCTAACTTATTAATATGTCCACTCACCACAAGCACATGAGCTGTATGGCTTTTAAACAAAGGCATTTTTTCGCCGTTTTCATCTAAATAGTAAGATGAATAACCAGAGAAAATTCTACACAATGGTTTTCTTTGCTCTAGTTCAATATTTAATCTACCGCCAATTGTATAATAGGCCTCGCAATCTCTTATGGCTTCATGCTTTTTTATAAACTGCTCAATTTCTTCACAGTTAATTTGGCCTATTGAGTTGCCTAAAATGGCTGGGTACTTATTCAATAAAACATTTCGCATTTGTGTGGAAGTAACGAATTGCGTACTTAAGCTATCCTTTACAACCACTTGTACATCAGAACAAATCACTTGATTCTTCTTGTTAGATACAAATGCAAAAACCACTGGGAAGTAAGCTATCGCCAGTGTCCATAATATTATATTTTTTACTTTTCTCATTATCAACTTCTAGCCTACTTCAACCCGTTTAAATATATTTTAATAATCAAAATTTAACACTATTTATAATCAATTACTTATAAACAATTGATTCGTTTTTATTAACGATTACATGTTTGTTTTTTCCATATTTTGGTCAGTGTTATCCAAAATCGGTAATGCATAAGCTAATATGGAAAATATTTAGCTTAGAGCATCGGTTATTTTATCAATTTCTTTATCAATATCGCCTGCGCCCATCATCAATAAAATTTCTGGTTTTATATCGTTAATTTCATTTAGTAGCTCTTTTTTGGCTGTAAGCTTTTTTATGGGTAATTCAATCAAGTCTAAAATCATAGAAGATGTTACTCCTTTTATTGGTTTTTCTCTGGCAGGATATATATCTAGTATTAATAGCTCGTCTAATTTGTTTAAGCTCGTTGCAAATTCTTTATAAAAATCCTTTGTTCTAGAAAATAAATGCGGTTGAAAAACACCTGTTATTTTTTTATTTGGATACAAAGCTCTTACTGATCGTAAAGTGGCGTTGATCTCCTCAGGGTGATGTGCGTAGTCATCAATCAAAACCAAATCATCTCGTTTAATTCTGTAATCAAACCTTCGTCTGATGCCTTTAAATCCAGGTAAAGCATTTTTTATTTCTTGCTCAGTAGCTCCTGAAAGATAGGCCACAGAGCATGCTCCAACTGCATTCTCTACGTTTACTAATCCGGGTATTCCTACTTTAATTCCTTTTATTGTTTGTTGAGGTGTCTTTAGGTCAAGCTGGTAAATTCCTTTCGATAAGCTGATGTTGTCAGCGTAAAAGTCTGCCTGTTTGTCTTCTAAAGAGTATGTGAAATGCTTTACTCCTTTGCTAACTTTAAAGTTTAGTTCTATTTCTTTTTTTGACAAGAGAATTCCGTCGGATTTAACCAGTGCTGCAAATTCGCAAAAGGATTCTTTTACTGAACTATCGTCACCGTAAATGTCTAAGTGGTCTGCATCTGTAGATGAAATTAATGCTAAATGAGGGGTTAATCTCAAAAAAGAACGATCAAATTCGTCGGCTTCTAAAACTACATAATCAGATTTTTCAGATAGTAATAAGTTGGTTTTGTAGTTTTGGGCTACTCCACCTAAAAACGCGCTACAATCTACTTTTGATTGCTTTAGTAAGTGGGCGATCATGGTTGATATGGTCGTTTTTCCATGCGTGCCAGCTACACAGATGCCTTTTCGTTGATGGGTTAATATACCCAAAACTTCCGAGCGCTTTTTTACGCTAAATAAATTTTCTTTAAAGAAGTTTAATAGCTTGTTTTCTGCTGGGATGGCAGGAGTATAAACTATCAGAGTATTAACTTGATTTTTATAATCATCATCAATGCATTTTGTGTCATCCTCAAAATGAATTTCAATACCTTCCTTCTCTAGTTCGCCTGTAAGTAGGGTTGGCATTCTGTCATATCCAGCCACATTGTAGTTATTGGCTTTGAAATAGCGCGCTAATGCACTCATCCCAATCCCGCCAATTCCAATAAAATAAACGTTTTTTACCTTATTAAAGTCCATCTATTTTTGCTTTACCAACTTAAATAATTCTTCAACAATAACTTTAGCAGCATCGGGCATGGCAAACTTTTTTACATTAGATTGTAAACTTTGCAAACCTTTGTCGTCCTTCAGTAATTCTAATACTTTATCTACCAAATTTGCTGCTACATCTTTATCGGCCACCATTAGTGCTGCATCTTCCTTAACCAAAGCCATTGCATTTTTTGTTTGATGGTCTTCGGATACATTAGGCGAAGGAACAAAGATTGTTGCTTTGCCTAGTAGGGCTATTTCTGAAATAGAAGATGCTCCTGCTCTTGAAACCACAATGTCTGCCAATGAAAATGCTGCTTCCATGCGGTCTACAAAAGCCATGATTTTAATATTGTCATTTTCAGGAACTGCGCTTTTAATTTGTTCGTAATAATACTTTCCTGTTTGCCATATTAATTGAATGCCTTCGTCTACGAGCTTTTGATACCCAGTCTGAATTCCTTGATTGATTGTTCTGGCTCCCAAGCTTCCTCCAGTTACAAAAACTACCTTTTTATTTGGGTCTAAACCAAAATATTTTGCAGCTTCTTCGCGGCTCACTTTTTCTAATAAATTCTGTCGAATAGGATTACCTGTTAGGATGATTTTTTCAGCTGGGAAGAAACGCTCCATTTCAGGATAAGCCACGCAAATTTTGCTCACTTTTTTTGAAAGAATCTTATTTGTTACGCCTGGGTAGGAATTCTGTTCCTGAATAATAGATGGAATTTTTTTGTTGCTTGCTACACGTAAAACAGGTCCGCTTGCGTAACCGCCAACTCCTACTACTACATCAGGATTAAACTCCGTCACCACCTTGCGTGCTTTACGCATGCTTGCAGCTAGCTTAAAGAAAAAAGTGATATTTTTCAGTGTCAATCTACGTTGAAAGCCTGCTACGGGAAGACCTATGATTTTATATCCAGCAGCCGGTACTTTCTCCATTTCCATCTTTCCTTCAGCACCAACAAAAAGAATTTCAATTGACGAATCAACTGCTTTTAAAGCATTGGCAATTGAAACGGCTGGAAAAATATGTCCTCCAGTACCTCCTCCACTGATTATAACTTTCATAGACAAATAGATTTGAGATGAAACAAGTGTTTTGGTGTAAGCACTATTGCTTCATTTTATAATTTTATGCGGTTGCAATTCCCGCTTCTTCTTTTAATTTCTGAGCTTCTTCCATGTTGTTTCGACTCACGCTTAAGATGGCACCCATGGCCACGCATGTAAATAGAATAGATGTTCCACCCATGCTTACTAATGGTAAGGGCTGACCTGTTACTGGGAATATTCCAACGGCTACTCCCATGTTAAAGAAACCTTGAAAAACCAATAAGTAGGATAGCCCGATGGCCAGAAAGGCAGGAAAGGTTCGCATACTTCCGCGTACAATTACTCCCGCTCTAAATAAGAATACCACATAACACAGTATCATCAATAGTGCGCCAATTGCTCCCCATTCTTCCACGATGATGGCAAAGATAAAATCGCTGTAGGGGTGAGGTAAAAAATTTCGTTGGTTACTATTTCCTGGCCCTTTACCAAATAATCCTCCTGTAGCTACAGCCATCTGTGCTTGACGCGATTGATAGTTACCTTCCGAGTTATCTTCTAGTTTATCTCCTCCTACAAAATTTTCAATTCTAGTTTTCCAAGTTTGGGCACGATGTAAAAATGGGAGATAGGGCGATGCTAACATAAGTATGGTAACTAGCATTACGGCTACTCCAACTGTGCTTGCTAAATACTTGAATGGTACACGACCGATAAACATTAGCAAAAATGCGATGAAACCAATTAAAAATGCAGTTGAAAAATCCTCTGTAAATATTAGTCCGCATACAATACCTACATAGGTCATAATGGGTCTGAAGGCATCTTTTGCGCCTGCTTTATCGTCCTGATGTCGGGCTAAAGTGCGTGCTATGTACATAATTAATGCGAGCTTAGCCAGTTCTGAGGGCTGAAAAGAAATACCAATGCCAGGAACGGTTAGCCAGCGAGATGCACTATTTAAGCTTACTCCAGTTATTAATGTAATCAACAATAATCCTATGCTTGCCCAAAGCCCTACGGTGGCATACTTGGCAAACATTCGATAATCCATCTGGTGGATTCCCCAGATTATACCGATACCTACCAATAAAAATACAAAGTGTTTGAACATGTAATAGTAAGTATTTCCTCCTTGGTACTTGTATGCCAAAGACCCTGTGGAGCTATAAACTGCCAACAAGGAAATTGCAGCTAACACCGCAATCACACCCCACAATATTGGGTCACCTTTAAAATATTTTTGTAAGGTTGTTTTTAATCCCATTCTTCAAAACTTCAGCATTAAACATTCAGACATGTGTATCAAAATGCTCAATATTTATATTGAGTTTACTTCTTTAATTATCCTCTTCCGTTAAGGCAGAATAATGGTGTACGAAAACAATAATCATGCTTAAAGCAGGACGATTATTTTTTACAGATTACGTACGCATTCTTTAAATAAGCGACCGCGTTGCTCGTAATTGTCAAACAAATCAAAGCTTGCACAGGCTGGAGATAGTAATATGGAATCTCCTTTGTCTCCCAAAAAATATGCTGACTTAACAGCTTCTGCCATGCTTGATGTTTCAACAATAGTTGGAACAATTCCCTCAAAGCTCTCGACTAATTTTTTATTGTCTGTTCCCAAACATATTAGTGCTTTCACTTTTTGGCGAGCTAATTCTTTAATTTCTGCGTAATCATTTCCTTTGTCAATGCCTCCTGCAATCCAAATCACTTCCGATTCCATGCTTTCTAGCGCGTACCATGAAGAATTAACATTGGTTGCTTTTGAGTCGTTGATAAAATCCATGCCCCTTACTTTAAGAACTCTTTCTAAGCGGTGTTCTACACCTTTAAAACTTAAAAGACATTCTCTTATTTTAGGCTTTCTGATTTGAAACAGATGAGCAACAATGCCTGCTGCCATCGTGTTATAACGGTTATGTTGACCTTGAATAGCCAACTGTTCAATAAATACGCTCATAGCATCCTCCTTTAGATTAAATACTATTTTGTTATCTTGAAAAAAGGCTCCTTCGCTTATTTCTAATTTGTTTGAAAAAGGAAGTTGTTGAGCCTTTATATCTCTCTTTTTTAACTCCTTTGAAATATTTTCATCGTCCGCACAGTAAATGAAATAGTCATCTGCTGTTTGGTTTTGAATAATTCTAAATTTGGAATCGATATAATTATCCATTTTGTAATCATATCTATCCAGATGGTCTGGTGTAATGTTCATTAAAACAGCAATGTCTGCTTTAAAGTCGTACATGCCATCCAACTGAAAACTACTTAATTCCAATATGTACCAGTCTTTAGGTTCGTCCACTGCAATTTGACGAGCCAGACTTTGACCAATATTTCCTGCCAGACCTACATTTAAGCCGGCATTTGTTAATGTATGATGCGTTAATAAAGTAGTTGTGGTTTTTCCGTTACTACCTGTAATGCATGCAAATTTTGCATCGGTATATTTTGAAGCAAATTCAATTTCAGATACCACTGGAATACCCTTTTCTTTTAATTCCAATATCATCGGAACGGTATCCGGAATGCCAGGGCTTTTTACTACTTCATTTGCATTAAAAATATTTTCGTGCGTATGTTGTTCTTGTTCATACTCTATGTTGTTATCATCTAACTCCTTTTTAAAACCATCTTTAATGGCAGACTTATCCGATACGAAAACATCAAATCCTTGTTTTTGCGCCAATAAAGCTGCGCCAACACCGCTCTCTCCAGCTCCTAATATGACAATTCGTTTGCTCATGAATCTATCGAACCTTCAGTGTTACAATGGTTAATACTGCCAGTAAGATGCCTACAATCCAAAAGCGGGTCACAATTTTAGACTCCACATATCCTTTCTTTTGATAGTGGTGATGTAAAGGAGCCATCTTGAAAACTCTTCGTCCTTCTCCGTATTTCTTTTTGGTATACTTAAACCACGAAACTTGAATCATTACAGAAATATTCTCAACTAAGAATATCCCGCAAAGGATAGGTATTAATAATTCTGTTTTGATAATGATGGCAAAAACTGCAATGATACCTCCAAGTGTTAAGCTTCCTGTGTCGCCCATGAAAACCTGAGCAGGGAAAGAGTTGTACCATAAAAAGCCAATGGTTGCACCAATGAACGCACTCATAAATATTACTAGTTCCTCTGATTGAGGTATATACATGATGTTGAGATAATCTGCAAAAACCGTGTTACTGGAAACGTAGGCTAAGATGCCGAGTGTGGTTCCTATGATAGCTGAAGTTCCCGTGGCGAGTCCATCGAGCCCATCCGTCATGTTTGCGCCGTTAGATACTGCTGTGATAATAAAGATTACTGCTAAAACGAAAACTACCCAACCCCATTGTGCTGCTTTTTCTCCCATGAATCCTACAAACCACGCGTAATCAAAGCGGTTGTCCTTCATAAAAGGAATGGTTGTTTGCGTTGATTTTACATCTACTGTTGCTTGGCGCTCAACTTCTTCTCCGTCTGCGGTAGTAACAATAACCGTTTCGCCAGGAATTTTTTCGCGAACAACAACTGCATCGCTAAAGCACATGGTTAAGCCAACAATTAGTCCTAAACCAATTTGGCCTATGATTTTAAAGCGACCTGCTAAGCCTTCTTTATTCTTTTTAAATACTTTAATATAGTCATCTAAAAATCCAATACAGCCTAGCCATATGGTTGAAACTAACATTAGTATGATGTATACGTTGGAAAGTTTGGCGAACAGTAAAGTAGGTATTACGATAGAGGCAATGATGATAACACCGCCCATAGTAGGTGTGCCTTTTTTAGCTAGTTGGCCTTCTAAGTCTAAGTCGCGAACGACTTCTCCAATTTGTTTTTTCTGCAAAAGATTAATAACTCTCTTACCGAATATGGTGCCTATCAGCAAAGATACAATTACGGCTAATCCAGAACGAAATGAAATATACTGAAACACGCCTGCTCCAGGTAAATCTAACTCTTTGAGATATTCAAATAAATAGTACAACATTGTTCTTACGGATTATATCAATTCAAAAATTTCTTTTATTACTTCTCGGTCGTCAAAATGATGCTTAACGCCATTTATCTCCTGATAATCTTCATGTCCTTTTCCTGCAATCAGAATGATATCTCCTCTTTTGGAAAGCATGCAAGCTGTTTTGATGGCTTCTTTTCTATCAGTAATAGACACCACTTTTATTCTGCTCTTAAAATCAACACCTTCCATCATGTCATCAATAATGGTTTGAGGATTTTCGGAACGTGGATTATCTGATGTTAGAATAACTCGGCTGCTGCCGTTGATGGCCACGCGAGCCATTTCTGGTCGTTTGGTTTTATCTCTATCGCCACCTGCACCAACAACTGTAATAAGTTCTTGCCCTGGTTGACGAATTTGATTGATGGTTTCTATGACGTTTTTAAGCGCATCTGGTGTGTGTGCGTAATCTACTACAGCAGTAATTCCTGAGGCTGAACGAATGGTTTGAAACCTACCATCTACAAATTGTAGACGGCTAATGCTTAATAGCACATCGTCTTTTGGTCGACCTAAAGACAAGGCTACGCCGTAAACTGCCAATAAATTTTGAGCATTGAACTTGCCAATGAAAGGTGTCCATATCTCATCGTTATTAATAAGTAGTTGCATGCCTTCGAACATGCTTTCTACTATTTTGGCTTTGTAATCTGCCATTGCACGAACTGAGTACGATTTAATGTTGGCCTTGCAGTTTTGAACCATCACCATTCCGTTTTTATCATCCACATTTACAATGGCAAATGTATCTTTCGATAAATTATCGAAGAAAGTCTTCTTGGCTTTTAAATAAGCGTCGAAGGTGATATGATAATCTAAATGGTCGTGTGTGAGGTTGGTAAATACACCACCCTTATATTTTAATCCTGCTATACGTTTTTGGTCGATGGCGTGCGAACTCACTTCCATGAAGCAATATCTGCAGCCTGCATCAACCATTTGACGCATAATCTTATTTAATGCTACAGGGTCTGGAGTTGTGTGAGTGGATTCTAATTTTTCATCACCAATAAAATTGGCTACTGTACTAAATAATCCCGACTCAAAACCCATGTCGCGGAAAAGCTCATATAGTAGAGTGGCGATGGTTGTTTTTCCGTTGGTTCCTGTTACGCCTATTAGTTCTAATTCTTCTGAAGGTTTTCCGTAGAAGCCGCTAGCTATTTCTCCTAATGCAAGTGCAGAATCCTCCACCACGATAAATGTGATATTATCGTATGAATCTTGTGGTAGCTCTTCGCACAGCACAATCTCGCAACCAACAGCAATTGCTTTGGTTATAAATGAATGTCCATCAACAGTTACTCCTCTAACCGCCACAAACAAAGTTTCTTCTTTCGCTTGGCGCGAATCAAAAGTAATTTCATTAAAGCTTAAGGAGTCGTTCCCTACGAGCTCTTTTACTTTGGTCCATTCTTGTATTTGCGAAACGCTTGCCATCATTAACCTAACTTTATAATTATTCTGGTTCCACTTTTAATTCTACCTCCGGCTGTTAGTGATTGTTCTTTTACCCTTCCTCTTCCTGAAACAATTACGTTTAAGCCCATATTCTCTAGTAAAGTCACTGCATCTTTTGCGCCCATTCCTTTTACGTTGGGCACTAATCCTCGTGCAAATGACTTTCGTTTAAAGTTGACTTTGTGTTCTTGTGCTTTGGTTGATATCCAATCCGACTCCACTTCGTCTCCTTCTATGGTTACATTTAGTCTATCAAACACAGTTAATAAATCTTCTTTTTTTCCACCTTTAGAGTAAGGTAAAATACCTTCATCTGGAATTTCCTCTGCATGTTCATCTAGCATATCAAAACCAGAAGCATAAACTCTATCTGAAATTTGTTTAAAAACAGTACCTGCTACTTCATTTCCGTAATACACATTGTTTGATGGGCCATTAACGACTACAATACAGGAGTATTTAGGGCGATCAGCAGGGAAGTAGCCCGCAAAAGAAGCTTGGTACTCTACACCTCCTTTTTTGTATCCGCCTCTTCCTTTTGCAATTTGTGCTGTGCCTGTTTTGCCGGCAATTAAGTAATCTTTGTTTTTAATGTTTTTTGCAGTTCCATGTTCTACTACACCAACAAGTAGGTCGTGTACTTTTTCTATTGTGCCTAATGAGCAGATGGATGGATTTAGAACCGTAGGTTCGTATTCTTTAATTAATTCTCCATGTTCATATATGCCATTAACAAAATATGGCTTCATCATTTTACCATTATTTGCTACTGCATTGTATAATGCTAAAGTTTGCAATGGAGTAAGTTTAGATTCGTATCCTATTGAAATCCAAGGTAAAGAAACGCCAGACCATGTTTTTGAGCCTGGGTATTTAATAAATGGGTCGCCTTCGCCTTTTATTTGTAGGCCATGCTTTTTGTCGAGCCCCATGGAGCATATGCGGTTTATGTATCTTTTTGGATCCGATTTGTAGTGTTCTACAATCATTTTGGAAATACCTACATTGGATGATTTTTCAAAAACCTCACGATAGGTAATTTTTCCAAAACCACTGTGATGACTATCGCGCATCACTCTATCGTAAAATTTACAATAGCCCTTGCCTGTATCAATTGTGTCCTCTAGGTTTATATATCCATCCTCCAAAGCGGCAATCATACTGGCTAGTTTAAAAGTAGAGCCAGGTTCGGTAGCTTCGCCAATAGCATAATTAAAATAATCCTCTATATAATTTCCCTCGCTTTTGCGATGAAGGTTTACTAGCGCTTTGATGGCGCCAGTTTCAACTTCCATTAGTATGGCTACCCCGTGATGTGCGTTGTGTTTAATTAATTGCTTGCGCAGAGAATTTTCGGCCACATCCTGAATTTCGATATCGAAAGAAGTCATTACATCTTTGCCGTTTCTAGGAGGCATTATTTCTTCGGGTATCCAACGACCCGAAATACGTGTGAATGTATTTACTCCGTTTTGTCCTTTTAGTTCTTCGTTATAAGCACGTTCTAGGCCAACCATTCCACCTTTTTCTTTCTCTTCGTAAAGCTTACCTATGGTGCGAGAAGCTAAAATTCCGAAAGG
This sequence comes from Labilibacter marinus, assembly GCF_001659685.2. GTDB lineage: Bacteria > Bacteroidota > Bacteroidia > Bacteroidales > Marinilabiliaceae > Saccharicrinis > Saccharicrinis marinus. The sequence goes on from NZ_LXYE02000046.1 coordinate 95,186, forward strand.
TTTTTTTCTTCGGTCTAATTGTTCGGGTATGAAACCGCCAATATTTTTCCCTAAACGAAAAATTGGAAACTGTTTTATCTTTTTAAGCTCCGTAAAGCTCACTCGTCTTCTTTGAATTCTGTAATAGCGGCGACCTTTTTGTCGTGCATCCTTAAGACTTTTTTTGTATGCAGATGCAGACTTATCCTTAAAGAAATTAGAAAGGTACCAGCCTAAGCTGTCTACGTTATCTTCAAATATTTCGTCGGTTAAGCCGTGCGCCATCATATCCATATATAAACGATAGCTTGGAACTGAGCAGGCTAGTTTGCGCCCGTCGCTGGCTAATATATTTCCTCTGTTCGCTTCAATCTCTCGCTCTTGGCTGGTCATTTTCTCCTCCATGGCATGCCATTCGGGCCCTTCCACTACTTGCAGGTAAACCACCTTTCCGAATACGACAACAGCCAACACTACCAGTGCCAGATAGATGACACCCACTCTCCATGTTATGTCTCTTTTTATTGTCATTTGCTAATCTCTCTCTTTTACTACAATTCTTCTTGGTGGCTCTGTTAATTCTTCTAAATGAATACCTGCTTCTCTTACTTTATCTAAAATGACCGACTGTTTGCTGAAATACATTAGGTCGGAAGAAGTGGTGATGGCTTCTATCCTGAGTTCTTGAATTTCTTTATTTAGTGTTGCAGCTTCTTTTAATAGTTTTTCAACCCTAAAGTGGTTGGATATATATGAAAAAGCCAACATGGTTAAGAATAAGAAATAGGGTAGTTGCTTAACTACAACTTGGCGCGTAAAAAACCTCCCTGTCACAAAATCTCGCAGCGATATCTTTTTAAAGGAGATGTCACCCGAATCTTCAAATTCTTTATCTTTCCGCTTCCTTTTAAACACCTCTATAGTTTTTCAGATATTCTAAGCTTGGCACTTCTTGACCTTGTATTTCTTTCTAATTCCTCGGCTGTTGGTAAAATTGGCTTACGACTAATGGCTTTAAAAGGCACTATAGTTTTTCCGTAAAAATCTTGATCTGGCTGAGTTTGATCACAGTCTCCTGTCTTCATGAAATTCTTCACCAACCTATCTTCTAGTGAGTGATAGGAAATTACCACTAAGCGGCCTTCTGGAGCTAATACATCTTTAGTTTGCATCAGCATTTCTTTTAAGGCTTCCATTTCGCGATTTACTTCGATACGTAAAGCTTGAAATACTTTGGCTAAAAATTTATTTTTATCGCGAGCAGGAACGCATGGTTCCGCTACTTCGAGTAAGTCGGATATGTTTTTAAATGGTCGCGCTTGGCGTTGAGATAAAATACCCCGAACTAACTTACCTGCATTTTTAATTTCTCCGTAGGTTTTAAAAATCTTGTATAAATCGTTCTCCTCGTAATCGTTTATCACATCGGCTGCAGTTAAATCGGCCTGCTTGTTCATACGCATGTCCAATTCTCCTTCAAAACGAAAAGAAAAACCTCTTTCTGGGGTGTCGAAGTGATGAGAAGAAACGCCCAAGTCGCCAAGGATTCCATCTACCTTTTCTATACCAATATATTTTAAGAAATGCTTTAAATAGCGAAAGTTATGACGAACAAAAATCAAGCGTTCATCATCTGGGCGATTTTCGTAGGCATCTTCATCCTGATCGAAAACAATTAGGCGGCCACCTTTAAGTTGTTTTAAAATTTCTTTGGAGTGGCCTCCTCCGCCAAAAGTAACATCAACATATACTCCATCTTCTTTCAGATTGAGCCCATCAATACATTCATGCAATAATACTGGCACATGATACACTTCCTCCATTACTCTCCCTCCTTTAATTCTGCATTAGAACTTCTACCCAAAATTCCTTCCATCATGTTAGCTAATTCATCATCACTCATCTCTCCACCTTCAAACTCTACCTTGCTCCATATCTCTATTTTATCGTCCACACCTACCATCACCACTTCTTTGGGCAATTTAATTTTCTCCATCAAACGTTTTGGCATTAGCATTCTGCCATTGGCATCAAATGTTATTTCGGCAGCGGCCCTAATGTATTGACGATAGAACTTATTTTCTTCTCGGTTAAACATGTTCACCTTGGAGCGAACTTCTTCCATATGAGTTTCCCAGTCGGGATATGGATATACCAAAAGGCAGTTTCCGTACAAGTCTTTTCTGACCACAAAACGGTTCTCTTCCATGGTATTCATCACCTTTTTGAAGAGAGAAGGTAATACAATCCGTCCTTTGGCATCCGCCTTGCAAACAAAATCACCTATAAATGTGGCCATTACACTTTAAAATTAATTGTGGTAAAAGTATGAAATTTATAAACCACAATCAACCACTTTATGACACTTTAATCCACTTTGTTGATAAGTTTTTTAAAAATTGGGTAAGAATGCCTTTTTTTTTATCGTATGGAGTGAGGGGAATGTGAACGTTAACTATTTTGATATAAGATATAATTTGCCTGTTTAGTTAATGTTCTGCATTGAGTTAATTAATTAGGTAATCTATTGCTTATATTTGAAATTAATATTATCTTTGTATCAACTCATAGTTTAGGGTTAGGTTTGGTTAAAGATTAAAAAGCCATTGTCAGAACGTTTGACAGTGGCTTTTTTTTATGCTATAATTTAATCTGTACTCTTTTGAATGTATATTTCGTGAGATTATTTATTTGTAAAGTATATCTGAAGTCCAGAATTATCATGTTTTGTTTGCTGCCACACAACGGAGTTATCTTCAGTATCAAAAAGAAATTTAGATTCTTTTAGTTTAGTTTTTACATCGTAATATTTTGACCCCATAACATTACCTGTAGAAATAATTTCAAAATAAGTCTTTTTAGTAGTATATCCACTTACAACAATATAATCATCGTCAAGACTAATATATGTTTTGCATGTCCTTTCTTCAATTATTTTTTCATCAACATTATTTGAGTTTATTTCTACTGCTAATACATGGTTGTATGAATTTTGGGATTTCTCTTCGTCCTTAGTTTTACCTTCAATCTTATTCACTGTGGTACTGACTGCTTTTTCGGCTTGAATATTTGAAGTGTTTGATATTCCTTCAATTGTTATTCCTTGCTTACATTCTTCACTATCAGGATACCTTTCCTCTAATTCAGCAAGCATTGCTAAGCTCTTAGAATATTTTTTGTTGTCATAATACTCTTGAGCTTTAATTATTAATTCTTTAGAAGAACATAACTTGCTTTTGATAGTCTCTTCTGATTGAATATGAGAATTATTAGTATCTTTTTTTGCAGTTCTTTCTGTGCAACTATTAAAGAAATATGCACTAGTAAATAATAGGGTTATTAGTGTTATGTTTTTCATGTAGGCTACTTGATTAGGTTTGAAATTGTTTGATTTACCAATGCATAATATGCAGTTAGGTTTGGAGAGACTTTATTTATTATGATTAATCTTAATTTCATAAATCTTTGGCCATAATTTACCTGTAATATAAACCCTATCCCTTATTGAATCATAAGCTATTCCATTCATTTCTAATGATCCGTTAAAAACGCTTTTTGCATTAGTAGCATATGAACTTAAATCAAGCACTCCTATAACTCTGCCATTAGTTGGATTAATTTTGACGATAGTGTTTGTCATCCAAACATTTGCATAAATATAACCATGTATAAATTCTAATTCATTAAGATAACCCTTTGCAAAACCATTCTCTGTAACATTAATCTCCTTTATAACAGAACAATCCTCTGGATTTAAATAGGTTAAAATATTAGTACCGTCTGACATAATCAAATTAGTACCATCTGTAGTCATTCCCCATCCTTCTTTACTTGGGATAGCAAATTCGGCAATCTTTTTAAAGCTATTTACGTCGTATATAAAACCTGTTTTACTTTTATAGGTTAGTTGATAAACTCTTTCATTTAAAATTACTATTCCTTCACCAAAATACTTGTTATGATCTATTTCAACCTTGGTCTTAACATGACCTGTTCGAAGATCAACTGTGCCTATTTCAGATCTTGTTCGAGGTAGTTCTTTGGGAGAACCAGTGCTTTCGTACAACCTACCATCATGAACCAACAAACCTTCTGTAAATGAATTTGTACTATGTGGATAAGAACCTATGTAATCAAATCCTATTAACGGGATATCCATTTCTGTACCTATTTTATTTGATTGATCCTTAGGGCTGTTACAGCTACACATTAACAATGCAATTGTAAGTGTTTGAATTAATCCTCTTGACATTTGGTTATTGATCATTTATTTGGGTTTTAAGAGACTATTTAAGTTTTAGACTTCGGTTGGCGACAATTATTTCTTCATTAAAGTAAGTTTTATTCCCAAAGCAGATAAAATACCTGCTTTTTTCCCTTGAGAAATACTTCGTCCAAGGATATATATAGTCAGCTCCTGGAGTTAAATTCAAAATTAATTCTTCTATTAAAAAAGCCCCAAAGTTTATTACTCCGAACATAGATTACTTACTTTAGTTTAAACTGTTGACAATGGGACCTATATAAGCAGTGCAGGATTTCAAAGCTCTAAACTATTAAGTTATACTGCCGTTTATCAATTGTTTTAACGATAAATATAGCACTTTCTCCGTATTACTTATCACATTGTTATAACACGTTTTGTTATTCTAATATTTCTCTCATCTAAGAAAGAATAGACTTCATCAATACCCTATTGTCTATCCAATTCAAGGATGAAAAACCACATGTTTAGAATTTAAATTAGTTACAATTTCGGCTGTTTTAATAATTTTAGCACACCTCTTTAATAACTATCTGCCAAAGTATTATAGGTTTCAATTTTTTTATTTTAAGATGGTGATATAGGCTGATAAATTGTATGTTTGACTACAGAAACCAAAAGCCAGTATGATTGTGGCTGTTTGGATAAACCATTAAGTACTAAAAGCGATGCAGAAAATTTTGTTTTTTTTATTGACAGCCATATTCAGTATGGGTTCCTTAAGCGCAAGCCCAAGGTATAAAATACAAATGATTGATATAGTTCATGGGCAAAATTTTTGGCAGAATGCCTATATTCTATATAATGCTGAAACTAAAGATGCCATTTTGATTGATCCTGGAAAAGTTGACAATCAAATTGAAGATTATGTTAGAGCAAATAAACTAATCATTAGAGCAATTATCAACACTCATGGTCATGGTGATCATGTTGGGGGAAATGCACATTATAAAGCATTATACAAGGTAAACATTTATGCCCACATTGCTGAAAAAAGTAATCACCGTACAAAAGATATTACTACATTTTTCGAAGAAGACCAGCTTCCAATAATTGAGGGCTTTAAAGAGCTTAAGTTCTACCATATCCCAGGACATACGTCAGGAAGTATAGCTATTCATATTGAAGATATTTTGGTAACCGGAGATACCTTACAAAAAGAGGGAATTGGCAGTACCCCAAACAAAACAACCGAAGAGGATGAAAAGTACACCAAAATGGAGATCAATAGTATTAAAACCAAATTAATGATTTTACCCGATACTACTTTAGTATATCCGGGGCATGGTTATGAAACAAGCATTGGCTATGAACGAAAAAATAATGATTGGCTGGAGTAATTCTTGCTGGCACTTTACTGGTACATAATAGCAATTTGTACCTCAATTTGTTTCTCATTTAACCTATTCTTTTAATGCCTATCTGAAAAGGAAATAAACAATGGCCATTATTCCCTTTTTATGATGATTTTCGTGAAATATTGATTCATGTTTTTTAGCGTAATTTAAATCTGTGAAGTGTTTTTACATTTTCTTTTCGCTGATACCAATCATTATATACCAATTCCAATGAGTCTACTTTAAATGAGCCAAAATTGTAATGCCGATATTCTTCCAAAATATCCAAAAACTTCTCTTTATTCTTAAATTTTTCTTTCAGCCTTAAAATTGTTGAATGGGCGGTTTGAATAGAATATCGTTTATCCATTGACTGCTCTAGGTCAGTTTGCCTAAAGTCAGCTCTTAAGTTGTTCCGGAACTGGTTTAAAATATCATTTTTTAAAAATCCTTGTACCATTAAACAAGATGGAGAGGCAGTCAGACCTCTAAACTCGATATTAAAACCACTTAGTCCTTTGATACTTTTGTTAATTGTATCGATATAGTTTTCAACTCTAATCTGATTAAGATCAAATTCATCATAGCAAGAAATTATTGACATTACGGTTACATGTATATCCGAACTGCGATAATAGTATTGGTGTGGTTCTATTGCTTTTACTTTGGATAGTAATTTCTGAATATTGGTCTTTACTATATTGTCAGGTCGAAGTAAAAGAGTTATTCCGTATCTTTTATCATTATCCGAATCGATTAACTGGTCAGTTTGATAAGAGTCTGATTGTATCTTCTGTATTGAATCTTGATATAGTTTATTATAGTGCTCTTGAAGGTTCATTATTTAATTCATTTTCTAAACTCACCTAATATAGCAACTTTTTCCTCCCAATCTAACAGCCCAGAACTTGATTGAGGTAGTTATTTGTTTGTTCCACAGGCTTTCATGCCAAAATATATTTATCCCCATTAGATAGTACTCTAGACCTTTCGTCTACATTCGAGTTCTTCTTAGGTGTATTTGTCCGAGCAAAACCGGGGATAATATTATTAAAATTGACGATTACTAGTATAGGCTCTAAGCATTTTATATTTCTATTAAAAATACTTAGTGCACAGTATTAATGTGTTCATACAAGTTCTTGAATAAATATAAAGAATTGGTATCTCTATGGTTATCTTTATCAATTCGTTTTTTTTCTAGGTCTTACTCAGTTTTCTCTTTGTTAATATCGATAAAAGGGCTTTTAATTAAATAAAGAAACTCCTGTTTCTTTTTCGTGTTAAATTCGGCTAAGCCATATTTCATTTTCTCGATTGGCATCATTTTAAAAGTGCCAAAAATCCGATCCCATAGGATGAATATATCTGCGTAGTTAGAATTGGTGTAAAATTGGTTCTGTTGATGGTGAACCCGATGGTGATCTGGCATAACAAAGATTAAACCTAGGGTGGTGTTTAACCAACTTGGAAACTTTAAGTTTGCATGCTCAAAAAAGAAGAATACATAAAGAATGAAATAATAGCATGCCATTGAAAATACATCTGTTCCAAACAGCGCTGCGGTAACAATATTTCCTATGCCAAATACAAGAATCAGTTCAAATGGATGAAATCGAAATACAGTAGAAGAGTCCATCGTTGTATCGCTATGATGCACTCTATGAAATCTCCAAAGTATGGGTATTGCGTGAGTTCCTCTATGTATCCAGTATGCAGTGATGTCATATAATGCAATAGAAATAATAAGTAGCAATTCAGCGGGTAATTCTATAAGATATAGAAGCCCAATATGATTATTGTTCAGCCATTCAATAGAATATACTTGAAATGTGACGAAAAAGACGTTTAATGCAACTAATATAATTTGAAATAATGTATTTTGAAGTAAGTGATTCATTCTGTTTTTAAAGCTAAATGGCGTTTTCATTATTTGCTCTAAAGAAAAGAAGATGGCAATTAATCCAATAACTATATAGTTTGGGTTAATTTCAAGTAGCTTGTTCAGAAAATCCATGGCGAAATACGATTGAATTAATAAGGAAGATTAATTAGTGTGTACGAAAAAAGGATCTAAATATCCTAAATGTAACTTATTTATTTAGTGTTGTCAATACAAAAGTTGTTATTACACAATAAAGGCTTGGATGTTTAAGCGTTTTAGTTGATGTAATTATGGCTGATAAAATGTGTGTTATAAGAGAAAGACTTATTAAAGCTAGGAACCTTCAAATATTAATTTGAGGTAAATACATACAATTGTTAATCTCATATTAAATAAGCAAGGGTGTAAATTGTATATGGTTTATTTACCTGTTTACAGCAGGTCTGTTTTTAATTGTAAATTACTACTTCAGTTTAAGTGTTTGCTTTGTGTACTATGTTGTACTTTAACCTTAATACATTGTTATTTTCCTGCATAAACCAACGCTACAAATTACAATACTTTAATATTTAGTTTAAATTCTTTGGAGAAGAAAACTCTTCATTTGCCTTCGGAAATTTTAACAGCGAAGATAATAAATGATGAAGTCTCAAATTGGTGTTTTACTAGCCATGCTACTAATGCCTCTGCAATTGTTTGCGGATGGTTATGAATTAAAAGGAAAGATTACGGATAAAAACAAGGAGCCTTTAGTTGGCGCCACTGTTGTTATTGAAGGAACTACGGAAGGGACAATAGCTGGTCTTGATGGAACTTTTAAAATAAAAGAATTAGAGCCAGGTCAATATACTTTTACCATTTCATTTATTGGCTGCAAACAAGAAAAGCATACCATTAAAATATTTAACGATGAGGAGATAAATATTGTTTTGGATGAGGATGATATGTTGATGGGAGAGGTGATGGTTACCGCCAGTCAGATAAAAAGCACTATCTCAAGCGCAAGGGCAACGGAAAAAATGTCGCCTAAAGTGGTGAATGTAGTGTCAGGCAAAGCCATTGAGTTATCTCCAGATTTAAATGTTTCAGAGGTTGTACAACGAATTTCAGGTGTGTCATTAGAATATTCTGGTAGTGGAACAGGAACTTATGCCATAGTGAGAGGTATGGATAAGCGATATAATTATACTACGGTAAATGGTGTTAAAATACCATCGCCCGATAATAAAAATCGTTTTGTGCCATTGGATATGTTTCCGTCGGATATGCTAGATCGTATTGAAGTGAGCAAGGCCTTAATACCAAGTATGGAAGGTGATGCTGTTGGTGGAGCTATGGATTTAATAATGAAAAATGCGCCTGATCAGGAGATGTGGCAAGTTAATGCCTCAGTAGGTATGGCCACTTTGTTTATGGAACGCGATTTTGAGTATTTTAATTACTCGGCTGTTAATCCTCAATCACCATACGAGATTCATGGTAAGGATTATTCAGCTTCGATGGATGATTTTAGTACTGAGAATTTAGTGAAGCAGTATAAGAGAAATCCGATTGATATAAATGCAGGACTAACCTGGGGGAATCGTTTTTTAGATCATCGTTTTGGTATTGTTCTGTCGGGTAATATTCAACATTTACACCGTGGTTCAAATACTTCTTTTTACAATCAGCAATTAAATAGAGATGCTTCAAACTCCATTAGTTTAACGCATTATAGCGATCGTTTATATTCTTCGGAACAATTGCGAGGAGGAGCCCATGGTAAGCTAGATTTCGCCATAAACGGTAAAAATAAGTTAAGTCTTTATACCGCTTTTATCTATCAACGCGATGATGAAATCAGAGAAGAAACTAAATTTAGGATGTGGGATGGAAATTACGATCCTATTACAACTACAGGCAATGCTTCTTTAGAAACGCGTATTCGTCCGACCGTTCAAAGTATCTATAATACCACATTGCAAGGTAAGCATGAATTAAACGACGTGTTTAGCTTCGATTGGTCAGCGGTATATTCTATTGCAACAGGAGCTCGTCCCGATCAATCCATTTTCACCCGAAATACGGCTTTCCGTGATGGAGATATGACTCAGGTTCGTGTTGAAGATTATGGTGGCAATTATCGAATTTGGGAAGATAATTCAGATCGTGATTTAAGTGCCTACTTAAATTTAAATATTAAACCTTGGGAACACACCGATTTAAAAGTAGGCGTTTTATATAGAGACAAGAAAAGAGAGAATCGTTTTTATAGGTATAATTTCCGTCCACAGAATGATGAGATAAAAGAAGGCGAAGATTGGATTTATACTGAAGTGGATTGGAGGGTTACTTCGCCCAAAGGAAGTGTGGCCAATGAATTAAATTATGATGCTTATGAAAAGATAGCCGCGGGTTACTTTCAGTTTGACTCAAAAATAGGAGAGAACCTTAAGTTATTTGGAGGGATTAGAGTGGAGCATACGCGTCAGGGCTACGAGTTGCTTTTTCCTAAATACGAACAGGAACCAACTTTGGAGCAAAATTATATCGACTTATTACCAAGTTTACATGCTAAATACGAACTCAATAAAAAATCGAATTTAAGAGCTTCGTACTTTCATTCAATTGTGCGTCCAGGATTTTTCGAAATTGTACCATATACTTTTAGGTATGAAGATTATGATGAAATTGGTAATCCAGATTTAGAAAGAACGCGTGCGGATAATATTGACTTGCGTTATGAGCTATTCCCAAGTCCGCAAGATAATGTTTTTGTAGGGGCATTTTATAAGCGTTTGTACGACCCTATCGAGTACGCTCTTGTACCTATTGAAAGCAGACAGAATGCTATTTTTCTGCAGCCAGGTAATTATGGAACAGCCACCAATATGGGTATTGAGTTAGATGTAACCAAATACATCAAAAACTGGGGCATAAAAGCCAATTATACCTATACCAATTCAAGTATTACTACATCAAAAGTATTGCTGAAACGTGAAGATGAAAATGACTCAGAGTCAGATATTGTTCCCTATCAAATTGATCAGACCAGACCTTTACAGGGGCAAGCAGATCATATTGGAAATATCACCTTGTTGTATAAGAATCAGCAATTGGCTTTAGATATGCAGTTGGCTAATGTATACACAGGCGAGCGTATCTCTGAAATATCGGCTTATTACGAAAAGGACTTATGGGAATTGCCTACCTGGAAAATGGACTTCTCTGCCGAAAAGCATTTTAATATGGGTGTTACCTTATTCCTGAAATTGAGAAATATATTAGATACATCGCGCCAGATAGTAATTAAAGAACCACTCAAGGAAACCGAAACGGATTACATTTTACAAGGCAAAGCAGGCGATGATAAACTAATCAGATACGATAAGTATGGCCAGAATTTCTTGATTGGCCTCCGATATAAATTTTAATAATTAATTATAAACCATCAGTACGTTAAGTACTAAACAATTTAGAAAAATGAATACTAAATTATTTTTTAGATTACTACTATTAGTGTTAGCTATTAATTTTACAGCTTGCGAAAAGGATGATGTTGTTGATGACAAAGATGATGAATACGTTCCTGAAGAAGGCGAAATTGTTGAAGATTTAGATATCGATAATTTATATGTAATTACAGGTGAGCAGATTTGGGGTGAAGGTATTACTGTAAATATGAACCACCATGTAATTATTGAAAAAGGCGCTAGCTTAAAAATTAAACCAGGTGTAAAAGTAATTGCTAACGTAGATGTTGCTCCTGAGTTTTACGTAAAGGGTGATTTATTAGCATTAGGTTCTGAAGAAAAGCGAATTGTAATGACAGTTGCAGATGTTAATAGAACTAACGATAATGTATTTAAAGGTTTATGGTCTGGTATCTGTGCAACAGAAGAAAGCGAAAACTTTGTGCTTAACTATGTAACTGTTGAGTTTTGCGGTGCAATTGGTTCTGCAGAGCATCCGTCGGTGCAAGGTGGTTACAACGAAGATGGTGAGCCATGTAAAGGAATATTTACGCATAATATCACCGGAAAAAATGTAATTCATAATAGCGAATTCTTATATTTTTCTGATGATGCTTTCTATTCTAAAGGAGCTCAAGTATCATTATATAATAACTTTTTTGCATATGTTGGCGAAACAGGTGGTGAGTGTATTAACATTAAATCGGGTGTAAAAGGCGATGTGTGTTTCAATACTTTTTACCACAATGCTACTAACGGTATTAAATGGTCGAATAGTGGTGAACGCGAAGTGCAAGCGGATGTAAGAGTATACAACAACACTATTTTAAATGGTGGATGGAGAAGAAGTAAGTCTGGAAGAGGCGGTTCTTTGAATATTGAAAAAGGAGCTCGTGGTGCTTCATTCAATAACCTAGTGGTTAACTGTAAATATGGATTCCGTGTAGTTGGAGACCAAGATACAGGTGAAACTGATGTTGATATGGAAAATACAACATGGGGGAATACTTATTACTATGGTAACAATCAGGCTATGATTAATGAGTTTGTTCCATCCAATGGGGTATTAAATGCTTTTGAGGATTCTGATATTCACAATACTGATGTAGTGGCAGGTATGCCTATGTTTGCCAACTATGATAGTAAAGCTAATTTCAGCATCGAAAATGCAGATACGGAATTCCCAACGCCAGTGGAAAGTATTGTTGTTGATTCTTTCAGGAAGTATGACTTTTCATTAAAGTCAGGTTCGCCTGCGGTGGGAGCTGGTTTAACAAGTGTAAGCCCTATGTATGCAAATATAACTATTGACGGTAATGAGTTTATTACTCCATCGTCAGCAAGTTATATAGGTGCTAAAGCAGTAAAATAATTTATTTGAATAAAATAAGGTGCAATCATACCATGGTGGCACCTTATTGTTGTTATTATGATACGATTTATATTATTGCTTATCTGCAGCATCTGTTGCGCATGTAGTTCAGAATTAGAGGATACGCAAAGGGAAACAGGAAAAGATGCGGATGAGGATGGCGCTTTCTATGTGGAGTACAGATTAAATGATTTTGAGATTGATCAGAGTTCATTTCAATTTGATAGTAGTGCTGTTATTTTAAACGACCTTGAAGAAGCTTCTGGCATTATTGAAAGCAGATTAAAGCCAAACTACTTTTACAAACATAACGACAGTGGCTCTGATGCTCGATTGTATTTATACGCTGCCAATGGCAATCAAGCGGGTCAGTTTAAGCTAGAAGGAATTACTGCGATTGATTACGAGGATATTGCCATAAACACAGAAGAGGGCAAAGACTATATTTATCTAGGTGATTTTGGCGATAATAAAGAAAAACGCAAAACAGTTTCTATTTATCGCTTCCAAGAACCTAAGTTTACAGTTGCACAAGAATATTTTAGAGATACAGTAAATACTATTGATCAGATTGAATATCAGTATTTAGATAAAGATTTCGAAGAAGCTGTGAGTTATAATTGCGAGGCTTTATTTGTTGATCCTATTTCTAGAAATATTTATGTAATTACCAAGGGTAAAAGCATCGCACACCTATATAAAATTACTTATCCGTATAGTTTTAATAAAATTAATGATGCCCATTTATGTGGTTCGTTTACTATTCCTCCCAATCAAATAACGGCTGCTGATATTTCGGCAGATGGGAAAGAAATACTAATTAAAACATATGAACATGTTTTGTATTGGAGGCGAGATTTAAGCCAATCCGTTGAAGAGATATTACAAACGTCATTTATTCGTGTCCCTTATTTAGGGGAACCTCAAGGGGAGGCCATCTGTTTTATTTCCAATGGTGGGTACGTAACCGTAAGCGAACAGAATCCAAGTGTTAAAACTAAGTTTAATTTTTACAAGCCAAAGTAGAAGTATATTTTTTAAGAGAGAGAGTAATGCTACAACAACGACAGTATATATTAAGAATATCGATAGCCATTTCTTTACTAGCGGGGGGCATTTTTTTCGCCTGTAAACAAAAGGGAAGAGTAAGTGAAGGTTCAAAAGAACATCAAAAATTAATTGAGCCAATAGTGCAGGCTAAATATCAAACAAAGCCAGTGCCAGCTGGTATTCACGAGGATTCTGCCGACGATCCAGCTATTTATGTTGCAGCCCAACATGCTGATTCGGTTTATATTATTGGAACCAATAAAAAGGGTGGGGTGGCTGTGTATAGCCTTAAAGGTGAGGAGCTGTTTTGTTATCCCTTTGGAAAAGCGAATAATGTGGATGTTAGATATGGATTTCCACACAAGGGTGATACAGTTGATATTGTTGCTTTTAGTAATAGAACCACACATTCAACCGATATTTACCAAATTGATAAATCGGGTGCCTTGCATCCGCTTAGTGTTGGAGAAATAGTATCTGATTTTAAGGATGAGGTATATGGTTTTTGTTTGTATAAAAATCCAGATACAGAGCAATTTTACGCTTTCATCAATTGTAAATCGGGATCTGTTGAGCAGTATCATTTTTGGAGCGCTAAAGGAACAATTCAATACAGTCAAGTACGAGCATTCTCTCTACCATCACAAACTGAAGGTATGGTGGCTGATGATATGTTGGGTGAGGTATACATAGGAGAAGAGCAGAACGCTATTTGGAAATATAAGGCCAATCCACAGTTTGGAAATGAGGGTAAAGTACTCAGCGAAAGTATTATTGAAAAGAATCCTCTCTTTAAGGCTGATATCGAAGGTCTTGCTCTTTATCCTACAAGTGATTCTACAGGTTATTTGCTTGCTTCAATTCAAGGAAACTATTCTTACGCTTTATTTGAGCGTGAGGGAAAAAATAAGTACTTGGGCTCCTTTAAAGTGCTTGATGGAGTTATAGATGGCGTAGAAGAAACGGATGGTTTAGAAGTCATTAATATCAATTTACCAGCATTCCCTGAAGGTTTTGCTGTGGTTCATGATGGTTATAACTATGAAGGTAACGAGTTGAAAGCCCAAAACTTTAAGGTGCTCGATTGGAGAGATATTAAAGAGGCTGTGCTTAAAAATTAAGAACAAAATGGTATAATTAGCTTAATGGTTAGGGTGGTATTTAATGGAATAGGAAGGATTAAAACGGTTTGACGCAAAATTTAGATAATTTCATTAAATTGTGATGCGTTAATATATTACAATTATGAAAAACATTTTAGCCTTAATAATTCTTGCCCTAGCTTTTGTTTCTTGTACTGAGGAGAAGAGAAATGTAACCGAAGATAATAAGCTTAGCTTTGAAAAAAACTATTATCATCAAGCTATAGATACCTCGCTGATGGATATGAAAACCATCTACCTTCCTGCTTATCCTGTTATTCATCACAGGTATGTAAATACTTATGGTTTAACCGTTACCATAAGCCTAAGAAATACCTCTTTAAAAGATACTTTGTTTGTTACTAAAGGAGATTATTACAATACTTTAGGAGATAAAATAAGTAATAATATTGACAAACCTATTTTTTTAAGACCATTAGAAACGGTGGAAATTGTAGTAGCTGAAACAGATAATACAGGCGGAACGGGAGCAAACTTTATTTTTGACTATTACTCCCAAAGCAAATCAACGCCACTTTTTCAGGCTGTAATGATCTCCACAGCAGGGCAGCAAGGAATATCTTTTGTAACCGAAGGTGTTGTTATATCGGAATAAGAGGAAGGAGATAAATATAAGTGCACTAGTTTATTGAATATCGACAATTATTTAAATGCGTGACGTTACAAATAGGAGGCGTAGGCTGATTTAAAAACCGAACTTCCGAAACCCCACCAAGCAAAAGCTAAGGTTTTGGTTATTAGCCGATGCAAAAGCTTCGGCGGGGTTGATTATATGCTCTAAGTTCCAAGCCACTTATGTTCTATAGTTCATTGTTGAACTAAAGTCCTCCGGCATAGCTACCAATAATTATAGCCTAAGTTTTTCTACAAATGAATGTAGCTATGATTCATTAAATTCATTTCAAATCTCATACCTTGCCCACTAATATCCTAAGGCTTTAACAACTTCTTTCGCTTATAACTTGACCTCGCCATAATAATCTCGTAACTTCATGTCACTTCTGTAAAGCTTCTGAGCTCATTCTGTCATCTTAAAAATACCGAAAAGCGTTGATAAGTACATAGGTTAAATAAAGGCCGGGGTGTAGTTCAACCGAAACTCATCGCTGGGGCGTGCCGACCACTGATAGTTCTATTTATTGGCCACAGTTTTTATTACTCTCTTGCCCAGAGATTTTAGGAACCATATTAATATTGCTATTGATAATATAATCGCAAGAATTGAATAACTAGTCGGCAGCCAATTCGCACTCAGATTTATTAATCCAAAGTAAAATAATAAACTAGAAATAAAACTAACTCCACTTGACATAATCGTTAACGCATTTCCTATTGTTGAAAATATAACTGAAATGATAAATACATAAATCTCGAATATCAGAGATTTCAGAATATATCTAGTCTCAAGATTTACTCGCGAAGGTGTTTTAACGAGTTTGACTGAGCCACTTCTAGGGTCAGAGTCCACCTTTTCAATTATTTGAAGAATTCTCGAATCAGGTTTACGAGAACTTTTCATATTAGAATACCGAATCCGCATTCGATAACTTCTCAGAATTGAGTATGCCTCATTAATTTCCTTTATTTTATCTGGTCCCAGATTGTGCTTTAAGCAATAGTCAATCGCAGTAGCATAAGCTATTTTAACAAGGGGCTTTGAAGTCAATTCATCTATTCCAAGAATTTCATAATAATCTTTCATACTGGTCTAGCCAAATTAATTATTTTAAGTTTGTTATAATCTAAAAGTAATCCAATTGTGTTCAAGAATTATTTCAGGATATCATTTGATGGGCAACTTAAAAGTGTAAACGATGTATCTATAACTTTGTAAAGGATGTCCCTTTACCGTACCTAATGCACCACAACGTTGAGAATATGGGGCGTTTGGTAATTCAAAGCTCCCAACTATCAAAACGCCATATGTTTTATTAAATGTACTCATGCTCAATGTTAGTACTATCCGCCAAATGACCTATATTTATTGTTGTGTGGCGTTATTAATCGCATTCATGGGCCCCTATTCCATAACCTTTATAATTCTTCCAATCTGGATAATTAAAATAAGTAGCAATCCCTCCGTAATTCTTTTTTACAAACCCCAATATTTTACGTTCAGTTTCATTTATTATAAACGGGGTGAAATCAAATCGAGATGATTCTCTAAAATTATCAATTATATCAATCTTATTATCCTTATTATTCCAAATAGCAAAAATATTAGAATAGAAATGTCCATCCTTCTGACTGTCACAATAGTCTCCGTATATTACATTTAGAAAAACAAAGGTCGTATCATTGGATCTCAATTCTTTTGCTTGTTTAAATATTGGTAGTTGCTTACTATAATAATATGCATTTTCCTCTTTCATGGATTTTGATAATAATGAATCACATTCCTTGATTATGTAACTCGAATTTAATTTCCGAAACGCATTGTCAACATTTTTCTGAATTTTATTTTCAAGACACCAAGTCAAAGCGTAATCAGATTTCAAATGTGCAATTGCACCTTCAATTTCTTTATCTAAATCCAATTTAGCAACAATAGTAAGCTGCTCCATATCAATTAGATTTTTTGCAATTTCAATGTCCGATAAATTTTCTTGTTGCCATTGCACAACAAAACCCCAATATGGAATTGAAATATTAACAGCAATAAATTCATTTATTTTTGCATTCGTTTTGTTTCCATTGAAATCATAAACTATAAATTCTTTGCCGATTAAATATTTCAATTGAGGAGGAAGTTCTTTAGAATCAATTTTAGCTTTTGCTATAAAAGCTCCATTTTCAGCACCATCAATCCCAATCACCGCAGATATCTTCTCTTTGTCAATACCAAAGTCCGTAATCATGTATTCTCCACCTAAAATAGTGTAATGGTTATCTAGTAAATATGAATCCGTGTTTTTATATTTTCCTGAATACTTAACGTAACTCTTAAATCCATTTTTATTCAAGTCTTCTGATTCAGTTTTTGCATTACTATACGATTCTTTAGCCAGAATATTTATATACCAACCTGGATTTAAATTATCATAGTCCGAGGAGTTTAATATTTGAGATTCAAAGTCATAACTTTTCTGAGATTCTGTAGCTTTCTCTAAATTGTCAAAACCACTGAGAATTATCAACCATTTATCATTCACAATACCCACTTGAGCATAAGAAATTACACTAAAAAAAATTGTTAGAAATGTAAATATCAATTTCATTTTACTTGTCATTTTAAGCCGCCTAATGCCACAC
>NZ_LXYE02000047.1 GCF_001659685.2 Labilibacter marinus
AACGGCCGTGGCTATGTAACGCCGCCTTTAAACAGCCTTGCTTGCAAGCCAAACCAAAGATAATAATTAATATTGCTGCCCCAAATTGAACTTCAACGCGGTGAGATATAGCTATTGTTAACAGCTGTGTTTTATTGCCGCTAGCAACCACCCTAGTAAAAACTAACAAAACAGGAACATACCAGCCATATTTTTAAACATCCCAAGGCGGCTCTACTGCTGACCACGAACAGCACCTAAGCTCATAAAAGAGAACAAGCGACTTGTTTTAACTGGTGCGGTGGGATGGCGTTAAAAACGACTTGTACTCAACTGCTTTTGCTAGATATAAAACCGAGCACCAACTACCCAACTTAATAACTTGCAAAATTAGGATGGATCCGTTTTTGTAAATTAATTTCACTTACAAAAGACGGCTTTTTTTGCAAGTTAAACTGTGCATTCTTGTTACGGCCAACTTACAGCAACCTAAAAAGACTAACAAACTAATTAGCAGGAAAGCCATAGGTTCGGGGTCAGAAACTAAATCAGCAGTTACTTTAAAAAAAAAGGCATCCACCGAAAGGTTTGACATGGCTGTTAACGGTGGCGATATGTGGAGGCCGGGATTTCGGAGCTCAAACTTATCAAATCGTTGCAAATTTGAGTAAAAGCCCTAATGTTAAATATACTCACATCCCCCGGCTTACATATATTGCATGTTGAACTAAATCCCTACGGGCTAGCTTTCTTCAAATATAAGCACATTTATTAAGGTGATAACTTATAGCTGTATCAAAGAAACATACAGTTATGAAAAAGAGAATTTCTCCCAACTTAGTTGAGCAGGCCATTATAGCTGTTCCTAAGTTTAAAGCAGTGCATGCTAAACTAGAGCAACAGGTCACCCTTCGCGGTCAAAGTCAAAGTACGCTCAATAATTACATCAGGCGCATAGCCTTATTTGTGCTGCACTTTAATCAATTACCAGAGCATGTGAGTGATGATGAAATTAATGAATACCTAGCTGCTGCTGCCCGCGATCCTAAGTCGCCTTCGCGTAGCAGCTTTAAACACATGGTGTACGGACTTCGTTACTATTTCCGCATTTTGGGTATGAACAAACAGGCCATTGCTTTGCCTTCTTTAAAAGGGGATACTAAACTGCCCGTTATTCTTAATAGAAAGGAGTTAAAGGAACTATTCTCAGCTCCTCTATTACTAAAGCAACGTATTGTTCTCACGCTTATTTATTCTGCTGGTTTGCGAGGACAAGAGGTCATCAATCTAAAAATATCAGATATAGATTTTGAGCGTATGACCATTCATATACGTCAAAGTAAATACAAAAAAGACCGTATTGTTCCGCTCTCGCCAACCATGGCAATAGGTTTAAAAAAATATCTACAGGCTGAACATCCTTACAACTGGCTATTTAATGGTAAACAACCCCATAGTCAGTATAGTATGCGAGGTTTATCATGGGTATTTCGCGAAAACTTAAAGAAAACATCTATCACCAAAAAGGTTAACCTGCACTCATTAAGACATACCTATGCCACTCACTTACTGGAAGAAGGACTCAATATAGTCACTCTGAAGGATCTATTGGGGCATTCCAACATAGTAACTACGATGATTTATCTGCACGTAGCACAATGCGAGCATATTAAAGCGCACAGTCCGTTGGATACTTTATACAACAGACATGGTAAGTAAATTTGAACTAGCCGATGTGATTAAACGCTTTGGAAAACAGCTCATACAACAGCAAAAACTATCGCCACAGCAAACCAAAGCGCTGTTTAATATTACCAGGTGTAGAACTGCTGCTTTGGGCGGACACCAAGAGGTGTGTGATTGTTGTGGAGTGGTCGATTATAGTTATAATAGTTGTGGAGATAGGCACTGTCCTAAATGTTTAGCGGCAAAGCAGGCGCTATGGGTAGAAAAACTCATTGCATCTACCTTGCCCATTAAACATTACCATATCATATTTACAGTTCCGCATTGTTTAAACTCTATTTGCCTATGGAACAAACGTATGTATTATAATATATTGTTTGATGCTGTATGGCAAACCTTGCGCAGTTTTGGGTATACACACTATGGGGTGGAATCGGGTGCCATTGCTGTATTACACTCTTGGGGGCAAAACCTTTGCTTGCATCCGCATATTCATTGCATTGTGCCTGCGGCTGGGTACGCGATAAACGGGACATGGAAAAACATTGGAACTGAGCAATTGTATCTGTATCCTGTCAATCAACTCAGCGATACCTTTAAGGGTAAATTTTTAGACAAACTCAAGCGAACACTTCGGAAGAACAGTGCGCTACATATGTTTAACCAAGCCATTCAACAGGCTTATCAAAAATCATGGGTGGTATTTTGTGAAGCTTCTTTGGCTGATGCCGATCATGTAATCAAATATTTAGGACAATATACACACCGTGTAGCTATCAGTAATCAGCGTATACTAAATATTACAGATACACATGTTACATTTATTACTAAAGATTACAGAGACAGGGCCAAACAAAGGCCAATAACGCTCAGAGGTGTCGAGTTTTTAAAACGTTTTTGTTTGCATGTACTACCCAAACGATTTGTTAAAATAAGGCGTTACGGTATTTACAATGCCACCACCAAACGACATCTCAAATTGCAATTTGCGCCCCAAAATCAAGTGGATTTATCAAAGCCAGAAATCCTTAAAACAAAGGAAACAGCACAAGAGGTATTAAAGCGAATAACTAACTACGACCCATACAAATGTAGACATTGCTTAAAAGGTACAATGCGCGTGATTAAAACAATACCTCGGAGTAGATCGCCTACACAGCATATGCCATCATTACTTTACATGCTTATGCAATAATCTTAAATTAACTCAAGGTAACTTCATGAAAATGGAGAATGCAATAGTGCACGCCAATTTGTAAGTTTTAACGTCTTTTTTTTAATCTAAATGACAATAAATCAATGATCAATAGGCTTAATACTATAATTGGATGAATGAATACTTCTTAAATTTAATGCTAAAACACATATAACCTTCGATAAGTGCATAGATAATCCGGGATAGAGTTCAACCGGAACTCATCGCTGGGTCGTGCCGACCACTCATAGTTCTATTTATTG
>NZ_LXYE02000048.1 GCF_001659685.2 Labilibacter marinus
CCAACAGTTATTTATTCAATCGTTTCCCAAATATCATAATTTGTCCATTTAGTTTCTCCTATTTTCATAATCTCGATTTTGTCCTTTTCTTTTAATATCCACTCAGTTCCTTCTTGGATATAAATATCACTTTTTGAAATAATGATTCCTTTTTCATCACAACTTTCAAGAAGTCGGACTTGAAGCCTTAAATCTATTGTGTCTTTTGAAATTACAAATCCTTTGGCAATACAAATATCATCCATGTCTTTGTCTTCCTGGTCCTTTGATACATAGTCGTAATTATATAGAAAATCAACAGAGTCATTAACGCTAAACTCATTAAATTTCTTTCTTTTTCTATTAATCTCCGCTTGTTTCGATTTCTCCCAATAATCTGTGTAGAATTTTACTTGTTCATCAAGTTTGATATCAGTGTCATTTAAGTGTCTATGAAATGAAGTCAAAATGATACCTGACATATCATCTGGATGATTTATTCCTAAATCACGAAAATATTTTGAAATTCCAGAATTTCCTTTCCATAATCCCCAACTGTTTCGAATTCCCATTCCTGTCCCAAAATGCATTTCAGTAACCGCATCATTTTCTGGCTTAGTTTTAAATGAATCCTTATCTGATTTACTCCATTTACAATCAAGAAAATTCAATGCATCATTCAAATCAATCGGAATATACTTGTCAGAATATTTCTCACAATCAACTTGCGCAAAAATCGAAGTAGAAAATATGGTCAGTATAATTATCAGTTTGGCTGTCATGTTCGTTTTAATTGTTGGCAACGTTGCGCGTATGAGTAGTGCGGAATATTAACGAGCTACTACTTCAAAAAACACTTAGCCAAAACTATGATTTTACAGCTAATTTTCAAATTATAATTGCTCGTCAAATCGTAGATTTGGCGGAACTCAAAAACTATACAAATGCCCACAAATACATCTGAATCCGCATTACTTATTACGCATTGTTGTGCCGTCGTGCTTGTTTATTATTAATGCATTTCCTGTTTCTTCATTTGAATTCGTATCACTATATAATTCCCTAAGGCACCAATAGTAGGTCCTGCTAGAGAGTAGTATATTACCTTATTAATGTTAATCAGCAACAATTTATCAAGAATAAATACTACAGTAATTACTAGCGACGAAATCACAAAATACCAAAAGTTTAATCTTTTATTTTTCATACTTATTGAAAATCATTATTTTAATTCTACAGCTAAAAATATTCAATCCTAATTTGAAGTTTTGCTAATAGACCATATCTATATTTTACTTCAAAATTAATCACAGGTTTTTGTCATATTTTAAAAAGGTAAATCTTTCAATTTCTCTTTATCAATTGAATTAAGCTCTATGTTAGTCTGCTCATCGAAATGATTATTAGTATCTTTTTCATTACTCACTAACTCATAGTCTCCATTCATGTAGAAATCTATGTCAGTCGCATTTTTCTCATAAAATTCATCTGCTGGAATCCCATCAATTACATAAATCCTACGAAATTTCATTTTCCTTGCAACAAAGTAAGATTCCTTAATAAATTCACGCCCGTTTTTATCTTTATGAATCTTTTTTTTCTTCTTCACTTATCCTAAACCCTAATTATTTGCACTTGGGTTCTTGCATGCGGCACAACGGCCTAGTGTATGAGTAGTGCGGGATTTAACCCACTACTGTTCCAAATAACTAAGTAGCCAAAACTACGATTTTACAGGTAAATTTCAAATTCTAAATCAGCTCTGTCAAATCGTAGATTTGGCGGAGCGCAAATACCGCACAAACCCTCATAAACAATACGTTGCCCGCATTGCTTATGACACTTTGTTAGCCATTGTTGTTCATCATTTTAGTCCATATTTATCTTTAAAAATATCAATCCAATCGTTGTGATTTCCTGATTTGGAAATATATTCTACAACTTCTTGAACCGTTATCTGAATAATTCTGTCCTTGTATTGGTTAGGTACAAATTCAGTTAATAACGGAATCAATCCTTTTCTTTTTCCCTCAGTTGTGCAATCAAAAACAGGGCTTCTATTGTCAGATAGCAGAACAAAATATCCATTTTTGTCAATGCTCAACAAAATCTCTCTGAAGAATTGGTAATAATTTACAAAAACACATATTCGTTCGTTTTCAAGATTTTCAGTAAAGTCATACTTTTCAATCAGTTCCCAATATTTCCGACCGATAAAATGCAAAAAACATTCATTTAAATCATTTATCGGATTTTTTCCAGAGCAATCACCTTTTTTAAAAACTGAACATCCACCAAATTCCGATTCAACAAGTTTACTTTCTATAAAAATGGTTGGTTTATCTTCTGAATCAAACAACACCAAATCAATGGATGTCGGTTGTCCAGTGTCTTCGTTAAATACATTTCTGTCCTCGTATTCAAATTCTGCATTTTTGAAATTCCCTGAGATTCCTTTCGTTTCAAGGAGTTTTATTAGAGGTTTCAAGTCGTTTCGTGCAATCAACGGTCCAATCAAGTTAAAAACCATTGCTTGACTACTTAATCCATGATGAGCATATTTGTGCAGAGGAAAAGGTTTCCCGTCTTTTTCACTTTGCGCTCTGAAACTCTCAATATAGTTGGCGACTTCGGGTAACACAATGTTGTTTTTCCAATTATCAAGTTTGTCCAAACAATACGGCATTTTATTATGCACCTCAAATCCATTTTCTCTAAACCACTCAGAAGATGAAATTCGCAATTCATTTTCAAATTCTTTGTGTCGAGGAAAAATCCATTCTTTTGCTTTTCTTCTACTATTCATCTGCTGTATGCTTCTTTCTTAATAATGGCTAACGGTTTGAATAAGGGGTCGTAGGCTGATTTTGAAAAACCAAACCTCCGAAATCCCACCAAGCCGAAGCTTTTGTTTTGGTTATAAATTTATTCTTTTCACTAGCCGAAGCAAAAGCTTCGGCGAACTTATTTTAAGAGCAAAACTCCCGAATTTATGCTGACAGCCTATGCCCTTTATTTATTGTTAGGCATTGTTATTAATTCGGTTTCTTTCAATTTCAAATCTAAATGGTACTGGTTGGGTTGAATAGACAGGAATTCTTTTGCGCACGCAGATTTCCATTATTTCAGTTTTATGCTTTTCTGAAATATTAATCCCTAAAACCACTTCAGCAATAAAGTCATCAGAAAAGTTAATTACGCGTTCAAATGGTAAAGGAGATTTAGGAAAAAAAAGTTTTGTCAGTCTATATTCTTCCTCATATTTCCAATCTATAGATTTAGAATGGGTTTCCTTAAATGAATTTTCCATTTTACTGTGTTGATCTTTACTTGGTTTTATTTCTGGGTATTGATCATCATATTTTACAATTCCACCTGTACCAAAGAGCCCTGATTCTCTTAGTTTATTTTCATGAAATCCCACGCAGAAACCTCTATGGCAATTGGCATAATGAGACCATAAGAGTATACTGTTCCACCTGAGGCTTAACGAAAGAATTCCGTAATATTTATCTTGTTCCTCAATAAATTTCTTAACATATCTGTCTTGGTGAAGCTGAGGATCATTAACCAATGCTTCTTTTAAGTCTTTAAGTCCGATTAGAGCTTTCTTACTTTCATTGCTTTTTTTTGCAATTACTTCAAGTCGTGAGAGATAATCTTCTCTTTCAGTATCAGTAAGATTTAAGAAATTTGGGTAAATTCTACAATCAAATGGATCATTAAAATCCTTAGGAGATGCAAGATATATTTCGTTATAAATCAATAAATTTCTATGAGAAACATTATTCCAATCTCGGTATTTGTATACTATCACAGTCTATTTTTTTAATAATGCCTAACGGTTAGTATAAGAAACGTAAGTGATTTCGAAGCACTTACCTGTCAATTTGCACTGAGCCAAATTTGCGTTTTGATACAAATTTAAAATATTAAACAAACCCGTCAAATCGCAGATTTGGCGGAGCTGATTAAATGCTCGAAAGTTTCGTAAACCACTGAGCCACTTATGTTTTTTATACATTGTTGTGGGGTCGTTGTTTATCATCTCATTTTGTTTAAATCAATAACCGCTTGTTCAATCATTTCGTCCAAATCAGTTCCATGATTACCAATGCTTCGTCCTTGATTATCAAATAAATCAATCTGATATACACAATTGGAAGTTTCTTCAATTCTCAAACTGAAACCAATTGGAAATTTAATAATCTCTCCGTTTTGTTTTTTATACTCTTTAAGTATCATTTTAAAAATCAGTTCAATCCTTTACAATGTCCTAAATAAAAATAAGTAGAAATCAAAGAGTCAGATTTTAAGCTATAAATATAATCTCCATCAATTATCAAAGTATCACTTAAATCTCGTGGAATCTCAGTTTCAAAGTCAAGAAAAATCGTGTCTCCATTCTTTTTGTACTCACCCATGAAAAACTCATCGTAGAAAAAAACTCCTGTCCAATGAATTTCAAACTTTCCAGTTTCTCTAAGTTCAAAAGTTGCTTGGTTCTGTGTCCCCTCGTAACATGCACGAAAATCCACCTGTCCATATATTTTCTCCAGATTTATTTTAAGTGGATTAAACATCCCATCTATAAGTAAGACTGTCATAATTAAAGTCGGGATGAATAAATTAAAAGTCAAACCTTTTCGTTGCTTAATTAAGCGGATTATTTCAATAATTATCTTGACAATCAGCCAGAAAAATAAAACTGCAATTCCAAGGAAAAATAATATATTCCAGTCTCCACCTGGATTGCGTTCCCAAATTGGTCGAAATCTTATCAATCCGACAAATAGAATTGAAATAATCAGCGATATTTTAAGGTTTCTTGTCATGTTACTAGGTGTCGTTGTTCAATGCCCCACAACGGTTCGAATAAGGGGTCGTAGGCTGATTTGATAAACCAAACTTCCAAAACCCCACCAAGCCGAAGCTTTTGTTTTGGTTATAAATTTATTGTTTTTACTAGCCGAAGCAAAAGCTTCGGCGAACTTATTAATTGCATAAAACTCCCAAATTTATACTTACAGCCTATGCCCTTTATTTATTGTTGTAAACCGTACTTTATTATTTCATAATTGTAATAATTTCTGTAAGTCTACAAATCAACCTTATAAATTCACGTCTAAGTTTTTGTCAAAAATACGATGAATTCCAATTCTTAATTAAACGCTGTTAATATGTCAATCACATTTGCGGCAATTAGTCCAACTAATAGAATTACTACTCCTGAGTTAACGATTAAGGCAAGTATTTTCTTGAATGATAGATTCTCTTTTCTGCCTTTCAATCCTTGAACAAAACCGACTATTCCAAGAATTCCGGCAATCAATATTGGGAGTCCTATAAGTAGTTCTCCAAGAGCTAAACTTCTTCCTGCTTTCAATAAAATACTGAGAAGTGTAATTGAAACCAATATTAAAATAACAATTGCAATTCTAAAAGATTTCTCAATATGTGTGCGATTCTTCATTTTTTCTTCGATTTTGCGTGTATGGTTTACAACGGCTCGAATAAGGGGTCGTAGGCTGAATTGAAAAAACGAACCTTCAAAATCCCTCCAAGCCGAAGCTTTTGTTTTGGTTATAAATTTATCATTTTCACTAGCCGAAGCAAAAGCTTCGGCGAACTTATTATAAGAGCAAAACTTCCAAAATTATGCTGACAGCCTATGCCCTTTATTTTTTGTTGGCTTCAGTTTTTTATTTAGTCAGCTTTTCCAAATTTTCATTTAGTCTGCGTAGCTCTATAAGTATAGAGTCTTGTGATTTATTTTCTAATGCTTTCTCAAAAGTGCTCTCAATCCCATTGATAAACTTATATAACTTGTCTTGTTCGTTATGCATTACTCCAACAATTGTGTCTCCACTATTCAAAAGTTGAGAATCATTACCTAAAATTACTTCAATTTGTTTTGAACCAAATATGTCTTGCTGATGTATTTCAAATTTTGAGTCAATAGGTAATTCTATTTCTTTAAACAAATTAAGTTTAATAATAAAATTTCCTTTGGGTGTTATTTTTATCTTGTCAACATTTCCAATACTATAACCATTAATATACATAACACCTTTTTCGCCTAAACCATCTATGGATTCAACTTTCATAAATAATGTCCTATTGTAATTTGTGCAATTACAGAATAATATTGTCATTGCTAATATTATCAAATAATAAATTCGTTTCATTATGTATGCATTTTTAAAATTGAAGCC
>NZ_LXYE02000049.1 GCF_001659685.2 Labilibacter marinus
ATGTGTCAGTTTGAAAGAACGCAAGATATGAACATAGAGAGTATTAAAAAATTGCTAGAAGAAAAATGGGAAATTAATCCATTTGATTTTTGGATACCGCTATCTGGAAAAGTCTTAGCCAATACTTGCTATTTTGACACAAAAGATTTTGAAAAATATTTTTCATTTAAGAATCTGAATTCAATTATTAATGAGAAACTTGATGGTGAATTAGTTGAATTAAATGAAACCAAAGAAATTAAAATTTACCCAACGTTAGAATTGCAAAGTTTTCCTGGACTAGATACTTTTTATACAAACGAAAATGTAGACTGGATTATTTACATTACTCATGAAAGCACAATTGCATTTGCTGGATTTGACCTAATTGGAAAAATAAAAGATCAATGGTTGGATTATAAGAAATATATAAATCCTTGGACTAATGATTATTTTGAAAAGGAGATTGTAAAAAAAAGAGCGAAAGTATGGGAAGCTATATCAAAGTTTTATCTGGACACAGAATTGCAGGATGTTGATTACAAAAACATCTCTTCAGTTTTCATAGACTCAGGCTTCTCAGTTAAAGAATTAATGGAAATTGACAAGTTCGAAGTATTTCCTACTCTGCAAAACAATCTGAATAGTACAACTGGAGAATGGAGTGGTTTTAACAAAGAATTGCTAATAGCAAATTGCTTACAGAATTATTATAAAAAAGACAGTTTCATATTTAGACTTACAGTTGGATTGAAAAACAAGCTCTTTTTTAATATGAGAAAGATTCATTGGGAATTAATAAATAAACATATAAAAACCAACACATAACAAAGTGCCATATTGCATAGCGGGGTTTGGTGGTTTGCCAGCCGCGGCTCTCGCATCTCGTTCAGTCCTATCGGACATGAACGCGCTCCGAAATCCGCAACGCAACATGCACCAACCGTTGTATGCAAGGCAGGATGAGCAACTTGATTAGAACTAATTGAATTGAAATTTGAAAAACCAGATAGAAAATATTGGCTCATTGATTGAAGGTTGGTGCAAGGAAAAATTAGTTTTTGCCCGCCCGCTTCTGCCTTTCGGGACAGTTGGGGAAGCCAACGCACATTGCACACATTTGCAAATCGCACTGGCTGACCCGCAAACCGAAATTTGCAAAAGAGTGCAATCTTTACCATCGCTCAAAACACTGCTAATATGAAACGTCTCTTTGCTATAGGTGATATTCATGGATGTTTTGATTCTCTGCTAGAATTAGTTGAAAATCAGATTCAACTTGATAAAAATGATAAGCTTGTTTTGTTGGGTGATTACATTGACCGAGGTAATAAGAGTAAAGAGGTTATAGATTACATTATTGACCTACAAGAGAAAGATTTTGATATAATTTCACTCATTGGGAATCATGAAATGCTACTTTTAGAAACTCTTGAGGATGAAAAGAATAAATCTAAATGGATTCAAAATGGTGCAGCGGAGACTTTAAAAAGCTTTGAGATTAAATCAATAAAAGAGATTTCCCAAAAATATTTAGATTTCTTTAAAAGTCTACAGAACTATTATTCATTTGAAGAATTCTTGTTTGTTCATGCAGGATTTAATGATAAAGTAGTTAATCCATTTCAGGATACTTATTCGATGATATGGAAAAGTCAAGCTACGTATTCTAATCCCCTACTTTCTGATAAGATTATCGTTCACGGACATAGACCAATTACAATAAAGCATTGCAAGAAACAGCTTGATGAGAATGCACAAGTAATAAACATTGACACAGGATGCGTTTACAAGGAAAAGGTTGGTTATGGAAAATTAACTGCAATTGAATTGTATTCAAAAATGCTATTCTCCATATAATTTTATATATTTGATTATTCTTAATTCGCGAATCGCGAATTGAAAACAAGCAATATGAAAAAGCATAATGGGATGCGCCCCCAAGACATAGTGGTTTTATTAAAAATTATTGCGTTAAAGCATGATAATTGGTATAACTCTGATTTAGCACAATCACTAAAAATTAGTCCATCTGAGATATCAGAAGTGTTGAATAGGTGTAAAATCGCAGGCTTAATAGATTCAAAAAAACGAAAGGTCAATATTAATTCCTTTATAGAATTTCTAAGCTATGGATTAAGGTATGTTTTTCCAACACAGCCAAGCGCAATTGTAAAGGGAATACCTACTGCACATTCAGCATCACCAATTAAAGAGCATATTTCTAGTGGTTCAGACATTTATGTGTGGTCAAGTGCTAAAGGAACTCATAGAGGACAAGCTATAGAACCTCTTTTTAAATCAATACCTCAGATAGTTCAAGAAGATAAATTATTCTATGAACTATTAGTTATTGTCGATACTATACGTGTAGGAAGAGTGAGAGAGATAAAGATTGCCAAAGAAGAACTTGAAAAACGATTAAAGCATGCCTAGTACAAATATTGAAATGCTACAAACAGTAGCTAATGGTTTAGGTGATTTAAAAGAAGATATGGTATTTGTAGGTGGTGCCGTTGCTGAATTGTATGCAAGCAATCCCGACATATCCGAAATAAGACCGACTCTCGATGTGGATTGTGTAATTGAATTACGTTCAAAAACAGCACATATAAAATTAGAAGAGGACTTGAGAGCTTTGGGTTTTGCAAACGACACATCAAAAGGAGCTCCAATTTGCAGATGGGTTTATCAGGATATTATGGTAGATGTAATGCCATCTGATTCCGATATATTGGGATTTAGTAATCTATGGTACGATGAAGGTATTGAAAACAAGATTTCAAAAACACTTCCGAATGGAACTGAGGTATTCGTATTTCCACCAGAATATTATTTAGCAGCAAAGTTTGAAGCTCATAAAGGGCGTGGTGGAAATGATTTAAGACAAAGCCATGATTTTGAAGATATCATTTACATATTAGATAATTGCTCTGATATTCTTGATAATATTTCAAACACAAATGAATCTGTGAAAGCATATTTAAAAGAGGAATGCACCAAACTATTGGAAAATGAAGGACTAACGGAGGGCATTGAAAGTGCTTTACCTTACGGCTCAGAGGAAGAAGCTACTGAAATTATTATAGAATTAATCCAAAGTATTGCAGATATTGAATAATGGAGAAAGGTAAACAAACATATAAATTACCTAAGGGATGGATTGAGGTTGAAATAGAAGATATTTCTCTTAAGCCAGCCCACACAGTCAAGCACATTTGCAATTCGCACAAGCCGACACGCAACCAAAAATTGCAAAAGAGCTTGCCTGATTGCCACCGCTTTTTTGCCAACCCTAAAAACTATTTTTTTCGGAAACAGCAGTGCTTTGATTGAGCGGATTTTGGATTGTAGTAAATTGGTAACTGATTGACAATGAATAAAGCCCAGCATACAACAATAAATAAAAGGCATAGGGCGGAAAGTGCTATATTTGAGTTTAATACATTTAATAAAAATTGTAACGGTTTGATAGGTCTGTGTTCCAAAGTGCCCTACGACCTCATATTCATATACGTTAACAGCCATTGTGAGAAGTACTTCATATCAAAGTAAAAATGGAACAGGTTGACTTAAATAAGAGTCTTTTAAAAAGTAGGTTGATTTATAAGAATAAAAACTTTACGATTTTGGATATTTCCTCTTTTGCGATTTTACTAGTGATTATTGGGTTTGTCTTTTCATTAAAGTTATTTGAGAACAATTTGATTAAGTTTATAATAACATTGACATTGGTTGCTTTATTAAGTTCAGTTTTATCCGTTTTAAAATGGAATTATACTATGAGACTTGAAAAAATTAGTACAGCCAAAACTAAAAAGGAAAACAGACAAATAATAGAGAAATTCATAGAAATAAAAGGATTCGAATACAGGTACCATAATGATAATCATATCCAAAGTTTTCGTAGAAACAGGACTAATTGGTTTGGAATGGAATTAAACTTTATAATAAAAAACAATGAAATCTATTTTAATACTTATTATTGGGATTCAAAGTTTACATTGCCTTCATTTAGAAGAATTAAAAAATATATTAAAGAAATAAATGAACTAAAAAATGCCAGCGAGCAATAAATAGAACTATGAGTGGTCGGCACGACCCAGCGATGAGTTCCGGTTGAACTCTATCCCGGATTGTCTATGCACTTATCGAAGGTTATATGTGTTTTAGCATTAAATTTGAGAAGTATTCATTTATCCAATTATAGTATTAAGCCTATTGATCATTGATTTATTGTCATTTAGATTAAAAAAAAGACGTCAAAACTTACAAATAGGCGTGCACTATTGCATTCTCCATTTTCATGAAGTTACCTTGAGTTAATTTAAGATTATTGCATAAGCATGTAAAGTAATGATGGCATATGCTGTGTAGTCGATCTACTCCGAGGTATTGTTTTAATCACGCGCATCTTCTAAAATAGACATAGTTGAAATAGTTTTATTGCTTATATGCTTTTATCTACATTGAATTTAATATTCTGTTTTTTATGACCGATTGTAATTTGTATAATATATAAGCCATCTTCCAGTTCGGAAGTATTTATACCATAGAAGTTAATAACATTCCCACTTTTAAGTTTGTTGCCAGCCGTATTGTAAATATCATACTTAGCTGGGGCATGTAAATTATTAATGTATAATACCGAATTAGCAGGGTTAGGATATACATTTACTTGTGTATCCATATTCTGATTAACCGCAGAGGTTTCTGCTTCCTTAAAAGATATCCAATTTAAATTGAATAAGTAACCGCCACTGCCTGTAAATTCTAAAAATATATCATGTACGCCGCTAATGTTATTTATGGTGTTTGTTAGGGTGACCCAGGTTTGCCATCCGTTTGTATTTGAAATAGGAATAGTGCATACAGGAGAACCTCCTCTTGAGTCGATATATAAACTAATGTTACCTCCACTTGCATCAGATGCAACGCGAACACTTATTTCACTAACACCCACTCCAAAATCAATCTGACTAAACTTGATATAATCATCGTTTTCAATATAGCCTATGTTTTGCCCACCTTCATTACAGTTCTCTGCTTTAATGCCTGATTGAACATCAAAATCTTCAGCTTCAATCGTTGATGTTGCAAGACGCAATGGAGGGCTATAGTTACAAATAGCCACAATCTCGTCTCCGTTTTCTATATCAGTGATCTCATCTACAGCTGCACCATTTAGCTGCCAACCTACAAATTCATGATTCACCAAAGTTTCAATGGTGAAATTATAGGATTCAGAAGCTGAGAATGGCAATGTTTTAGTCATGTTTGATTCATCACAAACTACTGAATTATTCATTTTTATTATCCCATTACCTGTACCGTTTTTTGAAATAATAATTGAATTTTGTTTTACAAATTGAACCCAATTCAATACCATGATATTATCACTTCCTTTAAAAACACATACTAAATTATTGATGCCTGTTGGTTGCGTATTAATACTAGCAGATAGGGTTTGCCAACTTGATAATCCACCAGTATTAGGTACATCAATAGTGCTTAATAGCTGTCCCGAGTTTGAGCCCAGCCTTATCTCTATCTGTCCTCCAGAAGTATTGCTGGCTGCTCGCACTAAAACTTTAGAATAGTTTTCAGATGCAAAATCTACATCATTATACTTTATCCAACCATTGTTTCTTATTTGTTCTGTTTTAAACCCAGCAGGCTCATTGTCGCTTAAAACATTAACCTCTACATTACTCTTGTCCGAATACCTGTCCACCTGAATATTTTCCCAGGCTTTTCTTATGCCTATGCCGCGCAGTGTGGGGGTAACCTTTTGTATACTGCCATCTGCATTAAAAAACAACTTGTCAGCACACATAGATCGTAATGTTTTGTCGCTTGATAAATCTTCATGATGGTAAAAAATGTACCATTGGTTTTGGTATTCAACAATGGAGTGGTGGTTGGTCCAGCAGTCGGTCCAACGGTCCATAATTGTACCTTTCTGTGTAAAAGGGCCTAAAGGATTATCACCTGTAGCGTAATAAATCTCTTCAGTACCATGAAGATCCACAGGATAGGTGAAATAATAGGTTCCATTACGTTTAAACATAAAAGAACCTTCCTTGTATTGTGTTTGTAGAGAAGTAACGGTAATAGGGTTCATGTCTGGCGTAATCATATCCTCTTTCATACGCATCACCTTTAAATTTTCTCCTCCTCCAAAGTATAAATATGGCGTACCATCATCGTCAATAAACATACATGGGTCTATGCCATTGGCATGCTCTATAGGTTGTTGTACTGGAATATACGGACCTACGGGATCATCTGCAACAGCAACACCAATTTTAAAATCGCCTGGAAAATAGAAGTAATATTTACCATTCTTTGTATTACAATCTGGCGCCCACATGGCATATGAATCATTATCCACCCAATCTACATCCTTTTGGTCGAGGATGACACCATGATCTGTATAATTGATTAAATCGGTGGTAGAAAATACGTGATAATCTCCCATCATAAAACCATTTTTACCAGAAAGGCCATCGGACTCCTGAATATCATGAGAGGGGTAAATGTAGAGGACGTTATTAAAAACACGGGCAGTTGGGTCGGCTGTATATATATGGGTCACCAGAGGATTATCTGCCAATACATAATTACTTGAAAAGATAAGAGAAATAAATAGTAATCTACTCCAATTTTTAATAGAATATGCGATACTTTTCATTAGAAAAATTATTTAAAAACGAAGGCGTAAGTAAATAAAATTAATACGACTATAAGAGTTCATTTTGTCCGCTATTTAGGGTATATATTATCGCACAGTAGGAATATTCAAGCCTTGCCTGAACTAGAAAAGAAATATCGACACACTATCTTTGGAGCAAATACTTCATACTTGCTAATGTTATGGAATTGATCCACGTTAAGGCTTTTTTCAAATGTTACAGTTTGATGTGTTCAAACTACAAAAAGCCATCAGATAAATTACACAAGGTTCCGTTAAATTATGAGGTATGATTTTTTCTAATCTAATACTTCAATCTCTATGAGTTCGCAACTAACATCGTTTCTATGTATTCCCTTAACCTTAAACAGGGCATTGAAATGGTTAGAATTAGAAGGTAGTTGTTGGTAAAAAGCTTTGAGCCACTTTTTGTTGGTGAAATTTTTGAGCGTGGCAATAACCCCTATGTCGTTGTTTGAAATAAAATATAAGGTGCTTTTATCCTTATTTAAGGAATGATAAGATACCATAGCATATTCTACAGTATTGTTGGTATTAAAGGAAGTATTGTATTTTTTTTCGATACCATTCTTCGCATACTTAAACCCATCACCAAAAGTACTAAATACCTTACTATCTTTTAGAAACAGTGATTTAGAAACATTCATGGTTTTATACTGGCCCACAAAGATAATGTTGTGACTTTGATTGTCTTCATATTTTAATTTACTTTCAAATTGAAGCTTAAAATCGCTATTATTCGTATAAAACCAATGGCTTAACATCTTTATAGTAATTGGAGCCATTTTTGACATCATGGTGTAGTCGGCTGGTTTAATTAGAATATCAGGGTTTTCCTGCGTGTAGTTAATAAACTCGTTGTGACTATTGATTTTAGGATAAGTAACGCCATACATTTTGTCATCCCACACTTTACCAAAAACCATAAACTGGTCAGAAACAATAACCATATTTTCGGCCTGATTTTTAAAGTAATTTTCCCAGATAGGGCTTGGTTTAGAAATGAAGAATTTAGTAGATACAATGGCTATTACTGAAATTAGCAAAACTCCAACAAAGAGCTTTATATGTTTTACTGGAATAGTTATGGTTTCTGATTGGCTCTTTTTTAGTTTTTTATGTTTGCTAGGCGATATAAAACTGACATGATAACTTCCTTTTTCGATATGAAATATAATGGCTTCGTTTGTTTCTACTTCATCATAGTATAAGTGTAATTTACCACGTAATTTATGCATGTACGAACGAACTGTGCTATTGCTCTTATTAATAGAATAGTCAATCCCATACAGTTCGCTGCCAATTTTTATCTCATTTAAGTCTTCCTTATCAAGCGTTTTAATAACTAAGTATTTCAGTAATTCAATTAGAGCAGGAGAATTCATAAAAAGCTTATGAGTACAAATATGATTTAATGCCTCCTCAATATTCTTATTTTCCATCACCTTATTCATAGTCACAAAAATAAGAGAAATATCAATATAAATTAGTTTACTTGTTATAATCATTACCTTATATGATAGGTTCAGATAATGTGTGTGTTACGCACTTGTTTTAACAGTTAATAGAACGTTGCAATAGCCGTTTTATAACACGAAACTATAGTTGTTTTTTGATACGCCACATTAGATACCATACTATTGTGTAAAACATTAAAAGCGGTAAAAATGAAGCATGTTCTATTCATCTACCTCGTTTTATTAATGACGAATGGTTTATTGGCACAAAAAAAAATATACAAAGAAAACTGGGAATCTCTTTCAGTACACAACGAATCACCAGAGTGGTTTTCTGATGCTAAACTGGGTATTTATTTCCATTGGGGTGTTATATCCGTGCCTGCATTTAGAACAGAATGGTATCCGTATTTTATGTACAGAGATACAAAAGAAAGAAAACATCACATTCAAACTTACGGAGAATTATCTAAGTTCAACTATCACGATTTTATTCCAATGTTCAAAGCTGAGAAGTTTGATGCGGACGAATGGGCACAACTATTTAAAGATGCAGGAGCTAAGTTTGCAGGCCCCTGTGCACAACACCACGATGGTTTTGCTATGTGGGATAGTGAAGTAAATCCTTGGAATGCTGCTGATAAAGGTCCCCAGAAAGACATCACAGGATATTTGGAGAAAGCGATTAAAGGTAACGATATGAAATTCATAACAACCTTTCATCACGCCCGTAATTTACAACGTCATGGAGGTGATACTGCAAAGTTTGCTACCTACCATAGTCACTTTGCTCATGTTCCAGGAACCGCAACAGCATCAACAGACCCTGAGCTGGCTAAACTATACGGAAATATGCCCGCTGATGAGTTTCATGAGTATTGGTTTGCCCAAATAAAAGAAGTAATAGACCAATATTCACCTGATATTGTTTGGTTTGATGTTTGGCTTAAGCTCATACCGGTAGAGTATCGCAAAAAATTTGCTGCATACTATTTAAATGCAGCAAAAAAAACGAATCAAGATGTGGTAATTGCCTATAAACAAGCTGCTATTCCTAAAACCGTTGGGGTGCTCGATATCGAACAAGGAGGCAAAAAAGATTTATCTGAAACGGTGTGGTTAACCGATGTAACCCTAACCCACAAATCATGGAGCCATGTGGAGGGCGACAGTTATTACTCACCTGAACTTCTTATAAGAAACTTTATAGATGTTTGGAGCAAGAACGGTGTGGTTCTTTTAAATATAGCGCCACGAGCAGATGGTGTTATAAATAAGGAGCAACGCGATATTTTAATTCGCATTGGGCAATGGATGAAAAAAAATAGTGAAGCAGTATATGAAACTCGCCCATTTACCACCAATGGTTTTGGATATGCTAAAGCTGTCGATGGTACACATGGCGGGCAATCGATTAGGGTTCAGTATACCCCAAATGATGGTCGCTTTATGGTGTCAAAAGATGGGAAGAATTTATATCTGTTTTTACTCGGCAAACCAAAACCTGGTACCGAGATTAAAATAAAAAAACTTGGCAAGCATTTATATTATCCCGATGAAGGATTAAGTAAGATCACACACCTAGGTTCAAATGCAGATGTTAAATGGCATTTTGAGGACAGGCATTTTGTATTAACTATTCCGGATGCCGAAATGGATGATATTGCCAACGTATTTCGCATGACACTTAACAAATAAAGAGGTAAAAATGAAAATAGTATTCATAGTACTTAGTGTGCTTATCTTATTGGTTTCATGTGATAACACAACGAAAATAAAGGATGAAGCAAACGATGTTTCAATTCTTCCACAACCAAAGCATCTTCAAGTAGCGCAAAAAAAAGTTGTATTATCAACGGATAGTAAATTCTATTCACCTCATGCCGAGGTATATCCTCTGCTAGAATTACTATCTTCAGAAATTGAGTTGGTCACAGGGATTGGTTTGGCAACAACAACGTCAAAAAATAATGAAGCTGATATTGTTTTTAAAATGGACACTTCATTAATGCGCTCAGAATACCACATTGATATTAACGAAATAGTTATGGTTTCAGGAGGAAGCTATACCGCTCTGGTTTATGCCAAAAATACCTTGTTGCATATGGTCAAGATGAGTGAAAACTCAGTGGTATTCCCAATCGTAGAAATAAGGGATAGTCCGGATGCAGCATATCGGGGTTTAATGATTGATTTAGCTAGGAAATGGCACGATGTAGGCACAATCAAAAAAATAATTAATCTGGCTGCTTATTATAAAATCGGATTTCTACAATTGCATTTTACCGATAATCAATCTTATACGCTTCCTTCAAAAAAGTACCCTAAGTTATCTACCGCCGAAAAACATTATAGTTATGCAGAATTGGAGGAACTTGAAGCTTACTCACAATTAAGAGGAGTCACCATCATTCCTGAAATTGATGTACCAGGTCATTCTAAACAGTTTACTAAAAAGTATGGGGAGATATTTGCCATAGAAAGCGATGAGAACAACCCATCGATTGTTAATATGGGTAAAGAAGAAGTTTATGAAGCGCTTGATGTTCTTATAGGTGAAACTCTATCGGTCTTTAAGTCTACACCTTATTTTCATATAGGAGGTGACGAAGCTAAGTTTAATGGCCTTATGGACGACCCAGATGTTCGGAAATATATGGTGAAAAATAAATTGGATATAGATGTTCATGAATTATTTAATCACTTTATAAACAGGATGAATTCCATAGTAAAAAAATATAATAAACAAATGTGCGTGTGGGAAGGATTCGGACCTGATGCAAATATTGAAATTTCTAAAGATATTATTGTATTTCCATTTGAAACAAATCGTTATCTTCCAACTGAATTAATAAACGATGGTTATACGCTTGTTAATGTGTCGTGGAAACCTCTTTATGTGGTTAATGAAAAGAAATGGGAACCAAAGACTATTTATGACTGGAATATGTGGCGCTGGGAAAACTGGTGGGATAAGGCTCCGTCCTTCGAACCCATTCAAGCCTCTAAATCAGATTTAGTTATAGGTGCTCAAATGTGTGCATGGGAACAGGCGCAGGAGGATGAAATTCCAAGCCTAAGAAAACGTCTTCCAGCCTTTGTTGAGAGAATCTGGAATACAGAAGAGAAAATATCCTATGATGAGCTAATGAAAAGAATGCTTTTCTTAGATAAGCGCCTTTCCATTCTTATTAATGATGATAGACAGGACACCTTATTGATAGGGCATAACTATGAAAAAATAAAATAGAATGATAAATAACGGTTTCTCCGAAGTCGAGAAAGTATATATTCAAAAGGCAGGAATTGAAAAAAATTCCACCGCTATACCATACATTACAGTGGATAATTTTCCTCAGTTGGGAATGTTTGCTGCATTGAGGTTTTTGGAGTGGGTTGCTGAAAATCCTGAAGGCGTAACTAGTTTGCCTACGGGTAAAACACCAGAGTATTTTATACGTTGGACGCAATTTTTGTTGGAGAACTGGAATAATGCAAACGGAAAGAAAATAAGAGAGGAGAATGGCTTAAAGGTGGAAAAGAAGCCCGATTTGAGCAAATTGCATTTTATTCAAATCGATGAGTTTTACCCGATAAGTTCGAATCAAAAAAATAGCTTCTACCATTATGTCAATGAATATTACATCAAAGGATTTGGCTTAAGCATAGATAATGCATTACTCATCAATTGTGATGAGATAGCGTTGGCAGAAGGAAAGACTTTTGCGGAGGTATTTCCTGATAGTATTGTAGACCTTTCGTTGCGCTATAGAGAAGCCAAAACAAAGCAAGAGAAAGAACAGCAGCAGTCCATTTTTATGATTGATGACTGGTGTGTGAATTATGAGCGTCAAATCCGGGAAAAAGGAGGAATAGGCTTTTTTCTTGGAGGAATAGGCCCTGATGGTCACATTGCTTTTAATACCCGTGGCTCTGACCATTTTTCAACTACTCGCCTGACTAAAACTAACTTTGAAACACAAGCACAAGCTGCTGGTGATTTAGGAGGCATTGAGGTGTCCAAAAATCGTTTGGTTATAACCATCGGTTTGGGGTCAATTACCTACAATAAGGATGCTGTCGCGTTGATATTTGCTGCAGGAGAAGCCAAAGCACCTGTAGTTAAAAATGCTTTGGAGAGTAAACCGTCTGTTTTGTATCCTGCCACGGCACTACAAAATCTGCCCAACAGTAGGTTTTATATTACAAAAAGTTCGAGTGTTAAACTGAACGACAGTATTGAAGCTTATTATAGAACAGGGGAGTGGACACAAGAAAAAACAGAAAGAGCCATTATTGACTTGTGTAAACGAATGAATAAGTATGGTCCAAAATTGGAGCTTTCTGATTTAAAATTAGATATGTATTGTCGTTTGATACCTAACTTATCAATAGATACTGTACAAGAAGTTATTGAATCGGTTCAGGCCAAAATATACAAAGGCTTAAAGCCAGAAAAGAATCAGGTTTTCTATCATACAGGTCCACATCACGATGATATTCAATTGGGAATTCAGCCACATGTAAACAGAACGTTGAGGGAGACATCCAATAAGTCCATCTTTTCAGTACTTACCTCTGGCTTTACAGCAGTAACCAATGGTTTTGTTATAGATATTCTTAATTCTACAAAAAAGCTTTTAAATCAGGGTAGGATTCAAATGATTGAATATGCTGACTTTTATGAATCGGGTTATCTATTTAAATGGGATAAAGATGTTTATCATTTCTTGTTGAATGTAGCATCTGAAGAACCATTGGAAAAAGTGAGAGGACTTTGTCATAGGGTGGTTAGGGCTACTGTGCAAATATGGGAGGTAAAGGATAGTGAGCACTTAAGAAATACCATCAACGCCATTCTTTCCAATATTAGAGATAGCTACGACGGACAAAAAAATCCACCTAACATACAGAAGTTAAAAGGAATGATTCGTGAGTTTGAGGAAGAGTTGGTTTGGGCTCATTCGGGTGTTCAGGTTAAAAACGTTCGACACCTTCGTTTGGGTTTTTATACAGGCGATATTTTTACTGAGCAACCCAACAGAGAGCGTGATGTGGCTCCTATTCTTGAAGAATTTAGAAAAGAAAAGCCAAGTGTCATTAGTTTGGCTTTAGATCCAGAGGGGAGTGGTCCTGATACTCATTATAAAGTACTACAGGCTATAGCCGAAGCTATTCGGGCTTGGAGCAAAGAAGAGGATTTGAGTCATTTGAGAATTTGGGGTTATAGGAATGTATGGTTTAAGTTTGCTCCTTCTGATGTTAATGTAATGGTGCCAGTTAGTTTGAATGCCATGGATGTTTTGGACAAATCATTTAGCGATTGTTACCTGAGTCAAGTAAATGCTTCATTTCCAAGTTACGAACTGGATGGAAAGTTTAGCACCTTAGCAAAAAATATATGGGTAGAACAACTAGATAATATTCAGTACCTCTTAGGAAAAGAGTTCTTTTATACCAATGCAAATCAAAGCATAAGAGCTAGTCATGGTTTAATTTTCTTTAAAGAAATGAATGTACAAGAGTTTCTGTTGCATGCTCGTGAACTGGAAAAATCAATGGAAGGGTAAGCTTCCCTGTTTTTAGTGCAGATTTAAAAAATAAATTATCTTAAATTTAATCTCATAAACGCATAGAATCAATATAAACTTATAAATGTCAACAGATATTCTAACTCATATACCTGATTTACTAACTAAGCCTCGTAAATTTTTTGCTGAAAATATATTAGGTAAAGAATTAGGCTTAAGAGATTTATGTTTATTGTGCCTATTGATGTTCCCAACACTTACAATTTTTCATTTGATAGAAAGTAAAACTATATCTAGACTTCAATTTGGTGTAGGTATTATAGCATATACAGCTTCGTTCTTAATTGGAACTATTCTATCATTTGTATTTCGAACATATTTCATTACTGCTTTACTTAACAAACTTGGATACAAATTAGATTATAAAAAGGTGGGAATGGTGGTAGGGGTTGCAATGTTACCAGTTATTGTAATGTTAGTTGTTCAGCTACTTATTCAATCTAATAATTATAATTTCTTGGTAGTTTATATTGCTAAAATCTGGAGCCTAACTATTATTTTTATTGGAATACATTCTATTTCTAAAGTTCGAATTTCAAAAGCGATTGTAGTGGTTGTAACATTATTAGGATTTGAAATAATGTTTAAATGTGCAATTGCAGGATTTGGAATATGACCACCTCGCATAATGATAAAGAAATTGATATTGACGATATTACTTATGTTGGATTTGATACCAGCTATGAGAATGAGTTGATTAAAAATATTTTATAACAATAAATATTCCTAAATTGGGGGGAATTGGTAAATTTTGAACAGTAAAGCATTTAATATACAAACTGGCGGTTTGATAGTGAAGTGCCTTAAAATTCTGCATAGCGTATTTTAGAATTGTCTACAAATTATTATCTTATTTTTTGCCTAATTTCCTCCTTGATACTAACAGCTCATTTTATAATTACTATTTGCCTTTGCTCAGTCCCTGCTTGAAACAGCATTGCAGTTAGTTCATAAAAGTTACACCTGTTATTCGCAACTATAAGGCAAAGCGTTTGTGTACATTTTGCGAACAGCTTGCGAAGAAGTGCGAAGTCGCCCCGAAGCTTTTGCGAAGCGGTCCCGAAGAAAAGTCACACAAAATGCGAAAAACAAGCAAAAGTGGAATGAAAATAGCCATTTTTGGTCCTAAAGTGGGATCAAAACCCTCATTTTGGCCTAAAAAGTGGAATATAGGGGTGTTTTAGGCTAGTTTTGTGTTCTTTTTTTAATGTCTAAAAATGCAATCTATTGCTATGTATATAGTTACAGGTGTGAAAAGTTACAGTAATATTACTGTAACTTATTTTGCGAATGACTTTCTGTACATTCGTTTATATAAATCCAACAGATATGATAATAAATGGGGAAGATAGGAAACAGATGGGTGCTCTTATTGCCTGATTTTTGAAATGAGTGAAAATAATCAGCTGATCAGTTTTGTAAGATGTATATTTACTATAGCAAAAAGAGTAAGGTTGTTTTCTGAT
The DNA here is from genome assembly GCF_001659685.2 of Labilibacter marinus. GTDB lineage: Bacteria > Bacteroidota > Bacteroidia > Bacteroidales > Marinilabiliaceae > Saccharicrinis > Saccharicrinis marinus. The sequence continues at coordinate 15,209 of NZ_LXYE02000049.1, forward strand.
CATTTATTTAATGAAGACAGTTATATATTCAACACCATTTCAGATGTTTTAAAAGAATGTTAACGCAAAAGAAGATATTTCTATTCTCGTTATAAAATGTTAGATTGTATTTTTAAATGTCTATCAGCACAGTGACTTTATAAAAACTTAATGATTTACGCATAATAATACCGTTGATTTTTAATTAAAGTGCTATCCGAATTTGTTGCAGACTATAATTTATCTATTTTTGGCGATTGTTACAAAACATTGATATAAGTCATCTTTTAATATGAAGACAGGAAATGAGTTTACCGCAGTAAAAATGATGAATGGTAACGAAGCCGTTGCCAGAGGAGCGTTTGAAGCAGGTGTGAAAGTTGCTGCCGGATTTCCGGGTACTCCTTCCACGGAGGTAATGGATTATACGCAACATAAATATCCAGAAATCTATTGTGAATGGTCGACTAACGAGAAAGTGGGTTTAGAAGTAGCTATTGGCGCTTCATTCGCTGGTTATCGGAGTCTGGCCATAATGAAAACGGTGGGTTTACACGTAGCTGCTGATGCTTTAGGAGGTGCTGCAGGTAGTCAGATAAATGGTGGATTGGTATTGGTTGTAGGTGATGATGTGGGTCGTATTGCAGGTGATGATTATAACGATGTTCGCCATTATGGGAATATGTTTAATATTCCGGTATTGGAGCCAAGTGACAGTCAGGAGGCCAAAGATCTTATGGTTAAGGCATTCGAAATTAGCGAAGAATATAGTACTCCAGTTATCTTAAAAATTACATCTGTAATATGTAAAACAACTAGTAAAGTTGAATATGACGAAGACTATACTTATCAAGTCAAATGCAGAGAAATATATCCAGTAAGTTTCAGTAAGGTTATAATGACAACCATTATGACTAAAGCTAAAGGTTCTGAACATCCAAAGTTGACCAAATGCTTTAATGACTTTACGGCTAATATGAAGCGCTTAGCTCAGAATAGCAATGACTTTGATATGAATAGGCTAGAGCTTAACGATAAAAAGATTGGTGTTATAACTGCAGGTACGCCATACTACTACGTTAAGGAAGTATTACCTGAAGCTTCGGTTTTAAAACTGGGATTGGTTATGCCACTTCCAGAAAAGATGATTAAAGAGTTGGCCGAACATGTAGATGAACTCTATGTAATTGAAGATGGCCATGATCTTCTGGAAAAGAACATCAAGGATTTAGGAGTTTCAGTAATTGGAAAAGAACTATTTCCTAAGTTTCCTGATATGATGCGTTTTACACCAGATGTTATTGAGGAAAAACTTGTTCCTAATGCACCTAAAAGAACGCCGATAGAAGGAGTTCCTTTCAGACTTCCGGTAAGTTGTGCGGGTTGTTCTCACCTTTTTATTTCGCAAATTTTAAGAAAACATAAAATAAAGGCTGCTGCCGATGTTACCTGTGGTTTAATCGGTTGTTTTCCTCATATGGAGTCCTATTCTTTACAAAAATGTATGGGTTCCAGTATTGCCTTGGCTCATGGATACAACATAGCTAAGGATCACAAGGAAAACTTTGTGGCTATGATTGGCGATGGTGGTTTTTGGGCAACAGGAATCAATGGATTGATGAACCTGATATTCAATGACAGTAAATCAACCGTAATTATTGTTGATAACAGCTGTCTTGCTATGACGGGGGGACAGAATGTAGCCTCTAGTGAGTTTGGGTTTAATTACAAACCTGAAAACAAACTGGATATTGCTACGGTATGCGAAGCCATTGGTGTTAAAGATATTGTTACTGTTGATGCTTACGAGTTTGATGATTTAGAGAAATCCATCCTTAATGCGGTAAGTGCAGAAACCAATTCTGTAGTCATTGTTAAAAAACCATGTGTTACAAAATTCAAACTTCCTAAAGAAACACCAAGTTACATTGACCAAGACAAATGTGTTAAATGCAGAAAGTGTATAGATGTTGGATGTTTAGCTATTGAGAGTAAAAAAGCAGAGGATGGATCGGTTGAGATAGTTATTAACCAAGATATATGTACGGGCTGTAGGCTATGTTCTACTGCATGTAAGTTTGAAGCTATAAAATCATAAAAATGCAGGACACAGGAAAAAATATTATAATTGCTGGAGTAGGAGGACAAGGTATTCTGCTTTTCAGTAACCTCTTAAGTAAGTTTTATATGAAACTTGGGTACGAGTTAAAAATATCTGATGTGATTGGCCTAGGTCAGCGTGGCGGGGGTGTTGAAAGTCATTTTAGGTATTCAGATAAACCTGTGCTGTCGCCGTTTATTAAAGCGGGAGATGTGGATTACGTCATATCTTTTGAGCAAACGGAAACGCTTAGACATTTGCATGGCTTAAAAGAAGATGGCGTGGTTTTTTCAAGTACTTATGAATTAACTTCTACCAGTGTAAACACCAGACTTCAAAAAGATTTGCCTGAGTCTAAAACAGAGATGATAAAACGCTCAGAGAACGAAACATTTATTGTAGATCCTGAAGTACATAAAAGTCCTGATTTTAATATCAACAAAATGATGAATGTTGTTATGCTTGGTTATTACGCTGAGTTCAGGGGCTATTCTCATGAAGAGATGATTCAAATTGTAAGAGAAAGTGTTCCTGAAAAGTTTGTTGAAGGAAATATAATAGCATACAAAAAAGGAACAGAGATTGCTAACGCTGAACTTGCATCCAGATAGTCATCAATCAATAATAGTTAAGTTGTAAGAGAAATGATCATGGAATTACCTAAAGGTGTTGTATTACTGGATAGTTTAGGTGATTTACAAGCTAACAATACAAATCCAATTCTGGTCTGCGGATCTCATTGCGGAGGTAATAGGGATTTGGCCAAGCACGTAAATAACTGCCATGTAAAAGTGGTTTTTTTGAACAATGCGGGAGTAGGAAAAAATCAAGCAGGAATCAGAGGTCTTACCCATTATGAGGCTGAGGATATTCTGGCTTGCTCTGTTAGTCACAATAGTGCTGAGATCGGCATTTCTCGTGATACCTGGCAAAGTGGAATCATCAGTCACGCTACACCTCAAGCTAAAGCTGCAGGAATTAAAATCGGTGATTCTGTAAAAGAGGCCGTTATCAAAATAGCCCAAATTGTTGAGCTCATTCCATCTACACAAAACGATAGGAGAATAGATTCTTATTCAGAGAGCGAAGCAAAGGATAACAAGGCAGACTTAAAAAAACAGACTCAAACTCAAATAGACGGAATAGATGTTACAGTTACAGATAGCATCACTTTTTTAAATGAGAGTAATGCTGATGATATTGTTGTGTGTGGATCACATGGCGGTTTAAGTGCAGGACATTATGCCCAGAAGCGTAAGGTTAAAGCTGTATTTTTTAATGATGCAGGAATCGGTAAAAATAGTGCAGGTATAAAAAGCCTTGAATCATTAACCGATGCAGGAATCCTAGCATGTACTGTTGACTGCATGAGTGCAGAGATTTTTAATGGGCAAGATGTACTTACTAATGGCATAATTTCTGTTTGTAATCAAATAGCTAAAGACAGAAACATCAAAGAAAAAATGACGGTGATAGAAGCAGTTAAATTGATACTCTAATAATGAACAAGACTGGTTTATCGAATAGTGAAAATAGTTACCTAAAAGAATATATTCATCTAATCACCAGTAGCCTGAAAAAGTTGGCTAATATTGAGATAGTTGACTTTTCATTGAGCATAGAAGAACAAGCCAAACAAGTTTTCAATTCCGATTACGTACTCTTAGCTCATAATGGTTCAAACGATCCCACATTTAACTACGCAAATCAAAAAGCACTTAGTCTCTTTGAAATGACTTGGGATGAGTTTACCAATATGCCATCTAAGTATTCTGCAGAAAGTGATGAGAGAGCTACAAGAGAACAATTTTTAGCTGAGGTTGCCGAGAAAGGATTTTCAAAAAACTATTCTGGTATTAGAATATCTAAAACAGGTAAAAGATTTGAAATAAGGAATGTAATCCTTTGGAATGTATATGATTCAGAGGGAAATAGAATTGGTCAAGCAGCTATGTTCGATAAATATGAATATTTGTAAACTCGCTTACATTATCGAGAAATGACTTGCTAATATACCATGTTGCTTTTGAGGTTTTATTGGTTTAAACAAAAGAATAAAATTAGCCTAAAGGATAAAAATGAATAATTACCTTTGGCCAGCATTTAATAACCGATATCACGGTTATAAGCCTCAAATACTTAAGCAATATATGCCTACCAACAAATACATTTATTCTTTTACCTACGACCTTACGGAAGGTGATTTATGCAAACTCGAATCGAAGTATATCTTTAATGAGGAAGAAAAGGATAAACTACTTTTATCAACTATAAAGGTAGAACCATCTAGTAGTGCCTTTATAAAAAGTCGCTTGGATGTTATGGAGGCTTCGGAGGATTATGCTGAACTGATTGTTAAAATCAAAAATGAAAATATACATATTGAAGGTTTTAAAGTAGAATATGTGGTGTTACATGGCGATACTACAGAATATCCTGTGCGATTAACAAAACTTAAAGACATTGGTTTCAGCATTGAAGGTACGCCCGATTATTATAAACCTACCGTAACCTATGGTTTATGTTACTTGGCGGGAGTTTGGTATTTTGGCATTTTAAATAAGGACGAATTCGATTGGCTTAAGCACAAAGAAAAACCTTGTTCTTATAGTAACTCCATCAATATAAATATAGCTAAGGCATTGATCAATATTGCTGCAGAAAGGGATAAAGAGAGAACTTTGTTGGATGCCTGTTGCGGGGTAGGTACCATCATGTTAGAAGCTTGTTTTGCTGGAGTAGATATTGAAGGTTGCGATATTAATGCAAAAATATGTAGGCATGTACGTAAGAATTTAGCTCATTTTAATTATTCCGCTGAGGTTTATAATTCTGATATCAAAGATATCAGTAAAAATTACGATGCGGCTATAATTGATTTACCTTACAATCATTTTAGCTATGCCCATGATGATAGTATTGCTCATATTATTGAATCTACGGCTCATATTAGCAAGCGTTTGGTAATAGTTTCAATAGTAGATATTGAAGAACAAATAAGCCATGCTGGGTTGACCTTACTGGATAGTTGTAGTATCAAAAAAAGCGGCAAGGCAAAGTTTACCCGTAAAATATGGGTTTGCGAGAAGCATGTTTAATTAATACTTTGTTTGAGTATACAGTACCATAAGCCTTTTAAAATATTTTCTCTTGCAGAAGATGAAAGGTAATTTACAATTCCACTTTTAATAACTCAATGTAGGCTAATTTATAAGAACGTTCTCTTTCTTGTAATTCATCCTCAATTTGATGATATGCCTCTAGTTGATTAAAATATTCCAACACAGAAATATATCCCTCTTCTAAAGATGATGAGAGCTGACTTTCTATTTCTTCTTCACGAAAGCTATTCTTTAATAACTGCAGGATTTGTTTATTCTCGACTATTTCCTGATAAAGCTTTTCAAAATGCAGTTCTGCCAAAATACGTTTGTCTGCTTCGTAACTCTGTGCAAATGCTTTATTAGCTTTGGCTTGTTTTACAGTGTTTTTATTTTCCCATAAAGGAATAGACATACCTAACGCTACTCCATTCATAGCTATTGATTGGTTCTCATCTCTTCGGTAACCTATAGAGAACTTAGGCCAAGATTGTGCTTTTGCCAAGCCTATATTTTTATCGCTGATCAGATACATAAATATGGCTTCATTTACACCTGTATTTTGCTCTACCCATTTAGATTTTAATGATGCTTTATTTAAAGAATCATCTTTAAATACCATATTTTTTGAAGAGATAAGCTGCATAACTCCTTCTTGTTTATCAACATCTCCAATGTAATAGGCTAATTCTTTTTTCGCATTAATGAGCTCTGTATGGTATTTATTGACTTTGCTTTGCAGAATGCTAGCTTCCATGTTAGCCTTAGTTAATTCTATACCAGAAATATCTCCAAGTTTAAACTTTTCTTGCATATGCATTTTAATGTTTGATATACGAGAAGATCTTTCTTGATGTATGTTAAACATGTTTTTACAGTAAGTAAAATATACCAGCTTACTATAGGCCTTACATACTACATCACGCTTAAAAAAACGTAATGAGGTTTCAAGTTGATCTTGTTCTAATTTTGAGATGTGACGTTTATTGGAGTATACAGTAGGAAAGTCTAGCTCTTGGGTAATTTCAATTTCTTGATTAAAACTATCTCCGTTATTGGTTCTGCTGATTCTGGCTTCGGGATTTTGCGGGTTTAAGTTTACTCTTGCTACTAGTTTATCAGCTTCAATTTTCTCTTTATAAGCATTAAGGGTAGAGCTGTTGTTCTCGACTAAATCTATAAAGTCCTGATTAAAGGGTAATTCTTGAGCTTGACTATACATGTAATTTACACCGAGTATAAATATGGTTGTTATTTTTACTATATATCGCATATTTTATGTTTTATATTAAGGTATAATGAATCTTATAGGGTTACTTTGGCGTGGATAGTAGATTATCTATCCATTCGTTTTTCTCGTATCATAAATATGATAGGTAGTACAAATAAGTTAAGCAGGGTAGAACTTAGTAAACCTCCTAAAATTACAATAGCCATTGGACTTTGAATTTCGTTTCCTGCAGCATCAGAGGCTAAAGCCATAGGGATTAAAGCTAAAGCAGCGGTTAATGCTGTCATTAAAATTGGTATTAATCTATCACTGGAACCTTTTATAATTATATCATAATAATCAAGACCTTTTTCCTTTAAAGTATTATATCTAGAAACTAATAAAATACCATTCCGAGTGGCTATACCAAACAAGGTAATAAACCCTATGATGGCTGGAATGTTAAGTTCTCCAAAAGTCATCCAAATAGCCATAACACCACCTATTAATGCCAAGGGAAGATTCAATAATATAATGGCTGTTGTTGTAGTGTTTCTAAACTCCTGATACAAGAGCAAAAAAATAATAAGTAAGGCAAATATGGAGGCTATCCAAAGTGTTCTGGAAGCTTTTTCTTCACTTTTAAACTGACCTCCATATTCAATAAAGTATCCGTCAGGTATATTTACTTTAGATGCAATTTTACTTTGAATGTCTAATACCACGCTGTGCACATCTCGCTCAGCTACATTGGCAGATACCACCAACTTGCGCCTAACATTTTCGCGGTTAATTACATTTGGACCAGATGATGATTTTACCTCTGCGACATAACGTAAAGGAACAGATTTTCCTGAAGCAGTAAATATCCGTGCATTTTTTATCTGCTCCATATTGTTTCTAAAAGATTTCTTAAAACGAACTTGCAAATCAAACATTCGTTCCTTTTCAAATACCGATGCAACAATATTTCCACCAAAGCCAGTTTCAATAAAGTTATTAAACTCGTTCATACTTATGCCATAACTATTTAAATTATGCTCTTTAGGTATGATTTTAATTTGAGAAACATTTACCTGCTGCTCGACGGCTATATCAACAGCTCCTTCTACGTCTGAAATAGATTTTTTTATTTCTTCTCCTAAAACATGTAGTTTCTCCACCTCAGGGCCGAAAAGTTTAATGGCAATAACTGCTCTTGTGCCTGACATCATATGGTTGATACGATGAGTAAGGGGCTGTCCTAATTCATAAACGATGCCAGGAATTGTATTTAACCTACTTCGTACTTCATTTAAAAATGTCTCTTTATTCTTGTCACCTAACTGGTATGGCATATCAAACTCCATAGTATTTAAACCTGCTGAATGTTCTGCTAACTCAGCTCTTCCTAATCGCCCTTCAACGCTTCCTATTTCCTGAATAGACATGAGTACCCGTTCTACTTCGCGCATGGTTCTTTTGGCCTCAGGATATGATATGTCAGGCAAAGTTGTGACTACAATAGTAAAACTACCTTCATTAAACTCTGGTAGGAAACTACGTCCAAATTGACCTAGTATTATCATAGAAACCAGGAAAATGAATGCCACAGATATTAAAATGACCTTTTTAAGATGCATGGCCTTTTCTAAAATTGTACGATAGAACTGTATTAGCTTTCTTTCTACAAAACTTCCATTGGCATGTTTCTTTAGTAAGCGTTTATTGGTTAATAGATACACCTCTAAAACATTAGTTAATGTCATGGCAACCACTAAAGAAGCAAAGAGAGAAATTACGTAGGTAAATCCCAAAGGCTTAAGCATTCTGCCTTCCATTCCGCTTAGAAAAAACAAAGGAATAAAAGCTGCCATAATGATGAGGGTGGCATTTACAATGGATGAACGAATTTCTAAAGAAGCATTGTATATCACTTTTATCTGACTTTGTTGCTCCTTTTCAGGTTTTTGGGCATTCTCTCTCAGTCGTTTATATACATTTTCTAAATCAACAATGGCATCATCAACCAAAGAACCAATTGCTATGGCCATACCTCCTAATACCATGGTGTTAATGCCTAGTCCCATTAGTTTTAAGGTAATTACAGTAATTAGTAAGGAAACGGGAATAGAAATAAGAGAAATAATGGTTACCCTAAAATTCATTAAAAATATGAAGAGTATAATAGCCACAAAAATACCTCCTTCGAATAAAGCATCACCCACATTGCCTACAGCACTTTTTATAAAACTAGCTTGTTTAAATATATCGCGATGAATAGTTATATGACTTGGTAAATTTGCTTGAATATCGTCTAGTGTAGCATCAATTTTCTCTGTTAAATCAAGGGTATTCGTTTTAGGTTGTTTGGTTACTAACATTACAACAGCATCAAGGGTTTCGTAACTAGCGCCTCCAATGGTAGGAGCCGAAGCAATAGTTACCTCAGCTACATGATTGAGGCAGATAGGTTTACCGTTGGTTGTTTTGACTATTCTATTGCCTAATTTCTTCACATCGGATGTGCGTGCCATACCTCGAATAACATATCTGTTCCCATGTGCTTCAATAAAACTTCCAGATACATTCTTGTTTCCTTCGCTTAATATTTCAAGTAATTCACCAATACCAACATCGTAATACGCCATTTTATGTGGATCAATATTGACCTGGTACTGCTTTTTTTCTTCACTATAGGTACTTACTTGAGCTACTCCTTCTATTGCTAGTAGTCTGTTTCGTATATTCCAGTCTGCTAATGAGCGTAATTCCATATTCGAAATAGAATCGGAGCTTAATGCTAAAATATAAATTTCACCCATGATAGATGATTGTGGCATTAAAGTAGGTTTACTAACACCATTGGGCATTCGGTCTGATACCATTTGCAGTTTCTCGCTTACAATTTGTCGGGCATTATATATATCCATATCCCAATCAAATTCTACCCAAACTAGAGAAAAGCCTTGAGCGGATGATGAACGTACTCTTCTTATTCCTGTAGAACCATTAACCATGGTTTCTATCGGAAACGAAATTAAACGTTCTACCTCTTCGGGTGCCATACCTCGCGCTTCCGTCATAACAACTACAGTTGGTGCGGTTAAATCAGGAAATACATCTGTATCCATGTTGGCGGCAGTATACACACCTCCTATAGAGACGAGGATGGCTAAAACCAATATGAATAACTTATTATTTAAAGAAAACTTGATTATATTTTTTACCATGACTTTGTCTTAATAAATCTGCGAAGGCTATATAGGGCAATAACCTTCATACCAAAAAGTGCTTATTAATCTAGTGCGTATGTTCAGGAATATCGCTACTTAATGCTGCTTGTTTAACTCGGTAAGCTCCTCTGGTTACAACAACTTCACCTTCTGTAAGACCGGATAAAACAATTACATCTTGACCATTATCATCGCCAATAGTCACTTCCCTTTTTGTATAATTTTCACCTTCTAGTTCAACAAACACCCAATAGCTTCCTTCCTTTTCAATTAAGCTTGAAATAGGGATGACCATTTCTTTTTTGTTGCCTATATTTTTGCATTTAATACTGACAGAAGCATAGGAATTAGGAATGATTTTATGGTGGCTAGGGAGATTAAAATAGTAAGGAATATATGGTGAACTTGTAGCCGCTTTCTGATTGCTTTTAAGTGGAACGCCTCCTAACTCTAAAACAGACAGTACCTCTTCTTCTTCGAGATATTCAGGTATAAAATTGGCATCTGTTACTTGTGCAAGTTTATTGAACTCATGTTTCGGAAAATCAACCTTTAGTAGGTATGATTCTCCCACATTTATTTGAGCGATAACTTCTCCTTTTTGTATGTAAGTGCCATTTATTGCTTTTATCTCAGAAATATAGCCCTCTCTCGGGCTCAATATATTTGTAATTCCAGGTTGATCGTTTGCCACATATTTTCCGTCGTTATTAAAGTAACCGTAAACTTCCATTTTAGCCTTGGCTTGTTCATAAATGGCTTTTATTCTATGGTACTCTTTTCGCGAAATAGTTTGTTTTTGAACAAGCTGTGAGGCCATAATAAAATTAGCTTCAGCATCTATAAAGATAGCGTACGCAGTCTTGTATGAAAGTTCACGGCTATTCTCCATATTTTTGCCATTAATTATACCTAGTGACTGCCCTTTTAAGTAACGCTTCCCGAGTAATACTTCATTTCTGAGTTTTAAGATTCCATCACTTTGCGCAACAATGGCAATTTTATTATCAACGGAAGAGAGAAGTTCTCCAGATGTGTGGATGACATCTTCAAAAGGTTTCTTTTTTATTTGAATTACACCAAATTCACCTCCCCAGGCTTGTTCTTTTAAAAAAACAATATCAGGTTCAATTACTGTGTTTACCTCATGAATAGATTCATGTGTACTGGTAAAAATTCGAGAGTCTTTAAAACTAAATGCATATGAGAGTTGGTTATATTTTAAAACCACCATTAAATTACCAGAGGAAGTGGTTTGTGGAGTAAAGTTTAAAACGAAAATTCCATTTCTCAATACCTTGTCTGATTGCTCAATTAATATATCATTAAAATAAAGCTCTACTGTTGCATTTGATATGGGTTTATATTGATCTATGGATGTAAAATGACATATGAATCGGGAATTCTGACCCAGAACGAGCGAAGTGTATTCTGCAAATATCTCCACCTTATTGATAATCTGACTAAACTTAATAGTTGGAATTTCTTCACTATGTTGATGATTGTGTTGAGCACCTAAACTAATTGTTTTAAGCAATACTATTAAAAGGAAAATATATTTAAGTTGTAGCATATTGTTGTAAATTGTAATATTTCAGAACCTAATATTTAGCCTATAAGGAGGGCATGTAACATTATTCTAATGATAGAATTGTTATAGCTACCTTATGGTTAAAACGGTTTTGTACTGAGATTAAATTCAGTAATTATGGATGATTATAGTATACCCAGAAGTTGGTATACAAAGCTCTTATGCTACTATAGGAGGTCCACGAAGAGTTTGGACAGATTTATCCCAAGCAATTAATTGAATTAAGTATTCAATACATAAGAATACCTCTTTCTCACGACAAATAGCACCACCCTCGGCAAACCCGCCAAATACATCGAAGCAGTCAAATGTTGTTTTTACATCCGAAAGTACAGTTTCGTATTGATGATATTCGTGTTTGTGGCTTTCATGACAATGATTACCATATTCTCGTTGGTGATGTTCAGAGCCTTCATGTTGATGATGGTCTGGCTCATGATGATGATGATCATCATCTTGCAATAGAGTATGAACTAACTCATCTACAAATTGTGTGTGATGATGGTGCGGGATAGCATTATGGGCAAATACCGCAAGGTAAATGCCTAATAACATAAATGCCATATGCTTCCGTACATTCTTCATCGATACAAAAATAGTAATAAAAAAGATGAGATGCAGTTAATGATATTCTAATAAGTGAAAAATACCAACATATTGGGATAGTGAAAAATGAGTTCAGAAAACCTATTAAGTTAGATAATAACGACTCAACTCTTCTACTCTCTTTTGTATAATAAGCTTTAATTCAGGAGGAGATATAATTTGCACTTTGTTTTCCATGCTAAGTAACCATTTGGCAAAAAGCTCGATGTCAGAATGTGCAAATGTCATGTGTATCCATTCTCCTTCTTTAATTTCCTCTGTAAGCCCAAACCAATACTTGGTAGACCCAGCTTGTTCTATAAGGCTTTCATGTAATTTGAGTTCAATGGTATATAGGCTATTTTCTTTAGCCATTCTATCGAAATATTCAGTTAATGAGAGATGACCTTTTTCGTCATAATTTTCATCTAGCATGTTAACCGATTCCAATCGATCTAATCTAAAATCGCGGTAATCATTGCGTAATCTACAATAGGCTATTAAATGCCATTTCATATCGTAATTACACAAACTGATGGGTTCAACAATGCGTGTGGTGCACTGCTTGTTATAGTTAGCGGTGTATGTAATTTCAAGCACTTGCCTATTGGCTAAGGCAGTTTGAATATCAAATAAAAAAAGGTTTTCCTTTTTACCACCTACTGGATCATTATTAAAAACCGCAATTTTATTATTCAGTTTATCTAGATGTTCCTTTTCGCTGTGTTTTAATACCGATTTAACCTTAAATAAAGCGCTTTCAAAGGCATTACTTACCTTCGTGTCCGATAGTTTACCTACCAGCTTCTCAGCCAATAAAAACGCACTTGCTTCTTCAATGGTAAACATAACAGGCGGTAGATGAAATTCGGAACTTAAGAAATAACCAACGCCAGCTTCAGCACCAATGGGTATACCTGCTTCTTCTAGGGCACGAATGTCACGGTATACTGTTCTTAGGCTAATTTCAAACCTATCGGCTATTTCTTGTGCTTTTACTATTTTTTTGCTCTGCAATTGTATTAAAATTGCACTAAGTCGGTCAATGCGGTTCACAATTAAATGGTTTGTCGTTTTTTAATAGACATTAGCCCTAAACTACACATTTTCTCCGAATACAGCTGCTCTCCATTTGCTGCAATATATTTTAGGCTTGCCAATCTATCTGTTCTAAATACAAACTCGAATACTTTGCCGATAGGATTGTTCAACTTTTTGCAAGCTTCTATGCCTTCCATATTACATTGCGAACAATTGCTGAGTTTATTATCGAGATTACAATCTCTAATTGTACACCAGGTTGCTTTGGTATTTTCATTACATCCAGGGCACTTACCCTTTAAATATTTTCGGCATGTTCCACAATACAAGCCACAAAAAGCAACTAGTTTTGGATCTTGAACGGATCTTAATTTTGTCATGGGAGTGGGTTTTTATAAAGTTGGATTCTTTTCTAAACCTTAGCTCAGAAAAGAATCCTTCAATGGCTATTTAATGTCAATAAAAACTACGAATCTTCCTAAGTGCTTGAATCGAAAGCTTTACGGTCAAGAGCATCACGAAGAAATTAGATTTTTGGGGCAAGCACTATTTTACTTCAATCTGAATTTCAGTTACACACTTGTTCTGATCTTCAAAATCGCAATTGTGATATACCTCGCGTACATTACCTGTATAGGCTTTGCCTTGTTTTTCCAGTTCGCCAAATAGTTTAGGATAGACTTCAACGAAATCGCTCCATGGTCCATTATGCGTATGTGCTTCGCATGAAAAATCTTGCAGTTCTTTGTAGCTAATAAACTCGGTATCCGTTCCTTTTTTATCCACGGGGATACAAACTTCCAGGGTGAATTCAGCATCCATGCTGCCATTGCAATCAATATAGTTCCAGATTTGTGGAGCTACAGGCGAAATGTTTTGTTTTTCTATCCCTTCTTTCACTTTGTTTGGAATAACTCCAACAGCTTCGTAAATTTTAGATAATGTAGTTTTTAGCGAATGAGATGCAACCAGTGTCTTTTCAATTTTCTTTGTTTCCATTTTGATTAAGTTTTATTAATGTAATACAAAGAAAAAGCATAGCTGTGACAACAGTATGTCAGTAGTTTTTTGAAAGGAATATTTTTTTGGAAATAATCTAATGCCTAATAAGTAAAATCAAAAGATGATTATTTAAGAAAGGTACTTATGAAGCACATTATAAAGGGTTTCGGGTAAGATGGGTTTAGATACATAGTCGTTAAAGCCAGCCTCTTTAATCTTCTTTTTATCCTCTGGTCGGGCATAGGCTGTTTGGGCAATAATGACTTGATCTTTACAAACGGAACGAATTTTCTCTAGCGCCTTATAGCCATTTAAATTAGGCATTCTAATATCCATCAATACCACATCAAATTGTTTACATTGTTCCAAACTACTCACTGCCATATCGCCATCTGAGGCGTGTTTTAACTGAACTTCCGACTTTTGCAAAACCTCTTTTAAATATGTGTAATTGGTTTGCTCATCTTCAACCACTAATATCTTTTTATCCGACCAATTGACGTTTTCAATATGTTTTAGCTCTTCTACTAGTTTTTTATGATTACCATTTTCAGACACCTTTAAAGGAAGGGTTAATTCAAATATAGAACCTACATTTTGTTCGGACTGAACGGTTAGATCTCCACCAAGCATTTTGGCCAAACGTTTGCTTATGGTTAGGCCTAAACCAATACCTCTTTTTGCATTAAACTGATCTCTATCGAGTTTTACAAACTGATTAAAAATAACCTTCAGCTGTTCTTCGTTCATACCAAGCCCAGTATCCTGAACGTAAAATTTAATTTGATCTGTCTCTATTTTACTACCTAATGTAATGCTGCCTTTTTCGGTGAATTTAAGCGCATTACTAATTAAATTAACCAGTATCTGACGTATTCTAAATTCATCCGATATTAATTGAATATCCGCACTCGAAATCTCATTCTTCTTAATAATGTCAAGCTTTTCATTTTCATTTCTCAAGGAGAAGGATGAATATACTTCATCGAGCAAGCGACCAACACTAAATGGATTGATAGCTATTTTAAGTTGGTCGGCTTCTATTTGCGAGAAGTCTAAAATATCTTCAATCAGATGAAGTAAGGCATTGGAGTTTGAAACAATAATTCGAGTAAATTTACTTCTTTCTTCAGGACTTAAACCATCATCTTCCAAGAGAACGGAAAACCCAATAATAGCATTCATCGGTGTTCTAATTTCATGCGACATATTAGCCAAGAAGTATGATTTAAGACGATCAGAATTTTCTGCTTTTTCCTTGGCTTTAATCAATTCTTCGGTTCTTTCATCAACTAAAACCTCAAGCTTGGTTTTATGGGTTTGTAGAAGTTCGCTTTGCGTTACCAACTCTTCTCGTTGCTCAATGAGTTTGGCATTTTGTCGTTCAATGGTTTTGGTGCGATTTTTCACTTTAGTTTCCAGGTGATCGTTGATGACTCTAACTCTAGCTAAGCGCCACTTGACAATGGCATAAATAGTAAGAATTAAACCACATATCACGAGGGCTAAGAACCATGTTTCAAGCCAATACGGTTTTGCAATAACAACGTTAACTTTAACACCTTCTTCATTCCATACACCATCGTTGTTACTTGCCATCACATGAAAGGAGTAATTACCTGATGTAATATTATTATAGCTTGCTTTTTTAGCCTTAGTTTGTATGTATTTTACGGTTTTATCAAAACCTAAAAGGCTGTATTTGAATTTGGTTTCAGTTGGAAAAGTATGGTTGGTGGCGTAATATTTAAACTCAAGCCTGTTTTCGTTCCATTTTAAATAAATATCTTCATTGCCACAGGGTTTGTTAATGCTTTTAACCAAAACGCCATCTTCATCATAAATATGAATGGCTTGCAGGTATACTTTGGGTTTGTACTTGTTTTGCTTAATACGGTTTGGATGAAATACATCAACCCCTTTATCACCACCAAAATAAAAAATCCCCTTTTTGGTTTGAAAGGCAGATTGCCTGAAGAAGTGGCTATTTAATAAACCATCTGCTTGGCGATAAGTAAACAAAGAATTCGTACTGCGATTAATTTGATTTAGTCCGTTTGATGTAGAAACCCATACGTCACCTTTCTCGGAGCATAACATGGCATATATTTCATTGGATGTAAGGCCTGATTCTGTATCGTAATTTTCTATTACTTCCAACTTCTTATTGTATAAGAGTATCCCTATACTACTGGTTCCTACCCAATAGTTTTCATCCTGATCTATTTGAACCGACAACAAGTCTCTTCTTTTGATAAGATGTTCTGAAAAGTCAAATTTTTCCTCATTCCATTTATGCAATCCATCCTGACCTAAGAAGTACACATTTGAGGTATACTTATCCTTAAATACATAATTATAACCATGATGATTACGTAAATCACAGGTTCTCTTATATAATTCGTTACCTTTTTTGTCAAGCAGTAAAATATGCCCTTCTACGTACGTTATCCACAACCTATCTTTATCATCTACATGAATAGACCACAATGCATTATTAGCGATGCCAATATTTAGATTGGCTTGAATATTTACCGGTTCAAACTTGCCTTTTTTATGGATATACTTGTCGATATGATCTTTCCAACCAAGTATAAATATATTTCCTTCACTATCTTCACTGATGGATCTAACAGTATTAGAGGATAGGTTTGAATTTCTAGAGGTAAATACCTTTATTTGACCAGTCTTTCCATCCATTAAATTTACGCCGCCACCATCTGTACCAATCCATATATCACCTCTTGAATCCTCATGAAAGCAACTAGCCATACCTGCAGATAAGTAATAGTTGATAGTAGGATAATAAATGGTAGGCGACTTTTCTATTTTGAAGAAGCGGTTTTCTTTGGGGTTATAATAATTAACACCGCCACGCGAAGTTCCAACCCAAAGAATCCTTTCTTTATCAATGGTAAATGATAAAATTCCATCTGAAGATAATTCGCCACTATTCCGGTGTTTATTACTTACATACGAGAATCGTTTGGTCTTTTTATTAAAAATATTTAAACCTCCCTGATCCGTGGCTATAAAAATATTTTCATCGTCATATTCCAACAGTTGCTTTATATCATCTTCAAATAAACCTTTACCATTATCATTCTCTTTATAATGGGTGTGCTTATTACTTTCGGGTTGAATAGATGAAAAGCCAAACTCGTTAGTGGCCAACCATATGTTCCCTTCTACATCAATTAATAAGCATTTAATGTTAGTTGCTTTATCGCCTAGGCCATCGATAGAGTATGCCTTAAATTGAGGTTGATCTATTTCGTATTTAATAATTTGATTTGTAAAAGTAGCTAGCCAAATATTTCCGTTAAGATCAATGTCCATTGCACAAAAGTCCATGGTTATATTTTTTTGTGCCGAATCAATCTGTTTAATCAGAGTGTCTTGTAGTCGATCATACTCAAAAAGGCCTTTGTTGGTAGCTAACCATAATCTATTATTGCTATCTTCAATTATGTCGTAAACACAAAACTCCTGTTTATCTATAACTTCGTTTGGCTTACTGTAATATCGTGTAAAGGTCTCGGAATCCTCATCAAAGCGATTTAACCCATTACCTGTACCAATCCATAGGGTTCCTTGATGGTCTTCAATAATCTTATAAACTCTGTTTTCCGATAAGGAAGTAGAATCTGAAGGATTGTTACTGAAAAATTGTGTGGTATTGGTGTCGTATTTTATCAGTCCTTTACGGCTATTCGACATCCAAAGAAAATCATTTTTGTCTCTATAAATATATTCAATCATGCCAACTCTTCCTCCTAGGTCGAGTTGTTTAAAAGGGAAGTAGCTGAATTTATTGCTAAATGCGAGGCAATTAAAGAAAAGCAAAAAATACACCAAAAGAGCATTCTTCATGAAATCACATTTAGCAGTTAATAGAAAAAGTCAGCCATCAAAAATAGAAAAAACGCGATGATTTACAAATTTTAACATACTAAATATTGGAATAACATTCATACCTCATTACTAGGTAAGGTGTTAGTTTTCAATGTAAAAAGTTGCTGTAGGCTATGGTAGCTGTGATAAAACCTTATAGTCGTACGAGTATATATCCCGACCAAAAACCAGTTGTTTATTTTCAGGGTTTAACCAGCAAGTTAGGTATACTATTTTTATAGGTATTTCCTTTTTTAAATATACCTTTTCGGGATAACCTTTTTTAAGGTGGTAACTGATGGGTTTACTTTGCTGATCGACTTTCTTTAGTATTAATTCTGACCACGATAATGCATTTTGTAGTCGAATACATCCATGACTATATGCTCTAACTTCTTTATTAAATAATCGCTTTTGTGGAGAGTCGTGCATATAAATGCTGTAGCGATTTTTAAACATAAATTTTACTTGCCCCAAAGCGTTACCTGGATCGGTATTTTGAAAAACTACATAGGGGAAGTTGTTAGCTGTTAATAAACTGGTATCAAGGCTATCGATTTCTACTTCATCACCATTATGCATTAAAAACATATTGCGCTTTTGCAAATAGGAGGAGTCGCGCTTCATCCCTCGAAGAATGGTAGTGGTAGCTATTGATTTAGGAACGGTCCAGCAGGGGTTAAAAACCAAATAATTTATGTTGGAGCTAAAAACTTGCGTTTTATTTTTAGACTTACCCACTATTACTCTCGAAGATATAAGCAGAGAATCGTTATGGTATAAGTTGGCTTGTTGAGCAGGAATGTTAACCACAACACCATCCCCTAAAGAAATATCAGACAACCATCTTACTCGTTCTAAATTGACTTTTATGGCGTCAATATACCGTTGTTGGTTCCAGTTTAAAAAATAGTAGGTTTGTTTACCAACAATTCCATCTGGGCTTAATCCGTGCTTTTGCTGAAGCTGTTTTACCTTATAGCTCAACTCCTGATTAAAATCCATCGTTATACTCGAATCAGGATGAATGTTTAGCAAACGCCGTTTAATAGGTAGTACATAAATATTGGAATCTCCTTGTTGTAACAGAAAGTCGGGATTACTTATGGCCTGATAGTTCTGTATGGGGTTTAGTAATATATGTTTTAGCTCCTGAGTTAATGCGTGGTATAGCTCATGGTTGGGTTGGAAATACGTATTCAGTTCCTCTGTTTTGCCTACTTTTAGTAGGTTTATCCAGATGGAATCATGGGGCAATTGATGAGGTTTTTCAAAATTCCAACCGGAGTGAAATGATTTAGGGTTTAGTTTAGAATAATGTATATTCGCTCCACACTTTTTAATCGATGTGGATAATAGAATGTCAAGCTCGGCATATTTTTGGTGATTTAAAGTAGAATCCCAACGTATGTATTTTAAACAACTATAAAGCTTTTGCACATGATAATCATCTGGGTTTAAACCGTGATATAAACTGTTTTTAAGCCAGTGAATCCCCTTTTGGATAGTTGAATCACTTTGCCAAAATGGTTTGTAATTATTGCCTTTGTATAAATTTATAAGTGAAGAATCCGATAAGGACTCAAACTGCTTTTTAATATGATGAGCAATTTCATCTTCAGGAAAAACAAAAGGCTTTTCTTTTACTTCAGGAATTTCAACAACAACCTCTTTCGACTTGCACGCGAATAGTAATACCAACAGCACCAATAAATATAATCCCCTTTTAAGCATGGTGCAAAAATAGAGAAATAGATATAAAAGCAAAGACAGGATTGGTTTTAGACATACCGTGATTAAATAAGATAGGCGAACAAATCATGGTTTTTATTTACATACTCACCAAAAAAGTTCTTGGCTTTCATGCGCTCTAACAAAGGCTCAAAATCGGCTTGATCTTTTAGCTCAATACCCACTAAAGCAGGGCCTTTAGCTCGATTGATCTTCTTGGCATATTCAAACAATACAATATTATCATTGGGGCCAAGTATATCGTTTACAAACTCTTTAAGTGCACCTGGTCGCTGTGGGAATCGTACAATAAAATAATGTTTTAAACCACTGTGCAATAGCGAGCGTTCCTTAATTTCCTCCGTTCGTGTAATATCATTATTACCACCACTGATAACACAAACAACTTTTTTGCCTTTAATCTGATCCTTATATTGTTCTAGTGCAGCTATAGAAAGTGCACCTGCAGGTTCGGCCACTATGGCTTCGTTGTTATATAACTCCAGGATTTTTGTACATACTTTACCTTCATCCACCAACAACATATCATCTAAGGCTTTTTCACAGACCGGAAAAGTCAGTTCACCTACTCGCTGCACAGCCGCTCCATCCACAAATTTGTCTATCTCATCTAAAGTAACTAACTGACCAGCTTTTATAGATTTATACATGGCTGGCGCTCCAGCAGGCTCAACACCTACTAGTGTTGTATTAGGAGACAACTCTTTTAAATAAGTTCCTAAGCCAGCAGTTAATCCACCACCGCCTACAGGAATAAAAATAAAATCGGCATCGGGTAAATCTTCATGAATTTCAATTCCAACAGTTCCTTGTCCTTCAATCACTTTAGCATCATCAAAAGGAGGGATAAAAGTGAGTTTATTCTCTTCACAGAATTGTAAAGCTTCTGTATTAGCATCATCAAAGGTATCACCAGCCAGAACTACTTCAACCCATTCTTTGCCCAGCGTTTTTACGCGCTTAATCTTTTGAGCAGGGGTAGTTGTGGGCATATAAATAATGCCCTTGGCTTGCAGTTTAAAACAAGATAAAGCTACTCCTTGTGCATGATTTCCAGCACTAGCACATACCACGCCAAGTTGAATCTGATCAATAGGCAAGGAGGCCATTTTATTATATGCACCTCTAATTTTATACGAGCGAACTACCTGTTGATCTTCTCTTTTAAAATAAATATCCGCCTCATATTTTTCGGAATATGTGTGGTTATATTCTAACGGTGTTCTGCGAATGATGCCTTTTAAGCGATCTGCCGCTGCTTTTATATCTTCAATTCTCGGAGAGTATTCCTGTTGCCCTTGTTCCATATACTTTCAATTTTTCTATTTACCTGTGGCAAATAGCTATTTCATCCTTTTATAAGGTAACAAAATTAGTTCTTTAAAAAGCTTACACAAAGGATTAAGGTTTAGATACTGGATTTAACCATTCCGTGTTCTTGACTTGAGTTGCTTTTGCTGCTTTTTGCTTTTGCTTGATCTTTTTACGAATCATATTGAGTTCCGCATTTATCTGATTGGTATCTGGTAACATACCTGTTTCATTATCTTTAAACCTACTTTTGTTTATGGCTTCAAATAAAGAAGTTGCGGCTGACGAGCCATAATTTAAAACCAACTCATCTACTGAATCAATGTCAATTCCCATCTTATTAGTCCAATTTTTGAGAGCTACTAGAAAAGTGTAGTATTGCTTTTCTTCAACCGCTTTTTTTAGTGATCGGAATGCATTTATTTCAGATTCTTTATAACGAAGGATTACCTGCTTGAAAGCTATACTAAGGTATTTAAAAAGCAGAATAATAAATAGTAATAACAAGATAGCTACAAGCGAATAAATACCCAACTGTTGAGGACTTAATCCAAAAATTTGGAAAGGACCCTCTTCCTCTGCGAGCTCTTCTTCGCTTTCTTTCTGCAAGGATTGCTTTAAACTTTCTAGCATGTGCAAATCAGGATTAGCTTGCACCATAATTACCATGGAGTCTAAAACTCGATTATAAAAGCGCTTATTAGCGGAATTCCAATAAATATATTGAATGGATGGAATGATCACTTCTCCTTCTTTTTCAAAGAGGTAATTGTAGGTTTCTGTTCGCGTAGCAGAAATCGTAGTTTTGGTTTTATGATTGTTAACGATTGCCCTTCTGGGGTAAATGCTAACTCCATTAATACTATCTAAATGTGTTTCGGGTAAAAACTCAGATAAAGTGGATTCAACGGAACATGTAATGCTACGTTGCAAAACATCACCCACCTTTATCTGGGTAGGTCTAGCATTCCAGTTCTGGCGTACATTTAATCCTGTTGCCACTAGCCAATTATTGGCAGAATAGCCCAATGGAATGCCACGAACATTTACTTTTTTCTCTTTAGTTTTAACTTGTTGTTTAATTCCTTTGTAACCACCTTCCGCAGGAGATTCCACTTGGATTAATAAACTTGGGATGGTTATTTCTCCTTCTCGCGTAGGGAATACATTGTAATAAAAGGAGACACCCGCATATTGTTTGCCATTGATGCGCTTAGAATTACTGACTGATCTAAAGAATACACTCAATGCTCCATCAACATTAATGTTTCCTAAATTAATTCCAGAGGTAAACCATGTTGAAGTGTGCACTGATACGGTTAACTCAATAGGCTGGCCAATATATACCTCATTATTATTAACCTTAACATGAGTGATTAATTCTTGCCCAACAGTAAGGTGCTGAATGCAAGCTAAAACCAAGAGTAGAATAATTTTTCTTACCATTTATTACTGGTTTTATTAACTTCAACAATTCCTTTTTTTACCTGATAATGAAACTTCTTAGTTAAGAATAAAGCAGGATCATCATCTACCTTACGCATGAGAATATTCTTTGGCATAGCTCCTTGACCGGGTTTAAAGTCATCAGGCAACTCCTCCATCTCTTTAGCCTTTCTTTGATCTGTTTCTGCCGTTTCTTCTTTACGGCTTTTTTCCATATCCTTTTTAGTGGCTTCCTGTCCACCACCACTTAAATCCTCTGGCGAATCATTTCTCTCATTTTTGGCCAAATCCTTCTCTTGTACCATTTCGTTGTTTAACTCCTGATTGCCTAGTTCTTCTCTAGCTACAATAATTTGTTCTACATTTTGAGAAGCATTCTTATTATTAGGATCGCGTTCCAGTACTTTTTCAAAGATAGCTTGTGCTTGTTGCAGTTCGCCCATTTGCGCGTAAGTGAGCCCTAAATTGTATAAAGCATTTACCGAAGTGTCTTGCTCAAAAGCCGTGCGTGCACTCACAAAGTCACCAGCTTTAAAATAGGCAACACCTTTACGCATGGGGTCGTTAAATTCGGCAGCAGCGGTATAATATTTTTCAGCATCGTACGCTTGTTGAGCCTGATATTCCTTCGTGTACCACAAATCTTTAAATTCAAAATTAGCTTTATTTAGCTTGTTATCACCTGAACAAGAGCTTAAACCTACAAGCAGTATTAAACCATTGATTGTCCACCCTCTTCTAAAACTCAATAGGAAGATAAAGGCCAAAGGAATGACTAACCAATATCCATCATCTTGCCAATTTTCTTCTTGCTTTTCTGTTTCATCTTCAAAAACCAAATCATCACTAATGGCCTTGGCCAAATCGTTAACATCACTGGCATCCAAAGTCATTTGTAATATATTTACTCTATCCATTTCAGCAAAACTCTGGAGTTTAGCTTCATCTATAGCTGAATTCTTTTTAAAGCTAGGAATCACTCCGCCTGTGGGTGTAGCAAAAGGATAAAGGTAGAGTTGCACGTTTCGTTGCCCTAAAAAGATGCTCACTTGCTCCAACGAAATATCCTCTAGATCATCTGTTAATAATAGAATTTTGGCCTGTGCTTTATTGTTACCCAGCAATTTTCCTATTTTATTAAATAAGGCATTAAACTCAGTGCCCACAATAGGCATCATTTTAGGTTGTAAGCCATCCAGCTGATCCAATATTATTTTGTAATCTGTAGTAAATGGAATGGCTACATGGCTCGATCCTGCAAAAACTAACAAACAGGTTTCCGCTCTTGGGTTAGCTTTTAGCAAGTCCTGAATCTTAAATTTAGCTCGTTCTAATCGGTTGGGAGAAATATCTTTAACCAACATACTTTGCGATAAATCCAGTGCAATAATAAGTTTAGATTCAACCTGTTTGGTAGGGGTTTTAACTTGGTGCCAGGTGGGACCTAAAAAAGATAAAAAGCCCAAGGTAAACATTAGTACAATGGAGATTCTTATTAATCGTGGTTTCCAGTTAGTACCTTTTTGAATAACATAGGGTTGTAGTTGTTTGCTGATGTTTTTTTTCCACGCATCAGATGATTTATAGAACAGAAACCCGATAAATATGATGAGCAAAACAATGGTCCCTGCCCATAAATATTCTATGCGTAAGAAATGAAAAGCTTCCCAATTGATATTTTCAAAGCTTGTTTCCATTAGTTCTGTGTAAATCGTTTAAAAATGACTATTAGATGATTGATGAAAACCATTAATAGAGCCAATGACAATGCTGCTCCTAGCGGATAATAATACAGCAATGTTTTAGGTGTATAACTCTCTTCTTCATATTCTATAGGTTGCAGGGTTTCCAGCTCCTCATAAATTTGCTCTAATGTTTCAGCATCTTTTGCTCTAAAATATTTTCCTCCCGTTAAATCAGCTATTTCGGTTAAGGTGGTTTCATCCAAATCGGAAGAACTATTACCCGGATCACCAATGCCAATGGTGTAAATAATGGTAGAATCTTCCTTAGCCATATTGGCCGCATCTAGTGGTAGTATCTCTGTCCCCCCGTCTACACCATCCGTTAAAAGCAACATCACTTTGCTTTCGATGGTATCCCTTTCGAACATATCCATACCTTTTACAATAGCCTTTCCAATGTTGGTCATTTGTCCTGCCATGCCCACATCAGCTTCGTCTAGCATGGTTTTTACGGTTTCTAAATCGGTGGTAAACGGAGCCTGAATATATGAGTTGGTAGCAAAAAATATCAACCCCATTTTATCACTTTCACGCTTCACGATAAAATCCTGCATAATATCCTTTACCGCCTGCCATCGTGTAACACGTTCGCCATCGATATACCAATCGTTGTTGGCCATACTAAAAGATAAATCGGCAAGTATTAAAAAGTTTCTGGAGGTTTTTACTTTGCGTTCTGGCTTGCCAACCAACTCAGGCGAAGCGATGGCGGATAATAACAATAGCCAGATAATATACATGAGCACAGAAGTCACCCAACTTCTTTTTTTTATATAGGATGATTTACGAGGTTTTTGTTTAGAAACCTGTGCACTCGAATTAAAATAAGGATAAATTAAAGCAGAACTGCGATACTTAATGGCAGGTAGCAAGGCAACCAATAAGGGTAGAATAGCTGCAAAAGCCACATAAGGATATGCAAATTGAAAGTTATCAGGCATGGCGCTTAATCCAGTTAATACTTGCTTGCGTAAATTCGTTTTTATTAAAGTCTTGCTCTATTTTATTTTTGTATACGGCACTCATAATTTGTTCTTTGTGCTTGATAAAAAAAGCGTCCTTTAATGAGGCATCTAAAAAATGAAGCCATTCATCCCCTTCTTTGGAAGCCACCATTTTTCTATCGTAAGTGATTAAGGCGGTTCTTTTTAGTATAAGCATGGTTTGTGCAATTAACTGCCATAAATCTAGGTTGCTTGATAAGGCTATTTTCTGAATATTCGTAATGGCATTTCTTCTGTACGCATTACGTTTGTATTGTAGCCATTGCTTATAAAGGAAATAAACTATAGTACAAATCAATATGCCCAACAATATCTTCCAACCGATTGCATCCATCGTAAATGGAGCGGGGGTGGCCTCTATAATTGGGTTTAATTGAATGTTTTCGCTTTGTACCATGTATACAGATGCTTTACTGATTATAATGACTAAAGACTTCGAGCAATTGATTTTCGACAGGCTCTGAAGTATTTATTTTAAAGATGCTGATATTGTATTTTTCTAATTCAGACTTAAAATGAGCATAATTTTCCGAAAAGGATTCCTTCAAGTTTTCTTTGAGCTTTTTGTTCTTTCCGTTTAAATTAATTTGATGCGTTTTGTCGG
The DNA here is from genome assembly GCF_001659685.2 of Labilibacter marinus. Lineage (GTDB taxonomy): Bacteria > Bacteroidota > Bacteroidia > Bacteroidales > Marinilabiliaceae > Saccharicrinis > Saccharicrinis marinus. The sequence goes on from NZ_LXYE02000049.1 coordinate 40,790, forward strand.
TAATGGTAATTTCCTCAGCAGGAATTTGCTCCTCTAGCTCATCATAAACTTTAATTAAAACTAAATCGTTATGCAGTGCTAGTTGACTTAAATATTGCATTACCGAATGGCTGTATCTGTAAAAATCGCTGATAATGAACACCACAAAATCATGCGTTACTATATTATTTACTTTGGCTATTACCTCTGTTAAGGATTTCTCAAAATCAAAGTCCTTATGCTCATAAATGGAATTATTAGCCTCAATTATTTTTTGCAAGAAATAGATAATATTTCTTGGGTCTCTTTTGGGTGTGATGATATCGTAATCGGAACCGGTATATACTAAACCTCCAATTCTATCACCTCCCTTTTTAATTTTATGGGCTATGATAGAAGCCAGCTCGCCAGCAATAACTGCCTTGGTTTTGTGTTTAGATCCAAAACCCATGGACGCGGATTGGTCGACAAATACAAAGGCTGGTTTTTCCTTTTCCTCGGTAAAAACCTTGGTATGTGTTTTTCCAGTTTTAGCTGTTACATTCCAGTCAATATTTCTGATGTCGTCGCCAATGACGTAAGGTCTGGCTTCTTCAAAATCCAAACCTCTGCCTCTTAGTCGTGAAGCATAACGGCCCGCCAAAACACTATTCGACTTCTGCTTTCCTGAATCCAGATTAATTACAGAACTCAGCCACTCAAACCTTAAAAGATCTTCAAGACTGAGAAATATATTGGGGTTTTTATCTGATTTTTTGGACTTCATTTTGGACTGGTTTAAGCAACTACGGCAACAGCTTCAATTATTTTATCAATGACCTGATCTGCAGTAATACCTTCGGCACGGCCTTTATAACTTATGGCTATACGATGGCGGAGCACATCTTTAATTACACTGTGTATATCTTCTGGAATTACATAATCCCTGTTTTTCATCCAGGCATGTACGCGGCTACATCTATTAATAGCGATGGTGCCACGCGGGCTCGAACCAAAATCAATCATCAGCGCAAGCTCCTCACTATACCTTTCGGGATAACGGGTGGCAGAGATTAGGCTAACCATGTACTTTTCTATTTCTTCAGATGTGGTTACTTTGGCAATTTCTTTTCTAGCATCAAAAACAACCTGTTGTTCAATGATATGTGCTTGCTTTTCCTCATGTTCAGCTGCGGCTTCTTGATTATTCAAACGCATAATCTCCAACTCAGCATCATCATTAGGATAATCGATGATAGTGTGAACTAAAAATCGGTCCATCTGCGCTTCAGGAAGGGGATAAGTACCTTCTTGCTCAATGGGGTTTTGCGTGGCCATCACCATAAAAAGTTTTTCCATTTTATAGGTATTGGCCGAAACGGTTACCTGTCGCTCCTCCATGGCCTCCAGCAAGGCTGACTGCACTTTAGCTGGAGCACGATTTATTTCATCGGCCAGTATTAGGTTGTTAAAAATAGGCCCTTTCTGAAACACAAACTTTTCGGTTTCGTTGGGCACATATATTTCGGTGCCTGTAATATCAGAAGGAAGTAAATCTGGTGTGAACTGAATTCGGCTTAAGCCACAATTTAAATTTTTAGACAAAGCCTTGATAGCACGTGTTTTTGCAAGTCCAGGAAGACCTTCGAGCAACATATTGCCATCTGCCAATAGCGCTAAAATAATTCTGTCAATGAGTTTGTCTTGCCCTATGATGGACTTAGACATTTGTTCTTTTAATATTGAAATTGATTCAAATGGAGTCATACTCATTTGGTTTTTGAAGTATTCTTATACAAATTGCTTAATCTAATTCATAAGGAAAAATAACTTTCCAATCTTTCTCCATATCAATCACTGTCCAACCATCCTTAATGGCTTGATCTAAACCTTTATCTAATCTTCCAATATGCGAATCTCTATCATAGGCCCATTCGCGAACAGAGTCCGTATGATGGAGGTACAAATTAAAGAATTCATAATCATTGGAGGCGGTCCATTGCATCATCTGTAAATCACCATCGGAATTACCCGAAGCAAAAACAGTTTTTTTACCAATTATCTTTTGGATATTCAATGGTTTTCCAGCTTTATCATTATTATACTCCAGCTCTGGTAATCGAATAATCTTTGGGTCTCCATCATTGTACTGGAATTCTGTTACAATTCGGCTTCCTAAAATTTTCTCACTCGGAATGCCATATATTTCTGTTACAATAGCTCTCATAAAATCAACTCCTCCGCCAGAAACGATGTAGGTTTGAAAATCATTATCTCTGAGGTAACGAAGTAATTCTAACATAGGTTGATAAACCAATTGATCAAAACGAACGTTTTTTGTTGGATGCATTTCTGTGGTCACCCATTTTTTTACGATAGCATCAAATTCAACCGTGCTTATTCCTGCATGAGCGGCCATTACAAGTTTAAGCAATCCATCGTGACCTTGTTTGGCAATTTCGTGCATGTCATTTTCAATAGCCGCCTTGTAAGGCTGTTCTGTTTTCCATTCAGGATGATCGGCAGCTAATTCTTTAATACGGTTTAGCGTAAAAAACAATTGGAAATAGGCCGGTTGTTCAGCCCAAAGGTTACCATCATTATCAAAGGTTGCAATACGATCTTCAATGGGTATATAATGGTTGCTTTGCTTATCAGTAACGCTTGTTACGTAGTCTATAATGGCTTGTTTTGTATCACCATCATTCCACGATGGTAGAGGGTCAGTAACTTTAATTTCTACCACCTTAGTTTGGGTAGGATTATTTTGGCAAGCGGAAAGCGTAATAAGGCTTACCAAAACAACAATTATAATGGGTAAATATCTTTGGGTCATATTTTATAGGGTTTAAAAAGGAATTGTTCAAAACTAGAATTAGTATAAATGTAAGAGCTAAAGGTAAAAATACACAAAGTTCACTTACTGTTGAAGTACAATAAGCGAACTCTGCATAATTTTTATGTGCCTAACCAAAATTACATTCTAGATAAGCGTGTTGTTTTTAATTCTGAGGTCGTGATTCAAGTGATTGAACCACTTTGTCGATTCCCAAAGAACCACCTTTTACAGGAGGAAATTCTTTAAACGTGGATAAAAATTGCCCCACTAACTCTTGTGCTGGTACAAATAACCACATGTTATCACCATACCATCGAGTATACATGGCCGACTCCCAAGATACTTCGAAAGGATCAGCTCTTAAATTAATTACCAATGGCCAAGCCGGTGTTTTTCTGTAAGCCTCATTAATTGATCCTTCCATAATAGTAAAATGGATTTTCCAATTATTATATCTTAAAGCATTTAAGTTAGCGCCTGCGTCAAAATAAAAGATCTCTTTTCTTGGATGTTCTTCAGTTGAACCCTTCCAAGCATCCATCATATTATATCCATCTAAGTGTACCTTAAATGTTTTATCGTTTGCTTTGTAACCTGTTAACAGTTTTTCTTTTACATCAGGTACACCTGCTGCAGCCAATAAGGTTGGCATCATATCTTCATGCGAATGAATGTTGTTGTTAATGGTTCCTGGTTTAATTACGTCAGGCCATCTAATTACACAAGGAACACGGAATCCACCTTCCCAAGTACTTCCTTTTTCTCCTGCAAAAGGAGTGGTACCTCCATCAGGCCAGGTAAATTTCTCCGCTCCATTATCTGTTGAATACATGATAATGGTATTGTCAATGATTTTTAGTTCTTCTAATTTTGCTAAAACCGTACCAATGGCTTTATCATGTTCTACCATTCCATCTGGATAAAGACCAATACCTGTTACGCCTGTACTTTCATCTTTTAGATGCGTCCAAACATGCATACGTGTTGCGCTCAACCAAACAAAGAAAGGCTTGCCAGCATTGTGTGCATTTTCAATAAATTTAATGGCAGCTGCGGTAAATTCATCATCGGCAGTTTCCATTCTCTTTCTGGTTAATGGACCTGTATCTTCAACTTTTCCGTCAGAATAAGAGTGAATAACTCCTCTTGGACCAAATTTCTTATGAAACGCTTCGTCTTTTGGATAATAATAAGTCTCTGGCTCTTCCTCTGCGTTTAAGTGGTATAGATTACCAAAAAACTCATCAAAACCATGGTTGGTAGGTAAATGCTCATCTCTATCTCCTAAGTGATTTTTACCAAACTGGCCAGAAGTATATCCTTGCTCTTTTAATAGCTCAGCAATAGTGGGTTGATCGTCCTGTATACCTTGCTTTGCGCCAGGCATACCAATGGTTAATAAACCTGTTCTGAAAGGGTGCTGACCTAATACAAAAGCGGCTCTACCAGCAGTACACGATTGCTGTGCATACCAATCGGTAAATACCGCACCTTCTTTACCAATACGGTCAATATTTGGTGTTTGGTATCCCATCATACCTTGGTTGTTAATACTAATGTTTGAGTATCCTATGTCATCTCCCCAAATAACTAGGATATTGGGTTTCTTAGTTTTTGCTTGCCCCATACTAACTAAGGCTATAAGTGCAAGCGTTAAAAATGTTGTTTTCATTCTTTAAAGTTTAAGTTTAAAATGTATTGATCAATATGTTTATAGGTTAAAACAAATATCTGTAATAAAAATGTTAATGTAAATAGCTAGTGTATATTCAATTCAGAATATGTTTAATTGCCTATTAAACTTCATTGATGCATTTATTGTTCATTAATACGGTATTGCGTTATGCATCTGATATGCGTTTGATTATATACAACAACTATCCATTTGTATGGACAGTTGTTGTATATAATATTCAATTATTAAACTTATAAATTATTGATGTGTAGTAAACCTTTTAGATATGTTGAAGGATGCTGTAATGTAAGGTCTATAGTTTGTATCACACAAACAGAAGTTGCTTTTTCACCTTTGATAAAGTGCGTTAAGAAAATCGAAAAATGTAACATAAAAATCAAAGCTGTTTGAGCGAAGCGAGTTCTTTGATTTTAGTCAAATGATTTGATTTTTAGCCATTTTATCAGTAGTGGCGGTCTTCTTTGTTTCCTTTCTTCGACTGAAGGAAGAATTGGAGTATAACGTAAATCATGAACTCAAAAAAATAAGCCTTGTGAGCTAAAGGAAAAGCCTGTCGGCTTGAGACAAAAGAAGTTATTTCAATTGAGAATAGTTTTACGAGATAATGGAGAATTTAAAACAGGGGTTGAAGCTATTCAACCCTTGTTTTATTTATTGGTTTTTATCAATTATGGGTTAACTATCTATAATAAGCGCATGGTAAATGTCTGGAAGCTAGTAGTACAGCGGTTTTAGTGGTGTTTTTAATGGTAAATATGACAGGTTGACCGGTTTAACTGGTGTTTCAGTTGGTAAATATGACGGGTTGGCTGGTTTAGCTTATGTTTTCGTCCGTTAATATGACGGGTTGGCTGGTTTGGGTGACAGGTTGACTGGTTTTGTGTTCGGGTAAATAAAAACAAAAAAGGCTTATTTAGAATATTTATTGATATGAAATAATCTATATGATTAGTAGTGTAAAATACTAAATTGCATGGAGATAATTCCTCAGAGTGGGTGTATTTTGCTCTAGGAATTATATGAGCTAAGAGATTTAAATTAAATAATCGAACAATTTAGGTGTGTTATTTATGCCCATAAGGCATGTATTGTACACCTTTAGATAATTTAAAAGAAAAATAAACGCACCAAGGTGATTATGCTTGGAAGTTAGCAAAAATACATGAAGAACAGAGAACAAGCACATTGGACAGAATTAAGATATGATTACTATATTTCAGGGAGAAGGCTGTTTTTTGATGGTTTGTTTACCTCTGGAATATTACTTCTATCCTATGCAATTGAAGTTGGATTTAAAGCATTGATATCTGAATATAAAACCAACGAAATTCAAAAAGGATTTAAAGCCTGCAAGAACTCTCATGATTTATTAGCGTTGAAGAAGTTCATGGATTCATGGGAAATAGGTGAAGAATTAACCGTTTCAGAAGATTTTTTAAGGTATATAACATTGAATTTCAATAGATATCCTAAACAAATAACAGAATCGCAAAAAGAATGGGCAAACGAGATTGGTTCAATGCCAATTGGAATAGATTATTTGATTTATTTTGACAATTTAATTATTCAGATTAATAAGGAAATAATAAGAAAGACAAACAGCGTTGATTGTAATATTGTGTTAAAAGCATTGAATGATATACAGGGAATTGAAAGTCGAATATTTTTTCATCAGAATATAAATGCAAGAGAATGTATAAATTCAACATTGCAAGCAATGACAGGAAGAAACCAAAGTATAGAAATTATTAAAAATGTTCTAAATAACGAAGACTTGATGTTCTATCAGGGTTTTGAAACATTTTTAGCAATTGGTTTAGGAAACGATGATAAGATAATAGAGCAGTCAAATGCAAATAACTTTAGACTTCCAAACAAGGAAAATAGTGTCTGGAGAAATTAAGTACTTTTGCTAACAATAAATAAAAGGCATAGGCTGTCGGCATAAATTTGATGGTTTAGCTCTTTGAATGAGTTCGCCGAAACTTTTGCTTCGGCAGTAAAAAGAATAAATTTATAACCAAAACAAAAGCTTCGGTCATGTGTAACTATGGTAGTTTGGCTTTTCAAATCATCCCACGAATCTTACATAGTACGTTAAGGTTAATTCAGGCAAGAAGGGTTATAAATTTAAATAATGAAGTATTTAAAGTGCATTTTGATAATCATAGTAGTAGTTAGTTGTTCAAAACCATTGGATTATAAAGTTGATAAAGTATTTGAATCACTTGTGGATAATGATTATTGTCAAATTGAGTTGTATTTCCCAAAATTAACAACTGCAAAAGGCGATGTTTCTGAATTGAATAAAATTCTTGAAAAGTATGCGGATTTAGAGTATTATACTCATAGGTGTGATGAAGCTAAAAATGAAAAGACTATAATTAAAGGAGATTTTGAAATAGCACTTTTGAAAGACACGATTCTCTCTATTGAATTTTTAACACTAATTGTCCATTTTGGAGGAAATAGAATGGATACAGTTTATCATTCAATAGTGATGAATCCCAATAAAATAAATGAAAAGGAGTTTTCTTATTTTCAACTGAGTCCTGAATTTATATTTCCCAAATTTGACAGAGGAATACTTAAGCCATATGTTAAGAAATTCAATGAGTTAAACAATAAGAGTATAAATCTTTTAGCTTATGAAATAGACAGTAATTATAGGATAACTTGGGGAATGACAAAGGATAAGTTCGTAATATATGTTGGAGGAGAAGGAGAATGCTTTGGGTATGATAAAATTGAAATACCGATGAGTATAATTAATAGTATGCGCTAGTAGATTCGCAAAAAAAGAGAACTTGACCCCTTAACCCTTTCCCAGAAACGTGTGCGAAGCTCTTATTTCATGAGTCTCTTATTAATTCGTCAATTTCTATTCTAGCTTAATTGACAAGTTAATGTTCAATGATAAAATAGCTTTGGTAGTAACAAGTTATTTCTTTAATGCCAACATCCATTTTGCCTTACAATAATGAATAAACAATTATATTTGCTTATACATTCGTAATTTCACCTAACAATTGATCCCGTATGAAATGGAAATCACTTTTCCTTCTTGTTATCACATGTATTAGCCTATCTACTCATGCACAGGATTCAACCGAAGCTAAGTCGGATTCTGCTAAAAAGGTAAGATATGCAGCTATACCTATTATCAACTACAATAGAAGCCTAGGGTTGGTTGCTGGCGCTATGGGATCGATGTATTATAAGATCAATAAAAAAGATACTATTTCGCCATCTTCATCTACTATGCTCATGGGTATTTATACCACCAGTAAAAGTAGTTTTGGTTTGGCCGTTCAACAGTTATATTTAAATGAAGATAGATGGCGGATTAAAGTAATTGCTGGTACAGGGCAAATATTTTTTCAATATTTTCAGGGTCTGCCAGGCTTTACGGGAGGTTATGGCAGTTATAACGATAATGGAATCTGGATTGATTATCAAACCAACATGGTATTCTTTCGCACCGATGTGAAACGACAAATTGTTCCTCATTTTTATGGTGGATTAGAAGCCACCATCTCCAGAGCTAAAACCGAGTTTGACATTAAAAACCCTATAACGGGAGAAAAGTATACCCAAGAAGCTGACATTAATATGTTGGGCTACAATCTACTTTATGATAATCGAGACCATGTAAATTATCCAACCCAAGGTTACTTTATACAATTCAGCAATAACTTTATTCGCGAAGGTTTAGGTGCTTCAAGCGATTATGAAAATTATAAAATGTCCTTCAATTATTTTTGGGATATAAAAAACAATGAAAAATCGATACTGGTACCTCGTGTATTCGCAGATATATCAGCAGGTGATGTGCCTTTTCAAGGAGAAAATACCATTGGAGGCGATGACTTAAGAGGTTACACGCAAGGCAAATATAGAGGCAAACAGATTTATGCGATTCAAGCAGAGTTACGCCAGCATCTGTACAAAAAGTTTGGTATGGTTGCTTTTTTAGGAGCCGGTACCGCCACAAATGAATTTTCGGAAATAGGACATTCTGAATTCCTCCCTAGCGTAGGTGTTGGGGTACGCTATCGTATGATAGAAAAAGAAAAAATTAACGTGGGGATTGATGTTGGAGCAGGAAAGGATGATTGGAGTTTATCCTTTAGGATTGGAGAAACTTTTGGAAGATAGTATCTGATTTAAAATGTTGTTAGATTTGTTAAACCGAAGCCAATAAAAAAGTAATTACTCATTCATCTCATGAAATCAATATTACACGCTATACTGCTTATTTTTGCGCTGAGTACTATTCATCATCATGTTCACGCTCAAAAGGATTCTGTACGTTTTTCTAATGGAGACCTTATTGTTGGCGAAATAAAAACGATGGATAAGGGCGTTCTAACCATGAAAACGGACTATAGTGATAAGGACTTTTTAATTGAGTGGAAAGAAGTTGCTTGGGTAAAAACACAATCACATTTTCTTATTATGCTTAAGGAAGGCTATCAATATTATAGCACCTTGGTATCAGAAAATGATTCAATTGTTAAGGCCATTAATAACGAAAATAAGTTTACAACCTTTAAAATACAATCAATAGTATACTTAAACTCATACGATGATGGTTTTAAGGATAGGTTTAGCGCCGCTATAGATATTGGTATTGATTTGGCAAAAACAAACCAAATGAGAAAACTGACAAGTAGTTTTCAGATGGGTTATAAAACTAACAAGTGGTCTTCTGATATATTGTTTAATACATTACAAAGTGTTCAAGATGATACGGATCCCATACAGCGTAGTGATGGCTCGGCAAACTTTAGATATGTGCTTCCTAAAAATTGGTATTGCATAACTACCTTATCTATATTATCAAATACCGAGCAAAAAATAGATATGCGTTATAATATGCAACAAGGTTTTGGTCATTTTTTTACTCGAACAAACAGCGCTTTTTGGGGAGGTAAAATAGGCGTTAACCGAAATATGGAGAAGTACTCCAATGAACCAGAAGGTAAAAATTCATGGGAGTCATACTTGGGTACAGAGCTAAATTTGTATGATGTGGGCGACTTGAGCCTAAGTGTTGGGGTTATATCTTATTTTGGATTAACAGAAAAAGGACGTTTCAGGACGGATGCTAATATTAACTTCAAATATGACTTACCGCTAGATTTCTATGTAAAAATAGGGACTTCAATGAACTTTGATAACCAACCATCAGAAGGTTCAAGTAAGTACGATTACGTATTTCAAACTGGTTTTGGATGGGAATGGTAAAGTGATGTTAATGGATTTAGTTTTTACTATACACCAAGGTAATTGTGTTTAATATTCTTGAAAACAGCTCCCTACTCATTCTTAAAAATGAGGAGAACTCCGCAGTGCTTTCCCCTCTTGATTTTTAGGCAGGGTGGTATATTATAGATTTGTTTCAATGCATTTCTACTGACTATCCAACCTTCCTTTTGCAAAAGAAAGTAAAATTGTTAATTTGTAACTCCGTTCATAAAATCCCGAAACAATGCGTAAGGCACTATATACAATCCTTTTTATTTTATCCACATTAAGTGTATTTGCACAAATACAAAAAAATGGAATTCCTGAATTAGAATATTTCAATAGGCGACAATATAACGGAGCTACTCAAAACTGGCAGATAACACAAAGCAATGCAGGTTTTATGTACTTTGCCAATAACGATGGTGTGCTAGAGTTTGATGGCGAAAGATGGAGAATGTATGATGAGGCTGGCGATTTTATTATTAGAAGTGTAAAAAGTATTGGAGATAGGGTATATGCGGGTTCTTTTGGCGAGATAGGATATTTTAAATACGATTCATTATTCCGAAATAATTATAAGTCATTATCCAGTTCTGATATAAAAAAGATGGGCGACTTTTGGAATATATATGCCTGGAATGATAAAGTAGTTTTTCATTCGCATAATGGTTTATGTATTTTTAAAGATGATGAGTTAGTGAGAATTGTACCTGCAGCTACTCGTTTTTTATCCTGTTATATAGTCAATGGCTTATTTATTATACACGATGAAAAGGAAGGTTTAATGGAGCTAAGAGGAGAAGCTGTTTACCCCATTAATGGAGGTAAGGTTTTTTCCGATAAACAGGTAAAATCTGTTTTAGCGTTATCAGAACGTTCCATTGTTATTGGCACTATGAAGCAGGGCCTTTATAAGTGGGATATGGAAAATATAATAGCTTGGGAAGTTCCTGCAAATTCGCTTTTAAAACAAGTAAATATCTTTTCTGGAATAAAGTATTTGGATGATTTTCTGGTATATGGAACCATTCAAGGTGGGCTGGTTATCATCTCTAAACGTGGAGATATTTATATGCAGATTGATAAAGATAAAGGACTTAAAAATAATACAGTATTAAGTACTTTTTCAGACCAAGAAGGAAATATATGGTGTGGATTAGATAATGGTATTGCTCGGGTAAACTTTAATTCTAATGTTACCTTTATTCAGGGATATTATGATATTGGAACAGGATACGTTATCGAAAGTTTTAACGGACAATATTATTTTGGAACCAATCAAGCCTTATATAAAATTTCAGAGAAAGTGCTTACCGATCCGCTTAAAAAGCGAGATGATTTCATAAGGATTCCAGGCTCTGAGGGACAAGTTTGGAGTATTTATAAGGATGAGGAAAATTTACTTTTCGGTCACGATTTGGGTGCATTTTCATGGGTTAACGAACAAGTAAATCAATTAACGCCAGATGATATTAATGGGGTATGGAATTTTAAACCTATCCCTAATCATCCTAATTTATTAATTTCTGGAACTTACGAAGGCCTTTGTGTTTTTGAGAAAATAGATGGTGTATGGCAGTTTAAGGGTATGGTAGAAGGCTTTAATGAATCTAGTAGATTTTTAGAGTGGGATGATGATGGACAATTATGGATGTCGCACGGATATAAAGGATTGTATCGATTAAAATTCAATGAAGATTTTTCAAAAGTACTAAGCCAAAAGGTTTTTAAAAATACCGATGTATCCGATAATAGTTCAAGTCTTGTATTAACTAAAATTAATGATCAATGTTTGTTTACAAGTAAGGATGGTATCTATTATTTCAATGAGAATAATAATCAGTTTGCCAGATATACTGTGCTAGATCAGTTCTTTTATTCTTCTAATTATCCAAACTCTATTAAACAAGATCAATTTAATAATATATGGTATTTTCATGAGGCTAGTGTGGGGGTGTTGCGATATCTTGAAGATGGTAGTTATAAAAAGATTGAATACCCATTTTTGGCTTTGGAGCGCAAGCTAGTAAGCGGCTTTGAGTTTGTTTCCATCTTAAATCAAGACAATGCCTTTTTTGGTATTGAAGATGGCTTCGCACATTATTCCTCTAACGAAATAAAAAACTACCAAATTCCATTTGATGTTCATATACAGCGTTTTGTATGCGAAAATGATTCTGTGGATTATAGCATTATAAGCGTAGACGATTCACCAGAACAAAGTTATGTACCTCATTTTAAGTTTAGGAAAAATGCATTTCAAATTACTTATGCTGCTTCATTTATGGAGGGTGTAGACGTGATGTATGCTACAAAACTAGAAGGTTTAGACTCACAATTTTCTGAGTGGAAAACGCAGGATACAGAATTTTATTCGAACCTTCGTGAGGGAGAATATACCTTAATAGTACGTGCTAAAAATCGCTATGGGGTAGAGGCTAAACCTGTTCAGTTTAAATTTGTTGTATTACCTCCATGGCATAGGTCTACCAAGGCTAAAGTATTATATGCGGTGCTTTTAATTATAATTGCTTTAGGTCTGTTTTATTTTATTCAAAAACGTGTTGAGCTAAGTAGGCAAAAGGAAAAACTTAAGCAACAACAGCGTTTTAAAGACAAAGAAGAGCGTTTAAAAAATGCAGCCTTAGAATCGGAAAAAGAATTGATTAAAACACGTAATGATAAATTGCGTGGAGAAATGGTTTTTAAAGAGAAAGAACTCGCTAATTCAACCATACACGTTATCCAAAAGAACGAGCTGCTATCAGATATTAAGGCTCAGTTAAAAAGAATCATTAAAACTAAAGATCATCATGATGCGGATAAAAAGATGTCTTCTTTAATTCGTAAGATTGATAAGGATATTGATAATGAGAATAACTGGGAAGTTTTTGAGATGCACTTTGGACAAGTACATGAGGAGTTCCTGAAAAGATTAGTTGAAAAACATCCTGAACTAACCCAAAGAGAACAAAAGTTGAGTGCCTATATTAAAATGGGTATGTCTTCAAAAGAAATTGCTTCTTTAATGAATATCACTACTCGGGCGGTTGAAAACAACCGCTATAAATTACGCCAAAAGCTTGGTATTGATCAAGGTCATAATTTATCCTCATATATAGCGAAGCTTTAATTAAACGTTATTATCCTCCCTTATTTTAAAGAGATTAAATGTTAAAAAATGTATAAAATGCATTTTGCCTTGTTATGCCCAATTATGAAGTTTTAAATGTAGTGTAAAAATGGTATTTGTATTTTTTAAAACGCAGTAGCATAGACTATTGTATTTTGTAGTGTGAGGTTTATATGAGGTGTAATTGGTGTAAATATGAGTTTTATATGAAGTAATAAATTATCAAACATTAACATTTAGCTAGATATTTGCTTTCGAAAGTTAATTCTTAAATCAAAAAGCAAATGAAAAATTTATTAGGAACATTAATCCTGCTACTGTGCTCTACCACCCTTATATGGTCACAGGATATAACAGTATCAGGTACGGTTACATCCTCAGAGGATGGAATGCCAGTTCCCGGCGTAAGTGTTGTTGTAAAAGGAACAACCAACGGAACGATTACTACTATTGATGGTCTTTATTCTCTTAAAGCGAATAAAGGTGAAACATTGATTTTCTCCTTTATTGGAATGGAAATGCAAGAACATGTCATTGGTGAATCTACTCTTAATGTAATTCTACAAAATGAAATTTCAGATCTTGATGAGGTAATTGTTGTAGGTTATGGTGTTCAGAAAAAAAGTGTGGTAACTGCTGCTATTAGTAGTGTAGATGCCGAAGAGCTTGAAAAAGCAACTCCATCACGTATTGAAGATGTACTAAAAGGTCGAGTGTCTGGTGTGCAGATTACACAAAGCTCTGGTCAGCCAGGGGCCGATTCTAAAGTACGTATTCGTGGTATTGGTACTGTAAATAACAGTGATCCACTTTATATTGTGGATGGTATGGCTGTAGACGGTGGTATCAACTATCTAAACCCTTCCGATATTGAGTCAGTAGAGGTGTTGAAGGATGCTGCTTCTGGAGCTATTTATGGGGCACGTGCTGCCAACGGTGTTATTTTGGTAACCACCAAGTCAGGTAAAAAAGGAAGAGCTACCATCAGTTACGATTTCTCGTACGGCTTCCAAAACCCTTGGACGACCAAAGATATGCTTAAGGCAAATGAATACATGACCATCATGAATGAAATGGAATTAAATGATGGTAATGATGCTAGGTATACAGCAGACCAAATTGCAAATGCAGGTGACGGAACAGATTGGCAGGATGAAGTTTTTAACAAAAATGCACCTGTTCAAAATCATCAAGTTAGCTTAAGCGGCGGAAACGATTTCTCCAACTATTTTTTATCGTTTGGTTACTTTAATCAAGAAGGTATTGTTGGTGGTGATTACGGTCGTTCAAATTACGAGCGTTACAGCATTCGTTTAAACAATACGTATAATGTTTTTGAAGAAGACAGAACTTTATTTAAGAATTTTAAGGTTGGTGTAAATGCAGGTTATACCCGTATCTTATCTTCAGGTATCGAAACCAACTCGGAGTTTGGTTCTATATTAGGTAGTGCTTTGGCATTTGATCCAACAGTTTCTGTTTATGCTGAAGACCCTGATGCTGTTTTAGCAGAATATCCTACAGCAGTTACCGATAAGGATGGAAGAGTATTTTCATTGCCTCCAGCCGGATTCCAAGAGATTGCTAATCCAGTGGCTATGTTAAATGAGCCTTCGGGATCTCAGGATAACTCAGATAAAATTGTAGCTACTTTTTGGGGCGAACTAGAGTTAGTTAAAGATCTTAAGTTTAAAACCAGTTACGGTGTTGACCTTGCATTTTGGGGTGGAGACGGATATACCTACCCATACTTTTTAGCCAGTCAAGGTAAAGAAGTTACCCGCAGCCATGTATGGTCGAACATGCACAGAGGTTTTACATATCAAATTGAAAACACCTTACATTATACTAAAACAGTTAACAAAAAACATAACTTCTCTGCCTTGCTAGGTCAGTCTGCAAAAGAATATACCGTGCGCGACTTATCAGGTGATGATTATGATTTATTGGAAGAAAATCCAACCAAAGCGGTTATTGATTATGCCATAGCCGACAGAGATGACGAAAGAGTTACCGGAGGAACAGGTGGTTTTACGTCTAGAACATTAGCTTCTTATTTCGGTCGTTTAGATTATAACTACGACGAGCGTTACATGTTTCAGGCAACCGTTCGTAGAGATGGTTCTTCAAACTTTGGACCTAACAACAAATGGGCAGTATTTCCTTCTGTTTCTGCAGGTTGGAATGTAACCAACGAAGCCTTTATGGAAAGTGCACCAAGCTTTATTAGTTATATCAAGCTAAGAGGTAGCTGGGGTAAAAATGGTAACGAAAATATTGATGCTTTCTCATATACCAGCTTAATGGATGGCGGACAAAACTATTACTTCGGTTCTGGCGATTACTCTACTATGCAGTATGGTAGTAATCCATCTCGCATTGCAAATCCTAATGTAAAATGGGAAGAATCAGAACAAATTAATATTGGTGCCGATTTTAGATTCTTCAGACATGCTCTTTCGTTTGGTGTTGACTATTTTAAAAAGGAAACCAACGGTATGTTAATGGATCAACCAATTCCTCAGTATGTTGGATTAGGTGCACCTATTGCCAATGCTGGTGACATGGAGAATGAAGGTATAGAAATAGAGATTTCTTATAAAGACAATATTGGAGATTTCAACTACAGCATTTCTGCTCAAGCTTCATACATCCAAAATAAGTTAATTAACATGGGTAATGAGTCGGGTGAAAATATTTACGAAACCTCTGGTGCCTCAGGTGTGGGCAGTTTTGTAAAAGGTGAGAACGGCGAAGTATTCCCTTATTTTTACGGATACAAAACAAACGGAATTTTTCAAACGCAGGCTGATGCCGATGCATACAATACCATGTACGGACAATCTGCTGTAGCTGGTGATGTAAGATTTGTAGATTCAAATAATGATGGTGAATTAGACGATTCGGACAGAACAAAAATTGGTAAAGGTATGCCAGATTGGACCTATGGTTTCACACTTGCTGCTGATTATAAAAACTTAGATTTTAGCGCCTTTTTCCAAGGTAGTATTGGTAACGATATTTTTGATTTATCCCAAAGAGGTGATATCTCAACAATGAATAAACCTTCGTGGAGTTTAGGTCGTTGGACAGGACCGGGTACATCAAATGAGCTACCTCGTGTAACTGCTAAAAACCCTAATGCCAACTGGCGTTCATCTGATATATATATCAAAGATGGATCGTACTTAAGATTAAAAAATATTCAGTTAGGTTATACACTTCCTAATAGTATTTTAAGTCAGAAAATCATTCAACGAATGAGACTATATGTAGCTGCTGAAAACCTACTAACATTTACCAAGTACGATGGTTTTGAGCCAGAAATTGCTTCTGGCGGTTACACTACCATTGGTGTAGATAAAGGAATTTATCCTCAATCTAAAACCATTTCATTCGGTGCTAACATCACATTTTAATTTTATAAAATTCACAGTTATGAATAAATATATATTATCAATATTTCTAGTCGCTTTAATGGGTTTTAGCTCGTGTAGTGACGACTTCCTAACCGTTGAGCCTACCGATTCTCAAGAAGCGGGTGGTGTAGCAACGGAAGGAGCTATCCTATCGAACCTTGGTTCTGCATACAAAATTCTATTGTTTGATAGTTATGCAGACTACAACTATAACTCGGTACCATTTATGTCCGATCTTCGTTCGGATGATATTTACAAAGGTGGTGGTGATGCTGGCGACCAGCGAGTACTTTATTTAATGTCGCAGTTTAATGTTAATGCCAACGAAACACCATCAGGTTTATGGGGCATTTATTACTCAGGTTTAAGTAGATGTAACAATGTTTTAAATGCTTGTGATAATTCAGTTGGCGTAAGCGATGAAAGTTTAGCACAGTACAGAGCTGAAGCACGTTTTCTAAGAGCATATTACGTGCATTGGTTATGGAAATTCTGGGGTAATATTCCTTATTTCGAGGCCGATTTAGATGCGCCATATATGGCTCCGCAATTTACGGCTGATCAAATTTATGCTGAGTTAATTGAAGATGTTGATTTTGCCATTGAAGGCGACAAGTTGCCCATGCAAACAACAGCTGCCAATGATGGTAGAGCTACCAAAGCTGCAGCTATGATGTTGAAAGCACGTATTGTAATGTATCAAAAAGACGAAAGTAAATATGCCGAAGTTTTAAAAGATATGGAAGCGATTTACGGAAGTAGTGAATTTGAATTAGTTGACTTTGCGTCTATTTGGGATAGAGAAGGTGAGTTTGGTGCAGGTTCAATTTTCGAGGCTAACCAACTTCCTGAAGGGAAAGACTGGGGTGCAGCTTGGAATGGTTTTGGAACAAACCTACCTGCTTTCATTTCTCCTAACTCACTAAAAGATGCTAGCGATTTATTAAGTGGAGAAGAGTTTTACACTGGCGGATGGGGTTTTGGTCCTGTTCGTACTGAACTACTTTCTATTTATGAAGATGGAGATGCCCGATTAGCTGGTTCTATCAATAGTTTTGAAGAGGGAACTTATGTGGCACGTTTTCAAAATACAGGTTACTTTATGGCTAAGTATGCTGCTCGCGAAGATTATAACGATGCGCCATACGGACAAGATTTGAACTACGAAAATAACGTACGTATTTTTCGCTATGCTGAGGTATTGTTAAATGCGGCCGAGCTAATTGCAATCCATGGTCAAACACCAACTACCGACTTAACTGCACAAGTTTGCTTAGATGCCATTAGAGGAAGAGCAGGTGTTCCTTCAATTGTTGCTTCTGCTACAAATATTAAGTTAGAACGAAGAAGAGAGTTTGTTGGTGAAGGCATGCGTTTTTGGGATATCGTTCGCTGGGGTGATACCGATGTATTAACCGAGAGTGTTCCTGAATATTCATCAGAAAGAACTTGGAATGACAACTGGAAATATCTTCCTATTCCTCAATCGGAAATTGATAAGACTGAGGGAGAATTTAAATTAGTTCAGAACGACGGATACTAGTCTATAGCTAACATTAAAAGAAATAAAAATGAAGAATTTTATATATATCATAGTTTTGGCATTTGCGTTTGGAGCGTGTTCTCCTGATGAGTACAGCATGCCAAAGAATATTACAGCTGACGATGCGCAATGGACTTATGAAAATACAGGTGTGGTTAATGAGTTTAATCTGATTAATAATACCCCTGGGACTTCTGCAGTTTGGGATATGGGAAATGGCGTATCTGCTAACGGAAATAAAGTAGTTGCGCAATACTCTTTAGCAGGAACTTATACCATTAGCTTAACGCTAATATCGCAAGGAGGTACAGTAACCGTTCAAGAAGATATTACTCTTACGGAAGATAACCCAGCATTTCTATCTGGATATCCTTACGATCAATTGATTGGTGATGGATCAAAGACATGGGCGGTTGATGGTTATGCCACAGGTGCTTTTGGCTTAGGACCTACCTTGGCTAATCCTACAGAGTGGCATGCGGATGGACCTGGAGCACGTAAAGGCAAAGGTTTATACGACGATCGTTTTACCTTTTCATTAACTGAAGCAGGATTAACTGTTGAGCAAGTAACTAACGGTGATGTTTATGCCAACGGCGGTTGGGCTGCCGACCTAGGCGATACCGAAGGAAACCAAGAACCAGATGGTGGTGATTTTATTATGCCTTATGATGGTACCACAAGTACTTGCGTGGTGGCAGGAACCACATTATCTACAGGAACTGCATTCTTAGGATATTATGCAGGAGCTATGAATTATGAATTAATTACGGTTACGGATGATTTATTAGAAGTAGCTTTCTGGGATACAAATGCCAACTTTTTCTGGTACACTAAATTGGTTCCTGTAGATAAGCTGACGGAAGAGCCAGAGGCAAAACCGCTTGAAATTATATCTATCACTACATTACTTGATGCATTTGAAGGTAACTCATCATTAACTTGGCTTACTGATCCTGTGGGAAGTTCAACCATGTTTAACGCGGAAGCAAAAGATCCTGTTAACAACAAAAATACCGTGGGTAAATTTACAAGAAGTAGCGATGTTTACGGAAACTTTGGAACAAACCTTACAGGCAAAGCCATTGACTTTGTAAACGGTTCTAAGGTGATGATGAAAGTGTACATCCCAAGTTCAAATGATTATACGCCTTCTGGTGTAGTTGCTGGAGATTGGATTACGATTCCTGATACAGATGAAGAAAAGATGACACTTGAGTTAAAATTTCAGAATGACGCTTTAGGTGGAAACGCTTGGCAAACTCAAATGACACTTAAAACGGATGTGCTTAAAGACTACGAAGATCAGTGGGTAACACTTATATTTGATTTTAGCGAGAAATATGCTGGATCAGCTCATGGAGACAAAGATGAGTTAGGTAAGTTCATTATTCAATATGGTGGAGAAGGATGGGCTTATGCCAATAACATAGAAGCTTATTTCGATGACATTCAAGGAATGGAAAATTCTGTAGCAACAATTAAGTCTGCTAGCAATAATGTTATTGTAATTAAATAATTATAAAGAGATGAGCGTGTTTAAAAACCACATAGAATATTTTAGATTCTTTCAGTTTAAAAGTTTACATCTCTTATAAACCCCTAAATTCCCTAAAAAGGACTTAAGCCTCCCGCTTTAGGGAGGTTTGGTGGGGTTACATATAATAAACTTATAAATCGTAAGGTTTAATTTTTTCAGATGTCGACTTTAAACACCCTCATCTTATAAACAATCAAATGACAAGCGTTTTTGGAACGGTTCAAATTTTAATACAATGCAAATCAAATATTTCAATTTTCTAAAACTATCATTCATTGCATTTATAAGCTTAGGCCTTCATGCCTGCTCAGGTGATGATGAAGCAGTTGAATATACTGCTGATTTTACCTATGAGATAGATGGTGAAAATCCAAACCTTGTACATTTTACCAATACTTCGAAAGGAGATTATTTATATCTGCAATGGGACTACGGCAAGGATGCTGGTTTAGGGGCAAAAGAGTCTGATAAAACATCGGTTCGCTCTATTAATTATCCCCTTAAGGGAAGCTATGAAGTTACGCTGCTTGTTTGGGGATCAACCAATAATAGTAGCGATACTAAAACCATAACACAAACCATTGAAATAGCGCAAGATGATCCGGATTACTCAGGTGGCAATTTAATTTGGTCAGATGAGTTTGAAGGCAGCGCTGTAAACCAAGGGAACTGGACTTTTGAAGAAGGTACAGGCGATAACGGTTGGGGTAATCAAGAATTACAATATTATACAAAGGGAGACAATGTTAGTGTAGCAAATGGTATGTTAAGCATTACCGCAAAAAAAGTGAATGATAATAAAGCTCAAGGCTCATATACATCTACTAGAATGATTAGTTGGGGCAAGCAAGAGTTTACCTACGGACGAATTGAAGTGCGTGCAAAATTGCCATCGGGTAAAGGCGTTTGGCCAGCCATTTGGATGTTAGGTGCCAATTTAAATAGTGTAGGTTGGCCAGCATGTGGCGAAATAGATATTATGGAATATGTGGGCTACCAACCTAATGTAGTTCATGGTACTGTGCATACAACATCAGGTTCTGGAGGCAATGGAAATGGAGGCAGTAAAACACTTGAAACGGCAGAAGAAGCTTTCCACATTTACGGATTATTATGGAAGGAAGATGCACTTACCTTTTATATCGATTCGCCAGAAAATGTGGTACACACTTATGCGCCTGTTGTAAAAAATGATAGCAACTGGCCATTTAACAAACCTCATTTTTTCATACTCAATATGGCAGTAGGAGGAACATGGGGTGGAGCACAAGGTATTGACAACTCCATATTTCCGCAAACCATGGAGATTGATTATGTGAGAGTTTACGAACTGGATAATTAAAAAATAGGAATACAAGTTCCTGTAATTTGAAATAAGATGAAGGGGTTTAATATTATATATATAGTTTTTGTTTGCTTGCTCATGGCAAGTTGTCAAAACAAAGAGGGGTACGAATTAGTGTGGAGTGATGAATTTGAATACGAAGGCCTACCGAATCCTGAAAAATGGGAATATGATACGCTGGGTAATGCATGGGCATGGGGTAATAGTGAACTCCAGCATTACACAGCTTATAGAAAAGAAAACGCAATAGTTAAAGATGGTAAATTGCATATTCGTGCTTTAAAAGAAGAAGGATTTCCAACTCAGTATACATCGGCTCGACTTATGACCAAAGGAAAAGGCGATTGGTTATACGGCCGAATAGAGGTGCGAGCTAAGGTTAGCCAGGGAACAGGAATATGGCCAGCTATATGGATGCTACCAAGCGAAAATAAATATGGGAATTGGCCTAAAAGCGGTGAGATAGATATTATGGAACACGTTGGTTACGATCCTGATACTATACATTTTACTGTGCATACTGGAGCCTTTAATGGAATGCATAGAACACAAAAATCGAGTAAAGTATTTTTACCAAAAGCCGAAAAGGAGTTTTATACCTATACGGTAGATTGGACAGAAAATAAATGCGACTTCTATGTGGATGACCGGAAGGTCTTCACTTTTAAAAAAGAATCTGATAATACAGATGAGTGGCCATTTAACCACCCTTATTATCTATTACTCAACGTAGCAGTTGGAGGAACATGGGGAGGTATACATGGCGTTGATAACAGCATATTTCCTCAAGCCATGGAGGTGGATTATGTAAGAGTTTACCAAAAAAAGTAACGAATCAATTTCGCTGACAAAAGGAGCAATACTGCTGCTTTACAGGAATCTTACACCCTAAACTAAAGTGAAAAAGTATGGCCTCAACCGAGTCTTTTTTAAGATAAAAGGTTTGAGTTATAAAGTTCAAATATCAGGCTTGTGAAGTCATAAAAATCAAGGAGTATACTTTTTGTAAATGACTGTTTTTATGACAAGCATAATGAAGTAGTTGACTTTATAATCAAACACTAAATAGGCTATTTTGATTAGACATTTAAAGTGTACAAAAAAGTACCATTTACATATACAGTTCATTAAATCATTTTATGGAATCCCTTTATAAGTGATTTATAATAAACCAATAATGTTTTTAGGATGAAGACATGGTTAAGTATTAAAAACATATGATGGAGAATAGAAATTGGACACCTCCATTTTTATCAGTTCTGATACTTGATACTAATTTTTAAACACAGAAAAATGAAAAGTATTTATTTAGGAAATACGAATCTGAATAACACAGAAAAAGAAGTAAAAGGGGAATTTGTAATTATTGATAATGAGAAGTTTTACAAAATCAATAACTATGATAAAATGCCTGACTTTTTTATGAGCATTGTAAGTGATTCCGATCACTGGATGTTTATATCAAGCAATGGGTCATTGTCGGCTGGTAGAAAAAACAGAGATAATGCTTTGTTTCCTTATTACACCGACGATAAAATTCACGATTACAAAGGAAAAACAGGAAGTAATACCATATTGTTGGTTGACCAAGAAGATAAAACTTTATTGTGGCAACCTTTTATCGAAGAGCTAAGTGTATACCAAATAGAACGGAACTTATACAAAAACATTTACGGTAATAAAATCATATTTGAAGAAATCAATTATGATCTAGGTATCGCCTTTAAGTATGAGTGGAGCTATACCGAAAAGTTTGGTTTTGTAAAGCAATCTCAGCTTAGTAATATAACGGATAAGCAAATTCAGCTATCGTTTCTAGATGGAATTAAAAATATACTTCCTTATGGAATTGATTTTGATTTTCAGAATACCTACAGTAATTTATTAGATGCTTACAAAAAAAATGAACTGTTAGAAAAAACAGGCTTGGGTTTATTTATGCTCAGTTCTATACCTGTTGATAGAGCAGAGCCCAGTGAATCATTAAAAACAACCACGGTTTGGTCGCATGGTTTAGCGGATAGAAAAATTCTATTATCAGATAAGCAGGTAGCCAATTTTAAAAAGGGTTGTACAGTTGAAACTGAAATAGATATTAGAGCTGCCAGAGGTGCATATTATTTAAATGCTGAAATTTTACTTAACGGAAAAACTTCGCAGGAGTGGATGATAGTAGCTGAAATTAATCAGGATAGTGCTGCTGTAGCAAATTTAAACACCCAGCTGGGAAATATTAATATAGTTGAATCTGTAAAAAATGACATACAGTTAGGAACCGAAAATCTAATTAAGATTGTTTCTGATGCCGATGGTTTACAGTTAGGAAATGATACTCTTTCATCTGCACGTCATTTTTCAAATACCATGTTTAACGTTATGCGTGGCGGTATTTTTAATAAAGACTATAAAGTAAATAGTGCCGATTTTAAACTTTATGTAGGTCAAACAAATAAGCAAGTTCTAAATAGAGTATCAGATGCTATCGATGCACTTCCTGTAGAAATTAATTATCCAGAATTATGTGCTTGGGCAATGGATTGTGGTGATGTGGATTTATTGCGAATTGCCAATGAGTATTTACCATTAACGTTTAGTCGTAGGCATGGCGACCCAAGTCGTCCTTGGAATCAATTTGCTATAGAAACAAAAAATGAAGACGGTTCACCAAAGTTAAACTATCAAGGTAACTGGCGCGATATCTTTCAGAATTGGGAAGCATTGGCTGTTTCATACCCAGAGTTTGTAGAAGGTATGATTAGTAAATTTGTGAATGCTTCCACAGCAGATGGTTATAATCCATACCGAATTACACGCGAAGGTATTGATTGGGAATGTCCCGATCCTGAAGATCCATGGGCGTACATAGGTTATTGGGGCGATCATCAGATTATTTATCTGCAAAAGTTTCTGGAGTTATCAAAAGCTTATCACCCAGGTAAATTAAACGATCTGCTTGCTAAGGAGATGTTTGTTTACGCCAATGTTCCGTATCGTATAAAATCATATAAAGATATTGTAGCTAATCCGCAAGACACCATCACCTTTGATGTTGATTTAAACACCCAAATAAAGGAGCGTGTTGCAGATACTGGAGCGGATGCCCGTATGCTTTGGAGTGCTGATGGCGAGCTTTACAAAGTGAATCTTAGCGAAAAGATTCTGGTTACCCTATTATCTAAACTAAGCAACTTTATTCCTGAAGCAGGTATTTGGTTAAATACGCAGCGCCCAGAGTGGAATGATGCCAACAATGCATTGGTAGGTAATGGAGTTTCTATGGTTACCTTGTATTATATCCGTCGTTTCTTAAAATTTTGGTCGGAGCAGTTTGCCGAAAATATGCAGCAAGAAGTTCTTATCTCAGAAGAAGTTGTTGAGTTACTCAGTACCATTCATAATCTGTTCGATACAAAAAAAGATATTCTTAAAGTTGGATTTTCTGATGAAGATAGAAGACACTTTGCAGATGTTCTTGGCCTAGCAGGAGAAAAATACAGAAATAATATTTACAAGTATGGCTTCTCTGGTGATAAGAAAACCATAGCCGTAAGTCAGTTGGTTGACTTTGCTAATGTAGCGTTATCGTATATGGATCAATCCATTAACGCGAATAAACGTAGCGATGGATTATACCATTCATATAACCTTATTTCATTTGCGGAGAAAACTACATCTATCCGTTATTTATACGAAATGTTAGAGGGTCAAGTAGCTGTATTGAGTTCTGGTTATTTAAATGCTTCAGAGAGTCTTTCAGTATTGGATGCCCTTAAAGCAAGTGCATTATTCAGAGAAGATCAATATAGTTATATCCTTTATCCAGATAGGCAACTAGCCCGTTTTGAAGATAAAAACACCATCCCTACAGAAAAAGTACAAAGCTCAGCATTATTGAGCCAGCTAGTAAAAGATGGAGATACATCTATTTTAAAGAAAGATTTAAGCGGAGCGTATCACTTAAATGGAGCTTTGCGTAATGCCGATGTTTTAAAAACAGCCATTGATGATTTAGATAAAGCAAAGTACGCTAAGTTAATAGCATCTGATAAAAACCAAGTATTAGATATTTACGAAGAGATGTTTGATCATCAATCATTCACAGGACGTTCAGGTACATTTTATGGATACGAAGGTTTAGGAAGTATCTATTGGCATATGGTTTCTAAGCTTTTATTAGCAACACAAGAAAGCTACTTTGGTGCCATTGAAGAAGGCGCCAATGCCGAGTTGCAAGGTAGAATAAAACAACATTACTACGAGATAAAAGCGGGTATAGGAATTTATAAATCTCCAGAATTATATGGTGCATTTCCAACTGATGCATATTCTCATTCGCCTGGAGGAGCAGGAGCTAAACAGCCTGGTATGACGGGTCAAGTGAAAGAAGATGTAATTGCTCGTTTGGCCGAGCTGGGGGTGTCAGTTAAAGATGGAAAAATCCATTTTAACACAGCCTTAATCAATCATAACGATGTACTGACTGAAGCAACCAGCTTTGAGTTTTACAATATAGTAGGAGAACGAAAAGAGCTTGCTTTAAAATCGGGTCAATTGGCTTATACTTTTTGTAAGGTGCCCGTGGTGTATACGCAAGGTGTAAGTTCTCAAATAGAAGTTCTATTCGCAAACGGAAAATCCACCCTTTTTAAAGGTAACTGTATCGATACAGAGATTAGTAATAAAATATTTAATCGCCTCGGTGAAGTTAGTCAAGTTAAGGTTGTATTAACGGAATAATGGTAGTGCATCCGAGGTGATTTAATACTCAGGGCTTAAAATCGCTGAGTATTAATATCAAAATAGCTTACTGTTTTTATAAATAGTAGAGAAATGAAATCGCATTGATAACAGGAGTATAAACAAATTATTAATAGTCATGTCAGCAAGGAAAGAATACATAAGGTCACTTTACGGAAACAATTTTTCAGGTAAAAACATCAGCGATTTATTGCCTTTGTACAAAGATACTTTACAACAAGGCATGCATGGCATATGTATGAGCCCCTATGTAGAAGGTCAAGAGCCAGGCGATCAGTTAAGTATAGAGCAAATTGAACGTCGATTGGAAATTATAAAACCTTATGCCAAATGGGTAAGGACTTTTTCTTGTACAGAGGGGAATGAACTGATTCCTTCAATAGCCAAGCAAAAAGGAATGAAGACTTTGGTAGGTGCATGGTTAGGAACGGATTCTAAAATCAACGAGCAAGAAATTACCAATGTGATAAAAGTAGCTAAAGCAGGCCATGCTGATATAGTAGCTGTAGGTAACGAAGTGCTTTATCGCGAGGATTTATCAGAGGAAGAACTGTTAGCTTTTATCAAACGAGTGAAAGATGAATTACCCGGTATACCAGTGGGTTATGTAGATGCTTATTATGAGTTCTGTAATAGAGAAACTGTGGCAGATGCTTGCGATGTGATTTTAGCTAACTGTTATCCTTTCTGGGAAGGGTGTTCGTTAGAAGATTCATTCCTCTACATGAAAGATATGTACCGAAGAGCCTTGATGGCAGCCAAAGGCAAAAAGGTAATTATTACAGAAACAGGATGGCCCAATGCAGGTGGTGGTTATTACGGTGCAGAAGCATCGACTGAAAATGCGATCAAATATTTTATCAATGCACAATCATGGTCCAATAAGGAGGATATAGAAATGTTCTATTTCTCATCCTTTGATGAAGCTTGGAAGACCTCTGCTGAAGGTGATGTTGGTGCATTCTGGGGTATTTGGGATAAAGATGAGAAGCTAAAGTATTTGTAAGAAAGAGGTATCAATAATAAAGCACCAGAGAGGCGCAATGTTATAGCTTAGGACAGGGTCCTAGCTTGATTATCAGAATCAACCCGACGTATGGCCTGTTTATTATATCAACAATGAAACTTTGCGTCGGAAACTAGAAATAGTGAACAAACAAGTTGATACTTATTGAAAAATATGAAAATAAAAGATATAAATATTGAGCCAGGAAGGGCGATTTGTTATTCGGGTTTCCGAGAAGGACAAGCGCCTGGAGCTGTATATCCAAGCTACGATCAAATAAAAGAGGATTTATTGATTTTGCAAGGTCATTGGAAATATCTGAGACTATACGATTGTGATGAGCATACCGACATAGTGCTGGAAGTTATCAATAACGAAAAGCTTGATTTTAAAGTGATGTTGGGAGCTTATATCGTAGCTGAGATGAATAATTTTGGTTGTCCTTGGGGAGGAACATATCCTCCAGAGGAGTTAGCCGCCAATAAAGAAAATAATCTGTTTCAGATAAAGAAGTTGATTAAAAAAGCCAATGCATATCCAAGCATAGTATGCTCACTTTCTGTAGGTAACGAAGCCACGGTTCACTGGACGGATCATTATGTTCCTGTTGATAGTGTGATTGAATATGTAAGGATGGTAAAAAAAGAATGTAAGCAAGCAGTTACTTTTTGCGAAAACTATGTGCCTTGGCACGATAAGCTAAAACGATTGGTGGATGAGGTTGATTTTATTTCTATCCATACTTATCCAGTTTGGGAGTACAAACACATTCATGAATCCCTAGAGTATACCAAACAAAACTATTATGGTATTGCAGATAAGTACCCACATAAGCCTGTGGTGATTACCGAAGCTGGTTGGGCCACTAACTCAAACGGGAGAGGAATTGACCCTGGTAATGTAAGTGAGGATTTACAATCTATTTATTATAACGATTTAGTCGATTGGAGCGACAAGGAAGGGATACTAACTTTTGTTTTTGAAGCTTTTGACGAACCATGGAAGGGTTCGCCAGATGCCAACGAACCAGAAAAACATTGGGGTTTATTTACTGTAGATCGCAAACCAAAAAAGGTAATGAATCATTTGCTTTAAGGTAAATATTCAACTATTGAGTTAAAAGGAGGCAGTTATATGCGCAAGTATTAGAGATGTAAATCAAGCCTTGAAAGGGAGATATCATAATAGCTCAGTACAAGGTCCTGGGAATATGAACCAAAACCAAATCTACGCATCGCTTGAGTGAGAAATGTACTAAAGAGCTTTGCTTTGGATATATAGGCGGGTTCCTGAATGTGCAGAAATTTTCGGCACATTTTACTAATACAAAAATTATAAACAGATGAAACCGGCATGGCTGGAGCAAATAATTGGATCACACAGGAAGACGATTGGGATTTGCGCTGATTATCACGGTTTTGTTAATTTTTAAACATATGAAAATACTTTTAAAAATATCATTATTACTTCTTATTGTCACGGTTAGCTGTCAAGCCCCAAAACAAAAAAAAGAGGTAGGGAAAACGGAAAAAAATAAGATGGAGTTACCTCAATCAGAAGATGCGCTTTTAGAAGGTTTGTCAAAGGCTATTTGTTATTCGGGCTTTCGCAGTGGTCAGCATCCCGATAGAGGAGAGGGAGCTAAAAATCCATCATACGAAGAAATACTGGAGGACTTAACTATCCTTTCTCAGGACTCTATGTTTCAGCTAATACGCTTGTACGACAGTGGTGTAAACTCCAAAATGGTACTTAAAGTAATACAGGAGAATAATATCAACATGAAGGTATTATTAGGAATATGGCTGGATGCTGAGTTAAGTGCACACGAAACCTGCGAATGGCTAACAGAACCTATACCTAAAGCAGAGCTCGATAGTAACAAAGAGAAAAACAAAAAGGAAATAGCACAAGGTATACGTTTGGCCAATGCCTATCCTCAAATAGTTTGTGCAGTAAATGTTGGTAATGAATCTTTAGTAGAGTGGAACGATCATAAAGTAGATACAGACTCCATCATAAGCTATGTAAATCATATTAAAAGTGAGATAGAACAAGCCGTTACTGTGGCTGATAATTATAAATGGTGGGTAAATCATGGTGCAGACTTAGCTCAGGCAGTGGATTTTGTTTCTATTCATGTTTATCCCGTGTGGGAAGGAAAAGATTTGGAAGAAGGCATTAGCTACACCATTGAAAATGTAAAGGAAGTTCAAGCGGCATTACCTGGTAGACCTATCGTTATAACCGAAGCAGGTTGGGCAACTATTGCTTCAGAATTTGGAGAAAGAGCTAGTGAAGAGAAGCAGTTGAAGTATTATAACTGGATGATGGATTGGAGTAAAGAGAATAATATCACCACTTTCTTTTTTGAAGCCTTTGACGAAGATTGGAAAGGAAATACGGCTAACCCTTTGGGTGCGGAAAAACATTGGGGAATTTTCACCGTGGACAGAAAGCCTAAGTTAGTTATGCAGGAGTTTTATCCAGCACTAAAATAAAGAGTGTAAAAACACGTGAGATGGACCATCAGTGAATACCTAGAACTTATAATTAAAATCTACATATATGGCACATGATAAATCAGTACAAGTGAATAAAGTACCCTTTGGACAAAAGGTAGCCTTTGGAATGGGAATGCTTGCCAACCAAATGTTTCCTGCGGTACTTAGTATTTTTATGGTTGTTCTAGTTCAGGATCTTGGTTTTCCTGGATGGATGTGGGGGATATTGTTCTTTGTGCCTCGCGTGTTCGACTCTTTAACAGATCCCATTATGGGCTTCATCTCAGACAATACAAAATCGCGCTGGGGAAGACGAAGACAATATGTATTTATCGGAGCCATCATTCTAGGTATTTCTTTTGTTGCCATGTGGCAGTTATATCGCCAAAATGGAGTGGATTATAATTTTATATACTTTCTTATTCTGTCGCTAGTGTTTTATTTAGGCCTAACTATTTTTAGTGTGCCTTACGTGGCTATGGGTTACGAAATGAGTACCGACTTTCATGAACGAACAAGTATCATGGCAGTAGCACAATGGATTGGTCAATGGGCCTGGGTTGTTGCGCCTTGGTTTTGGGTATTTATGTACGACCAAACTTGGTTTGCATCGGCAGAAATTGCCACCAGAGAACTAGCCATATGGGTGGGGATTGTGTGTATGCTTTTCGCTATGGTTCCAGCCATATTCCTAAAAAGTAAATCCACGGTTAATGAAGATTATGTGCCTTTAACTATAAAAAATGTAGGTGGTGGATTAAGAGAAATTCTGAAAGGCTTTATTGAAGCTTTTAAATCAAAACCATTTGTAAAACTTTGTGTTTCTACCTTTTTTATCTTCAATGCATTCAATACTATTGCTGCATTTTCTTTCTTTATTATAGTGTATTATCTGTTTAACGGGGATACAGGTGCAGCGGGTATTTGGCCTACTCTTTTTGGTAGTATAGCCTCTTTGGTCACCACTTTTCTGGTTATACCAATTGTGGCCCGAATGTCAAAAATAATGGGAAAGAAAAAGGCATTTATCCTATCGCAAGGTATTTCCATTATTGGTTACATCATGTTATGGTTTCTATTTATACCGGGCAAACCATATATGTTCATTTATGCCTTGCCTTTTTTCTCATTCGGTATTGGTAGTCTTTTTACATTGATGATGTCGATGACAGCAGATGTAATTGATTTAGATGAACTCAACACAGGTAAACGACGCGAGGGGATATTCGGGGCTATTTATTGGTGGATGGTAAAGTTTGGTTTTGCTATTGCTGGATTAGCCAGTGGAGCCATTATGTCGGCAGTGGGTTTCGATGCTGATCTGACCATTCAACCAGAAGATGCTATAACAGGGCTCCGTGCTTTTTATACAGGCATACCCATTGCAGGAACCTTAATTGCCATTATTGTGATGCGTAATTATGATGTTACCGAAGAACGAGCCAACGAAATAAGAGCTGCTTTAGTGAAGCGAAAAGAGGAATCTTAGAACTAATACTCCATTGAAATGAGCATTATAATGCTATTCTTTTACGTTTACTCGTCGATATTTTACGTCTTGATTAACCGCAAAAACACTAAAATTATTTAACGCTAATCTCAAAGTAAAATTGGTATAACAATCAAATCATAAAACAATCTTGAAGCTTGCCTCAGGATACTAATTTTTAAAACCATGAAAACTACCACTTTCATTACATTAATTCTCATTATTATGAGCTGTACTTCCCAAAATAACCTGGAGGTTGAGGTGTACGAAACATCAGCCAGTGGGAAAAAACTTGAACAAGTAAGCGAATTCAAAAAAAGTGAAAATCCAGTAACTGTTAAAATTATTCCGGAATCAAAATACCAAACCATTACTGGTTTTGGAGGATCATTTACGGAGGCATCGGCTTATCTTTTAAATCAGCTGAGTAAAGAAAACAGAGAAAAAATATTAAACGCTTATTTCTCCGACCAAGGAGCTGCTTATTCCTTAACAAGAACGCATATTAATTCTTGCGATTTTTCCTTGAGTAACTATTCCTATGCACCTGTTGAGGGAGATAAGGATTTGGAACATTTCTCTATTGAAGAGGACCTGGATGATATTATTCCCATGATTAAAGAAGCCATGGCTATCTCTACTGATGGATTTAAAATTATGTCTTCGCCATGGACAGCTCCGCCGTGGATGAAAGATAATAAGGATTGGCGTGGCGGTAAGTTATTGCCAGAGTATTACGATACTTGGGCTTTATTTTTCTCAAAATATATTGATGCCTATAAAGCTGAGGGAATAGACATTTGGGGATTAACAGTAGAGAACGAACCATTAGGAAATAACAACAACTGGGAAAGCATGCATTTTTCTCCTGAAGAAATGGTGGATTTTGTTAATCACCACATGGGACCTCAATTAGAAAAAACACATCCCGATGTGAAAATTTATGGTTATGATCAAAACCGAGGAGAGGAATTAAAAGAATGGGCAAAAGTGATGTATAAAGATGAAGAATCATCCAAATACTTTGATGGAATGGCTATTCATTGGTATGGCAGTACCTACGATTGGTTTCCAGAATCATTGAATTTTACCCACGAATTGGCTCCGCAAAAATCTATCATTAACTCAGAAGCTTGTGTGGATGCTGAAGTACCACATTGGCAAGATGATGCCTGGTACTGGTCGAAAGAGGCTACCGATTGGGGTTGGGATTGGGCGCCTGATGACCAAAAGCATTTACATCCTAAGTATGTACCTGTTTACCGTTATGCCAGAAATATTATTGGCAGTTTAAATAACATGGTTGATGGATGGATTGATTGGAATATGGTGTTAGACAGACAAGGTGGCCCTAATTGGTTTAAAAATTGGTGTGTAGCGCCCGTTATTGTTGATCCGGATAAAGATGAAGTCTACTTTACGCCATTGTATTATACCATGGCTCACTTTAGCAAATACATCCGACCAGGAGCCAAAAGAATAGGATTTGAAACTTCAGAAACAGGATTGATGGTAACCGCCATTCAAAATCCAGATGAGTCCATTGTACTTGTTGTTTTAAACATGGATTCAACACCAGCTGATATTAATATTTCGTTGCACGATAAAACAGTTGACCTATCAATTGAAGGAAATGCCATTCAGTCAATAGTCATAAAGTAGAGAGTGTATTTTGTGTGTAGTATAAAATCACAAAATGAGGTTTTTGTGAGGTGCAGAAAGGCTATATAATACATATATAATCTAGCTTGCATACGATAATGATTGAATAATTATGAGATAAAATGAGTATAGCTAAAGCATATTAAATATGCATTCTGGCTATCAAGTTTTGCTAATTTTTAGACATATGAAACGGAGCAATTTTTTAATTACCTTATTAACTGGAGCACTTGTTTTAAGTAGTTGTGTATCCAATAAACCTGCGGAAAGAGCAGACGAGATTGATAAAAAAGTGAATGCTTTACTAGCGCAAATGACCATTGAAGAAAAGGTGGGGCAGATGGTTCAGTACAATGGTTTTTACGATGCCACAGGACCAGCACCATCCGAAGGTAATGCACAGGAAAAATACGACAATCTAAAAAAAGGCGGCGTAGGTTCGTTTTTAAATGTGAGAGGTGCAAAACAAGTAAGAGCATTGCAAAAAATAGCCGTAGAAGAAACCCGATTGGGGATTCCGCTTATCTTCGGTTTAGATGTGATTCATGGTCATAAAACGTTATCGCCTATTCCATTGGCTGAATCGGCCAGTTGGGACATGCAGGCCATTAAAAAATCAGCTCGCGTTGCTGCTATCGAGGCTTCTGCCATTGGTATTAACTGGACTTTTGCTCCTATGGTTGATATTTACAGAGATGCCCGTTGGGGACGAGTGATGGAAGGTGCTGGCGAAGATCCTTACTTGGGCGCTAAAATTGGTGTAGCTCGAATCAAAGGTTTTCAAGGAGACGATTTATCGGCCCATAATACCATTGCAGCTTGTGCCAAACATTTTGCGGGTTATGGTTTTGTAGAAGCAGGGAAGGAGTATAATACCGTTGATTTTGGAACTTCTACTTTATACAATATAGTACTGCCTCCGTTTAAGGCGGCTGTTGATGCCGATGTAAAAACAGTGATGAATGCCTTTAATATTGTAAACGGCGTTCCTTCTACTGGAAACAAGTTTTTACAACGCGATATTTTAAAAGGTAAATGGGGATTTAAAGGTTATGTAATATCAGACTGGGCTAGTGGTGCCGAAATGGTGAATCATGGTTTTGCTGCTGACTTAAAAGAGGCTTCATTACATGCAGCAGAGGCTGGCTGCGATATGGATATGGAATCGTATACTTACGTTAATCACTTGGTTGATTTGGTTGAAGAAGGGAAAGTAAATGTTTCTATTGTTGACGAAGCTGTTGGACGTATTCTAAGAGTGAAATATGAATTAGGCTTATTCGATGATCCTTATAAATACTGCGATGAAGCCAGAGAAAAGGAACTGTTGTATCACGATGATCATCAAGCAGCAGCTTTAGATATGGCACACAAATCAGTTGTGCTTTTAAAAAATGAAGGAGGCATTTTGCCTTTAGCAAAAGATCAAAAGAAGATAGCTGTTATTGGAGCTTTAGCGGATGACAAAACAAGTATGCTCGGAAGTTGGAGAATTGGATCTGACGATGGAACGGCTGTATCGGTGTTAGAGGGTTTAAATAAACATACCGCTAACTATACTTATGCCAAAGGTGCCGATGTGGTAGCAGGCGATGTAAATTTTGTTTTTCATTTAAACGAAAATACTACTGATAAAAGTGGATTTAAGGAAGCGATTCAGTTGGCTAAAAAGTCCGAAGTTGTGGTGATGGTATTAGGCGAGCATGGTTTCCATTCGGGAGAAGCCCGCAGCCGTACTAAAATTGATTTACCAGGGGTTCAGCAGCAATTACTGGAAGAGGTATATAAGGTAAACCAGAATATTGTATTGGTGTTAACCAATGGTCGCCCTTTAGCTTTGCCTTGGGCAGCAGATAATATTCCAGCCATTGTTGAAACTTGGCAATTGGGTACACAATCGGGTAATGCCATCGCAGATGTATTGTTCGGTGCTTATAATCCTTCGGGTAAATTGCCAATGAGCTTTCCTCGAAGCGTTGGTCAGTGTCCTATTTATTACAACAAATTTAGCACGGGTCGTCCAGTCAATGCCGAGAAAAATGTATTCTGGTCGCACTATACCGATGAGGAAAATGATCCTTTATATGCATTTGGTTATGGACTTAGTTATACCACCTTTGAATATGCCGATTTAAAGATTGATGACGCTAACCCAAAAGCCATTAAAGTATCGGTTAAGGTGACTAATACAGGCGGTGTATCGGGAGAAGAAGTCACTCAATTATACATTCGCGATAAAGCAGCCTCTGTAGTTCGCCCAATCAAAGAATTAAAAGGATTCGAGAAATATACCTTGGCCGCTAACGAATCGAAAGAAGTAACATTTACCTTAACAGATGCCGAACTAGGTTTTTACGATAACCAAGGCAACTTTATAGTAGAACCAGGTATGTTTGATGTGATGGTGGGCACCAGCTCTGTAAAAGGATTAAGCGGAAGCTTTGAATTAAAATAATTATTGTCACTCTAAAACAACTACTACCACAAGAGGCTGTCTCAAATGAGACAGCCTCTTTTATTATTTTAAAATTTTTAAGAACCGATATCTAGAATAATTTATCCCCACTCTGATTTCCTAATCCTGGGTAATTAGCTTAACTATTAAACCAATATTGCGCTGACACAGCTACAAAGTCAAGAGATTTATTACTTTAGCTCGTTATGAGGTAGACACACTGTTTTATTTAGTACTTGGTATTTTTAGCGACTCAACAAAGTTTATGGTTTCTTAAATTATGATGTTTTTGTATTTATTGCTCCTTCAATTGTATCATTATTTAAATACAACGCTCCACTAACCTCTAATCTACCAACGTAATTATCATCAAAGGTTCTTCCACCTATAATTTGCTTTTCACCCAAGATTGACCATACTATTCTTAATTTATTTTCTTCTAAAAATTCAACAAAAGAATCTTTTTTTATTAGAAAATATGACTTGGTATTGTTGTATACATGGGTATCAAAACAGATTAATTCTCCATTAGCATTCCTAAACTCACCCTCATTTGTACTATATTCTAAATTCATTTTTTCAAAGAGTCTTTTGCAAGGCTTTAAGAAACCAACTGAATCATCTTTAGATTTATCAATTTCTTTTGACCAACCATAATCTTCCGTTGGAACAATCACTTTACAAATAAACTCACCAGTGTTTCTATCATTTACATCTTGTTCTTCAATGCCACCATAATATTCCGTTTCAAAATATTTATAAGCTGGCGACCAATAATATTCACGATTGAATAATTCAGACCTCTCATTTGTCTTAGGCATCCAATCTCCCATAAAATCTTGTTCACAAGCCCAGTTTTTAAACTTATCAAAATCTGATTCAGACACCAAATAGCCGTTAATATGACTCCAAAGGCGCTTATGAGCGTAATCCCATTTTTCTTCTCCAATTTTTTTTGGTTCCGCCCATTCTGGATTTCCTTTTAAAACCAACCAATCTACATCATCAGTATCTTTTACTTGAACCAAATTCTCATATAATGGTAATTCCTCTCGGTTTTTAACCCACTCAGAATTCGAACAATCCCAATTAAAAATATTTCTATTCTCCCACCAAAAATTAGAAAACTCATCTTCACTATAGATACCTGTCTTTGATAATATTATGGATGGTTCTATGTCTCTTATTGTTGGCTCCCATGGCCCTACATATGGATCTTCCTTGTCATTATTAAAACTACAACTTTCATACTTTTTAAAATTATCAGATACTCTGGCTACCATTTCATGAAGTGCAATCCATTGATATTTTTTTCCAATTCTTTCAATTGTTGCACCACCTCTTCCGTAATAATCTAAATCATTATCGTACTTTCCATGTTTCTTAGAATCGTAACCATATTTATCAAATATCCACTTAACCGATAGATTACTTAGAGCATTTTCATCAACATCCCATGCACTTAATGCACTTTGAAATGTATACCTACCAAAATCACCATAACTACAAATGCCTCTACCATATTCTGTAACCATCGAACTTAAAATTTTATTTTGAGCGGCATGGTGCTGTTTGAAACCCTTTGATCCATAATCAATTTTATATTTATTGTCAATTTCCTCGTTTGAAGGTAACTTATCAGGAAATAAACTTTTATAAGGTGGTTGAACTATACTAATATCAAATGAAAGCTTGCAACCTTTATAATTTGCATACTCTATTACGCCTCTTGCATAATCACGAAGTAGCGCATGTGGATATATTTCATCTTTTTCTTTAAATATTTTTGTGAAAATATATTCGCTTAACCTGGATAGATCTTCACTATTTGAAGACCTAAGAGAACAGCCATATG
Organism: Labilibacter marinus; assembly: GCF_001659685.2. Classification (GTDB taxonomy): domain Bacteria; phylum Bacteroidota; class Bacteroidia; order Bacteroidales; family Marinilabiliaceae; genus Saccharicrinis; species Saccharicrinis marinus. Next base: position 77,245 of record NZ_LXYE02000049.1, read on the forward strand.
CTACCGCAAATAATCGTTCATATACATATGGGTCATTCACATCTTCAAATAACTCTAGTAATTCAACAATTAAATGAAGTCTGTTTTGAAGTATAGAAACTAAAGCTTTTGTCGCACAATCTCTTAGTTGTCGATTTGTAGTAGTATGAAACCAAGCTAATGTGATACTTGATAATTTTATTGATTCATCTGAAATATGAGATTTATCGCCATTACTCCATGCCCAATCTATCAGCCGCTTAACTGTTGATTCATCACTGTATTTATACTTTAAGGATTGAGACCAACCTGCATCTCGGTCTGCCAATGAGAATTGCATTAAGTGATTATGCAGAGAATACGCATTAAAGTAATGCTTTGGTATAGCTGTAATTGCAAGAATTGTTTCCCAGAAAAAGTCATAAGTTCCCTGATAACTAGAAACATGTTCGTTGACATAATCCCTTGATTCATCAGTGATGGTTTCAATTTTTCGCCAAAGTAAGCTTTCGACAAAAGATTCAATTATGGTATAATTATCTTTAAAAGCTGGCACGAAATTAAAAAAATCTATACCCGTAACTTCAGGAATTTGTATTGAGAAAGCATCTATGAGTCCTCTATTAATATTAATTGCATGTTCATCTTGTATGTACTCATACAATTGACCTTCCGTTTCAAATTCAAGTTCTAATTTGGGGTGTTTTTCGATTAAAAACTGAGCCATTAAGTGATCTTCAAATCTTTCATATGCCAGATATATTCCATCTTCAGGATCCTTGTCTGGGTTCCAGAAAAGATTTAATGAGAAAATTCCTTCTTTAATTAATTCATCTAAAAATCCTCTCGTATTAATGAATATTGAAACCGTATCTTCTACTATTTCATAAGCTTTTTCATATGGCACATATCGAACTTTGTTTTCAACCTTATATAAAACGACCTTCTCAATAGATTTTTTCACAAGATTTATTCTTTCAGAATAATCAAGTCTATTAGGGTTTGCAAGTTTTATATTAATACTATTGATAAAGAAATTAATAATTGATGATATACCTTGTAAACCATCAGGAATACGTGTTAATCCAGATTTGTTTAACCCATCACAAAATAATTTCAGGAATAGTGGATTTTGAAACTCAGGATGTAATAAAGGTATATTTGGTTGTTCAATATTGTAATTGTCAAAAAACAATTTACTTGCTTCGTATTCAACGCTTCTAAATCCATGCAAAGTTTGTTCTATTACTCCCAAAGAATTTATTCGATCTTGTGGGAAAATTAGTTTTTTGTATGATGTGCGAATAGATAATACTAAACCAAGCCATTCATATGATTTTACCTCTTCAACAAAACTATTAATAAAATTTAGCCAACACTTTTTACCCTTTCCTTCATTTATGGCATCAATAATAATTAAAACTCGTTTATTAGAATTTCTGCCAAATTCATTTAATTTATGTAAAAAATCACCTGATTTTGAATTAACCTGTAGCCTTTTAAATATCTGCGTCCAGGGGTCTTCTTCAGAAACAAAATGCTGGCCTAGAAGAAATATACTATTGTGGTCAACATTAGTTCGGATTGAAATTACATCACCAAGTAAATGTGACTTACCAATACCAGCTTCTCCATCTAAAATTAAATATGGCTTGTTTGCTAATTTAACTGCATTGCCATTTATGAAATGGCTAAAACTTGATAGTATACTATCAAATTCTCGAAGGTTTTTAATTTCATATCCATATTTATGGTAGAATTGATAATCTTTTTTTTCTTTTTGAATTTTTCTTTCTTCGTCTTGGTAAAAGTCTTGAATTATTTCAGTTATATTTTGTGCATCTTCAATAAGTTCCTGAAACTCTTTTAAAGGAAGGGCTTGAATTCCCGAAAATGTAGTTTTATTGTATAATTCTAGAATATCATCAAAGAACTTTTCTAAGAGTAAAATATGTTCCTTTATTTGAGGAATATCTTTTAAAACCTTTTTTCCAGCTATAATTAGATTATCAATTTTCTCAGTAAAAGATTTTCGGAATTTTTCTGTTCTTCCAATTCCTTCAAAAATTTCCGACACTTCAAGTTTAAAATTTAATTCAGGTGTATACCTCTTTCCTAAATCTAATATTGATGCCTCACATTGTTTTTTAAACCACACATTGTTTGGATTAAATACAATTTGCTCATTAAGTAGGGATAATTTCTTCTCTATGTTAATGATGGTTTTATCAATATCGAAGATTTTTGACTTGTAGTATTCATCAATAAATAGAGATTTTAATAGTTTGTCATTGTTAATATTACTTACCAGTCTATCATAGAATTCATTTAGCTCTTTTGAAGATGGTACTATTATATTAGGATTCTTTTCAAGCTTCAATATTAATTGTTCATTTGAATATGCTGTTTTTAATAGAATATGCTTGTTAAACTCTTCAAAAAGTAGTTGTGAATGAAAAAAAGGAAATTTAGTCCCTTCAGACTTAATAGGGTAATCCCTTTCATATTCTTCAATTGTATTAGAGATTACAATGGGTAATTGTTTACAATACTTTTTTGTAGGGAAAAGCCATTTTTTTATTCTTCCATATCCTTCTTCTTTTAAAAATTGGTCAAGAAACTTTAAAGAAACATATGTTAAAGCTGTAAGTGAAATTGGATCCATTCTTTTTCTTTTAAGAAGCTTAAAGGTGCACAATACATATCATAAGCGCAAAAACAAAGTGGCTATATATGTTAATCTGTATTGATTATTAATACCAGCTAAGGCTTATTTTATTTACGCAGTGAGTTACCTATTATGTAAAAATCTAACTTTTGTTTTGAATTATAAATAAAGCATATTAACTTGTGTGTACTATTGAACTACAGCAATATAGGCAAGCGCAATAAAGGGTGAGCTTGGTAACGCAGCCTTTAACCGTGCTTGTAAAATGTAAACCAAACATAACGAAATAACTGCTCTATGAATGGAAATATCCACTTAACATACCGAAATTGGTGCTTACCACAAGGAAATACTCACTGTCGGCACCGAAATAACCACTGTCCATACCGAAATGCTCGCTGTCAGCACCGAAATTGATGCTGTCGGGACCGAAATACGTGCTGTCCATATCGAAATTAATGCTGACCGTATGGAAATATTCGCTGTCCACACCGAAATGCATACTCGCCACATAGAAATAAATCCCAACATGGAATAGTCCATGTATAACTAAAAATAAACAAACATGAATCAAAAGCAGATGAACAGAAAGCATATGCTTGATGCTACGCTAAACTATTTAAACACCAACAATCCCATATGGCAAGGCATTGCTAAAATTGGTGAAGTAAAAAACAAGTTAAACAGTATTAGTATAGCTATAGATGCTGCTGCAGATAATCAAGAGGTATCGCAGGTAACTGTAGGAGGTATTAAGACGAACCTAAAACATACCTTATGCCAAAAAGCCGATATCATTAACGATTTGGTAGAAGTATTTGCACTAATGAATGGTAACGAAATATTGGCTTCAAAAATGACCGATAGTGCTTCTGATATATTTAAACTAAAGAATGATGATATGTTACGCAGAGTGAAATTCATCATTGAGTCGGCCATTGAAAACAAAGACGCCCTGATGCAAGAATATGGTTTAACCGAAGAGCAGATAGTAGATATACAGGGCGACTACGATCATTATTTAACCTTACACGGACAGCCCCGTGAGTTCCAAATACAATCGGGAATGGCTACGCAATCCTTAGATGAGTTGTTTGAAGAATCGAGCAAGATATTATCAGGTCAGCTCGATAATTTAATCAAGATATTTAAACGCCGTAATGCTACTTTTTATGCTGGTTACCAAAAAGCCCGCATGGTGGTAGATCATTAGGATTGTAGTAAAGAAGCTCTCCTTATTTAACTCTAAGCATTCATATAATCATCCTCATCGGGAGAGTAAAAAAAACAAGTTCTTTTACCATGCAAATGCTTTAAAACAATGCATTTATCACTAGCCCGAGGATTTATCCTCGGGAAATATGCGGCGCAAAAAAGGGCTTTAGCCCAAATATGTTTAGGTTAAAACCGATTTACTTATTTCTAAATTACATGGGATAAATCCCATGCCTAGTGATAAGTTATATGCGTAAAGCAAGAATATGGTTTTGAATATATCTAATAATGGGTTTATTACAGCGCTAAAACATAAAGTTGTAGTGACTAATGCCTTGCAACAACCTAATTAAACCACCAATACATCCAGGTTAAGGTCAGGCTAATTCTTTCATCAATACCACTATAAAAAGACTTTTTATTCTGAATACTCTTTTCGCTAGGGATACATCCAACCTCCATATTTTCTTGAAGACAATTTTTAAAATTTAGGTAAGTCCTGCTTGAGTGTTCAGTAGCAGTTATAATATTCAGGTTTTGAATATCTGTTTTATTGAAATACTCTTTTGCCCCTTTAGCCATAGCCAGAGTCTTATTAATTGGACAATATGGGGTTTCCACAAGCCTTACTCTTGCGCTATCAATTCCCAGGTCGTTCAAATAGCATTTTACCGAACGTAAGTTTGAGATAAACTTGAAATTAAAGGGTTCTGCTTTTATAATAAAGAAATTATCTGTAGCTATAGAGTCAATATTTATTGAATCGATATAACGCTCAGAAACATATAAATTCCTGTCTCCCGTAGAAGTTAAATGATCATTATCAAAATAGATTAATACATGCGATAAAGGATCGTCTATTTTATTAGAAATATTGAATTTATAAACAGAATCCTTTTCGTTTACAAAACCGCTACCTATTAAAGTTTTATTGGCATAAATATTATAATGCGGATATGTATTGTCACCTATTGAACCACGCATTTTAATGCTTAAAACGGAGGGGTCTTTCAATTTTTCAGAAGAAATTTCAAATCCTAGTATTCCACTCCAATACATAGAGTAGGTGTTTTCCCTTTTCTTTAATTTTCTGGCAGTATTTAATTCTTGCAGACTTACTGTAGAATCTGGATATTTCATCCCGATAATAAAAATGCTATCGATGTTATTTTCTACAAAATAATTCTGTGCATCCTCCGCCACGGCATATGATGCCCAGTCCTCTAACAACAGATAGGACGAGTTGATGGGTTTATTATAGCTTAAAAAAGAGCCGGAAATAAAATAAGATAGTATGATAAATAATACTATTCCAACTGGTATATATATTTTCTTACTCAAGAAATACTTACTCATTTATGGTCTGAATTCTCAGATTATTGTATTTATGAAATTGCGCGTAAACGTATAAAAATTATTTATCATGCCAGTTAAGGAGTGGATATAAAAAAAGTAGTTTCAAACCTCCTCCCCACTCATGCTTCTTTAAGGAGAAGAAATAATGAAATAGCACGTATTTCGAAAAGAGATTTATCCAATTACTATGCATTGGATAAACCCATTCATAGTAATTGGCTAAATAAGTATTATAGCAGCAATATGGCTATACACATTTAAACTACTACCGTTTAATAAATTTAATCGATTTTGTTTCGAGGCTGTTATATATAACAATTAAATACATACCACTATTTAAATGAGAAATATTAATTTGAGACTTAAGTCCGATATTTTCGTTAGTTATTAAAACCTTGCCATCAAGAGATAATATTTTAACATTAGTTATAGATTCCGAATTCATTGATCTAATATTAATCTTATTATCTGCTGGGGTTGGCCATATTACGAATTTCTCATTATCAATTTTATTGTTTGAATATATTTCTGTTGTGTTATCTATCAAAGCTTTTTCTGAGTACCAACTTTCATGTCCTTCTGTTACATCATTTAAGTTATTCACCTCATTATCATAAGCTGTCACTACAATTTCTGTCAAAATATCAATGTCGTTTACTACAAAACTAGTTGTATTCCCAATGTCAATGAAATTTTCAAAAGTAGATTCGTCTAACATATTATAATGAATTTTGTATCCTGCTACATCAGATTCTAAATTTGAACTCCATGATACATTTACACCATTTCCAGAAGGGCTTTTATAAACATTGCTCGGTGATGATATAGGACAATCAACATTGGGATTGTTAAGTTTAGGCTCATAATTAACAATTCCAACTAACGCATTATCATTCCAATCATATATTTTTTCTAATAGTTGAAAATTAGACAACCCATTCCAGTAATTACTCTCAGCATTAAGGAATCTATCTTGAATATCGCGATGATAGATTAAATAATCAGCATCATTATTTCTAATATTATTGTTATTAATTTTAGCAAACTTAGCAGTATTTATAAGATTTAGGCATGTATTACTGTATAGTGTGTTATACATGAACTTATAATTATTATAATCTGGTGGTGAAACTCCATCATTATGGGTGTAATTTCCTTCTAGATAAATTAGATCGGCAGACGAATTATTATAGCATATAGTATTGTTTAATATTTCAACAATACCAATATAAGTTCGGTGAATTAAATTTATGGCTAAACTAGAGTTTGTAATTATATTTTCAGTTAAGTAATAACTGAAAGGATTGTATCCACCTTGAATATCAATAGAAGTTAGGTTATTAATTAAAAGGTTATGTGCTATTGTAGCACCATTCCCATACACATAAACTGCTGTTTCACAATTTGATATTTTGTTGGAGTTAATGGTACATGGGTTTGTTGCACCCGATCCTCCATCGTTTGTAATAGTAATTCCAATTTTGGAGTTATTTATATAATTTTCCTGAATTAGTATATTGTAGGACCATATGTCAACATAAATTGCATCGGTTCTATTGTTTTCAAATTTATTATTGAGAATATTAGTATCCCCATAAATATCTCTATAAAACTCAATTCCTTTATCATTATCCTTAAAGGTTGAATTTGTAATGTTTGCAAAACCACGACTTATATATATTGCCGCTGAATTGCTGTTAGTAATGGCAGTTTCATTTATTGTAATAAATTCATTACATATTATAGTCCCTTTATTGCTTCCTCCATGCTCGAAATTACAATAATCTATTGAGCTCTCAGTTGAACTTCCATCTGAAAAGTATATAGACCCCCAGCTGCCAGGAGTAGCATTAGTTTTATTACTTTTGAAACTTATTAAATTAGACGATGTACCTTGCGCTATTAATTTTCCATTGACTTGAATTAGATAATTGCCATCAAATTTTATTTCAACACCTGGTTCAATGGTTAAGGTAATGTTTGTTTGAACCATCACATTTCCAACAACTATATAGGGACTATTTACTTTTTGCCAAGTACTATTTGTAGAGATGACTCCACTTACATTTGTTTGAGCATTTAGGCTTAAGGCAATCAATGCTATTAGACTTATCAAAAATTTTTTTAAAATTTTCATACATATATAGTTTAGTTATTATTTAATTAAAGCTTTCTAACTATTATTACATTTTCTGGTACAAAAACATAGGTGTGTTTTCTTATGTTTTAACAGGCGTAAAGATGGATAATTCTTATCATATGATCAATTAAAATATATTCTAAATATGTCAATCGTTATTCCAAGAAAGGATATCTTAAATACTAAACGAATTCCTTAAAGGTATTAATTTCAATATCCAATGCCTGTTATTAATCTAATATATAGTCCTTTAAATGTTATAATTTCATAAAATAACCACGCCGTAAACAATACACTCATCTTTTTGGTTATTTTTAGAACCCATAACCTAAACGCGGTGTCAAAAAGAGCAGTTCTAAATATATTTTTCTTATCGTTTTGCCTTTTATTATGGAGCCAAGAAAATTTGGAGCTAAAAAAGGTTAAGTTTAAAGGTAATGGTTCGCTCAATAATTTATTATTAAAGGAACACATCACTTTTAAAACCTCGAACCTGATTACACGCAAAATCCTAAAAAAGGAACCCGTTGTTTTTACGCAGGAATTATATAACGAAGACATTGAAACCATTAGAGACTTGTATTATAAGTCGGGTTATTTAAAAACCCAATTTCTGGCACCAGTTATTAAAACCACCAAAAACAATAAGTTAATCATCACCTTTCGTATTGTAGAAAATGACCCCACCCATGTTAGTGAAATTAAATATCAGGTAAACGACAGTATTCCTTTTTCGAAGTATATCAGTAGCCAAAGCATCCGACATTTAAAACTACATACCGAGCTGAGGAGCAAGCACGTTTTTAATGATGAGCAATTCAGGTTCGACCAGAATTTAATTAATGAGCAGTTTAAAAATGCAGGTTATGCTTATTCTCAAACGGAATATAAGGTTCAGGTAGATACCATCACCAACCAGGCTTCAATATTATGGAATGTAGTTTCAGATAAACTATGTTATTTCGATTCAACCACCATAAGCGGCCACAACAAGGTTGCCGAAAAGGATATTCGAAAGCAGCTCAGTTATAAAACAGGAGATGTTTGGTCGCAACAAAAGCTGAATACCAGCCAAAGGCGTATTTATAACCTGGGTTTGTTTCGTGTTAGCTCCTTACGAACCACTGAATCTGCTAAACCTTATCATTTACCGGTGAATGTAAAAATTAAGGAAGCCCCACGTTGGTCAACACAGTTTGGTGTTGGTTATGGTAGCGAGGATAAAATTCGTGCCTTTGGCGAGCTTCAAAAGTTGGGTTTAATAACTAAAACCGACCGTATCAATTTTCATGTGAAACATTCGAGTTTAGAGCCCTACCATGTTTATTTGAAGTATGCACAGCCTGCATTTATATCGCCCATTAACACCATGGTGCTTCACCCTTACACCATGCAAAAATACGAACCAGGGTATAAGGTAGACCAGAAGGGTTTTAACTTAAGCTTTCTGCAAAATTTTAGCGACGAGCTAAACACTTCTTTTTCGTTTTATTTTGAAGATGTAAAACAGGATACCACTAATGTGGATGATATTATTGAGGAACTTATTCCGGAAACCATTTATATGAAGTCGGGTTTTTCAGTGGGATTAATATACTCCAATGCCTTGCCAGCATTAGATCCTACTTCGGGTTATTCTATTGCCTATAACTTAAAAACCAATGGCATGTTATTTACGCATACCTATCCTTTTATCCGAAACTTGTTTGAGGTAAAAAAATACCATGGTCTACAATATGGTTTAACGCTGGCTTTAAAAGGTAAGATAGGATTTGCAAGTACTACCAACGATAATCAGTTTTTACCTCCGGAAGAACGGTTTTATGCGGGAGGTTCGCACTCCGTAAGAGGATGGTCGCGTTCCGACTTGGGACCTAAAGATACGGCAGGAAAACCATTGGGAGGCAAGAGTCTTTTAGAAGGAAGTGTTGAGCTCAGATATCAGTTTATTCCCAAAACTACCTTGGCTGCTTTTGTTGATTTGGGTAATGTTTGGCTAAAGTCCTTTGAGCATAATCCTTTAAATCTGAAATATGCAGGCGGATTAGGGATAAGATACGCTACACCCATTGGTTCCATTGGTATTGATGCGGCACGACCGATATTCGATAATAACAATCAATGGCAGTTTCATTTTAATATAGGACATCCATTTTAGTATGAGAAAAGGACTTAAATATATACTTTGGATTGTTGCAACGCTATTGCTTGTTCTCATTCTTATATACCTGCTTTTGCTCAGTAGTCCAGTTCAGCAAAAGATAAAAGCCTATGCTTTAAATGAGGTGAATTCCATTATTCATGGAAGGGTGGATATCGATAATTTTTCCACGAATATTTTTAGCAGCATCCATTTAAAAGATATAACGGTTTATGATAGCCGTGAGGATACCTTGGTGTATATTCAAAACCTGAGTGTTGATTACAATTTAAAGGCGCTGTTGTACAAAGAGCTTCTTATTAAAAATCTAAAGCTAGACTCATTTTACCTTAAGGTTGAGCAGGAGCAAGACACTTGGAATTTTACTGAGCTATTTCCAGAAAATGAGGAGGAAGAAGAGAGTGATCATGCCGAATTTTCCTACTCCATAAATATTAGAAACATTGCCTTATCAAAAGGCCATGTGAGTACCCAAACGCCCTACGAATTCATTCCCAATAATATAACAGGGTTGCATACCGCTGCTTCATTTAAAATGAGAAGGCGTCAGTTATCCTTTGAACTTAAACAGCTTTCGGCTTGGCTTCATCAGCCTGAGCTGCAAATTAAAAACATATCATTTGTGTTTGATGAGTCTGAAAAAGGGATGAGTCTGAACAACTTTGAGTTGATAACAGGAAGCAGTCACTTAACCATTGATAAAGGGCAGTACAGTACAGATGCTGCTGATGTTTCGGGGCAATTAGTTTCGGATAATAGCAATGATTTACATGTTTTTTTGCCAGATATCCGCCTCAATACCATTCCTGAAGTGGAGTTTACGTATCATGATTTGCAAGATACCACAAGCGTTCAGCTCAGCTTAAGCATCCCAGAAGAAAGAATAGAAACGCATGTTCATTTAATACGCTCTTCAAAAGGTTCTATGCCCATACAAGGGGTCGTTCAGTTGCAAAATGTAAACCCTGAATCATGGTACCAACTAGATAGCATCCACTCCTTATTAAACGGAACAGTGCAGTTTAGTAGCAACGACTTAAGCAATTATCTAAACAAACATCAGGTAGAGCTGAATCTTAAAAACAGCACCATTTATAATTACAAAGTAGATAGCCTTTGGGCAATAGCTAAACAGCACCATAAGTTGATTACTTCGGAGCTTGCCGTTTATTTAGATTCCAGCAGTATATCAGGAAATATCGAATTAATGGACCCTGACTCGGCACAGCAATATTCTGCAAACTTGCTGTTTAATAAACTTCATGTAAAAGAACTCGAATACAATAATGCTAAGCAGAGCATACTGAATGGTTCTGTTTCTGTAAAAGGAGAAGGATTTAATGTGGATAGCCTAATGCTGAATTCATCCATACAGCTATTCGAAAGTAATATATACGGGCTCAATATTGATTCTGCTCGGGCCACAGGAGCATTTCATTTAGATACAATTAGACTGGAGCGTGTAGATATTTCAACTCCCTACTCGGAGCTGCATGCTCAGGGGCAATATTTAATGTCGGATAGTAGCGTGGTGGCCAGCAGCTCGCTCATCAACTCCTCTGCTGAAGAAATAAAACCGTTTTACGATTTGCCAGCCACCTACCAAATGTTCACTGCGCGTTTTAATGTATCTGGAAACCTGGATAGCCTTATTATGGATGGTCATTCTGTTGTACAAAACATGGATGCCTATGATGTTAAAACGAAAAAAGCTAGCCTGCAGGTTGATGCACAGTGGATAGAAAACCAACTTTTTACCCAAGCTGCTCTCGCCGTTGGTGAGTTGCAGAGTGAGTACGCACAATTGGATTCAAGCCTGATAAATATACAATATTCCGATTCCTTGTTAGAGGCCTCTTTACATACCTATTCAGATACGCTTAGTGCAATGCTTAGGGGGAGTTATTTGCTTTCGGATACTGTCCTCATTAAAATAGATAGCCTAAGTTTTGGTGGGCCAAAACAAAGGTTTTATACCAGATTGCCTATATCAACCCAATGGTCTGAGCAAAACATCGCCTTTAGTCCCATTCATATTCAGAACTCACAAGATTCAATTTTTTCCATTAAAATGAATGGCGAGTTGAGTACTTCGGGTAAGGAACATGTGGCGTTGGAAATTAATGCGCTTAGCATGCAAACGTTATATAACTACGGTCTAAGTGACTTAAACTCCACGCATACAATAAGTAGCCAGATAAAACTAACGGGTACTGCCGACAATCCCCAATTAATGGCTGATGTGAGCATATCTGAAGGGCAGTTTGATGCTATTTATACACCCGAATTAGTGGCTCATATTAAGTGGTTGGAGCAAAAACTGTACAGCGAAATTCAGATACCCATTTTAAAGGACCAGTTTATAACTACCCTTACCATGCCCCTTAAAGCGCAGTACGTAAATGATGCCTTTATTTACCAGATGCCAGAAGAATTTGAAGCTACTCTGCAGGTGGATTCCATTCATATTGCAGATGCCCTTAACCGACGAAAACTAAATATTGAAGCCGAAGGTATTCTGGAGGCCAAGCTACTGGCAAAGGGTTCGTTTAAAGCGCCGGCTATATACGGGAATATAGACCTTACTCACATTAATTACACCGATAAAAAGAAAGGTATATTACTGGAAGATGCTTTGATGCGTTATACCATTGATAGCAATAAGGTGCGCATAGATACATTTTTAATGAAGCGCAAAAGCGGAAGGTTGAATTTGGATGGAGAAGTAGCGTTTAAAGGCTCCATTGCAGAGGCTAACATTAAAGAGGTAAATATTGATGTACAAGCCAAGGAGTTTTATTTTTCGCGTTACCGAGACCATATTTTATTAATTGATGGAAACACGCAGTTTAGCCATAGCGAGCAGAAAAACAGGTTCGATGGCGATATAAGTATCTTGCAATCGAGCTTTAACTTATCAAATTTGAGTACCGAAGATGAAATACCTGCTTCAACGGAGAAGCCTATTTTAATAGAGGCCTTGCATCAAAATGATTCTGTTTTTCAAGTTTCTACGGATACTATAATTGTGGATAAAGCGGATGACCATAAAACATTGGATGAGTTTATGGAGACCCTTCAAGGCCAGTTAACGGTGCATATACCGCGTAACACCTGGTTAAAGAGCAAGGAGATGAAAATAGAGTTGATGGGCGACATTGAAGTGATTAAAAACAATCCGTACTTTGAAATATTTGGGCCCATTGAAATTAATCGTGGTTACTATGCCATGTATGGTAAAAAGTTTGTGATAGAAGAGGGAAGGCTGGTTTTTGAAGGAGGCGAAGAGTCTGACCCATTGATTAACCTTAGAGCCATTTATACCTATCGAGCACCAGATAAACAGAAAAAGAAACTGCGCCTAATAGCTGGAGGTAATCTGTCGGAGCCTGAGATTTCCTTTGAGCTCGATGATAGTGAAATATCCAATGCCGATGCGGTTAGTATTATATTTACAGGTAAAACTTTAGATGAAATTGGCAGTCATCAGAAAAGTCAAACCGGAGTGGTAGATATGGGTAATATTGCGGCAAAAGCGGTAGGTAATCAATTGGGCAAACTAATTGATGGCAGAGTAGGTATGGATATGATTGAAGTGCAAGCCTCAGAAGATTGGAAAAATACTTCTTTTGTGCTGGGTAAATATATCACCCGCGATTTATTTGTGAAGTTTCAACGAAGCTTTGGAGAAAACACGGATAACGATGAGATATCAAGAGAAAAAATAACCCTGGAATATGAGTTAAACAGAAACCTGTTTTTCAGCGTACAAAGCGGAACCTCAAAAGATATGGGCTTGGACGTAATTATAAAATTTGAGCAAAAGGTGAAGTAAAGTAGTTCAATGAATGTTGGCTATACTTTGTTTTATAATTTATTTTCTAAAATAAATTACTTTTGCAGCCAGCGATAAATAGATGCATTTATCCAGCTATCACTTTCATGATTCAAATACAGAATGACTAAAAACAATACTTTCCGACATATCATTGAATTGAATATTGCAATCATATTCATGAGTACTTCTGGTGCTTTGGCCAGGTATATCGAATTACCTGTGCCTGTTGTGATTGCTTCCAGAGCTTTATTTGGAGGTATGTTTATTTATCTGTTTTGCAGATGGAAAGGTTTTAATCTTAAAATAAACAAGAAGGATAGGGGCGTAATTGTTTTAAGCGGTGTATTAATGGGGCTTCATTGGGTTACTTATTTTTATGCTTTAGTATTATCCAGCGTTGCAGTGGGTATGATTTCTTTATTTACTTTCCCGGTTATTACATCTTTGCTAGAGCCACTTATGCTTAAAAAGAAATTCCAGAAGTTACAGCTCCTACTTGGACTGATGACTTTAGTTGGTGTTTATTTTTTAGTGCCTGAGTTTAGTTTCGAGAACGATTATTTTAAGGCATTGGTGGTAGGCGTAATTTCTGCCGTGTTTTACTCATTGCGTAATATCATTACCAAGTCCAAGGTGCAATCTTATAATGGTTCGGTTATTATGATGTACCAACTCATCATTATTGCGGTGGTATTCTCGCCCATGTTTATTATTTACAAAGATTTTAATTTTGTAGGCGAACTGCCCGGTGTGTTGCTGCTTTCGTTGCTAACTACCGCTATTGGGCATACCCTGTTTTTATATAGTCTAAAAAACTTTTCGGTTACATCCATTAGTTTAATGAGTAGTTCTCAACTTTTATACGGTGTTGTAATAGGTATTATCTTTTTAAGTGAATATCCTCGCAACGAATCTATCATTGGTGGTGTTATCATTTTTGCTACTGTAGTGCTGGAAAGTCTACGAACTTATAAACGAAAGGTAAAATAGATTTATATCCGTTTATTCTAATATTATTGGCGACTTTCTAAATACAACTGCTCTACCTTTTCTCGTGCCCATGGTGTTCTTCGTAAAAATTTTAAGCTCGATTTAATGGAAGGATCAAACTGAAAACACCTAATTTGTATTCTCTCGCCAAGTTCCTTCCAACCATAAACGGCCTGTAGATATTGTACTATGTCAGCCAGTTTAACGCAATGTAATGGGTCGTTGGATATATTCTGTTGCTTGTTTTCTTCCATCCTGTTTGTATTCTATGCGGGTACAAATTAAGCTCAAATTATTTTAATATCTGCATAAATATTAGTTATATAATTGACCGGTGGATAGTAGATAAGTTGCCCAAATATAGTCTGTTGAGGACTTAAAGATTCATATTTATTTGTTAAGTGTTTAATCTTTTTTGTAACTTAAGGATCTACTTTAAGCAAAACAATACTTTTAAGATCTACTAACTATGAATCAACTTCTAATTACAACTATCGTTATTTCTTTAATCATCATTTCTGTTGTTATACCATTACTTTATTTTCTACGTAAGTCCTTTGTTCGGATTGTATTAATATCCATAGCCATTGTGGCATTCTTGATGTTTACCTCTGGTAATATTGTAGGGGTTTATGGTCTAAAAACTTTTTTATGGCTTACGCCAATCGTATTGTCCTTTGTAATACCCATGCTTTTCTATTTGCGCAAAAACTTGAGTTTGGCTGTTGAAGAGCTTTCTAGCTTTTTGGTAGATCATTTTTCAAAAGGCGATTTGCACAAAGAGATTAATCCCAAACTTAAAGCGCGCAAGGATGAATTTGGTGCTATGTCAATAGCCATTGATGATATGAAAAATAACTTAAGAGATCTTATTTCAGAGCTTCAAACCGTATCACAATCTGTATCATCTACATCTAAAGAGCTAAAGCAAAGTGCTGAGCAAATGTCGCAGGATGCCACTGAGCAGGCGGCTTCGGTTGAAGAAGTATCGAGTACCATGGAAGAGATTACTGTGAATATAGAAAATACCGCCTCTAACTCGGATCAAACTGAGAAAAAGTCCCTAACCACGCGTGATGGCATGGCTGAGGTTAAAAATCAATCGCAAAAGGCCTACGAAGCCAATACTATCATCAGTGAAAAGATACAAGTAATTACCGCCATTGCCTATCAAACCAATATTTTGGCTTTAAATGCTTCTGTAGAAGCCGCTCGTGCTGGAGAACATGGCAAAGGTTTTTCTGTAGTTGCATCCGAGGTACGAAAGCTAGCTGAAGATAGTAAGTTGGCTGCCGAAAGTATTATAGACTTAGCACTAAATAGTCACGAAATGAGCAATGAGGCCAAAGAAAGAATAGATAGTATTCTGCCAGAAATTGAAAATACTACTTCGCTTATTCAGGAAATTTCGGTGGCTAGTGTAGAGCAAAAGAATGGTGCTTTACAAATTAACTCGGCTATGCAACAGCTGAATGCATTAACACAGAATTCTTCGGCAACAAGTGAGGAGCTTTTGGCTAATTCGGAGCAACTAGCTCAACAAGCCGATACCTTAAACGAAAAGTTGAATTATTTTACAGTAAATTAAGCCATCGTGAAGAGTATAATCTTTGGAGAGCATAATTAGCAATGCATAGTAAATATCTTAATATGCATTGCTAATTATTAACAGCTCGTTGTTTTTTATTATTTCCTAATGCGCTTCGTGCCAATTTTTACCTTCTCCCATATCAATGGATAGCGGCACCGATAACTGACACGCACTTTCCATGCCTGTTTTAACAATTTCTCACACCAACAAGAGTTACCTATTTTTAAGCTAATTTAAATGAATGGCTTTTTTTTACCTATCAGAAATTAGATTTACATTATTGCATTAAAAATCGGACTGTTAATGGTTTATAAAGGTTTTTACAATATATCATATGTAAGAAAAATATATTATGAATATTTAGCGTAATATTCTTGAGAATTAAGTATCCTTTAAGGTTTACTTGCGTAGGAGTACTGTCATATGAAATTCTATAAAGTATTACATTTTCAAAATGTGTGATGATTTATGGGGTTTTCATATTTAACTAAAATTATTTTTAATATGAAAACAACTATTACTCTATTATTTCTATTGATTTTATTTAACGCTACCGCGCAATACGACCCAATTTTTAAACCAAGTGTGTTGGACGGAAGCAATGGATTTCGCATGACTCCCACAGCTACTTCACATAGTCGATTAGGGCATGCCGTTAGTTTTATTGGCGATATTAATAATGATGGAATCGATGATATTGCCATTGGTGATGATTATGATATCGGAGATGGAACCGTTACAAGACCGGGTAAAGTATTTGTAGTCTTTGGTTCTACATCAATTATGCCAGCAGATTTTGATTTATCAAGCTTAGATGGATCTAACGGATTTATTATTAAAGGCAAAGCTGAAGAAGATAGGTTAGGTGAAGTGCTAACAGGAATTAAAGATGTGAATGGTGATGGAATAGATGATTTTATGACTATAGATAACAATGGAGCAATTGTTATCTATGGTAAAACAGGAAACTTCCCCGCTGTTATAGAACGAACAGATATTGACGGAAGCAATGGTTTTATTGTTGAAGAAGATGGAATAACCAGTGTAGCTGATGCGGGCGATCATAACGGCGATGGAATTAATGATTTTATTTTAGGTGTTCCACATTGGGATGAAGATGCATGGATTGTTTTTGGTCGATCAGATAATTTTCCTGCTACCATTAGTAGTAACTATTTTGATGGAACAAAAGGATATAAAGCTGTCAATTTTAGTATAGGATCTCGACCTGCCTATGTAGTTTCTGGTTTAGGAGATGTAAATAACGATGGTTTTGATGATGTAATTGTCGGTGCATGGACGAATTCACATATTGATACTGACATTCAGATGTCTTACTTAGTATATGGTCATGCAGGTCCTTTTGGAGCGAACCTAGATTTGGATAATTCAACCGCAGCTGAAGCTGTTCAAGTATCTAATGAAGGTAATTCCTTTATTTCAAGGGCTTCATCTGCAGGTGATATTAATAATGATGGTATTGATGATTTCGTATCGGATGGTAATGTGTTTTTTGGAAGTACTACCGCTTACCCAAGAGTATTATCTCAAAAAACGCTAGATGGTACTAATGGTTTTCATTTACCAAAATTCTCTTTCCCAGCACCTATAGGTGATTTTAATAATGATGGTATAGATGATTTAATATTGGATGGTGCCTTGGTCTTATTTGGGAAAAGCACTTCTTTTACGGCATCCCTAGATTTAGATTATTTTGATGGGACAAAAGGTTTTCGGTTTGATACCAATTGGAGTGATGATCCAGGTTCAGCAGGTCGGGGTGATTTTAATGGTGATGGCATTGATGATATATTAACAAGAACTATGGTATTATTTGGAGGTAAAAATATATCCTCTACACCAACTTCATACAGAGATAATTTCCTTGATGAAAATCAGCTTATAGTATATCCTAATCCAGTAAAAGATATTCTTAACATTACAACAGATGAATCAATGATAGGCGGATCTTTAATTATTACATCTTACAGTGGAAAAGAAGTTTATAAAGAATTATTAAGTAATAGGAATCAGAAATTAGACGTATCTACGTTAACTTCGGGCTTATATATCCTGAGTATAATAAATGAAGGATATGGAGTGCAACGAGTTAAATTTAATAAGTTGTAAAAGAGGTGTGTTTATAACCTTTACCTTCTAATTTAAATTACTTAGGTTAAGTATCGATATTAATAACCCAGTTCGGTCGAACTGGGTTATTTTTTTTATAGTAGCTAAGTGTAATTACTAAAGTGTATTATTTTCTGCTGATCTAATGCGCTTCATGCCAGTTTTTACCTTCTCCCATATCAATGGATAGCGGCACCGATAACTGACAAGCACTTTCCATGCCAGTTTTAACAATCTCTTTTACTTGCTCTAGTTCGCTTTTCAGCACATCAAAGTTCAATTCATCGTGTACCTGCAGCATCATTTTGGATTGCAGACCTTGTTTTTCTAATTCTGCCTGAATAGTTACCATAGCCATTTTAATAATGTCGGCAGCGGTTCCTTGAATAGGCGCATTGATGGCATTTCGTTCGGCCATGCCACGCACTATACCATTTCTGGAATTAATGTCGGGCAGGTTTCTTTTGCGACCAAATACAGTTTCTACAAAACTATTTTCGCGCGCTACCTCAATGCTCTTATCCATATAAGCTTTCACGTCTGGGAAGTTCTCAAAATAGCCATCAATCAACTCCTTGGCCTCACTGCGCGATATGGTTAATCGTTCAGCCAATCCAAAGGCTGAAATTCCGTAGATAATACCGAAGTTGGCTGTTTTGGCTTTGCGTCGCATATCATCGGTCACTTCGGCCAAAGGCACTTTAAATATTTTGGCGGCTGTAGCTGCGTGAATATCTTCACCATTATTAAAGGCCTCAACCATATGTTTATCTTGACTCAAATGTGCCATCAAACGAAGCTCTACTTGAGAGTAATCCGCAGATAAGAAGACATGCTCATCATCGCTAGCCATAAAAGCCTTTCTAATCTCGCGTCCATCTTCATCCCTAATCGGAATATTTTGTAAGTTAGGGTTAACGCTGCTTAAACGACCTGTCACCACCATAGCCTGGTTATAGGTTGTATGTATTCTTCCAGTTTTAGGATTCACCAATTGTGGTAGTGCATCCACATAGGTATTTAAGAGTTTCTTTAAACCTCTAAAGTCTAATATTTTTTCAATTATTTCGTGCTTGCCCTTTAATTTCGATAGGGTTTCTTCGCCAGTACTATACTGACCCGATTTCGTTTTTTTGGCTTTGGCATCGATTTTCATATGCTCAAAAAGCACTTCGCCCACCTGTTTAGGACTAGCCACATTAAATTCCATGCCAGCCATATCCAGAATTTCCTTTTCAAGTGCAGTAATTCTATCCGTTAATCGGGCAGCAAATAATTTTAGCTCATCTACATCCAACTTAACACCTGTTGCTTCCATCTCTGCTAGCACCAATAACAAAGGCATTTCTGTTTGGTAGAATAATTCTTCGAGGCCTGCTTCTTTTACTTTAGGCGCTAAAAACTCTTTTAGCTGAAGTGTGATGTCAGCATCTTCGGCAGCATATTCCTTGGCTTGTTCTACTTCCACCTGACGCATGTTCAGCTGGTTTTTACCTTTTTTACCAATCAGAGATTCAAGTTTAACCGGAGCGTAACCCAGATAAGTTTCCGACATAAAGTCCATGCTATTTTTTAAGCCTGGTAATGCCAGATGATGAGCCACCATGGTGTCAAAGATTTGCCCTTTTACTTGAATGCCGTAATTCTTTAATATCAGAATATCGTATTTTAAATTCTGGCCAATTTTCAGGATGTTTTCATCCTCCAGAACCAGTTTAAAGCGTTGAGCTAAAGCCAGTGCTTCATCCTTATCTTCAGGGAAGGGAACGTAATAAGCTTCTCCTTTTTTCCATGAAAATGAGATGCCTACTAATTCGGCAATATTGGTATCTAAACCTGTTGTTTCAGTATCAAAACAATACTCTTTTTGTACGCTTAACTCTGCAGCTAAAGAGGCATAGGCTTGTTCGTTATTCACTAAGTAATAACTATGTTCCACCTCTTCAATAGTTTTTAAAGATGAAGCAAAAACAGGTTGTTCTTCTACTTGTGGCTGACCAAATAAATCGCCTTGAGCAGGGGCTGCTTGAGTAGGCGCCGTATCAAATCCAAAGCGAGGCATAAAGCTTTTAAACTCCAACTCTTCTAATAGTGGTATTAGTTTCTCTTTGTTCGGTTCAGAAACTTTTAAAGCCTCTTCATCCAACTCAATGGGCACATCCAATTTAATGGTTGCTAAAGTGTACGAAAGTTCCACCTGTTCTTTAAATTCAATCAGGTTTTCTTTTCGTTTACCTTTAAACTCATCAATGTGCTCGTAAATACCCGGAATGCTTTTGTACTTACCAATTACATCTTTGGCTCCTTTTTCGCCAATACCCGGGCAACCTGGAATATTATCCGAAGCATCACCCATTAAGGCCAATATATCAATCACCTGAATAGGCTCTTCAATGGCAAATTTTTCTTGCACTTCAGGAATTCCTAGAATATCCATGCCACCGCCTTTGCTACGAGGCTTAAACATCTTCACATTCTCGGTCACCAATTGGGCATAATCCTTATCGGGCGTCATCATAAATACCTCAAAACCTGCCTTGTCAGCTTTATGCGACATGGTTCCAATTACATCATCAGCTTCGTATCCCCAAACCTCAAGAATAGGAATATTTAAAGCTTCTAATAATTGTTTGATATACGGAACGGCCAGTTTAATGTCTTCGGGCGTAGCTTCACGCTGTGCTTTATATGGCTCGTACATCTCGTGCCTAAATGTTGGTCCCGAAGGGTCAAAAGCCACGGCCAAATGTGAAGGTTTTTCCTTTTGCAACACTTCTAAAAGAGAGTTGGTAAAACCATAAATGGCTGATGTATTTAGTTTTTTTGAATTGATTCGGGGAGCTCTGATAAATGCGTAATAAGCTCTGTAAATAAGGGCGTATGCATCTAACAGGAATAACTTTTTATTTTCTTCCATCTTTATAATAAGATTAAAGCATTAAGATATAATTACAACGGCATGAATTATTTATGCAGTCTTTCGTCTAATAAAATTATTTTTTTCTTTCCGTTGTATAATCAACGAGTTCTTTCAATGATTGTTTAGCCTCTGAGTCGTCAAATTTCTCAAGTACTTCTAAAGCTTTGTTTTTGTATTCAATCATCTTGTCGTGCGTATATTCAATGCCGCCATTATCGCGCACAAACTGAATAATCTCAGCCACTTTTTTATCGTTTTTATGATGACGACGAATAGTTGAGAGTACTTTCTTTCGTTGCTTTGTATCGCAGTTGTTCAGCACATATATCAACGGAAGGGTCATCTTCTTTTCACGAATATCGTTTCCAGTAGGCTTTCCAATTAAATCTGTTTTTTCGTAATCAAAAAGGTCATCTTTAATCTGAAAGGCAATTCCTAGATATGTTCCAAACTCTTTCATTAAAGCTAGCTTCTCTTCGCCAGCATCCACCGAATGAGCTCCAGCAGTAGTACAAGCAGCAATTAGTGTAGCTGTTTTTTTAGTGATAATTTCGTAGTAAACTTCTTCGGTGATATCTAGTTTGCGACTCTTTTCAATTTGTAAAAGCTCGCCTTCACTCATTTCTTGCACCGCTTTAGATACCACTTTAAGTACACCAATTTGGTCGGTATCCAACGCTAACATTAATCCTCTTGAGAGAAAATAATCACCCACTAATACAGCTATCTTCGATTTCCAAAGTGCATTGATGGAGAAGAAGCCACGACGCTGATAGGTTTCATCCACCACATCATCATGTATAAGCGTAGCTGTGTGAAGTAGCTCAATTAAGGTAGCTGCTACATATGAAGATTCAGAAATGGTGCCCGTTACTTTTGCCGAAAGAAAAACCAGCATAGGGCGCATTTGCTTACCTTTTCTGCGTAAGATATAATTGGTGATAACACCCAACAACGGAATTTTGGATTTAAGCTGTTCGCTAAAGAAAGGCTCAAATCGCTCCATCTCAGTTTTTATGGGGCGTTTAATACTACTCGATGATGCCATAAAGAGGTATTGCGGTAACTAAAATTATAAAAAACCCAAATTTAATGTTTTTATTGAACGAGACACCCTAGGCCGCATTATTTAAGTAAAATATTTACGTGAAGGATAAAGTACTCCTATATATGTAAACATAAATGTCTTATCCTATCAATTAAGTCTGGAAATTTGTACCTTGTTATCAGACAAAATAAACTTACAATTATGGCTACTTACAGATGCTTGGCTTGCGGTCACCTTTATACCGAAGAAAACGAAGATGCTTTATGGAATGAACTAGATGATGATTGGTGCTGTCCTGTGTGCGGTGCAGACAAATCGTTTTTTGAAAATGAAGGCGATGAGGAGGAGAAACCTGCAGCCTCAAAAACAGAAACCAAAGAAGCAGAAGGAGAATATTTGGCAAAATGGAAAAAGTCGTCCGACCCCAATGAAAGCCATTTGAATGATATTCATACCATGGCCGAAACAGGGGAATCTATTTCGGAACCGATGAAAACCAAAATGCCTATTGTTTCGTGGGATGATGTGTTGATAAAAGGAGCTCAGCTCAGTAAAATTCCATTGGATAAGACGGATGCGGTAAATACGCAAACGGTGATTGGAAAAAATGCCCAACATCCACTCATCATAGAAACACCTATTTATGTTAGCCATATGTCCTTTGGAGCCTTATCTAAAGAAATAAAAACGGCTATGGCCAAAGGGAGTGCTGCTGTAAAAACGGTTATGTGCTCTGGCGAGGGAGGTGTTTTACCGGATGAGATTGATGCTGCCTATAAATATATTTACGAGTATGTTCCTAATGAGTACAGTTTAAATGATGATATTTTAAGTCGTGCAGATGCTGTTGAAATAAAAATAGGGCAAAGCGTTAAACCCGGCATGGGAGGTCATCTTCCTGCGAATAAGGTAACGGAAGAAATTGCTGAAATTAGAGGGAAGAAGGCAGGTGAGGATATTTATAGTCCTACTAGTTTTAAGGATATAAAGAGCAAAGAGGATTTAAAAGCCAAAGTTAGCTGGTTGAGAGAAAAGACAGGCGGAAAACCTATTGGTGTTAAAATTGCTGCTGGAAATATTGAAGAAGATTTAACGGTTATTATTTATGCAGAGGCCGATTTTATTACCATAGATGGGAGAGGAGGAGCAACAGGTTCGGCGAATATAGTTGTAAAGGATGCTACTTCGGTGCCTACCTTATTTGCTTTGTATCGCGCCAAGCGTTTTTTAGAAGACCAGGACAGGAATGATATTTCGTTAATTATTACAGGAGGTTTAAGGCTTTCCTCTGATTTTGCCAAGGCCATAGCTTTAGGGGCGGATGCGGTGGCTGTTGCAACTGCAGCTATGATAGCTGGGGGGTGTCAGCAATATAGGATTTGTAATTCGGGTAACTGCCCAGTAGGAATAGCTACACAAGATCCTGAACTTCGCAAACGACTGGATATAGATAAATCGGCCAAACGTATTGAGAATTACCTGAAAGTTTGTACTGAAGAGTTGAAAGACTTTGCTCGATTGACTGGATATAACGACATTCATCAAATGAATATTAAAGATTTATGTACGGTGAATAAAGAAATATCCGATCATACAGATATTGAGCATGTATGATGGTTTGAGTAATTGAGTATTTGAGCAAGAGAAAAAAGGAACGGTTCATTGATAAGATTTGGGAATCAGAACCGTTCCATACCATTAGTAGTCGTACAACAACTGTTTATCCCAACCTTGTAGATTCAAGTAAATTTTATCGCTTTCTATTTGTAGTGCTTTAATATCAAATGATATTTCCTTTGTGAAATATGCATCACACATTTCCTCGTTTTTAAAAGCTAATCTAATATTGCGCTGTTCAGGGTTAGATTCTAGGATTTCATCTGCGTCAAATAATGCAATGAGCCAAGAGGAACCGTCACATCCAGAAGCGCCATATTTAATATGGATACTATCATTATAAATAACAGCATCAATTATTGTTAAGTCATCGGCTGGAGTATTTTTGTATTCATCAGCGCTAATTATAACGTGATTACCAGCATTAGGAGGTGGAGGTACACAATCGCAACCTTCTTCGTCACAAGCTATAAATGCCAAAGCAATCAATAAATAAGTCAGTTTTTTCATTTTCGTTCATTGTTTTTTTAGGTTATCTGTTATTAATGACTGGGATATAATAAAAGGTTGCGTCAAATGTGATTTAAGTTTGTTTAACCTTTCGGAAAGGCTTCATTGCTTTACTTTTGTTGAATAATCTATTCTTTATGCAGAAAGAAAAATCATCTCAAAAGCCTTTATTCTTTTACGGTTTTGTTATAGCTTTTATTGGAACTTTAGGTATTTGGGCCAGTGTTCCAGGTCAAACAATGGGCGTTAGCACTTTTACAGATCCTGTTAAGGATGCCTTAGGATTGGATAGGAATACATTTAGCTTGGCATATACCATAGGAACAATTACGAGTTCATTTTTACTAGGGATTGCTGGTAAATGGTTTGATAAATATGGTGCCAGAAAAGTAGCAACTTCAGCAGCTGTTGGTTTGGGAATAGCACTATTTTTTAGTTCGCAATCCCAAGTTGTATCTGCATATATTCAACAAACAACGGGAATAAACTCTTGGGTTATTCCATTTATCATCATCATTATATGTTTCTTTCTAGTTCGATTTACAGGTCAAGGGGTACTTACTTTAGCTTCTCGGAATATGATTATGCTGTGGTTTGACCAGTACAGAGGAACCATTAATGCATTTAGTTCAATCGCTGTATCATTAGGATTCTCCATATCTCCATTAATGATTAACTACTTGATTGAGGGTAACGGCTGGCAGAAAGCCTGGCAGATATTAAGCGTAATTTTGTTGGGTATAGCAGGGGTGATATATTTGTTTTATCGCGATAAGCCCGAGATAATGAATTTAAAACCTGATGGTAATCTGGCTCCGAGAAAAACCATAACCAAAAGTGATGAGGAACGCAAACAGTTTACCCGTACAGAAGCTCTTAAGACCAGAGCTTTTTGGATGTACAGTTCCATGATGGCTTTTAACGCCTATTTTGTTACAGGAATGACTTTTCATATTGTATCGATATTCGATAGTGTCGGGCTTTCCAAAGAAGAAGCCATTTCTATATTTGTACCCATGTCGATTATTTCGGTAACTACTTCTTTTATATTTAATGCCTTAAGCGATCATGTTAAGCTTAAAAATCTATTGTACATTATGATTGTAGGAGGAATAATTGTTTCCTTAGGATTGGCTTTTCTATCCTTACCTGTAGGGTATTATTTGTTAGTATTTGGTTCAGGTTTAATGGGCGGTTTATTTGCTGTATTATCATCGGTTACCTGGCCTCGTTTCTTCGGAAGAAAGAATCTTGGAGCTATTTCGGGAGTAAGTATGCAAATGATTGTTTTCTCAAGTGCAATTGGTCCTTTTTTATTTAGTTTATCTAATGAGTATTCAGGTTCGTACTCTGTAGTAGCTCTTTCTGGTTTAGTCGGTTTGGTTCTGATTGCCGTATTCTCCGTAAAAGCAGATAATCCACAGTAATAGCAATTAACAATGATCAGTTATCAATCATCAATTCAATTGCTCACTGATAATTATATACTCATTATTGCTTTACCAAGTTCCAGGGTAAAAAGATATTCCTACAGAAATTGGATATAACTCTGGTCCTTTATCTTTATCATACATTGGAGAAAAATAATAGGTGCCGTAAAAGTTAAGCGATTTAAATCCAAAGCGAACTTGGGCTCCGTATCTAAAATCATTTAGGCCAAAGCTATCTCTGTTTTTTGTTTTTGTTTTATCTCCACCATGTTTCGACATAATTTTGGTATGCGATTGTAAACGAATTCCACCAACCGCACCTGCCGACATATAAAATGAATCGAAACGGTTTCTTCCCATTTGTACTTCAAATAACAGTGGGGCAGTTAAGTATAGCGTCATCAGTTTATTCTTCTCATATGGATCTGTAATTTCCTGGCCAATTAAGTTCCCATTGTCATCTACATTAGGGATATAAGCTTTATCAAATCGGTAGTTGTTGTAGGTTAAACCTAGTCCTGTTACAAAGCCCACATTTCGCCCAAGTCCAATGTTTTGCTGCAAAGCATTAACCGATACTTCAACTGATTTAGCAGAGCTTAAAGACAGGTAATGGTATTCATCAGGCAAGGAAATTTCACCATTGGCATTTAAGTAATTATTAAAACCTAAATCAACACCCCAATAATGCCCTTTAAATCTTCTATGTCTGTTTCTTTTGTATTCATGTTTGTCTCGATTGTTACTATCAAAAGAAAATTCTTTGGAGCCATCCTCCTCAATAACAGCTATTTTAGAGCCAAATATTTTAATGACTGTAGTATCTCCATTTTCAATTTTTATTTTAGGATTATCGACCTCAATTGTTGTTATACGAACTGTATCTGCTTGGTCAGTTACATCTTCAACAATAATTGGATTGACAGGGTTTCCATTTGTATCTATGTAAATTATTTTACCATTTAATACGGCCTTGGCAACACCATCATTGAACTCCCCAATATGTTGGTATTCGCATGGAATTAGTTCAACACCTTGTATGCTGATATATCCCATTTTACCATTTTTCAACACCCTGGCTTTACCATCTTCAAAATCCCATATTTTTTGGTATTCGCAAGGAATAAACTCATAACCAGAGCTGTTAACAAAACCTGTTTTGCCATTTTTTAAAACCTTGGCTTTGCCATCTTCAAAAGTCCATATTTGGTCGTATTTACAAGGAATTATCTCGTTACCACTGGTGTTAACATATCCAATTTTTCCATTTCTGAGTACACGCGCATAACCATCACTAAAGGTCCAAATCATTTCATAAACAGGAGGAATAATTAAATCGCCGCTGAGGTTATATATACCGAGTTTGCCATTTTTTAGCACTTTAATATTTCCGTTTTCCTGCAAGTTCCAAACCTGCTCGTTTTCGCATGGGATAATAACATCGCCGCTTTGGTTTACTAAACCAATTTTACCGTGTTGCATCACACGATAATATCCATCTTCTATTTCCCAATATTTATCGTAGATATTTAAAAACGACTTATCTGCTTCTTGCGCTATTGCTTGCGCAGAAAGTAAAACGGAAAATATAATTGCTAAGTAAAACTTCATCTCATTAATATTTTAACTTCAAATGTTCCTTTTGTCCAATCTTTGGTTGGCTAACAGAGAAACTTTATAGTAGGCTATGTCATTTGTTTGAAAATTAGTTAAGCCTAAATAGCCCTTACGAATTCCAGTCATGCTCCTACCTGCTCAATTAATTTGCTCTGGCCGTGCCAGCTTTATCGGATTAATGTGTTGAGATTAAAAATTCAACAGCGTAAGGCCCACAGTAAATGGCGTAACTTCGGGTCCTTTGTTTCGTTCGTACAGGGTTGAAAAGTTATAGGTTCCGTATAACTTTATAAAGTTAATTCCCATCTGAACCATAACTCCGTATTGGAATGGATTTATATTTATATCCTTGCGCGATTTGGTTTTTCCACTATCGTAATACACCGTTTTGGTATGCGAACCTAAATTAAAACCACCATAAACTCCTGCCGAGAAAAAGGCATCATGTTTTGATTTATCGCCAGATTGAACTTCAAACAAAAGAGGGATATTGATATATGAAGCTACAATTTTACTCTTTTTTACAGAATTAGGCTCAGCAGGAACGCCTATGGTATTTCCATTCTCATCTTTTTCAATGGTCCAATCGTTGTCGAAGCGATAGTTATAAACTGCCCATCCCATACCAGTTACCAAGCCAATATTGTTTTTTTGTTGCTGCAAGCCAATGCTGTATTGCAAAAAGTTAATTCCAAAAGTCATCGACTTGCCTGAGTTTAGACTCATCCATGGTTCTTGGTCTAGCTCTATATAATTGTTAAACCCTAATTGAACACCAGCCCAGTGACCTTTAAAATCGTCGCGAGGTACTTTAACAGTTCTTACTTTAGTATCTCCATATGTTTCAATAAACTCCCAACGCCTTCTACCAATTGTGATTTTAGCAATGGTATCATTCTGTTCGTCTACCTCAATTTTTGCACCAGCAATACCAACAGTGGCTCTGTTGTTCGTATCATCAATAATAATGATGTCCCTCGTTTTTTCCTTGCTCTTTTCTTGCCCCATTATTCCAGTTGGAATAAGGATGGCACATAAGATGATTAATGTATATATTTTTGACATGGTTTTCAGTTTTAATATTGTAACGTACCCTAATCTTAAATATGAGACTTCCGGACATCTCTATTGTACGACGCTTTGAGCTTTAATTTGTTACAGGTTTATTTTTTATTCTTTGTCGGATAGAAATATTTTCTGACTCTAATTGGTAAGCCACCATTTGTCCATCCTGATTTAATACTTTATTCATTTTTGTTTCATTGCCCGATAAAAAGTTAATGACCTTAACACTACCAACAATGGCTCTCGAACTTTTGCTTAATCGAGCACTTTCTTGTTCAACTTGCGATTGCATAGCTAAATACTCCTGTTCTCTTTCTGCCATGTTGCTAGCAATAATAATAGGCATCATTTCATTTAGCCCAAGTTCGTATGCATTTACCTTAGTGGTTTCAAAACTTTCTATTCCTAAAGCTTCTATAGGCATATCATTTGATGCTACTATAGTTCTTTGTTCAGTGGAGACAATAGTTTGAACTACTGTTTCCTGTTTAACAGCTGCTTTAGTATTTATTTTATCTTTTACTTGAATATCTTTATTTGGTGCTTTTTCTGTTTGTGCTTTGGGCATGGTTATTAACGAAGGTGGGTCATTCACCACAACAGTTTTCATTTGATGCGCCGATTCTTTTAAAAATGGCAAGGTACCTACTGATAATAACATGGCCACCGCTGCTGCAATACTTATTCTTTTAAGCTTATTAATGGTGATTATTGGAATAAGTGTTGCTCGTTTTAAATTACCTTTTAACTGATAACGAATATTTTTATTGGCCTTAAGTAAGGTTTGTGTATAGCTGGTAAATAGATTACTATGTTGCTTGTCTTCTTTTAAATAAGATGCTTTCCAAAGGTTTTCTTCTTCACTTAAGCCCTCTTCAACTTCTTTTATGGCGATGTAATCAGGGTATCCTAGCCCAATCTCATCGGCTTGGGTTTTAAGCAACTGGTCTTTAATAGTAAAAGTATCTTCGGTTGGATTTAAAACCATATTGTCCAGTCCATCCAGCTCTTCTTTAAGAGTTGGATTGTCCTCCAAAAATTGAAGCAGCATGGTCTGGTCAGAATCCGTAAGGTTTCCGTCCAAGTAATCCATCATCCATATTTCATAGTTTTCTTTCGTTATCATAACTCAAACTAATACTTCAATTTTACCTATATAATTTTTCAAAAATTGCCTACCTCTAAAAATGTAAACCTTTACCTGCGATTCTGTTAATCCTGTAATTTCGGATATTTCCTGGTAAGAATAACCTTCGTAATCGCGTAATAGTATCACATTTTTTTGGTCTGGTGGAAGTCGATCCAATGCCTGGTGCAATACCTCGTTTAAGTCCGAATAGCTTTCGTTTGAATAGTATTTATTTTCATCGGCCTTATCCCATTCTGCTTTATATTTTTCGCGACGTATAGAATCGATAAGTGTATGATAGGCTGTGGAAAACAGATAACTCTTCACTTTCGCATACGAGATATCCGCATGGTTTTTCCATACCTTCTCAAAGGTGTCCTGAACAATATCTTTCGCTTTTTCTGTGTCTTTTATATTTTTTAGCACAAAGCGATAAATATTATCAGAATACTGTTCTACACTATTATTGTATTCCTTTACTGTCATCCAGATTAGCAGTGGGTTTATGTTAAGATGAT
The DNA here is from genome assembly GCF_001659685.2 of Labilibacter marinus. GTDB lineage: Bacteria > Bacteroidota > Bacteroidia > Bacteroidales > Marinilabiliaceae > Saccharicrinis > Saccharicrinis marinus. The sequence goes on from NZ_LXYE02000049.1 coordinate 107,167, forward strand.
TAGAATAATTTAAAATAGTTTATTATTCTGTCATCTGTAGGTGTGACGCCCAAGTTAAGGTAAAGTTACAGGAGAAATGAAAAAAAATATAAGGATTTAGTAATATAGCGAGGTGTGTGCTTATAATGTGCTGATTGTGATGTGATATTGCAAAGTATTCTTTAAATAAATCGTTCATCTGATTTAGTCTCACTCACGGCATTTTGATGTTTATCATCCAACCAACCAGAAACTGCTTGAAGACGATTGTCAGATTGTCGGAAGAAAGGTTTAATATCCAAAAGAGGCGTTTCATTGAGCATATCTACTTCTTCAATAAATAGTTTATTGCCTTCAACTTTAGTCAGTTTAACTGTAGACAAACCTATGGGATTTGGCCGTTTAGGGGAACGGGTAGCAAATATACCGTGTGCTTTATCATCCATAAAAGGAACTACACTGAGTTGATGTTCTTCTACTTTATTTAAGTGGTAAATAAGCGTTAAGTGAGAGAATCCTTCTATATCCTTAAGCCCTTCAGTAAACTCTTCCTTTAATAGAATATATCCTTTGGTTTGTGCAGCGCCTGAGGGCTGAATAGGCATATTTTCCAATGAAGCATGTGGTGTGTAAATAGTGCCTATGGCTTGAAAGGTGATATCGTTCATAAGGTGAGGTTTAATTTAGTTACTCATTAGGTGAATATAAACATCACGTAAATATTCACCCAGTGAGTTTAAAAAGTATCTAGTTTTTAACTAATGTTCCAATTTTTTCTCCTTTAACCACTTTAATTAAGTTTCCAGGAGTATCCATATCAAAAACAACAATCGATAAATCATTTTCCTTACACATAGTTGTTGCGGTAAGGTCCATAATTTTTAAACCTTTGTTATAAATTTCGTCAAAAGTTATTTCATCAAACTTAGTTGCAGTTGGGTCTTTTTCAGGGTCAGCAGTATAAATACCATCTACACGTGTTCCTTTTAGCATTACATCAGCTTTAATTTCAATTCCGCGTAAAGAAGAGCCTGTATCTGTTGTAAAATAAGGATTTCCTGTACCAGCAGAAAGGATAACCACTTCGCCATTTTCTAAAGCTTCAATAGCTTTGGGTTGAGAATAAAATTCGCCTACAGGCTCCATTTTAATGGCAGTTAATACACGTGCTTTAACGCCGTTGTTGTTTAACGATGATTTTAATGCCAGGCTATTAATTACAGTAGCAAGCATTCCCATTTGGTCACCTTGATATCTATCGAAACCTTTAGCAGCACCGCTAAGTCCTCTAAAAATGTTTCCACCACCAATTACGATACCTACCTGAACACCCAACTCAGAAATCTCTTTAATTTGTTGTGCATACTCTTCAAGTCGGTTATTATCGATACCATAGTTTTGGTCACCCATTAATGACTCACCGCTTAGTTTAAGTAATATTCTTTTGTACATGATATTTAGTCTTGATTAATTTCTGACCCAAAGCTAAGTAAAAAGGAGAATTGAATAGCAATGGTTTTGATAAAAGTATTTCCGTTATAGTATAAGCAGGTTTATTATGAAGTTTAAGCAATTCAAAACTGTTATTACAATTTGATTGTTTTGATTTTATACATTTATATAAAAATATAAAGTTATGAGTGCGAAAACGGCCATTATCATTGGAGCTACAGGATTAACGGGGAGTATATTGTTAGAACGACTGATAGCCGATGACAGTTATAGTACTATTAAGTTATTTTCTAGAAAACCGTGTCATCAGAAATCATCTAAAATAAAAGAGTTTTTAGGTGATATTATTAATCTAGAGGAGTTTAAGGGCGAGTTTACTGGAGATGAGGTATTCTGCTGTATTGGAACTACTGCAGCTAAAACCAAGGATAAATATGTTTACGAAAGGATTGACGTGGGTATTCCTTCTAAAGCTGCTAAACTTGCAAAGGAGAATCAAATTTCAACCTTTATAGTGATTTCTGCTTTAGGAGCAGATGTTAATAGCAAGGTATTCTACAATAGGATTAAAGGTAAAATGGAAGAGTCGGTCTTAAGTCAGGAGATGAACAGCACCTATATTTTGCGACCATCCTTAATCTTGGGTAATAGAAATGAGCGAAGAATAGGAGAGCGTTTGGCTACTGTGTTTATGGCCATTTTACAACCTATTTTAATTGGTAAAATTAAAAAATATAGAGGCATAGAAGCAACATCTATTGCTATTTGTATGCACAAGCTAACGCAATTAAACCGAGCATCAGGAATTGTAGAATCAGATGAGATTCAAGCTATAAGTGAAGAAGCTGTTTAAAGGATGTCTTAAACGAAAAGGTTTGAGTTTACAAACACTATTTAAAGAAGAGTAGTATAGCAGAAAGACCAATAACAAGCATCACAAAAATTCGATATGCCTTTTCTGGAATGAACTTAACTATGTATTTACCGATAAAGGCTCCAATGATCAAAATAGGTAGAAAAATGAAGTTAAGCTGAATACTTTCTAGTGTTATCGATTTCCAATAAAATACATGAATGGGTATTTTAAGGAAGTTTAAAATCAAATAGAAAATAGCACCTGTTCCAATAAAAACGTTTTTTGGCAAACGCATACTCATCAGGTATAAATTGAAAATTGGTCCTGCTGCATTTCCTATCATAGTAGCGAAACCTCCAGAAAGGCCCAAGGAAACAGAAAACCACTTTTTATCTGTAAACGAATTTTTACCACCAGTCATATCTTTATATATAATAATGGCTAGGCAGATTAATATAGATATGGCTATGGTAATTCTAAATTGCGTATCACTTACGTATTTTCCTATAAATGTTGCGATGATAACGCCTACTATGGCAAACGGAAATAAACGTTTTATGTACTTCCATTCTGCGTTTCTTCGGTAATAAATAACTGCAAAAATATCTCCAAATATAAGAAAGGGTAAAAGGAGTCCGACAGAAGCCATCCCACCATATAAATGCGCTAAAATGGGGATGTTAATCATCGCAAAACCTTTAAGTCCACTTTTGCTCATTCCAGCCACTAATGCACAAATTCCTGTAATAGTCCATGTTTGCCAGTCGGTACTTAATGGATTTAGGATAGATTCTATCATAGGACAAAGGAAAGCAATAATTCATTAAATCAATTCATTACAACAGAAAAGAACACTTTTTTTATTGCCATTGGTTTTGTAAATGATTATATTACTAACACTTGGAGAATAGTAACCTTGTTTCTCGAGGTTTCTGATATTAGTATTTCGCTAGTTTTTGGTCATTCGTCATTAGTTGTGCTTATTACTTTACGCATTTTTTAAAGACGTACAATATACTTCACTGTCATATGATTTGACGATTAAAAATCATTAGCAAAGTGTTATTTGGAATCTAATTTATAGTTAATTATCAAACTAAATTTTAAGCTATGAAAACACTATTGCTGTTTAGTATTGGAATTTTTTTATTGGCTTGTAACCAAGAAAAAAATGTAAAAGTAACAGAACCTCGTCAGTTTGAAGATTGGGTTGAACTTGTTATTCCTAATGTTGGAGAAACATATGGCATTGCTGGAGATATTGATGATACGCTTTTAGTTTCCACCGATAAAGGTGTATATATAACCGCTGATAAAGGCAAAACATGGACGCTTTCCAAAGAATTACTCGAAAATGTACTTGATATAGCAGAACATGAGGATACCGTTTTTTTATTAACGGGATATAGCGTACAAAATTACATGGGGCCGTTAACTATAAAAAATACAGATTACGCTACTTACTGTTATGATTTTTCTACAGATTACGGAAAAACATGGCATAAAGATCCTGAGTCATTCTGTCGTTTATCTAGCCCCATAGGAATTGCAAATTCAACAAGCGGTTCGGTTTGTAGATTGCATCATTATAGTCCGACAGACTCCCCTGAAATAGAATCAACTTTTTCTAATGTTGAGCTGTATATGAATTCAACCTGGAAGAATCTTAATTTTCCGCTGAAATACAATTTAAATAACATTCATATCGATAAAATGAATAGGTTATACATCTCAGCCAATACATGGAGTTATATGCAGGATTTAAACATCAAAGAGTTTACTTCTCAAGTTCCAGGATTAGTTTATATGTATAAGCATAGGCTTCCGTAGAGGAATAAAGTAGGTGTAAGTATTCGTCATTTAAAACCTTTGTAAATATTGGATTAAAAATTATATTTGCACCACCTTGAAAGGAGGCCCCATAGTTCAAGGGATAGAACAAGTGTTTCCTAAACACTAGATACAGGTTCGAGTCCTGTTGGGGCTACATAATCGCATTATGAAAGACATCAAAAGCCCGTAAATCGTACGATTTACGGGCTTTTTTGTTTTTTATCAGTTCAATATAAACCAATATATATTGAATGTACTGGTGAGTAATCAGTGAGTCAAATATTTTTTCTAAATTTACTCACCAGCATCTCTGTATTTATCTGTAAAATAGAATTATACAAAGGAAAAAATACTGAAAGGAAACATCGTTTTTGATTGATATTGATAGAATTTGTGGCCAATTCTCTTGCCGCCATACAAGGGAAATGATGCATTTACAAACAATCAAAAACAAAAAACATGTCAACAACCAATTCATTTGTAATATCATTTATTACACGATCGAGTAAAGTAAGGACTTCACAATCAACTGTGTATTGTAGAATTAGCGTGGAGGGAAGAAGAACCGAGTTTGCCTTAGTTAAAAGCATTCCTACAAATTCCTGGAATGCAGCAAAGGAGAAAATAAACTCAAGCTATCCCGATTTTCGAAAATCCAATACTTATTTAGAGCATGTTCGTGCCCGATTAACCGAAATTAATCGCGAGAGAATACTAAATAGAGAGTTGATAACTCCACACATTATTAAGAACATATTCTTTGGGAAATCCGATGATAACAAAACCTTATCCTACCTGGTTGAATACCATTGGAACACTCAACAAAATGTACTAACGGATCGTACATTCGCCCAATACAAAACGCTCAATAATTACTTAAAACTATTCCTTACCAACATTAAGAAAGTCGATGATATTTACCTAAATAGAATTGACTATGCATTTGTAACTGAATTTGAGGCATTTCTTAGGGCTCATGAACCAACCGACCATCAACGGAAAATGGCAAATAATACGGTCATGAAACACCTAACGAAATTTAAGAAACTGATAAACCTAGCATTCAAGCTTGAGTGGATTAAAAAGAACCCATTTAATCAATACACTATTTCATATACAAAGGTTGATCGAGGTTTCTTAACGAAACAAGAATTACAAACCATACAAGAAAAATCATTTAAACTAGAGCGTTTAAATCTAGTGAAGGATCTATTTATATTCGCATGTTATTCAGGCCTTTCCTATATTGATTTACAACAATTAACCCTTGATAGTATTATCATAGGTATCGATGGTGAATTATGGATAAAAGATAGAAGGCAGAAAACAGATTCGAGCATTAGTATACCAATACTACCACAAGCATCTGCCATACTTGATAAGTACAAAAATCACCCAAGATCTTTACATAACAACTCCATATTTCCACCGATATCAAACCAAAAGATTAATAGCTATTTAAAAGAGATTGCGGATTTCTGTGGGATAAAAAAGAATGTAACATTTCATTTAGCCAGACATACTTTTGCAACTACAGTAACACTGGCCAATGGTGTTCCAATTGAAACCGTGAGTAAACTTCTAGGGCACTTAAAATTATCAACTACACAAATTTATGCTCGTGTACTGCAGAATAAAATTAGTGACGATATGAATATGCTCAGGAGTAAATTAGAAGGAGTTTCTAATGCTTTGGATAGTAAACGAAAAATCAACTAAATAAGACAATTATTGGAAAAATGCATAGGCTTGATTTCGTGGTATTGTTTTTGATTATATTCAACAGCTAATAAACTACATAACCAAGTCTATGCTGCACCTAATTAATTACTTTGAGACAGTAATGTCTAATATAAAGAACCCGGAGAGCTGTACATATAAAAGCCTATTTCAGGATCAAAAAGTATTAGAAGCTAATATAGACTTTAGGAACTTATACCAAAAGGCCACAAAGGAACTTCTTGAATTCTCCATCCATGATAGTCGACCTAAAGTTATTAGAAACAGGATACTTACTTGCCAATACTATAGCATTAATATCTTAAAACAACTTCATGAAAATGCACATCATTGTGCGTACAAAAGGCTTTGTTTAAAACATATAATAGTTCCCAAGATAAACTTTCATATGGAGTTCCTGATGTTTCTGAAAGAGCAGTTTCCTCACTATTTTGATAATGAAGCATTAATTCCTTTACCATTATTCCGAAAGTGTCGAATTATATACTCACATAGGCTCCAGACAGTAATTAAGCAGTTAGAATCTTCTTCTGCAACAAACCTGCTTGAAATATTCATTACTGACGTAAATACAAGAGAGTATTCTTTTTGTGAATGCGACTCTTTAAAAGAAATAATCAATATCATTTATAATCAGACTGATAAATTCCAAAAAACCGAAGATAGTTTCCTGGTTATAGTAAAAACCCTGGTAGCTAAATGTCTTTATGCAGACTCCATTTTCAACTTTATCATTAAAGAGTTCTCCAGTGAAATCAAAACGATTAATAATCCTAGTTTAGCCATCAAACAATTAAAGTACTTGAGTAAAGAGATTAATCAAGTGGCCGAAAGTAGATCCTCCAAAATCAGTTTAAAACAAGTATTAATCAACTGGATTAAACAAGAACTAAACTATTACAAGTATAGCTTTCATGTGGCTGATTCAGCTAAAATCCCTGAAATATCAGTGCAATCCCCTCCGGAAACGATTAAAGTAAAAACCAACATAACTGTAGGGCAAATGGCCTGCTTTGTCCATCAGCTCATAGAAACGAATATTATTGAAACGGATAATAAAAAAGAAACAATAAAAATGTTTTCTACGGTATTTACATCTAAAAATAGTGACTCAATTTCTGAGAAAAGCCTCATTAATAAATTCTTTAACATTGATGATAAAGCTGCTGAAACGACTAAGCAATTATTCTTAGATCTTTTTAAGTCAATTCGCAATTAAATATCACATTAATTCATACGGCAAAAAAATAATTATCGCTGTAACGTATTGATAATCTATGGGGTGGTTTGGGGTGGTTCAACCCCTAACCACTGTTTTTGTATTGCCTTTATACTTTCCTTTGTGTCATATCAATATCAATCAAAAATTATGGCAGCGGAGATCATTACAACAGACGATTTAAGAGAGTTTAAAATTGAACTATTAGCAGATATTGAACAGCTATTGAAGCAAAGTTCAGGTTCCAAAACTAAAAAGTGGCTAAAATCCTATGAGGTCAAGAAATTATTAAATATTTCTCCAGGAACCTTACAACATTTACGCGTTTCCGGAACACTTCCTTATACCAAAATAGGAGGTACTATTTACTACGACTACAGCGACATTCAAAAAATGATAGCCGATAATAAGGTTCAGTAACTAAGCCGCTTAAAATGGAATCAGAACGGTCAACCAGCG
>NZ_LXYE02000005.1 GCF_001659685.2 Labilibacter marinus
CGAAATATCTTTAAGCGTAACTTTGAAGTGTCAGTTATAAATACTTATTTGCTTTCACGGATTACGTTACGTTAAGTCCGCGCGAGCTGGGTTCTTACAAATATGTAAGTGAAACTGGTTATTTAACAAAGGGAGGAGGTCCTCTGGGTGACTGTACTTCATAATTTTAATATAATGGCAAGAGATAAAAATAGAGATGATGAGCATTTTCTAACCTTTATAAGTACAAAGGCTAAATCCCACGAGGCGAGAATTAAAAAGCTAGAGCAGGGACAAATAAAGCCGGATAGAATAAAAGCTGTTAAGGAAAACATGGTTACTAACTTAGTTCAAAAGTTAGTGGCTACGTATTCTGCAGGAATGCCAATTTGCACACTAACTGAAGATTTTGATACTATCTTAGAGTTAATGGAAGATTCTTGGGCTGATGGCTCACAAAAATTAGTTGGAGCAAAAGCGCTGATAATAGATCAATACAGTATTGATTCACATAGTCAACTGCTTAGGGTGCTTTCGATAGGGATTTTAATCGGTATACCTGATAATTTGTTTGAACGTTTAGGTAAAATAATTAAGTCGGATAATGTTATCGACTTGGTTTATGAGTTTCTTTTGTCATCAAAGTTAGATTTATGGGTACAAAGGCAAGAAAAAGATGATTATGCATTTAAGCTTTACCTAAGCCTTAAAAAGGCAATTAAATATTCTAATAAAAAAGAATCTGAAAAGCTAGTAAAACTTTTTTTAGAGAAAGATTGGTTAAAGGAGCAGAAGAAAGCACAAATGTTAACTGAACCGGGAAAAGCTTGGTATTACGGAAGGTGGAGTTTTGAATCTGCCGCAGTATCTTGTATTCTTGACTTAGACGACAGTAGCTACCGAGATAACGAATATTACCCAAAAGATTTGGTTGATTATTACAGGGAGAAAAAATTGAGAAAAGCCTAGACTCCGCTGCCGCGAGATTGTATCTCGTGGTTTGATGAAATAAAACAAGGCTGCATTTTTAAGTGCGTCCAACTCGCGCGGATTTAGCTTTGGCGTTATCCGTGTAATAAGCGATGTATTATGTGATTTTAAAAAGCATACCAGCAAGCAGATACAAGAAGAGGCAGAAAGTAGACGAGAGTGGATATTACCCTTAATGCAAAAGTACTGTGTACATTTAAAACGTAAGCAAACATTCAAACTATGGCAAAATGGTAATCATGCCAAAATAATTTACAGCAATAGTTTCTTCGATACGGATTGTGCTTTACTAAATCCGCGCGAGTTGTGGTGTAGATATTTGAAATGCCTGAGGGGTATCACTATAGTTGCAGGTGCTTTGGTATGGTAAACCAAAGGCTTAACAAGCTTGCTTGATGCTTGGTTAACGTGGCTTTTACTTCTCGCAATGCTGTTTGGCCTAAACCATACGTTCGTTTTGCATGTCGCAGTATTGTTTGGTGCAAAAGCAAAGCAATTTTTGAACCACGCAGTGTTGCGAGCTGCCGCCCGATGATCAGAATGGCTGCTGCAGTGTTGTAATGTATATAAGTAAGGCTCAAAACACTTAACAAGGCTTGTAATTGTGCTTGCATACCTATGTAAATAGGGCGTTTTGCTATGGTGAGGGGGGAATCTTAAAGTTGGTATAGTTTGGTGTTTTATTGATTATAGCTAGCGCGGATTTGTAATCCGTGCAATAAGCAAGCTGTAAAATTATAATAAAGTGTTTCTATTAAAAATAGAGTAGCACTTGGGTTTGATGTGAGGATTTGCAATCTGGTTGTTTGTCCCTCATTTGGCGTAGTAAATCTCCCAGCTCCCTCGGATATGTATAAAACTTAAAAGAAGCTTGTTAGGCTAAATTGTATTCTGTGCTCTAATCTCAGCAGGTAATTATGCCTATTTGCCTTATTTATTAAACGTGATTCAGGCAATTCAGGAATGGATTACATATTAAGCCCGGATTACAAATCCTCAGAAATATCTTTAAGCGTAACTTTGAAGTGTCAGTTATAAATACTTATTTGCTTTCACGGATTACGCTGCGCTAAATCCGCGCGAGCTGTAAACTCCATAATTCTTTATAAACTAAAAAAAAGTTGCTGCATAATAAATACAGCAACTTGTAATGTGCAAAGCGAATTTATTAGTACATCCTTAATTGCGATAATTCATCCGCATTAATATCATATTTAAAAGCTTTTGGAATCTTAATATTTGATTTTTCAGAAATATCCCCTTTAAATAATTTTAGTTTCTTCTTTAAACTAGTATTGAAGTTTGAATTTCTACAATAAAGATCAATGGTATTTATCTTGCAAGTCCAAGCATTAAAATTAGAGCCTTCTCTCAATTTTAGTTTTAAATTGTTGATATCAATTTTATTTTCAAACCGAATGCGTCCTCTTTGTGCATTAATCTGCAAAGAATCTTGTTGAAAGTGTGTTAAGCTAAGCTTTGATTTAATTGTTGAAATAGACGTGATATTTTTTGCGTATATCTTAATGTTTGAAAATTGTTCTGTTTCAATATGGCCAATTATAAGTGTATCTGAATTGTATGTGTAGTTTATTTTTAGGTTGCCTTCTTTTTTGTTTCTGGTAAATTCAAAATGATAGGTTGTGTCTGATGAAACAACTATATTACAATTTGTTTCTATTTTAATATGATTAAATGCTGTTAGTTCATCAGATGTTGTTACTAAATTCAGCCTTGATATCTTTTCTTTATCATTATTAATAAAACTACTTATCATTAAGGCAATAAGTAAAATGCCAATAAGCGAAAAGTATGAAGTGAATATTATTTTACTTGTTTTCATTGTCGTTCAGTTTGTTTAGTAATTCTGTTACATCCGATTTTTTAATTTCAAGCAGCTCTACCTGTTTAATAATTTCAGGTAAACTAAGTTCAAAAAATTCGGCTCGGCGTTTCTCTCTAATCATACTAGGCGCTTCTTTCGCCACAAAGTAACCTATGCCTCTTTTGTTAGTGATAATTTCATCTCTTTGCAGTTCGCTATAGGTACGCATAATGGTATTGTGGTTTACACCTAAAGTGGCAGCCTGCTCACGTACCGAAGGAACTTTATCGCCAACAGCCAAGGAGCCCGATAAAATACGGTCGCAAATATTATCGCCAATTTGTTGAAATATTCCCTTTGAGTTTTTAAATTCTATCATCACACTTCCCTCTCTTTAAGTTTTAAATAGGCATAGCTTAGGGAGCTTAGTGTGGTAATGGTAAAGGCGATATGAAGTAAGGTAGGTTCGTGTTCTTCTTTTGGGAATAATTGGTTGTATGTGTATTCAAATCCACTGTCAAGTTTAAAAAATTCAAACATCGTATAAAAATATCCCAATACAATAAGAAAGATAAGTCCAATAAATATGGTTGTTTTTACAAGCGGATATTTAGCTATAGCGGCAGCACCACTAAGTGCAATAGATGCTGTCATTAAAATAATTCCTATGAGTACTTTGGGGACATCGGTATTATTATTAAAGTTTTCAAATAAGAGCTTGTAGGTAAAATCAGCATATTCAAAAGCACGATCAGGATTTGCACTTGTATGAATAAACTCAGCCATACGCATTGCTGAGTTACTAATTACTGGGAATAGTAATAAAAACAAAGCTGGGATGATGATAATTTTCATGACAAATTCAAAAGAGAATTTCTCAAAGATTGATGCAGGTAACATGTAATTTGTAATGCTTGTTTCTTTTTTTCTTAAAGCAGGAAAGGCATGACCTATGATGGGTAGTAATATGATAGCCATACTTGCTGAAAAAAATGTGCCCCAATTGGTTTTGTTTGTTAGGTTGTGCTGGTATCCAAAAAGCAGAGTCACCAAAAATAAACCTACTATAACTCCGGCAAATCCCAATAGGTAAAGTTTTCTATTTATTAAAAAATTATAACGAGCGTAATTTAAAAAACGCTTAATGTTGAAGTACTGGTTCATGGAATTGTAGGTTTGATTTATTAATAACTGCATTAAAAAGTAACTCAATATCGATAGGTGTTTCTATGTGGTTTTTAGCCAATATACATTTGTAGCCTCCAGGTGCCACTTCGCTGTATAAACTATCTGTATTTTCACTTGAGGTAGCAAAGCTAAATTGCTCACTTATACTTACAAGGCTTTTATTAAATACCACATCTCCTTCGTCAACAATAACTACTTGGTCAATTAGGTTTTCTACATCCTTAACCTGATGTGTAGATATAATGGCCACTTGGTCGTCGGCTAATGAACCGGCTAACACCTTTCGAAACTGAGCCTTAGAAGGAATATCTAAACCATTGGTTGGTTCGTCCATTAATAAAGTGCGACAGTTCGATGCCAAGGCAAAAGCAATAATAAACTTCTTCTTCTGTCCGTAAGACATCTTGCTTAGGTTTGCATCTATGTCCAATTCAAATTCGGATAATAGATGTTTGAATTTATTCTGATTAAAATTGGGGTATAGCGGCGAAAGTGCCGACGTGTAACATTTAATGCTTACAGATGCTACATTAATCTCTTCTCCAACAAAAAACACATGACGTAAAAAGTTAGGGTTTCGCTTAAAAGGTGTGTAGCCTAGTATTTCAACTTCACCCGATTGAGGCTTTAATAATCCGGCCATTAATTTTAGTAAAGTAGATTTACCCGCTCCATTTTTACCCAATAGTCCTATAATGCTACCTTCTTTGGCATCGAGACTGAGGTTTTTGTAGAGTTTATTTTTCTTGGAGTAAGAAAAGTTTAGTTCGTTAATTTTGATCATAAATAAAGATTTAAAGTTAGTGTACTAGAGAACTAGAACACTATAAATGTATAAGTTTATTTATAATTTCCAAATTCTCCATAATTTTAAATAGTTGCTTACGCTCTGTTTTTTAAACTTTCACCTTTTTCCTTCTCCCATCTTCTGTCTCCTATCTCCATGTCCCTTCTCCTTTCTCACGTTCCCTTTTTTCTTTCTCTCATCATTTCGTTTTCCCTTCTTAGTAATTCATTTATCTTTGCGGCCAAATAAAAGAAGTACATGATATCAGTAGACGCGTTAACAGTTGAGTTTGGGGCAACCACTCTGTTTAAAAATATATCCTTTGTTATTAACGAAAAGGATAGGATTGCCTTGATGGGTAAAAATGGGGCAGGAAAATCAACTTTGCTGAAAATTATAGCAGGAGCTCAAACGCCGCAAGGCGGAAAGGTGACGGTTCCTAAGGATAGGGTAGTGGCTTACTTGCCGCAGCACCTGATGACCGAAAATAACCGAACGGTTTTTGAAGAAGCATCCCAAGCTTTTAGTCATATTTCTGATATGGAAACTGAGATTGAAGCTATAAACAAAGAGCTTTCTACCAGAACCGACTATGAGTCGGATACATATTATGCCTTAATAGAAAAGGTATCCGCTTTAAGCGAAAAGTTTTATTCTATTGAGGAAACTAACTTTGATGCAGAAATTGAAAAGATATTATTGGGTTTAGGATTCTCAAGAGAGGATTTTACGCAACCTACTGAGAATTTTAGTGGAGGTTGGCGAATGCGTATTGAGTTGGCTAAAATCCTGTTGTTAAAGCCCGATTTAATTCTATTGGATGAGCCTACCAATCACCTGGATATTGAATCTATTCAGTGGTTAGAGGAGTTTTTAATTAACTGCGGAAAAGCGGTAGTTATAATCAGTCACGATAGAGCCTTTGTAGATAACATTACTACCCGCACTATTGAGGTTACCATGGGTCGTATTTACGATTATAAGGTAAACTATTCTCGATATCTAGAATTAAGAGAAGAGCGCAGAGAGCAGCAGCAAAAACAATACGAAGACCAGCAAAAGATAATTGCTGACAATATGGAGTTTATCGAGCGATTTAAAGGGACCTATTCAAAAACACTTCAGGTGCAATCGCGCGTAAAGATGCTCGAAAAGATGGAGATGGTGGAGGTAGACGAAGTAGATACCAGTGCTTTGAAGTTGAAGTTTCCTCCAGCACCCCGTTCAGGTAATTATCCTGTAATAGTAACCGATGCGGAAAAAAAGTATGACGAGCATTTGGTATTTAAAGATGCTAACCTTACGCTGGAACGTGGCGAGAAGGTAGCATTTGTGGGTAAGAATGGTGAGGGGAAATCTACCTTGGTAAAAATTATTATGAACGAAATAAAATGTGGAGGAAATGTTCAATTGGGACATAATACCATGATAGGTTATTTCGCGCAAAATGAGGCCTCGTTGTTGGATGAAAACCTAACAGTATTCGAAACTATCGACGATGTGGCCAAAGGAGACATCCGTACCAAGATAAAAGATATGTTGGGAGCCTTTATGTTTAGTGGAGATAATACAACTAAAAAGGTAAAAGTGCTTTCTGGTGGTGAGCGTACACGTTTGGCTATGGTTAAACTGTTGCTGGAGCCAGTTAACCTATTAATATTGGATGAGCCTACTAATCATCTTGATTTAAAAACCAAAGATATTTTAAAGAGTGCTTTAAAAGCCTATGATGGAACACTCATATTGGTTTCGCACGATAGAGACTTTCTGGATGGATTAGCTGATAAGGTTTACGAATTCGGCAACCAAAAAGTAAAAGAGCACTTGGGTGATATTAATAGCTTTTTAGAAACTAAAAAAATGAATAATCTAAAAGATATTGAACGTAAGAGTTAGTATTCAATTAGGTTTATAATTACAATATTTTAAAAGAGTGCATCGTTGATGTGCTCTTTTTTTAGCTCTAACAGTTTAAGAATAATAGTATTTTTTAGAACAAGCCGTAAGCTTTACCTTCTATAAATTATCTGGTATATTATAGAAACATATTATTAATTGATGCGTATAGTTGAACTTATGTTTTGTAATTGCAGCTTTAACTATGTACAATTAATATAATATATAGCGTGAGGAGATTAATAGTAATACTTCTGGTAATTTGCCAGATTCCATTTATAAGCACTCGTGCTCAGGATGACGATGAGCTCAAACACGAATTACGATTATTGGCTCGTCCTACATCAGATTCTATTATGTTGCGTTGGGCGCCAACTACCTATCGATTATGGCTGGTTGGAAATAAGTATGGTTATAATGTAACCCGAACATTAATGTATAAGGATGGTAAACTGCTTAAAAATAGAAAGGCTGTTTTGCTCAATAAAGGAGTTTTAAAACCACGACCTTTATCAGAGTGGGAAGTGTTGGATGAGCGTGATGAGTATGCGGGAGTGGCAGCTCAGGCTATTTATGGAGATGGCTTTGAGGTTGAATCGGGTGAAGAGAATATGGGTATCATGGATATCTATAATAAAGCTACGGAACAGGAGAATCGTTACGGATTTTCGTTATTTGCAGCTGACCAAAGTGTTGAAGTCGCCCAGTATCATGGATTAATGCTGGTAGATAAAAACGTAAAGCCAGGCGAAAAGTATTTGTACAAAGTGTTTCCAGATTATGTTCCTGAAGATATGAAAAAGGATACAGCTTTTTTCTTCACAGGGGTGGATGAGTATTTACCATTACCCGCGCCAGCACAGTTTAAAGCAGAGGGAGGAGACGGAACAGTTACCCTAACTTGGGATAATAAATACCAAACAGACTATTTTAATAGTTTCTGGTTAGAACGTTCTGATGATGGTGGAGATTCCTTTAAAAGATTAAATAGTTCACCTGCCATAAACACAACACCCGAAGGCAGGGATGAAGCTCCTTATCATTACTATCTAGATACTATTCCCGATAATAATATAAAATACCTGTATCGTGTCATCGGAATATCCATTTTTGGCGAGTTAAGTCCATCTTCAGAGGTAGTCGAGGTGCAAGGTGTGGATGCCATTACTAGTGTTCCTCATATTGTTAAAAAGTACTCAAAAGATGGTAAAACGGTCGTGTTGGAATGGGAGTTTCCTAATGAAAGTAAGGATAGAGTTGAAGGTTTTAGAATATTTAGGTCTGCAGATTATGCCAAGGGCTTTAAGCTGTTGGCTGATAGTGTATCTGTGATGAGTAAGAAATATCAAGATAAAAGACCTTTGGCTACAGGTTATTACAGAATGCAAGCTTTCAACAGTCATGGTGGAGGAGGGTATAGCATCCCACAGATGTTTCAGGTGGTTGATTCTTTTCCTCCTGCTAAACCCAAAGGCCTTGAGGCAACTATAGATACTACAGGCCTGGTTAGTTTATCTTGGCAAGTTAATTTGGATCAGGATATTGATGGCTACCGAATTTATAGAGCCAATGCCTTACATGAAGAGTTTTCAGCTATAACTCCAGAGCCTGTGTCAGATACTACATTTATGGATAAAATAACCATTAAAACCTTAACGGAGAAGGTATATTATAAAATTAAAGCTTACGATAAATCGCAAAACCAATCAGACTTTTCAGAAGTTTTAGAGCTTGATCGACCAGATATAGTACCTCCTGCTGCGCCGTTAATAAGAAAAATTTTTCCTTCGGATACGGGCATAGTAATCAATTGGGCCAATAGTCCATCTAGTGATGTTGAAAAGGTAGTGTTATACAGGAACAGGCAAGGGGGAGCAAATTGGGAAGTGATAAAAGTTTTATCAGTAGATAATACTTCTCAATATGTCGATGTTCCTAAAGAGGCAGGTTTTATATATAGATACTTAATAATAGCTGTAGATGAGGTGGGTAACGAGAGTAAGCCTGGTAAACCCGTAGCTGCAAAATACAATCCGAAAAAGCAAAAAGATGATTGGATACATCCCGAAAAGAAAGAAAGCAAAAAGAAAAGACTACTTACCTTAACATGGGAGGTGCCTGTGTATCCTGTGAAAAGATTTATTATTTATGCTCGTATGAAAGATGGAGATTGGAAAATGATTGATGGAGTAGAGGGGAATGAGTTTAGTTATGAGTCTACTTACTATTATGGTAAGGGTTTGGAGTTTATAGTAAAGCCTAAGTAACAGAACTATTATATGCGAGGGAAAAGAAAGTTATTTTTTTTGTTACGAGATTGTAGTTTGCGCTATCTATTATTACTTTGGGTGATAGGTTTATTCCATATTGGTGAGGCCCAGCAATTGGATCAAATAGGTAAAAAAGACCCTATTAAAATAAATGGTGGGGTAAACATGAATCAGGTTTATCGTAGCAATGTAACGGGTGATGTAAATCCATATTCCTTAGTGCTAAATGGTAACGTTAATACAAGTATTTATGGCATGTCGGTGCCATTATCTTTTACTTGGTCCAATTATCAATGGACTTATACGCAACCATTCAATCAGTTTACTTTATCGCCATCCTATAAATGGGCAACTGCTCATATCGGATGGAGTAGTATGAGTTTTTCTCCGTATTCATTAAATGGGCATAGTTTTTCTGGCTTGGGAGTTGAATTAGATCCTAACGAAAAAATTAAGCTTAGTGCCATGTATGGTCGTTTGTTAAAAGCATCGCCAGGTGATACCATTAATGGTTATAAGCCTCAGTATAAAAGAATGGGTGGAGGATTAAAGACTACGTACCAATTTCAGTTTGGAGAAATAGGGGTTCATTTTTTTAGAGCCTGGGATGATGACGAAAGACCTGTGGATTATATAGATTCTTTAGGTGTAAGTCCAAAAGAGAACTTAGTGGTTGGAACGAGTTTTTCAGTTCGTCCCGTAAAAAGTATAGCCTTTAGTGGTGAATATTCGGTTAGTGCGCTTAGCGAAGATAATAGAATTAGTGCGGCGTCAGATATTGATGGAGCAGCTACTTTTCTGCATCATGCTATCAAGTCTGATTTAACATGGAGTACCCGTTTAGGATCCTTGGGTGCAGGAATCGAATATGTTGAGCCTGGTTTTAATACCTTAGGTAGTTATTATATGGTCAACGACTTTATAAACTATACGGTAAATGCAACTACCTCATTGGTAAGTGGCAAAGTAAATGTAGCTGCTAGTGTTGGTATTCGAGAAACAAATACGGATGATCAGTCAGAAACGGATCAAAAGGATGTGATTAATAATATCAATATAAGCTTTGTTCCCAATGATAAGTTAAGTTTTAATCTCAATTATTCTAATTTTTACAATTATTCATTTGTTCGTCCATTGTTTGATGAAACCAATACGCATACCGAATATGAGTTAATGGATACACTTCGTTTTACTCAAATTAATGAGAATTTTGCATTAAATGCTAATTGGGGTGTTAAGGTAACTGATGAACAGAATCATAGTATAATGGCTAGTGTTAATGTTCAGCAGGCCACACAAAGTCAATCGGATGCAGTTGAGAATTCAAACACTAATTTTTTTAATGGGTCTGGAGGTTATAGCTGGTCATTAATTAAAAGTGATTTTAATTTGGCATTGAATATGAATTACTCGAGAAATAAACTGCCCGATGCCATTAGTGAAGCATACGGCCCCATTCTTTCGGTTAGAAAGGGAATGTTAGAAAAAACATTGCGTCATCGTTTGTCTTTATCTTGGAATGGAACTTATGTTGATCAAATAAAGAATGGTGATGTTTTAACGGCGAGGCTAGGTAGTAGCTATACAATTAAAAAAAAACATCGCCTCAATCTTAGCGTTGCCTGGTCAAAACGATCCCGTAATACCGGAACAATAACGAGTTATACTACTGCTACTTTGGGATATAGTTATCAATTTGGATGGCCTAAGAAAGATACAGACTAGTCTGCATTGAGTCAATAAAAACGTATTGTGTAAAAAGCCTTGCTGCTCACGCTTTACTTTAATTAAAAATCTCTTATTTTTGATGCTCAATAAAAACCATAATCATGGCTCAGTATTCTAAGGAAGTAAAAATAGGAATAACAGTAGGGATAGCATTATTTATATTAGGTTGGGGTATTAATTTCTTAAAAGGAAAAGATATTTTTCAATCGGGGTATAAAGTATATGGTGTATATCCTCGTATTGATGGACTAACAGAAGCAAGTCCTATTTTTTTTAAAGGATTTAAAATAGGATCGGTTCGGGATATTTCCTTAATGAATGGCGGTGATAGTGAGTTTATGGTTACCATGTTGATTGAAAAGGAAATTGAGTTTACAAAGACTACTGTAGCTCAAATCTATAGTCTCGACTTGATGGGTTCTAAAGGAATCAGACTTTTATATGGAGAAGGAAATGTACTGTTAGAGTCAGGTGATACCCTTGCAACATCCTTGACTGGGGATTTGGCAGACAAGGTCAGTATGGAGGTGCTTCCTTTAAAAGATAAGGTGGAGAAAATGGTTGTGGGGCTCGATTCTGTGCTGCATAATTTAAATCGCCTACTGAACGACGATAACAAAGATGGTCTTTCGAGTGGAATAAATGATTTTGCAGGAATGATGCATAATCTAAACCAAATGTCGGCATCCATTAATCACAGTCTTAAAAAAGAAGGTAGTTTGGATAACTCCTTGGCTAATATGGATTCATTAACAACTATGTTAAAAAGCAATGGTACGGTGCTTTCGTCTATGTTGGCAAATCTTAATAAAGTTTCAGGTCAATTAGCCGAAGCGCATATCGATAGTTTAACCAACGAAATGAATACCACATTTACATCTGTTAATAGTCTTTTAGGTTCGCTTAATGATGGAGATGGCACAATGGGTAAGTTACTAAAGGATGAGGAGCTATATAATAACTTAAACGACGTTTCTGTAAGTTTAGATAGGTTGCTTAATGATGTAAGAGTGCAGCCTAAACGTTATGTTAATGTAAGCTTGATGAGTTTTGGTTCTGGTAAGGCTAAGCAAGCAAAAGATTCAACGATGGTTTATGCCGTATTATTAACGAAGGAAAAATACCCTTTGGATATTAGAAATAAGGAGATCCGAAAAGGGCTCTTTGTAGATGAAATAAGGGATGGGAAATATTATCTCTACACGGTTGGTCAGGAAGAAGATTATAGCAGTATTTTGGAACTCAAAGGCCGAATTGTCGACTTATATCCTGAGGCAGAGATCCTTGAAATAAAAGGGCATCATATATCTAAAAAATAGCATATTTGGTAAAAAGTATTCTATTGCAAAAAGTGATTATAAAGTTAATTAATATTTGAAGTGAAAAAACACAAAAAAAAATCACTGATCGCTCAAAGCCTTTGTTTTAAGGGGATAGTGAGTGTTAAATTAACTTAATTATAGGTGTTCAATAGGCAGTAGATCAAGTGAATAGGGGGTCTTTTTGCTAAAGTCTTATAAACTAGCACCCTAGTGTGTATCTGAGAATATCAAGTTTGTATTCGTTTTTTTTTCAAGAATTTTTTCACAATTTTTGTTTTCTCAAATCTATTATATATAACATAATTACAGAGGAAACACAAACATGAAGCCCGGTTACGAAATTGTATGGAATAATTGCTTAAAAGTCATCATGGATAATATTCCACAAATTAGTTTTAAGACATGGTTCGAGCCAATCGTGCCTCTTAAGATTGAAGCTGATGTATTAACAATACAAGTTCCTAGTGCTTTTTTTTATGAGTATTTAGAAGAGCATTTTATCGATCTTTTGAGAAGTACTATTCGACGAGAATTAGGGCATTCGGCTAAGCTAGAGTATAGTGTTGTGGTAGATACCCCACATCAAAAAAACCAACAACCATTAACTCAACGTTTACCATCTAATAATAAAACGGATTTACGTAATCGCCCTGTTTCCATGCAAATGAATTCGGAGAAGCCAGTGGTTAAAAATCCATTTGTTATTCCTGGCATTAAAAAGTTGAATGTCGATCCACAGTTAAATGCTGACTATACTTTCGATAATCATATTGAAGGGGAGTGTAACAGATTGGCCCGTTCTGCAGGTATGGCAGTGGCGAAAAATCCAGGAAAGACAGCTTTTAACCCTTTGTTTTTATATGGTAACTCAGGTTTAGGAAAAACACATCTTGCTCAAGCAATTGGTATTGATGTTAAAAAATACTTTCCAGAGAAGACGGTATTGTATGTAAATGCCAATAAATTTCAAACTCAGTTTACGGAGTCGGTTCGTAATAATACGCAAAACGACTTTTTAAACTTTTATCAAATGATTGATGTATTGATTATAGATGATGTACAGGAGTTTGCAGGTAAAGAAAAAACACAGAATACTTTTTTTCATATATTCAACCATTTACACCAGACGGGTAAGCAATTGATTTTAACAGCTGATAAGCCTCCTGTTGAAATGAAAGGGATGGAGGATAGATTATTATCTAGATTTAAATGGGGATTATCGGCTGATGTTCATGTACCTAGTTACGATACTAGAGTAGCTATTCTTAAGCATAAGTTATATAAAGATGGTATTACTTCTATTGAGGATACAGTAATTGAATATATAGCTTCTAATATTTCTCAAAACATTAGAGAGTTAGAAGGAGCATTAATTTCTTTGTTAGCTCAGGCTACTTTAAATAAAAAAGAAATTACGCAGGATGTAGCTAAATCTATTGTAGATAAACTGGTAAAAAAGACACAAAAGGAATTAAGTGTTGATTATATCCAACAAATTGTATGCGATTATTTTGGTTTAGCTGTAGATTCGTTGCAGTCTAAAACCAGAAAAAGAGAAATTGTTCAGGCTCGTCAGGTAGCTATGTATTTCTCCAAAAGCTTAACTAACTCTTCTCTTTCTACCATTGGATCGAAGATTGGTAAAAAAGACCATGCAACTGTATTACATGCTTGTAAAACAGTTAATAACCTAATTGAGACGGATAAAGATTTTAAGAGCCAGATGAAAGAAATTGAGGCGCAGATTAAAATGTAATTTAGATATTTAACTCGAAGAAAAAGTTGTTGGAACGAATGTTGCAACAACTTTTTTTGTTTTAAGGAAATCGCTTTTGTTTTGGTGGTACTCTTTTTATACTTTTGGAAACCTAAATTCAGAACTTATTATTCAATGATCAGGAAATCACATATATCTTATTTTACTATTGTTTGTGCTTTGTTACTTACGGTTAATTCGTGGTCGCAACAGTCTAATGAAAAGCCTGTTGCTAATAAAGTAATAGTTGATGGAAAAACCTTTTATCTGCACGAAGTAGCCAAAGGAGAAGGCTTTTATGGTATTGCTAAAAAATACGGAGTCTCTCAAAAAGAAATTCACGAAGCTAATCCTAAATCTATATTTGGATTAAAACCTGGTGATATTCTTTATATTCCTGTCATTGGAGGAAGAAATAGTAGTGCTAATGAAATTGAAGATTCTGGTGCTTTTATTTACCATACTATCGAAAAAGGACAGACCTTATACTATTTGTCAAGAAAGTATGATGTTGCTGTTGATATTATAAAAAAGTACAATGCAGGATCGGAAGGAGACTTGCTGATTGGGACCATATTTAAAATTCCTACGGCAGCTACATTGGATACCACTACTAAAGGTCAGCAAACAGAGTTTGTTTTACACACTGTTCGTAAAAAAGAAACCTTATATGGTATTTCGCGAAAATACAAAACCAGTGTGGATACATTAATTAAATATAACCCCGCGTTGCAAAGTGGTATTTTAGCTGTGAATTCGCAGATTCGTATTCCTATTTTAGAGCAAAAGGAATCAACGGTTTTTGTAGATGATTCACTTCAACCATTAAAGCTGGAGGATGATAAATATATCTATCATAAAATAAAAGCGGGAGAAACCATCTATGCAGTCAGTAAAAAGTATCGTGTTTCTGAGCAAGAGCTTGAGCTTAACAATCCTGATTTAAACCCATCCGAACTACCACTAGGTTTTGTCGTTAGAATTCCTAAAGCGAAGGTTAAAAAGGAAAATAAATCTACTCAAAATAAAGAAGCAGATTTTATTCTTCACTCCGTAAGAAGAAAGGAAACGTTGTACTCCATTGCAAGAAAGTATAAAGTTCAGGTTGTTGATATCGAGGAAGCTAACCCAACTAAGATGTTAAGCAATGTAAAGAAAGGTATGAAAATTAAGGTGCCTACTTTGAGTTATTTAGCTAGGGTAAAGGAGGAAGCTAGAATGGCCAAGTTAGCTGAATTGCAAAAGGAAGAAGTTGTAGTAGATACTATTGGTATAGATTGCGATGGATTTAATTATTATGCATCTAAGCCAACTGTTAAGGTAGCATTGCTTTTACCATTTGATGTAGAAGCTACACGCAAAATTAACATCATAAAAAAGATGGAGGGCGAGGAAGAGGTTGAAGTAAAAAGAGAAGAGCCTATTATCTCTCCACGATCTAGAACCTTTTTAGAGTTTTATGAAGGTGCTATAATGGCGGTGGATTCTTTTAAAAAGCAAGGTGTAAATATTCAGTTATATACGTATGATACAGCGCCAGACTCAAATAGGGTAAAACAAATTTTAGCTCGACCAGAATTATCTACTGTAGATTTAATTATTGGCCCTGCTTATGCAAGTAATTTGTCCATTGTGTCTGATTTCTCTAAGAAGAATAAAATTAAAATGGTTTATCCGCTTTCAAGTAAAAACGAAGCGTTGGATAGTAACCCTTATTTATTTCAAGTAAATGCTCCTGATACCTTATTGTATAATAGGTATGCGGATTATATTGTAAACAGAGATTTAGGTGCCAGAATAGTAGTTTTAAAATCTTCAGAAGCAGATGCAAAAGAGGATAAATTATCTACTGAGATAAAGAAAAAGGTATACTTAAATTACCTACCGCAAGGCTTAGTGCCTGATTTTGTTGAGATAGCTTTCTCGGAGCAGAATGTACAAGGAGTAGAAGCTTTGTTAAGTAAGGATAAGGTGAATATGGTGGTTATTCCATCCTCTGACGAGGCTGATATTTCTAAAATAATAACTACGCTGCACGGAGTTTCTGAATCTACAGAAGTGAAAATTAAACTGATTGGTTTTGGTGATTGGTTAAGGTTTCAGACCATTGATGCAGAGGAAATTCATGATTTAGATACAGAGATATTGACGCCTTATGTGTTAGATCATAGTGATCCTTCAGTAAGTCATTTCTCTAAAAAATATAGATCCTTGTATCATACCGAACCTTTTGCGGTTTCTCCTTATTTTATTCGTTCAGGTAGGAATGTAAAATATTCTCGTTATGGAATATGGGGCTTTGATGTGGCTTATTATTTTATAGGTGCACAAGTGGAGTATGGGAGTAATTTTGAACATTGCGTAGAGCATTATTCGACTGAGCAAGTTCAATTTAATTTTAATTTTAAGAGATTCGCCAATTGGGGTGGTTTTTATAATGATGGGATGTATGTAATTGGCTTTACTCCTTCGTTAAATATTTATCGTAAGCCTCTTCAGTAGTTTGTTAATTAATCATAGTTTATTTTAATGGTTTCGGTAAATCAGTTATCGGTTGAGTTTGGTGGTTTTACTTTGTTTAAAGATGTTTCGTTTTTAGTTAATCCTAAAGACAAAATAGGTTTGGCGGGTAAAAATGGTGCAGGAAAATCAACCATGTTAAAAATATTTGCGGGTCTTCAATTGCCTACAAAAGGTACAGTTACGTGTCCTAAAGATGTAAAGATTGGGTATCTGCCTCAGCACATGAAGCACAACGACACAGGTTCGGTGTGGGATGAAGTGGAAAAAGCTTTTGGCGAATTAAAGCAACTCGAAAAAGATATTGAAGCGCTCAATGTTGAGATGGGTAATCGTACTGATTACGAATCGGAAGCATATCTTGATATTATTCATAAGTTGAGTGATAAGAGTGAGCGTTTAAGTATGTTAGGTGGTGCTAATTACGCTTCAAATATTGAGGTCACTTTAAAAGGACTAGGTTTCGAAAGAGATGATTTTACGCGTTTGACTTCGGAGTTTTCTGGAGGTTGGAGAATGCGTATTCAGTTGGCTAAAATTTTGCTGCAGAAACCAGATGTATTCTTACTGGATGAGCCTACCAACCATTTGGATATAGAATCGATTCAGTGGTTTGAGGACTTTCTAAAAAACTATAGTGGAGCTGTGGTTTTGGTTTCTCATGATAGAGCCTTTTTAGATAATATTACCAAAAGAACCGTCGAAATTCAGATGGGGAAAATATATGATTACAAAGCTTCTTATACTAAGTATTTAGAATTAAGAGAGGAGCGTAGGGAGCAGCAAATGGCGGCTTATCGTAATCAGCAAAAAATGATTGAAGATACCGAGAAGTTTATTGAGCGTTTTAGATATCAGGCTACTAAAGCTGTTCAGGTACAATCGCGTATTAAGCAGCTTGATAAACTAGATCGTATTGAGGTAGATGAGTTTGATAACTCGTCATTAAGGATTAAGTTTCCTGCAGCTCCGCATTCTGGAGCTATTACTTTAGATGGAAAACAGCTAACTAAAAAATACGATCAGCTAGAGGTATTAAAAGAGGTTGATTTTACGATTGAGCGTGGTGAAAAGGTGGCCTTTATCGGACGTAATGGAGAGGGAAAAACCACCATGGCGCGTATGATCATGAACGAGATTGGTTTTACAGGTAATCTTAAGTTAGGTCATCAGGTTAAGATTGGGTATTTTGCTCAAAATCAGGCTGATTTATTGGATGAAAGGCTGACGGTTTTAGAAACTATTGACCACGTAGCTGTTGGAGATATTCGTTTAAAAATAAGAGATTTATTAGGGGCCTTTATGTTTAGCGGAGAAACCGTTGATAAAAAGGTGTCAGTTTTGTCGGGTGGTGAAAGAACCCGCTTGGCTATGGTTAAATTATTGCTTGAGCCAGTTAACCTTCTTATACTGGATGAGCCTACCAACCACTTGGATATTCGCTCTAAAGAGCTGTTGAAACAAGCTGTTAAAGACTTTGAAGGAACCGTTGTGGTGGTTTCTCACGACCGTGAATTTTTAGATGGTTTAGTGGATAAGGTGTATGAGTTCCGTAATAAAAAGATGAAAGAGCATCTAGGCGGAATTTATGAGTTCTTGGAACGTAAAAAGTTAGAGTCATTACGCCAGATGGAGCAGCAAAAGCCCAATGGTAAGGCGGTTAAGCAAGAGGTGTCTCAGGAGAAGCAGAATTCAAAATTATCATACGAAGAACGCAAGGAGATTAGTCGACGCGTTAAAAAGGCGCAACAGCAAGTTGAAAAGGCGGAAAAGAATATTGCTAAACTGGAAGAGGATATTGCAGAGTTAGATAGGTTAATGCAAGATGTGAAAAATGCCAGCGATGCTGAGTTTGTGAGAAAATATCAGGATTCAAATGTAGCCTTAGAAAAGGAAATGGAAGCTTGGGAATTATATCAGGTTGAGCTGGAAGAAGTGGAGGAAATTAAAAATAAATTAGATTAGTATATTGTATCGTAAAAGGGTGATTACATTTATCTTTTTACTTTTAAATAAATAATTATGGCAGGTAAAAGTGACTTTCTATTTGGAATTAGATCGGTAATTGAAGCAATTCGTTCTGGTAAAGAAATTGAAAAGATATTAGTTAAGAAGGGTTTGCAGGGTGAGTTGTATGAGGAGTTGGTTGAAACCATGAAAGAGGCCAATATTGCTTGGCAAACTGTACCTATTGATAGAATTAACAGAGCTACACGTAAAAATCATCAGGGTGTAATAGCTTTTGTTTCTGCAATTACTTATCAAGATTTCGAAAATACCTTAATAGGCCTTTTTGAGCAAGGAAAAAATCCATTGATACTAGTACTTGATGGAATAACGGATATTAGAAATATGGGTGCCATAGCTCGTTCTGCGGAGTGTGCAGGAGTAGATGCTATTGTAATCCCAGAAAAAGGTGGAGCACCTATTAATGCGGATGCTGTAAAAACATCGGCAGGAGCCTTGCATACTATTCCAGTTTCTAGAGTGAGTAATTTGTATAAAACACTTGAATACATGCAGAACTCTGGTTTAAGACTTATTGCTGCTACCGAAAAAGCGAGCGATGAATACACAAAAGTAGATTTTACTGGGCCAACTGCTATTGTTTTGGGTGCAGAAGATAAAGGAGTATCTAGTCAAGTATTAAAAATATGTGATGAAGGAGCTAAAATTCCTATTGTAGGTACCATTGGTTCATTAAATGTATCGGTTGCTGCAGGGGTTATGCTTTATGAGGTGTTAAGGCAAAGGGCGTTATAAAGACCTGCTGTTTGGCTATTAGTTGGTGTTTGTAAATGGTTCATTTAACACCTTAAATTTGTTTTTTCTCAAAATCTTCATAAATTGGGAAGGTTTTGCTTGATAAACTTGTAGTAATAACAATAGCCTAAAAACATCATTTATGAACCACAAAGAAAGAGTGTTAAAAGCTCTGAACAATGAAATTCCGGATAGGGTTCCTTTTTTTTATTGGGATGTTCCAGAATTTGGTGACAGAATGATGTCCTATTTTGGTTTTACAAATCGCGATCAGCTTTTAGAACATTTAGATGTTGATTTTAGATGGGTGGAGCCAAAATATATAGGACCTCAGTTAGTTGAAAGTGATAACAAAAGAAAAAAAGACATTTGGGGAGTTGGATATTCAAGAATTCAAACAGGTGAGTTTGAATATTGGAATGCAGATATCTTCCCGCTCGAAGGGGTAATCGATCCTGAAGTTTTAGAAGATTATCCTTGGCCTACCAACGAACTCTTCGATTTTTATTCCCTTCCTGAACAGATAGAGCGTTATAAAGATTATGCGATAATGACGGCTCCAGGTTATTCCTCTCCAGGATTATTTAGGATTGTGCAAAGACTGATCGGTAGAGAGACTTTTATGGACGTGATGATGTCGCATCCAAAATTCTTTAAAGCACTCTGCGATAAAGTAGTTTCATTTTATACTGATTTTTTAGATGCTTTTTTTGAAGCAGGTGATGGCAAAATTGACTTTGTGCGTGTGGCTGATGATTTTGGCTCGCAAACAGGTTTAACCATTGGTCAGGATCATTGGGATAAATATATACGACCTGCCATTGATGCATTTATTAAAAAGCCCAAAGAAATGGGGGCTCATTTTTATATGCATAGTTGTGGTGGTGTTCGTAAACTCTTACCTAATTTTATTAGTGCTGGTGCCGAGGTGTTAGATCCTATTCAAACCAGAGCAAACGGAATGTCGCCTGATGGTTTAAAAAAGGATTTTGGTAAACTCATCACATTTTGCGGTGCTATGGATGAAGAGTTGTTATTGCGCAAAGGAACAGCAGAGCAAGTAAAGGAAGGCGTGAAAGAATTATTGGATACCATGGGACCTGGTGGTAGATTTATTTTAGGACCGAGCCATAAAATAAAGGTGGAAACGCCTATTGAAAATGTAATTGCCATGTACGAAGCAGCCAGAGATTGGCGTATGCAATAGAATATTGTTTTAATCAATATACAATCCCCATTCATTTATTTGGATGGGGATTTTTTTATGATCTTTCTTTTTATTGTTTAATTAATTTCAGATAAAATTAAACAAAGATACGTCCCCGCTGTTTATTAATAAATAATACTCAAAAAATAATTTAACCCATGGTTAAAATAAGATATATAAGTGGAGTTTATGTACTGGAAAGCACTTCGGTGTTAAAAGGTACTTTAAATGATGTGTGGTTGTTCTTTTCTCGTCCAGAGAACCTGGCTACAATAACTCCTGCGGATATGGATTTTAAAATTACATCAGGTGTTAGTAGAGATATGTATCAAGGTCAGGTGATTACCTATAAATTATCTGTTTTTAATTGGTTTAAACTAAACTGGGTAACAGAAATATCAAACCTGATAAAAGGTAAGTTATTTGTGGATGAGCAAATTCATGGCCCTTATAAAATGTGGCGTCATCAACATCAATTTCAAGAAGCGACCAACGGTGTAAAAGTGTTTGATAAGGTGGTATATCAAGTTCCTTTTGGCTGGATAGGTAGATTGCTGAATACACTATTGATTAAGAGGAAGTTAATTTCTATATTTAGTTATAGGCAAGCTGCCATCGAAAATAAATTTAATCATTAATAACCATAACAAACAATGAGTGATAATTCTACTATAAAAATTGCAGTTATTGGTGCTGGATTTTCAGGTCTGTCTGCCGCCAACTACTTAGCTAAAGAAGGTTATTCTGTTTCTGTTTATGAAAAACACGATATGTGTGGAGGTAGAGCCCGCCAATATACCGAAGCTGGTTTTAAATTTGATATGGGCCCAACTTGGTATTGGATGCCTGATGTATTTGAGCGTTTTTTTGCCGACTTTAATAAGAAACCCAGTGACTACTATAATTTACTCCGCTTAAACCCTGGATATCGTGTATACTTTGGTCAGGATGATTATATGGATATTTCATCAGATTTAGAAAAAATATATGAACTGTTTGAAAAAGAGGAAAAAGGTGGAGCTCAATTTTTAAAGAAGTTTTTAAAAGGTGCTGAATACAATTATAATGCTGCTATGGAAAAGGTAGTTTACATGCCTGGTAAATCTCCTTTAGAGTTAATTACGCCAGCTACTATTAAGCGCTTAGGGCAATTTGTAAAGTCCATCTCTGCCATGGTTAGGGCTGGGGTAAAAAGCGAGCGTTTGAGGCAAGTGTTAGAGTTTCCTGTATTGTTTTTGGGTGCTAAGCCTGAAGATACGCCTGCGTTTTATTGCTTTATGAATTATGCCGATATGGTTTTGGGTACCTGGTATCCAGAGGGTGGAATGTTTAGTGTAGTGAAAGCTTTTGAGCAATTGGCCTTAGAAAGTGGAGTGACGATACATTTAAAATCAGATGTCAGCAAAATAGTTTCTGAAAGTGGAAAGGTAAAAGGAGTCGAGGTAAATGGTGTTTTAAATCAAGCAGATGTTGTTGTTTCAGGTGCCGATTATTATCATACCGAAAGTCTTTTGGATGAAGCTTATCGTAATTACTCCGATAAATACTGGAATAAAAAAGTATTTGCACCATCGGCCTTGTTGTTTTATGTAGGGTTTGATAAAAAGCTTAAAAATCTAGAGCATCATGCTTTGTTTTTTGATTCCTCATTTAAACAACACGCTAAAAGTATTTACGATACTAAAACATGGCCTGATAATCCATTGTTTTATGCCAGTTTTCCTAGTGTAACAGATGCAAACTGTTCTCCTGAAGGAAAAGAAAGTGCTATTTTTCTTATTCCAATTTCCACAGGAATAGAAGATACTCCAGAAATACGAGAACGCTATTTCGATGAAATCATACAGCGACTGGAGCACATGACTCAACAATCTGTTAAAGATTGTGTTATACTAAAGAGGTCTTATTGTGTAAATGACTTTAAAGAAGATTATGGCGCCTATGGCGGAAACGCTTATGGCTTATCTAATATTTTAACACAAACTGCTTTTCTTAAACCTAAACTGCAAAATAAAAAACTAGCCAACATGTTCTACACCGGCCAGCTAACGGTGCCTGGTCCCGGAGTGCCTCCTACCATTATATCGGGTAAAATAGTTTCTCAATTAGTTACCCAATATTTGAATGTGAAAAATTAGTTGATGCTTGTTAAAAAAATGGACCAATGAGTTACTTAGATTTCAATGATAATGCGAGTGTGGCCCCTACGGTAGTAGAAACTCCATCTCCTTTAAAAATAGCCCATCGAAAAGAAAATACAGATAGTAAAGCCAAACAGTTATTTGACCATGTTAGTTTTGCTTCCAGTAAGTTAGTTACCAAGTCCTACAGTACTTCTTTTAGTATTGGAGTGCGCTGTCTAGATGTTTCTATACGAGAAGCCATTTATAGTATTTATGGTTTTGTGCGTTTTGCCGATGAAATTGTAGATTCATTTCATGGGTATAACAAACCCAAATTGTTGGATGATTTTGAAGCAGATTTAAAAGAAGCTTTGATAGATGGTATTAGTTTGAATCCAATATTAAATTCATTTCAGCATACAGTTAAAAAATACCATATTCCATATGAGCTTATTTATGCATTTTTAAAAAGCATGCGAGCCGACCTTTATAAAAATACTTATAATGAGTTAGAGCTAAAGCAGTATATATATGGATCTGCCGATGTAGTAGGTTTAATGTGTTTAAAGGTGTTTGTAAATGGAAATGAAGAAATGTATGATGATTTGAAGGATAATGCAACTAGATTAGGTTCTGCCTTTCAAAAGGTAAACTTTCTGCGTGATGTAAAAGATGATATGGAAGGTTTGGATAGGGTTTATTTTCCTCAATTACAGAACGAAAAATTAAATCAGACCAATAAAAAAGTTATCCTAGAAGATATTTATGAAGATTACAGAGTCGCTCTAAAAGGCATTAAAGGCTTACCTAAAAATGCTAAGCTAGGTGTTTATATTGCTTATGTATACTATCTGGGATTAACGAGAAAAATTGAAAAAACTAAGGCTGATGAACTAATGCAAAAGAGAATAAGGATATCTAATTTTAAGAAGATAATGCTTCTAGCAAAAGCCTACTTTATCGTTAAAGTCGGTTTGTTTTAATCTGTATCTTCATATTATATATAAAGTCAACTATTAACCCTAAAATATAGACAAATGAATTCTTGGATTTTGATATTAATTTGTGCCTCTACCTTTATGTTGATGGAAGGTGTAGCGTGGTTTGCTCATAAGTTTGTGATGCATGGTTTTTTATGGAATTTGCATGAAGACCATCATTTTCCCAAGGAGTTGCATCGTGAGTCTTTCTTTGAAAAGAATGATTGGTTCTTTGTCATCTTTGCCATTCCTTCAATGATTTGTTATATACTCGGAAGTTTATTGGTTAACGATGTGTTATTGAGTATTGCTATTGGGATTACCTTGTATGGCTTTGCTTATTTTATTTTTCATGAGGTTGTTTTTCATCGCAGATTAAAATGGCTTAAAGGTTGGAAGCCCACCTATGTACGTTCTATTATCTTGGCGCACTCCATGCATCATAGACATCATTCACCAGCCGATGGTGAATGTTTTGGATTGTTAATATTTCCTTATAGATATTTTAAGCAAGAGCGCTTGAAAAAACAAAAGAATTCATAATCGTAATAATCCTGTAATGTATGAGTTTATATTTTCTGATATTATTATTATCGGGAGCGGTTCCTTTTTTATATAGTTTCAATAAACGATTGAGGTTTTATAAATATTGGCCTTCGTTAATTATCTCAACTATATTAATTATGATCCCGTATTTAATATGGGATAAATATTTTACTGAGAATGCCTATTGGGGTTTTAATGAACTTTATTTATCAGGAATATATTTTTTCAGTCTCCCTCTGGAGGAGATTCTTTTTTTTGTGGTAATACCATATTGCTGTGTATTTACTTTTTACTCCTTAAAATACTATTTTCCCAAGCTTACACTTTCAAAAGGTATTACTATCGGTATTGGAGTTTTGTTGCTGTTGTTATCCGCTTTTATGGTTATCACCAAGTCGCATCTTGCATACACCTTTATCAATTTTAGTTTTTTATTTATGGTAGTGCTATTAGCACTGATTTTCAATATTAAGTTATTGAGCGATTTTTTGTGGGTATTTCCTGTCATCCTAGTTCCCTTTTTTATAGTGAATGGGGTTTTAACAGGTTTTGGTATAGAGCAGGAAGTGGTTTGGTATAATCCTGATGTTTTTATGGGAATTCGCTTATTTACCATTCCTCTAGAAGATACTTTTTATGCTTTCTCCATGCTGTTATCTAACTTATTACTGATGGATGTGATTGAGAAAAGAATCCATAAAATTAAAACCCACCCTGCAACTTAAGTTCTGAACTTAAGTATTTTTATCAATTTTTTCAGAATATTACATTTTAGTGGCATTTGGTTTGGTTAGTACTTAGCCTAATTAAAAATGTTGCTTATGGGATGGATGAAAACGATTAAGAATGATATACCTGCGGGCTTGGTGGTATATTTAGTAGCCTTACCTTTGTGTTTAGGTATTGCATTAGCTTCTGGAGCACCTCTTTTCTCTGGAATAATAACGGGAATAATAGGAGGAATTGTGGTTGGCTTTCTCAGTGATTCCAAATTAAGTGTCAGTGGGCCAGCTGCAGGATTAACTGTAATTGTTTTTTCGGCCATTGCTACCTTGGGTTCTTTTGAGGCATTTTTATTAAGTGTATTTATATCAGGACTTATTCAACTGGGTTTAGGATATGCCAGGGCTGGTATAATTGGTCACTTTTTTCCTGTAAGTGTTATTACGGGTATGTTAACCGCTATTGGTTTAAGTATCATTCTTAAACAAATCCCACATGCTTTCGGTATTGATAGAAATAATATTGATATCGCTTCCTTTTTTGATAATTATGGAATGAACTCCATTTCAGAACTTTTTTTAATTGATGATTTCTTTCTTCCAGGAGCGGCTATAATTAGTGTGCTTTCCATGGCAATACTTTTGTTTTGGGATACAAAGTCAATTAAAAATAATGCTATTCTTAAACTGATTCCAGGTCCTTTGCTTGTAGTGTTGTTAGGCGTTGGTTTAAATGAGTTGTTTAGAGCTTATATACCTGCATATGCATTGTCTTCAGCTCATTTGGTTGAACTTCCTGTACTGGATGGTTTTACATCATTAACTAAGGAATTACGATTTCCTGATTTTTCAGCCATCTCAAATCCTAATGTGTACATAGTAGCTATTACCATTAGTATTGTAGGAAGTTTGGAGTCGCTTCTTAGTCTGGAGGCATCCGATAAATTAGACCCGAATAAGCGCATTTCATCTCCTAATAAAGAATTAAAGGCACAAGGTATTGGAAATATAATTGCAGGCTTAATTGGCGGTATTCCCTTAACAGCAGTTATTGTTCGTAGCTCTGCCAATATTAGCGCAGGAGCTAAGGGTAAGTTATCCGCTATTTTTCATGGAGTTCTTTTACTCTTGAGTGTATTGTTTTTTGCACAATGGTTAAATTATATCCCATTAGCTGCTTTGGCAGCAGTATTAATACATGTAGGCTTAAAACTGAATAAAGTATCCACTTACAAAAATGCTATCAAGGCAGGGATGGATCAGTATATTCCATTTTTTGCCACCATTATAGTTATTCTGTTTACTGACCTTTTAAAGGGTATCACATTTGGAATAATTATCGGATTTATCTTTGTGATAAAATCCAATTTCCGTTCGGGTTTAATTTTCTCCAATGTATCGAATAACTATATGATTCAAATCAACAATAACTTATACTTCTTCAATAAAGCACAATTAAGAAGAAGGCTTCAGCAGGTTCCAAAGGATGCTAATTTGCTCATTGATGGCACTGCGGTGAATTTTATAGATTATGACATTTTATTGGTGATTAAAGATTACTGCGATACGGCTAAGATGAATAATGTTAAGGTAACTATAAAGAAATCGGAAACTGCAGCTATTGAATTTTTTAGAAAATAGCTGACCTAGGGAATGCATATAATTGGTTTAAGGAAAGAGTATAAAATATAAAAAGATAAGCGTATGGATTTGTTGGATCAGGTGTTTTTAAGTAATCGTAGTTGGGCGCAAGGGATGGTGAAAAATAACAAGGATTATTTTAAGAATTTATCATTAACTCAGGTTCCAAAGTATTTGTGGATTGGTTGTTCGGATAGTAGAGTTCCGGAAACGGAGATTACAGGAAGTAAGGCAGGTGAAATTTTTGTGCATAGAAATATAGCTAATTTAGTGCATGATGACGACCCTAGTTTATTAAGTGTTCTGAAGTATGCAGTTGATTATTTAAAAGTAGAGCATATTGTGGTTTGTGGACATTTAAACTGTGGTGGAGTAAAGGCTGCATTTGATGGATTAGAAGACGAGCATTTGGGTGACTGGATTGCAGATATTAAGAGTTCTTATATGTCTAATAAGGATGATTTATCGGAAATAGTTAGCAATACGGATAAAATTAATCGTTTAGCAGAATTAAGTGTGGTAAAGCAGGTAGAAAAATTAAGTTCGATGAAGGTGGTTAAGGATGCATGGGGTAGGGGACAACACCTGCATATTCATGGTTGGATGTTTGATATTTCTACAGGTGAGCTTAATTCTCTTAAAGAGTTAAGTCCTGAAAAGCGAGTTTGGGCAATTTAAGTTCTAAAAAAAGATTATAAATTTAATGGGGCTGTCTCACTTGAGATGGCCTCTCTCGTTTCTATGCCTCTCTCGTGATTTCTTTTAATAGATAATAAGAATATGGCATTTCTATAAACTAAAAAAGAGAAGCAAAATTGCTTCTCTTTTTGA
>NZ_LXYE02000050.1 GCF_001659685.2 Labilibacter marinus
TTCTCTCCAGGTACGACCTTTTTATTTCCGACAACCTCATCACCCATGTAACCACCAACCTCAATGCATCCGAAATTGAAACGCAATACGGTGCCCGTGTCCGAAGCAGACTCCGAGAAATGATGAACGTAATCTCATTTCCCGATGAGGCCAAGGATAAGCGGAAGTAATTCAATCTAAATAGATTCCAATAATCGTAAAAGATATAACAATATGAAATTGCATCACCGACATCAGCAACGCAGCTTGGGACCCAATTTTCTTTTGTTTTGAAAAGGCAGAAAGCTGTCTGAGCAATAGCGAGTTCTTTCTGTCTCAAAATAAAGAAAGAAGTGGGTAAGCGAGTGGTGCCGTCGGCGGACTCTTTCCCTAGTTTCTCGACTGTAGGAGAAAGTAGGAGCCCTTGCGGCTTGAGCAGACGGTAGGAAATCATTTTTTCAAATTCTAAATATGGTTGCCTTGCCATTTAACTACATCACTATAAAACTCTAATACATGAAAACATTCAACAAGCTCTTTGAAAAAGTAATCAAACACGAAGGTTACTACGCCAATGTTACCGGCGACCGCGGCGGAGAAACCTACATGGGTATTACAAGAAACCTACACCCTCATTGGGAAGGATGGAACTTTGTCGATGCGTACAAAATAATGCATGGTATTATCAAACACAATGAAAAAATCAACAATCCTCAATTAACCAAATTGGTGAAGGAGTTCTACAAACATACATTCTACCATAGCTATAACATAGACAAGATTAATCATTATTGCCTACAAGAAATCATCTTCGACTGGTGTGTCAATAGTGGCCATTGGGGAAGCCGAAACATCCAACGTATGTTAAACAAATCCTTTAATGCCTACCTCACCATTGATGGCATTATTGGTT
>NZ_LXYE02000051.1 GCF_001659685.2 Labilibacter marinus
AATAAATCTTTCACGAATCTCATGCTAGGTTTTACAACTCAATATTTGTTTTTTTGATTCAAAACACCGCTTTATAATAAAAAAAAGAATATTACTTACTAAATAGAAAAGGTATTAATAGAACCACTAATACCTTGATCAGATATTATAATAGATTCTAAACCTGTAAATAATATTATCGGAGTGGAAGTTTGTTGTTGAAAAATTCCGTGTGTAATTATAGCCTGTAAATAAAGATATTTTCCATTTAGGGCTAAATTGATAGCCTACCTTAGGGGTTATTCTTATTATATCATTATAAATATTTGCGGCTATTAAATTCCACCAGAACTTCGCACTCATTCCAATATAGAACCCATTAACAAATTGTTTAGGTTCCCTAAATATTTTATACGATAAATCTAATTCATAACTAGCTTTTATTCCAAACGAATATTTATCAATATTTTTAATCCATTGAAGACGCTCAGCAAACTCTAGATTGTGTTTTAAAGTCAACTTCTTATTGTTGGGCCAATACAAAGAATATCCTTGATATGGTGATATCTCATAGGCATTTTCACTGTCTATAAAATCAATAAAATAAAAATCAACACCTCCGTAAACAGTTTCTTTATGTTCAAAATTTTTAAATATGAGATGCTGAAGATTATATGAGATTTCAGAACTAAGGTATAGCTTATTCCAAACCTTTGGGGAAACAGTTTTAGCGCCAATTTTAGCGTAAAAATTTATACTTTCAGAAAGTGGTGTACTTACATTCAGGTCAAACCAAATCTGATTCGTTTTAAACGAATTTAAAGTGCCTTGCGAATACCCTGCATGTACAATAAACAGAACCGATAACAATATTTTAAAACGATTCATAAGATTTTATCAAGTTTTAAAAAATAGAAATCAATTTGGTTGTATCGATTATTAAATAATTTAATCACCGCTAGTATTCTTACAAAAATGTTTCGCTTTATCATATGTAGAAAACAAATAAACTGACCAATTAGACCCTTCCATTAATTTACCATATTCTAACGCCAAATTTCTTACATACTCCATTGTAACCACCAAAGCAATACAAACATTCCTGTTCCATCTACTTGCAGATCTATCTAATACACCAACTATTTTAAGTTCTTTTGGGGTCAATAGCAATTCTGATACCCTACTAAAATCAAAAATTTGATATTCCATTTTATCAAAACGAGCATCACCATACACTTTCTCATTTACCTTTTTAATTTCACTAAAGGTACATGATTCACAAAAGCTTACTTCCAGATTATTCTTTACCCAAGATATTTTTTCAATCATATCGTAACATTATCAAGTGTGCTTTAAAGTATAGTAATAATTCTTCACCTAGGATTAATATCCTTTATTGAAGAAAGAATTTTATTAGAACTTTGTTCAGCTTCTTGCATATGATTGGTTCTTTGTTTCTTAATACTTGATTTAAGTTTATTTAAATCAATCTTTTGCGAGGCTTCTTCAGAATAGGCATTCTTCTTGAGTGTGGTTAACAAGCTATTAAGAGTCTCGTCACCTTGAGAAAATGTATTTAAAGTATTAATTTTATAATTGCTCTTATAATGGTCGAGCCATTGATATAGCGTTCTTAAGATAGGTTTTTCTTTGGACTGCTGCATCACCTGCTTAAACCAAAATACTTCGCTGTTTGTATATTTGGCTCTTCGTCTTTTTAATACTACGAGAATATTTAAGATTGTTTTAATCACTACGTATAGAGCAATGATCCCAATTATTAAAAATTTAACTAGCAAGATCCAATTCTCGTGATTAGCCTCTTCTTTGTTTGATAAAGTTTCCTTTGAAATGATTGGATTAAGTGCGTTTAATGAATCTTTTAGGCTCACTAAACCTGCCAATTCTGCATTTTTATTGATATTGATACTTACAGCGGCAAGTTTCTTTCTATAGAATCTGCTTACATAGGGATTATACCAAGTCAGTTCCACTTCAGGAATAGTAAATTCTCCTTCTCGTTCTAGTAAATAAGAATAGGTATCAATTCGTTTACCATTAACCGACTTTGAGTCGCGTTCATCTATATACTTTGGCTCTGAAGTATAAATATTGCCAAAATCAACATCTTCAACCATAGGTTCATCAATGAATGATGGCAAAGTCCCATGAGCCGAAGTTGTAATTGTTCGTTCTAGAACGTCTCCTACTTTAAGTTGATGAATATCTCTACTCCACTTACTCGAAATACTCGCATTATTAGCTACCAACCAATGTTGACTATCGGCATCTTTAGGAATGGGCTTAACAATTACCTTAATAGCATTTGTTTTTAGGGTTACCAATTTTCCTTTGAAATCACCTTCTGGAGGTGTTTCGGTAATGATACTAAGGGCTGGAAAACTCAACTCTCCATCCCGATATGGAAAAACGATATAATAAAATTCTAAACATGCATATTTCTTTTTATCTACATATTTGATGGCACTTTGTGTTTGCTTAAAAGACTGTACAAATGCACCTTCTACTTGCAAATTCTCAATTTGAAGTGGTTGAGTAAACCAAGTACTTGTGTATACGGTAATCGTCACCTTTAGAGGCTGCTCAATCAATACTGATTGTCTGCTACTTTTAGCCACAGCAAAGGCATTTACATTTTGTGCCTGACTCGCAATGCAGCTCAAAAATAAACTTATTATGATGCCTATTTTTACCATAATCTCTTCGCTGGCTTTTCGTTGGTATAATATTTCTTTTTCTGATATTCAAAACGACGTCTTAAAAACTCCGACGGATCAGCCGATATTTCTCTTAAGAGAACATTTTGTGCGTTATCCACTTTTTGTGCCTGAAAATTTTCTGGTGGAGCTTCCATTTCATCTGCTTTACGCATTCCAGTTTCTTGTTCATCCGTTACTCTATTACCATCTTTGGGCAACTCCTTCACCTCGTTATCTGCTGACAGTTCTTCATCTTTACCTTCCGCCTTCCTCTCTTTTAATTCGCCTAAATCTTTTTTCTCCTCAACTATTGTAATGGCTGAGTCAGGATTCATTTTTGCAATTGAATCCATTTGTGCCACCACACGTTGATTATTCTCCTTGGCATTTTTGATAACCTCATTATTCGGTGCTAATTCTTCTGCCAATAATAATGCCTCTGAAGCTAAATAGTTTTGTCCATTAGCAGCATACGCTAAACTCAAGTTATACATCGATGTTGCATTGGTGTCCAGTTTAAACACCTCAATGGCGGCTTCATAATCTCCTGCCTTGTAAAGCGCAACTCCCTTATGAGTATAGGATTCAAACTTTTGAGATGCTTCAGCATAGTGTTCCTTAGTCATAGCCTTTTGCCCTTGATAATCCTTTGTATACCATAAATCTTCCCAAGTATTTATTTGGCTATTACATGATGAAACAAAGACCAGTAAAACACACCACTGAATCATCCAACCTTTTCTAAACCATAAAACCAGAATAATCATCGCAATCCAAAGCAAAGGAAAACCATTTTCCTCCCATTCTTCTTCGCTCTCTTGTTCAACACTTCTATACTCCAAGTTCTTGCTTATTAATTGGGCTAGATTCTCAACATCTTCATTACCTAAAGTAAGTGGATTAATGTTTATATTTTTGTGCTTTTGTAAGCGGAAAAGTTCGTTCTGATTTAAACGTGAAATAATATACTCCCCGTTTTCTTTGAAGTAAGTTCCTTTTCTAAAACCAGGTATGCGACCTCCCTGAATAGAAGCCATAGTCATGATTTCAATATGATTATCGCTCCTGTCAGCAAAGTTAAGCAAGAGATTACCTTGCTGCGTTTCAATATTATCTGTAACAAGAAGCAAGGTACTGGGCGCATCAACTCTACTAAAAATAGTATCTACCAATGTCAACATATGTGTATAGTTGGTTCCTTGCATAGGCATAATGTATGGCGTTAATGATTGCAACTGATAAGTCAACAACTCATAATCATTACAAGGAGAAATTACGGTATGCGCCGTACCTGAAAAAGCTAAAAGACCTACTTTGGAACCTGGGTTAGCTTTCAATAAATCCTGAATCTTGAACTTAGCTCTTTCCAAACGATTTGGAGAAACATCATCAACCAACATAGATGGGGACAAGTCGAGGGCTATCATTAAGATAGCTTCACTTTTTGCACCTGGCACCTCTACCTTTTTCCAAGTAGGACCTGCCACTGCTAAAATCATTAAAGAAATTGCAAAAGCAAAGGCTAAAAGGGGACCAACAACAGCAAAACGATTACCTTTATTTACCATATATGGTAACAAATTGGATGCAATACTCTTCTTCCACATCTGTTTATCTTTTCCACCAAACCAAACAAATACAAGAACCAGGAGCATGGGAACAAACATCCATAGCCATTGAGGGCGCATAAAATGAAAAAGCTCAGTATTAATATTTATCCAATTCATTTTATTCCTTTTTAAATTGTGACAGGATAACCCGAATGGAAATTAGCACGAGAGACAATACAATGGCAACAACTAATGGATAAAAAAACAAATGCGTAATGGGTTTATAGTCTTCTTCTTCAAACTCCATCGGTTCAAGTGTTTCTAATTCTTCAGATGCCTTCTGCAGTTGCTTTTGATCAATTGCTCTGAAATACTTACCTCCTGTGATTTTACTAATTTCTTTTAGTGTTGCTTCATCTAAATCAGAGTTAGGGGCTTGTGGATCGCCTATCCCCAAAGTATAAATTTTGACACTATCTGCTTTTGCTAAATAGGCTGCATCAATGGGAGACATACCTTTACCGCCATCCTGTCCATCTGTTAAAAGAAGCATCACTTTATTCTCGATGGTATCTTGTTCAAACAGTTTCATGCTCATTCCAATAGCCTTACCTACACTGGTCATCTGTCCCGCCATACCTACGTCTGTTTCTTCCAAAAACCAATTAACCACTTCTAAATCGGTGGTTAATGGAGTTTGAACATAGGCATTGGTTCCAAAAAAAATCAATGCCAATCGGTCGCCATCTCTGGTTTCAATAAAATTTCCTAGTACTTGCTTTACCCCTTCCCAACGTGTATATCTATTTCCATCTACTACCCAATCTTTACTTGCCATACTAAAGGAGATATCCGCTGCAATTACAAAACTACGGGCCGTCTTTACCTTCATCTCAGGTTTACCAACCAATTGGGGTCTGGCAAAAGCAACAATAAATGATATCCAGGTTAGCAAAAGTAAAATCCATTGAAAAAGATTTCGTTTTGAAATCCAAGCACCTATACGTAATTTGTCACCTGTGGCTTCAGCAGCTTGATGAATAAAAGGTACCATCAAAGCCTCAGCCCTACGATGAACTGGCGGAAAAAACCAATATATCAGTATTGGTAAAGGCAGTATCCAAAACACCCATTGATTAGCAAATTCAAACATCGTGCTCATTTATCCAGTTTATACTTTGGCGGTGTAATAATTCTAATTCATTATTAGTAAGCTCAGCTTTATTTCCTTCGTACAAATGCTTTGTGAATATGATTTCAAGCTCATCGGAGAATACAGCTGTATTGGTTTTACTCTTCAAAAATTGAAAAAAAAAGCTTCCATTTATTGAGGCAACTTCCTTTCTTCCATAGGCTGCTATAGCAACACGCTTCAGCAAGAATATTGTATTAAGTATAACAGCACTAATTTCATTATTGCTGTTATTTAAAGCGTTTAATTCGTTTATGGCTACACGTCGGTATTTGTTCTTTTTATATTGATAGCGTTTCCAAATAGCAAATGCCAATAATACAAGAAGTATAAGCAGAAGTAGCATCATCCACCCAGGTGCAGCAAAGCTAAAGGCAATTGCTTCGGGCTCCATTAATTCACCTATGGAAGAGTTGTTTCGTATATTCATCTTCGTCCAAATATGCGTTTGATTTGTTCTACCAATGTTTCATGGGTATTGAATTCCATAAATGGAATCCCATACTTTCTGAAGTATTCAATCGTTTCCTCTCTGTGTTTCCAAGAAATATCCCGAAACTTACTTAGCACTTTCTCTTTGTTTTTAATCATCACCTGAAATTTCCCATCAGAAACCGGAAGGTCATGGCTTGGTAAACTCTGCTCCATTTTATCATTTACCATGACAGCTATTACATCGTTGTGCTGAGCTATGGAAGTTAGATACTTAACACCTTGTTCGTTGATATTGCTGAAATCACTAATCACTACTACGACATAATCGTGAGTGATGACATTTTTTGCTTTAAACAATACCTTGTTAATAATATCTTGCTTGCCTTGCATTCTCTTTCGTTTAACCAAGGCCTGATTTTTTGCCACTATACTTTCAAGCAAATGCATCATGTTGTTTCTGCTTCGCTTAGGTTGGATAGTTTTAAAACTATCATCATCAAACACCAAACCTCCTAAACGGTCGCCCGCTTTTAAAACTTTAAAACCACTAATAGCTGCTACCTGCGCTGCCAAAACAGATTTAACTTTCCCCTCTGAAGCAAAAAACATAGAGGAACTTTGATCCACAATAACAAAACAAGGTCGTTCTTTCTCTTCGTTAAAAACTTTGGTGTGAGTTTGCTTGGTGCGTGCCGTTACTTTCCAATCAATATTACGTATATCATCGCCATACACGTACTTTCGTACTTCAGAAAAATCTAAACCTCGCCCACGTAGCTTTGAGGCATGTTTACCCGACAAAACGCTATGAACAGGTTGATTAGGTAACAAGCTGAAATTACTAGTCAAAAATTCAAGACGCATTAATTCATCCAGTGTGGTCGCTATTTCTTTAGGTAGCTTTTTCATATGATTTATTATAGCACCGCTACTGATCTTAATAGTTCATCAATCACCATATCCGGACTAATGCGTTGTGCATTTGCTTCATAGCTTAATATTAATCGATGACGCAATACTTCATGTATTACATAGCGAATATCATCTGGTTCAATATAGGTTCGTTCATTTAACCAAGCCATCACACGGGCACATTTTTCAAGTGCTATCGTTCCGCGTGGACTAGCACCAAAGTCGATCCACTTATCCAGATCTTCACTGTATTTAGAAGCATTTCGTGTGGCGTTAATCAGATCTACAATATATTTCCGAGAAGCCTTCGACACCTCTACTTGCTTAATCTCTTCTCGTGCTTTAAACACAACTTCTTGTGAAATGGGTTCATTGCTAATAAATTCGCCACGACTTTCAGCACTCACCAATTCTAATATCTTTTCTTCCGATTCACTATCAGGATACTCCATCAGAATTTTCATCAGAAAACGATCCATCTGAGCTTCTGGCAAAGGATAAGTTCCTTCTTGCTCCACTGGATTCTGAGTGGCCATCACCAAGAATAAATCTTCCATTTTATAAGTCTTCCCGGCTACCGTAACCTGACGCTCCTCCATGGCTTCAAGCAAGGCTGCTTGAACTTTTGCTGGCGCTCTATTAATTTCATCTGCCAGAACCAAATTGGCAAATATAGGACCTTTCTTAAACACAAAAGGATCTTTTAATTCGGGCTGAAAAATTTCAGTGCCAGTAATATCAGAAGGCAATAAATCAGGTGTAAACTGAATACGAGACAAGCTGGCCTTCAATTCTTTTGACAAGCTTTTGATAGCTCTGGTTTTAGCTAATCCAGGTAAACCTTCCAAAAGTAAATTACCATCTGCTAAAAAAACCACAAGTATTTTTTCCACTACACCTGCTTGACCAATAATAGATTGATTAATCCGTTTTTGTAATTCTTTAATTTCCTCTAGAGCATTCATATAAATATATTCAATGTCGAATAAAGCGTTTATTTAGAAATAAAATAAAAACAAATAGTTATTCATAAATGCGGTTCTACTCATTTTAAAAAGTCATTCTGCATTGCGAACATCCATTTGCTTCTATCTAAATACAATGAGTCACTTCTCAAATTTCTTTAAAAATTTTTTCACTTGCATTTCGGCTTCTTCAGCTGTTTTACCATACTTTTCTTGGATTTTTCCTTGCAGAATTTTGGCTTCACCATTTACTTTTTCAATATCATTTTTGGTAAACTTTCCCCATTCTTTAATTACTTCTCCTTCTAACTGTTTCCATTTACCTTTTAAAATATCTTCATTCATAATTCTATTTTTTATGTGATTTAACTTCACCTTCATTACATGAATGAAAGTAGATTTTTGTTAACTTTTACTTCGTTATTTTAGCATTCGGTAAACAACCAATACCAAGTGCATATGAGAATAGAAATCAGTTTTTCTTCATTATTGGAGATACAAATCAAAAGGCCTGATTAAAATTAAAATAGATTCCACTTGTCTCTCGCCCTATTCCATAATCAAGACGCATGTGCATTCGAGGTTGAAGTTCAAGTCTATAACCAACACCAAAATTTGGTAGCCATTGATTAGTATTATCTGCTAAGGTGTCAAAATCAAATATGGTACCTGAGCCAGCCCAAACAACAGCTCCATGCTTGCCAACTTCTCCCGATTTGTCCAAAAACATATGGCGATATTCAGCCAAAAAGAAAAACATGCTTTCATCACGAAACCTACCCCATTGGTAACCTCGCAAATCAAATGGTGTTCCTAGTTGGGACATTTCTCCGTAAGGAACATCACCTGCAGCTATCCTTGCCTTTAATTGCCAAGCCAGTGTCATTCCTTCTCTATTAACGGTTTCAAACTGACGATAATCAAGTGAATATATCTGGTATTTATTATCGCCTCCTAATCCTGTAGAGTAAAAGGTGCTTACTAAATCCACTAGCATACCTTCTCTTGAATCAACAGGAATATCTCGAGAATCATACCTTAGCATTAAACCCAAACCAGAATTCAAAGGTTTATCCTTATATTTTATGTAGTTAGGATCCTCCCCAACACCTGCACTAGGGTTGGTTCCTTTTGTATAATTATAATCTACATTAAGTCCAACAAAATAATTCTTCTTGAATTGATAAAGAAAACGTGGGTTAAACCACCACCACTGGCGATTATAGGACGTAGTTTCTTCACCCTTAGGTTTTTCATAGCCATTTTGATAACCAATTCCCCAATAATGGTCTGGCATATCCTTATACCAGAAATCGCCGTAAATTCGTAACTTATCTTCAAACCAATATGAACTTAAAATACCATTTGCAACAACTGCTCCT
Source organism: Labilibacter marinus (assembly GCF_001659685.2). Lineage (GTDB taxonomy): Bacteria > Bacteroidota > Bacteroidia > Bacteroidales > Marinilabiliaceae > Saccharicrinis > Saccharicrinis marinus. The sequence goes on from NZ_LXYE02000051.1 coordinate 9,136, forward strand.
GTAGTAGTATAAGCTAATGTAACTGGAAACGAAGATCTTTGAATTAAATCATCCGTTGGATTGGTTTTAAAACTCATTAAACCACCAAAAGCTACCAATCCTCCTAGCTCAGGTGTATAACCAGGAGCAACAATTGGGCTAATAATAAATTTTCCTTCAGCCACCTTTTTGTTCCTAATGGAGTCTTTTGCAGCCTTCTTCTGCAGCTTTATGCGTTCCTTATTTGAAACTTCAGTATCCTGTGCAATTAAAACTTGCGACAGGACAAATAGAGTAGTGATTAAAAATATTTTGATTTTCATTATTCAGTCATTAAAATCAAGTATAAAATTATTTCTTCATTGAACATAGGCGTAAAGATTATTTTTCTATAAAACCTTTAACCCCAACTTTAGAAATTATATCCTATGGCTATAGATGTTGAATAAGTACTATGAACATCTTTGTAATCATAAAATATTCCAGGACTTAGAACCCACTTATCTGACAGATGAAAACCATATTCAGTCCCAAATCTTCCTACAAATAGCTGGTGATGCTTGTCCATTTCAATCCCAGCACCAACCATAACACTCCAGTGTTCTATTAGATTATACATAGCGCCGACTACAACTATTGTTGCGTTCTCTCTTATTATGTCCTTTCCCGAAATTAAATAATGATCCAACTCAAAATCTACAACAGCTAACAATTCTAGCTTATGCGATATCTTTCTTATATAGTCTATACCAATGGAGGGTACAAAGTAACCTGGTTCACTCGATGATTCTATTTTTACCCCATCAGGCAAGTAAGCATAACCAAAAGCAACTGATATTGTATTTTTGTTATCATGTAACTCAGTTTGCTCGTGTTCCTGTGCTTGTACGAGTATATTGGAAAAAAAGAATAAACCTAAAATGATATTCCTTATCATATTAAAAGATTTAGATAAATTGGGCTGGAAATAGTATGCCAGCCCAATTATTAGTCACAAATATTAATTCGATTATTTTCCAGATAACTCAGAGCGCAACTGGCTTTTTAGATCTTCAAATTGATTTATTAATTCGCCTTTTATGCCTTTAGCAAGCTTGTTTAATTGCTTAAGCTTTACGGAGTAATAAATAGTGTAAATGCCCATAATAACAAAGGTAATCCCTGTTAATACAACCAATGAAAGCCCTGAAAATAAAGGGTTAACTATCAATAGAAACGAAAATAACAAACCTATAATTCCAATGGCCAAAAGGTTTCCCCACTCCATTACTCCATAATTACGAAGGTCAATAGACATACTGATGGCATAAACAGACCGGTACATTACTGTGAAACCAACAAAGAATGGCAATGTCGTGATAGATATAGCTGGATGAATAAATAACAACACTCCTATGATAACATTTAATAAGCCCATGGAAAGTGTCCATCCCCATCCATCAATCTCTTTTCTGTTTGAAATGGAGAATATGATTTCAGAAATACCCGAAACCAAAAATGACAACGTAAATACTAGTGCCAATGTTAAATATGATTCAAGTGGGGTTGCAAAAACCCAAATGCCAAGTGCTATAAAAACTACACCTGAAATGGTTAATAGATACCAATGCTTAACTGAGTTTTTAGCAACTTTTAAAAAATTTGTCATGATAAACAATTTAATAACGTTAATACTCTACATCTCAGTTACATTCCATGTGGCTGGCTTTTGGGCTGCTGGAAACTCCTTAAACGTTGACTTAAACTCCATTACATAGCTACCTGCCCATCCAAACATAAATATATGACGTGCATACCAATCGTGATATGAGTTTGTTTCGCGAGCTTTCTCAAATGGATCCATTCTTAAATCAAACAACAAAGGTGCTTTTAAAGGTTCTAATTTGTAAACCCATACATCCTGTCCATAATGTTTTTGCTCCATATACATGGCTTTCCATCTATCAGCAAAACGAATGGCAGAGATTTGTGCAGCATCAGTACCATAAATAAAATATTTTCTTGGATTCTCTTCAGTTTCACCACTCCACAATGGTAACATATTGTAACCATCTAAGTGATTTTTAAATGTTTTACCATTAGATTTAAAGTTTCCTGTTTTTAATTTTTCCCCTATTTCAGGATCACCTGCTGCTGCAACCAATGTAGGCACCCAATCGAGATGAGAAGTAACATCATTAATAACAGTTCCTGGTTCAACGCCAAACTTCTTAGGAAATTTAGCCACACATGGAACTCTAAATCCACCTTCCCAGTTAGTAGTTTTTTCATTATTAAACCAAGTTACACCAGCATCTGGCCAAGTTGCTTGATGAACACCATTATCCGTTGTAAAAATTACAATGGTATTCTCATCAACACCTAATTCCTTTAGTTTAGCCGTGAATTGTCCTACAATCCAGTCTAATTTTAACATACCATCTGCATAATCATTTAAACCTGATTTCCCTTTCCATTCTTCACTAACGTGAGTCCAAAAATGCATACCTGTTGTATTCATCCAAGTAAACCACGGAGTTCCTTCATCCGTTTTGTTTTCCATAAATTCAAAAGCAGCTGCCATAAATTCATCATCAACAGTTTCCATGCGCTTCTTGGTTAATGGACCAGTATCTTTTATAGGACCATCAGCAGAAGATTTTATTACGCCTCTAGGTTTGGGTACACGTGCAGCTTCTGCACCGGTAGGCCAGTCTTCATGCTCAGGTTCTTCTTCTGCATTTAAATGATATAGATTTCCGAAAAATTCGTCGAAACCGTGTTTAGTAGGAAGGTATTTATCTTGATCTCCAAAATGGTTCTTACCAAACTGGCCTGTTGCATACCCAAGAGGCTTAAGCAATTCTGCTAGTGTAGCAGTTTCATCTTGTATACCAACATCAGCACCCGGTAGTCCAACCTTAGAAAGACCCGTACGAATAATATGTTGACCGGTAATAAAGGCTGATCTACCAGCAGTACAAGACTGCTCTGCATAATAATCGGTAAACATTAGGCCATCCTTACCAATTTGATCAATATTAGGGGTTTTATACCCCATCATTCCATGTCCGTAAATACTAAGGTTAGGTGCACCAACATCATCACCCATAATTACCAAAATGTTTGGCTTTTTATTCTTTTGCGCAAATCCAGTTAGGGATAAGCAGAATAGTAGTAAAATTAAAGAACTAACTTTTCTCATACGATTGAATTTATATTTATTAAAAAAAGAAACAGTAAGTGCAAGCTTTAAGTATAAACTTGTTTAATGTTATATTAAATATAAGGGATCGTATTTAGTTATGGTTCATAAAGGTTACAATTGCTTATGGATATAGAGTTGTTTTACAAGCTTAACAATCACAAATAGTGGACATTACAAGAATTGTGTCATTTGAAGACATCATTTTCTTTCAGGTAATATTGAAGTGAAATGAGAGAATCCTAATATTAGTGTTCTCTATAATTCATTGGAGATACTCCAGTCCAGCGCTTAAATGCCCGTATAAAATTTGAGTGATTTGCATAACCTAACTCATGAGCTAATTCATTAATGGAGGTTGCTTGATTTTCTATTGATATAATTGCTTTTTTTAAGCGCCAAGTTTCAATTATGGATGCAAATGACCTACCTTCTGCTTGAAGTTTCCTAATCAAACTACGTGAGGAAATGTTCATAACATCAGAAAAATACGAGATATTAGGAATTTGACCTGTTTTTATTGAATTCAAAAGCAGTTCTATTCTCCCCGCTAAGCATGTATCATTTACATTCCATTCTAGTTCTTGCTTTCTATTTACCTTGAACTTTGTTAAATCCGCAGTATTAAAAACAAAGCCAGAATATGGCATATTGTATTTAATATTAACATTTTTACCTAAATCAATGAATGGATCTTCTATAGCAGGTTTTTTAAACTGATAATGTATTTCAATTGGCATCCAATCGTTTCCTGCTGCAACCTGAATACCATCTAAGGTATATAGCATGGATAATTTAATAGCTAACTCACGACCTAATGATGGGCGATTATCTACTTGTAACTGTAAAGTAGAGATAGGTCCCTCAATATTTAAAGTCATAAGCTCATTGCTCATAATTAAGTGATTGAATTGACAAGTTGTTTGTACAATATGTAATAAATCAGGTGTACGAATAATGTCTTGAACATTGTCAGATAAATCATTTATATTGATGGTATCTCTAAAAAAATCCAGAAATTGTACACCCTGAGATTTTTCTATTGTTTCAAATAATGAATACATTAATTCAACAGGAATATAGGTGTTTGCACTAAGTCTATATTTGTTTAAAAAATTAGCCTTAATGTATTTATCAGTACTAACTCCTACAGCATTTAGTTTCTGTATGATAGGGCAAACGTACCCAGCTTCTACAATATGTAAAGCACCCATATTTTTTTATTTAGCTAATATGTAAGTATTGCTTTTGGTACTAATAAGTTGAACAGCTCCTTTAAGCATTTCGATACTGATTTCTTTATAAAAATCAATTACTTCTCCGTCGAGCTGCAATAAGCGAGGGGTATCAAAGGTAATTTTAGCACTTTGCGCAGTAATAACCTGGCTGCTTTGATCGTCCATAAACTGTTCATCAAACTTTGAAAGTCCTGCTTTAATAAGAGATGTGAAATTAATTTGTTCAATCAAAACTATCTCAAACATACCATCCATTGGATTACTTATTTTGTTTAAAGGCACACCTGTTCCATATTTTCGGGCATTACAGATAGCTGTCATTAATACATTGCTCGTCACGGATTTACCATTTGCAGTAACCGTTGCTTTAAATGGCGATAAGGTCTTTAATTCTTCAATAAAATATTTAGCATAGGTGGCCATGCCTCTGTTTTCATCTTTCTCATAGGCTTCAACAATACTTGCATTTAAGCCAACATCGCCAATATGCATAGTATAATGCTCATTGTTAATTAAAAGCATATCCAAGCCACCAATCACATTCGACATAATAATATCTTTTAAAGCTTCCGTAGGATTAAGGTTGACGGATAACTCTACTGCCATACCATTAGCTGAGCCTAAGGGAATAATACCCATGGGTATATTTATGTCGAGTAAAGCTATTGCGGTAAACAAAGTGGTTCCATCTCCTCCAACCGAAATTACTTTATCTGGTTGAAAAAGATGAATCACTTTTCGTACTTTAGCTTCATCGTTATTACCACTTGTTTTAAAAACTTCATGTACAATTCCATAGTTCTCGCAAAGCACTCCGGCTTCCTTCAAAAATGGTTCTTTATCAACTCCTCCCGAAATAGGATTTACTATAAATAATAGTTTCATAATACTCGTTTTAAATGGTCTGAATTAAAAGTATCAAATGGTTTAAAATAGTTGACAGGAACACCTTCCGCCGCCAAACATTCCCAGCTTCTCTGTTGAAGTCTAGTACGAAATGGTTTGACTTGGCGAATAAAAACCATCTTAATTCTGGTCCTATATTTTTTAACTACTTCTAGGTACACATGCATGTCATGCTGGGTGTCATCACCTATTAAAATAAATGTTTTACCTTCTGATTGTTCAATTAATCGACTAATTACATTGAATTTATGCTGCCTAGATTTATTGGGTTTTAATAGTTGGTGCCATTGTAGTAATGGAGTTAAAAACAATACACCTTTAGGTAAATCGTGGTGAGATATTGTATCACAGAGTAAGCTAAAAAGGTTGCGTTCACTTCTAGAAACATAGAAATAATTTGGTGCATATTTCCGTGTAAACTCAAGCAAACCTTTTGTGTAAGATACTGCTTTTCGATTTTTAGTTGTTTTAAATAGAGTAGTTAATATCCGTTTAAAGTGGTTTAAAGTATGGGAAACAAGAATGGTGTCATCAATATCTGAGATAACATCAAATTGGCTCTCTGATACATTAAAAAAAAATGGATAAGACTGTACTATATCCAACACATAATTCCCTCCCGAAATTGTAATTTTAGAACCAGGATCACACGATTCATTAATAGAAAGATTGAACTCGCCTTGCTCGTCTGTTTTGCAATGATAGTTCGAATTATTAATACTTATTTGGATGCTTCTTTGCGAATAAGGCAATATAAAGTAGGATTTAACCGTATTAAAAAAATGTGCTACCATTCCTTTACTTTCACTACCAACTAGTTTCTTTCCAGAACATATCGAACCCTCTAAATAAGTGAGCTTACTGTTAAACTTAATAATTGATAAATGCCAAACAACGAACATATATTAGATAATCGAAGGTAAAACTATAATACAACAGTATCGACTGCTTTGTTTAATGTTGGCTTAACAAGCTCGAGAAAAGAATCTATACCTATTAAAGGAGGAACTTCTATTCCTTTTCCTAAATTTTTATGCGATTGAGACCAAACAATAATTGCATTTCTGGCAATACTAATTTTTTCATCCACCTGACTGTGCCAACGACTTATTTCCTCTTTCATATCCATGTACTCCTTTTTATCATCATCTAACTGACGTAACATCGTATCTATATTAGCAAGACGTTTGAAAAGAAGCTCTTCTGCAGTATCATAATCAGCTTGCTCAAGACTTCTTTCTTTTTTAAGGTATGGAACAATAGAGTGATCTGAAATAATTAAGGAGTCAATATAAGAGGCATCAATGGATTGTGCATAGTAAAGCTGAGTAATCTTTTTCTGAGTTGAATTTTGAAGTTTTTTAAGCGTTATATAATTATCAATAGTTGCTTTCGTATCATTATAGATATTTGCATCAAACGAAACTATAACTTCACCAATCAAGGCTTCTATTTCATCAAGCCGATCAGAAAGAGATAGTACAATTGTATTAATAATAGGGTCAGAAGCTTCAATTCCTTCACGATAAGTCTCAGCCTTTCTTATTTCACCTAAAGAAAATTCCACTTGCGAATAGGACAAACCAATACTATCCATTCTTTCTTTGTGTTTAACACGTTCAAACGCATCACTAAGATATTTTGCTAACTGGTCATTTTTACCATTCTCCGACATACTGGAATTGGAAATAGCAACTAACTGATTAGAATAATATACAATACCTTTTAATGCATGAATTAATGGTAAAGATTTTTGTTTTATCGATGTATAAGCGGTTATGTCTGTATATGTCGATAAACTCTTAAATTGAAAAGGACGACTAATCTTCATGGCTTCATTAAATAATACGTTAGTATTATCAGAAAAGGGTTGCATATCCAATTCTTGTCTTCCTTTAAAAACAGCACATGACTGAGTAAGAATCAGAAAAACAAAAACTACTATCGTTTTAAATTTGATCTCTATCATCATTAATTTTTCATTTGCAAAATTAGGTTTATCAACCAAGCTAAACTGTTTCACAACCTATCGGTAGTTACCTTAGGTTCAATGACGTTAAGTTACTAAACTACTATTATAAATGAAGTGATTTACTTACCTTTTGTTCGATTAATACTTCTAATCAAGGATACACCAAGATAAATAGATGAAACAATTCCAGCAATCCCAGGGAAGGAATAGTTATTAATTATTGGAGGTACCTTTAAAGCCCAAAGTAACGAAGAGCCTAGAAATAATGAAGCTGTGAGCAATCCAAGTACAATACGATTTACGGACTCTTCAAGGTTTCTGTGCTCAAGATTAACCTCAAAATTGTCATTACCTGCTTTTCTAAATAATTTTTCCAAAGCTTTTGGAACCAGATCAACGATACGCTCCCAATGATGTATATTTCTCATCGCTCTTTTTACAAGGGCAGTTGGGGCATAACGACGTTTTAATATTTTATGATGGTAATTTTTAAATAAAACAACAATATTAAAATTAGGGCTTAATAATCTCGAAGAGCCTTCAAGCAGCATAACCACCCGAAAGAGGTTGGACATACTAGCAGGTAGTATCATATGGTATTGATGAATAATTGAAGTACACTCTTCTATTGAGGCACTCATATCAAACTCATTTAAAGGAAGATCAATGTATTTATTAATAAACTCTTCTATCTGACTGCTTAATTCATCGTAATCAATATCTTTGGGTATTGCGCACATATCCAATATAGTATTTTTTATATGCTCAGTATCCTTTTGGGCAACGCCAATAATTAATTCCTCAAGTATATTATTAGTTTTTGCATCAACCTTTGCCACCATCCCACAATCAATAATACCAAGAGAACCATCTTCTCTCACAAATAAATTACCAGGGTGAGGATCGGCATGATAAAAACGATCTCTAAACATCATTTCCATGAAAACATCTGCACTCTCTTCTGCAAAATTTGTTTTGTCTTCTTCTGGCCATTCTAAATCCTCAACTTTAGGCAAGGGCACCCCATCCAAAAAAGACATTGTTAACACCGTTTTACCTGAGTGATTTGTATAAGCCTTAGGGAAAACAACCCTGTCATCATATTCAAAATTTGATGTGAAAAGATTTAAATTTCTCAATTCCTTATTAAAATCCAACTCATCGAGCATACTTTGCTTAAACTGTCGAACAAAAGCAGCTGGCTGAAAGGCTTTAAGAGGTCCTCCATGCCTTTGTGCCATAGAAGCAAGTGATGTAATTATGTCCAAATCAACAAGAATAGTTCTTTCAATATCATGATGCATGACTTTAACAACAACCTCTTCTCCTGTTTTTAGTTTTGCCGTATGCACTTGCGCAATAGATGCTGAAGCAATCGCTTCATTACTAAAGTCATCAAAGAGCTCTTCCACCGATTCTATTCCAAACTCGTCTGTTATCCGTTGATGTACCTTTGTAATATCATCGGCCGGTGTAGATGACTGTAATTTAGAAAGTTCATTAGCTATAGGTTCTCCCACCAAATCAGCTCTGGTACTTAAGATTTGTCCTAGCTTTATAAATGTTGTGCCTAACTCTAAAAATGCCAAACGTATACGTTCTTCGCGCGAATAATCAATCAGTTCGTTATCAGGTAACTTTTTTAACTGTTTCTTTATCCAATCAATATTTGTATTATTCATCCAATCGGCAATTCCATACTTTATGAGTACCGAAACAATTTCTCGTAAGCGAGAATTATTAGTGAGCGGAAGTTTATCCATTAATTATCTATTATAAAACAAGTTGCAATAGGAAAATAAGTAAGGTAAACCTTTTTCGAGAAAGCCTTACCTTACTTCTGAGAAAAAATTAGTTTTTATACGATTCCGTTAGTTCATCATATAATTCTTTCTTAATTGATTCAAGTCTATTCTGATAGTTGGAATAATTATCGTGTACTTCTGTCATTAATTTATTTAGTTTGGTTTTCTTTTTTTGAGAGGCTTCTTCTAACTGCTGCTTTAGTGATTCTAATTTAGCATCACTTTCTTTCTTTTGTTCAAGCAATCGCTTCTCGGTTAAAATACTCAATGCTTCCATTTTTGATTTAACCTTTTCTATTTGGCTTTTCAAAGACGCCTTCATTTCATCATTAGCATCTTTCATTTCATCTTTTAACTCAAGCATTTCTGCTTTCATCTCTTTTGATTCTCTTTCTAGTTGCTCATCAATAATTTCCTTTCGATTCCTTCTAAAAATCATTCCGCTCAACTCTTCGATGCGCGTATCAAGAGGTGTTTCCCAACTCTCTTCAATATTAGCTATTAATGCAACTTTACCTGGCGATAATGCTTCTGATACCTCATTCATAAATTCAACATCAATACCAGATTTGTGTAGATCGGCGATAACACCTGTCATTCCCCCTATTCCTGCGCCTATCAATACACCAACAGGTCCACCAAGCATACCTATTAAACTTCCAGTAAAAAGGCCTATCGAAGTCCCCAAAGGACCGTTTTCTGCAGCTTCTTTTACCTCTACAACATTATCAATACTTTTGGTAACTACGGATGTCGCGTAAACACTAATTGAACCTTCTTTATTTAAATCTTTAAGCGCAGATAATCCTTCATATCCTTGTTTTTCTGTATCAAATACAGACACTATCATTTTATTCATGATTACTTGGTTTTAAGTAAATATTTGACTTTTTATTTATCAAAAAATAAAAGATAAACATGTCTTATTATAAAATCAACATCATGTAATTAATATTTTCATCATCCACCAAAACATTCACATACCACTCTGTTTCATATGAACATACAACATTGTGTCATTTGGCGACATTCTGTTTTAATAATGATAATTTGCCTTATTATTAAAGAATAACGGTTAAAATACAGCACAATTAATATCTTTAACTAAGTTTCATAATTAACAAAACAGTATTCAATTTAAATTGTAATTTTAGATAACAACATTTTATCAGCTCTGCAGTAAATTGAGCTTATTAAAGCCTTTATGTTCCAACGTAAAAACAAATTAGTCAGATGCTGTGTTTAAATGGTCTAACGCTCCATTAAAACACATTGTTTTAAAATCTATAATATGCAGAACAAAACGATAATAATATCTCCCATTTTAAAACTTGCCGGAATAATAATTATTATTGCAGGACTCAAAGTTGCCAATTCTATTTTACTGCCACTTTTGTTAGCCTTATTTGTAAGTATAATCTGTGCACAACCCATATTATGGCTGATTAAAAAAAAGATTCCTAATTGGCTATCTATACTAATAGTATTATCTGGCTTATTAATTATTCTAATCGTATTAGCAAGTATAATAGGTAATTCACTTTCGCAGTTTACATCTAAACTTCCAAAGTATGAAGAAGGTCTAAATAATATATTAATATCATTAAGCCATCGGTTTAACTTTATAGAAAGTGGGATAAGTTTTGATCAGATAATTGAACAAATAGATACCAGTAAAGTACTACAGTTTTCTAGTAATCTACTTGGTCAATTAGGTAATTTAATGTCAAACTCATTTGTAATTTTACTGGTAACCATATTTATTCTTGCAGAAATGAATGTGGCCAACGTAAAAACCAAATTGTTAGAACAAGAATTTAGCCAATCGCTTGATTACTTAAATGAAGTAGGTAGAAAAATAAGACATTATTTATCGTTAAAAACGCTCATTAGTTTAATTACTGGTATATTAATTACCATTTGGTTGTTAATATTTAAAGTTGAATATGCAATACTATGGGGTGTGATAGCTTTTCTTCTAAATTATATTCCGAATATTGGTTCAATTATTGCCGCCGTACCAACTATGCTATTGGCATTAGTTGACATAGGATTTTCTGGCTTTTTATGGACTGGAGTAGGCTATCTACTTGTAAATGTTTTAATGGGAAGTATTATTGAACCTAAGCTTATGGGTAGAGGTTTGGGATTATCTACCTTAGTAGTATTTATATCGCTCATTTTTTGGGGGTACATTTTTGGTGGTGTTGGAATGTTTTTGTCTATACCAATTACTATTTCGTTTAAAATAATACTCGAAAAAAATGAAAATACAAAATGGATATCACTACTTCTTTCCTCTGGTGAAGAAGTAGATAAAATGTTAAAAGCAAACACTAAAAACTAAACTTTAAAGTGATTTGCCAATTCAGATAGAACCTAAATACAAACCCTTACTTTGTGCAATCTCATAGGCAAAAATCAAGATGGATTACAAATGTCTTTCTTCAACAATAATTTTAATCAATGTACCTTCAGGAAGAATTGCATCAGTATTACGACCATTAATCAATGCTATTAAGTCAGATTTTAAAAAACTATTATGACGTTTGCATAATGTATCAAAACTATCCCCATGTTTACTTTTAACAACGCGTATTACTTTCTTGGTTATTTTATTCTTTTCAACATCTGTAAGTCTATGAATGCTTAATACTGACTCTTTCAGTTTATCTTCTGCCGCTTTGGGGCCAATTCCTATTATCTTAAACATATGATTATCCATATTCATCCAAAGTGTATGAATATACATGTCTTTACTTCCTGAATTATCCTGATAAGAAACCAAATAACCTTTATAATCATTTATCTTATAATAGTCTGAAAATAAAGGCTTAACGTCATTATTTTTCTCAATGCCACGTATAAACTCAAGAGCCAATGTTTTGGGCGATTTAGACGCATCATCCATACCTAAAAATAAAGCTGCACTTTGATCTTTATTCATCCCATTCACCGAAGTTGGTTGGTTCTCGGTATGCCAATCATCAGGAAATTGAAAAGAAAAATTTAATATAGGGTGGATGAAAGTGTTGTTTTCAAAAAATCCTTTATCTGGGTTTGCACCAAATAGTAATGAGTTTAACGGTTGAGGAAAATCATTTGATATTTTTTCATTGCTCTCCCAATTTAATTTTGCTGAAGTCTTAGATATACTTTCTAATCTATCAGGAGTATATGGATGATCATTAAAATAACCTTTCTTCTCTTTTTGTTTAGTTAAGATTTCTATTGATTTGGACAGTCGTGTTAAAATAGATTTCATTGCATCAGGATCATATCCAGCTTTAGAGGCTAGAGTAACCCCTTCTTCATCCGATTCTTTTTCATGCGATCGACTATAAGAAGCCAGTAAAAGAGTATTACTTGTTGCAATAGGGGCAGTTAATATTCTACCTACATCTTCATTAATCACTTGTCCAACTATTCGTCCTGGCAATTCGAGCAATTTAGGTATTATACTATTACCTAATTGTTTCACGGAGTGCCGATTTTGAGCATGTATAATTTCATGCGCCATAACACATGCTAACTCATCTTCACTAACTATTATTGATAAAATACCTCTAGTTACATAGATATATCCACCTGGCGTGGCAAATGCATTGGGTATAGGGTCATCAACAACATGAAATTGATATTCAAATAAAGGATTATCTAAGTGAGAGACTAGACGTTGACCAATGGCAGAAATATAGTTTGATAGACTTTCATGATCATAAATACCCATTTCGGCTTCAACCGATTTTGCACTCTCTGCCCCAAGCCTTTTATCAATTTCTATACTTTGCGAATAGAGACTAGTTGTAGAAAAATATAATAATATTATATAGAATATAAGTGTTTTCATAAATGAAGGTCTAAGTAATAAATGAGTAGTTTAAACATTTAAACACCTTTTTATAACGAATGTTCAGTATACCTATTACTGGTAAATCGGTGTTCGTCATCACTTGTCAGCAAAAAAACACGCCAAGCCTTTACTGCACTTGTTTTACTTCATTTTAAAAAGCTAAAAACAAAAGCAGTAAAGCCCGTCATTAGAAATCCGTTTGAACATCTCCGTAAACTCCGGGCTCAATCGTCTTTTCTATTTCCGGGTGCACCAGGTGCAGCTAAACCATGCATAGCCTGGTTGTCATGCTTTTTGCGTTCCGCCCTCTTCCTCACGGTAGCTCACTTGTATTTTCAAGCCTTTCGTATGCACTTCAATACTTAAAAATACAACCGCTGCCCATATTAGGCTCGCCTGCGCTCGCCAGTTGCTGCGCTTGTCACACTTTTTGCAATGGCCACTTACCTGCAAACACCTCTCAATATACTAATTCTGCTGGTGCGTGAGTCCTCTCGCGTTCCTAACCTAATTTACATGAGTTAGTTTATACCTAATAATAGCCCTTCCAATGCGCTTATTTGCATTTTTATTGATAACTGTTTTCTCATCAACCGGTATTTTCAGTAACCCACAAAAGCAAAATGCATTCACTCCCGAGCATCCTAATGGTAGTTTTAATAAGTCGGTATTAGGAGGATCCACTCCCTTCATCCATTTTACTTTCCTTTGCCATCCCTCGCAAAAAATCCGCCAAGCTTGTGTTGGGTGCTAATCACTTATTAACGATATCACTATACAATAATATCACATGGTATTACCCGATACTTTTTTCATTTCATTAACCGCCCCCAACATATGCCATCCCTCTGTATTCGTACCTCATCCTCTCAGTTTGCCACAGCTGGCTCAACTCGCAGGCGGCTCGCACTACGTTCCCTTCGCTTCGGTGCAATACGCCATTTTACAAATGCCTGCTTGCTCCTTCGCCCTGCCGCTAGCTGTAGGCACCTTTACCAAACTGTTCTTATCTGTGAAAAACTATTCCAGGGAATACTAATGGGCTTTCAAAAGTTAATTTGAAAGAATAAAAAGTAAAGGCCGTGCATAGTTTGGATGAAATTAAATTTCTTGCATCCAAAGCCTTGACTATTTTTATTCTTTCTGAAATAAAGGGTTGTTTACGCCCGTTAGTAAGCTCCTTATCCATTGTCCTCGAAAGAAATATTCGCCCATTAAAAAAGGCCCCTGATTTCTCAGAGACCTCACAACAACCAACCATAAGTAGGGAACCAACCTACTTTTTTTTAACCAAACCAACTAAATATCTTAATAGCATTGAAACGACAAAACTAACTACAGTTCCAATAATGGCATAAACTATGGTTTCCATGATGTTTTCTAGAGCCACGCTTTTAAATAAGCTAACCAGGCACCCTCCTAAAAAACCCGCTTTCCCATCTTGTTGAACCTGTTCCATTTTTGTAATCTTTTAAATCAAACCCCAAACCAATGACCATCGACTAGTAAACTATTGACCAATGACTATTGACTAATATTAAGGCATATCAACAGCTACCATGGCCAATGATCTGCTATCTTTATTGTTGATTATATAAAGCTCACCATTTACAGTTTGATAGTACTCTATACCCAATACCACAAACACAGGCTGGGTACTATTGGCCGAAATGGACGCGTTAGTATCAATCGTAGAAGCTACTTTCGAAGCAATATCAATAGCTGCAGATTGAACAACATCTACTTCAAATTCCGAATTGCTAAAGTCAACCCCTGCAACACCTACTGTTAAACGAGCTTGTGTAGCTCCTTCAACCTGCTCTAATTCCATACTCGGATCAAAAAATTCTACAGAAACCTGTGCCTGACCAGTAGCTCTATCAAAAGAAACTGTGTAAGTAGCTTTAATAACCTCATCCAAACCTGTTTCTCCATTAAACTCAAATCCTTGGAGCAAATTCAAATCTCCATCAATCACATTTCTTTCACCTCTACCATTAGTGGTATCCGCCTGCACTACTTTCAACATCGCAGTAGTCAAACGACTAGCCACCTTCTTATCTGCCGACTGTGAAATAGGAGCCTTAAAAACACCTCTTAAAAGCTTACTCGCTTTTCCTGCTGCACCAAATTCAGCACCATTCTCTCTGGTCCTCGCGA
Source organism: Labilibacter marinus (assembly GCF_001659685.2). GTDB lineage: Bacteria > Bacteroidota > Bacteroidia > Bacteroidales > Marinilabiliaceae > Saccharicrinis > Saccharicrinis marinus. The sequence continues at coordinate 24,233 of NZ_LXYE02000051.1, forward strand.
ATGCCGGATCATTTTTGATTCTATCACCATCCACACCACCTTTTGCTCGTGCCAGGTATTCGCCACCACTCTTGTAAAACGACAAATCGCCAATGCGACCTTCTAACTTAATAATTCCTTTTTGCCTTGCCATAACACACATTTTTAATGAACAATAGCAATGTAACGACTGTGATTCCACTAAAACAAATGAAGGTGTCCCAAGTGTCCTATATTGGATTCTTTGACACTAAA